>NZ_JARUKW010000009.1 GCF_029688845.1 Natronococcus sp. A-GB1 | reverse complement strand
TCTCATCTCGAACCAGCCACCGACCGCAATCCAGTTAGATCCACGCAGCCAAAGCCGGCTCAACTACCGGCCCATCTATTTCGGTCCGTACAAAGCGGACGATCTCCACGCGATTCTCCGGCAACGCGCAGACGCCGCCTTCCAACCAGATACCGTGACCGACGAGGCGTTAGCCCGGATCGCCGACCGTGTCGCCGGAACAGGTGGGGACTGCCGGCACGCAATCGAACTCCTGCACCGAGCCGGCCGGATCAGTGAACGCACCGAGGCAGACACCGTTACCGCAGAGCATGTGAACCAAAGCTTCAGTCCGGCCAAATACCAAGAGAATTGAGACAGGTATTATAATAGCAGAAAACAGAGATATCGCATGGTGAAACAGGGGACAGTAACTTGTTACAAGAAAGACAAGAAACATGGGTATATCAGCTCTTCCGAGTTAGGTGATGACGGAGAGGAAGCAGAGATCTTTTTCCATATTTCAGATTTCCATGATGGGTTCCCGAAGGAAGGGGCGACGGTGATGTTTGAGACCGGGGAAGATGAAAAGGGATATCGAACAATTGAGGTTCTATCGTCATCCGAGCCTAAAACAATAAATGATAACAGCTCAGGCGAGCAGGAGACTAATCCGTTAAAGTCCTCGTCTGGAGGGAAGAACGATTTGCTCAAAGGGGAACGATAGCGAAAATCCGTAGCAAGTTGGCTAGGCGTCGTAGTAGGACGAACAGTCCTGGATGGCGGTCTGGATGGTGCGGTCCCGGTAGTCCTCGCGGTCCCGCCATTTGTCGCGGACGAGCCCGCTTTGGTTGAACAGATCTTCGATACGGTCAGGGTTGCCACCGGTCCAAAACGCCAGGTAGTTACACAACGCGAGGTCGGCTTCGCTGTGGCTGCGGTACCCGGAGGTATCCCCGATCCAGAGAGCGCGGAATTTGTCGCCGTTCGCGGCGTTCATTGCTTTTTCGATCAGGTCATCATCGGGAACGGTGACTGTGGACGGGTCCGGTGCCGGGGTAGTGTCGGCCGTCTCTGCTGCGATGTACTCGGTATGGACTTTGGTCAGTGCGTGGTCCCGGTCCTGGATCGTTTCGGGGGAACCAGGAACGCGGTCGCCGGTGACAGTGAAATATCGGCCGTGGTCATACAGTTCGAGTTGGCCGGATCGGTTCCCGTCCGGTGGAACGATGCCTTCGACGAGAATGTGGTAGCCGCAGCCGCTGGGACTATACTCGGTGTACGAGTGCAGAGTCAACATTACATCAAGGACCCATTCTTCGACCAGTTCGGTCTCCGGGTCCCGAACATCATCGATGTCCACCCCGGCATAGGGACCATCTGCGGTGAACACGTACCCGAGTCCGTCCACCTCCTCGTGGTGGTAGTAGTCCAAAGCAGCAGTATACGCGGTCCAGGTCTGTTCGTCGGTAACAGCAGCGTAGTCACCGGTCCCGGGATCGATCGGGGCTTTCGTAGGCTGGCCGTTGCGGTGTACGGTCCGCCAGCAGACCCACTGGTCCCGGTCCTGTAATCCGGTGGGGATCGCTGTTGAGTCAACCATACCGGGCGGGCGGGGGTACCGAGTGTTTTACCGATGTGTGGTCTTTCCACGGGGTCTGTGTGCTGTACATGGGATCACTGGTCGGGACTGATTCGGTCGTACAGTGACTGCGGGGTCTCACCGTGGTCAACGACTTCTTGGACGCGGAGCTGGTCGATGACGGATTGGACGTCCCCATCCTCGCCGTAGAGGTGTTGGCCGACATGCAGAGCTTCCTGACCGTCCGGGGTGAGCGCCCCGGTGTCCGTATCGACGTAACCGTTGTCGGTCAGGACCGTCGCGGCGTGGTCCATCGTGATCTCGACAGGAGCATCGCCGAGGGTCTCGATATGCAAGAGATCGTCTAAGGTGAGTACGTCCTTGTTGAGGAACAGCAACGACAGGAACACCCGTTTGTCCAAGGCGTACACGTGTTCAGCGCATTGCGGGCAAAACTGGCGGCGATGTAACCGGAGTACACACCGGGGACACGCCAGGCTGTCGCACTGGACGCACCGATGCACCTCCGGGGTGGCCGTGTACGGGATACCGCAGGTACACAGCGGGACAGCGATCTGTTCGGACGTCTCGGTCAGTGTTTCAAGGTCGGTAGCAGTCCGGGCTTTCGTCAGCACCGGATCACCGCGGTCCCCGACCCGGGACTGGTCGGTCTGATCAAAGGTCTCGGTACGGTCGAACGGTGGATTATCGGTCATTGGCACAATGGATTTGTTTTGAAGGGTCAGGTGATACCGGGCAGCAGCCAGCGGACAACGGTTCTGATGAGGTACGCACGGTTGTGGGTCGGACAGAACAGACGGCGGCCGCCGTCCCGCCAATACTTATGGGCTGGACACAGGGTCTGACCGCACGTATCACACTGGTATAGACAGGACGGACACAGCTGTTTGGCACAGCCGTTGTACTGGCAGATCCCCGTCATCTGCCCGATATGCCCGCAATCACGGAGCCGCGGGTCTACCGGGTTCATGGCCGCTCATCCTCGTCGGTATCACGGGTGGACCGCCGCGTAAGTACCCTGACCAGCCAGCGGGCATCGTTTGCCATCACATCGAGCGGCCCAGTATATTCCTCATCGGACTGGTCAGGGGCATCCTCTGTAGCGGGTGGCGGGGGCTGTTCGTGATCGGTCTCCGATTTCGGGTCCGGTCGATGCCCCGGGCGCTGAGGCGGTGCAGGATCATCAAGCAGTTCCCCGAGGAACGCAACAGCGGTCAACGCCCAGCGCGGATCCATCCCGGAGGTCGTGTGATCGGCATCGGCCGGTTCGAAGACGGTCCGGGCCAACAGGATCGTCCCGGGGAGTAACCAGAGGACCAGTTGGATCCCGAGGGTCAGTTGGTCTCCGGGGGTTCCGAACAGGAACACGGTGATCTGGGATAGGATCAGCCAGCAGGCGCCGGCACCGTAGATGCTGGCAGCGATCCAGCGCGGAGCCAACAGGACGATCACCGTCCCGACGATCAGGACGACAGCGAACGCATGAAGCGGGTACACGACGGGCCCCAGCGTCATTGGTGCCTCCGTTGCTGAGTACCGGGACTGTGGTGCCTCCAGCATCGCCGCCGCGGCGTACAAAACGGGCAGCCAGGACGGAACGGCTGGCGCGCTTCCAGTGTCGGTGAAACGTGTCTGATCATCGGCGTAAAATATGAACAGGGTGTAACGATGGAGCTCTCCTGTGTAGGGGTTAGATGTCCAGGAGGTCGCAGTCGTACTCTTCCTCCTCGTAGTAGGGGTTGACGTACTTGTGGGTGACGTAGTTGTAGTCCAGTTCGTCCGGGTCGCCAACGCCGTATCCTTCTGACATGGGTGAATCAGTCCTCGGAGGTATCGAGGACAACTGGTTCCGACGATGGCCGCCGTCTTGACCGGTTCTAACGGTCCAAGGGCTCTGCAAAGGCCGCAGAGCTATGACAGTCACGTCCCACGGGTACGGAATCGGCAGTGTCCTGCGTGATTTGAAGCGGCATCGAGAATCGGGGAGAGGACAGCGGAAGCAGCAGCCCGTTCAACCGGTTCGACCGGGATTTTGCTGGTAGATGCGGTATCAGCAGGGGGACACAGAACAAAGGGTGATGGTGTAACCGTATGACCGGTGGTGATCGGCGGCTGACGGAGCTGGAACAGGTGCTAAGCGGCCAGTCTACCACGTTGCAGTCGCTTACTCCGGCAGCAGGGATCGACCGGTACCTGGATTCTCGTGGGTCCACGGTGACCCCGAAGACGATCAATGAGTATCGCCGGAAGCTGGCGTATTTCCGTGAGTTCTGTGACCGACGGGAGATTGCGGATTTGAACGAGTTGGATGGCCGGCTCGTTGACACATACCGGGTATGGCGGCGGGACGAGGCAACGGACACAATTGCATCGTTGAGCCCGAAAACAATGCGAGACGAGATGTACCTGTTCCGTGCGTTCCTCCGGTACCTAGAACGGATCGAGGCGGTCCGGCCTGGACTGGCAGACACGGTTGTCATCCCCCGGTTAGGAGAGACTGATGGAGTCCGGAGTACGGAACTGGCCCCGGAACGGGTGGCTACGATCATCACGTATCTGGAGACGTACCGGTATGCAAGCCGCGATCATGTGATCTGGCTGCTGCACTGTCGGACTGGCCGGCGACCCGGGGCGATCCATTCTCTGGATGTGACGGATGTTCACTGCGATGAGGCACCGTATCTGGCGTTCCGGCATCGCCCGGAGCAAGGGACCCGACTGAAAAATGGGCGAAATAGCGAACGCGATATCCCGATCACCGATGAGGTGGCCACCGTCCTCGATGACTACATCGAACACGCACGGGAACCGGTAACGGATGAGTATGATCGGAAGCCGTTGTTGGCCTCAAGACACGGCCGGTTGTCGAAAACGGCCATGCGGCTGTCGTTCTATGCGTGGAGCCGGCCCTGTACTGTGACCGGGGAGTGTCCGCACGACAAGCAGATCGAGTCGTGTCCGGCCGCCCAGTCGAAACACGACGCCAGTAAATGCCCATCAAGCCAGTCCAGCTATGCGGCACGCCACGGCCATATCACCCACCTCCGGCGACTGGGACTACCGAAATCCGTCGTCAGCGACCGGTGCGATGTCTCAGAGGAGATCATCGAGAAGCACTACGATGAACGATCAGAAGCGGACCGCCGGAAGCTTCACCGGGATCTGCTGGAGAACCTCCGGGAAACGCACGGCGACGACACCGGCTACATTTAGCACCGGACCGGCAGGTTCTGTTTAAAACACGTAAAAGCGGATGCCTTTCTTTCAGTTCGACTGGTAGCAGAGAGTGGACGAGTACGGGCTTCTATGTGGGATGAGGTGGAGGTTAGATGTACGGAATCACAGGACGGGATAGACCCGCATAACAGTCCGTGACGAAATCAACGGGGACCATGGCCGCGGTCATTAAAAGGAACCCGACGCTGTCTGTCGGATGTGGACCGTAACAGAATGTGATGGGCGCTGCAGGATTTGAACCCGCGACAGCTTGGTCCGAAGCCAAGTACTCTGTCCAGACTGAGCTAAGCGCCCTCACCTCTTGGTTTCCGTCGGCTCCGTATAAGTCACTCGATTTCACCCAACCTCGAGACGACCCGCCACACCCACGGTCGTTCTCACTGCGTGGCAATCGCCTCGAGCCCTCTTTATGCCTCGAGACCTAACCCTCGCATATGACGGTACGCGAGCGGCCCGAATCCAGTGCCGACGAGGAATCGTCCGAGGGGCGTCCCCTCGAGCTGTGCGGCGACGGCGAGGCGGACGTCTGGATGGCGGTCCCGCTCGGCACCGACGAGGCCGAACGGGCCGGAGCCTGGCTCTCGGTCGCCGACGCAGATCTCTGTGATCTCGAGGAGTGGCGGTAAAGATCGGACCGTTTATCCTCGCCGCCTGAGCAGACTCGGGCATGACTGCGGGGGAGACGGTTCGTGGGTTGCTCGAGCTGACACGGCCGATAAACGTGATCGCCGCCAGCGTGCTGACGTTCATCGGCGCGTTCGTCGCCGGCGGGGTGACGAGCCACCCGCTCGAGGTGACGGCCGCCGTCGCGGCGACGGGGCTGGCGGTCGGTGCGGGGAACGCGATCAACGACTACTTCGACCGGGAGATCGACCGAATCAACCAGCCCGAGCGGGCGATCCCGCGGGGCGCGGTGAGTCCTCGCGGAGCGCTCGCGTTCAGCGTCGTGCTGTTCGCGGGTGCGATCGGGCTGGCGCTGGTGCTCCCGTGGTTGGCGATCGCGATCGCCGTAATCAACCTCCTCGCGCTGGTCGCGTACACGGAGCTGTTCAAAGGATTGCCCGGGCTGGGCAACGCCCTGGTGGCCTACCTCGTCGGGAGTACGTTCCTGTTCGGGGCCGCAGCAGTCGGCGAGGTCGGTCCCGCGGCCGTGTTGTTCGTTCTCGCGGGCGTCGCCACGCTGACCCGTGAGATCATCAAAGACGTCGAGGACCTCGAGGGCGACCGTGAGGAGGGGCTGAACACGCTGCCGATCGCGATCGGCGAACGGCCCGCGCTGACGGTCGCGACGGCGCTGCTGGTCGCGGCCGTGCTCGCGAGCCCGCTGCCGTACGCCCTCGGCGAGTTCGGAGTCGCCTACCTGGCGGTCGTCCTGCCGGCGAACGCGATCATGCTGTACGCGGCCTACGAGAGCTTCGACGATCCGACGGCCGGCCAGTCCCGTCTCAAGTACGGGATGTTCCTCGCGGCCGTCGCCTTCATCGTCGGTCGCGCACTCGAGGGCGGCACGATCGCCTGAGTCGACCGAACCGAACACATCAATCAAAAGACCTATACGCGCCTTAGTATACCATCTTATCAACTGCTTCAGTCCCGGAGTGCCGTCGGGACGGAGCGTTTCGACGAGGAAACGTCAGGTATGTACAATCTCGCTGCCGTCGGTCCGGATCTCGAAGTCGTCCCCGGAACGAACGTGCTCGTGTCGGGACCGCCGCTGACCGGAAAGCGCGGGCTCGCGCTCGGGCTGCTCGAGAACGGCGCAGCCCGTGGCGAGGGGTCGATTGCGGTGACCACGAAGGACGGCGCCGAGGCGATCCTCCCGAACTTTCCGGACGAGGCCGACGTCGGCGTCGTCGACTGCGTGACCGAACAGCGGGGCGTCGGGACCGTCGAGGACGACCCACGGATCAAGTACGCCTCCTCGCCGGTGGACATGACCGGGATCGGGATCAAGCTCTCCGAGTTCCTCCAGGAGTTCTACGACGAGCGCGGGCTCGAGCGGAACCGCGTGCTCATCTCCTCGGTTTCGACGCTGCTGATGTACGCGGATCTCCAGACCGTGTTCCGGTTCCTCCACGTCTTCACCGGCCGCATCCAGAGTGCCGGCGCTCTGGGCATCACCGTTATCGACTCGACGGCCCACGACGAACAGACGATGAACACGCTCAAACAGCTGTTCGACGGCCTCATCAGGGTCCGGGAGGGGGACGACGGCGAGCCGAAGATCAGCACGACCGGACTCGAAACCTGAACGCGCCACGCAACGTTTAGGGCCGGCGACGCTACATCGGGTATGCCAGTCTCCGAATCCGCTCGAATCCGCGATGCGCTCGAGAGCAAGACGATCGCTGTCGTCGGCTGTTCAACCACGCCCGGCAAGGCCGCCCACGACGTTCCTCGATACCTCCTCGAGCAGGGGTACGACGTGCTCCCGGTCAACCCGAACGCCGAGGAGATCTTCGATCGACCGGCGGCCGACGCGCTGTCGGACGTCGACCGGGAAATCGACGTCGTCTGTGTCTTCCGGCCCAGCGAGGAGGTCGCCGGCATCGTCGACGAGGTCCTCGAGCGCGACGACATCGAGACGGTCTGGACCCAGCTGGGGATCCGCGACGATGAGGCGGCCGAACGCGTCGAGGAGAGCGGGCGAGCCGTCGTCCAAGATCAGTGTCTGAAGGTACAACACCAGCGGCATCTCGCCTGACCGCAACCGATTGTGTCGGTCGGCGGGCGACGGTATTGCTGCCTGTAGAAAGCCCCAACCACCGACAAAGACTTACCGGCCAGAGGAATACGGGAAGGTAATGTGTGACCGGTCAGGGGACTGTTCGAACGAGGGGACCTGCCAGCTCGTACTCAGAAACGAGCGGACGGGGATGGAGATGGTGGAATACCACTGCAAGGCGCACCTCGTCGTTCGGGTGTGGGAGGCCGAACAGGACGAGACCCTGGACGTCGTCGACGCAAAAAAGCTCTATCAGTAAGCCGGCTACGCGGCGGATGGACGGCCGATCCGATCAGGATGTCCACTCCTCGAACGAGCGGTAGATCCCCTTCGAGAGGTAGCGCTCGCTCGAGTCGGGAAACACCGTGACGACGGTGTCGTGGGGGGTCTCGAGGTCGCCGTCGGCGATCGCCCGGGCGACCCGTTTCGCCGCGATGCTGGCTGCCCCGGCGCTCGAGGCCACCAGGTGGCCCTCCTCACGGGCGAGACGGGCCAGTTCCTCGTGGGCATCCCGATCGGAGACGGCGTGAACCATATCGACCAGCTCCGGATCGAACAGCTCGTTGGTCGAGGGGTCGTGGGTGCCGATCCCCTCGATCTTGTACTCGCCTTCCTCGCGTTCCTCCTCGAGCAGGTCGCCGTACACCGACCCCTCGGGTTCGACGGCGGCGACGTGGGTCGACGCGTCGCGCTCGAGGCCGTAGCGGGCCAGTCCCATCAGCGTCCCGGCCGTGCCACAGCCCGCGACGACGGCACCGACCTCGTCGTCGAGGGCCTCGTAGATCTCGGGGGCGGTCGTCTCGTAGTGAGCCTCGGTGTTCAGCGGGTTCGAGAACTGCTGGGGGACGACGGCGTCGTCGAGTTCGGCGGCGAGCTCGTGGGCGCGGTCGATCGCCCCGCCCATCCCGTCGTCGGTCGGCGTGTTGATCACCTCCGCGCCGAGAGCGGCCATCAGCTGCTGTTTCTCGACGCTGAAGCGCTCGGGCACGACGAACATCGCCTCGAGGCCGAGCTGTCGGGCCGCGATCGCCAGGCCGATCCCCGTGTTGCCGGCGGTGGGTTCGATCACCGTCCCGCCGGCCGGCAGGTCGCCGCGCTCGAGCATTCGCTCGAGCATGTAGCGGCCGATGCGGTCCTTGACGCTCGCGCCGGGGTTGAACGATTCGAGTTTGGCGTAGATCTGCACGTCGTCCGGCGACTCCTGAAGCCGGACGAGCGGCGTCCGACCGATCGTCTCGAGCACCGAGTCCACCGGTCGCTCGTGGGTCGTCATCGTGCTGGCAAATGTTACCCCTGTTGTTAGGTTTTACTATCCCGAGGACCGGATCGCGTCGCTGTATCGGGAATTTCGTCCATCAGAAGACGATTCGGCGCTACTCTGCGGTCGTCTCCTCTCGCTGACGCTTTCCGTCGGCTTCCTCCGTCGTGCCGTCCTCGGCTTCGAGTTCGGCCTGATCGATCGCGGCGTCCGCGAGGATCTCCTCGCCGTCGATCCCCTGCTCCTCGGCCATCGCGAGCAGCAGTTCGCGCTGCTCGGTCAGCTGGTGGTCCATTCGGTTGACGGTGTCGTGGGTGTCATCGACTTCTTCCTCCAGGTTCGTGATTCGCTGCTGGAGCTCCTGTACCTGCTTGTACATTGCTTCTGCGCGTTCGGACAACCCCTGGAGCTTCTTTGCAGTGCTTCCAAGTCCCATAGTCGGCCCTTGGGGACGCTCCCAATTGGTCCTTTTCACTAGCTCGTCCGACATTGTCCGAAAGGCTTATTACGAACCGCGAACAAGCAACTAATGCACACGAGGTGACCACCCATGGTGCTCCGACCGACCACAAGCACCTGGACCCAGAACCTTGAGATGCCGTCTCGGCTGTTCGGACAGCAGGGAAGCAACGACTACGAACTGTACGAAGAGGAGGACGAGTTCGTCCTCACGATCGACATGCCGGGGTTCGAAACCGACGAGATCGATCTGACGTGGGACGACGGCGTTCTGAACGTCGCCGCCGAACACGTCGACGACGGTCGTGGACGGAAGAAGACCTACCATCGTCGGTTCCGCTTCCCCAAGAGCATCGCCGACGACGAGATCACGGCCGCGTACACGAACGGCGTCCTCGAGGTGACGCTCCCGGCTGCGGGTCCCGCGACCCGCGGCAAGGAGATTCCCCTCGAGGGTGAGTAACCCCGAACAGCCTCGAATCGTTCGCAGCCGATTCGGCATCCCGAACGACCCGTACCGCCACCCGGCTCCACGCCGGCGAACCGACTACTCCGGCCTGCGCGGATCGCGTTCGCGTCGGCCGACAGCGACAGCTATCACTGATACGTATGCAACTTCGAGTAAAACCACTCAAACGGAAAGACGCGGGCAGCGGTCTGGCATCGATCGACAGAAAAGCAATGGACGAACTCGGCGTCTCGAGCGGCGAGTTCGTCGCCATCGAGGGCGGCGAGGGTCGCGTCATCGCGCGGGTCTGGCCCGGCCGCTCCCAGGACACGGGGAGGGGTATCGTCCGTATCGACGGCCAGCTTCGACAGGCCGCGGGCGCCCGGATCGACGACGCCGTCTCCGTCGAGGCAGCCGACGTCGAGCCCGCCGAGCACGTTCGAGTCGCCCTCCCCGAGAACGTTCGCATCCAGGGAGACATCGGCTCCTACCTGCGAGGGAAGCTCTCGGATCGGGCCGTTAGCCCCGGCGACACCCTCACGGTGTCGCTCGGCTTCGGCCTGCTGACGAGCCGATCGGGCCGCCAGCTCCCGATCACGGTCGTCGACACCGAGCCCGCGGGAACGGTCGTCGTCGGCAACCGAACCGACATCGAACTCGTCGATCGGACCCCCGACCAGCTCGAGATCGAAGCCCAAGGCCCGATCGAGGGCGCCGACGGCGAGGACGGCGAGACGCCGACGGTTACCTACGAGGACGTCGGCGGCTTAGACGACGAACTCGAGCAGGTCCGCGAGATGATCGAGCTGCCGATGCGCCACCCCGAGCTGTTCCGGACGCTGGGTATCGACCCGCCCAAGGGCGTCCTGTTACACGGCCCGCCCGGCACCGGGAAGACACTCATCGCACGGGCGGTCGCCAACGAGGTCGACGCCCACTTCCACTCGATCTCCGGCCCGGAGATCATGTCGAAGTACTACGGCGAGAGCGAGGAACAGCTCCGGGAGGTGTTCGAGGAGGCCGCCGAGAACGAGCCCGCGATCGTCTTCATCGACGAACTGGACTCGATCGCGCCAAAGCGCGAGGACGTCCAGGGTGACGTCGAGCGACGCGTCGTCGCCCAGCTGCTCAGCCTAATGGACGGGCTCGAGGACCGCGGCGAGATCACCGTCATCGGAACCACAAACCGCGTGGACGCGATCGACCCCGCGCTTCGTCGGGGCGGCCGATTCGACCGCGAGATCGAGATCGGCGCCCCCGATACGGGCGGGCGCGAGGAGATCCTCCAGATCCACACCCGCGGCATGCCCCTCAGCGAGGACGTCGACCTAGCGCGCTTCGCCGAGAACACGCACGGGTTCGTCGGCGCCGACCTCGAGAATCTCGCCAAGGAGGCGGCGATGACCGCCATGCGCCGGCTCCGGCCCGAGCTCGACCTCGAGGCCGACGAGATCGACGCCGAGGTCCTCGAGAAGATCGAGGTCACCGGCGAAGACTTCCGGAGCGCGCTCCGGGGCGTCGAACCCTCGGCGATGCGGGAGGTGTTCGTCGAGGTCCCGGACGTCACCTGGGAGGACGTCGGCGGCCTCGAAGAGGCGAAGGGACGGCTCCGCGAGGCGATCCAGTGGCCGATGGAACACGCCGACGCCTACGAGCAGGTCGATCTCAGTCCCGCGAAGGGCGTCCTGCTGCACGGCCCGCCGGGCACCGGGAAGACGCTGCTCGCCAAGGCGGTCGCAAGCGAGTCGCAGTCGAACTTCATCTCGGTCAAGGGTCCGGAGCTGTTCGACAAGTACGTCGGCGAGTCGGAGAAGGGGGTCCGCGAGGTCTTCGAGAAGGCCCGCGCGAACGCCCCGACGATCATCTTCTTCGACGAGATCGACGCCATCGCATCCAAACGCGGCAGCGGAAGCGGCGACTCCAACGTCGGCGAGCGGGTCGTCTCACAGCTGCTGACCGAACTCGACGGGCTCGAGGAGCTCGAGGACGTCGTCGTCGTCGCGGCCTCGAACCGACCCGAGCTGATCGACGATGCCCTGCTGCGACCCGGCCGGCTCGACCGTCACGTCGAAGTCGCCGAACCCGACCGGGACGCTCGCCGGGAGATCTTCCGGATCCACACCCAGAACCGGCCGCTGGCGGCGGACGTCGACCTCGACACGCTGGCCGAAGAGACCGAGGGCTACACCGGCGCCGACGTGGAGGCCGTCTGCCGGGAGGCCGCGACGATCGCCGTCCGCGAACACGTCGAACGCGAGGCCGCCGGCAAGGACTCCGACGCCGAGGCGATCGAACTCACCGCCGACCACTTCGAGCGCGCGCTCGAGGAGATCTCGCCCGACGCGGTCGCCGACCTCGAGTCCGGGCTCGAGACGGGTGGGTTCGACGAGTTCGACGCGAACGACGTGGCCTGATCGATACGACCACGCGGTCTGTCGACGCGACCTGACCGATTCGATTTCTCGTAACTCGTTCACACACCGACGGTTGAAGTTCCGCGAGCGCCTGCCGTTCCGTAGCCGTCATCCCGATGCTCCACCTCACCTTTCCGACTCACCTGGCGATGGGGTATCTGCTCGGCGTCTACAGCCGGTTTCCGGTAGCGTACCTCGTCGTCGGCTCGGCGCTGCCCGACCTCGTCGATCGGCCGCTGTACTGGCTCGGCCTGACGCCGTTTACCCACACCGTCGCACACTCGATCGCGGTCGCCGTTCCCGCGAGTCTCGTGCTCACGCGGCTGTTCGGCCGACGAGGCGCGGCGCTGTCGCTGGGGTGGCTACTCCATATCGGGACCGACTTCCTGAACGTGGCGACGACCCAGGGGCTCTCCACGACGCCGTACTACGTGTTCTTTCTCGGACCGCCCTCGGACGAGCGGGAGGCGTTCGAGACGGTGACGATCGTCCTCCCCGTAACCGACGTTACGCACACGCTCCACCCGGTCGTACTGGCCCTCGAGGTCGCGGTTCTCGGCTGGGCGGTCCTCGCGATCCTCCAGGAGTGGGGGCTCCCAGGCCGAGTTCGAGGCCCCGAGAGCGACTGATCTGCACCTCGGCCGCGGTCTCGGCCCCCTGAACGGGCGCTCCTGATCGCCGTCCAGTCGGGCGGTTCGGATGGTACTCGAGACGAAAGGTCCTTAAGTTCCAGCCACCTACATAGGGATGGATAGGTCGGGCAGTTTGGCCCTGCTCGTCACCCGCGCTATGGTCATCAGCGGGGACCGAACGCCGCGGGCGTCCGGTCAGACCGGCCGGGGCCCCGGGAGCCAACAGAGAAGCCTCGTCCGTCGGGGACAGCGGTCCACGGTGGCCGTCCGCAGGGACGCCCCATCGTGGTTAGTCGGCGACAGCCCATCAGGCGCGGAAGCGAGCAGTGGACCGCCGGACACCTGTCGCTCGACGGGTCGCGGGGTGGAGAAGGCAACCGGGATTCCCCCGGCCGGAACGCCGGGCAACCGCGGCCCTCCACACTCATACTTCATTTCACCTGTTCCGTGAGCCGAGGCGCAACCCGTCGCGCTCACCGCCCGGTAGCTCGATAGTGACAACGACTTTCACTCCGTTCGTCGACCGTTTACTCGTGAGCGAGGACGATGACCGCAGCCTGTTGACGCGACGGCGCGCGATCGCCGGCGGCGGCCTGCTCGCGGTCGGCGGCGCGACCGCGTGGACGTTCCGGCCCGCGCCGGTCGACGACAGCGAGGGCTGGAGCGAGCGCGCGACCATGCCCACCGAGCGCGGCGAGATGAAGGGCGCGGTCCTCGAGGACCGAATCCACGTCCCGGGCGGACTGACGGGGTTGGGCGATACGACGGACCGGATGGACGTCTACGACCCCGTCGCCGACGAGTGGGAGAACGCGGCGTCGATGCCCGAGCCGTTGAACCACCACGCGGCGGCGACGCTCGAGGACGTCCTCTACGTCGTCGGCGGTAACCGCGAGTTCGACGATCCCCCCGAGGACCACGTCTTCGAGTACGATCCCGACGCCGACGAGTGGACCGAACGCGACCCCCTGCCGGAGGGCCGCTGGGGTCACGAACTCGTCGCGTCCGACGACCGGTTGTACCTCGTCGGCGGGCTCACGACCGACAGCCACGACGTCCTGATCTTCGACGGCGAGACGTGGGACCGCGGCGAGCCGATCCCGACGCCCCGGGACCACCTCGCGGCGGGGGTCCTCGACGACCGGGTTCTTACGGTCAGCGGGCGCTGGGACGGCGACAACGAGCCGACCGTCGACGCCTACGATCCCGACGCCGACGCGTGGGAGGTGATCGACGCAGCCCCGATCCCACGAAGCGGTACCGCCGGTGCCGTCGTCGGCGGCCGGTTCCACCTCGGCGGGGGCGAGGACCCGGCGGTCCTCACGGGCTGGACGACCGACACACACGAGGTCTTCGACGGTGAGGAGTGGACGACCGCACCCGAGCTCCCGCTCTCGCTGCACGGGCCGACCGCCGTCTCCCACGACGGCGCCCTCTACGTCGTCGGCGGCGCGTGGCGACAGGGGGCGCTGTCGGCGACGGCCTGGAGCGATCGGACGTTCGTCTACGAGCCGTAACGGACAGCGAGAAAACCGAGATGCCGGCTATTCGGCCGCTTGCCCGACCGTCTGTCGGTCTTCGAGCTCGAGACCGCCCTCGAGCGTCCGAACCGGGTAGGGGATATCGATCCCCTCCTCGTCGAAGCGCCCCTTGACGGCGGTGATGAACTCGCCTTTGATGCGGACGAAGTCGGCTCTCGAGGGATCCGAGATCCAGATCCGCGACTGGAGGCCGACGTCGGAGTCGTTGAGTTCGGTCAGGCGGACGGCCGGCTCGGGGTCGTCCATGATATCGGGGTGGCGCTTTGCCTCCTCGACGATGATGTCGGTCGCCTGCTGGATGTCGTCGTCGTAGCCGATGCCGAAAACGAACTTCAGTCGGAGCTTGTCCCCGTCGACGGGGTTCTTGACGACCCCGCCGGTGAGCGCGGAGTTGGGAACGGTCAGCAACTCGTTGTCGAACGTTCGGACACGGGTCACGCGAAGGCTGATATCCTCGACGACGCCGGCGTAGTCGCCGCCGTCCCACTCGATCCAGTCGCCGATCCGGAACGGCTTGTCGGCGTAGATGAAGATTCCCGCGACGAAGTTCGAGATGACGTTCTGCATCGCCAGCCCGATCGCGAGCGCCCCGGCTGCGGCGATGCCAGCCAGCGACACGAGGAAGTTCTCGAAGCCGGCGAAGCCGAACGCGGCCGCGATGGCGACGAAGAGGATGCCGAACCGTGTCAGCATCAACAGCGGATTCCTGACGTGTTCGTCCAGTTCGCGCCGATCGAACGCGCGGTTGACCAGCGGCACGAGGACGAACCGTCCGATCATCACCACAACGACGAACGCGGCGAGGAACCGGAGTCCCGTGATCGCGATGTCGACGAGCGTCGCCGTCTCGAGCGCGTTGATATCTTCGACCTGGACGAGCGTTCCTGCGGCGTTCATCGGTACAGAACCGCCGTGTGACCGCGGACGTCGACGAGTTCGGCGTTAACTCGCTCGGCGAGATCAGTCGCTTTCTCATCGGTGGAGTCCCCAGCTCGAGCGGCTCGCAGGAACTTCACCTTCACGAGGTCCTCGTTGGAAAGCTGATCGTCGAGTTCGTCGACGACCGCCTCGAGCCCGCTCTTGCCGACCCAGACGGTGACGTCCAGGTCGTGGGCCTTTCGCTTTCGCTCTTCGATATCCATACCCCCGCATAGCAACGCAACCCGTTTGAATCTTAGCAATATCGGACGGACGCCCTACTCCCGGTAGGGGTATCTCGCCTGGGTGCCACAGTCACAGGTGATGACGACGTGGCCGTCTCGAGTCCGAACACGGGCGTTTTTCCCCGGTCTGAGGTACGCATCACAGGCGTCACAGGTAAATCGACGGAACTCGCGGGGGAGCGCGATCCGGTTTCGCTCCGCGACCCGGCGTGCGAGTCGAACGTAGTATCGGGCTCGTTCCTGGTCGCCGTCCGCGGCCGCCGCTCGAGCCAGTCCGTGAAGGCGGTCGATTCGCTCGGCGGCGACGGTCATGGCTGCACGTTTCGCACAGCTTCACATTGATGTTACGGAACGTCAGAGACGGATGAAACAGCGTTTATCAGCCGCATATGTCCTCAACAGTCCCGTTTAGGACACGCATAGAGCACAAAGTTGTTATGTAGCTACACCAAATCGAGATAGCAAGACGGAATGCATCGTCAGTCAACTACTCGGTCGAACGGCATCGATCGACGCTCGGTGCTAGCAGCGGGTGTCGCCGGACTCGCCACCGCGACCAGCGGCTGTATCGATCGCGTCGAGAGCGCCGTCGGACAGGAGACCGACCGCCTTTCGCTCTCTATCACCACGGTTCCCGCGGACGGCGACAGAGAGGCCGTCCGGATCGCCCGCCACCTCGAGGAACACCTCGAAGCCGTCGGGATTGACGCCTCACTCGACATGCGCTCGCGCTCGAACTTTCTCGAGGCCGTCCTGATCGACCACGAGTTCGATCTCTACGTCGGACGCCACCCCGCCGACTACGACCCCGACTTCCTCTACGAGACCCTCCACTCGGCGTACGCGAACGAATCGGGCTGGCAAAACCCCCTCGGCTTCTCGAGCATGCCCGTCGACGGTCACCTCGAGGCCCAGCGACGGGTCGACGGGGAGCGCCGGCGGGAGCGGATCGCGACGTTGCTCGAGGGGCTGGCCGAGGAGAAGCCGTTCGATCCGATCTGCTTTCCCGAGGAACACCGCGTGGTTCGAACCGATCGCGTCGACGGCTGGAACGCCGACCATCCGGAGAGCCGCCACGGCTACCTCGGCCTCGAGCCGAGCGAGGACGTCGATCGGCTTCGCGTGCTGGTCACCGACGCCCGAATCTCGCGGAACCTGAACCCGCTGTCGGCGACGCTTCGCGAGCAGGGCTCGACGATCGATCTGTTGTACGACTCGCTGGCGACCGAGCACGACGGCGAACTCGTCCCCTGGCTCGCCGAGGACTGGGAGACGACGACGATCGAAGAGACGGAGATCGAAGAGACGGAAGACGACGACGCGATCACCCGCGCGACGGTAACGCTCCGCGAGGACTGTCGGTTCCACGACGACGAACCAGTTACCGCCGACGACGTCGCCTTTACGTATCGGTTCCTCGAGGACACGGCGCTCGGCCGGGCCGAGTTCACCTCGCCGGCTCCCCGCTACCGGAGCCACGTCTCGACGCTCGAGGACGTTACCGTCGAGAGCGACCGCGAGCTTCGCCTCGAGTTCTCGGCCGGCTACGAGGCCGCCGAACGCGCCCTCACCGTCCCGGTCCTCCCCGAACATCGCTGGCGCGAACAGGTAGACGCCCGCGCCGAGAACACCGAGACGTTCACCGCGATGCAGGGGCAGTGGGGTCTCGTGACGATGGACAACGTTCCGGCGGTCGGCAGCGGCCCGTTTCGCTTCGAGAGCCGGAGCGAGCGCGAACACCTCACCCTCGAGCGCTACGACGATCACTTTACCCGCCGCGAGGACGTCGACCTCCCGTCGGTCGAAATCGAGCGGTTGCAGTTCGGGATCGACCCCGGGAGCGCCTCCTCGATCGAACGCGTCGCGAACGACGGCGCGGATCTCACGGCATCGATGCTCGAGGCCCACGCGCTCGATACGATCCCGGACGAGCCGGAGATCGACTACCTCGAGTCACCGTCGCAAACGTTCTACCACGTCGGATTCAACGCGCGAATCGAGCCGTTCAGCAATCCTCACGCTCGACGGCTGGTCGCCGGACTGCTCGACAAGGCGTGGCTCGTCGAGGAGGTGTTCGACGGGCACGCCACACCGACTGCGACGCCGCTTCCCGAGGAGTGGGTTCCCGAGCGATTGACGTGGGACGGCGACGATCCGATCACACCGTTTTTCGGTTCCGACGGCGACCTCGACGTCGAGGCGGCCAGGGACGCCTTCGAGGACACCGGCTACCGCTACGACGATCACGGGCGGCTCCGCCTCTAACACAATGTACGCCGAGGTTCTCACCCGGGTTCTGACGCAGGTCGCCGTCGTCGTCGGGATCTTGCTTCTGACCTCGATCGCGCTGTTCGTCGGCCGCGGCCGCCTCGTCACGACCGCGAGGGAGTGGCGATCCAGGCTCCAAGCCACGGCGCCTGCGGTCGCGGTTCTGGCCGCCGTGTTGGGACTCAACCGCGTCGTTCGCTGGCGGGGCGACGAGATCGAGGGCGCGATCGGCTTCCACATGACCGAGACGTTCTACGACCTCGAGGGGGAGTTCGTCCTGCTCTTTCAGTCGATCGCGACCGAGGAGCTGACCGCCTACTTCTCGTTCATCTACGTCTACGGCTACGCGTTCCTCCTGATCTTCCCGGGAATCGCGTACTTCGCGCTGTCGGATACGCGGACCTTCCGCCGGCTGCTGACGGCGTACTCGCTGAACTACGTGCTCGGACTGGCGTTTTACCTGCTGGTCATCGCCTACGGCCCGCGGAACGTGATGCCCGAGGAGCTGACGGTAACGATGCTGTACGACAACAGCCCCGAATACCAACACCTCACCCGGGAGGTCAACCGAAACACCAACGTCTTCCCCTCGCTACACACCTCGCTTGCCGCCACCGTCGGCGTCTTTGCCTACATCACGCGCTCGAGCTACCCCTACTGGTTCCCCGTCGCGGCCGTCCTCGCGGCCAGCGTCGCGGTCTCGACGATGTACTTGGGGATCCACTGGGCGATCGACGTCGTCGCCGGGCTGGTCCTGGCCGGCGTCTGCGTCCGGCTCTCGGGAGTCCTCGTCGGCCGACAGCCAGTCGCCCGGTTCCGTCGGTACCTCGATCGGCGACCGACCCCGCGGGACGATCGCGAGTAAGCCCGAACGCAATACTGTTATACCGACACTGGCTGAACTGAAGGTATCCACCGAATGACCGACGAGAAGACGGCATCCCCCGGGCGTCCCCGTAGTCGACGCGCGGTTCTCGCCGGCACTGCGGGGCTCACCGTCGCGACCAGCGGCTGCGTTCGCCAGGTTCGAACCGTCGTCAACCGCGACGCGGTCGATCAGCTCTCCGTGACCATCGTCACCCTGCCGGCCGACGGCGACCGCGAGGGGATCCGCCTCGCCAGGGAGGTCGCCGCCGTCCTCGAGGCCGTCGGCGTCGACGTCTCCGTCGATATGCGTTCGAACGAGGAGTTCCTGCGGGCGATCCTCATAAACCACGAGTTCGACCTCTACGTCGGTCGCCACCCCGGCGGCACCGATCCGGACCTCCTCTACGAGGCGTTGCACTCGGTCTACGCCGAGGAGTCCGGCTGGCAGAACCCCTTCGGCTACGCGAACCTGCAACTGGACGATCTCCTCGAGGCCCAGCGTCGAGCCGACGGCGAGGAGCGGGAGGCCGTCGTCGCGGAGCTGCTCGAAGAGCTGGCTCGCGAACAGCCGTTCGTCCCGATCTGCGTGCCCGAAGAACACCGCTTCGTCCGGACCGACCGCTTCGACGGCTGGGGCGAGGCCCACCCGGCGACCCGGCTTGGCTACCTCGAACTCGAGGCCGGCGACGACGTCGACCGGCTGCGGACGGCTCACACCGACGCACGCATCTCCGAGAACCTTAATCCGTTGACGGCCGAGTACCGGGATCACGAGCCGTTTCTCGAGCTGGTGTACGACTCGCTGGCGACCGAGCGCGACGGCGAGATCGAGCCCTGGCTGGCCGAGGACTGGACGTACGACGACGGCACCCTTTGGGTCCGGCTCCGCGAGGACTGCCGGTTCCACGACGACGAACCGCTCGACGCCGACGACGTCGAGTTCAGCTACCGGTTGCTGCAGGATACCGAACTCGAGGGCGGCGAGTCACCGTCGCCCCCGCCGCGGTACAGAGGGCTGGCGGCAGCCGTCGAAGGGATCGACGTCGACGGCGAGCTCGACCTCGAGTTCGAACTCGACGCGGGCGAGGCGGTCGCCGAGCGGGTCCTCACCGTTCCGATCCTCCCCGAACACGTCTGGGCGGATCGGGCCGCGCCCGCCACCGTTCGCGGCGTCAGCGTCGCCCAGGGAGCCACCGAGGCGGTCACGGTCGACAACGTCCCCCCGGTCGGGAGCGGTCCGTTCCGCTTCGGGAGCCGGACCGAGCGAGAACACGTAACCCTCGAGCGGTTCGACGACCACTTCACCCGCCGCGAGGGCGTCGACCTCCCCGAGGCAAGCGTCGAGGAGCTTCGGATACAGATCGATCCGCGGAGCACGTCGGCGATCGAGCTCGTCAACACGGACGGCGCCGACATCACGAGCGCGATCCTCGAGACGTACGTTCTCGACGACCTCGAGCCGGCCCCGGAGACGGCACCGCTCGAGTCGCCGTCGTGGACGTTCTACCACCTCGGGTTCAACACCCGTCGGGCACCGTTCGCAAACGCCCGATTTCGACGCGCCGTCGCGGGGCTGCTCGACAAGGACTGGCTCGTCGAGGACGTCTTCCACGGTTATGCCGCGCCGACCGCGACGCCGGTCACCGAGGAGTGGACGCCCGAGGAGCTCGCCTGGAACGGCGAGGATCCGGCGACGCCGTTTTTCGGTTCCGACGGCGAGCTCGACGTCAACGCCGCCAGGGAGGCCTTCGAGGACGCCGGCTTCAGCTACGACGACGGCGCGCTCCGGGTGAGACGCTAATGTTGGTCCAGGTGTTGCTCCAGCTGGCCGTCGTCGTCACCCTGCTGACGCTCGCGGGGATCGCGGTTATCGTCGGTCGCTACCGACTCCGGGATACGCGCCGCGAGTGGGCGTCCCGACTTCGCGCGGCCACGCCGATCACGGTCGTCCTCGTCGTCGTGTTGCTCGGCAACGGCGTCGCCAGGCAGGTCGTTCCCGATCTCTCCTGGATGTTCGGCTGGAACCTCACGTGGGCGATCTACGACATCGAGGGCCAGTTCATCCTCTGGCTGCAGTCCTTCGAGACGCCGGCGCTGACGGCGTTCTTCTCGTTCGTCTACATCTACGGCTACGTCTTCCTGCTGATTTTCCCCGTGATCGCCTACTTCGCGCTGTCGAACACGCGACCGCTGGGGGAGCTGCTGACTGCCTACACGCTCAACTACGTGCTCGGGCTGGCACTCTACACACTTGTTATCGCCTACGGACCGCGCAACATGATGCCCGAGCTCGTCGAGGCGCTGATGTACGACACCTATCCGCGCTACCAGCACCTCACTCGGCAGGTCAACCGTAACACCAACGTCTTCCCCTCGCTGCACACCTCACTCGCCGCCACCGTCGGTATCCTGGCTTACCAGACCCGGGCGGTCTACCCGCGCTGGGCCATCGTCGCGGTCCCGCTCGCGATCAGCGTCGCGATCTCGACGATGTACCTGGGGATCCACTGGGCGATCGACGTCGTCGCGGGAATCGTCCTCGCGTACGTCTGCGTCGAACTCGCGGGCATCCTCGTCGGTCGGTGGTCGGTCACGGAGCGGTTCGACATCGGAAACCCGCTCTCCCGGCTGCGGTGAGGGCTCGAGCGAATTCGGGTTCGCTCGAGACGGGAGCCGGCCGCGGCGCTACGGGAACGGAAAAACCGAAAAGACGGGTCGTTACTGGTCTTCGAGGGCGTCGGCGATGCGCTTGAGTGCACGGGTCTGGTCGCGCATCTCGTCGCGGAGCTGTCGGACCTCACGGACGAGTTCCTCGTTACCCTCGTCCTGGCCGCCGGGACCGCCCGGACCGCCGCCGGGGCCGCCGCCCATCATCCCGCCCATCATCTGGGCAAACGGGTTGCCGCCACCGCCGCCCATGCCGCCGGGGCCGCCACCGCCGCCACCGAACGGGCTCTCGGGCGGTTCGCCCTCGCCTTCGCCCTCCTCGGCGCGCTTCTCGCGGATCTCCTCGACTCGCTCTCGGAACGACTTCTCCTCGCCCTCGTCGCCGGCGTCGTCGGGTTCGTTTTCGTCAGCCATACCTTCGGATTCCGTAGCGCAGCGGAAAAGGATTGCCATGTTCCCGACCGCCGACGCGTTTATCGGGCTCCTCGAGCCCGGGCAGCCGGCACGACGACGCGAGACGACGCCTCGTCGATCCGTCCACGAACACTCAAGCCGAACGCTTCTTTGGAACCTCGCCGAACGGGCGAGCGTGCAACCGAACGTCGGGACGATTCCCTCGAGGGGTCGGTGACCGCCCGTGGACCGAACCCCCACTAGACGGCAGACGATCGCGGGGATCGGGAGCGCGGTCGCCGTCGGTGCAGCGAGTACGAGCGCAAGCGCGAGCGCGGGGCCGACCGACGCGGTCGTCGACGCCGACCGCGACGCTGAGGACGACTACCCGCTGTGTCTGTACAAAGCGAACGACGACGGCGAGTGGCACCCCGCCCTGCCGATCAACGTCCGCGCCCGCGCCGACGGGCCAAAGTCCGCGTTCGAGGCCGTCGAGGACGGCTTCACTGGACTGGGCAACCTCGAGTGGACCCCCGCCCTCCCCGACGCGACCGCGAAGGCGTGGGACCCCGAGGCGGCGGAACTCGTTCCGCCGGACGCCTCCTACCGGCGGCCGCGGCTGGGCGACGAGTGGGACCACGTTCACGTCTGGCACGTCGACGACGACCGGGCTGCAATCCACGCCCACCTCGACGTGCTCGATCTCACCGCCTCGCACTTTCACCGAGGAGACCACTACGGCGAGGCGGCCGCGGACGTCGTCGCCCACCTGACCGGCGAGGGATGGACCGAGCGAACGCCCTACGACATCGACTACGGGGTCGAGGACGCCCGCCTCGAGCGCTGGGGCGAGACGGGCGACTCGAAACTGGAGTACTGACCGCTCTCGAGGGCGAATCGATTCGTCGGCGAGCCGCGTTTTCGGAACCCGATCAACCGAACGATCCCAGCGACGACTGAAGGTTACGGCTGGTCGCTCCCTCCGTGATCTCGTAGCCCACGAGGTCGCGCATGTCGACGGCGTAGGTCGTCCCGCCCGTCTCGAGGACCAGCAGTCGCCCCTTCACTCCGCGGACCGTCCCCGAAGCGATCGTCTCCCGGACAGGACGGCTCTCGAGTGCGAGCCCGTACTCGAGGTCGAACCGGTCGAGTACGTCGAACTCCGCGAGGACGACCTCCCAGGCCGCTTCGTCGACGGCATTGGCCAGCGAGGCAACTTTCGAGCGCGTTCGGACGCGATCGACCAGCCAGTCGGCGATCTCGGCCTCGAGCTCGCGGGCGATCCGGCCGTTCGAGACCGTGTGGATGTGGGCCGCCCGATCGGCGCCCTGCTCGCGGAGGCGGGTCTCGAGGCGCCGAGACTTGGTGACGCCGATCTTGAACGTGTCCGCGGCGAACGCGGCGACGTAGACGGCGTGTTCCTGGTAGCAGTCCATCTCCGGCTTGAGACAGCTCCCCGTACAGCGGGCACAGACCCACGTGCTTGTGTGGTACTCGCAGTAGGGCGCCCTCGAGCGGTCGCAGGGAACGTGTTCGCCGTTGGCGATCGTCCCGGCACAGCGCCGCGATCCGAGGGCGTACGAGAGCTCCGCGCCGGGCTCGAGCGGAACGGACTCGACGCTTCCGCCGTCGCTCACCAGCAGCGCCGACCCGCGCCCGCTCGGTTCGTAGCCCACGAGTTGCACGCGGTGGCGTTGGTGGCGAGCGCGGATAGGCGTGCTGCTCCGACCTGGGGCTACCGTTCGCGTTCGAAGACCAGCCCGTAGTGGTACGGCGGCAGCTCGAGCGCGCGGTCGACGGCGAATCCGCCGTGTTCGAGGACTACCTTGCGAGTCTCGTCGGGACCGACTCGAAGCTCGGTTGGCGGTCCGCGGGCCTCGCCCACGACGGTCGTCTCCTCGCGCGGACGATCGGCCCAGTTGACGACGACGAACGAGCCGCCCGGCCGAAGCGAGTTCGCGACGGCCTCGAGTAGCCGGTCGTAGTCGTCGACACCGTGGAAAGCGTTCGCCAAGATCACCGCTTCGACCGGTTCGGGGAGAATCTCGTCCAAGTCGCGGGCGTCGCCGCGGATCGTGTGTACGTTCTCGATGCCCTGCGCGGAAGCGACCTCGTCGAGGGCCGCGAGCAGGTCGGGCTCGAGGTCGACGGCGTACACCGGCGCGGGCTCGACGATCCGGGCGGCCGGCAGCGCGAAGTAGCCGTCGCCCGAACCGACCTCGGCGAGGGTCGTCCCGCGGTCGATTCCGAGTCGGCGAAGCGTCGCCCCCGGTGTCGGCCAGAGCTTGCCCCACCAGTCCCAGTCGGGCTGGCCCGTGTTTCGAAACGGATCCATACGGAAGTTCCTCTCCAACAGTTCGTATGCGTTCCGTTCGCGCGCTAACGTGTCAGTCCGTACCGGCTGAAGAACTATACGGCGGGCCGGCACAGGTCCGCGTATGGCACTCGAGGGACGGCTCGAGGCGGAGGTAGCGTCGAACGGGGAAGCCGATGCGGTTCGGTTCGAGTTCACCGTAACGAACGCGGGTACCGACCCCGTCGAGCTTCGGTTCTCGGACGCCTGCAAGGCCGAATTCGTCGTCGAGGACGAGGGTCGGGAGGTGTGGCGCTACACCGACGGCCGCATGTTCGCCCAGATGATCAGCTCCGAGCGGATCGCTCCCGGCGAGACCGCGACCTACGAGGCCGAGTGGGAGAGGGCCCGGTCCGGCGAGTATACCGCCGTCGCGGAGCTTCGCGCCCAGGAGGCAACGTGCGAGGGTCGCACCGAGTTCTCGGTTCCGTAGCCGACCGCTGGCGGCTCGCGGTCGATGGAGTGTCGCTCGAGTCGTCAGGAACGGCGGCGACCCCTGCTCCCAGCGAAGTCCCTAAACGCCACCCCTCCTAACGGCCGCGTATGCAAGCGCTGGTCGTCGCGGCACACGGGTCGCACCTGAATCCGGACGCCTCGGATCCGACCTACGCCCACGCCGACACCGTCCGGGAGACGGGGGCGTTCGACGAGGTCCGCGAGGCGTTCTGGAAGGAGGAACCGCACTTCCGGGAGGTGATCCGCACTCTCGAGTCCGACGAGGTGTTCGTCGTTCCTCTCTTTATCAGCGAGGGGTACTTCACCGAGCAGGTCATCCCCCGCGAACTCCGACTCGAGGACTGGGACCCCGAGAAGTGGGACTCCGAGGGCACCGACGCCTCGCAGGTCACGCTCGAGGCTGGAGACGCCGACAAGACGGTCCACTACTGCGGTCCCGTCGGTACCCACGACGCGATGACCGACGTGATCGTCCAGCGCGCCGAGAGCGTCACCAACGACTCCGATGTCGGCGAGGGGGTCGGCCTGGCAGTCGTCGGCCACGGCACCGAGCGAAACGAGAACTCGGCGAAGGCCATCGAGTACCACGCCGATCGAATCCGGGAGCGGGACCGCTTCGACGAGGTGAATGCCCTGTTCATGGACGAGGAGCCGGAGGTCGACGACGTCACGGACTTTTTCGAAAGCAGCGACGTCGTGGTGGTTCCGCTGTTCGTCGCCGACGGCTACCACACCCAGGAGGACATCCCCGAGGACATGGGCCTGACCGAGGACTACCGACTCGGCTGGGACGTCCCGACGGAGGTCGACGGCCACCGGATCTGGTATGCCGGTGCCGTCGGCACCGAGGGACTGATGGCCGACGTCCTCCTCGAGCGGGCAGCCGACGCCGGCGCAGAGCTGGGCAATGCCGTCGAGCGCGTTCGCGCGATGACGGCCGGGAGCGACGACGCGGCGACCGACGAGCCGGAGCCGAAGGCGGGGAACTGAGCGTGGCAGACCCAACAACCGACCTCGAGTCCCTGCTCGCCGCCGCCGACGAGGGAGTCGCCCTCGACGGCCTCCTCGTCGAGCGAACTGACGACGGGACGTACGTCCTCGAGACGCCCGAGAGTCGCGAAGCCGGCCTCGAGGGCGAGGAAATAGAGCGCGCCCTCGAGTCGATCCCGTCGCTCGTCTCGAACTGGCGCTACTGGGACGCGATCGGCGGCGAGGGGACGGCCCGACGAGCCTTCCTCCGGTGGTGCGAGCGGGCGCCCCCGACCGAGGACCGAACGCTCGAGGACGAGCCCCTCGAGGTCCCCGAGCGATACGACGCCCTCGAGGACGGAATCGTTCGAGAGTGGGGACAGCTTCGGATCACTGGCGAGCTGGTCGACGGGGGCGAGGGCGAACGACGGTACGAACTCCGTCACGTCGACGACGCCGACCGCGCCCGCGAGGAGCTCGAGCGCCAAGAGAACCCCCGCGACGCCCGCGAGCTCTCGACGTACGACGGGGACGGACGCTACCGACCGCTGAAGACCGCGCCGACGCTGCGGTCGGGGTGGGTCTTCCCCGAGCTCTCGGGCCGGGAGCTCGTCGACGCGGTCGAGTTCTTCTATCCAGCGACGATCGCCAACTGGCACCGCGAGCGACGCGGCGAGCTCGACGTCGACCACTGGCTCGAGACCGCCGAGCGCCAGACGGGAATCTACGACGTGATCGACGAGCTACCCCGGGAGGCCGTCGACTGGATGGCGGAAGCCTGCTGCGTCGACTCGCAGTGTCTCCGCCGTCGGGAGTGGGAGTATGAGGAGGGCGACGAGCTCGAACCCGAGGGCGGCGACGGTCCGTTCCCCTGTCGAGAACCCTGTTCGCTCGTCGTCGCGGCCGCGCGAAAGTGGGCGATCCTCGAGTCCGAAGCGGAGCGCACGTACGAACTCGAGTTCACGACGAGCGAACTCAACCAGCTCGCCGAGCTGATCGACGCGGTCGCGGACGGCCGGACTGACGAGATCCGCGAAGCCGACGTCAACGACGGCGCGAACCGCTACCGGGCGCGGTACCTCCGGGCGAAGCGCTTCGACGGGGACGGCGGGCTCGAGGCGACGAAGCGGGAGTAAAACGGTAGTAGCCGTTGAAGGTCAGTGCACTCCCGTTCAACGGCTACCAGAGGGACGGAATCGCAACCCGACGGCGGCGACGACGGCCACCGCAACGACGGCGAAAATGGCGACGGCGGCCGTCCCGCCGGCTATCGTGGCGACGGCGAGCCCAACGGCGAGCGCGACGACGACGGCGCCGAGCGCGAGTGCGGCCAGCGCTGCCGGCCCGACGTCGCCGGGCAGGCCGAGGTCCCCAAAAAGCGGTTCTGCCGGCTCGGACGACTGGACGGTTGGGGACCGCTGTGGTTTCGAGAGCGATTCGTCGACCTCGACCCGATCGGGTCCGGGTTCGACGGTGACGGCGATGGCGGCCGATTCGGCGCCGTACCCCGTCGAGACCTCGAGGTATCCCTGAACTGGGTCCTCGAGCCCGCCTGCTTCCACCTCGATCGGGACCGGGGTTCGAGCGTCGGCCTCGACGTAGTAGTTCGACTGGGGGAGCGAGGCGACGCGGGCCAGCTCGTCGTCGAGCCGGCAGTGGACGTGGGTCGGGGAGTCGTGGCCTTCGAGGAGCAGGGTGAACGACTCGGCGGTCTCGAACGTGGCGGTCGCTGCCTCGAGTCGCTCGGACGAGTCGCGGTTGACGTGGACGGTGACCGCTGGGGTGAACACGGTTCAGAGAGGCGCTCAGGCGGGGGATTTGTCGCGCATGTCCGGCGGCAGCAGGTTCGGGATCCCGTCCTCGACGGGGTATCGCTCGCCACACTCGGTACAGACGAGGGTTCCGTCGATGACCTCGTCGCCTTCGTATTCGGCGTCTTCGAGCTCCAGTTCGTGCTTGTCGAGCGGGCAGCAGAGGATCTCCAGCAGCGACTCCTTCATACTACGACAGGCGAACGCATACAGCAAAAGGCTTCGGGAACGCCGCGATGACGACCGGATTCCCTCGAGCGCGACGCCCGTCGAACCGAGACGCCAAACTGCCCTACTCGTAGGGGTTCTCGACGACGACGGTCTCCTCGCGACCGGGACCGACGCCGACCGCGTAGATAGCGGCCTCGAGCTCGTCGGCGACGTACTCGAGGTAGCTGCGGGCGTTCTCGGGGATCGCCTCGTACCCCTCGTCGGCGACCGCGCTCCAGTCGACGTCGTCCCAGCCCTCGAAGGACTTCAGGTTCGCCTCACAGTCACCCCACTCCTCGGTCGTCGGCGGCATCGCGAGTAGCTCCTCGCCGTCGAGTTCGTAGCTGTGGCCGACCTTCACCTCCTCGAGGCCGGCGAGCACGTCGATGTGGTTGATCGCGAGGCCGGTGAAGCCGTTGACGCGCGCGGAGTGGCGCAACATCGGCATATCGAGCCAGCCGACGCGGCGCGGGCGACCGGTAACGGTCCCGTACTCGCCGCCCTCCTCGCGGATGTACGTTGCAAGCTCCTCGTTCTCGCCGTCGCCCTGTTCGTCGTACCCAGGTGTATCACCCTCGACGCCGCCGAGTTCGGTCGGCAGCGGGCCGCTCCCAACGCGCGTGAGGTAGGCCTTGACGATACCGATGATCTCGCCGTCCGCGATGACGTTGGGGCTGAGGCCCGTGCCGACTGCCGCGCCGCCCGCGGTCGGATTCGAGGACGTGACGTAGGGGTAGTTCCCGTGGTCGATGTCGATGACGGTCCCCTGTGCGCCCTCGAACATGACGGTCTCGCCGTCGGCCATCGCGTCCGTGAGGAACGCGCTCGCGTTGACGGTCATGTCCTGCTCGTCGAGGCGCTGGCCGATCTCGCGGAACTCCTCGAAGAGTGCGTCGACGTCGAACGCATCCGGGTTCTCGAGGTCCGAGACGTCGGCGCCGTAGACGTCCTCGACGAGCGCGCGCTTCTGTGGCACGACGTACTCGAGTCGGGCCCGGAGCACGTCGGGGTCGAGCAGGTCGCCGATGCGGACGCCGCGACGACCGGCTTTGTCCTCGTAGGTCGGGCCGATGCCGCGACCGGTCGTGCCGACTTCCTGGTCGTCCTCGCTTTTGACGTCCTCCTCGATACCGTCGAGGACGCGGTGGAACGGCAGGATGACGTGGGCGCGTTCTGCGACCCGAACGTCGGGATCGAGGCCTTTCTCCCGGAGCGTTTCGATTTCGTCGAACAGCGTCCGTGGGTTGACGACGCAGCCGTTGCCCAGCACGCCGACTTTCCCCCGAACGGCACCGGAGGGAACGAGCGACAGCTTGTACTTCTCGCCGCCGTGAACGACGGTGTGGCCTGCGTTGTCGCCTCCCTGGTAGCGGGCGACGACGTCGGCGGCGTCGCCGTAGAGGTCGACGACCCCACCCTTGCCTTCGTCGCCGAGCTGAGACCCGACGATTGTGACGGTCATAACAGCGGCGGATTCTTGCCCGGCCGATAAACAGATTACGGTCTGTGCGGGCGAGCGGCGGGGCAATATCCACGAACGCGAATGGATACCGCGACCGAGCGGCCTGCGCGCCGATCGTCCTCTCATCTCCGTGTAACAGCTGCGCGCCCGTCGCCGCTTCCCCGCCGAACCGGTTCGGCGAGCCGAACCGATTCGTGACAGCGATCGACTTCAGGCACGTGCGACCGGAAGCGTTAACTACTGACAGGATTTGACACACTGTTGAGAGTGGTCGTTTCATTCGCAGAGAGTAACTTTTAAAGGCCCCAAAGACAAGTTAACAAATGCCATGATAGACCGACTTGAGAAGGAAGTCGATATGTTGGAACGACATCTGCAGGTCCTGAAGATGGTTATCGAGAACGAGCCGATCGGGATCGTCAAGATGTCGAACGAGACGGGCTACCCCCACCACAAGGTGCGGTACTCGCTGCGGGTCCTCGAGGAGGAGAACCTCATCGAGCCCTCGAGCCAGGGTGCGATCAAGACCGAGCGCACCGCCGAGTTCGTCGACGACCTCGACGGCAAGATCGACGACATCGTCGACAAGCTCGACGGGATGAAGATCGAAGACGTCGCCGAGATCGAAGGATAGTCTCTCTTTTGTCGTCGTTTTGCCCGCAGCGTCGGTAGCGGTGCGAACGGGTGCCGGCGAGCGACGACCGCTCGCTCGAGGCTACAGTTCGGGGACGGTCAGGTGGAACCCCTCCGACCGCGACTCGGAGAGACAGAGGTGATACCCCGCGTTATTGACGTAACTCAGCCGCGAGCCGCGGCTGAGAAAGCCGCTCTTGGTCGCCTCCTCGACGACCTCGAGGGCGCCGGGTTCGAAGTAGCTCCGGGTGACGACGAGCGCAGCCGCCAGCTCCGGGTGGCGATCGGCGACCGCCGCTGCGTCGGTTGCGACCGACTCGAGTCGGTCGCGCGAGACCGGTTCCCGGGAGTCGTTCAGTGCTGCCACGAGCAACGGGTGGCCCATCTTGTCGTAGGCGACGACGTCGAACGCGACCGTCTCGGCGCCGTCCTCGACGCCGGTTCCGATCGGAACCTCGCTTCGAAGCTCGACCCGGTCGATCCGCGTGATTCCCTCGTAGAGATCGGCGAGCCCGTCCGCACGACCGGTGTCTCGGATCTCGAAGAACAGCTCCGTCGTGAGCCACTCGAGGAAGCGAAACTCCATCGAGTCGGTCAGTGCCTCGGCGAAGGGGACGCCGTCGACGGTGGTGCCGACGTCGTCGAACTGTGTGTGGTACTCGAGTCGCAGGTTCGCATCGACCTCGCTGCGGTCGACGCGGTCCTCGTGGGCCGTCCCGAGCGTGGGCTGGCTCCGCGAGTCGTACCGGACGAAGAGGTTCGTCTGCGAGAGCGCCTCGTCGATCCCGAGATCAGGTCCGGACGAGGGGCGATGGTTGCCACGGGCCTCCTCGAGTTCCGCCTCAAGGGATTCGATCCGCGCTCGAAGCTCGGCGACGGTCGACGACAGTTCCTGGTTGCGCGCACGAAGCCGCTCCCGTTCGGCCTCGAGGCGTCCAACGGGGTCCTCGGTATCGCGTTCGTCACCGGGATCAGATCCCTTGGTGGGCGTCGTCGTCTCGGCTGCGCCGTCGGCTTCGGTCGGCTTTTCGGAGTCGGGCGGGGCATCGGCGTCCGGTTCCGGCGCGTTCGACGACGCCGACGGCTCCTCGGCGGCGACACCCTCGTCACTCGGAGCGTTCGCGACGTCACCGTCCGATTCCGCATCGACCGAGGGAACGGTCCGCGACTCCTGCCATCGCGTCTCGTCCTCCTCGAGGTCGTCCGTCTCGGCCGGGTCGTCGTCGGTCGCACTCCGGGACCTCGCGGAGGCTGTCGCGTTCGATCCAGCCGGCTCCGGTCCAACGGTCGCCCGTTGCGGACGGTCGGGCTCCGGATTCGGCTCGCCGGCCTGCGTGTGGGTCTCCGGGGTGCCAGCCTCTCGGGTGTCGGTCGCCGACGGCGCGTCGACCGCGTCGGCGACGTCCGTAACCTCGACCTCGACGTCGATCACGTCGTAGATGCCGACCTCGTCGATCGCTCGCTCGAACGCTTCCTCGCCGACGAGCAGTCGTTCGGCGTTGCCGATGTACGCGACCGCCATCCGTCGGCCGCCGTAATAAACCAGGTAGTAGTCTCCGCTGAGAACGTTCTCGCTCAGTTCGACGTAGCCGGTGAACGCCCCCTCCTGAAGGGTGTCGTCGACCTCCTCGAGAGGCGTCTCGTTCGTGTAGTACTGGCCCCGCGGCGCGCCGCGCTGGGCCTCCATCGAGCAGAGCAACGGGAGCGCCCGGTGGGGAGCCTCGTAGGCGGTTCCGGATCCGTCCGCGACTGCCTCGAGGTTGCCGTCGATCACACCGACGACACGCCCTCCGAGCAAGAACACCCAGGTGTCGCCGACGACGACGGCACCGGAGAAGTCGGCGCCAGCGAGCGCGTGGAGATCCCCGTCGAACGGGCGAGAATCCCAGCGCTCGACGCGCTCTTGCGTGCGCGAGTCCATGCGACAACAACCAGGATCCGGGACAAATACGTTTCGTCTATATCTTTGACTCGGCGTCCTCGGCGAGTTCCTTCATGCGTTTGCCGATCCGCCCAGCGCTCGAGAACTCGTCCTCGCTCATCGCCTTGGCCAGCGCGTTGCCCAGCACGAAGACGGCGTGTTTGTGTTCGCTCTTCGATTTGTGGACGTGCGAGGGATCGACGTCGAGCTGGCGGTACGGATCGAACAACTCCTCGTCGACCTCCTCGCGCTCCGAGAAGTACTCCATAATGACGACGAGTTCTTCGTGGAGTTCGAGGAGTTCGTCCTTGTGCATATCCACGTGTAAGGAGGGTTTTGGTTTAAGCATTGTGTGGCGACGCGTCGCAAAACTGTCGCGCCGGGCGAAGAGCGGCTCAGTCGGCCGCGGCCGAGGGCGCTCGCTCGCGCTGGCTGGCGGGGAACCAGGCCAGTTCGTGGTCGGCGGTGACCCGTACGGCGACGCGTTCGTCCAGGTTGATCCGATCGGAGTGGTTGTGCATGCACTCGATCGTCTCGCCGGTGTCGAGTTCGACCCGGTAAAGCACGGTCGGCCCGAGATACCGACGGTAGACGACGGTGCCGTCGGCCGCGGCGTCGGTGTCCGCAGCCGGGTAGGCCGTCACGTCGTCGGGTCGGACGAGCAGGTCGACGGTGGTTCCGTCGTACTGCTGGGCGAGGCCGTTGACGTTGTCGCGTAACACTCGGCCGAGCGCGGTGTCGACGTGGTCGCCCCGTACGTCCCCGGCGAGGAAGCTCGCGTGGCCGAGAAAGCCCGCGACGAAGCGTGACTCGGGCTGCTGAAAGACCTGTTCGGGCGTGTCGATCTGTTCGATGTCGCCGTCGTTCATCACGGCGACCCGGTCGGAGATCGACAGCGCCTCCTCCTGGTCGTGGGTCACGGAGACGGCGGTGACGCCGGCGGCCTTGATGATTCGGCGAACCTCCTCGCGCATCTCGACGCGCAGGTCGACGTCCAGGTTCGAGAACGGCTCGTCGAGCAACAGCATCTCGGGTTCGGGTGCCAGCGAGCGGGCGAGCGCGATTCGCTGTTGTTGTCCGCCCGAGAGTTCGTCCGGGTAGTCCTCGCCGTGATCCTCGAGGCCGACCAGCTCGAGCAGTTCATCGACTCGCGCCTCACGGTCGGGTTTGTCCCACTCCTGTAGTCCGAACGCGACGTTTTCGCGGGACGTGAGGTGTGGAAACAGTGCGAACTCCTGAAAGACGACCCCCGTTCCGCGTTCCTCCGGCGGGACGAACCGGCCCTCGCCTGCGACCGGGGTCTCCTGGAGTCGGACGGTGCCCGCGTTCGGTCGCTCTAGCCCCGCGATCAGTCGGAGCGTCGTCGTCTTCCCGCAGCCGGAGGGGCCGAGGAGGGTGAGAATTTCGCCGTCGCGAACGGACAGCGAGAGATCCGAGATCACGTCCTCGGTACCGTACCGTTTCGCGACGCCGTCGAGCTCGAGGACGATGTCCTCATCGGATTCCGGAGACGGGGTTCTCGACTGCCTTGCGTCGGTTGCCGACGTGAGTAGTTGTCCGTTCGCCATATCGATTTCCGGCGTCTGCCGGCGTTCATTCGGTTTAGGCGTGCCTAAAATACTTATAATTGCCGGTCGGTTCCCGCGGCCTGGGTTTAGAGTTCGACGCCGCTGGGGATGAGACTGTGCTGGCGGAGGAGGTTGCCGTCTTCGTCGTAGACCAGGAACGTTCCCTTGTCGTAGCTGACGAACTCCTCGCCGTCGAACAGGAGCTCGATCTCGTACCGACCGTCGCCGCTCCCGTTCTCGCCGTAGCCGCGCGCGGCCCGAATGAACCGCAGGACGTTGTCGGCGTCCTCGTTGAGTTCCAGCAGGAACTCGCCTGTGGTTCGGTTGGCGACGCTCACGACGCCGTCGGTTTCCTCCCCGAGCGGACCTTGGAGACGAAGGGCGGCGTCGGTCTCGCTCGCCTCGAGAACGTCCCCGTCGGGAGCGGTAAGGCGCTCACGGAGTGCCGTCGCTGGACCGGTGAAGTCGATCGATACCGACGGTTTCGCCGGCTCGCCGTCGGTCTCGACCCAGTCGACGTTGCTGACATCCAGTGTGAAGTGCTCGCGCCTCATTCCGTACCCTCGCTTGGTACTCCCACCGTATGAACGTAACGCAAGACTACTCCGGTCTTCGACGGATCCGTCGATGGAGCCGGTTCGCGTGGGCAAACGTGGTCGTGACGACGATCGCTCGAGTCATCGAACGCTTTTTGCGCGCTCGCGCTCTCCGTGCGACCGAGATGGACCACCGGCGGGCCGTCCGCGACACGTACGATCGGATCGCGACCCACTTCGCCTCGACCCGCGAGTACGCCTGGCCCGAGGTCGAAGCCTTTCTCGAGGAACGCTCTCCGAAGGGAGGCGTCGGGCTCGATCTGGGCTGTGGCAACTGTCGGCACGCCCAGCTGCTGGCCGACGCCGACGGGATCGACCGGGTAGTCGGGCTGGACGTGAGCCGCGGCCTGCTCGAGACCGGGCGCGAACGGGCCCGCGAACGCGAGTTCGACGTCTCGCTGGTCCAGGGCGACGCCTCGAGCCTGCCCCTGGCCGATAACAGCGTCGACGTCGCGGTCTACGTCGCGACGTTACACCACCTGCCGACGCGAGCGATGCGGCTGGCGAGCCTGGACGAACTCGCGCGCGTCCTCGCCCCCGACGGCCGCGCGCTCATCAGCGCCTGGTCGACCGCCCACGACCGATTCGACGAGACCGAGGGGTTCGACACGACCGTCGAGTGGACCCTCCCCGGCGGCGAGACCGTCGATCGGTTCTACCATATCTACGACCCCGCGGAGTTCGAGCGCGACCTCGAGGCGAGCGCCCTCGAGATCGCGGAGTGGGAGCTCTCGAGCGGGAACTGCTATGCGACCGTCGTGGGCGGGGAACGCGTCCCTCGAGCCGAAACGGAATAGCCTTAAACGAGGAACGAAAACGAAAGAGTGCGCGCGGATGGTCTAGTGGTAGGACCTGAGCCTTCCAAGCTCATGGCCCGGGTTCAAATCCCGGTCCGCGCATTTCTGCTGCGAGCAATACCGCGAGCAGCAGAAATCGCATTAGGGATTTGAAGTAGAGAAGACGCAGCACGCGAGCGAAGCGAGCGCGACCGTCTTCGCGTAGTTCAAATCCCGGTCCGCGAATGTTCTCACGCGAGCGACAGCGAGCGTTTCGCGTAGTTCAAATCCCGGTCCGCGCTTCTTTCGAAGACCGCACCTCGAGCGACCGAACCACAACCTTCGACTCGAGCACTACCCCCGAATCCACCCCTTGCAGCTCCCGGCACCGCCACTACTGAAACTGGAGTCGGAGAACCGGGTATGGGCACCAGATACGAAGAAGGGGACGTCGTCGCCACGCCAGACGGACGCGGCGTCGTCGCGGCCGTGCTGACCGAATCGTTCGAGTTCCCACAGAACGGGGACGAACTCGCCGAGATCTCTGCGAGCGACGACCAGCCCGCGTACGTCGTTGGACTCGAGGCCGTCGGCTCGGCGGTCTACCGGGCGTCGGCCCTCGAGGCGAGCGACCTCGACGACGAGAACGCGACCCGGGAGACCGCCGAGGAGGTGCTGACCGAGATCGTCGACGAGGACGTCAACGGGCTCGACGGCCTCCCGGAAGGGTGGGATCGTGACAGCGTCCTCGAGTACTGGTCGTCGATCGGCGGCTCCTGGGAGTCCTGCGTCGACGACATGGCCGACGAGTTCGAGGAGGAGCGCGCGAAGGAACACTGCTCGGCGATGAAAGACGAAGTGATCCGGAGTGAGCGCTGGCGAAACCGGTTCTGAGCGTTCGCTCTCACGGACGGGCCAAATCGACCCAATCTGTTTTGGGGCCAGGGATATCCGGGAACGACCCCTCGTACCGAGTGTGGAGTAGCGAGCTCCCACTCTTCATAACCACCTTCTAGCGTTCGACAGCCGGGGCTATCGCGTTCGGTGTGGATCCGGAAGAGCGACCGACGGACGCGCGGCTGTCGTCCTCGAGAGACACCGCGAAAACGGGTATCGCTGTGGGCGGTGCCCCAGCGATCCGGGCGCAGGCCGATCCGTTACTCGTCGTCCGAACTCGGGACGAGCCACTCGAGTTCGATCTCCAGTTCGATCTCGTCGTGGTCGTCGTCCTCGGGTTCGCGCTCGAGTTCGACCTCGAACTCGAGGTTGTCCTCGGGCAGCGCGACTGTCACGGAGTCGTCGTCGGTTGAAACCGTCAGTTCGTCGCCGTCCTCGAGTTCGTCGGCGAGGTTGCGTAGCCAGTCGGCGGCCTGATCGGGCGACTGTTCGAGCTCCGCCTCGAGAAGTTCCTCCTCGTGATCTTCTTCGTCCGTCATCACTCACACAGAGGGGCCGTAAGCGGAAAAATCCGCCCGTTGAATTCGCCACTGCGGGAATCGGCAGGATGAACGAAAATGGGGCGTGACTCTTAGGCCCTGCGTCGACGAACGGTCACCCGTGGAGTACGAACTACTGGGCTGGCCGCCGGACGGACCGAAACTTTGCCTCGACCACGAGCGGTTCAGCTACGCCGGGAAGTTCGTTATGACGAACATCGGAAAGGCCGTCGCGCGCGAGGACGGCGACCTCGTCGCGGCGATCGCGTTCAACGAGGACCGCACGGACGAGGCGACCCTCTGGCTGCGGTACGTGACGGTCGCCCGCGACCGCCGCGGCGAGAGAATCGGCCCCGAACTCGTCCGTCTCGTCCGAGACCGCGCGACGGAGCGCGGGTACGATCGCCTGCGGATCGCGGTCAACAATCCCTTCGCCTACGAGGCGCTGTACAGAGCGGATTTCGGCTACACCGGCGAGACGACCGGGATCGCGGAGCTGATCCTCGAGTACCCCGCTCCCGTCGACGGCTCGAGCGACGAGGACGCGACCGACGAAGGGACGAGCCGCGAGCGCTACCAGGCGGGGCTCGAGGAGTTCCGCGAGCGTGATCTCTCGACGGAGGAGGAGGCGTTCCTCGAGGCGCGGCGGGATCGTGGCCCACCCGACTCGAGCGCGCCCCGCGAGTGACCGATCCCGCGAAACGACCGCGAGCATCCTACTGGCGACGGACCACCCGTTCGCTGGCGCGCGGCGGCGCTGCGAGCGCAGTGAGACGCGCCGCGAACCGCGAGGGGCGAGCGAGCGGTCCACGCGAGCGAGTCGGCTGGGGAGGACGAGGCGTTCTCCCGTTCTCACGCGTGTGAGTAGCGTCTGTGCCCACAATCCGCCTTCCCTACGCTCAAGAGGGTATCACTCGAGGGACTCACTCGATAGCTTCGACCGTCGACGGCCACGATCCGGAAGCCAACGATTCAAACCCCGACGCGTCCAACGACCGGTAATGGGTAACGCTGCACTGCGGGACATCGCGGTCATCGAGGACGTGCCGTTCGACGAGGTCGAGGGCGTCATCGCCGTCGACGCCCACAACTGGCTCTATCGGTATCTGACGACGACGGTCAAGTGGACCTCGAGCGAAAAGTACACTACCGCCGACGGCACCGAGGTCGCGAACCTCATCGGTATCGTCCAGGGCATCTCTCGGTTCTTCGAACACGACGTCACCCCCGTCATGGTGTTCGACGGCGGCCCCTCACAGCTCAAGGAAGACGAGATCGAATCCCGCCGGGAGCAGCGCCGAACGTACGAGGAACAGCTCGAGACCGCCCGCGAGGAGGGCGACGAGGTGGCCATCGCCCAACTCGAATCCCGAACCCAGCGCCTGACTCCGACGATCCAGGAGACGAGCCGCGAGCTGCTCGAGCTGCTCGACGTTCCCGTCGTCGAGGCGCCCGCTGAGGGGGAGGCCCAGGCGGCCCACATGGCCAAACGCGGCGACGCCGACTACGTCGGCTCCGAGGACTACGACGCCCTGCTCTTCGGCGCGCCGCTGACGCTGCGCCAGCTGACGAGCAAGGGCGACCCCGAGCTGATGGATCTCGAAGCGACCCTCGAACGCCACGCCCTCACGCTGGAGCAGCTGATCGACGCCGCCATCCTGATCGGTACCGATTTCAACGAGGGCATCTCGGGGATTGGACCCAAGACGGCGATCAGCGAGATCACCGAGCACGGCGACCTCTGGAGCGTGCTCGAGGCCCGCGGAGACACCATCAAGTACGGCGATCGCGTTCGCCAGCTGTTCCGCGATCCGAACGTTACCGACGACTACAGCCTCGAGACGACGATCGAGCCAGACCTCGAGGCTGCACGCGCGTACGTCACCGGCGAGTGGGGCGTCGCGGCCGACGAGGTCGAGCGCAGTTTCGAGCGCATCGAGGAGCAGGCGACCCAGACGGGGCTGGATCGCTGGACCTGAGCCGGCGTACCGGAGCGGGTCGGGTCCGACCGCCCCTTCGAAGACCGTTTCGACAGCCAAACGGTCGGCCTCGAGGGCCGAACCTGCCCGGTATCCTCGATAACTTCACGAAGAATCATCGCATAGTTTCGTCGATCGGATCGCCGTTAGCATTCGGATAGGGTACTCGAGACGGCCCGGGGCGACCGCCTTACCTGAGACATAATAATCCGTGGCGTGGCGGTAGCCCTGGTCGGGTGAACGCCTATGTCCGAACAGACCGAACGCGGTGGCTCCCAGTCGAACGAGAGTCGTCCGCCGGAGGAACAACCGCGCGGTTCCCGGTTCGCTCCCGGGGCGTGGATGGCCTCGACCGCCGTCCAGACGGTCGTCATCCTCGTCGGTCTCGCAGTCGTCCTGTTCGCCGTGGGGCAAGCGGTCGGCGCCGACCTCCTCGGCATGGTCGGCGACGCGCTCGCCACACACACCGGACAGTGGCTCGCGGTGGCGGTGCTCGCGTTGATCCTCGTCATCGCGGCGCTGCGAGCGATGAGTTTCGCGCGGCCTCGGTAGCGCGCCGAGTCTGATCCGATCGACGTAGTCGTTGCTCACCCATTCTTTCCGCGAACGATCTCGAGAAGCGGCGTCTCCGACCGTGTCGGGCAGCCGAGTTTCGATCCGAGCGGTCGCTCAGAACAGGTGGTCATCGACGGTTCGTGCCGGGCCGCCGACGTCCCAGACCATCGTCTCGACTCCGCAGTCGCTCACTTCGTCCTCGACGCGGTCGACGTGGTCCTCGGTAGTGTTGACGTAGACGCTCGCGCCGGTGTCCGTCGAGAAGTAGACCGGGACGTCCTCCTCCTCGCGGAGCTGGCGCACCCGGTTGAAGATCTCGAGGGTCGCCGGCTGCCAGTAGACCCATCCCTTCGGGCCGGTCATGGTCGTCGCCGCCAGCGACAGCGAGTCGTGCTCGGCGAGTTCGAAGACCCGGTCGAAGTCGTCGCTCCGGAGCGCGTCGCGCATCTCCGCGATCTGGCCGTGGATGTGGGCGTTGCGGGCCTGGAACATGTGGCTGTCGGCGGCCTCGTCGTGGGCGTCCTCGGTCTCCTTGTGGTAGGGGACGAGTCCGACGACGATCTTGGCGTCCTCGTCGAGGTCGCTCGGAATCGCTCGAGAGCGACAGTCCTCGTCGTTCAATCCGGTGTGAAGCTGGGAGAACGAGCCGGTCACCGCGCGGGCGGCCGAGGCCGACCCGACGCGGGCGATCGTCGACACCGTCTCCAGATCGGCCTCGAGGCCCGCGGCCTCGGAGAGCGCCATCGCCGCTGCGGCGAAGCCCGACGACGAAGAACCCAGCCCGACGTTCGTGGGGAAGCTGTTCTCGCTTTCGAGGTGTACCGGCTCGTCGGCGTGGTCAGCGTCGGCTCGTTCCCGGACTTTCGCGACGACGCTGTCGACTCGCTCCGCCGCTCGACCCTCGAGGGTCTCGCCGTCGACGACGAACGTGTCGGCATCGAGTTCGCTCGAGAACTCGACGGTCGTCTTCGTGTGGCTCGGCGCCGTACAGAGGCTGATACTGTCGTGGTACGGCAGGCGCTTCTCGTCGTCGCGCATCCCGTGGTACTTGACGAGGCCCTGGATGGGGTGGGCGATCGCGGTCGCTTTCATACCGGATAGCCGGCTGAAGTGCGCTTAAAACCCACGACATCCGGGTGTGTGCCGTCTGCACTCCGTGCGGACCGCCGAACCGAACCCCTGAAATGGACGCCATCGAAAGAACGGCCATGGGAACCCCGCTCGAGACCCCCGAGGAGCAGGCCGTCGAGGTCGTCGATCGGCTCGAGGCCGAGTACCCCGACTCGACGATCTCGCTGCGGTACTCGAACCGACTCGAACTGCTGATCGCCGTGATCCTCTCGGCGCAGTGTACCGACGAACGGGTCAACGCAGAGACCGACCACCTCTTCGAAAAGTACGACGGCGCCGAGGACTACGTCGCCGTCTCCGAGGACGAACTCGCCGAGGACTTGAACTCGATCACCTACTACAACAGCAAGGCCGGCTACATCAAGAGCTCTTGCGAGACGATCCTCGAGGAACACGACGGCGAGGTGCCCGACACGATGGACGAACTGACCGAGCTGTCGGGGGTCGGACGGAAGACCGCGAACGTCGTGCTCCAGCACGGCCACGACGTCGTCGAGGGGATCGTCGTCGACACGCACGTCCAACGGCTCTCCCGTCGGCTCGGACTCACGGAGGAGGAGCGTCCGGAGGCGATCGAGCAGGAGCTAATGGCGCTCGTTCCGGAGAGGTACTGGCAGCAGTTTACCCATCTCTGTATCGACCACGGACGGGCGACCTGTACCGCCCGCAGTCCGGACTGTGACGACTGCGTGCTCGCCGACGTCTGTCCCTCGGAGAAGGGCGACAGCGAGGTCGACCTCGCATCGGGCGAGCCCTGGTAGTCGCGCCGAACTGGTTCGTCGGTTGCAGCCGTCCGTTGCAAGCCGAACGTCTTTTCGCCGCCCGTGTGAATCCACTCCCGAGATCACTATGTCCGATAACAACGAGACCGGCAAGGACGAGCACGGACGGGACGTCGAGCTGACCCACGAGGACGCGGACGCCGAGGACGAGGACGAGGAGGGACTGACCGAGGAAGAAAAGGAGGCCCGCGAACGACAGGACGAGGAGCAGCGCCGCCAGGACATCGAGCACAAGTCCGACGACCGCGAGGACGACGCCCTCGAGCACCAGAACCCGAACAACCACCGCGACGAGGAGCCCTTCGAGAGCTAACGTTCGTTCCGCCGTCTCGCACGCTGCCCCGTTTTCGTTCCGCCATCCGAACTGGACTGTGTGAAGGATTTAACTAATACCGACTGGTGTGTGTAGCTACACGAACGCTTTCGACACCGACGGCGAATCCGATCGTGACGTACCTCAAGGTGCTCGCAGTGCTCGCCGTCGTTCTCGGTCTGCTAGTCCTCATCATCTACCTGCTCGTCCGCGGCGACGACCTCGAGCGGGCGGACCTCGAGGCCGACGCTTGAGGCGGTTGAACCGAGTTATCGCCGGCAGCCCGCCGGTGGGACCAGCGTTCGGAGTTCGTCCTCGAACGTTAGCTCGACCGGCGAGCCCACGGGAACGGACCGGACCGAGCGATCGTCGACGACCAGCGTGACGGGGCCCTCGTCGCGTTCGACCTGCAGTTCGAACCCGGGCGGGAGCACCCACTGGCGGGCGTGCGTCGCGAAGGGCGCGATCGGGGCGACGGCGACGGCCTCGAGCGAGGGCGAGAGTTCCGGTGCGTCGACGGCACTCGCGTAGCCGTGGGTACCAATGGGCGTCGCCGCGACGACGCCGTCCGAGCGAAACGAGCCGACGAGTTCGTCATCCGAGTGAACGCTGTACTCCGAGATCTTGGCGGGTTCGGCGGTCACCAGCGTGACGTCGAACAGGCAGCGGTAGCGCTCGCCCTCGAGGACGACCTCGAGGATCGGACGCGAGCGAACGCTGGCGGTATTCGAGAGGAGCGCCTCGAGCGCGTCGGCAACTGACTCGGCTGCGGCCGACTCGAGGCCCGCGCTATCCCCGACCGGGAGCACCGGAACGTCGGGGGTCTCGCGGGCGAGTGCCGACAGCGCGCACTCGCCGAGTGCGACCAGTACCGAGGCGTCGGCCTCGGACGGCTCCGCGGCCGAGACCTCGACGGTCGTCCGGCCGCGGTCCTCGAGGGAGGCCGCCAACGAGTCGGCAACGGCGCTTTGACGGTCGGCTTCCTCGACGACGATCCCGACGACGGCACCGTCCTCGGGCGGTTCCCACGCGGCGTCCATGGCTCGGCGTTCGCGCGGCCGATCCAAAAGGATACGGTTCCCGCTACTCGTCGTACGGCCAGTCGCCGGTCACCCGCATCCCCTCGGCGAGGTCCTGGTCCTCGAGGTCATCGATTATCTCCTCGGGCGAACGGGGCTCGACGGACCGGTCCTCGCCCGCCAGGTCGACGACCAGATCGGTCAGCAGGATCGCCTGCTCGCGCAGGTCGCGCACCTCGAGTTTGTCGAGCGTGTCGGCGAAGGTGTGGCCCCAGCCCCGGCCCACGTCGTCGGAGGTCGACATCACGTGGTAGCCCGGAACGCCCCACTGGACGAACGGCCAGTGGTCGCTGTGAGGGCCGAGTCGCGGGACGATATCGACCGGGTGATCGTAGCGGTCGGCGACCGCTTCGGCTGCGTACTCGAGCCCATCGAAGCCGTGGGTCGTGAACTCGAGGGTGCGATCTCGGACGACGCCGTCGTTGTTGACGATCGCCTTGATCGCGTCGTGGTCGGCGGTCTCGGCGTGGGAGTTCGAGCCGACCAGTCCGACCTCCTCGGCGCCGTAGGCGACGAACTCGACGCGAGTCTCGAGGTCGTCCTCGCGGGCCGCGAGCGCGTTCGCGAGTTCGACGACCATCGCGGTGCCCGCGCCGTTGTCCAGCGCCCCCTCCGCGATGTCGTGGGCGTCGACGTGGCTCGTCACGAGCACGCGCTCGTCGGTGTCGGGGCCGAGTTCGGCGTGGACGTTCTGACTTTCTGCAGTACCGATCTCGGCGTCGACCGAGACCTCGATCGGCTCGCCGTCGAACCGCCGCGCCAGGCGGGCCCCGACCTCGCTCGAGACGCCGACGGCCGGGATCTCGCCGATCGGGTCCTCGGCCGTTCCAACGCTACCCGTCGGCGGGAGACAGCCCTCGACGTGGTTCCGGTAGACGAAGCCGACGGCGCCGGCCTCGACGGCGTGGTAGTACTTCTCCCGGCGGTGGACGTACCGGTCCGCGTAGCTCGGGATGTCGCTTCGGACCATGACGACCTTGCCCTCGAGGTCGGCGTCCTCGAACGCTTCGGGCAGGCCGTACCCCAGATCGACCAGCGGCGCCTTGACGCGGTCGGCGGGACTGCGCGGCAGCGCGATGGAGTCCTGGGTCGTCTCGCCGGCGGTGATCGAACTCTCGCCGCGGCTCCAGCCCTGAATCTCGAAGGACTCGAGCCGGGCGTTTTCAGCGCCGACGTCTGCGAGGGCGTCACGGGTCAGTTCGGCGGCCTCGCGCTCGCCCGCGCTGCCGGCCATCCGATCTCCGATGTCGACCAACTCCTCGAGGTGATTCCAGCCGACGTCGCTTCGAAACAGCTCGCCGATCCACGTACTCATGCTCGCATCGTCTCCCTGCCGCCGTGTAACGGTATCGGCTTCGGCGACAGCGAGTACGCTCCCTGACAGTTCGTCACGGCGTGGCACTCCCGCGACCGCGACCGTCCGCGAGCGCGGGGAGACACGAGGAACTGAATCTTTTTTACCTCGCTCCCACTCGAAGGTGGTATGCGGGAGACGCTTGCCGAGTGGCAGCCGGCTATCGACGAGGCGATCGCCGATCTCGTACCGCGCGAGGTCGAAGGGGAGTACCTCGAGGACTTCTTCGGCGAGCCGACCTACGAGTACGACCCGGAGGGGATCCAGCGGGCGCTATCCGACCCGCTCTGGGAGCTGCTCGATCGGGGCGGCAAACGCTGGCGGGCGGTACTGTTTCTGGTGTTCATCGACGCGTTCGGGGAGGATCCGGAGGAGTACCTGCGTTACGCCTGTATCCCTGAGATCCTCCACAACGGAACGATCATCGTCGACGACGTGGAGGACGAGGCCGCGATGCGTCGGGGGGAGCCGGCCCTCCACCACGTCTTCGACGAGGACATTGCGCTCAACGCGGGCAACGCGATGTACTTCCTTCCGCTGAAGATCCTGACCCGAGAGCAGGCAGAGCTGCCGGCCGAGCGTCGGCTGGCTGCCTACGAGATGCTGATGGACGAACTCAATCGGACCCATCTCGGTCAGGGAATGGACATCTGCTGGCACAACGAGAGCGAAGTACGGGTCACACCGGAGCAGTACCTCGAGATGTGTGCCTGCAAGACCGGCTGTCTGGGTCGGATCGTCGCCCGGCTGGCCGCGATCATCACCGACCAGCCCGCCGACGTCGAGGAGGCAGTCGCCAGCTACGCCGAGCTGACCGCCGTCGCCTTCCAGATCGGCGACGACATCTTAGACGTCGAGAACTCGCTCGGCCGAGCCGGCGAGTTCGGCAAGGAGTTCGGCAACGACGTCCGCGAGGGAAAGAAGACGCTGCTCGTGATCCACGCCATCGAGGAAAGCGACCCCGAAACGGCTCGTCGGCTCGAGGCGATCCTCGAGGCCGACGAGAACACCGACGAGGAGATCGGCGAGGCGCTCTCGGTCCTCGAGGAGGCCGGCAGCATCGAGTACGCCCGCGAGCACGCCCTCGAGCTGGCGACCGAAGCTCGAGCGGCGATCGACGGACTCGAGTTCGATCCCGAGAACGAGCGCAAGCTTCGGGAGTTCACGGAGTTCGTCATCGACCGCGACGTCTAGCATCGGCCGCACGCGAGCCGGCAAGCGAACGCTATCGTCCGAACGTAGCACGGAAGACCCGTCTCGAGCGCTGACGATGCGTCCGGGGTATCGATCCGTTCGGCTCGATTTGGGCAGGTACTACACGCGGGAGGTCCTACGACCGATATGACCGACGGTTCGACCGAAACCGAACAGCCGCCCACTTCGAGCCCCTGGCCCGTGCTGATCGCCGCCGGACTCGTCCTCTCGGAAATCGGCATCCTCGTCGACGTCCTCCCGGTCGCAATCGGCGGCCTCGTGCTCCTCGCGTCGAGCGTCACCGGCTTCATCACGGAGTCGGGCCACGTCTCGAGCCCCTGGCCGCTCGCGATCGGCTTCGGCGCCCTCTTCGTCGTGCTGGGTGGGGGGCTGTACGCCGTCGGCACGGAGCAGGTCGCCGCCGCCGGCGACGACCCGTTCGGCCTCGCGGCCCGGGGCGTCGCGCTCGTGGCTGCGGGTGTCATAACGGCCCTCGGCGCCGTCGTGCTGCGATACCGTCGCGGATAGCCGTCCACGCCGACCGCGGTCACCGGGTCCGTGCGAGAAACCGACAATCGTCTAAGGGCCGCTCTCGAACCGTCGGCCGTGGCTACCGACTCCGACCGACGCGGCGGCCGATCGCTCGAGAGACGGCGTCTCGTCGTCGCCCTCGGGCTCGCGCTCGTCACCGCTGCGGCCGCGCTCGGAGCGCTCATCGGCTACGCGATCCCGGTCCGTACCGGAGTCGAGGACGTGACCGTCCTCGGCATCACGTTCGTGGCCTCGCCGACGACGGGGGCGCTGTACGCCAGCGTGACGGTCGGCGTCTTTCTGGCGACGCTGGCGTTCGTGTTCACGTCGATCGCACACCTCGAGGACGATTGATCAGGCCGACTCGGCCTCGACGTAGATCCGATCGGCCTCGGGGACCTGCTCCCGGATCGCGACCTCGACGGCGTCGACCGTTCGCTCGAGGTCGACCGTCTCGAGATCCGACCGGAAGCGGACATCACACGCCACGAGCACCGACTCCGGACCCAGATGCATCGTCCGTAGGTCGAGCAGTTCCTCGATGCCGTCGACCGCGCGGATCGCGTCGACGATCGCGATCCGCTCGCGGCGGGTCATGCCCTCGCCGACGATGCGGCTGCGGCTTTCCCAGGCCAGCGCCAGCGCCAGGCCCATCAGCAGGAGCCCGATGACGATACTCGCCGCCGCGTCGTAGACGACCGCACACCGGTGCGATCGGTGAGGTAGATCCCGCCGATCGCGACGCACACACCGACGACTGCGACGAAGTTCTCCGTGGCCGCGGTCAGCAGCGAGGGGTCCTTCGAGCGACGGAACGTCTCGAACATGGAGCCGAACCCCTTCGCCTCGCGCTCGGATTGCATGCCACCGTAGGAGGTGTACAGCGCGTAGGACTCGAAGAGAAGCGCGACTCCGAGGACGACGTAGTTGGTCACGTCGACGTCGTCGGCGGATCCGCCGGCTTCGAGGGCAGCGTATCCCTCCCGGACCGAGGCGAAGCCGGCGATCCCGAACAGGAGCACGGTGACGACGAACGCGAAGAAGTACTGCTCCTTCCCGCGCCCGAAGGGGTGTTTGCGGCTCGCGCCCTCCTCGCTGAGTCGAAACCCAAGTAGCAACAGTCCCTGGTTGGCGACGTCGGCGAGCGAGTAGTACGTCTGGCTCAGCATGCTCACGTTGCCGGTGAGCAGGTAGGCGACGAACTTCGCGATCGCGATCGCGAGGCTCGCGACCAGCGAGACGAGGACGACGAGACGGGTCGAGACCATCCGGTAGCCATCTCTCGGCGCACCATCAAGAACGCAGGGAATCGCCAGACTGCCGAGCGCCGCTCAGGCCAGTCCGATCTGCTCGCTGTAGGCGCCGTGTTCGGCCTCGAAGACGTCCATGATCTCGCCCATCGTGGCGTAGGCCTTCACCGCGTCGACGATGTACGGCATCGTGTTCTCGCCGCGGTCGATGGCTCCCTCGAGGGCCTCGAGCGTCGCCTCGACCTCGCCGTCGTCGCGCTTGCTCTTGACGTCCTCGAGTCGGCCTAGCTGGCGGTCGGCGGTGTCCTCGTCGACCTGGAGGATATCGGGGCTGGTGTCCTCCTCGATCGTGTACTGGTTGACGCCGACGACGACCTCCTCGCCGCGCTCGACCCGTTCCTGGTACTCGTAGGAGGCCTCCTGGATCTCCCGCAGGAAGTACCCCTGGTCGATCCCCTCGAGGATGCCGTCCCGAACCGAACCCTCACCCATCTCGCGGATCTCCTCGATGTACTCCATCGCGCGCCGTTCGGTCTCGTCGGTCAGCGCCTCGACGGCGAAGCTTCCGCCCAGCGGGTCGACGATATCCGCGGCGCCCGACTCCTCGGCGATGATCTGCTGGGTGCGAAGCGCCACCCGCACCGCCTTCTCGCCGGGCAGGGCCAGCGCCTCGTCGAAGCTGTTGGTGTGTAGCGACTGGGTGCCCCCGAGAACGCCTGCCAGCGCCTGGATCGTCACGCGAGCGACGTTGTTCAGCGGCTGCTGAGCCGTCAGGGACTGGCCTGCGGTCTGCGTGTGGAACTTGAGACGCTTGGACTCCGCACGCTCGGCGTCGTACCAGTCGTCCATCACGCGGGCGTAGATCCGGCGGGCCGCCCGGTACTTCGCGATCTCCTCGAAGAAGGAGTTGTGGCAGTTGAAGAAAAAGGAGAGGCGAGGAGCAAACTCGTCGACCTCGAGCCCCCGATCGATCGCGTCCTCGACGTAGCCGAAGCCGTCGGCCAGCGTAAAGGCCAGCTCCTGGACCGCGGTCGAGCCGGCCTCGCGGATGTGATAGCCCGAGATCGAGACGGGGTGGAACTTCGGCGTCTGTTCGGTCGAGAACTCGATCGTGTCCGTCACGAGGTCCAGCGACGGCTCGGGCGGGATCACCCACTCCTTCTGGGCGATGAACTCCTTGAACATGTCGTTCTGGAGGGTGCCGCGGATCTTCTCGCGGGGGACGCCCTGATCGTCGGCCAGCGCGACGTACATCGCGTAGATCACCGGCGCGGAGGGGTTGATCGTAAACGACGTCGAGATCTCCTCTAAGTCGATCCCGTCGAAGAGGATCTCCATGTCCCGCAAGGTGTCGACCGCAACGCCCTCCTTGCCGATCTCGCCCTCGCTCATCGGGTCGTCCGAGTCAAGCCCCATCAGCGTCGGCATGTCGAACGCGACCGACAGCCCGGTCTGGCCCTCGTCGATCAGGTAGTGAAAGCGTTCGTTGGTCTCCTCGGCGGTGCCGAAGCCGGCGAACTGGCGCATCGTCCAGGTGCGCCCGCGGTACATCGTCGGATACGGACCACGGGTGTAGGGCTCCTCGCCCGGGAAGCCCAGATCCTCGAGGTAGTCCAGATCGCTTACGTCCTCGGGCGTGTAGAGCCGATCGACCTCGAGGTTCGAGATGGTCGCGAACCGGTCTTTTCGCTCGCCGTGGGCCTCGAGCGTCGGCTCGAGGCTCTCCGCTTCCCACTCCTCGCCGGCTTGCCGAATGGACTCTAGATCCTCATCGTCGTACATGATCGTAATTTTTGCCGGACGGTCCATTAAGGATTCCGGGTGGCTTCTACAGGCGCATCCGGTCCCGATCCGCCTCGACGCGATCGAACGCCCAGTCGACCTCGACGACGCGTTTCGGCGGGCCCGAGAGCCCGTTCCGGCTGGCGACCTCGAGGGTGCGGTTTCGCGCATCCGGAGTGAACGGCGCGGCGGCCATGACGCGGGCGACGTCGGCCCGTGAGATCGATCCCGCGACGGAGTCGCCTCCCTCGCCGACGACGATGTCGCCGCTGGGCGGCTCGTTCGTGAGTCGTCCGGGCCGGACGATCGTGTAGTCGATCCCCGACCGCCGGATCGCGGTCTCGGCGTCGGCCTTGGCCTTCAGCGAACCCCTAATGAGGATTCTTGCCAGCAGTGGGAGTCCCGCCTTCGAACTCCCGACGCCGATCGCGCTCTGGTGGACAAAGTGAGAAACTTCTTCGCTCACGGCGGCCGTCAGGAGGTTGCTGACGCCGGTCCGATCGACCAGTTTGCCGCCGACGGTGTGGCGATAACTGGGCGGTGTCCCGAGCGCACAGCAGACGACGTCACAGCCCTCGACGGCCGCGACCGCGTCGCCGGGTTCGAAGAAGTCCGCGACGATCACCTCGTCGGCGCCGAGGCGCTCGAGGTGATCGACGTTCGTGTACGACCGGGTCGTCGCGCGAACCGTGAGATCCGTCGGCCGGAGGACGGCGAGCAGTTCCGTCCCGGTGTCGCCGCTCGCCCCCGCGATGAGTACGCTCGCTGAACTGTCATCGGTCATCGAACCGCGTACTCGCCCGAGCGGGAAAACCCTGACCAGTGATCAACGGAGCGAAACGTTCGGACTATTCCTCGCCCTGGAGCCGTTCGGTCGTCTGAACCAGCGGATGGCGCGCGTAGTCGACGACCTCGATATCGCTAATTCGCTCGAGACCCTCCTTCTTCGCCGTGCGGGCCATCCCGAGGTCGATCGGATCGTCGATGACGATGATGTAGGCGTCCATCTCGTCGATCGAGAGGCGGTCGGCCGCGAGCACACGGTGGTGGCCGTCGGCCAGCAGCAGGGTGCCGGCGTTGTCGATGACGACGAGGGGCTCGGCCAGCCCGTTCTCGAGTTCGTACCGCCGACCCTCGAGTTCGTCGGCGTACACCCGGCCCTGGGTCGGCGTGAGCTCCTCGAGGGGGACCGTTCGGCGCTCCTGGCGCAGTTCGACGTTGTGGATCTGTTCTAACGTGTTGACCAGTTTGCCGACCTTCTGGGGGGTCGCCCGCTCGATCTGGCTGCGGATCACGTCGGCGTTCGAGATGATGCCGACGAGGTTGCCCGCGTCGTCGACGACGGGCAGCTTCTGGATCCCCGAGCGCAGGATCACCCGGGCGGCGTCGGTGACCTTCATCTCGGGGTGGGCGACCAGCAGGTCCGTCGTCATCACCTTGAAGATCGGGTCACCATCGTCGGCCAGCAACAGATCGCGGGCGCTGATAAATCCCTCCACGCGCCGGCGCTCGCAGACGGGAAAGCCGCTGTGGTTGTCGGTCTCGGCGATTCGGTTCGCGACCGCGCCGACGGTGGTGTCGGGCGAGACCGTCGCCACGTCGCGGGTCATGTAATCTTTGACCTGAGGTTTGGTCCGATCCGACGTTACGTCCATACCGTACCAACGCAACCCCGGTGCAAAAGCGCTGTCGTCGCCGCTACTCGGCCTCGGGCTCCTCGAGCGAGAACAGCACCTCGCTGGTCTGGGTGTAAGAGCCGACCGGCGTGCCGGGCTGGCTCTCGATCGCCTCGAAGAACCGATCCGTGATGACCTCCTCGACGACGCTGACGATCGAGTCGACCTGCTCGTCGTCGGCGGTGCCGAGGATGCCGATCTCGAGCTGGGCGCCCGCCATGTCGGCGTGGCCGCCGGCGCTGCCGATTCGGTCGAACGCGTCCCGCAGGGTCTCGCCGAGATCGACGTCGGTCGCCCGCGACCGCGCGGAGACGAACACCATCTCCGCTATGAAGCCGAAGACGAGCGACGTGTCGACGCCCTCCATCGTGAGCAGCCGATCGGCCGCCTGTGGGAGCGCGTCGCGGTCGCCGATTCGGCCCACGCTCGCGGCCGCGACCGAACCCCGCTGCTCCCGGTTTTTGATCGCGCGGGCGATCGTCTCCAGCGTCTCGCCCTCGAGGGACGGCTGTTCGATCTGTCGGAGCACGTCGGTGTCGACGTGTGGCCACAGCGTCGCCGCCGCCTCGAAGTCGGCCGCCGAGACCTCTCGGGTGAACTCGTCTGTATCGACGCGGATCCCGTACAGAAGCGCCGTCGCGACCGCCCGTTCGAGGGCCGGCTCGAACCGCTCTAAGTACTCGGTCAACACCGTACTCGTCGCGCCGGCGTGTTCCCGGAGGTCGACGTAGTCGCTCGGCACCGGGCCACGCGGCGGGTGATGATCGATGACGATGTCGACGTGGAGATCCTCCGGAAGCTGGTCGTTGACGCCCGGCCTGGAGTGATCGACCAGCGCGAAGGAGCCGTACTCCTCGAGAGAGGCGTTGGGCTCGAAGTTTCGCAGGTCCAGTTCGAGGACGTTGACCATCGCCCGATTCTCCTGGTGGGAGATCCGTCCGAAGTAACAGGGGTCTGCCGACAGGCCGACCGACTCGGCGATTTCGGCCAGCGCAACCGCGCTGGCGATCGCGTCGGGGTCGGGGTTGTCGTGCATTACGACCGCGAGCGGTCCCTCGAGTCCCTGGAGATGCCGCCGGAGCCGAATCCCGGCGTCGGCGGGCGAACTCGTCGTCTCCCTGAGGACGGCGTCGCCGATGGCCAGTTCGGGGTCGACGACCCGGTCCGCGAGTTCGTCGAACGCCGTCCGATCCTCCTCGGTCGGTTTCCCGCCGAGGTAGGCGACGATCGACGCGGCCGGGAACCGGTCTCGGGCACGCTCGAGTGCGAGCCGGTTGCGATCGGTGCGATCCCCGGCGACGAAGACGATGTCGGGCGTTTCGAGGCTCTCAAGGAGGACGGGATCGGCTGGGTCGGCGTCTCGAGCCGGGACGCTCTCGTCGCGTAGCGTCTCGACGGTCTGTTCGTCGTCGGTGACGACGAGTAGCCGGCCGTCGCACTCGGGCAGCCGTCCGATCGTCTGGCGACCGATGGTTCCACACCCGAGTACGAGCCGAAAAACCATACAGCGGTGCTTGCAACCCTGTCGGGTAAAAGCTACCGGCTCGGGTGAGATCGAACGGAGTCGAGAACGCCGACGCGGCCGAGGTTAGCTGATCGCGACGGTCGCCGCCTCGAGCGCGGCGTCGGCGATCGGGCCGAACACCGGCAACGCGACGACGGTCAGGACGGCGGCGAAGATGATCGCCGCGTACAGGCCCGTCGGCTGGGAGAGCGTGTCGCGCCCGGAGACCGGGTCCTCGATCCAGACGGCCTTCACCAGCCGCGCGTAGTAGTACAGCGAGATCGCGCTGTTAACTACGAGCGCCGCGGCGACGATCAACATCGCGCTGTTTGCCGTTGCCGCCTCGATCGCGCCGGTAAAGAGGAAGTACTTGCTCCAGAAGCCGCCCAGCGGCGGAATCCCCGCGAGGCTGAACATGAAGATCCCGAGCGCGAAACAGGCGACCGGCGCCTGGTTCGAGAGTCCGTTGTAGTCCTCGAACGTGCGGCCGACACCCCAGTACTCCGCGAGTGCGACGAACAGGAACGCACCCGTGTTCATGAAGCCGTAGACCAGCAGGTGCATCATCGCCGCGCCCATTACGATCTCGCCGCCGTCGGCCGAGAGCCCGGCGAGTCCGATGAGGGCGTAGCCGGCGTGGCCGATCGAGGAGTACGCGAGCATCCGCTTGACGTTGTCCTGGGTCGCCGCGGCGAAGTTACCCAGCGTCATCGTGACGATCGCGAGGATGATGAACGCGAGCGTCCAGTCGACGCCGATCACCGCGGTCGTCGGCTCGAGCGGGAACGCCGTCGTGAACACGCGAAAGGCGATCACGAAGCCCGCCGCCTTCGACGCCGAGGAGAGAAACGCCGCGACCGGTGCGGGCGTGCCCTCGTAGGCGTCTGGCGCCCAGAAGTGGAACGGCACGCTGGCGGTCTTGAACGCAAAGCCGCCGATCAACATCAGAATGCCGAGCCCGAGCAGGCCGCCGTACTCGCCGGCACCCTGGAGGTTATCCGCGATCGCCTCGAGCTGGAGGTGACCGGTCGCGCCGTATACGAGCGAGATCCCGTAGACGAAGATCGCCGACGAGAGCGCGCCGATCAGGAAGTACTTCAGCCCCCCCTCGACGCTGCCGCGGTTGTCCTTGAGGATCGAGACCAGCGCGTAGGATGGGAGACTCGCCAGCTCGAGGGCGATGAAGATCGTGACCAGGCTGTTCGCGGCGGCCATCGTGGCCATCCCGGTCGCCGCGAGCATCATCAGGGAGTAGTACTCCGCCTGGTAGGCGTGGTCGCCCATGTAGTCGTAGCTCGCCACGGCAACGAGTGCGGTGACGACCGAGACGACGGTCATGAAGAACAGCGCCATCTGGTCGACCACGAGCTGGCCGCCGAACAGCTCGACGACGCCGCGACCGCCAGCGGCGGTGGGCGTGCCGACGCCGGCGACCATGAACCAGACGGCGACGCCCAGCGCTGCGAGCGCGCCGACTGCGGTCGTGCCCGCGAGCAGCGATCGGTTCTTCGTGTGCGGGTTGATGCTGTCGATGACGAACAGCGCGAGTGCCGTCGCCACGAGGATCAACGCCGGGGCGAGTGCGGCCCAGTCGGGGAGCTCGAACACCGCCATCAGGCGTCACCTCCGTTCTCCAGGATCGGATCGACCGCGTCTGTAATCATGTCGAAGATCAGTTCGGGCGCGACGCCGAGGGCGATGATGATGCCGAGCAACACGAACATCGGCGCGACGTCGTGTAGTGGCGCGCGGCCCACGTCGTAGTCGGTTTCCAGGTGATACGGTCCGAAGACGGTCCGCTGGAGGGCAAACAGCAGGTAGCCAGCCACGATGACGATACCGAACATCGCCAGCGAGGTGAAGAGCTGCGAGTACGCCAGCAGTCCGGAGCCGAAGGCGCCGAAGAAGATGGCGAACTCGCCGAAGAAGCCGCTCATCAGCGGCAGTCCCATGTAGCCGAAGGCGCCGGCGACGAGGATGCCGACGGCGACGGGCATTCGATCGGCCATCCCGGACATGTCGGTGACCATCCGAGTGTGGGTCGCGTTGTAGATGACGCCGACGGCCATGAACATCAGTCCGGAGATCAGACCGTGACTGACCATCTGGAACGTCGCACCGCCGACGCCGAACTGGGTGTAGGCGACCAGACCGAGGATAACGTAGCCCATCGACGACACCGAGGAGTAGGCGACGATCCGCTTGAGGTCGGTCTGGGCCAGCGCGAGCATCGCGCCGTAGATGACGCTGATGACCGCGATCGCGGCGATCGGGATGGCGTAGGCCTCGACCTGCTCCGGGAACATCGTGAAGTTGAACCGCAGCAGGGCGTACGTCCCCATCTTCAGCAGGACGCCCGCCAGCAGCACCGACGCGGGGGTCGGCGCTTCGACGTGAGCGTCGGGCAGCCAGGTGTGGAACGGCACCACGGGAACCTTGACCGCGAACCCGAGGAACATCGCGACGAACACGACCGAGGCAAGCGCCGAGCCGCCGAGGCCGGCGAAGCCGTCAGGCCCGCCCTCGAGCATCGCCGTGGCGACCTCGGGCAGCGCGAAGCTGGTGACGTCGCCGAGGCCGAACACGAGCGTGATGAACGCACCGAACATCAGCAGCGAGGCGACGTTCGTGTAGACGAAGAACTTGATCGCCGCGTACTTCCGGCGCGGACCACCCCAGACGCCGATCAGCAGGTACATCGGGATCAACACGGCCTCCCAGAAGATGAACCAGACGAAGAAGTCAAGCGCCGTGAAGACGCCGATCAGGTTCGCCTCAATAAAGAGCACGAGCCCGTAGAACTGCGACTCGCGCTCGTCGATCGGCGTCCACGAGCTCATGATCGCGAGCGACGTCAGGACCGTCGTCAACACGACCAGCGGCAGGCTGATCCCGTCGAGGCCGACGAGCCACGAGATGGTGTAGTCGCCCAGCTGGATCCACTCGAACTGGGACTCGAAGGCGAGTTCGCCGTCGAGCAAGGCGTTTCCGCTGCCGTCGAACGCCGTAAACATCCACAGGCTGAGCGCCGCAGGGATCAGGCTGATCCCGAAGGCCAGCTTGCCGGCGATGCGATTCGGCGCGACGAACGTTACCAGCGCACCGACCAGTGTCACCGCGAGTAGCGCTTCGATCATCATAGGAACCACCCTCCAAGAACGCCGAGCACGATAACCAGGGCGATAAAGCCGGTTACGATCAGCGCCGCGTAGTTAGTTACGATCCCCGTCTGGATCCGTTTGATCCGATCGCTGCCGAACAGGCTCACCGACGAGACGCCGTTGACGGTGCCGTCGATGACGGTCTGGTCGAACCGGTCCGCGGCTCGAGCCAGCGGCAGGGTCAGCCCCTCCGCAAGCCAGACCTGATACTCGTCCTGGTAGTAGTTGGATTCGATCGTCTCGCGAACGCTCCCGAGACGCTCCTTGTGTGCGACCGGCTCCGGAACGTTGTACAGCTTCCAGGCCAGACCGGCGCCCGAGAAGGCAAGCAGCAGGGACAGCCCCGCTGCGATCAGCACGGTCGTCGACTCAGTTCCGATAAAGCCGGTGTCGTAGACGGCCGCGAGTGCGTCGGTGTAGGCGGCGTAGTTCGCCCCCTCGGCACCGCCGCTGAGCCACTCGTTTAAGAACTCGATCTCGAGTCCGGTCAGCTTCGCGACCGGGGCGAGATTCGCGACGCCCGCGATGACCGCGAGGACGCCGAGTGCGATCAGCGGGAACTTCACTGCCCAGCCGACCGGGTGGGGATCCTCGGCGACGTCCGAACGCGGCTTGCCGTGGAACGTCAGGAACACCATCCGGAACGTGTAGAAGCCGGTGAAGAAGACGGCGAGCAGTCCCATCGCGTACGCCGCCATGATCAGGGGCTCCTCGGTGCCGACGATCAGGGCGTCGTAGAGGATCTCGTCTTTCGACCAGAAGCCCGAGAACGGGATGATCCCGGCGAGCGCGAGCGCGCCCGCGAGGAACGTGTAGTAGGTGACGGGAGCCTTGTTCTTCAGACCGCCCATCTTCCACATGTCCTGTTCGTGGTGCATGAGGATGATGACGGCGCCGGCCCCGAGGAACAGCAGCGCCTTGAAGAAGGCGTGGTTCATCAGGTGGAAGACTCCGGCGACGTAGCCGCCGACTCCCAGCCCGAGCATCATGTATCCGTACTGGCTGATCGTCGAGTACGCCAGCACCTGTTTGATGTCGTCTTTGACGACGCCCATCGTTGCCGCGAACAGCGCAGTGAAGCCGCCGACGAAGGCGATGATCGCCAGCGCCGTCGGCGAGAGGGCGTAGTAGCCGAACATCCGGGCGATCAGGTAGACCCCGGCCGCGACCATCGTCGCCGCGTGAATCAGCGCGGAGACGGTGGTGGGACCCTCCATCGCATCGGGTAGCCAGGTGTGTAGCGGGAACTGGGCGGACTTACCGATGACGCCGCCGAGGACGAGCAGCCCGGTGATCGTCACCCAGGTCTCGGCGTCGAAGCCGAACAGCTGGCCGCCGTCGTCGATAGCCGCCTCGGCCGCGGCGACGAACGAGTCGTCGCCGGCGAACTGGAGCGTGCCGAACGTCGCGGCGATGGCGACGACCCCGATCAGGAAGAAGTAGTCACCGAATCGGGTGACAAGGAACGCCTTCTTCGCAGCCGAAGGTGCCGATCGGGTGCGGAACCAGAAACCGATCAACAGGAACGAGCACAGTCCAACCAGCTCGAAGAACATGAACGCCATCAGCAGGTTGTCTGCATAGACGAAGGCGAGCATGCTGAACGTAAACAGACCGAGCCCGGCGTAGTACCGTGGGAGTCCGGTCTCGCCCTCGGCGTTCATGTACTCGAGACTGAAGACGTGAACGAGGAAGGCGATCAGCGAGACGATCACGAGCATCAGCGCGGCGAGTGGGTCGATCAGGATACCGAACGTGAACTCGATCCCCTCGCCGACCTCGCCGGCGGCGTCGCCGGCCGCCCACGTGAACAGTGTCGTGTGATAGTACCCCTCCTCGCCGCCCACGACAGCCGCGACCATCGCGAGCGAGAGGGCCAGCGAGCCAGCCGTCGCAACGATGCCCGGAATCGCCCCCTTCTTCGGGAGCTTCGGCCCGAAGGCCAGAGCGATGACGAACGCCGCAAGCGGGAACAGCGCGATCGCCGGTGCGTAGTCGAATAACCCTTCCATCTTACCACCTCATCGTCGTCGGAACCGTGACGTCGACGTCACGGAAGTTGCGGTACAACACTAGGATGATCCCGAGTCCGATCGCGACCTCTGCGGCAGCGAGCGCCATCACGAACAGCGCGAACACCTGTCCCGTGAGGTTGCCGTGATACAGCGCGAACGCGATCAGGTTGATATTGGCCGCGTTGACCATGATCTCGACGGACATCAGGAACATCAGTGCGTTTCGGCGCGTCAGAATCCCGAAGAGACCGATCGAGAACAGCGCCATCGACAGCAACACGAAGTACTCGATGGGAACGTTCACCGCTGCTCACCTCCGCTCGAGCGGGAGGTGCCGTTCTCGGCGCCGCCATCGGTTGCCGCGGGCTGGGCACCTGCCGAGTCGCCGGTCGAGACGCTCGAGAGCGCCGCGATGGGTTCACCCTCGGTCTCGCGTTTCGCGAGCACGAGCGCGGCGTCCAGCGCGGCGTCGAGGACGACCGCGATTAGCAGGAACGAAATGAGGAACGGCTCGGTGTTGCCGATCGACCCCTCCGTCGACTGCAGCGCCGTGAAGTCGAACAGCGCGTAGCCGATCTCGGAGGTGACCGAGATCCCCTCGGGGAAGCCGACCATCTCGTCGGCGAAACCGGTGTTGAGCACGATCATCGCCATCACGCCGAACAGCGCAACGGCGAGGATACCGGGCAACAGCGATTCGCCGAGCCGGAGTTGCGGCCCGTTCGTCATGTCTGTACCACCTCGTCGGTCTCCGTCTCCGCGTCCGCGTCCTCGCGCTGGGTAAGCATCACGGCGAACGTGATAAGGATGAGCACCCCGCCCACGTAGACGAGGATCTGCATCATGGCGACGAACTCCGCCGCCAGCATCACGTAGTACACCGCGACGCTGACCAGCGTCACGCCGAGCATCAGTGCTGAGTGCCACGGGTCAGCAAGCAACACGACGCCGAGCGCGCTGGCGAGCGTGACGAACGCGAACAGCGCGAACGCGATCAGCTCATATGTCATTATTGTGAGTGTCTGCCCGTTCTCGGGACGGGCGGCCCGATTACTGATAATCGACCTCCCCGTCACCCTCACCGATCCACGCGCCCCGGTCGGGTTCGCGTGACTCGAGCGGGTCGATGTCCTTGTACCACGGGACGGCCTTCAGCTGTTCTTTGTTGTACACCAGATCGTGTTTGGTGTCGCCCGTGAACTCGAAGTTCTGGGTGAGCAGAATCGCGTCGACTGGACAGACTTCCTCGCAGAGCCGGCAGTAGATACACTGGCCGATGTGGAGGTTGTACTGTTCGCCGTTTCGCTGGTCGTCCATCACGATCTGGATGGTGTCGTTCGGACAGACGTTCTCGCACTGGCGACACCAGATACAGCGTTCCTGGCTGAACTTGTGGACGCCCCGAAAGCGCGGGGAGACGTCCGGTGCGGTCTCCGGATACTCGACGGTGAACGTCGAGCCATCCAGTGCGTGTTTCATCGTCGTTGCCATCGATTTGAGTATCCCAATCATTGGATGATCCCCACGATTATCGCGGTCAAGATGAGATTCGCAAACGAAAGGACGAGCAGTCCCTTCCAGCCGATTTCGATCAGCTGGTCGACTCGAACTCGCGGCACCGCCGACCGCATCCACTGGGTCAGCAGGAAGACGCCCCAGATTTTGATGATAAACCAGACGATCCCGAGCGCCTCGGGACCGGGTCCGGCGGGGCCGCCGAGGAAGATCGTCGCGATGATCGCCCCGCCGAGGAAGATATGGAGGAACTCGCCGAGGTAGATCAGGACGAAATACACCGAGGAGTACTCGGTCTGGTAGCCGGCGACGATCTCCGTCGGTGCCTCCGGCGTGTCGAACGGGTTGCGGCCGACCTCCGCGAAGTTCGCGAGCAGGAAGAGAACGAACGCGAACGGGTTGACGATCGCGAACCATGCCGGAATCGCGAACAGGCCGAAATCGACCAGCGGCTGGTTCTGGACCGCGACGATCTCGCTCATCTGCAGGCTGCCGGTGAAGATAACGACCGACATCCCGGTGACGACGAGCGGGATCTCGTAGGCGACGTTCTGTGCCACGGCACGGAGACCGCCGAGCATCGAGTACTTGTTCGCCGACGAGTAGCCGGCCATCACCAGGCCGAGACTCGCGATGCCGGCGACCGCAAAGACGAACACCAGGCCGACCTCAGGGTCGGCGAGATGAATTCCGCTGCCCATCGGAATAACCGCGAAGCCGAGCAGCGCCGAGGACGCGACGACGATCGGTGCGAGGTCGTAGGCCGGTCGGTCGGCGTTCTCGGGGATGATGTTCTCCTTCGAGAGCAGCCGAACGGAGTCGGCCACGATGATCAATAGCCCGGCGGGTCCCAGTCGGTTGACGGCGATCCGGTCCGTGAACGCGGCGGTGATCTTCCGTTTCGCCCACGGGCCGGCGACGCCGGTCATCGCCAGCATCAGGTTGCCGACGATGAACGCGGCGAGAAATGCCGCGAGCAGCTCTCCGGCGAGGCCGAACTGGTCGAGCCCGGTCAGGTCGCCGATCCGCTCGGGAAGCAAGACCGTATCACCGGCCTGGATGAGCGTCCCCTCGATCATCGATCCACCTCTCCGAGCACGATATCGAGGCTGCCCAGCGAGGCGATCAGATCGGGGATGAAGTCACCCTCGCTGATCTCTTCGAGCGACGAGAGATTGTGGAAACACGGACTGCGGATCTTGAATCGGGCGGGTTTGTCGGTCCCGTCCGACCGAATGTAGATACCGAGTTCACCCTTCGCACCCTCGACGGCCCGGTAGATTTCAGTGTCGGGGTCCGGTTTGAGCGTCCGGGGGACGTTCGCCTGGATCTCGCGGTCGTCCTCGGGCCAGTCCTCGAGCAGGTCGAGACACTGCTCGATGATCTTCGCGGACTCCTCGACTTCCTCCATCCGACAGAGGACACGAGCGTAGTTGTCACAGCCCTGGCGGGTAATGACGTCCCAGTCGAGGTTCTCGTAGTAGCCGTAGGGGTCGTCTCGCCGGAGGTCGTAGTCGATCCCCGACGCGCGGGCGACGGGCCCCGTACAGCCGTAGGACTTGGCGAGGTCGGGCTCGAGGACACCCGTATCGTTGCAGCGCACCTGGAAAATCTCGTTGCCCGTTACGAGGTCGTTGTACTCGGAGATCTTCGCCGGGAGTTCGTCGAGGAAGTCCCGGGCCTTCTCGATGAACTCGTCGCGGGGTTCGGGCAGGTCCCAGGCGACCCCGCCGAGTCGGAAGTAGTTGAACATCAGCCGCTGACCGGTCAGGTCCTCCAAGATGTCCTGGACGACCTCCCGGTCGCGGAACGAGTACTGGAAGACGGCGTTGAAGTCGCCGTAGACGTCCAGACAGAACGTGCCGAGCGCCAGGAAGTGCGAGGCGATCCGGCAGAGTTCCGCGCCCATCGTCCGGATGACCTGGGCGTACTCGGGGACCTCGATGTCGGCCAGATCCTCCGCGGCGCGAGCGTAAGCCCACTCGTTGAGTAGGCCAGCCGAGACGTAGTCCCATCGGTCCGGGTAGGGCATGATCTGGTGGCGGTAGGTTCCCTGCTGGCACATCTGTTCCTCACAGCGGTGGAGGTAGCCGATGTCGGGGTCGATGTCGACGACAGTCTCGCCGTCGAGCACCGTCTTGACGTGGAGTACGCCGTGGGTCGCCGGATGGTGGGGACCGATGTTGAGGAACATCGTGTCCGACTCCTCGTCGTGGTGATCGGGCTGGATCGGGTTGGCGTGCTCGGCGAGAGTGACGACCTGTGGCTGCTCCTGGTCGTAGTCCTTCGAGAGGGGATGACCCTGCCAGGTTTCGGGCAGGAGGATCCGGCGCGGGTCGGGGTGGCCCTCGTAGTCGATCCCCACCAGGTCGAACGCCTCCCGCTCGTGCCAGTCGGCGGTGCGGAAGACGGGTTCGGCCGACTGGCTGACCGGGTTATCGACCGACGTCGGAACGACGACCGACACCTCCTGGGTCGGGTCGGCATACTTCTTCATGTGGTAGATCGACTCGTAGCGGTCCTCGTACTGCTGGGCGGTCAGACAGGAGAGGTGGTCGAACCCCGCCTCGTCCCGGAGATCGAACAGGACGTCCTGAACGTCGTCCGGCCGGATGACAAAGCCCGGCGCGTTGAGGTGGTCGTCACGTCTGAGCGCGCGGTCGCCGATCAGCGCCTCGAGGTCGTTCTCGGTGACCTCCGGTGTCTGTGGTTCGAGTTCCGTGCTCATGGCGAATCAGCCCAGTTGTACCGCATGACGAGGTCCTCCTCGTCGATATCGTCCGCGAGTTTCTGTATGAGTTCGTCCTTCGGAAGGTCGCCGAACTGCTCGAGTTCGTACGGCTTGACCACGACGGGCGAGGTCTCGCCGTTGCGAATTCGTTCCTGAAGCTTGGCGACGCCGTAGATCAACGCCTCCGGTCGGGGCGGGCAGCCGGGAACGTGGATGTCGACGGGGATGATCTCCTCGGCACCCTTGACGACGTTGTACCCCTCCTGGAACGGACCTCCGGAGATCGTACACGATCCCATCCCGACGACGAACTTGGGTTCGGGCATCTGGTCGTAGACCCGCTTCATCCGCGGGCCGAACTTCGAGACGATCGTTCCGGGAACGATCATCACGTCGGCCTGTCGCGGCGAGGCTCGAGGGACGCCCGCACCGAAGCGGTCGAGGTCGTGTTTGATCGCGTACGTGTGAATCATCTCGATACTACAGCAGGCGATCCCGAACTGCAGCATGAACATCGAGTTCCCCCGAACCCAGTTCATGAACTGGTCGAACTTCGTGAGGATGAACGGCGACGCACCGAACGCCTCCCGAAGCTTCGAGTTGAATCGATCGTCGGGGCCGGCACCCATCCGCGCCTCTCGAGTGTCGGTCGACGGGGCGGTACTGTCGTAGATCTCTTGGCGTGGGTTGTCACTACTCATTATCGATCAGCTCCGGCCTCCACCTGCTCTGGCGTTCGCGCCCACTGAACGGCGCCGGTGCGCCACGCCCAGGCGAACCCGATCAGCAGGATGGCGACGAACGCCAGCATCGGACCGAGAGCGTGGACGAGGCCGTACTCCTCGGCCGCGAGCGCATCTTGATAGACAACCGCCCACGGAAACAACAGGACGGTTTCGATGTCGAAGACGAGAAACAGAAGCGCAACCATGTAGTACTGGATGTTGAATCGGATGCGCGTCCCGCCGGTCGGCACCTCGCCACTCTCGTAGGTGGCACGTTTGCTCGTTTCGGGGACGCTCGGCCGCAGGAGGTACGATACCGCCATCATCCCGAACGGTATCAGCAGTCCGACGAGCGCGAGCGCGCCGATAGCGATCCAGTCATTCATCTCGGTAACGTCCGAATCTTCTGACCCCACGCATATAAGGGTTGATTCTTGCTGTTTCGGCCGGTAGGAGCATCAGCATCCGTTTTCGTCGTTCGGGGTATCGGCCGAATGATCGGCAGCACAACTCCTGACCCGTTCATCGCCGAAAGAAGCCCCAATCTCTCACGTGGGACGGTCCCGAATCGATAGCCCCACTGGAGACTGAACCGACAAGCCGACCGGGGGCGCCGTCAGTCGGCTACTCGCTCGAGAAGCGCGCGGTGCCGTCGTCGTGCAGCCGCCGGGAGACCTCACCGACCTCCGCTCGCAGTCCTTCGTGATACTCGAGGAGTCGCTCTCGAACCGGCTCGTGCTGACGGGCGAGGATCTGGGCTGCCGACAGCGCAGCGTTGAACGACTTCCCGGCATCGACAGCGACCAGCGGCGCGCCCGTCGGCATCCCGATCACGCTGTCGACGGACTTCTCCTGGACGGGGACGCCGATCACCGGAAGCGGGTAGGCGATCGAGGCGGTCATGTTCGGCAGGTCCGCGGACTTCCCGCCCGCGCCGGCGATGAGCACCTCGAGCCCGCGGTCCTCGGCCGTCTCGGCGTAGGCGGTCATCAGCTCCGGCGTGCGGTGGGCGGAGGTGACGTACGTCTCGAAGGTAAACCGGGCCTCGGGCGGGTTCTCGTAGTCGGTCTGCTCCTCGAAGCCGAGCTCGTCGACGAGGGCGTCGTAGGCGCCGCGACGGGTGCCTCCGGTTGACATCACCTCGAGGTCGGAGTCGCTGCCCATCACGATACCCACGTCGGGGGTCTCGGCGTCGGGCAGGTCCAGTTCGGCTTCGCGGTGCAGACGGTCGATCAGTTCCGAAACCGAGTTGGCGGGCATGAGTCGAGACTACGATCCGTCGACAAAGAAACGGTACGGTTCGTCGGCGTCGGGTCAGAGAAGCATTCGCCGTGGACCCAAGATGGAACGCGCTCGTCGTGTCGAAACTTCGATATATTGTGCTGGCCCGTCCGTCACTTCCCGCTCGCTCGTCACTCCGCAGTGAACGTAACGGAACGCTCGAGTTCACGGGCGGTCTCGAGTAAATCCTCGGCCGTCTCGCCCTCACGATCAGTGATCGTGACGTGGCCCATCTTTCGCAGCGGCCGAGCCTGTCGCTTGCCGTACCAGTGGAGGTTCGCCGCGGGCGTCTCGAGGATCCGCTCGACGTCTCTGAGTTCGGCGTCTCGCGACTCCTTGACGTCGCCGAGCAGGTTCACCGAGACGGTCGGCGAGCGCAGGTCGGTCGCCGCCAGCGGCCAGCCCAGCACGGCTCGGGCGTGCTGTTCGAACTGCGAGCTCTGTGCGCCCTCGATGGTCCAGTGTCCCGAGTTGTGCGGGCGAGGGGCAATCTCGTTGAGCAGGACGGTGCCGTCGCTCGAGTCCTCCGAAGCGCTACGCGCCTCGCTCACTTCAAAGAGTTCGATCCCGTACACGCCACGCCCGTCCATCACCCCGAGGACGTCCTCGGCGACCTCGAGGGCTCGTTGTTCGACGGCCTCGCTCGAGCCGGCGGGAACGATCGTCTCCCGCAGGATCTCGTCCTCGTGGACGTTCTCGCCGATCGGGAAGGCTGCGGTCTCGCCGTCGCCTTTGACCGCGATCACCGAGATCTCGCGTTCGAAATCGACGAACGACTCGACCATCGCGGGGCCGGCGACCGACTCGAGTGCGTCTTCCGCGTCGGCTTTCGACTCGACGGGGACGTTCCCGCGACCGTCGTACCCGCCAGTCCGGGCCTTCAGCATGACGGGCGCGCCGTAGTCGTCGATCGCCTCGCGGACGTCGTCGGGACCCTCGACCGCCCGGAACGGCGGGACGGGGACGCCCGCGTCCTCAAGGGCCCGTTTCTGGACGAGCTTGTCGTGGATCGTCTCGAGGGTCGCGGGATCGGGGTGGACGGGGGTTCCCGACTCCTCGCTGACCCGCTCGAGGACATCCTGGTCGGCCAGTTCGATCTCGAAGGTGAGGACGTCGGCCCGGGCGGCGAGCTCCCGAATACCTGCCTCGTCGTCGAACTCGGCGACGATCTGATCGCGCGCGACGGGTGCGGCCGGACAGTCCGGCGTCGGATCGAGCACGACGACCTCGACGCCGAGCGGTGCGGCCGCCTCGGCGAGCATTCGTCCGAGCTGTCCGCCACCGACCACGCCGAGGGTCGGCCCCGGCGTCCGTAGCGTCGTCATCGGCTGTGAGTTGGACGGGCCGTCGCTTAAGTATTCTCAATGCTGCCGATTTCTTCGGCTGAGAACGGCCGCGGTCGGCACGTTCGTGAGTACTTCGGCGAACGACGACCGACTGTCCGCTTCAGTTCGCGGCGATGGCTCGTCCTCGGCCAAAGAGCCGCGCCGTCCGCCGAGAACGGTACCTCTTTGAACTCCCCACCCGACCGCTCGAGTATGACCACGCTCGGACTGGTGGTCGCGGAGTTCAACCGAGAGATCACCGAGCAGATGGAGACCGTCGCCAGCGAGGCCGCCGCCGACGCCGGCGCCGAGGTGTACGAGACGGTTCGTGTCCCGGGGGTCTACGACGCCCCGCTCGCGGCCGACCGACTCGCTCGCCTCGAGGACGTCGACGCCGTCGCCGTGATCGGCACGGTCATCACCGGCGACACGGACCACGACCAGGTGATCACCGACGCGGCCGCACAGCGACTCTCCGACGTCAGTCTCGAGCGTGACACACCCGTGACGCTCGGCGTCACCGGCCCCGGCATGTCAGCCGCGGAAGCCCGGGAACGCGTCGACAACGCGGCGAAGGCCGTCGACGGCGCGCTCGACCTCGTCGCCGAGCTACCCGACCCAGATCAACGATGACCATGGAATTCACCGACCGCCTGACCCGAGTCGAACCGTCCGCAACGCTCGCCATCTCCGCACTCGCGACCGAACTCGAGAACGACGGCGAAGACGTCGTCGACCTCTCGGTCGGCGAACCCGACTTCCCCACGCCGGAGAACGTCGTCGAGGCCGGCAAGGATGCGATGGACGCCGGCCACACCGGCTACACGACCTCGGCGGGGATTCTCGAGCTGCGCGAGGCGATCTCCGAGAAGCTCGCCGAGGACGGCCTCGAGCACGGCACCGACGAGATCATCGTCACGCCCGGGGCGAAGCAGGCCCTCTACGAGATCGTCCAGGCGCTGATCGCCGAGGGCGACGAGGTCGTGCTGCTCGATCCCGCCTGGGTCTCCTACGAGGCGATGGTCAAGATGGCCGGCGGCTCGCTCTCGCGGGTCGACCTCTCCGAACACGAGTTCCAGCTCGAGCCCGGCCTCGAGGACCTCGAGGCCGCGGTGTCGGACGACACCGAACTGCTGATCGTCAACTCGCCGTCGAACCCCACGGGCGCCGTCTACTCCGACGAGGCGCTCGAGGGCGTCCGCGACCTCGCCGTCGAGCACGACGTGACGGTGATCTCGGACGAGATCTACAAGGAGATCACCTACGGCGTCGAGCCCACGAGCCTGGGAACGCTCGAGGGGATGGAAGAGCGCACCGTCACGGTCAACGGCTTCTCGAAGGCCTACTCGATGACCGGCTGGCGGCTCGGGTACTTCGCCGGCCCCGAGGAACTGATCGACCAGGCCGGCAAACTGCACAGCCACTCCGTCTCCTCGGCGGTAAACTTCGTCCAGCACGCCGGCGTCGAAGCACTCGAGAACACCGACGAGGCCGTCGACGACATGGTCGCCGCCTTCGCCGAGCGACGGGACCTGGTGGTGGACCTGCTCGAGGGCCACGGCGTCGACGTCGCCGTTCCGAAGGGGGCGTTCTACATGATGCTGCCCGTCTCGGAGGACGACCAGGCGTGGTGCGAGGGCGCACTCGAGGACGCCCACGTCGCCACGGTCCCCGGCAGCGCGTTCGGTACGCCGGGGTACGCCCGGATCTCCTACGCCGCGAGCGAGGAGCGCCTGCAGGAAGGTATCGAGCGGCTGGCCGACGAAGGCTACCTGTAACGCCGTCACCGATCCCGATTTTCGCGGGTCCCAGTCGATTTTGTCCGTTGACCTAGCTTTACGTACGATAGCGAGGTCAACGACGGTATGGACTGTCCAACGTGTGACAAGTCCCTCCAGTCGGAGCGAGGAATGCGACAGCACCACACGAAAGTACACGGGGAGCCGCTACTAAACCGAACCTGTAAGGGCTGTGAAACGGAGTTCTACGACCCGAAGGCTCGCCGGAAGTTCTGCGACAACTGTAATCCGAACGCGGGGGAACACAACGGAAACTGGACAGGAAAGCGGGAAGAAACGACTTGCAAACGGTGTGACGAGACGTTCGAGTTCTATCCGTCGGACAAGAAAGGAGTGTACTGTCCGGAATGTGTGGAAGCATCGTCCGAGTTTCTCGGAGAACCGTACTACGAAGTGCACGAGATCGAGCGGACCAAGAAAGTCTGTGAGTTTTGCGGTAGAATAATAGACGTCCTTCAGTCTCGAGCCGATAGATATCCTGTGAGGTTCTGCAGTCACAACTGTCTATCCCTCTCGCTCATGATGCGGGATGCTTCGGACCAGAACGTCTACAACGGGAACTGGCGAGAAGTAAGACGACGAGCGTTGGATCGAGACGACCACCGCTGTAAAAACTGTGGAGCTACCGAGGAAGAACTCGGACAGGAACCGGATGTACATCATATCGTTCCCGTTCGCGAGTTCAGTGATCCACAGATCGCCCACTCGATAGATAACCTCGTCTGTCTGTGCCGAAGCTGCCACCGGCTAGCCGAAATCGGGGCGATCGACATCTCGACGGGAAACAGCAACTCATAAACCGTTACGCGGATAAGCCGCATCTGCGCGTAACACGAGGAGTCCCGTGGTGGTGAGCAGTTCCCTTGGAACTGCGATCCTTACGGGGCTTCGACCGGAGTGAGAAGTCCCGTGGTGTAGTGGCCAATCATATGGGCCTTTGGAGCCCATGACGGCGGTTCGAATCCGCCCGGGACTATATTTCAGATATTTTCTCGTGAAACAAACCCGCTCAACCGAGAGCAGTAGTGCGTAGATACCTTTTAGCGGAAGCAATCCCAAGCCACCCGACCCCAACTCCCGAACAGCCTACGACGGCAGTTCCTCGAACGTCGCCGACGCGTGGACGCGATTCCCCTCGAGGCTGATCTCGTGGGGCACGTCCTCGTCGACGAGGTGGTCCCGAACCATGCTCTCGGCGGGGACCGAATCCTCGGGATAGCGCCCCGAGAATCGGGCTTCCGTCTCGAGGAGGTCGCCGTCCTCGGTATCGACCACGAGAGTAGTGACGAACTCATCGACGTCGCTGAGGACGGGATTGCCGCCCACATCCAGGTCGACTCGCGGCTCGTCGCCGGCGCCGAGCTCCTCTGCCGGCTCGAGCGCGTCGTCGAAGCTCTCGACGTTCCAGACGCCGAACGCCATCGCGGCGTCGCCCGTCGTCTCGAAGAGCCAGCGACCGTCGTCGGTGTCGACGGTTCGGTCGACCTCGTCGAGGCGACGCTCGAGCGCGTCCTCGACGACGGCTTCGGGTCGGTACCCGTCGTCGTCGCCGGGCTGGATCGCGACGACTACCGCGTCCTCCGAGACGGCGTAGGCCAGCTCCTCGGGGGCGACGTAGACGGTGTACCCGTTCCGTTCGTCCGCCTGTTCGAACTCCTCGGAGTACTGCGCGACGAAGAGTTCGGGGTCGTACGTTCCATGGAACACGAGCACGTTCTCGGTCCAGGTCACCGAGTCGGTCGCGATCCCGTCGACCTCCTGGCCGTCCTCGGGGAGGAGATCGTTGGAGAAGGGGTAGAACGCGATCCCGGACACCGCGAACGGAGCGACCAGACCGCCGTACACCGGAAGGCCGAGGATCGGAGCCTCCTCGAGGAACGCCTCGGTTTCGTCGTCAGTTCTCGGAACGTCGGCCTCCCGCTCGACGTCCTCGAGGGCCGTCCAGTCGAGGTGGGCGAAAAACGTTCCCGTCTCCGTTCCTCGGCTCGCCTCGGGGACCCACCCGGCGTAGCCGGGAACGTCGCGGGAGGGGAACTAGCCGTCGTCACCGTCGAGGTCGCCGGTGCCGGAACACCCGGCGATCGTCGCGACGCCCGTCGCGGCGAGAGTCGTCGAGAGAAACTGACGGCGTTTCATACGGTGGCGCTTCGGCCCGAACGGGGAAAACCGTGACGCGCTCGTCCCGTAGAGACGTACGGTACCGAGTCTCTCGACCGAAACGACGGATGCTCGCTCGCTCCCAGCCGCTGGGAACCCGGGACAGGCTTAGGAACGTCCACTACCGAGTACAGCACATGACCCTCCCGCCCGACCAGCGATCGCGGTTCCCGCGTCCGCCGACGACGGCCGACGATCACGAGGGCCGGACGATAACGGTCGTCGAGTACGACGGCGGCACCGAACCCCTCGTCGAGATGTACGGCCACTTCGACGAGGAGTCGCGGTCACAGGGGCTCCCGCCCAGGTCGGACGATCGAACCCGCGAGTGGCTCGAGGGGCTGCTCGAGGACGGGTACAACACCGTCGCCTACCACGGCGACGACGCGGTGGGCCACGCAGTGTTGGTCCCCTCCGGCGAGCTGTTCGAGCTCGCGATCTTCGTCCGACCGGAGTACCAGGCGGCGGGAATCGGCACGCAGCTCATCCGCGGGCTGCTGGGCCAGGGACAGGAGCACGGCGTCGAGCACGTCTGGCTCACCGTCTCCCGCTCGAACCGGATCGCGATGAATCTCTACTGGTCGGCCGGATTCGAGACGACGGCGAGCGGGCGCGGAGAACACGAGATGGAGCTCTTCCTGTAGACCGGTCGAATCAGAGCACGTTGCGTGGCGATCGCTCGAGCATCGGCGGGAGCTCGCAGAAGTGTCGATCTTAGTCCGAGAGCGCACTCGAGCCCTGCCCCGGGTCGTCGATCGAAATCTCGTCGGTGCCGGTCACGGAGACCGTTATCTCATCGAAACACTGATAGTACTCGCTGGCGTGTTTGCCGCCCATCTGGATGCGGATCCGCTCCTCGAGCAGTCCTGCATCGGTCAGTAGCTCGAGTTTGCGGTACACCGTCGAGGAGGGGATCTCGCACCGTTCGGCGACCTCGGAGGCGGTCAGCGCCTCGTCGGTCGTCGCCTCGAGGATCGTTCGGCAGTCGCCGTCCTCGAGGGCCGTGAGGACGGAGTCGACGTCGACGTCGTCTTCGGTCGAGAGAGGCGATTCGGAGTCGGCGGGGTCGCGGTCGTAGTTCGTCGCGGACATCGTCGTTCTACTCCCTTCTCTCCGTGGGATCCGTACCAACTACTGCCCAAAATATACGGGCCCATTTATTAGGGGGTGGTTATGTGGGACAGGGTTGGAGGTGCAGCGAAACACAAGTCCGCTCGAGATCGGATCGGGCAGCGCCGAATCGGGTCGGAAAGGGACGACTCCGATCGGACGCGGGATCGAACGGGATACGGCCGAAATCGAACGGGAGCTCAGTAGGGACCTTTGCGGTTGCCCATCAGCATCTCGGCGGTCGGTCCCGAGGACGTCGCGCTGCAGGTTCCACAGCGGAAGTCACCCTCACCGTCGTTGAACGATCGGTGTGGCGTCGCTGTCGCCATCCCCGTCCCCCGGTCCCCTCGTTCAGAGTGTAACGGCTCGAGCGGGAAGCTCGGGGAAGCGGCGATAGCTGACTGCAGGTTTTCACTCTGAATGGGGTGTGTGCCCACCCCCACCCCTCGTTCAGAGTGAAAAGGGCTTCGAAGGTGTCCCACTGCCTGTAGGGCACGAGGGTGGGAAAGATACTCAGCGAGAAACCGGCGTATCGTTCGGAATCACCACAGCTGGGTTGTCTCGCGACAATTTTACACAGTCCCTAGATCAGAGCGGAAAAGGGGAGCAAACGCTGCTGTGTAGATACGGTATACTGCCAGCATCCTTGTTCTGGACCGATGTAGGTGTCGATTCGTGTAGCACGCTGTCTTGGAGTATGTTATCTTTGACCTAGTTAGCAACTAGCATATCGTGGTGGACTGTCTCTCTGAATGTCTATGCCTGGACACTAGATAGATATCTAGAAAGACACAGTAACTAACTAGAGGTGTTCTAGACATTGCCATTTCCCAGCAATAATAACCTATAACACAAAATATAATACTAACTAGTAGACCTTGGCTACAGGGAACGCTAGACACACTCACGCTACGTTCGAGATGGGTGTATGGTGAATGAACTATCACGTCCTCACAGCAGTTACTGTCTCAATCCCGTGGTTACCCACTGCCGTTTCTCATCACCCCACCCCCACCCTCTCTCGAGCCGTTACACTCTGAACGAGGGGTGGGGGTGGGGTCGAACAGAGGCCGAAAACATCGGTGGAGTCTCCCTGCAGTTCAGTCTGCATGCGGCCTCCGGCCCGCTCGCGCCGATTCTCTCGAAATACATCGGTTCAACGCCGCTCGAGATACCTTATCAGTCTGAGCTACCTTCCATAGTTTTATTATACAACTCTCCAAGGACAGCAACATGACCGAACAGGCCGGTGGGGATCCCCTCTTCCAGTCGCAGGATCCGATCTTCAATCGGAAGGAACTCCTGCACGTCGGCCACGTCCCCGAGGAGGACCGGATCGTCGGCCGGGACGACGAGATCCAGTCCGTCGCCGCCGAAGTCGGGGCGATCACGCGGGGCGATCCACCGAACAACGTGATGATCTACGGCAAGACCGGGACCGGGAAGAGTCTCATCTCCCGCCACGTCGCGACACGGGCCCGGGATGCCGCCGATGACAACGAGATCGGCTGTGGCGTGCTCTACGTCGACTGTTCCGAAGCCAACACCGAAACGCGGGCGACCCGCCAGCTCGCGCTTAGCCTCGCCGACCAGACCGGCTACGACCAGCATATTCCGGTCCGTGGCGTCGGTACAATGGAGTACTACCAGCACATCTGGTCGATCCTCGAGGACTGTTTCGACTCGGTGATCGTGATCCTCGACGAGATCGACAAGCTCGACAACAGTAACATCCTGATGCAGCTCTCGCGGGCCCGCGAGGCCCGAAAGACCGACGCCTACATCGGTGTCATCGGCATCTCGAACAAGGTCCAGTACCGCGAGACCCTCGATGAACGGATCGACAGCAGCTTCGGCCACCGGGAGCTGTTCTTTCACCCCTACGACGCCGCACAGCTCCGGGAGATTATGCGAAATCGGCAGGACGCCTTCCAACCCGGCGTGCTCGAGGACGGCACGATCGAGCTCTGTGCCGCCCTCGCGGCGAAGAAACACGGCGACGCGCGCAAGGCAATCGAGATCCTCAAGGAAGCCGGCGAGCTCGCGCGCCGCACGGCCTCCGAGAGCGTCTCCGAGCGCCACATCAAGCAGGCTCAGGAGGTCGCCGAGATCAACCGGATCGAGGAGCTCACCAGCGGGGCGACCGCCCACGCGAAGCTGGCGCTGTACGCGCTGGCGAGCTGTATCGTCACCGGCGACCGCGAGACCTACAAGACCCGCGAGATCTACGAGCGCTACGCCGACATCTGCGAGCTGGTCGCGACGGACCCGATCACCGAGAACGGGCTCTACCGCCAGCTCAAGGAACAGGCCTTTTTAGGCGTCATCGAGTCCGAGAAGACCGGCGGGGGACGTTCCCAGGGAAGCTACCTCCTCCACCGGCTCGTCACGGATCCGAAACACATCGTCAAGGCCGTCCGCCGCGACGACTCGCTCGAGGAGCTACCGCCCTACGACAAACTCGCCGACAGTACCGACTCGACACGCGGGCGCGTCGACCTGTCCTCGTTCTCGTAGCTTTCCGTTCCAGTCGCTCTCTTACGTCGCTCCCCATCGCAGTCGCTCTCCGTTCCAGTAGTCTCGGCACCACTCCGCGTTTCCGTCGCCCCACCGCTCTCTCGAGCCGTTTCACTCTGAACGAGGGGTGGGACCCCGACCCAACGGTCGCGATTATCGACGGGGGACGATACCCCCTTACTACGGCCACAGGCCGCGGGCGTCGTGTGCGTCCGCGATCCGCGAGAGTGCAACGAGGTACGTCGCGTCGCGCCAGGTGACGTCCCGCGCGTCGTACTCCTCCCGAACGGCGTTCCACGCCTGGAGCATCTCCGACTCGAGCTCCTTGTGGACCCGCTCCAAGCTCCAGGCCCGGCGGTTGATGTCCTGAAGCCACTCGAAGTAGCTCACCGTCACCCCGCCGGCGTTAGCGAGGATGTCCGGGATCACGTGAACGCCCTGGTCCTCGAAGACCTGGTCGGCGGCCGACGTCGTCGGTCCGTTCGCGCCCTCGACGATCATGTCAGCTTGGACGTTACGGGCGTTCTCGACCGTCAACACGTTCCCGATCGCCGCGGGGATCACGACGTCGACGTCGAGCTCGAGCAGCTCCGCGTTCGAGAGCGTCTCGGGGGCATCGTACGTCGATACCATCCCTGGCGCCTCGTCATGGTCCTCGACGTCGTTCGTGTCGAACCCGTCCGGATCGTAGATCGCCCCGTCGACATCCGAGACCGCGACGATCGTCGCGCCGCGTTCGTCCAGATAGCGGGCCGCGTTCGCGCCGACACTGCCGAACCCCTGGACCGCGACCGTCGTCTCCTCGAGCTCCCAGTCGTAGTAGTCGATCGCCTCCCGCGTGACGATCCCGACGCTTCGACCGGGGGCCTTCTCGCGGCCCTTGGAACCGCCGATAACTGGCGGCTTCCCCGTAACGACGCCGGGCGTCGTCTCGCCGGCCTGCATCGAGTAGGCGTCCATGAACCACGCCATCGTCTGTGGATCGGTTCCCATGTCCGGGGCCGGAATATCTTTCATCGGGCCGATGACCGGCCGGAGCTCCTCGGCGAATCGCCGGGTGAGCCGCTCCTTCTCCCCTTTGCTCAGCTCCTTCGGGTTAACGACGACGCCACCCTTCGCGCCGCCGAAGGGGAGATCCATCACGGCGCACTTCCAGGTCATCCACATCGAGAGCCCGACGCACTCGTCTTCGCTGACGCCGGGGTGGTAGCGCAGCCCGCCCTTGTACGGGCCACGAACGCTGTCGTGGTAGGCGCGGTAGCCGGTGAACATCTCGGTCGTCCCGTCGTCGCGCTCGAGCGGGATCGACACCCGGTAGACGCTGGTCGGGTGCCGGAGCCGTTCGACGACGCCCTCGTCGACCTCGAGGTGTGCCGCGGCGCGCTCGAGCTGGCGACGGGCGGTTTCGACGGCGCTCTCGGATTCGGGTTCCGCTGTGGATTCGGCTGTAGTCATTGTGAAACGGTGGTGCACGATCGGAGTAGTGCTCGAACGGATCGGCGACTCGTCGTCGACCCGGGCTCCGGAGTGCAGGTCTGATCGATGTCCGCGCCGAACAATAATCCTTGTCACTCCCGACGAATTATGACAATACTTGCGACCACGAGGCCAACACCCGACAGCCGTCCGATCGCACCTGGGCTACCCTCGAGCGCGCGAAAGACGCCTCGAGATCCCGACGCGTTTTTGTGCGGTCTCGTGGAGGTCGAACGCATGACCGGACTGTACTACGAGGAGTTCGAGGTCGGAGAGACGATCGAACACGAGCGCCGCCGGACGATCTCCGAGAGCGACAACCAGCGCTTCTGTGACATGACGATGAACCAGCAGCCCCTCCACTTAGACGAGGAGTTCGCTGGCGACACCGAGTTCGGGGAGCGGCTGGTCAACGGTCTCTACACGATGTCGCTGGCGGTCGGGGTCTCGATCCCGGAGACGACCGACGGGACGATCGTCGCGAATCTCTCCTACGACGACGTCGAACACCCCCAGCCGGTGTTTCACGGCGACACGATCCGGGTCCAATCAACGGTGACCGACAAGCGCGAAACCAGCGACGGCGAGCGCGGGATCGTCACTATGCGCGTCGAGGCGTTCAACCAGAACGACGAGCTCGTCTGCGAGTTCGAGCGCACCGTCCTCTCGCTGAAACGCGAGCACGCGGAGGCGGAGTGACGATGTCGGCCTCCGGTGACGCTGCCCTCGAGCACGACCTCGAGTGGCTCTCGCTGGAGGACGACGAGGAGATCGTCTGGGTCGGCGGCCCCGACCGTCGGACGCTGCTGCCGACGCTGGCGATCGGGATCCCGCTCTCGATCGTGCTGATTGGGATCCTGCTCATCGTCGGCGAGTACCTTCGGATCAGTAACACCGTTTACGTGATCACCGACAGCGCCGTCTACCGGAAGACGGGTGTACTCTCCCGGGACGTCAAACGGATCGACCACGAGAAGGTCCAGGACATCTCCTACAGCCAGTCCGCGCTCGGCTCGACCTTCGGCTACGGGACCGTCGAACTCACGACAGCCGGCGGCGCGGGCGTCGAGATGGCGTTCCGGTCCGTTCCGGAGCCCCGAACGGTCCAACAGCGGATCAGCGAGCAGGTCGGCCGTCACCGCGACCCGGGTCAGGGGGAGGGCGATGTCCTCGAGGAGATCCTCACCGAGCTACGGGCGATCCGTGCGGCCGTCGAGGAGTCGGACGACCGCGGCGAGATGCCGGATATCGACGACGAAATATCGGATATCGACGGCGAAGGGTTGCTCGAGCCCGACTCGGACGCCGGACGCGAAGCCGAGTCGAAGCCTGCATTCGAATCCAGGACCGAACCCGAACCGGATCGGCGGGAGCCCGTTCGCAGGCGACAGCCGCCGACGGACGACACAAGCCCGACGGATGAGAGCCCGTTCGACGGCGAGCCGTCCGACGACCGACTCCTCGAGGGTGATGATCCGTCGTTCAATGACCGTCCGCTCGAGGACGACCCCTCGAGGAACGGATCCGACGACGACGATCGGAACCGACGATGACGGCCACGACGAGTCGTTCTTCGACCGACTCCGCCGAGCCGACCGATCGGAACGGGGTCGCATCCTGGCTGGCCCTCGAGTCGGACGAACGGCTTCGCTGGCGGGGTCGGCCCCGAATCCAGACCGTCTACCCGTGGCTGGCCGGCACGGTCTTCGCCATGGCCGCGATCGCGGCCGGCGTCGTCCTCGAGTTCCTCACGGTTCTGGCACTAGGCTGGATCCCGATACTCGCGGCGATCCCGGTGTGGCCCTACGTTCGACTCGCGAGAACGGAGTTCGTGATCACCGACCACCGGCTGGCGATCAGACGCGGCGTGGTCGGCGTCTCGGTGCGAACGGTCGGCCTCGAGCAGGTCCAGAACACGACCGTCACGCAGGGCGCCCTCGAGACGGTGATCGACGCCGGAACGGTCTCGATCGAGACCGCGAGCGGGTCGACGCTCGCGTTTCGCTCCGTCGACGCTCCGCTCGAGGTTCGCGCCGAACTCGAGCGCGCGGCGGACGGGTCCGGAAGGGCTGGAATTCCCGGGACACGGGCACAGTGGACCGCGATCAGGGACGCGGTTCGGGACTGGCGGGTCGCCCTCGAGGAGCGAAACGGCGACGAGCGCCGGTAGCCCCTCTTAGGCACTCAGACGACCTGCGATATCATGTAGAGGTTGATCCCGACCGCGATGGTCCAGGGGATCGCGAGGCCGGCGGGGACGATCACCCGATACACCTGTGGAAGGAGGGGCCGACAGGCCAGGCCGACGCCGACGGCGGCGCCCTTCATCGCGAGCATTCCAGCGAGCCCGTAGCTATAGATCACGTTCCTGGCGATCGGGTTCGACTCGGCCAACCCGAGCTGGAGGCCGACGAACGTCGTGACGACGTCGCCGACCAGCGAGAGGGCGACGAGGATCCAGAGCGCGCGCTCGAGCGTCTGCGGCGTCAGCTCGCCGGGAAGCCGTCTCGAGGTGTACCCCTCGTCGAAACTCATAAGTCTCCCCGCCGGAGTCGAACCGGCGGCCGCCCTCGGGAGCGCACTGCTCACCTCGACGAGGAGCGGTTTTGTTATGGGAGCGATAGCGGCCGGATAGGTGGCTGCTAAACGGTTCCCGATAGCCGAACTAGAGGATAGTACCGTGTTTCTTGTCCGGCAGCTCCTTCTCGAGGCCCTCGTAGAACGCGAAGCGGGCCGACAGCTCCTCGCGAAGCGTGCTCGGGGGAACGATCTCGTCGATGACGACCTCGCTGGCCATCCGGTGGACGTCGATATCCTCGCGGTACTCCTCGCGCAGCTCCTGCTCGTGGCGTTCGCGCTCCTCGGGGTCGTCGATCTCGGAGAGCTTGCGCGCGTAGACGGCGTTGATCGCGGCCTCGGGGCCCATGATGGCGATCTCGCCGGAGGGGAGGCCGATGACGCTCTCGGGGTCGTAGGCGGGCCCGCCCATCGCGTAGATGCCGGCGCCGTAGGCCTTGCGGACGACCACCGTCTGCTTGGGCACCGTCGCCGAGGAGGTCGCGTAGATCATCTTCTTGCCCTGTTCGAGGATGCCGTCTTTCTCGACCTGCGAGCCGGCCATGAAGCCGGGCGTGTCACAGAGGTAGAGCAGGGGGATATCGAAGGCGTCGGACTTCCAGATGAACTCGGCGGCCTTCTCGGCGGCGTCGGGGAAGATCGCGCCGGCGCGGTGGGCCGGCTGGTTCGCGACGATCCCGATGGGTTGGCCATCGATTCGGGCGTACGCCGTGATAATCTCCTCGCCGTAGTCGGGCCGTAACTCGAAGTAGGAGCCGTCGTCGACGACCCGATCGATGACGTCGGTCATGTCGTACCCCTTGTTCGGTTCCTGGGGAACGATCGCGTCGATCCCCTCCGGCGAGGCGGCCGGCGGCTTCGGCTCCTGTTTCGGTGGCTTCTCATCGGCGCTGTCGGGGAGGTACGTGATCAGCTGGGCGACGAGTTCGCGGGCGTGTTCCTCGTCGCGCGCAACGAGGTCCGCGGAGCCGGATTCGGCGGCGTGGACCCGCGGGCCGCCGAGGTCCTGCATGCTGATGTCCTCACCAGTCACCATCTGGACCATCCGCGGAGAGGCGATCGCCATCGCGGACATCTCCTCGACCATGACCGTGAAGTCGGCGAAGACGGGCGTGTAGGCGGCCCCGGCGATACAGGGGCCGTAGAGCACGCAGATCTGGGGCACACGACCGGAGAGCATCGAGTGGTTGTAGTAGTACTTCCCGATCCCCTCGCGGTTGGCGAAAAAGCCCGTCTGCTGATCGATCCGCCCCCCGGAGGAGTCCATCAGGTACAGTACCGGCTTGCCCGTCTTCAGCGCCCGCTGTTGCATCCGGAGGAACTTCTCGACGCCCTTGGCCGCCATGCTGCCGCGCTTGACGGTGTAGTCGTTGGCCATGAAGTGGACGTCCCTGTCCTCGAACTCCGCGGCGCCAGTGATGAGCCCGTCGGCCGGAAGTCGGTCGTCGGTCTCCTCGTCCGCATCGGCTCCGCGGGGGTGCCAGTCGTCGAACGCCGCGAACTTCCCGTCCTCGAACAGCAGGTCGCCGTCGTCCCCGCCGAACCACAGGTCGAGGCGGTCCCGGACGAACAGCTTCTCGCCGTCCTCGAGCTGTTCGCGGTACTTCTTCGGGCCACCCTCGAGGATGTCCTCGATTTCTTCCCACAGCAGTTCCTCGCGGTCGGTCGGGCCGAGCGACTCGGCGGACCGGTCGTCCGCCGATCGATCCGCCGTCGACTCGGGTTCGGACGGCTCCTCGTGGGTCGCCGCTGGCTCGTCTCCGTCGCCGACGTACACCTCGACGTTGCTCCCAACGTGTTCGGCCAGCGCGGCCGCGATCGCGGCCGCCTCGTCGTCGGACGCGGTCGCAGCGATACGAACTTTCATGACAAAAATTGCGACGGGGGGTCTCAAAACCGTTTTCACTCGCCGGCGCCGAGGTTCGACTGATCGTCCCGTCGAAACGCCGGTTTCGGTGACTGTCAGGTCTCGAAACGGAAATAGCACCTGCAGGCAGAATCGGTATCTTCTAAATCGCCCAAACCCGTAGTAGATTCCGATCCCACGGGTGTACGTGACGATTAGCTATGACAGCCCGTGGCGTACACCGTAGAGCCAGACTCGAGAGATCAGTAGTATGTCCGATGCGACCGCTTCCCGCTCCGCAGATCGACTCGCGAGGATTCGCGACCACGTACAGGAAGGGATGAGCCGCCGCGAGTTCTTCCGAACCCTCGCTACCGGCGGGTACGCCCTCGGTATGGCCCACTTTCTCGGCGTCGAGGACTTCCTCGCGGCCGACGACGGCGAGGTCCCGGTCGTCACCGCGCTCGTCCGGAGCGACCCCGACGACCCCTGGTCGCTCGAGGAACGCACGGAGTACGTTCCCGCCGACTGGTACGCCGCCGTCGAGAGTGCGATCGAATTGAACGACCGCCTCTCGCGGGCTGCTTTCACCGGATACCTCGGCAGCGCGGTCGTCCCCGAGCCCTACGACGACGGCGGTGCGGCGGTCTCCGTCGGCGTCTCTAGCGATCTCGGTTCGATCCGGGACGCGGTCGGCAACCTCTCCGAGGGCGTTTCCCTAAACGTCCGGGAGATCGTCGACGTCGACGCGGTCGAGGACGATTCCGACCGCTACGAGCCGCGGATGGCCGAATCGCTTACTTCGAGTCAGATCCCCGCCGGAATCGCCTGCGAGACGCCCTCGAGTCTCGCGACGCTCGGGCCGGCCATGTTCGACCCCGAAACGCAGCAGCGGTACTTCGTCACGGCCGAACACGCCTTCGAGGAACAGGACGAGGTCGACGGCGCGTTGCTCTCGCTTCCGATCTCGGCGGAGGAACCCGTCGATCTCGGGCCGGTCAGACACGCCTATCCTGTCGAGGACGTCGCCGCTATTGAACCGAACGGGAGCCTCGCCCCGTCGATGTGGATCGACGCCCCGGAGCCGGTCCGCGTGCGCGGTCAGCTGACGCGCTGGGGCCTCGCCGACCTCATCGCACGGGACGAACGCCTCGAGAAGGTCGGCGCGCTGACGGGCCATACGACCGGCCGGGTTCAGGGGTTCGACGCGGTAACTTGTTTCACCGACGACTTCTGTCGGCGGGGCCAGATCCGCTGGGGCGGCGAGATGGACCTGACCGACGGCGACAGCGGCTCGGCCAGCTACTACGACGATCCCGACGGTAACGAGGAGGACGTTCTCGTTGCGGGGTTCAACAACGCCCGCACCTGGTGGCCCGGCCAGAGCTACGTCTGGGGGGTCGCCGCCTATCGCGTCACCGAACGGTACGGTTATCACTTCTGATATGGAACGCGATACTACGCACGGATCCCGGATGTCCGACGATCACCCCTCCCGACTGCGCCGCGCCGTCGCCACCCTCGCGGCAGCCATCGGCGTCGGGACCCGCGTCCTCGCCGACGCGCTCGTCGTCGGGCTCTGGGTCCTGTTTCTGACGCTGCTGTTTCTCTCGACGAACTGGCCGCGGTGGCTGTTCTACGTCCTCCTGCTCGGCGGGGTCGGACTCTACGTCCAGTTCACCGCCTGGTGGGGCGGGTCGACCTCAGGGTCGTAACTGCAATGCGAGACAGCCTGTCTCGATCGGTCCCGCTCCCGGCCACGGCACGACGGCCTCGAGGACGAAACTCGAGTCGAGGTGCTGTCGCCGATCCCGTCGCCAGATCCAGACGGTGGGTGCGCTGATCGGCCACACGACCGGTCGCATCAAGTGGAACGACGCAGTGACCTGTTTCACCGACGACTTCTGTCGACGCGGCCGGATCCGCTGGGCGACGAGGTGGATCTGCCGACGGCGACAGCGGTTCGGTGAGCTACCAACGTAAGGAACCGGCCTCGTCTCACCGGTCGTCCGGGATCCGGGAGTGGGCTCCGATAAGGGCGCACTCGAGGTCGAAGCCGCTGATTCTGGCTTCTTCGTCGACGATCGAGTCGCGAACAGTCGTCGATCCGAGATGCGCTGCCGGGAAGATAACCGAGCGTTCGACGTCGGCGTCGACGAGGGTCGCGTCCGCCATTACGTGGACGTCGTCGCCGACACTGCCATCCCGAACGGTCGCCGACTCGGCGACGTGGGAGTCGCCGTCGAGGTGCCAGGAGACGGCGTCGAGGTAGCTCCTCCTGGTTCCGATGTCGTACCACGCACCGTCGAACGTGTATGCGTAGGTGGGTTCGCGGTCCTGGAGCCACTGGACGAACCAGCCCGGCTCGTCCGGGTCGTTTCCCCCTTCGAGATAGGGATCGAACAGGGACAGCATCTCACCGGGGAACGCGTAGCAGCCGATCGAGACGAGCGAACTCTCCGGTTCGTCCGGTTTCTCCTGAAAGCCGACGACGCGCTCGTCGTCCAGTTCGAGCACACCGTACGACGTGGCCCGCTCCCGTGAGCCGACGTCGTAGGCCGCGATCGCCGGGCCCTCGCGTCGGTCGAAGTACTCGAAGAACTCTTCGAGTGCGAAATTAAAGAGATTGTCGCCCGCGATCACCAGCAGGTCGTCGTCGAGTCCTTCGCGATCGATCAACTGGGCGAGCGCGCCGACGACGCCGAGTTTCTCGTCTTCGCGTTCGGTCTCCTCGACGGACAGACGCGGTTTGTCGTACGGCCTGTCCTCGAGGTGAGCCTCGAAGTCGGGAGCGAACCGTTCGTTCGTGCTCACGTAGACCTCCTCGATCCGATCGAGGGCCTCGAGTTCGGCGTAGATGCGATCGATGACCGTCGTCTCGCCGAGCGGGAGCAACATCTTCGGTCGGTGCCTCGTGATCGGCCATAAGCGAGTCGCGTAGCCACCGGCCAGAACGACGGCGGTAGTCGTGTCCGCCATTTCAGCCCCCTCCCTCGAGTATCTCGACGCCGACGAGCGGATCGCCGGTGAGCGCGCGAACGTACGCGCCGCCAGCGACCGTGACGCGCGAGAAATCGTCCTCGTCGAGGTCGTACAGTTCGACGACGCGGGCGATGTCGCCGCCGCCGACGACCGAGAAACAGTCGGTCTCGACGATCGCCGAGACGACCGTCACGGTCCCGTGGGCGAACCGCTCGTCCTCGAAGACGCCGAGTGCGCCCTTGACGAACACCGCGTCGTCGTCCTCGACGACGTCGGCGTAGCGATCGGCCGTCTCGGAACCGACATCGAGGAACGGTCGATCTTTTTCGAGTCTTTCGAGCGACGCTTCCACACGTTCGCCGTCGTCGTCCTCGTAAGCCAAGTCGGTTGGGAGCGACAGTCGGTCGCGGTAGGCCTCGAGGGTACGCTCGAGTCGACCACGATGGTCGTCCCACTGGTGGTCGAAAAGCGACGTCTCGGCGACGTCGTAGCCCACGTCGTACCCGTCCGCCTGCAGGAAGAGTTCGCCGACGACGCCGCCGAGACAGAACCGGTCGACGGTGTCGTCGAGTCGCTCGATGATCGGGATGACGTCCTCGGCTTTCGTCCCGCCGAGGACCATCGTAACCGGACCGTCGAACTCCCGCTCCCGGACGGCCGTGATCGCCGTGTACTCCTGTTCCATCACGCGCCCCGCGTACGCGTCCATGACGCGCGGAAAGCCGACGATCGAAGCGTGGGAACGATGCGCGGCCGAGTACGCGTCCCCGACGTGGGCGTCGAACTCCGGAGCGAGCGTCCGAACGAAGTCCGTCTCGGCTTTCACGTCCGGCTCTTCCTCGGGTAACTCCTCGTCGCACATCCGGGCGTTCTCGAGGAGGAGCACGTCACCCGACTCGAGGTCGTCGATAGCTGCGAGCGCGTCCTCGCCGTACGTGTCTGCGACGAACTCGACGGGGTGATTGAGGTGGTTGTCCGCGAGCAGTTCCCGGATGGTTTCCGCGTGGCTTGCGAACCGGCGACTGTCCTGTACGATTCCGTCTTCGACGGCGGTGTTGACGTCGATCCGGACGGGCAGGCGTCGCCCAGGTTCGAGGTCGTCGATAGTTCGAAACGTAGCCATGGCTGGAAAGTATTGCTCGCGTGTCTCCGTCAGTTGATGACGGTTCGCCCGGCGTCGATGCTCTCCGACTCGGTCGCGACGTGTTTCGCGAGTTTGATCATCTGGTTCGAGAAGCCGTACTCGTTGTCGTACCAGGCGAGCACTTTTACGGTGTCGTTGGCCGCGACCATCAGTGATTCCAGGTCAACATACGAGGCGAAGGGCGACCCGACGATATCCCGCGAGACGATCTCGTCGTCGGTGTAGCCGAGGACGCCGGCCAGGTCGTCGTCGGCCGCCACCCGGATCGCGTCGATCACTTCGTCCCGCTCGACGTCTTCCTCGATGTTGACGGTGATGTCGGTGATCGAACCGTTCGGGACCGGTACCCGCATCGCCATCCCCTCGAGTTTGCCCTCGAACTCGGGAAGCACCTCGCTGGTCGCACCGGCTGCCCCGGTCGTCGTGGGGACGATGTTCTCGGCAGCGGCGCGGCCGCGTCGTCGCTTGGCCATGGGGCCGTCAACGAGTCCCTGGCTTCCGGTGTAGGCGTGGACGGTCGTCAAGTGTCCAGAGACGACGTCAAACACCTCGTCGAGGATCTTCAGGACCGGCGCGACCGAGTTCGTCGTACAGGAGGCGTTCGAGATGACGTCGTCACCGCCGTACTCCTCGTGGTTGACGCCGTAGACGAACATCGGTACCTCCTTTTCGCCCTTCGGTGGCGCCGAGATGATGACCTTCTCTGCGCCCGCCTCGAGGTGCTGTGCAGCCTCGTCGCGGGTCCGGAACAACCCCGTCGCTTCGAAGGCGACGTCGGCATCCAGTTCGTCCCACGGGAGTTCTGGCGGCTCGCCCTTCGAGAGCAACTGGAACTCCCGATCGTCCACAAAGAGCCTATCGCCGCGACGGGAGACTCCGTCGAGACGGCCGTGAACCGAATCGTACGTGAGCAGGTACTCCATGTCGTCGTCGTCCATCACGTCGTTGATCGCCACGATATCGACGTCGTCGTGTGTCAGCGACGCACGGAGGAGACACCGCCCGACCCGTCCGAAGCCGTTGAGTCCGATTCGAAGCGTTTCGCCGGTTTCCGAGCTGCCGTTCGTCTCTCCTTCCATGGTCGAGGCTCCACCCTTGCGGGTAAATTTGTTGGTGCGACCGTCGGATGTCTGGAGATAAACACCCTCTAACCCGTCGCTCCGCGTTCCTGACCCCAACTGATGCGAGCGTCGTCGTGGTGGTGACGTGCACCGACGATGCATCGTCCCTCACTCCCGGACCGATCGATCGAGGACTACGCCACCGTGACGGATGGCGACCGCCTCGAGCGACTCCGTGAGCTTGCCGAGACGCTGTCGGACGTCCGAATCCTGCACGTCAATTCGACCGCGATGGGCGGTGGCGTCGCGGAGTTGCTCCGCTCGATAGTGCCGGTCTGTAACGACCTTGGAATCGACACTGACTGGCACGTTATGGACGCAGACGACGATTTCTTCGAGGTCACGAAAGCGGTCCACAACGGCCTCCAGGGTAGCGGCGTGCCGCTGACCGACGAGATGAAAGCGACCTATCGCGAGGTGACAGCGCGGAACGCAGCCGAGATCGAAGACGAGTACGACCTCGTGCTGGCTCACGATCCACAGCCGCTTGGCATGCTCGAGCGACTCGAAGAACGGCTTCCGGACGCACCCATCCTCTGGCGATGTCACGTCGATCTCACCGACCCGGTCGACGACTATCTCGCGTTCGTCTCGGAGTACACCGATCGACCACGCGATCTTCAGTCGCTCGAAGTACGCGGCGATCGACACGCCGTCGACGAGCATCGTTTACCCGTCGATCGACCCGGTGACGGAGAAGAACCGCTCGCTCGAGGACGAAGAGCTGGCGGCCGAACGCGACCGGCTGGAACCGCTCTCGTTCGACGCGCCGGTGGTGACGCAGGTGTCCCGTTTCGACCCGTGGAAGGATCAGTTCGGTACGCTCGAGGCGTACCGAACCGCCACGGAGGAGGTGCCGGAGCTCCAGCTGGCGTTGGCCGGCGGGATGGCCGGGGACGATCCGGAAGGACTGGAGCTGTACGAACAGGTCGCCGAAAATGCGGTCGGCGATCCGGACGTTCACGTCCTGACTGACCTCCCAGACACGACGATAAACGCTCTCCAGCGGCTGTCGGACGTCGTCGTCCAGAAGTCATTGCGCGAGGGGTTCGGCCTCGTCGTCTCGGAGGCGCTCTGGAAGCGCACACCGGTCGTCGACTCGACGGTCGGCGGGATCCCGCTCCAGGTGGAGGACGACCGTAACGGCTACCTCGTCGATCCCGATGACGCGACGGGTGCTGGCGATCGGATCGTCGACCTTCTCGGGGACGACAGGCGTCGGCGAACCTTCGGCGATAACGCCCGGGAACACGTTCGGGAGCGATTCTTGCTGCCTCGACAGCTCGGCGACCTGCTCGAGATTTTTGTCGCTGAAGCAACGCTCGAGTCCTGATATGGCCCCGATCGTTGGGTTCGTTCCAGTCAGATTCTGTCGGCCGACCACCCCCACACAGTTATCCGCCGAGGTGGTGAAGCAACCCGGGACCCACCCATGAGCCGGTTCATCGAAGTGGTACTGATACCAACCGACGGCAGCGACGGAGCGCTGGCCGGAGCTAAACGCGGGATCGCGCTCGCGTCGCGGGTTGATGCCGACATCCACGTGCTATCGGTTGTCGAATCTTGACTGCGTACGGGGGAGTCCGACGAGTTCGAGTTCCAGTCACTCGAGGAGCGCGCCGAGAACGCGGTCGAGGAGATCGCCCGGCTGACCGCAGACCACGACGAGGAAATCGACGTTACGACAACGATCAGAAAAGGCACTCCGTTCCAGTCGATCAGAGAGTACGCCAAGCAACGCGAGATCGACGTCATCGTTATGGGAACGAAGGGCCGAACGGGACTCGACAGGGTGCTCCTCGACAGCGTGACTGAGAACGTCCTTCGAACGGCACGGAGTCCCGTACTCGCGGTTCCGCCGAACGCAGACGAGCCCGCAATCGACAAGATCCCGTTCGAGCGGCTCCTTCTTCCCACGGACGGGAGCGACGGCGCGGCGATCGCGACCGAGTGGGGTATTGAACTCGCGAGTCGGCTCGAATCGTCGCTACACGTGCTCTACTCGATCGACACGAGTTTCGCCGACGAGTCGGAGGCTGACGAATTCCTCGAGGCTCTCGAGCACAGGGGCGAAGAGGCACTCGACGAGGTCCGAGAGCGCGGCGAGGACGTCGGGGTGACCGTCTCGGGAGCGACTGTGACCGGCGCTCCGGCGAGGGAGATCCCCTCCTACGCGACCGAGACCAACATCGACCTGATTGTTATGGGGACCCACGGCCGGACGGGGATCGGCCAGTGGTTCCTCGGGAGCGTGACCGAAAACGTCGTCCGCCAGGCAGACGTGCCGGTGTTTTGCGTGCCGGTCAGCGCCCAGGAGCCGTGACGTCCTCCGGCGACTACCGCTTGCCGCCGTCCCGGAGCCGCTATCGGCCGCTGGCCACGGCGAGTTCCAGGACGAAACTCGAGGCGGAGACAATGTCGCCGATACCGACCGTTCCTGCCGGTTCGTCGACGACGCGGTTTGGACAAGCAGCGACCGAGGGGGTCTCGAGGACGCCGTCCTCGGCCGTCTCGCCGACGTGATCGGCCAGCAGTTCGATCGCCTCCCGCCCCATCTTCGAGGGCTCGTACTCCAGCCCTGTCTCGAGGTCCTCGGGTTCCGAGACGTGTCCCAGTGCCGCCTTGGTGGCGGCGTTGACGGCGGAAAACTCGAGGCCCCGTCGGAGCGCCTCCGGCGAGTGGTACGACTCCATCACGGCGAGGTGGTACTCCATCGCGTGTAACTGGAGACAGTCGACACCGAGTTCCTCGCGGACCGCCTCGAGCATTCTGTAGTGGTTGAGGATCTCCTCGGGTTCGAACGGCGTCGCTTCCGACGGCGGCTCCTCGACGGCGTCGATCCCCGCGTCGTCGTGTAACATCGTCAATTCGTGGCTGTCCGCACCGACGACGTTCGCCTCCGGCAGGATCCACTCGTACATGCTCTCCCTGAGGTCGTTGTCGTGGGTGACCGCGTACTCGACGTGGACGTCGACGTCGCTCCCAGACCGGAGTCGATGGATGACGTCTCTCGCGTGACGGTGGGTCTCCTCGTACCCCTCTTCGACGTGGTCGGGCGTGAGGTTGTGATACCCCGCCAGGAGCGCGCCATCGACGTTCTCGCCGACCTGATCGATTGCCTCGTCGAGTTCCCCCGCAGAGAGGTCGAACTCAGGCGGCCTCGAGGCGGCGATGAACCGGGTGTCTTCCGGCGCGGTCACGCCGAAAAACTCGTCTCCCTCCCTGAACTCAAACACCCAGTTGATCTTCGTCCGATCCGTGTTGACGGCCTCGGAGAGGGGTACGTAGCGCACCTGGCCGTCCTCGACGGTCGGATACTGTACCTCGTCGGGATGGTCGAACATCGACAGCTGTCGCTCGGAGATCAGGTAGGTGTACGAGATCGGCGCCGTTCCCAGCGCGGTGAGCAGGTTCGTCATGATCCCCGCCTGGCCGCCCATCTGCTGGCTGTCGGGGTCCAGTTCCGACTCGAGTGTCGCGGCGAACTCGTCGGCCATCGCGATCTCGTCGCCCCGGCCGGCGGCCATCGTGTGTGCGATCGCCGCCGCGAGTTCTCGTTTCGAAGTCAGCGGGCTCGGCGGGACGTCCGCACCGGGATCGGTCGGTCGCTCGAGGAACGACTCGAGTTCCTTGTCGACCCGAACGATCGCGTCGACGTTCGCGTTGTAAGCGATGAATACGGGCAACTCCTCGAGTGCGGCGACGTCCGCCTCCAGTTGGGCGTGGGCATCCTGCATAGCAGGGCTCCCTCCCTGACGCAGGGAGTTAATCCTGGGGTGCTCGTCCGTCGCCCCTGCGAACTTATTATCGTCCGCGTGGTCCGAGTGACAGTCCGATGTCACGAAACTCGTTCATCCGATCGCTAGAAGGGTTGAGCGGCGACGACACCGACAGCGTCGGCGGCAAGAGCGCGAACCTCGGCGAACTTGCCGACTTCGATATCCCCGTCCTGCCGGGATTCACGACGACCGCGTCGGCCTACGACTACTACATCGAGGAGACCGGGATCCACGCCGAGATCGAGTCGCAACTCGAGGAGCTGAACGTCGACGACGTCGCGGACCTCCAGCGACGCGGCGATCGGATCAGGCGCACGGTTTCGGAGGCGTCGATGCCGCTGACACTCGAGTCGGCGATCCGCGAGCGGTACGCCGAACTGGGCGACGACCTCGGGATCGACGACCCGGAGGTCGCCGTCAGGAGTTCCGCGACCGCGGAGGACCTCCCGGAGGCCTCCTTCGCCGGTCAGCAGGAGACGTTCCTCAACGTCGCCGGCGAGACGGAACTGCTCGAGTCGATCAAACACTGCTTCGCCTCGCTGTTTACCGACCGCGCGATCGTCTACCGTGAGAACAACGACTTCGACCACTTCGACGTCAAACTGGCCTGTGCCGTCCAGAAGATGGGCCGGGCGGACCTGGCCTCGTCGGGCGTCCTGTTCACGCTCGACCCCGATACGGGGTTCGACGAGGTCGTCACGATCGAGGCCGCCTACGGCTTCGGCGAACCGATCGTCCAGGGCGTCGTCGACCCCGACCGGTACGTCGTCTTCAAGCCGACGACCGGGATCGTCGAGAAGGAGTGTGGCGGCAAGTCCCAGCGGATGGTCCGCCGAAACGGCGGGACCAAACTCGAGTCGGTGCCGGACGAAAAACGCGAGGAGTTCGCGCTCTCGGACGACCGGATCCGGGAACTGGCGCGGTACGCGACCCGGATCGAGGACCACTTCGGGACGCCACAGGACATCGAGTGGCTCGTCGACGGCGATCTCGACGAACTGTTCGTCGTCCAGGCCAGGCCCGAGACGGTCCACGGGGCGGCCGAGGGGAACGTCCTCCGGACGTACAGCCTCGAGGAAACCGACGAGCCACTGCTCGAGGGGGTCGCAATCGGGAACGCAATCGGAAGCGGCACCGTTCGCGTGCTCTCGGACCACCGGGAGATGGACCGGGTCGAAGAGGACGACGTCCTCGTCACCGAGATGACCGATCCCGACTGGGTGCCGGTGATGAAGCGCGCGAGCGCCATCGTCACCGACAGAGGGGGCAAAACCTCTCACGCCGCGATCGTCTCCCGCGAACTGGGCATCCCCGCGATCGTTCGGACCGGAACGGCGACGGAGTCGCTGTCGAACGGCGACACCGTCACCGTCGACTGTTCGACCGACACCGGTCGCATCTACGAGGGCGAACTCGAGTATGACGTCACCGAGGAGGTCGTCGACGACCTTCCCGCAACCGACACCGACGTCAAGCTGATCCTCGGCGATCCCGGGCGGGCGTTCGCGCTCGCGAACCTCCCCGTCGACGGCGTCGGCCTGGCCCGCGAGGAGTTCATCGTCACTTCCCACGTCGGTTTCCACCCGCTCGAGTTGCTCGAGCGCGGCGAGGAGGAGCAGTTCGTCGACGCCCTCCGGACGGGGATTGCGAAGATCGGCGCCGCGTTCTACCCCGACGAGGTCATCTTCCGACTCAGCGACTTCAAAACCGACGAGTACCGTAACCTGGAGGGCGGCTGGAAGTACGAACCCGACGAGGCGAACCCGATGCTCGGCTGGCGCGGCGCCTCCCGGTACTACGACGAGGCGTTTCGGGAGGCGTTCCGCCTCGAGTGCGAGGCGCTCCGACAGGTTCGCGAGGAGGTGGGACTCGACAATGTCATCCTGATGGTTCCGTTCTGTCGAACGCCCGAGGAAGGCGAGCGCGTGCTTGAGATCATGGCCGAGTACGGTCTCTCGAGCGACGAGATGGATGTCTATGTGATGGCCGAACTGCCCGCGAACATCGTGCTTGCAGATCAGTTTGCGGACCTGTTCGACGGGTTCTCGATCGGCTCGAACGATCTCACACAGCTCGTCCTCGGCGTCGACCGCAACTCGGAGAAACTCGCACCGCTGTTCGACGAGACCGACGACTCGGTGACGCGGTCGATCAGTTCGCTCATCGAGGAGGCCCACCGTCACGACCGACCGGTCGGGATCTGCGGCGACGCACCTTCGACGATTCCGGAGTACACCGAGTTCCTGCTCGAGGAAGACATCGATTCGATTTCGGTCTCGCCGGACGTCGCGGTGGAGACGATGCTGACGGTCTCGGAGTTCGAATCCTCGGAGTAGTTCCGTGGCTCCGTTTCATACGGATTGCTGTACCGATGTACCGGCGTAACCGCGACCCGTGCGGCGGTTGCGCCGGTACTGACTTACAGTAAACCGTATCAGTCGGATGGGTGCGAGGGACTGGAGTCTGAAGTATAAGAGTGCACTCAACGGCATTCGCGTGATCGAAGTCGACAAACCAGCCGGAGTAACCGCGAACGAACGACAGTGTGAAGCAGGTAGCTGCCGGCAAAAGAGGAGTGCGTTGGCCGGCCAGCCGGCCGGTTCCTCGAATATTCACGCGAACCAGCGCGACCGTGACTCCGTTTTCGAACTCGCTATTGGCGGGGAATTTATGCCAGCAAGATATAAATTCTGAGTCGTCGAAGAACGACCCCCGGTTCAGCGAGTTGTGCTCCGACGCTGGAACTAATCGGACTGGCTCGTACACGCCGCAGCCTCGAGCCGATGGTACTCGAGATAGCCTCGTAGACGTCACTGGGCATCGATTCACCGAACGCATCCGTCGACGGCAATCGATGACCAAAATAGAGGCTCGTATTAGGCGAGCGCGTCCTCGAGGCGGTCGATCAGCTCGTCGTTGCCGACGTGCAGCGGCACACGGTCGTGGAGCTCGTCCGGTTCGACCTCGAGGATCGACCGGGCTCCGTCCGTGGAGCTGCCGCCGGCGGTCTCGACGAGGTGCGCGATCGGGTTCCCCTCGAACTGCAGGCGGAGCTTGCCCCGGGAGCTGCCCTCGAGGGCGGGGTAGGCGAAGATCCCGCCGTAGGTGAGCACCTGGTTGACGTCGCCGATCATCGCGCCGCCGTAGCGGAGCTTGTGGCTCGGGTCGGACTCGATCTCCCGGACGTAGGCCTCGAACTCGTCCGACCAGTGGGGGACGCGGCCGCCGAAGCCGTAGACGAGGGGATCGTCGGGGAGGGTGACGTCGTCGTCGACGAGGGTTCGATCGTCGCCCGTGAGCTCGTACTTCTCGACCGTGCCGTTGCGAGCGAGCGCCATCGTCGTGATCGGGCCGTAGAGGATCCAGCCGGAGGCGACGAGTGAGGACCCCGGCGCGGGAAGGGATTCGTCGTAGATTCCGAACACCGTCCCCATCGTGTTGTTCGACTTGAGGTTCGAGGAGCCGTCGAGCGGGTCGACCCCGACCGAGAGGCCGTCCTCGCTGCCGCAGTCGATCGTCTCGAGACGTTCCTCGCTCGCATACTGGTAGATGCCGTCGATCGCCGAGAGACGGTCGGCGAGCAGCTCGTCGGCCCAGACGTCGGCTTCGGCCTGGGTCTCACCGCTTGGGTTCTCCGCGTCGGCGTCCTCGCGGCGGCCGACAAGACCCTGCCTGATCTCCGGTGCCGATTCCGCAATCGTCTCGACCACCTCGTCGACCACGCGACCGTCGTCGGGTCCGGTCATTCCTCGAGCGCGGCGTCGGCGGTCTCCTCCTCGAAGATCACCTTCTCGAGGGCGTCGAGGATTCGGGTCGGGTTCTCGCGCTGCCAGACGTTGCGGCCGACGGCCAGTCCCTTCGCGCCGGCGCTGACGGCGGACTCGACCGTCGAGAGGAACTCGTAGTCCGAAGTCTTCGAGCCGCCGCTCATGACGACGTTCATGTCGCCCGCGGCCTTGCAGGCGTGTTCCATCGCCTCGGAGCTACCGGGGTACTTGACCTTCGCGATGTCGGCGCCCAGCTCGAGGCCGAGGCGGGTCGCGTAGGAGATAGTGCTCGGCTTGGTGTCGTTTTTCAGCCCCTGTCCACGGGGGTACGACCACATGACGACGGGCAGGTCGTGCTCGCGGGCGTCCTCCTGGACGTCGCGGAACTCTTCTGCCATCTCAACCTCGTGGTTCGAACCGCCGTAGAGGGTGAACCCGATAGCGTCGGCGCCGAGTTCGGCCGCGTAGTCGACCGAGCAGTTCACCGCGGAGTCGTACTCGCCCATCCAGAGGTTCGAGGTGCCGTTTACCTTCAACAGGAGGTTGACGTCGTCCTCGTAGCTGGGGTAGTAGCCCTCGGCGATCCCCTTCTGAACGGCCATGCAGGTGACGGCGTCGTGGGTCGCCGTCTCGAACACCGTCGACGGGTCGAGCTTCTCCGGGACGTCCTCGAAGTCGACCGGACCGTGCTCGAGGCCGTGGTCCATCGCGAGAATCAGTGACTTACCGTCGCGAACGATCGGAGAGTCGTCGATCGGAATCATCTGTTAGACGGTCCACCGTGTCGCTATATATCTCTGGTGGTCTGCCTGATATAAATTACTTACAGTCGTAGTAAGCGACTCAGTCGGTCGTCCACTGTCCGGAAATATCCCTCTGAACACCCCCTCTCGAAAGCAACAGTTCGTCTCCCTCGAGCAGCGGATCCACACGATCGATCGGCACGTTTACGAGCCCGATGAGTGAAGGCAAGCGTATGGTACGCGACCAGATCGACCGGATCGGTGTCGTCGGCGCGGGAACGATGGGCAGCGGGATCGCACAGGTCGCCGCGACGATCGGCTACGACGTCGTGCTCCGGGACATCGAGCGGGAGTTCGTCGAGAACGGCTTCGAGACGATCGAGGACAGCCTCGGCCGCCTCGAGGGACGTGACGCTCTCGAGGAGGACCCCGAGACGATTCGCGGCCGAATCGAGGGGACGACCGCCATCGACGAACTCGGCGACTGCGACCTCGTCGTCGAGGCTGCCCTCGAGGAGATGAACGTCAAACAGGAGATCTTCGCGGAGCTGGAGCGAGTCTGCGACGAGGACGTGTTGCTCGCGACGAACACGAGCACCCTCTCGATCACGACGATCGCCTCCGAACTCGACCGCCCGGAGCGCGTGATCGGGCTGCACTTCATGAACCCCGTGCCGATCATGGAGGGCGTCGAGGTCGTCGTCGGCGAGAAGACGACCGACGACGCGACCGAACTGGCTCACGACCTCGCCGAGGACCTTGGGAAGACGACCTGGGAGTCCGACGACAAACCCGGCTTCGTCACGAACCGGATCCTGATGCCCTGGATCAACGAGGGGATCCGGGCCTACGACGAGGGCGTCGCGACGAAGGAGGACATCGATGCGGGAATGGAACTCGGCACGAACGTCCCGATGGGGCCGCTCACGCTCGCCGATCACATCGGTCTCGACATCTGTCTCCACGCCTCCGAGACCCTCCACGAGGAGCTCGGCGACCGGTACAAACCGGCCTACCTGCTCAAGCGGAAGGTCGAGGCCGGCGACCTCGGGAAGAAGACGGGCAAGGGGTTTTACGAACACGACTGACGACCCTCTAGCCGACCCGGCGGCGCGCGGCAAGCTTTTTATCAGACCGCGAGAACGGTCGTCCGATGCCCGGGTACAGTCGCCGCCAGCTCGTCGGCGCGGGCGCGACCGGCACCGCGTCGGTTCTCGCGGGCGGATACGCGTGGAACCGATACGCGACGCGCTACCACCTTCGGCTTCAACCGCTCGAGGCCATCAACGAGACGGCCGACCCCCTGACGCTCGAGTTCGCCGTCGAGGGGAACGGAATCGAAGCCCAGCGGACGGTCCGGCTGGCGCCAGCGGACGAGGAGGGGGCGACGCATCTTTCGGGTCGGTGGATAAAAAACACGGCCGAGTGGACCGTCAGGGCCGAGTACGAGGGTGAGACGCTCGAGATCCGGGCCAGCGAGATCACCGAGCGACTCGAGGGAGCGGGTTGGGGGCCGGACTGTGCGCGCGTCGCGCTGGTCGTGACGGCGACCGGTGATCTGGAGACGCGGGTCGGCCCCTGTTAACGGTGCAGCGGTTTCTCGGCCATTTCCTGGCGGAGATCGCGTAGCTGAGCGCGGGAGACGCCGTCCTCGAACTGCTGGATGACGGCGAACACCTCCGCACGGCAGATCTTCACGTCACCCTCGCGGACGACGTCTTCGGGTCGTTCTTGGAGTTCCCGTAGGGTGCCGACCGCGAGCAGGTAGGGGATCGCCCACGCCGAGAGCCGGTTGCCGTGGCGCTCGGGGACGATCTCGAGGTAGCGGTGGGCGTCGTCGAGGTAGTTCTCCGCGCGGCCGGTCACCCGCTGGATGACGTTGGTGACGCCGCGCTGGTTGTCGGGTTCGGTGACGGCGTCGGCGTCGACGTTCTCCTCGGCGAGCCACTCCTCGGGGAGGTAGACGTTGTTCTCCTCGTGATAGTCGCTCTCGACGTCCTTGGCGATGTTGACGAGTTGTAAGAGGAGGGCGAACGAGCGGGCGTTCTTGCGCATCTCCTCTGCCCGATCGGGCGAGGCGCTGCGGGCGACCAGTCCCGTGATCAGGGTGCCGACGGTGCCGGCGGCGTACCAGCAGTACTCCTCGAGCTCTTCGAGGGTCTGCAGGCGCAGGCCGCCCTCCTCGGCGTACCGATCGGTAAACATCGCCATCCCGTCGACGAGCTCTCGAACCGGGTCGCGCATGATCTCGCGGGGCTCCTCGTCGAGCGCCTCGAAGGTTCGCAGGACGCGGGGCGTCTCGGCGACGACCTCCCAGTCGGCGTTTGCCTCCTCCGGGATCCAGGGCTCGATGTCGGCCATGAACTGCTCGACCTCGAGCGGGTCGGCCGGATCGAGCAGCCGGTCGTACGCGCTCAATAGTTCCGTCTGGGTCTCGGGCGGAATGTGACCCGCATCCTCGATCGTGTCGGCGACGCGACAGAGGAGATACCCGAGGCAGATATGTCTCGCCATCGGTTCGTCGAGGCGATCGATCGTGATCGAGAAGGTCCGAGAGACCCCGTGTACCGCCTCGTAGCACCACTCGAGGTCGGTATCGAGGTTTGTTTCAGGCTGGCCCGTTGTCATCTACTCGATACGGTTTGGTTCCCATCCCGGAAAAGCGCCGCGGTCGCGGCGCGTCGTTCCGTTACGGATACTCGCGGTGCCGACTGGTCACCGAATCCGACCGAAGCGCTCGTCTCGCCGCCCGGAAACGCCGAACGACGGGCCGGAAGCCGACATCCCCGTGGAGAGACAGTAATAAATAATCAACTCGCAATATCTGCGTATGGAGTTTGCACTCTCGACCGAGCAGCGCCAGATTCGGGATATGGTCTCGGAGTTCGTCGACGAGGAGGTCGTCCCCGTCGCGAGCGAGATCGATCACGACGACGAGTTCCCCGCCGACCTCGTCGACGAGATGGCCGAGCTGGGGCTGATGGGGATGCCGTTCCCCGAGGAGTATGGCGGCGCCGGACTCGACTACCACTCCTACGCGATCGGCCTCGAGGAGATCTCGCGGGGTTCGGGCGGCCTGGGAACGGTCGTCGCCGCCCACATCTCGCTGGCGGGTAACATGCTCTACGAGTTCGGCGACGAGGCCCAGAAGGAGGAGTACCTGACGCCGCTTGCCGAGGGCACCGACGTCGGCGCGTTCGCGCTCTCGGAGGCCGGCGCAGGCAGCGACGTACCGGCGATGGAGACCACCGCCGAGAAAGAGGGCGACGAGTACGTTATCGACGGCGGCAAGCTCTGGATCTCGAACGGCTCGGTCGCCGACACCGTCACCGTCTTCGCCAAGACCGATCCCGACGCGGGCAACAGGGGGATCTCGTCGTTCGTCGTCCGCCCCGACGAGGATGACGGCTTCCACGTCGAGGGTACCGAGGAGAAGCTCGGCGACAAGGGCTGTCCGACCGCGGAACTGCGCTTCGACGACCTCCGGATTCCCGAGGACCGCCTGCTCGGCGAGGAGGGCGAGGGGTTCGTCCAGGCGCTGAAGACCCTCAATGGGGGGCGGATCACCATCGCGGCCCGCGGGGTCGGCATCGCCCGCGCAGCCCTGGACGAGGCTCGCGACTACGCCAACGAGCGCGAACAGTTCGACCAGCCGATCGGCGAGTTCCAGGCGATCAAACACAAGCTCGCCGACATGGACACGAAGATCCAGGCCGCGAAGCTGCTCATGCACAAGGCCGCCGACCGGAAGATCCGCGGCGAGGACTACATCAAGGCCTCCGCCCAGGCCAAGCTGTACGCCTCCGAGGTGAGCCGCGAGGTCGCGAATGAGGGGATCCAGATCCACGGCGGGTACGGCTACACCAAGGACTTCCCCGCCGAGCGGTTCTACCGCGACGCCAAGCTCAACGAGATTTATGAGGGCACGAGCGAGGTGCTGCGGAACACGATCGGCGATCAGGTCCTCGAAGAGTAGGGGATCAGTCGGCCGTTCGCTCCTCGTCCCGCTCGGCGGCCGCGTCGGATCCCCCCATCGCGTAGGGGACCGTCACGGCGGCCAGGATCGCCGCGCCGAACACCGATCCGAAGATCGCGTCTGAACCGAGTGCGGTCGCGAGGCCCAGCGCGGCGCCCACGAGAATCACGAGCAGCAGGATGATCGCGTTTAATTGTCTCTTCAGCCGAGTGTCAACCATGCTTACTACTATGCGATCGAACACATATGCTATTCGGCCGTCTCCTCGATACACGTCCGAACCCACTCGCCGTGTTCGCGAACCCGCCGCTCGCCAGTCTCGGTCAGCGCGTAGACGTCGTGGAGCCCCTCCGTCCGTTTCTCGACGAACCCCGTCTCGAGCAGCGCCGACAGCGAGCCGTAGAACGACTTCGGCTCGAGGCGCTCGTCGTAGTGGGACTCGAGGCGGGACTTGAGTTGCTGGCCACGCAGTTCGCCCTCGGCCGCGAGCAGGAAACAGAGATCCCGCCGCCGGCCGCTCTGGAGCCACTTGCTCATACCAGGCGATCGATCCGCGCTCGCTCGAGCGTTACGGTTTCGCGAGTCCGTTTCGGACGGCGCCGGCGATCGCCAAGGCGAGTCCCCCGCCGACGGTTACCGCGGCGAGGTATCGAGCGCCGACCTCGAGGACGACGACCCCCGTGTACATCTCGTGGCGAAGCAGCGTCCACCCACCGAGATCGACGACGACGGTCCCCGTGCCGACCGCGAGCGATCGAAAGACCAGGCCGACCAGGATCGCCGCGAGCGCGACCGCCGTTGCCGCAGCGCCGACGGCGGTTCGCGAGAGGAACTCGCGTCCGGGGAGCCGTTCGACGGGGTTCCGTTCGGACCCGCCTGGGCCTGCGGGAGGGTAGATCCCGAACCCTCGAGCGTCCGCTCGCGGGTGATCGCCGACGCGCACGTCGGCCGGATACCGCCAGAGCGCGAGCGCCATCCAGAGGTCGCCGACCGAACCCGCCGCGTTGACCGCCAGCGGGACGAGCCAAATCGGGGACGGGTGGATCGCCATCGCGAGCAACCCCGCCGCGGTACCGATTCCGAGCGGTGCAAGGAGGACGACGAGGAGCTGGTTCCGTCCGTAGCTGGCGGCGCCGCCTCGAGCGTAGGCATAGGGAAAGACGAGCGAGACGCCGATCCCGTAGGATGGCGAGTCGCCGTAGCGGGCCATGAACAGCCCGTGGACGAGTTCGTGGGCGACGACCGAGAGCACCCCGAGTCCGATCGCGGCGAGCAGGGTCGGCCCGCCGTAGGACAGCATCCCGATCGAGAGGACGATCGGCTCGAGGGTGGCTCCGTGGATCGCGGCGAGGACGACGCCGAACGCGTACGCCGACGCGAAGAAGCCGACGACCGAGACGAGAACTAGTCCGACGGCGACCGACCGACTGAGCCGAACCGTCTCGATCGGCCCGAGCGAGGCGCCGTCGATTGCGGTTCCGCTCGGCGTCGCAGCTGACACGCTCTCTCCTCTCGTGAGCGAGGCGAAAGGGGTGTCGGTCGCCGACGAAACCGACAGCTTCCCGGTTATCGACTCCACAGATGGGGGTATGACCGACGACGATCAAACCGCCGAGGCGAACGGGATCAGAGCAAGCTACGAGGTGGTCGACGGCGAGCGACGCCTCTCCTTCGAGACGACCGACGCCAGCGAGGGAGCCCGAGCCGGTTCGACGGCGGCGATCGCCCAGAACCTCGAGGGGTACGCCATGCTGAAGGTGCGCCCGACGGCGGCGGGCGACGAGCTCGAGCGCTACTACGGCTTCGATATGGCGCTCGATCACGTCGGCGAGCTGCTCGGCGTCTCGCCCTGCGAGCTCCCGGTGCCGGAGGCCGCTGCTGACATGGGAATGTAAGCGGAAGACCGGAGTTGTTCGGTCGGCGACCGAACGGAGCCGGGCAAGCGGGTTCGCCGGCGAAAAAAGCGGGAACCCTAAATACGCGGAGTCGAACGGTGTAGACGAGAATAGCCGTGGCAACCGACCCGTTTCCCCGTCCGATTCGGACGCGTCGTCGTTTCTCCGCACTGCTCGCAGCGACCGCCCTCGGCGTCTACCTGCTGTTGATCATCGGTGCCACGACGTCGATTACGAACGCGGCGACGGCGTGTTCGACGTGGCCGGCCTGCCACACCCCTGTCGATCCCCTGAGCCAGACCGATCTGGCGATCGCCTGGGGCCACCGCCTCGCCGCCGTCCTCGTCGGAGCGCTCGTCGCCGCGTCCGTAGTCACTGCGATGCTCGGTGCGGCCTCGAGCCGCGTTATGGCCGTCCTGGTCGTCGGCGCCGTCCTCTACGTCGTGCAGGTCGGCGTCGGCGCCGCGACCGCCACGCTCGGTCCCGCCGCGATCGTTCCCGGCCTCCACCTCACGCTGGGCGTCGTGATCTTTACGACCGTCGTCCTGGCGCTCGCCTGGGACCTCGAGCTTGCCACCGGCAGTGAGGACGATATCATCGAGACGCCAGAGCCGATCGATCCCGAGCCGTCCGCGACGGCCGGGGGAGGCCGAACGCTTCCCTCGAGCCGGCTCGCCCGCACCCGGCTGACCGCCTTCGCCTACTTCAAGATGATGAAGCCCCGCCTGATGTGGCTGCTCTGTCTCGTCGCCGCCGCGGGGATGGCCCTGGCCGCGGGCCCGGCGCTCGACCGCTACACGATCGTCGCCACGCTCGGCGGCGGCGTCCTCGCGATCGGCGCCTCGGGGACGTTCAACCACGTCTTAGAGCGCGACGTCGACCAGCGGATGTCCCGCACGGCCGATCGGCCGCTGGCGACCGACCTGATCCCGGTTCGAAACGCCCTGCTGTTCGGGCTGTTCCTGACCGCGGCCTCGCTGACGGTCTTCCTGACGATCAACGCGCTCGCGGCCGCGCTCGGCCTCGCCGCGATCATCTTCTACAGCGTCGTCTACACGCTGTTGCTCAAACCCAACACCGTCCAGAACACGGTGATCGGCGGCGCCGCGGGCGCGCTCCCGGCGCTGATCGGCTGGGCCGCGGTCACGAACGAGATCGGCCTCCCGGGGCTCGCGCTGGCGGGCGTCATCTTCCTCTGGACGCCGGCGCACTTCTACAACCTCGCGCTGGCGTACAAGGACGACTACGCCCGCGGCGGGTTCCCGATGATGCCCGTCGTTCGGGGCGAGACCGAGACCCGAAAACACATCGTTTACTACATCGCCGCGACGCTCGCAGGGACGGTCGCGCTCGCCTGGATTGCCAACCTGGGCGCGCTGTACGCGGCGACGGTCCTCGTCTTCGGCGGGATCTTCCTCTGGAGCGCCGTCGGCCTCCACTTCGAGCAGACCGAGGCCGCGGCGTTCCGGTCGTTCCACGCCTCGAACGCGTTCCTCGGCGCGGTGCTGGTCGCGATCCTCGTCGACGCGCTCGTGCTGACGACGCCGGTGTTCTGAGGATCGCTCGAGCGAGAAGCGTCACCGATAACAGGCCCGACTCCCTACGTTCGGCCGAATGAACCGCCGCTCGTTTCTCACTGCTACCGCCGTGACCGGATCGGTCGCGCTCGCCGGCTGTACGGCGCTGTTCGGCGCGTCGCTCCCCGACGAACTTGACGGCGTCGACTCCGACCCCGACCAGCTCCCGACGCCGACGGTCGGCTCGGGGACCGTTTCGATCGACGTCTACGAGGACCTCGCCTGCCCGAGCTGTCAGGAGTTCCAAGCCGCCGTCTTCCCCGAGCTCGAGGCTCGCCTCCTCGAGGACGACGGGGCGACCTACCGTCACCACGACTTCCCACTGCCGGCCGACGAGGAGCGGTCGATCCCGATGGCAAACGCCGCGCGGGCGGTCCAGTCGGCGTCCGGGAGCGAGGACGATCCGGGGGAGTTCTTCCAGTACAAGCGGTTCGCGATGGACGCGGGGACGCCGAGCGACGAGGAGCTGGTCGAGATCGCAGATGCGGAGACCGACGTCGACCCCTCGGTCGTCGAAGACGCCCTCGAGGAGAACAGCTACTACCCGACGCTGGCCGCCGGGTGGGAGGATGCCGACGACCGGGGCGTCGACCGTACCCCGACGGTGTTCGTCGACGACGAGGAAGTCGAGGATCCGCTCGACGCCGACGAGATCATCACGATGGCCGAGGACGCCAACTGAGCCGCGCAGTGTCACTGTCTCCTCGGGACGGTTCACGCCGGGCGGCAAGCGGTGAAACGCTCATATCGATCCAGTGCTAATGCGCGATACCTGGCTCTCGGCCAGTTCGTCTCGCATGAAGATCCTCACTTGTAACGCCGGCTACCTGCTTGGATATCAGAACATCCTCGGGGGGTACGTCCCGCCGCCGATACCCTCGCTGCTCGGTGATACGGAGATCGAACGCCGAAAGCTCGAGCAGCTCGCGTCGATCATTGACCGCGAGCGACCCGACGTGGTTTCGCTGCTCGAGGTCGACCGGGGCTCTCACCGGACGGCCACCGACAGCCAGCTTCGGACGCTCGTCGAGTCGCTTCGCGATCGAAATCTCTCCTACGAGGGCGCCGCTGCGAACAAGTACGGCGATGGAACGATCGTGGAGTCGCTGCCGTTCTACAGTCACCTCGGCAACGCGGTCCTCTCGCGGTTCGATTCGGCGGTGACGACGCACTACCTCGCCGCCGGTCGCAAACGGCTCGTCATCGAGGTCGACCTCGGCGAAACTGTGCTGTTCGCGGTGCACCTCTCGCTCGGCGCGCGAAGCAGAGCCCGCCAGCTCGACCAGCTCTCGGAGCTAATCGCGCGACGAGCCGACGACCGGGACGTCGTCGTCACCGGTGATTTCAACACCTTCGCAGAGAACGGTGCGCTGGCCGACTTCACCGATCGGACCGGACTCGAGCTTCGCGTTCCCGGCGAAACCGTTCCGCCGCGGCCGCTCGACGACCTGTTCGTTGACTCGCGCAGCCTCGATCTGTTCTGCTGTTCATCGTCGATCGACGTCGAGCGGTGTGACGTCCTCGATGTACAGCTGTCCGATCACCGACCGATCGTCCTCGAGACGACCGGCTAACCGCCTCCCTGGAAGCTGAAACGATACCGATCCTTCAATAGTAGCAGTAGCGGAAATGTTCCTAGTGATATGATCGAAGTCGAACCGAGCGTCGGCGTTCTGGCGACCGATTCCTCCGACCGACGGTTTCAGAACGCTCTCTCCGAGCTGTTTACTGGCGACGGTACGATCTATCTGGTCAGCGGCTACTTCACCTATCAGGGATATCTCTCGATTCGCGACGACATCGTTTCGTTTCTCGAGCGCTCCAGGAACAACGAGCTGGTCGCGATCGTCGGTCCCGCGTCGGACCAGTTCTCGGCCCGGATCGCTCACGACCTCTGGTCGCTCGACGAGCACGATCAGGTACAGCTGTACAAACAGCCGAAGGGACTTCACGCGAAGCTCTACCTGCGCAACGGGCCGAACCCGACGTGTATCGTCGGCTCCGGGAACATCACCCAGGTCGCCTTCGAGTACAATATCGAGCTCAACGTCGAGCTGACGCGACCGAGCATCGATCACCCCGATCTACGGCCGTTTTACGAGTGGCTCCAGGATACGGTCGCGGCGTCTCAACCCCTTCGGCGGCGCGATATCCTGAGCCCCGTTCAGATCGGGAGCTCGTTCGTTAACTGGTCGAACAAGGCGCGGCTGCTCCCGCTTCGAGACGTTGCGCTCAGGGTCGTCCCCGTCCTGCTCCTCGTCGTGTTGCTCGCGAGCGTCTTTCGCTTCGTTTGAACGCTCGCACCTGTCTCGACGGATGCAACGCGAAGGTCCGCAAGTTCATTCGAGGTGGTTAGTTCTCAGTGGCCGTCCGCGCCGCGTCGATCCGCTCGAGCTGCTCGCCGCTGAGTTCGACGTCGACGGCACCGACGTTCTCCTCGAGTTGGTCGGGCGAGCGCGCGCCGACGATCGGCACGCAGGTAAAGCGGTCCTGGTCCATGAGCCAGCGCAGCGAGACCTGCGCGGGGGAGGCATCGACCTCGTCGGCGACCGACTCGACAGCCTCGAGGACGTCCCACGCCCGGTCGGTCGCGTAGCGGTCCTCGAAGAGGTCGTCCAGGCTGCCCCGCGAGCCGTCGGGGGCCTCGACGCCGCCGTCGTCGGTGCGCTCGTACTTGCCCGTCAGGAACCCACCGGCCAGCGGCGAGTACGGGCAGACGGCGAGCTCCCGGTCGGCACAGACGTCGAGGTAGTCGCCGACGGCGTCGTAGTGGGCGGCGTTGACCATCGGCTGGGTGACGTCGAAGCGCTCGAGTCCCTCGACGTCGCTGGTCCACAGCGCCTTCGTGAGCTGCCAGGCGGCCATCGTCGACGCGCCGAGGTGGTTGACCTTCCCCTCGCGGACGAGGTCGGTGAGGACGGACATCGTCTCCTCGATCGGGGTCTCGTCGTCCCAGCGGTGGATGTAGTACAGGTCGAGGTAGTCGGTGCCGAGTCGCTCGAGCGTGCCCTCGATCTGGGCGCGGATGTGTTTGCGACCGAGCCCCGAGTCGTTCGGTCCGGGGTCGCCCCAGCCGTCGAACTCGAAGTACACCTTCGAGGCGATGACCAGATCCTCGCGATCCTGTCCCTCGAGCCACTCGCCGATCCACTCCTCGCTGGTGCCGTCGGGGGTGCCGTAGACGTTGGCGGTGTCGATGAAGTTGATCCCGTGGTCGACGCAGGCGTCGAGCAGTTCGTGGGCCTCCTCGCGGGTCGTCTCGTTCTCGAGGTCGCCCGTCGAGCGACCGAACCGCCAGGTGCCGAAACACAGCTGGGAGACGGTCGTGCCCGTGTTGCCGAGCGTGGTGTACTCCATGCTCGAGGGTTTCGCTGCGAGTGGTAAAACGGATTGGGCTGCGGAAAGGGGGTCGGAAACTCGAGACGCCGACCGTCGCGGTTACTCCCTCCGCCAGAGCGGTCTCGCTGTGGGCTGCCAACTCGTCCCCTCCACCACCGCAAGAGCAAGAGTTACGTTCCGTATTTCCCAAGGCATGAACAGTAACCCAATGGTGGACAGCCAACACGACGTGATCGTCGTCGGGGGTGGGATAGCGGGCTGTTTTGCGGCGGCGACAGCAGCAGCCGAGGGAGTCGACGTCGTCCAACTGGAACGAAAACCCCGCGAAGAGGGCGGGTTTATCGCCTGTGGCGACGCGATAAAGAGTCCTCGAAATCCGACCAACTATCCGGGGCCGATCGACATGGACGCGGTTGCGAACGACGAATCGGTCCTGATCGACAACAACATCGACCAGATCGAGTGGTGGGACGAGGACCTCGGCGTGCGGAAGGTGTTGCCCTACCAGAACGGGAGCAACGTTATCGACCGATACGAGTTCGGCCAGCGCCTGCTCGAGCAGGCCGCTGATCACGGCGTCGAACAGCACTACGACACGGTGGTCAACGAGGTCGTTCAGGACGGTCGCGTCACCGGCGTCAAGGCGATCCGTGCCGGCGAGCCGGTCACCTACGAGTGTGACGTGTTGATCGACACCGCGGGCGCACAGTCGATCCTGCAGGACATGGTCGACTTCGAGGCGCTCGACACGCCCGCCGAGCCGACGTTCGAGATGCCCCACTACACCCACTTCGGGTCGGCCTACCGCGAGATCATCGAGACCGAGGAGCCGGTCGACTACCACAACGCGATCGTCGGCAAGCCGCTCGAGGAGATGGGCTACATCTGGTACTTCCCGCGCACGCCGACGCAGATCAACGTCGGCCTCGGGTTCCAGATGAACAAGGAGCCGATCCCGCTCGCCGACCGTCTGCGCCGCGACGTCGAGAGCCGGCCCGAGTTCCGCGGTGCGAGCGTCGCCGAGCGGTTCGATAGGAAGAACAAACTCGGCTCGGCGATCGCCCTCCGGCGCCCGCTGGACTCGATGGTCGCCCCCGGCTACCTGACCGCGGGCGGCGCGGCGGGGACGACCCACCCGATCACCGGCAAGGGGATCCGCGGGGCGGCCTACTCCGGCTACTCCGCCGGGCGCGCCGCCGCCCTCGCGGTCGAAGACGGCGACGTCTCCGAGGCCGGGCTCTGGGAGCACAACCGCTGGCTGTACCGCGAGCACGGCGAGGCCGCGAAGCTCGCCTCGTGGGACGCGTACAACGTCGCCGCGAGCTCCATCGACGTGAGCGTCCTCCGAGCCGTCACCGCGTTGCTTCCCGAGAAGGAGCTCCGGGAGATCGTCGGCACGTCGACCGAGGTGGACGGACTCAAGAGCAAGCTGCTGGTGGGTGCTGGCGTCCTCAGGAACTTCGCGACGGAGACCCGCAAGGGTACCTTCGACGAGCTCGGCGTGGACAGGACCGAACTGTACGAGGCGGTCCTCGGCCTCAAGCGAACGCGGGACTACGTCTCCGAGTACGAACGACGGTACGAGGCCTATCCGGCGGAGCGTTCGTCGTTCGAACGCTGGCGCTCCGAGCGCGACCGTCTCGACCGGGAGTTCTATGACGCCCTCGAGCTCTCCCCCGACGAGCGCAAGTACTGAGACGCCGGCTCGAGTTGGGTACGCGGTTTTCGCACCGATAGGACGTCGGCGGTGGACTCGAGCGTTTCAGAACGACGGCAACACTTCTTCCTCGTAGAGCTCGATCGCCGACTCCTGGTCCGGACCGACCTGGTGGTAGTGGACGTGGTCGTAGCCGGCGTCGACCGCCTGCTCGATGCTGTCGATGTGGTCCTGCGGGTCCGGACTGGTCGTCGTCCCCGACTCGGCGATGTCCTCCTTCTCGACCATCTGGGCGGCCTGATCGAAGTGAGCCGGCATCGGCAGCTCCTGGCCGAGTTCGCCCGGAACCGAGCCGTTCGGCCAGTACTCGTAGACCGTCTCGACGGCCTCCTCCTCGCTGTCGGCGTAACAGCCGTGCAGCTGGGTGTACTTCGGTCCGTCGCCGCCAGCGTCCTCGTAGGCCTCGACTGGCTCTTCTTTCGGCCCTGAACACCAGAGCCCGTCGGTGTTGTCGGCGACCCACTGGGCGGTCTGGGGCCCGAACGCGCTCCCGATCGTCGTCGGCTGCTCGTCGGGGCAGGTGTACAGGCGGGCGTTCTCGACCGTGTAGTGTTCGCCGTGGTGGCTCGTCGTCTCACCGGTCCAGAGCTGCTCCATCACGTCCATCGCCTCGTCGAGCTTCTCGAGGCGGACGTCGTGTTCGGGCCAGCGCTCGCCCGTGACGTGTTCGTTCAGGTTCTCGCCCGTACCGACCCCGAACGTAAAGCGGTCGCCGAACATCTCGTCGACGGTCGCGACCGCGTGGGCGACGTTGAGCGGGTGAATCCGGGTCGTCGGACAGGTGACGCCGACGCCGACCTCGATGTCGTCCGTCGCGGTCGCGATCCCGCCCAGCGTCGACCAGACGAACGGGGACTCCCCCTGGGCCGGAACCCACGGGTGGAAGTGATCCGAGATCGAGAGGAAGTCGAAGCCGGCCGTTTCGGCCCGCTGTGCGATGGAAACGAGCTCGTTCGGCTCGTGTTCCTCGCTCGAGAGCGTGTATCCGAGTTGAACCATCGACTCGGGATAGCACGAACGCGCGTCTAACGGTTGGCCCTGCGAAAGCAAGAAGCGAACCCTACTTGAGGCGGTAGACGTTCGCCTCGTAGGGTCGAAACTCGGCACCGGTCGGATTCGCGGGCGACTCGCCGTAGACCAGCACGTCCTCGGCGCCCCGCAGCTCGATCAGCCGGTGGTAGAAGTGCCAGCTCGAGTCCTCGTCGGCGAGCGCGGCCTCGGCGTTGACTCTCGAACGGTTCTCGTTCACCTTGAGCCAGGGTTCGCCGTCGGTGAAGCCGGTTCCCGGCAAGTCGTCCCACTGCATTGGCGTCCGCGCGTGGTCCCGGCTCCGGTAGTTGACGAACCATTCGTCTGTAGCTAATACTCCATCCGTGTTCGATTACGGAGCGAAACCGACAGACCCAGCGTTTTGATGAGGTAATTGTCACACTCCACTGTGCGGCTTACACCGAGGACTACTACCGGCCCGTCGGAATCTCATCCAGGAGAACGTCGAGCGGTTCGTCGAGGACGAGGCGGCGACGAACCGGGTGGTGTGATCGTTCGCGGGATCGATTGCGGGAGCTGTCGAGAACTCTACCACGTCCACGGGCCGCCCTCTCCGTATTCGGAGCGATTACTCGGTCGTGTACTCGACGCTGTTGTCCGTCCCGTCGTCGATGAGTTCCGCGTCCTCGTTGTCGACGAGGACGTTCCCACTTCCTGTATTATCGGCCGATTCCTCGTCGAACAACAGCCCCGCCTGACCGTTCTCGGCCGCGACGTTGTCCTCGAGGACGTACGCACGGCCGCTGACCTGGATTCCGGACAGTTCGTTCGCCGAGGCCGTGTTCGCCTCGAGACGGCCCGCCACGCCCTCGACAGTGATCCTGGACGCGGCGTTGTCGGTGACCTCGTTCTCCCGGAGCAGGGTCCCGGACCCGGAGATCCTGCAACCGAACCCTCGCGTGTCGCGCACCTCGTTGCCGACGAGTTCGTTCCCCGTTCCCGACACCTCGACGCCGATCAGGTCGGCTCCTGTAGCGGTGTTGTCACGGATCGTGTTCTCGTCGTCCTCTCGAAGGACGATATTCCGGAAGTTATCGCGGACGGTGTTTCGCTCAATTTCGTTGTCGTCCGAGCCGTCAAGTTCGACGCCGATCTGATTGTCGTCGAACGTGTTTTCCTCGATCGCGTTCCGGTTCGAGTGGAGCAGTTCGATTCCGCGACTGAGGGGATGGCTCCCGTCGCTGCTGGTGTTTTCGGTGATCGTATTCTCGTCCGACTCGAATAGCGCGATCCCTCGCCTCCGGTTTCGGATCCCCTCGTTGTCGATAACCGTGTTCGCGGTCGACGCTTCGAGAGCGATGCCGACGTTGTTCTCGCAGGTCGTCGTCGCACTGATTCGGCCGTTCCGTACCCGAACGAAGTGAACTCCCGCTTCGAAGTTCTCGACGGTCACGTTCGAGAGCGTTCCCATACCAGGTGGTGTCGTCCCTATGCCGGCGGTCTCCGGGTTCGGACGGTCGGGATCCGGGAGCGGACGGTCCCTGGGTCGGGTGATCGTGTGCCCGCGCCCGTCGAGCGTGACGTTGCTTGCTCCGATCGTGAGACCCGATTCGCCGTCCGGAGCTTCCAGATCGGCGCCGAGGACGTAGTCGCCCGGTTCGGTGATCGTTGTACACTCCGTGATGACGGTCGGGTCGTCCTCGTCAGTCCCGTCGGCGCTGGCGCTCGTGCCGAGCGCGACTAACCCCGCCGTGGCGACGGTTCCTCGACGCAGCATCGTTCGTCGGCCGAGACTCGACTCGTTCACACTGTCGTCTCGCATAGTCAAATCCCGACACGGCGCCCGTATTGTTGCCGATTATTTATACATTTACACAACAGTTGGTTGAGCGAGAATTCGTCGAAAAGTTACTATCAGACCAAACCATTCGTCTTTAGCTGAGCCTCACACCTCGGTTGCGTAGCGGTAGCGAGCGTCTCTTCTAAGATCGACCGTTGCTTGTGGATCTTCCGTGCCTCTTCGAGCAGCCGTCCCACCAGTGTTCCGACACCGACTCGAGGTCGGTAGCCGAAAACGCAAACGCAAACGCAAACGCAATCGCAGGCGAACCGGCGTCGGACCCGATCGTGAGAAGCAGCGGGGCGAAATGCGTCCGGAACGGGCGTACGACGTAGCGGTCGCCGAGTGGAGTCGAGAGGGGCTATCCCTTCGTACCGCCGAAGGAGAACCCGTCCTCGATGTAGCGCTGAGCGAACATGTAGATGAAGACGACCGGCGACGCGTAGACGAGTGCGAACGCTGAGAACTGTCCCCACGGGACGTTGTGTTCGTCGATGAGGGAGAACAACCCGACCGGCAGGGTGTAGTGTTCCGGCGAGAGGATCAGCTGGGCGATGATGAACTCCATCCAGCCCACGAGGAAGATGAATATGAAGATCGTGGCGATACCGGGCTTTGCCAGCGGCAACACGACCTCCCAGGCGACCCGGAACGGCGATGCGCCGTCCATGATCGCCGCCTCCTCCAGCGAGGTGGGGATCGAGTCCATGTAGGTCTTGAGCAGCCACGTGTTGAACGGCACGGCCATCGCCGCGTAGTAAAACGAGAGCACGAGCCGATTGTTCGTCACGCCCATACTCGAGAAGATGGTGTACAGGGCGATCACCGAGGCGATTCCCAGTCCGGCGCCGACCTGGGTGAACAGGATGTAGCCGTACAGGAGTTTCATCCGGCCCGCGAACTCCCGCCGCGAGAACGCGTAGGCGGCCGGGACGATCATCAGCATCGCGAACACGACCGTCCAGAAGCTGATGAACATGCTGTTGCGGAAGTACCGGGGGAAGTCAGACGTCGAGTCGACGTAGTTGCTCGCGTCCAGAAAGACGATTCGCGGCCACGAGATGTAGAACTCGACGTCGGTAAACGGGATGGTGATTCCGACGATCGCGCCGGGGATGGCAATATCGCCGATCACCCAGACGAACGCCGCGGGGTCGAACTGGCTGGGAATGAGTCCGGCGCTGTCGGTCGAGTACAGGGTCGCACCTTCTCCCTGGAGTGCGATGATGAAGATCCAGTAGACCGGGATCAACAGCACGAACACGAACACGATCGTCGCCAGCGTGGCGAGGACCGTCTTCGCGACGTCCAGCGGATCGATCGTTCCCCGTCGCATCCCGTCGACGGTGTAGGCGACGTCCTCGCGCCACTCCGCGGGCTTCTGGACGACGGTCCGGACGTCGTTACGGATCCTGTTCGAGAACCATTCGCGCACCGTCATGGACCGTCTACCCCCTCGGCGAGACGGCCTTTCCAGACTGCAACTATCATGAACGCTCCGATAAAGGCAACTGCCGACATCATGATCGCCGCACCGGCTCCGTAGGCGTTGAAGTTGAACGCCTCCTGGTAGCCGTGAAGGACGATCAGTTCGTTCGCACGGTTCGGTCCGCCCCGGTTGAACACATAGGGGATGAGAAACTGGGTAAACGAGGCTGCGGCTGTGAGGATCGCTGCGAACATCACCGGCCGTTTGATCGATGGCACGGTCACGTGCCAGAACCGATGGAAGTAGCCCGCTCCGTCAACCTTCGCCGCGTCCATGAGCTCATCCGAAACCGCTTGTAGGGCACTGACGGTGATAATCACCATGAACGGGTACGCCAGCCACATCTCCGTCAGGAGGTAGCTCGCGAAGGCCATCCACCGGTCGTTGAGCCAGGCCTGCTCACTGAATCCGAGGAAGATGACGGCCTGATTGGCCAGCCCGAACTGCGCGGAGCTGAAGATGCCGCTCCAGATCGTGATGGTGAAAATCGGTGGTAGTGCCCACGGGATAATGATGATCGAGCGCATGTACCGTCTTCCCTTCACCCGGTCGCTCGTCATGATCATCGCGATGCCGACGCCAAACAGCACCTTCAGCGCCACGCTACAGATGACGAACAGCCAAGTGACTCCCAGCGAGTTCCAGAACGTCGGATCGGAGAACACCGCGATGTAGTTCTCGAGACCGACGAACGACTCCTCGCCTCGAAGCCCGAAAAAGCCAGTCAGGCCGCCCGGCCCGTCCTGAAAGACGGTTGCCGGTTCCGCGTCCGTAAACGAGAGGTAGATCGTGTACGCGAGCGGGAAAAACATGAACAGGGAGAACGCTATCAGCCCCGGCAGAACGAGCAACAGCGGTCGGTGTTCCTCGAGACGATCCCTGACGTGTTCCGGAACGGTCGCCTGATAGCGCTCGCGTGTCCGATCTCCAACTGAAGAAAGACTCATGTGTCGAGTTCAGTCCCAGGCGTCCTCGATTCGGCTCTCGGCGTCGGCCATTGCGTCCGCGACCGACTTGTTCCCGTTCAGCGCCTCCCACCACTCGTCCTCGAGGGGCTCCCAGACCGGCTGGAAGTCCGGATCGGTCGGCATCGGCTCGCCCTGGTCGACCGCGGCGGCAAAGCCCTGGAGGTCGTCGCTGAGTTCGTCCTCCTCTTCACCGTCGTCGGCGAACGCGTTGTGGACCGGGATGAATCCGTGTTCGTCGGCCATCTGGGCGATAGCCGCGGTGTTCGTCGTGTACCACTCGGCGAACGCGCGGGCGGCCCCCGCACGCTCGTCGTCCTCGTCCATCGCGGCCGCGAAGTAGATGAGCTGCACGCCGGTGAACGGACTCGGCGTGTGTCCCTCGACCTCGGGCCACGGGGCGACGCCCCACTCGAACTCGTCTTCATCGAGCTGCCCGAGCTGCCAGGGACCGCTGAAGAGAAACGGTGCGTTCCCCTCGAGGAAGACGGCTTCCTGTGCTTCGCCATCGGGATCGTTTGGCATGTACTCCCAGACCTCCTCGAGAACGTACTCGAAGCCCTCGACCGTCTCGTCGTTCGTGAGGCCGAGTTCGCCCGAGTCGTCGTCGTAGTAGTAGCCGCCGAAACCGTGTGGGAGCGCGCTCACGTGGTAGGCGTCCATCGGCCAGCCCAGGCCGTAGGTTCCGCCGTCAGGGTCGTGGTGTTCCTCGGCGATCTCGAGCAGTTCGTCGAACGTCTCGGGTGGTTCGTCGACGTACTCCGTGTTGTAGATGAGTCCGACCGTCTCCGCAGCGTGAGGGAGGCCGTGGAGTTCGTCGTTGAACATTCCGGATTCGGCGTTCTCACCGAAGTATTCCTCGAGGTCGAAGCTCACTTCGTCCGACTGGTCACTCAAAAAGCCGTTCTGGTGGTAGTCGCCGATCCAGTCGTGGGCCCAGATGAACAGTTCGGGACCGTCACCGGCCGGAATCGCGGCCATCGTCTGCTCTTCGAGGTCCGAGATGTGATCGGGCGCGACGTCGGCGTCGAACTGGTCGTTGAACGACTCGAGGTGAGACTCGAAGTCGTCCTGCTCGCCGCCGGAGAGCGAGTGCCAGAGCGACGCATCGCCGGAGACACCGTCCGGCTCGACCGTTTCCCAGTCGTCGTGTTCCTCGTAGTCTCCGGCGTCGTCACCGTTTCCGTCGTCGTCTGACTCGGGCTCTTCGGTGCTGATACATCCCGCAAGGACGCCGACGGCGGAAGCGCCCGCGAGGTACTTCATCGTCGTTCTCCGATCCATGGTCATGGCGATACATGATGAATTATAACTTCATATATTTAGTAGTTGTGGGTATCGGTGCCACCTCACGGGAGCAGAGCACGGAGTAGAAGTCCCCAATCAAGTAATTATCGAGGCTCAGCGCACAGCTGCTGATCTCGAGCTAGGATGAAATAGTGCATCAACCATCGAAAAATGGGGAAAAGAATTATGTACGATATCACCAGACAGTACACAAATGGCGCGTTTGTACGTGGAGGATCTCCGGAAGGAGTTCGATAGAGGGTCGATCGTGGCCGTCGACGACCTCGGTCTCGAGGTCGAGGACGGCGAGTTCGTCACCGTCGTCGGTCCCTCGGGCTGTGGAAAGACGACGACACTGCGGATGATCGCTGGACTCGAGGAGCCGACTTCCGGCTCGATTACCCTCGGAGGCGAGGACGTCACAGATCAGAGTGCACGAACGCGTGATATCGCGATGGTGTTCCAGAACTACGCGCTGTACCCGCACAAGACGGTGTTCAAGAACATGGAGTTCGGGCTTCGGATGAGCACCGACCTCTCGAAGGCCGAACGCCGGGAGAAGGTCGAGTGGGCGGCCCGGATGATGGACATCGAGGAGTTGCTGGACGATACACCCGACGAGCTCTCGGGTGGCCAGCAACAGCGGGTCGCGCTCGGTCGGGCGATCGTTCGCGAGCCCAAGCTCTTCCTGTTCGACGAACCGCTCTCGAACCTCGATGCCAAACTCCGAACGACGATGCGTGCGGAGATCCAGCGCCTGCAGGAGGAACTCGGTATCACATCAGTCTACGTCACACACGATCAAGAGGAAGCGATGACGATGGGCGACAGGATCGTCATCCTCAACGACGGCGAACTCCAGCAGGTCGGTCCCCCGAAAGACGTCTATGACGAACCGGCGAACCGGTTCGTCGGCGGCTTCATCGGTTCGCCGTCGATGAACTTCGTCAACGTCGTCGCCCGGCGATCGGGCGATCGAATCGTTCTGGACGGCGGCGAGGCGTTCCAGTACTCGCTTTCGTCCGCCTACTCACAGGAAGTGAACGTCGACAACGGCGAGGAGGCGGTTCTCGGCATCCGCCCGGAAGACGTCCATCCGGCGGACGGACCGAACGGAATCCGAACGACCGTCGACGTCGTCGAGCCGATCGGCAGCGACAACTACCTCTATCTGGACATCGGCGAGCAGTTCATGGCGCGGGTTAGCGCTGACTTCGAACCGGCGGTCGGCGACGTCGTCGACGTCACGTTTGACGAATCGAAGATTCGGCTCTTTGACGACTCGACTGGCGAATCGCTGTTACACTCGAGCAAGGCGGTGCCGACGCCCGAACCCTGAGCGACCATTGTTCGGTTTCGTCGTCACACTGCGGCTGGGTCCGTACTCGTCGGCGAGCCGACCCGGACTAGAAAGGTGTTGTAATAGTAGTTCACTGATAACAGTGAAGTGAATGGGGGGTGTCTGGCATCGCATGCACCATCCAGGGCCGCCGCGGTTCTGTGCCGTTGGCGAAACCGTCGAACTCGCACCGCGAGCGCCGGATCCCGACGCCGATTACGAGTGGGCACTCGTAGAAAAACCGGCCGAGAGCGAACTATCGGCGCCCGAGACAGCGGTCGCGGAGATCGAACCCGATTTACCAGGTAACTATCAATTCGAGCTCGAGTCGCCTGCCGGCATGCACGAACAACGTGTTCGGGTCTTTCCGGACGTCCGCCGGGAGACGAGCTTCGACCTCGACCGAACGGAGCTCCCCGACCACGATCCCGACGAGGTCTCGATCATGGGGCCGTTCAACGAACACCGGTTCGCGCGGGAGTGGCCGACCCTCGAGAAGGGCACCTATCGCTACGAGATCGAGGTCCAGCCGGGAACGCACCGCTACGGCTACGTTCCGGGCAAGGACTTCGAGAACGCCGTCTGGACGAACGTCGAGATCCCCGGGCCAGGCCGACCGCGAGTTCGTCTCGAAGGCGAGGCCGACGAAGACGACGAGGCGGTTACCGTTACAGCCGAGGTGACACCCGGTACGGACAGCGAGTACGCCGCGGCGGACCTCGAGGTCGAGTTCTACGCCGACGGCCGGGATCCGCTCTCGGATGCCGATCTCGAGGTCGACGGCTCCGAGGTCCGGATCGATCTCGCGGACCTCGACGAACTGGCTCGCGTCCACGCCGTCGCGGTCGGCGAGCGCCACAGCGTCGCCGACTGTGTCGTCGTCCACCCCGACGGGCAGATCGACCGAGCGAACGATCCACCGGGGTGGGCCGAGGACGCGATCGTCTACGAAATTTTCGTGCGCTCGTTTACCGATCCCGCAAGCTTCCGAGCGCTCGAGCGGCGGGTTCCCTACCTCGAGTCGCTGGGTATCGACTGTCTCTGGCTGACGCCGATCCTCGAGAGCCCGACTGAACACGGTTACCACACGACTGACTACTTCGACACCGCTTCGGACCTCGGCACGCGCGAGGAGTTCGAGTCGTTCGTCGATCGGTGTCACGAGGCGGGGATCAGGGTCGTATTCGACCTCGTCATCAACCACACCGCCCGCGAGCACGCGGCCTTCGACATGAGCGCAGCCCGGGTTCCCGAGTACGACGACTGGTACGTCTGGGAGTCCCTCGAGGACGTCGGGATCGACGCGGCGGACCTCGAGGGCGGACGGGACGCCGATGCGCCGCCGTCGCGACACACCGAGGATGGCCGCATCGAGGTCGCCGACTACTACTTCAACTGGCACGGCATTCCGAACGTCAACTACGATTCGCTCGCGGTGCGGTCGTTCTTCCGATCGGTCGTCGAGGAGTGGGCTGACGTCGTCGACGGCTTTCGCTGCGACGTCGCCTGGGGCGTCCCTCACGGCTTCTGGAAGGAGGTCGCCGATCTCGCTCGAGACCGCAACGACGAGTTCCTGTTGCTGGACGAGACCATTCCCAGGGAACCCGAGTACGCCGAGGGCGAGTTCAGCGTCCACTACGATACGACGCTGTACTACGCGCTCCGGGAGATCGGCAACGGTCAGCGGGCGGCTGACGACCTGCTCGAGGCCGCACGGGCTCCCGAGCGGGAGGGGTTTCCCGACTGGTCGCTGCAGATGCGCTACGTCGAGAACCACGACGAAACGCGGTACCTGTCCGACTGTGGCGAGGACGCCCAACGGGCCGCGGTCGCGGCCGTCCTCACGCTGCCGGGCGTTCCGATGATCTACTACGGCCAGGAGCGGGGTGCGACCAAGTACCGCCAGCGGATGCCCTGGGAGGGCGACAGCCGCGCGATGACGTACCACCGACGGCTCGTCACGGCCAGGCGCGACTCCGAGGCGCTCTCTCGGGGCACCCTCGCGGATCTCGAGTACGAAGCCGACTCCGAGCGCGTCGTTGCGTTCACCCGCGAGGCCGACGCCGAGCGCGTCGCCGTCGCGCTGAACTTCGGGAGCGATCCCGTCGAGGTGACCTTCGACGTCCCCGTCGATCCCGTCGACCTCGTCACCGGCGACGAACTCGCCGTCGAAGGCGGAACCACGAGCCCGACCCTCGAGGTCGAAGACGTCGTCGTTGTCTGCCTCGAGTAACACGTCCCATTGATCCGAAAGCGACGAATCGAACCCCTTACGCCGGCCGCGCCGATAGCGACCCGTATGGATACCGCGGTCGTCGCCGAGGGACTCGAGAAGCGATACGACGGGACCACGGCGCTGGCGGGCGTGACGCTGTCGGTCGAGCGCGGCGAGGTGTTCGCGCTCATCGGCCCCAACGGCGCGGGCAAGACGACGCTCGTTCGCGCGCTCACCGGGACGACCGAGCCCGATTCGGGCAGCGCGCGCGTCCTCGAGGCGGCGCCCTCGGCCGTCGACCGCGACCGGCTGGGCGTGCTCCCGCAGTCGTTCTCGCCCCCGGATCGACTCACTGCCCGGGAGCTGGTGGCCTACTACGCGGGGTTGTACGACGACCACCGCGACCCCGAGGCCGTGCTGGCCGACGTCGGTCTCGCCAACGCCGACGACACCTGGTACGAGAACCTCTCGGGTGGCCAGCAGCGACGGGTCTGCGTCGGCACCGCGCTGGTCAACGACCCCGACGTGCTCTTCCTGGACGAGCCGACCACGGGCATCGACCCCGCGGGTCGGCGAACCGTCTGGCGGCTGATCGAGGACCTCGCCGACTCGGGAACCACAGTCTTCCTGACGACCCACGATATGGCAGAGGCGGAACGCCTCGCCGACCGCGTCGGACTGCTCGCCGACGGCGAACTCGTCGCCCGAGGGACCCCCATGGGACTGGTCGCCGACCACGCCGGCTCGAGCCGGCTGACGATCGAGACGCCTGCCGACCAGACCGCGTTCGAGGATCTGCCGTTCCCGACGACGACGCGGGGAAGCGAGGTCGTCGTTCGCGAGGTCTCGCCCGCCGAGATCGGGCGCGTCGTCGACTACCTCGAGCAGCGAGGGATCGACTACTCCGGGCTCTCCTGGGCCGAGCCCGATCTGGAGGACGTCTACCTCGAGCTGGCAGACGAAACCGAACTCGAGCGAACCGACGGGACGGCTCTCGCTCGCGCGGGTGAGACGGCGTGAGCCGGCTCGGTCGCGTCCGCGCCGAGGCCGCCGCCGGCTGGCGGGCGTTCGTCCGTCGCCGAACTGCGGTCTTCTTCACGTTCTTCTTCCCGGTGATCCTGATCGTCATCTTCGGCGCGCTGATCCGAACCGATCCCGGCGGGGGCGGACTGTTCGCCGAGCACCCGGCGTACTACGTCCCGGGCTACCTGGCGGTGGTCGTCCTCTTTACCCCGCTGTCGCGACTCGGTAGCGAGGTCGCGCGCCATCGCGAGGGGAGTCGCTTCGAAAAGCTCGCGACGACCCCACAGACGCGAGCCGAGTGGCTGCTTGCCCAGACGGTCGTCAACGCCGTCATCATCGGGCTGGCGAGCCTGCTGATCCTCGCGCTCGTGGTCGTCCTGACGGGCGCCGAGATCGTCTTCTCGCCGCTGCTGGTCCCCTACGTTCTCGTCGGCGTCGTCTGTTTCTGCGGCGTCGGTGCGATGCTTGGCAGCTACACCGACTCCCAGGACGGCGCCGTCGCCGCCAGCAACGCGATCGGGCTCCCGCTGCTCTTTCTCTCCGAGACGTTCGTCTCGCTCGAGCAACTACCTGGCTGGTTCGAACCGCTCGTGAACCTCTCGCCGCTGACCTACTTCGCCCGCGGGGTTCGGGCGGCGACCGACCCGAACGCGGCGACGTCCGCGATCGCGGGGGTCGATCCCGCGCTGGCGAACCTGGGGATCCTTGCAGTCCTCGCGGTGGTCTTCTTCGCGCTCGGCGCCCGTTCGATTCCGACGACCGACTGAGCGAATCGTCCCCGAACGTTTTGTTCGTTCCCCTCGTCTACGGGCTATGAGTAGTGCAGACCCACAGGGATTGCAGGCGTTCCCCGACGAGCTCTCCTCCCGGGAGGCGTGGCTCGAGCCGTTCGACTGGTACCGTGAGATGCGCGAGAACGCCCCTGTCCGGTACGACCCGTCCCGGGGGTGCTGGGACGTCTTCCGGTACGCCGACGTCAAACGGATCCTCGACGACGACGGAACGTTCTCGGTGAATCCGCGGCTGGCCGACGACTTTCAGGAACCGGAGCGCCCCGAGGAGGGGCTGCTCTTCGAGACGATGCTGTTCAAGGATCCGCCCCGTCACGACGAGCTCCGCGGCGTCGTCGACGACGCGTTCGAGCCACGGGCAATCCGGGCGCTCGAGCCGGAGATCCGCGAGCTGGCGACCGACCTCCTCTCGGATGCGCTGGCCGACGATCGGGGCGAGCTCGACATCGTCGACGACTTCGCGTACCCGCTTCCAGTCGTCGTCATCGCCCAGCTGCTCGGCGTTCCCGCCGAGGACCGCGAGCAGTTCAAGCGCTGGTCGGACACGCTCGTCGAGTCTTCGAGCACGGACGACGAGACCGAGGCGTTCACCCAGCGACAGCGGGAGGCCCAGATGGAGATGGCGAGCTACTTCTTCGAGATGATCGCCGACCGACGCGAGTCGCCCCGGGACGATCTCATGAGCCAGATCGTCACGCGGGAGCTCGAGGACGGATCACGCCTCTCGGAGGAGGAAGCGCTCGGCACCTGTATCCTGTTGCTCATCGCCGGCAACATCACGACGACGAACCTCGTGACGAACGCCGTCCGCTGTTTCGACGCCCACGACCTGTTCGACGAGCTCCGCGCGGAGCCGGACGCGATCGGGCGGGCGATCGAGGAGGTGTTGCGCTACCGCTCCCCGGTCCAGGCGATGTCCCGGGTTGCGACGGAAGACGTGACGCTTCGAGACACCGAGATCGAATCGGGCGACCGCGTCGTCGTCTGGCTCGGCTCCGCGAACCGGGACGAACGGCAGTTCGAGGACGCCGACGCGTTTGTTCCCAACCGATCGCCCAACCAGCACCTCGGGTTCGGCCACGGGACCCACTACTGTCTCGGCGCCCCGCTGGCTCGCCTCGAGGCGTCGGTCGCCCTCGAGGAGCTGTGCGCCCGAACAGCGACGATCGAGACGGTCGACACCGACCTGCAGCCGGTTCGCAGCTCGCTGATCTACGGCGTCGAGTCGCTGCCGATCCGGTACGAGCGATCGTCGGCGAACTGAAACTCGTCTCCTGGAACCCTCCGTCGTGGCGGGTCCTACATCCGATCGGAGAAGTCCCAGCCGTAGACGACCGCGGGTTCGATCGCGATCGTCACCTCCTCGCGGTCCTCACGAAGCAGCGTTTGTGCCAGCTCCGAGTCAGTACCGCCGAGGTAGCGCTCGAGGAGGTCTCGGAGTACCTCTTTTTTAGGATCGGGCTCGAGCGACGCCGTACCTCGTCCGCGAACTCCGGCGTAGGGCGGGTCGTTCGTCGAAACCTCGAACGACACCTCGGGCGTCTCACGGAGGTAGGTGACGACGTCGGCCGAGGCGGCAGTGGCACACTCGAGGATCCAGCGGTCGCTCTCGCCGGCTTCGCCGCTCTCTCGGTCGGCCTCGTCGCCTTCGGTGTCCGTCGGTCCCGCCTCGAGGAGCCGTCGGCGGTACCACAGCGACACCATCCAGGGATGGTCGGCGGGCGTTCGGCAGCCGAGCCGGATCGGAACCGTCCGTTCGTCGAGAAACGTCGTGACGTCCGTGTGGGAGAGCGAGCCTCGAACCTTCATACTCGATGGACGGGGCCCTCCCATACCAATCCCAGGGGCTGGGCTCCCGAGCCCGGCTTACCGTGCCTCCTCGATCAACGCCTGCACGTCGACTCGACGCTCTCGATCGTCGGCCCGGTAGGCCGCCTCCGTCAGCGCGACCACGCGGAGTCCGTCCGTCCCCGGAACGGCCGGGTCGGCGGTTCCCGCGATCGACTCGAGGAAGTTGCCGAGTTTCGCGGTCGTCAGCGTCGTGAAATCCGTTCGGGCGTCGATCGTGCTCTCGTAGACCGTTGCGCCGCGTTCGGCGAGACGAATCCGCTCGCCGTCGAAGGTGACCCGGCCGTCCGTCCCCCAGATCGTGTACCCCTCTGCCGGCGTGAGTTCGACGCCGTCCCCGCTGATCGTGACACCCGCGAGGATCGACCGGTCGTCGCGTTCGAATTCGATCGACAGCGCGCTGTTAACGTCGACCTCGGCTTTCGCGTACGTTACGTCCGCGGAGACGCGAGTCGGCCCTCCGCCGACAATCCAGCAGAGTACGTCGAGCAGGTGCGATCCCGTATCGTACAGCTGTCCGCCGCCAGAGAGCGTCGGATCGACGCGCCAGGTTCCCTCGTGGAGCCCGAGCCAGTTCTGGCCGAGGAACGCGTTCGCGGCGTGGATCTCCCCGACACGACCGTCGTCGACGACCCGTTTGACCTCGGCGAACCCCGGATGAAAGCGTCGCTGGTACCCCACCTGTACGACGAGCCCCCGACCGTCGGCCAGTTCGAGCAGTTCGACCGCGTCGCCGACGTCGGTCACCATCGGCTTCTCGAGGTAGACGTGGACGTCGGCCTCGAGACACGCTCGAGCCTGTTCGAAGTGGAGGGTGTGGGGGGTGACGATCAGCGCGATATCGATCCTGTCCCCGTGGTCAGCGAGCATCGCGTCGTGGTCGGCGTACGCCGGCGCGCCGAACTCCCGTTCGAAAACGTCCCGTGCGTCGCCAGAGACGTCGGCCCCCGCGACCAGCTCGACACCCTCGAGCCCGACCAGCACCTCGAGTTCGAGTTGCCCGAGCCCCCCGAGTCCGATTGCCGCTGCGCGGAACTGCATATCGCTACCGCGCTCTCCACGAGGAAAAGCACTTGCTAACACATAACACAGGTAGACTCTCGGATCGTCCCGGTAGTCTTTGTTGTCGACCGGTCGGGAGCGAGGGTCACCGGAAGCTACTCTCCCTTCGGACGCGTTTCGACGGATATGCCGACCTGTCCCGGCTGTAAGAGTCAGCTCACTCACGAGGAGTGTCTCGCGCACCTGCGGTACTGCAAGTGGCTCTGGAGCAGCGCTCCCGAGCGGGAGTCGCGATGGGGGGAGCAACTCCTTCGAGAACTCCGCGATCGGGAGCAGTAACCCGCGGCCGACGACGAGGGACGATCCCGTTCAGAGGAGAGGAACGAGCATCGCGAACTCGTAGCCGTAGATGTGGTTGAGCATAAGGTAGGTGACGATTCCGAGGACGAGGCTCAGGATCCACGAGCCGGCAGCGATGCGGCCGACGCGAGCGTGGATGGTCTCCCGAAGCTCGGACGGGGAGTGGGTGAGCCCCAGGATCAGCGCGTACAGCACGACCGGGACCGCGATGATCGAGAGCACGATGTGGATCGCGAGCATCGCGAGGTAGAGCTCGTACTCCGGGGAGGGGCCGACGAACTCCTTCGTTCCGCCGCCGCCGACCCGGATCAGGTAGACGACCAGAAACAGGAGGATCGTCGCGAACGCGCCCGTCATCGCCGCGCGGTGTTTGTCGACGTCGCCGGCTCGGATCCAGTACCAGCCTGCGACGAGGAACACGGTCGTCACGGCGTTGATCACCGCGATCGCGTGGGTAAACAGGTTGACCTGCGCGTTCGTCAGATCCGGATAGATCGGGACGTCCGCGACGAAGGTTCCGATGACGAGCGTGTAGCCGACGATCGTCAACAGGATCGTTGCGCCGATCGGTCGCTCCCGAAGTCGCTCTCTCGCGTCGGCGGTTGCCATCGGGCGACGGTTAGGAGAGGGCGCGTATTTGTCTTGCCGTTTCGGAACCCGTCCCGGTCACTCGAGTGTGACGTTCCCGCGGTGATCGACGGTGACGTCGTACCCGCAGTAGGAAAACGAGACGGAACCGGTACGCGGCCGTCCGTCCCGCAGCGGGGCGAACAGTTCGTCGAGCGCGGTCGGATCGACGGCGGAGTGGAGAGGGTCGTACGCTGGCATCGTGAGCCGGTCGTACCGAACACCCTCCGCGTCGGCGACGGCCTCGACGACCGCCAGGCTCGGCGGTTTCGATTCCGTTCCGTCGTAACTGCGACTCACGGTGGACCTACCCTCCGAGAGCGGATAACGGTATCCCTCGTCGCGACCGATCGAACCGAGCGCTCACGAGAGCTCGAGCGCGATCCCGCCGTCGTCGACCGAAATCGTGACGTCGTCGACGCGCTGGTTGTACTCGCTCGCGTGACGCCCGGACTGGCGGATCCGCAGCTTCTCCTCGAGCAGGTCGGCCTCCTCGAGGAGCTCGAGCTTTCGGTAGGTCGTCGAGAGGGGGACCCCACAGCGATCGGAGAGCTCCGCTGCCGAGAGGTAAGGCTCGCTGTCGCCGAGCTCCTCGAGAATAGCGCGACAGTCGGCGTCGTTGAGCGCGGTGAGAACCGTTCTGATCTCGTCCTCGCTGGAAACGGTCCGCGGCTCGTCCGTCAGTCGGTCGCGGCCGTACGTCTCCGGGGTTCCAGTCAGCGATTGGCTCATACTACACCGTGGGGACCGGAGCGCCACCAGTGTTGACCACCGATATCGGGGACCCTTTATAATGGGGTTTTATACATCCTCACACAGACGGTGTTCGAAGTTCCTCGTTCGTCACGCGGTTTCCGCGGCGTCGAAGGCGCCGAGATCCACGTCGGCGCCACAGACGGCGCATCCGCTCTCGACGAGCGCGTCGCGAACGGCGTCGGTGACGGCGATCGACCGGGTGCAGGCCGGACAGACGAACCGTGCGTTCTCACGGGTGCTCATAGCTCGGACTACGCTCTCCACCCATAAGGTACCGATTCTTGTTCCGAGGGTGTGAGAATATCGACTTCGGCTACCCACTTTAAATACGACGGAGGCTGAAGCCGAGTGTATCATCTATGTCGTCGGGAATTCGCGCTACGGTAAAAATAGACTCCCCAGAAGCCTGCCCGATCGCACGGTTTTCGCGGGAAACCGGAACGACGATTGATCAGGTGTCGACGAGCGTCTCCTGTGGCTCGGACGGGTCGACGACCGAGTTTCTCGCGGATGTCGACGTCGAGTTCGACGAGCCGATCTCGGGGCCGGTGTTCTCCTACGGAACGACGAACCTCTACCGCTGTTCCCACGACAGCGAGGCGTCGTGTCCCTGCGAGTGTCTGGGATCGTACGACTGCCCGGTTCACCGCTACCGGGCGGCAGACGGCGACGTAACGGTCGTCTTCCACGCGGCAGACTTCAATCAGCTCCAGACGGTGATGAACGAGTTCCGCGAGCGGTACCCCGGCGTCGACGTCCAGAGTCTGCTCCAGCCACCGCTCAGCGGAACGCCGGAGGAACGGATCTTCGTCAACCGCGGGAAGCTAACCGATCGCCAATACGAGGTGCTCGAGACGGCCTACGAGATGGGCTACTTCGAGCGGCCGAAGGAAGCCAACGCGACGGAGGTCGCGGAGTCCCTCGGGATCACCCAGTCGACGTTCACCGAACACCTCGGCGCGGCACAGCGGAAACTCCTCGGCGACATCCTCGAGTCCGGGACGTAGCGTCGCGACCCGCTCGCACCAGGGACAACGAAGGGTGTTTTTTTAGTGCTACGCGCACTCGGGGTACGTTAATGGCACTTGCCGAGGAGACCGAGATGACCGACGACGAGATCGACGCGTTTCTCAGCCGCCACGAGACGGGCGTACTGGCGCTCGCCAACGAGCGGACGCCGTACGCGATTCCGATCTCCTACGGGTACGACGCCGACGCTCGAAGCTTCTATCTGCGACTGGTTTCGACGCCCGAAAGCGAGAAGCGCCTGTTCCTGGCCTCCTCGCCGGAGTCCCGACTCGTGGTCTACGAGGAAGGAGATTCGGACGAGACCTATCGGAGCGTCGTTGCCATCGGTTCGCTTGAGGAGATCGATCCATCCGAGCTGACCGTCTCCCGCATCGAGCAGTACGGCGAGGCCAAGCAGCCGCTGTTCGAGATCTGGGGGAGTTCGAAGGAGAACCTCGACATCCAGCTCTACGAGTTCGAACCGACGGAGCTGAGCGGTCGGCGGACTGAGATCGACCGCGACGCCGAGAGCAAGTAGCCGAACCCTCGGGCGAAACAGCCGGCGATACGTCTCGGTGTTCCTCGAACGGAGTCGGGTTCGGCCTACTGCCTCGAGAAGTGCTCCTGCGAGACCGACGCGCCACAGACGGGACAGCCGTGTGACAGCGTCGCCTCGCGAACCGGCGTGTTGACGTCGATCTGTTGCCCGCAATCCGGGCAGGTAAACTCGTATTCGGACATCCCTCGTGTGTTCCTCTGTGGAAAGTGACGCGCCGTACTGAAGTCGTCGCCTCCAACATATCCGGGTGGGTTTAAGAGAACATCGGGATCGGCTCGTCCCCATCCTTTTTTCCACGCGCTGGGAACTGGCGGCCCAAGTAATCGTGGTCCGTCTCGAAGCGGGATGTATGAGTGGATTGTCAGCGACGGTCGTACTTCGCGACCCGGAGAGCTGTCCGGTCGCCCGCGCCACGAGCGCGACCGGAGAATCGGTCGAGACGGTCTCCCGGTCGTCGCCCTCGAGTCCGGAGGCGCCGGCTGTCGAGGAGTTCTCGATCGAGAGTGAAGGCGAGTGCGAGCCCCTCGAGTCGGTCGACGTCGGGGTCGAGCTGTCGACGGTCTCCGCGAACGAACACGGCGAGGTGTACCGGTTCACGCGAGATCTCGACGGCCCCTGTGCCTGCGAGGTCGTCGAGACGGAGGGGACGCCGGTGTCGTCGATCCGGGCCGATGAAGGGGCGCTGTATCTGACCGTCCGGGCGACCGATGTCGAGGCACTGTCGGACATCGTCGGCGCGCTTCGCGAACAGTTCGAGGCCGTCGAACTCCAGCAACTGCTCCGGACCGGTGAACGGGAGTCGACGGATCTCGCCGTCGTCGACCGGAGTCGGCTGACCGACCGCCAGCAGGAGGTCCTCGAGACCGCCCACGAGATGGGTTACTTCGAGTACCCGAAGCGGGCGAACGCAGGCGACGTCGCCGAGGCGATCGGTATCTCGCGGTCGACGTTCTCCGAACACCTCGGCGCCGCACAGACCAAACTCCTCGACGCGATCCTCGAGGCCTGAGTCCCGCTCTGACCCGTACATTGACGGTGACGGTCCGCACACACGGAGGTATGGTACGTCGAAGCCTGCTATTTACGCCCGGCGATCGCCCGGAGATGCTCCGCAAGGCGCCCGATTCCGGCGCCGACGCGATCGTGTTCGACCTCGAGGACGCCGTCTCACCCGGCCACAAGGACGAGGCCCGCGAGGTCGTCCGCGACCTCCTTTCAGATCCTGGGTTCGATCCCGACCCCGAGGTCTGCGTCCGGGTCAACGCTACGTCCGATGCGATCGAGCGCGATCTCGACGCGCTCGCGGGCGCCGACGCCGAGGCGATCCGTCTCGACAGCGTCATGCTCCCGAAGGCGACGGCGGGCGCCGACGTTCACGAGCTGTCGAGGGACCTCGAGGAACGCGGGCTCGCCTGCCCCGTGTTGGCCCTGATCGAGAACGCCGCGGGCGTGCTCGCGGCGCCCGAGATCGCGGGTGCGGACGCGACCGACGCCCTCGTTTTCGGCGCCGAGGACCTCTCGGCAGATCTCGGCGCGACCCGGACGAGGGAGGGAACCGAAGTGCTCTACGCGCGAGAGCGGGTCGTCCTCGCGGCGGCGGCCCGGGACTGCGAGGCGATCGACACGCTAGTTACCGACTTCGGCGACGGGGAGCGCCTGCGCGAGGACGCCGCGTTCTCGGTCCAGTTGGGCTACGACGGGAAGCTGGCGATCCACCCCGCCCAGGTCGAGCCGATCAACGAGGCGTTCTCCCCCGACCCCGACGAGATCGAGTGGGCCGAGCGCGTCCTCGAGGCCGAGCGGGAAGCCGAGGAGGCGAACCGAGGGGTGTTCGAGGTAGACGGCGAGATGATCGACGCACCGTTGATCGCCCAGGCCGAGCGGATCCTCGAGCGAGCTCGTGTGGTCGACTGACGAAGAAGGGACCTAGAACGTCCTAGTATATCTGCGGGTTATTCGATTGTAACTGATATTCGCTACGCTTATCCACCAGTCCGAGAAATGCCTCCGTATGACAGGGCAGGCGAACCCATTCGAGAGTCTCCAGTCACAGATCGACGAGGCCGCCGCCTACCTTGACGTCGAGGCCGACGTCATCGAGCGGCTCAAACACCCCGAGCGGGTCCTCGAGACCAACCTGACGATCGAACTCGACGACGGCTCGCTCGAGCGGTTCAAGGCCTTCCGCTCGCAGTTCAACGGCGACCGCGGCCCGTACAAAGGCGGGATCCGATACCACCCGGACGTCAACCGCGATGAGGTAAAGGCGCTGTCGGGCTGGATGGTCTACAAGTGCGCGACCGTCGACATCCCCTACGGCGGCGGAAAGGGCGGGATCGTCATCGATCCGACGGAGTACTCGGAAGCCGAACTCGAGCGCCTCACCCGCGCGTTCGCGAAGGAGCTCCGACCGATGGTCGGCGAGGACCGCGACATCCCCGCCCCCGACGTGAACACGGGTCAGCGGGAGATGAACTGGATCAAGGACACCTACGAGACCCTGGAGAACACCACCGAGCCGGGGGTCGTCACGGGCAAGAACCTCGCCAGCGGCGGCAGCGAGGGCCGCGTCGAGGCAACCGGCCGCTCGACGGTGCTCGCCGCCCGCGAGGCCTTCGACTACCTCGAGAAGGACCTCGAGGGCGCGACCGTCGCGGTCCAGGGGTACGGCAACGCCGGCTGGATCGCCGCCAAGCTGATCGACGAGATGGGCGCGACCGTCGTCGCCGCCAGCGACTCGAGCGGCGGGATCTACAACGCCGACGGCTTCGACCCCGTCGCCGCGAAGGACCACAAAAACGAGACTGGCAGCATCGCCGGCTACGAGGAGAGCAACGAGGAGCTCACCAACGAGGACGTCCTGACGATGGACGTCGACCTGCTGATCCCTGCGGCCCTTGAGAACGCGATCGACGCCGCGCTCGCCGAGGACGTCTCGGCCGACGTCATCTCGGAGGCCGCCAACGGCCCGCTCACCCCGGAGGCAGACGCGATCCTCGCCGAGGGGGACGCCTTCGTTATCCCCGACATCCTCGCTAACGCCGGGGGCGTCACCGTTTCGTACTTCGAGTGGGTCCAGAACCGCCAGCGGTTCTACTGGTCCGAGGAGAAGGTCAACGAGGAACTCGAGGGCCACATCGTCGACGCCTTCGACGCTCTCATCGAGACGATCGAGGAGAACGACCTCGAGAACCCCCGCACCGCGGCCTACGTGGTCGCGATCGAGCGCGTCGCGAACGCCTTCGAGGAAGCCGGCAGCTTCCCGTAGTCTCGCCTCGAGCTGTCGGCCCGGCGACACGGCCGCGAGCACGTCGACATGTTTTTGCCGACCCGGACGGACCGATCGACAGAGCGTGATCCGAGAACGGCTCTCCCGGTACCGCGAGCGCGTCCGCCGGGAGCTGACGACCGCCCTCCGCGAGGAACACACCCCCCACGAGGTGGGGCTGAGCTTCGCGATCGGGATCTTCGTGACGGCCATGCCGACCGGTGGGCTCGGAATCGGTCTGCTCGCCGGGCTCGCGGCGTGGTGGTCGTGGGTCAGCAAGCCCGCGATCATCGCGGCGATCGCCGTGCTCAACCCGCTGGTCAAACCCGCCGTCTACGTCGGCAGCTACCAGGTTGGCGGGCTCATCTTCGGCGAGCGACCGCTTCGCTCGAGCACGACGGACACCTCGCTGCTCGAGACCGCGGGGATCGTCGTCCGGCAGCTCCTGGTCGGCAACCTCCTGATAGCCGCGGCGCTGTCGGCCTCGAGCTACGTCGTCGTCGCCCGGCTGACGCGACTCCACCGCGAACGGGCGGACGACCCCGCCGACGGGTCGTCCGCGTCGGCCGTCCTCGGGCTGTTCCGTCGCTAGCGCGCCGATGCTTTTGAGAAGTCGACCGCTCGTCGAGTGCTCGAGTGCAACCTTGGATCAGCGTCGTCGGCGTTCCGATCGTCCCTAGACGAGGCCCAGCCCGTAGACGAGCAGGGCGAGGCCGATCAGGACGGCGACGGCGCCCGTTCCCCGCGTGACCCTGACTCGGTCGGACGCCTCGAGTTCGGCGTCGTCGAACGGCGTCATCCCCTCCCGGCGCTGAGCCTCGACGATCGCGGGGGCATACCGGATCCCCGCGAGGCCGAACGTGAGGAAGACGATCCCGAGAGCCGTCGCGAGCATCCTATAGACCGAGTTCGCGGCCGATGACGAGGTGCTGGATCTCGCTCGTCCCCTCGCCGATCTCCATCAGTTTGGCGTCGCGGTAGAACCGCTGTGGCGCGAAGTCGGTGGTGTACCCGTAGCCGCCCAGCACCTGCACCGCGTCCTCGGCAACCTCGCGGGCGGCCTCGCTGGCGTCGAGTTTCGCCAGCGCGGACTCGCGGGTGACGGGCTCGCCCTGATCGTAGCGGTGGGCCGCCTGGTGGGTGAGCAGTCGGGCGCGTTCGGTCTTGCGGTGCATGTCGACGACCTTGTCCCGAACGGCGTCGAACTGCGAGATGGGCTGGCCGAACTGCTCGCGCTCCTGGCTGTAGGCCTTGGCGTGGTCGTAGGCGCCCTGTGCGAGTCCCGTCGACAGCGCCGCGATCGAGATCCGCCCACCGTCCAGCGTCTTCTTCGTCTGGTCCCAGCCGTCGCCCTCCTCGCCGAGCAGGCGGTCCTCCGAGAGGCGGACGTCCTCGAGCTGGATCTCACAGGTCGGCGAGGCGTTGAGTCCCATCTTGTCCCAGATCGTCGTCACCTCGAACCCGTCGTCCTCGCGGGGGTCAACGATGAACGTCGAGATCCCGTCGTAGCCCGCGCCGGGGTCGGTGACGGCCTTGACGAGCACCGAGCCCGCCTCGGAGGCGTTCGTGATGAACTGCTTCGTGCCGTTTATCACCCACTCGTCGCCCTCCTTTTCGGCGACGGTATCCATGTCGGAGGCGTCCGAGCCGCTGCTCGGCTCCGTCAGTGCCCAGCCACCCATGTACTCGCCTTCCGCGAGCGGGCGCAGCCAGCGTTCTTTCTGTTCGGGCGTTCCGAACAGCTCGATTGGCTTCGAGGCAAGCGAGATGTGTGCCACGTAGGAGAGTCCGACCGAGCCGGAGACGCGTCCGATCTCCTCGGCGACCAGCGAGTACATGAGCGTGTCGCCGCCGAGCCCGCCGTACTCCTCGGAGATGGGAACCCCCATCATGTCGAGGTCGGCGAGCTGCTCGAAGATCTCCTCGGGGAAGCGGTGGTCGTCCTCGATCTCCTGGGCGATCGGCTCGATCTCGCCCTGGCAGAACTCCCTGACCGTCTCCTGGATCATCCGATGTTCGTCCGGCAGCTCGAAGTCCATATGCAATACTTGCCGAGCCCCGGAATAAACGCTCCGGAAAAATGATCAACTACGGAGGGGGCGGCTACCAGCCGCGGTCGTCGTCCTCGCGGTCCTCCCGGTCGTCCGGATCGTCGCGGTCGGTTCGATCCTCCGTTTCACCCCAGCCGGCGTCCTCCCAGTCGTCGATCTCCTCCTCGTCGTCGACCCACCCGTAGTCGGCCGTCCAGTCGTCCTCGTCGTCACCCCAGTCGTCGGTCTCGGGCGGTCGACTCGAGTCGTCCCGAACGGGCCCGGACGGCTCTCCGCCGCCGTCGGCTCTGATCGCCGCCCGCTGGTCGGGGATCAGATCGAGCTCGGCGTTCGTGTCGCCGAGCAACAACAGCGCGTAGTACTTGAAGTACGACACGACGGGGACCTGGATGAGCAACGCGGCGAGTACGAACGCGAGGATCCCCGTCAGAACCACCACTGCGGCGAGGATCGCGCCGACGTCGCCGAGTGCGAACAGCAGGACCGCAACGACGACGAACGGGATCGCGACGATGATGCCGACGATCAGCATGAGGATGCTGACGGCGATCCCGATGGCGGCCTGGATGATCCAGACGAGAACGAGGTAGACGACGTACTCGAGCCAGTTCGCCCGAACCGTCGGCCAGAACCGCCGCCAGGCCGAGAGCACGCCCCGCTCCTCGAGCAGCATAATGGGGGCAACGAACTCGGAGGTAAAGCGGTTGATCACGGCGTAGAGAAGGTAGACGCCGACAGCGAACAGCGCTGCCAGACCCACTACTCCGGTCGTTCCGTCGATCCCGCCGAGGCCGAGTATCGAGGCGACGACGGGGGTCGCACCGATTAGCGCCGCGATCACAATAAGTGCCACCCGGAACCCGAACAACCGAATGCCGCGGCCGACGTTCGCGTTCGAGTACCGCCGAACGCGGACCGTCTCGGAGCGAAGCGACTCGATGAAGACGAACTCCATGACGGCCGCGATGAGCGCGTAGCCAAGCCACAGCAACAGCAGGAAGCCGACGGCGACGGCGGCCGCGGCGAGCGCCTCCTCGGGGATCGTCTCGGCTCCGGGACCGGGGGCTTGCTCTGCCGCCGGGCCGACGTCGCCGGTCGGAGCGGACGGAAACCCGGTGCCCAGTCCACCGACGAACAGCGCGAGTATCGCCAGCCGGAGCCACAGCCCGGCCCGGACTGGCGTCAGGAAGTTCCGCGTCGCGGCGATCGCGTCACCGAGGTCGTCGACAGCGTCCATGCGTACCGAACGGTACCGTCGCACCGCTGATAATAATACTGTTCCGACGGTCCGCGAGCGGGAACGTCGGATCGCGAACTCGTCTCCGAAACCGGTCTCGATTGCGGGAGTTCGAGAGGCATTTAACCCCATCGCTCCTTCGTTGGACGTATGGATATCCGCCAGCTCGCTCGCGGAACCGTCGAGTGGAGCCGCATCGAGCGCGTCGTCCGGACGCTGGCGGATCGGTACGGCCGCGAGGACGTCCGCGTCGAGTTCCTCGAGGCCGACAACTGGCTGTCGACGCCGTGTGTCATCGACGAGGAGTGGTTCGTCAAGATCGTCTCCCGACAGAACGCGCTGGTCCACGCCCTACTGACGACCGGTCGTAACGTCGGCGCCTTCTCCTCGGGTACGGAGGGCTTTTTCGACCGGTTCGACACGCCCCGCGAGATGGTCGAACACGAGTACGAGGCGACCAGGCGAATGCGCGAGATCGGGATCAACGCGCCCCGGCCGATCGACGCCTTCGAGGTCAACGGGCTGGGCGTGCTCGTCCTCGAGTACCTCCCGGCGTTCGAGTCCCTCGACGAGGTCTCCGACGAGTTCGTCGCGGCCCGCGCCGTCGACCTCTTCGAGATGCTGGCGACGCTGCACACCCACGGGATGGCCCACGGCGACCTGCGTGCCGAGAACATCCTGCTGTGTGACGGCGAGCTGTACTTCATCGACGCCACCAGCGTCCACGAGGACCGGGTCGACGAGACGACCGCCTACGATATCGCCTGCGCGCTCGCGGTGCTCGAGCCCCGGATCGGCCCCCGAGACGCCGTCAACGCGGCCCTGTCGGTGTACGATCCGGAGACGCTGCTGTCAGCTCGGCGCTTTCTGGACTTCGTCCGGCTGCGCCCCGACCACGAGTTCGACTCGACGACGCTACGAAGCGAACTCGAGAAGGCGGCGGATCTGGGTCAGCAGCGCTGACGAGCCGGTTCGCTCCGGCGAGCCGCCGATTCGCGGACCCCGCGAGTGCAGGCACTGCCGGTTTTTCCCGCTCACCGTTAGCCCGCCCATGGGAACGCAACTCACCGAGAACGACGTCGGCAAACCGGTCGAGACCGCGGACGGCGAACGGGTCGGCGTCGTCGTCTCCCTCGAGGGTGCGACGGCCGAGATCGACCACGACTCCGGCGCCCTCGAGTCGCTCAGAGGTGCGCTCGGTCAGAACGTCGACACCGATGCGGAAACGGTTTCGTTCGGAGAAGACGACGTCGGCGGGATCACGGACGAGACGGTTCGGCTCGAGCGCGCCGGCGACGACGGCAGCGCGGACGACGACGCCGAGAGTGCCGGACGCGACGACGGCGAACCGGTCATCGAACACGACGAACGGATCGACGACGAGGGCTCCGGGGACGGCAGACGCGACACCGGACAGGGGACCGCGGGAACCGACGACCTCCCCGACGAGGACGGGCGCTCCGGCGAGGCCCTCGAGCCCGAAACCGAGGGGATGGACGAGGCCGGCGACGAGCGCCACTCCGATAACGAGGAGGCGCCTCCCGAGGGGGATCGAACGGTGACGCGGGATCGCGGCAAGGACGAGGATCGGTAGAAGAGGCGTTCGACGTTCCAGCACGCCGGCCGACATATCGGTTCGTTTCGTATTAGGCGTGAGTCCCCGACGGCATCGACGAACTACTCGTGAAATGACTGACGACGACGATGAGCAGTCCGGCAACCGGCGCGGCGATGATCACCGCATCCAGTCCGTACGGGCTCGCGAGCACCGTGTCCCACGTGATCGCGAGCGTCGCACCGACGATCATCCCGGTGAGACCGCCGATTTTAGTCAGCCGCTCGCGCATCAGAAAGATCGCCAGCAGGGGCGGCGTGATTGCAGCGCCGTAGGCTGTGTACGAGTACATCTGGACCTCGAGGATGGTCGGGAAGAACTGTCCGAGAACGAACGCGAAGATCCCTAGAACGACCACGCAGACCCGCGTCAGCCAGAAGACCTGTTGGTCGGTGGCGTCGGGGTTAATGAAGCCCTTATAGAGGTCCTGTGAGAGGTTCGTACAGGCCGACAGCAGGTAGGAGCTGCCGGTCGTGATGATAAACGCTGCGGCGGCTGCCAGGAGGATCCCGCCGACCCAGACAGGAATCTCAGTCGTGGTCGCTATCAGGGCCATTCCGGGGTCGAGTTCGGGGAACATCGCCCGCGAGGCGAACGCGATGATAGGGACGAGCGTCATCGCCGCGGCCACGCCGACGAACCAGGCGACGAGTCCCGCGTTGGTTCCCTCGTCGGTTTCGCCGGCGATGATCCGCTGGTACATGTTCTGGTCCGCAAGGATCAACAGCAGTGGCGGCGCCCACAGCGCGAAGAACTGGAGGAAGGAGAGGTCACCGAGCGCGTCGAAGTGGGTCTCGGGGACGCTCGCAGCGATTCCGTCTATCCCGCCGGCCTCGAGGATCACGAACGGCACGGCGAGAACGAGACCGACGAGCATCAGGAACGCGCTGATCGCGTCCGTGTACGCGACGGACATGAGCCCGCCCATCGCTGCGAGCGCGATGATGATGACCGTCCCGATGAGCGTCCCCTGTGCGACCGAGATCCCGGTCGTGACGTTCAACACGAAGCCGAGACCGATGAACTGGTAGGAGACGATGCCGACGTAGGCGAACGCGATCACGAGCAGGCTGATGATCCGCCCTTCCTTGCCCAGTTCCTCCTCGATCATCTCGGGGATCGTAAGCTTGTCGAACCTGCGGATGCGCGGGGCGAGCGTTTTCAGGACCCCGATGCCGATGAGGGCGGCCGTTCCGAACAGGAGCGCGGGCCAGAACCCGTTGGCGTACGCGATCGAGTTCGCACCCCCTGTGACAGTTCCGGACCCCATCCACGTCGCCATCAGCGTCCCGGCGATGATCACCGCACCGAGGCTTCGGCCGGCGACCATGAAGTCCTCCGCAGTGTCCGTCTTACTGTACGCCCAGACGCCGACGCCGAGCATCACGACCAGATAGCTGGCGACGATATAGAGTAACGTACCGTCAGCTTCGACTGCCATATCGTGCGAATGAAAGACCGGTCTGTTAAATACACGCCCGACCGATCGTTTCCCGTCGATCGTTATAGATAGTAAATAGAAACGAACCCGTGACCGTCTCCGGTCGGGTCCGGTTTTAATACGGAGACTCATCTGGTGTCACTCAATGACCGGTCTCACGATCCCCGAGACGACACACCGCGACCGAAAACGCGAGCTACTGGACCGTGCGGACGCCGACGGGTACGACGGCGTCGTCCTGTTCGGGTCGCTGAACATCCACTACGTCAGCGGGATGTACCACTTGGCGACAGAGCGGCCGGTCGCGCTCGGCGTCACCGACGAGCGGGTCGAGGCAGTCGTTCCCCGTCTGGAACAGGAACACGCCTCCCGGGACGATTTCCTGATCGACGACGTGACGACATACTTCGAGTACCCGCAAAGCGATCCGATGGGGCGCGTCGCCGAGATGTGCGATCGACTCGAGATCGCCGACGGCGCGATCGCGGTCGATTTAGACGGGAGCCCGGCGCGAAACGGATACACCGGCCCCTCACTCTCCGAACTCGTCGCCGCGGACGTTAGCGTCGAGGAGTACGTGACGGAGATGCGGGAGACGAAAAGCGACCACGAGATCGAACTCATTCGAGAGGCGAGCGTCTGGGCCAACCTCGGTCACCAGCTCCTACAAGACCGGATCGAAGTCGGCCGGCGACCGATCGAGGTCCGCGCGGAAGTCGAGGCCGAAGCCGTCAAGCCGATGCTCGACGCGCTGGGCGACCGCTACGAGATGCGATCGTGGGCGAACCCGATGCAGTGTCTGTTCACAACCGGCGAGGTGACGGCGCTGCCACACAGCATGAACCAGACGAACAGGATCGAACGCGGCGACAACGTCGTCACCATCGTCAAACCGACCGTCGGCGGCTACACGACCGAACTCGAGCGGACGATGTTCGTCGACGAAGCCTCGGACGCCCAGCGGACATACTTCGAGATCATGAAGGAGTCCCAGGAGATCGCGATCGACGCGATCGGACCGGGCGTCGAGTACGCCGCCGTCGAGGAAGCGGTCGTCGACTATTACGAGGAGCAGGGGGTTGCCGAGTACGCACAACACCACGTCGGCCACAACATCGGCATGGAAGGACACGAGCGGCCGTTCCTCGATGTTGGTCAGGCGGGCGAGATCCAACCCGGGGAGCTGTTCACCGTCGAGCCGGGGTTTTATCTTCCCGACCTGGGCGGCTTCCGCCACTCCGATACAGTGTTAGTAACCGACAACGGTACGGAGACGCTGACGTACTATCCGCGCGATCTCGGGCGACTGATTGTCTGAGCGGTCGACGACAGGTCGCTGCTGATACGATTCTCCGTCCGACGCCAGCCGCGTCGATTCGAAGCGTTCTCCTCGGAACCGCAACATAAAAACCCTCGCTAGAGGCACGGTTACATATGAGCCTGGACGGCGAGCTATCGAGCGTTCGGCTGACGCTCGATCTGTGGCACCCGAACTGCTGGGCTATCGAGGCGACGGATCGAACGGGGGGCGGCGTGCTCGCTCACGCGGTCTACAACTCCCCGAAATCGGACGGCGAGGGACCGAACACGGTCAAAGGACTGTTCACGGCCTTCGGCGACACGTCGGCGGAGGTCGAGGGGCTTCTGGACGCGATCCGTGACTCCGAGCACTCGGGCGAGGTGTTCGAACTTCAGGAACGGTTCGGACGTGCCCGTAACGCGCCCGGAAACGTCGTTAGCGAGTTTTTCCTCGAGTACGATCCCGCTGAGATGGTCTGTCCGACCCTGCTCGAGAACGGGTTCGTCCACAGCGCACCGGTTCGGATCGAGGACGGCAGCGAGACGTGGAAGCTGTGTTTCGCCGGTGATCGGTCCGGCATCGAGCCCTCGCTGGACGACGTCCGCGAGACGACCGGTGCCGAAGTAACCGTAACGTCGATCACGACCGCCGACGCCCCCGGGCACTCGGCCCGTGCCCGGCGTCTCGACACGCTGACGGCTGCCCAGCGGGAAGTGTTCGAACACGCCCGCGAAACGGGGTACTACGAGTGGCCTCGAGAGACTACGACTCGGGAGCTTGCGGCCGACCTCGACATCGCGAAATCGACGCTGCTCGAGCACCTGCGCAGGGCCGAATCGAAGCTACTGGATCCGTGAAGTACCTCGGGGACAAGTCCCGAGGCTTCACCGTCTTGTCCATGCTGTCCAGAAACGGACGGATGGACGCAGGCGAATTTAATTCCCCTCGACCTTCCCGGAATGGGTCGGCTGGAATTAACACCCGAACACCCGTTGTGTCCGTGAGGGTCGGTCGCTCCACCACGACCCGACAACACCCGTCTCACCACGCCAAGAGCGCGGGCTTTGAGAGGTGTCGCATTCCTCGCAACTGCGCGCAGTTGCTTCGGATTGCGGTCTGTAACCCACGTCGCAACTGTACTCGTCAATACGGTGATATTGGTCATATGGTTTACGCGATTCAGCCTCGGGGTCAAGTGGTTCGAGACGCCAAAGGCGTCTCGTCATTACGAAAATCGGAGATTCTCGTACGACCCCGAGGCACTCTCGCTGTATCTCTGTAGACGGACGGTTCGTGGTTGCCCCTCTCGTCGTCACCGTCTCCGCTCGAGAACGGGGAACGCCGACTCAGCTCAGGATCGCCCGCAGCGCGAACGTGAGATTCTCCCTGCGCTCGCGAACCCGTCGATAGAAGTACGACAGCCACCTGGAGCCGTAGGGAACGTACTGATACACGTCGACCCCCTGGGCGGCCAGCTCGTACTGGGCGTCCGTCCGAACGCCCATCAGCATCTGCACCTCGTAGGGCGTGCCGTGGGTCCGGTGTAGCTCGCGTGCGTGGGCGACGGCCGCCGGATCGTGGCTCCCGATCGCGATCCCGTCGTCGAACGACTCGAACATGTACTCGATGAGCTCCCGGTAGACCTCGTCGACGCGGTCCTTGTCGGTGTAGGCAATCTCCTCGGGTTCGTCGTAGGCGCCTTTGACGAGTCGGACCTTGCCGGGAACGTCCGCGAGGCGCTCGAGATCCTCCCGAGTGCGCTTGAGGTTCGCCTGGAGACAGACGCCCGCTCCGCCCCCGTGGCGACGGACGAGCGCTTCGTAGGCGTCGAGGGTAGCGTCGGTCGTCGTGTGGTCTTCCATGTCGACCCAGACGAACACGCCCCTGTTTGCGCCGTAGTCGACGATTTCGATGAGGTTTCGTTCGAACGTCTCCTCGTCGACGCCGAGGCCGATCTGGGACGGTTTCACCGAGATGCAGGCGTCGAGATCCGACGCCGCGATGCTGTCGATCAGTTCGACGTAGGCGTTCGTGTCCGCGGCCGCGTCCGACGGGTCCTCGTAGTGTTCGCCGAGCAGGTTGAGAATGCCCGCGACCTCGCGTTCGTTGAGCGTCCGAACGTGCTCGAGCGCGTCGGTGGGCGTCTCACCCGCGACGAACTTGCTTGCAATAGGGGGGATCATTCGTTCGCATCACTTGAGACAGTCGGCATAAGCCACTACCCGACCAATGCGTTAGACAGATGAGCGGGTGGAATTATCTTCGGACGGGGCCGACCATGATCGGTGGTGCTTACATACGTACGGCGTGTGAGTACGAACCATGTCGCAGCAAACCGGGACGCAACCACACCAGCACTACATCGCGGGAGAGTGGACCGACGGAAGCGGTTCGGAGACGTTCGCAAGTGAGAATCCGGCGACGGGCGAAACCCTGGCGGAGTTCCAGCGCGGGACCGCCGACGACGTCGACGCCGCCCTCGAGGCCGCGGAGTCGGCCTTCGAGGAGTGGCGGGGCCTCTCGTATATCGACCGGGCGGAGTACCTCTGGGACATCTACCACGAACTTCGCGAACGCCACGAGGAACTCGGCGAGATCGTCAGTCAGGAGTGTGGCAAGGAGATCAGCGAGGGGAAAGCCGACGTCACGGAGGCCTGGCATATGGTCGAGTGGGCCGCCGGTAACGCTCGCCACCCCCACGGCGACGTCGTGCCGAGCGAGGTCGCGAACAAGGACGCCTACATGCGCCGCAAACCGCGGGGCGTGATCGGCTGTGTCACCCCGTGGAACTTCCCGGTCGCGATCCCGTTCTGGCACATGGCCATCGCCCTGGTCGAGGGGAACACGGTCGTCTGGAAGCCAGCCGAGCAGACGCCGTGGTGCGGCCAGATCATCGCCGAGATGTTCGAAGATTCGGGGATCCCCGAGGGCGTGTTCAACATGATCCAGGGGTACGGCGACGCCGGCGCCGCGATTACCGACGACGAGCGCGTCGACACCGTCCTCTTTACCGGCTCGGCCGAAGTCGGACAGGAGATCGCTAGCAAGGTCGGCGGCGAGCCCGGCAAGCTCGCGGCCTGCGAGATGGGCGGCAAGAACGGCATCATCGTCACCGAGGAGGCCGACCTCGACATCGCCGTCCACTCGGCGATCATGTCGAGCTTCAAGACGACCGGCCAGCGCTGCGTCTCGAGCGAACGCCTGATCGTCCACGAGGACCTCTACGACGAGTTCAAGGAACGCTTCGTCGAGATCGCCGAGGACGTCGCCGTCGGCGACCCCCTCGAGGAGTCGACGTTCATGGGGCCGGCCATCGAGGCCGAGCACGTCGAAAAGATCGAGAAGCACAACGAGCTCGCCCGCAAGGAGGGTGCCGACGTTCTCGTCGACCGCTTCGAACTCGAGGACGGCGAGATTCCCGACGGCCACGAGGACGGCCACTGGGTCGGCCCGTTCGTCTACGAGATCGAGTACGACACAGACCTGCGCTGTCTGAAAGAGGAGTGTTTCGGCCCCCACGTCGCCTTGCTCGAGTACTCGGGCGATATCGAGGATGCAGTCGAGATCCACAACGACACCCCCTACGGGCTGGCGGGGGCGATCGTCTCGGAGGACTACCGCCAGATCAACTACTTCCGTGATCGCGCCGAGATCGGCCTGGCCTACGCGAACCTGCCGTGTATCGGCGCAGAAGTACAGCTGCCGTTCGGCGGCGTCAAGAAGTCAGGCAACGGCTACCCGAGCGCCCGCGAGGCCATCGAGGCCGTCACCGAGCGCACCGCCTGGACGATGAACAACTCGAAGGACATCGAGATGGCCCAGGGGCTCTCCGCGGACATCCTCACTCGAGAGGACTGAGCGGGTCCTCGAGCCGATCTCCGTTTTCGACGCACCGGACCCGTCGGACAGCCGGCGGTGCTAGTCGCGCGACGTTTTCTCCGTGTGCTGTCCCCAGAACCCGCCGTGTTTCTCGACCGTCAGGTCGCCCCGCACTTCCGTCTGGCAGGACAGCCGTAGTCCGGCGTCGGGATCGTGAGGTGGCACCGAGAGCCGTCGCTTTTCGCGGCTCGTCGGCTCGTTCGTGGAGCCGTCGATCTCCACCGCGCAGGTTCCACAGGTGCCGTGGCCGCGGCAGTTCAGCAGCGACGATCGTCCGTTGTGCGGCGACAGCCTCGCCTCGAGCAGGACGTCGCGAAGGATCGCCCCCTCCTCACAGTCGATCTCCCGGCCGTCGAAGGTAACCGTCGGCATGGAACGGCGTACGAGACGCGGACCCAAAGTCGTTCGCGAGACGGCAGTCCCGACGCGGGCCACCAGGAACGGGATTCGGTACCGACTCTCGATCACGCTTACAGGGAAAACAGGAGAAAGCCCACAACTTCAGTCGTGGGATGAATCCGTCACTGCTGACCACAACCACGCTCCCATACACGGCCGCAATCCCAACGTTCACACTCCAGTACATCAAACAGACGACACGTGAGCGACCGACCGCGGCGCACGAACGAGTACACTGTCACACCCACCAGCGAGCGGTATAAACAGTGCTTGTTCGAATGGTTGGTCGCCCACGCACCCCTCTGGAACCAGATCAACTACCGCCGCCTCGACCAATACTTCGACCCCGACGGCAACGTCTGGGATGCCGAGTACACCGACTTATACGACAAGTACGCACTCGTCCTCGGCAAAGCCACCTGCCAACAAGTCGCCCGCAAAAACGCCGACGCGTGGCGCAGCCACTTCGCCCTCCTCGAGACATACCACTCCGACGCCCCCTCGATCACCGAGAAACCCTCTCCGCCCGGATTCAAAGGCAACCGCGACGACGGCTACGAGCTGTACGGCCTCGTCCGCAACGACCTCTACGAGTTCGACTGGGACGAACACCGGAGTACCCTCGAGTTCGGCGTCGGCGAAGTGCTAGAAGAGAAATACGACTTCGACCACAACGAACGCATCACGCTGGAAGTCCGCGGCAATCCCCAGTGGGACGGTGACGACGCGCGGTTGGAACTCGTCTACGACGAGGCGGCCGACACGCTTCGTGTCAAGCATCCGGTTCGCATACGGCCAGACCGATTGCGAGAACAGCGGCTGGATGCCTTCACTCACACACTCGATCCCGAGAACACGATGCACGCGGCCGCCATCGACGTCGGCGCGAACAACACCCTCGCCATCGTCACCACCACCGGGGAGACCGCCGTCTACCACGCTCGCCTCGAATTTGAACGGTTCCAAGCGCTGTCAGAGTTGATCGCCGAGCTGCAGTCGCAATTGCCCGCCGACCAGTATACGAGCCCGCGCATCCAGCGCGTGTACGAGAGGCGTGGCGAGAGACGCGATCATAGCCGCGACGCCGGGGTGAAACACGCGGTCGACTGGCTGCTCGAGCGCAACGTCTGCACCGTGTACGTCGGCGATCTGACCGGCGTGTTGGAGACGCACTGGTCGGCTGTGGTGAACGAGAAAACCCACGGGTTCTGGTCACACCGCCAGCTCGTCGACCGTCTCGAACTCACGCTCGGTGATGTCGGCATCACCGTCGAGCAGGTGAGCGAGGCAGAGTCGAGTAGTGCGTGTCCCGAGTGTGGCAGCGAGAACGTGTCGAGGGAGGGTGACTTGTTCAGGTGCCGCGACTGCGCGTTGGACGCGCATAGTGATGTTGTGGGGGCGTGGAATCTGCTGCAAGCGAGAGAAGGGCCGATGGCCCGGCCCGCCGCCCTGTCTGCTGGACGCGGCAGGGACGGATCCGACAACTCTTCGGAGTGTGATGGAACGTACTGGGAGTGGGACGGACACGACTGGAGACCCGCCGTATTTGGGAAACAGTCGAGCCCGGTCGACCAACCCAGCGTCGGCAAACCCGCAAGTTCACAGCCGGGGTAGTCCACTGGCCGGATTGCCCACGGAGGAATCCCACAACTTCAGTCGTGGGAGGAGGTCAAGATGGTCGAGCGTGTGTCACACACTGTGACGACACACGATCCGTTCGGCTGTGCCGTCCGCGACCACTACCGCGGCGAGCGAACGGCGCCGCTGCTCGATCGCGACGGTGAGGAGAGCCGCGAGCATGCCATCGAAGAGTGGTACTTCGGCGACCACGACGGGGACGCCTGGCGAGACGCGTGGCTCGAGGGACCGCTGCTCGAGATGGGCGCCGGCGCGGGGCGAGACACCCTCTACTACCAGGAGCAGTTCGAGACCGTCGCCATCGAAGTGAGCGAACCGCTCGTCGACGTGATGCGGGAGCGGGGCGTCGAGGACGCCAGACTTGCCGATATGTTCTCGCTTCGGCGGTGCTTCGACCGCGATCGGTTCCGATCGGCCCACGCCATCGGCACCCAGGTCGGGCTGGCCGGCTCGATGAGTGCCGTCCGGGAGTTCCTCACCGATCTCGCATTCGTGACGACACCCGACGCGACGGCCGTCCTCGACAACTACGCCCCGGAACTGGCGGCGACCGCTGACACGTTCGGGTACCGCGAGGACGCCGCGCCCGGGTTGGCCTATCGGGTGTACCACTGCGAGTACGAGGACGACGTCGGTCGGACGCTGCTGTTTCGGCTGTTCAGCGTCGATCGGCTCCGGGAAGCGACCGTCGGAACGCCGTGGACGGTCGCCGAGGCCCGATACGGCGACGTCCAGTGGCGGTCGGTTCTCGAGAAACGATGACCCGTCGAGCCGAAGCGATGCTCGAGAACGAACCGTGAAAGACGCGGGCGAAAGGAGTGGCGCGGGCGAAGACGAGCCGACGGGAGTGGGGTGCTCGATTCCCGGGAAATCGAGCGAGCGCGGCCGGAGCGACGCGCAGTGCCGGTCTGACGTGAAAAGCGCCTGTAACCGGCATCCAAGACAATGCCGTCAGTGGATAAAAAAACAGCGGTCGAGGTCGGCTACAGTCGGCGGTCCCGGAGGGCGGGGAACTCCTCGCGGATCGACGCGATCGCGTCCGGATCGATCTCGGCGGTGACGAAGGCCGGATCGTCGCCGCTTGAGGCGAGCGTCACGCCCCAGGGGTCGTACACCGTCGACCGTCCAAGCAGCTCGGCGCCGGCGTCGTCGAACTCGCCGGAGCCGTTGACCGTCGCGACGTAACACTGGTTCTCGATCGCCCGCGCCCGCGAGAGGGTCGCCCAGTGTTCGATCCTCGGGTAGGGCCAGGCGCTGGGGACGACCAGCAGTTCCGCGCCGGCGTCGACCAGCTCCCGGTAGAGTTCGGGGAATCGCAGGTCGTAACAGGTCGTCACGCCGATCGTGACGCCGTCGATCGACGCTGTCTCGATCCGCTCGCCGGGGACGAGCAGCTCGGCTTCGGCCGAATCGTAGCCGAAGAGGTGGTGTTTGCGGTAGACCAGCTGTAACTCGCCGCTGGCGTCGAACAGCGCGGCGGTGTTGGCCAGCCCCTCGTCGGCGGGCGTCTCGACTGAGCCGGTTTCGGCGAGATCCTCGACGATGGTCCCCGCGAGGACGGCGATCCCGTGATCCGCGGCGGCCTCGCTGAGTCGGGTGAACGTCTCCCCCTCGAACGGCTCCGCGTAGCGCTCGTAGAGGTCGAACGCGAAGTAGCCGACGTTGAACAGCTCCGGTAGGGCGATCAGATCGGCGCCCCGGTCGGCGGCCCGTTCGATCGCCTCGAGGGCACGTTCGACGTTGCCCTCGACGTCGCCGGCCTCGATTTCGAGCTGTGCGAGCGCGAGCTCGAGTCCGTCGGCGCTCACGGCGATCCCTCCAGGTCGCGCTCGAGCGCCCGCTGCAGGTTCTCGAGCTCGTCGTCCAGATTGCGCTTGAAGAACTTCTCGACTCCCGGCAGCTTGCCGTCGACGACGAACTCGTTCTCGAGGCGGCTTCCGGTCTCGGTCTCGACGATCCGGTGTTCGCCGGTGACGTCAAGCCCCGTCGACCGTCCGGTGAACTTGACGTACTCCGGGGGGTCCCGAGTGATGTCCTCGGTTTCGACGGCGACGGTCTGGCGAACGAGCGGGATCGGAAGCTCGACCTGCCAGGTCGCTTGTCGGCCCTCGGGGCCGTCGATGGAGTACTCCTGAACGACGCTGATCGCCCGGGCGCGGTTCTCCGGATCGACGATGAACTCCCAGACCCGTTCCGGCGGCGCCGCGAGCTCGAACGACCGGTCGACGCGTACAGTCATGCAACTACGTCGGTCGTTCTCGGGTAAAAAGACCACGAACCCCTCAGACGGTCCGTCACAGGGAGTTCCGATGCGATCGGGGGACGGCTCGAGGTTGCGTCGGGACCGAGTCCCACAGTCCGTCTCAGCTGACGGTGACTCGCCAGGTCGTCGACCGGGCACGGCCCCACTTCTCGATGTCGACCTCGTCCGACTTCTCGGCGAGGTGGGGGAGGCGGGCGCCGACCTGCTTCGATGAGAGGCCGATCGCCTCCGCGATATTTTTCGCCCGGAAGTACTGCTCGCCGCGGGCGGCACTCTCCCTGAGGTACGAGAGAATACGCTGCTCTTCGTCGGAGTAGTTCGTCATCGTCCGTTACGCAGTGTAGGTCGTCGGCGGTATTAACGTTTGACGCCAACTCTCGAAGGGCGATATCGAACGGCGAACCGATGGGAGTGTCAGTCCCAGTAGAGGTGAATTCCGACGATCGCGAGCGCGCTAAACAGCATCGCGCCGGCAAAGCCCCACGCGGCTTCGATGTCGGGGGCGCCGACCAACATGCCGAGCGCGCCGATGGTTGCGACCGCACCGAGTGCAAGCGCCAGTCCCAGGCCCTTGTCCGTCGACTCCGATTGCGTAGTCATGCTCGAGGGTTCCGAGTGACGTCGCTTAATTGCTTTCATTCGTGCAAGCCGAGGGGTACCCACAACTGGGCATCGCCGACTATCCGGAGGTGGCAGCGTCGAGATGACGGACCAGCGAGCTGCTCACGAGCTGCTGGACGACGTAGAAGGCGGTGATGCTGGCAACGATCGTCCCTCCGCCCAGCACCGCGCCGATCATCACCGAGACGCTCATGTTCTTCATCGAACTCGAGAACAGGACGGTGACGCAGTCGTCCTGTCGCATCCCATGTACGTACAGTCCGTACGCGACCGCCGCGCTGAGGCCGATCGCCGCGGCCCCGATCGCGCCGACGAACGCAAGCTGGGAGGGCTCGAGTGCGAGCGTCGAGCTGCCGACGCCGGCGTAGATCAGCGCACCGATCGTGGCAATCGAGAACCCGTCGAGCTGGCTCTCGGAGACCGAACCGTCGGGGACGACGTACGCGAGCGCCCCGCCCGCGAGGACGATCGCGCCGAGCTCGAGGATCAGCGCCGAGGCGGAGACCTCGACCGCCGAGTCGGCGAACAGGGTGATGAGCGAGGGCATGACGAGCGGCGCGAGCAGCATCGAAGCGAGGACGACGATCGTCGTCAGAACGGTGTTTCCGCCACCCAGGCGCGTCCAGATGATCGAGCTCCCGGCCGCCAGCGGCGCCGAGAGGACCACGAGGACGCCCAGGAGCATCTCCCCGGAGAGCACCGCGGCGGCGACGGGGTACAGCGCGACCGGGACGAGCAGGTAGAGACAGAGTAGGGAGGTGACAACGGGAAGGGAGACGCGCTGCTCCGCAGCTTCCCCGAGACTGAATCCGTAGAATCCGGTAAAGATCAGTCCGGCGACGAGCACCGGCAGGAGCGGCTGGAGGGGGGCGGCGAACGTCGGGTACGCGACGCCCGCGAGCGTGGCACCGATCACGACCAGGAGCGTACTCTGCGATCGGACGGTGTTCTGGAGACGGGCGATGTGTCGGACGATGGCAGCGAGTATTGAAACGGCCGTATATACATCTTTTCAATTGGCTAATATCTGATTTAAATTGGTGAGGAATACCGACGGGAGCCCCACTCGGCTCCGGCTCGAGCGCTCGAGAGAGCCCTTCGTGACGGCTTCACGAGGCCGAAGCTCGGAGGTCGATCAGCTGATCGTCGTATGCTCGGACTCCTCGTTGAGCGCGAGGTTCGCCGAGATCTCGGCGTTTCGCATCGCGTACTGGGCGGTCTGCTGGAGGCTGACGAGCACCTCCCGAACCCGAAGCAGGTCTTCGTTGTCCATCTCGGGAAGGTCCGCGAGGATCTCCTTCTCCCGATCGGCGATCTCGTGGAACAGCGCTCGAACCTTGTTTGATTTGTCGTAGTCCCGCTCGACGGCGGCCTCAACCGCCAGCGAGGTGATCTCGTCGACGATCTCGTTCAGCTCGCGGATGTCTCGCATGATGGAGCTGTCGATGTCGAGGGTGTGGCCCTCCGTCTCCATGACGATGTCGGCGATGTCCTCGGCGTTGTCGGCCGTGAGTTCGAGGTTCTTCGCGATCGATCGGTAGCCGATCAGCGGGAACCCGCTGTTGAGCCCGACCGCCCGCGCGAGGTTGGGGTTCTGGTAGGCCGTAAAGATCAGGCGGAGCAGGAGCACGAAGATCTTGTTGGCCTGGCGCTCGCGGTTCAGCGCGCGCTGGGCGAGATCGGGGTTGCCGTGGGCCAGTGCTTTGATCGCCTCGCCGCGCATCGTGCTCCCGGTTCGCTCGAGGCGCTCGAGGAGGTTGTCAAGGGTGAAGTCCTCGGGGTCAACCGAACAGCGGATCGAGATGTTCTCGGGGGTCTCCTCGATCACGCCCAGCCCCATCAGCTGCGTCTCGGCCTGGTAGACCGCGTTGATGTGCTCGGACTCGAGGGCGCCGTCCTCACACTGGATCCGGATCACCCGTCGGCCGAGGACGTACTGGGCGACGATTGCCCGCTCGACGGCGGCCGCGTCGAGGTTGTCGACGTGGATCGTTGCTTCCGTCTCCTCGGTGTTGGCCGACTCCGGCATCACCGTTAGGGTGCCCTTGCCGCTAGTCCGGATCGTCACTTCGTCTCCCTTCTCGACGTCGTGCTCGGACGCCCATTCCGCCGGGAGGGTCATCGCGAGCGTCGACGGACCGAGTCGCTGCACTTTCCGCGTTTCCATGCGCCGGAGTAGGCTAGAGGATACCTTAATCCTGACTATACACACAGTATATTCGCATCCGATAGTAATATCCTTGTCACAGAACCCTCAGAACGGCCCCTCCTTAAACAACCTTCACGAGCCGCGTCGTGAACCGTCCCGTTCGTACCTTCATCCAGCCCCGTAGCTCCTCGTCGAGATCGTCGTCGTCGGTGTCGACACGGAGCGCGTCGATCGCGTCCAGCTTCTCGCCGGCGGCGACGACCGCGATCTCGTCGGCCTGCTCGATGACGGCGGGCGAGAGCTGGTGATTACCCCGCCCGAAGACGAACCCCTGACCGCCGATCGGCGAGACGACGATCGTGACTGGCTCCTCGAGGACCTCGAGAAGCTCCGCCTCCGCGGCGTCCCGTGCGAGTACCTCGCCGTCGCGCCAGACGTCGACCCCGAGCGGGGAGGCGTTGATCCCGAGTTCCGACTCGATCGCCCCGACCGTCCCACCCGGCCCAAAGACGTAGGTCCGCCCGTCCTCGATCTCGCGAGCGAAGCCCGCGGCCAGCGATTCGGTGCTGCCGCTCGAGACCTGCTTTCCCGACTGGACGTCCGGCGCGACGGGCACCGGGACGACCGCCCGGAGCTCGGACCGAACCTCGCCCTCGCGGTAGGCCGCCTCGTCGATGTCGTTGACCTCGCGGGGCTCGACCGCGTCGAACCCGGCCGCGATCCGGCCGGCGTCTCTAGGGGTAACGGCGAACACCGAGGAGTAGATCTTGACCCCCGCGGGCACGCCGAGCATCGGCGTCTCGTCGCCGGTCTCCTCGAGCACCTCGGCGACGTCGACCGCCGTCCCGTCGCCGCCGACGAACAGGACGAGATCGACGTTCTCCTCGAGAAGCGCCCGGACGGCTGCCCGCGTGTCCTCGGCGGTGGTCTCGGCCTCGCCGGGGTCCTCGGGCGGTCCCTCGTCGGACGGTGCCCACGGATCGTAGACGACCTCGGGATCGAAACCCGCGTCTCGAGCCGCGTCCTCCCCCATCGGCCCCGCGGCCGCGTACACCGTCAGGTCGTCGGCTTTGCGGGCCAGCACCTCGAGGGCTTGTCGCGCCCGCTCGGGTGCTCGTGTCGTCGCGCCGCGTCGGCGCGCTTCCGCGACCTTCCCGTCGGTTCCCTTCAGTCCGACCCGCCCGCCCATGCCGGCGATCGGGTTGACGACGACGCCGATCGTGTCCATGGCGGGCCTTCGGAGGCGGCGACCAAAGCCGTGTGGCTTTTCATCGAACGACACGCTTTCTGAAAGACTAAGAGGGACCGGAACCGACCGCGACGCATGAACGAACTGATTGCCGTCGTGCTCGAGGCCGAACCGACGCTGCCGATGGATATCGTCGGCTGGGGAACACTCCTGTTGAGTCTCGTCGTCACGATCGTCTGGCTGGCGTATCTCTACAGGTAGACCGGGCGAGTGCCTCGAGGCCTGCCCCTGAAGCCTCACCGATAGCGCGGTCCGACGGGTGTCCGCGACCGCTACGACTCCTCGACCGTCTCCACTCGCTCGCGGAGCCACGTCGCCGCCGCCGCGACCGTCTCCTCGTCGGGTCCGGAGAGCTCGAGTCTGACCGACTCGCCGGGGTAGCTCCCCACCGAGACGTCGAACTCCCGGTTGAGGTTCTCGAGGCGATCGAGCAGCGCGCTCTCGGGTTCGTCGGCGACGACCGTCTCTCTGTACACCCGAGTTCCGGTGAACTCCTCGGCGACCGTCTCGAACATCGCTCGCATCTCGGTGGGAACTCCCGGGAGAACGTAGACGTTCTCGAGAACCGCACCGGGCGCGACTCCCGCCTCGTTGTGTAGCGGCCGCGACCCTGCGGGCAGGTCGGCCGTCCCCGTCGTCAGATCCGACCGCGAGTAGCCGTGTTCCTCGAGCCACTCGAGGGCCGTCTCGTCGGTCTCGAGGTCGCGTCCGAACGTCGCCGCGATCGCCTCCATCGTGAGGTCGTCGTGGGTCGGTCCGAGCCCGCCCGTGACGAGGACGGCGTCGTAGGCTGCGCTATAGTCGCCAACGACGGACGAGATGTCCTCGATCCGGTCGGGAACGGTCGTCACGCGTTCGACGGTCACGTCCCGATCCGTGAGGCGTTCACAGAGCCAGGTGGCGTTCGTGTTCGTCGTCCGTCCGGCGAGCAGTTCGTCTCCAACCGTCACGACCGCGGCGTTCATACCTCGCCTTCGAACCGACGGTTCAAATGGGTCCCGCCAGCCGTCGACCCCGCTCCCTATCGCATGAAAAGAAAACCGGGAGCGACGGAACAAGGCCAGAGTTCGGCTGCGGGAGCGACTCGAGGGCGAGCCGTAACGGTGGTCGGGAGTGCGGTTTCGAGAGCCGATCCTAACCGTCGGATGAACCCTCGCACACGACCGGTATACCGCACGTTGGCATCATCGAAGTTCAAGGCGTCATGTCGGAGTTGGCTCCGCAACCCCGCTGACGGCTCGAGAGAATTAGTTGGAGTCGGACGCTTCGCGATCGGTAGCAGCGTAGTACTCCACGTCGAGCCCAGCGATTCTCTCGAAGTCGCCGTCTCGAGCGAGCAGCGCCATATCGACGCTGCGAGCGACGCCCGCAATCAGGACGTCCATCATGTTGATCGGATTCCCATCAGCCATGAGTTCCGCGTCGATCACCGCCGCCTCTCGAGCGGCCGGTTCCGTGAACTCGAGGGGATCGACCCAGTCGAGTCGTTCGGCGAGGTCGGCGACACCGTCACGTCCGGCCTGGCGGGCTCGGTACTGATACAGTTCGAACAAGACAATCGTCGGCGAGAACCAGGGTTGGGTCGGCCGATCTTCGATGTACGATCGGACGTCCTCGTGATGGTCGGTCTCCGGGTCGAGAAAGTCGACGAGAGCGCTACTGTCCAAGATCACGGCGCTCCCTCGAGTCGCGGTCGAATCGGTCGCGGAACTCGTCACGTTCCTCACCGAGTCCGGGGAACGTTCCAGCGGCTTCCATCGGATCGTTCTCCCGCTCTGTCAGCCGCATAACGACGTCGCTAAAGCTCTCATCGCCTCGCTTGTGGCGCTTCAAACGGTCGTACGCGTCGTCTTTGATACTGATCGTTTTCGTTCCCATGTACACGTACACATACACAGCAAGATGGGATAAGCATACCGGGGATTCTCCACCTCCCGTCGATAGCGGAATCAGTGGGGTTTCTGGTAGTCTGCATCCGGACGGGAAACCCAGTGGCTCGGATCATTCACGTGGAGTCGGGTTCTCTGCCGCCAACTCCACACAGCAGTGGAGCGGTTCTGGACGCGACCCAATAGCGTGAGGAAGACCCGGTGCTTACAGCGGATTGTTTACACTCGTGAACCGAAGAACAGCGGAAACGTACTCCCTCACTCCTCGCCCTTGGACCGTCGACTCAAGTTCGGACCGACCGGCCTAAGTATTCTCGGAAGAATACCTCGGTATGACCGAGACGCTCTCTATCCGCGAGGACGCCGACGTCGTCGGTAGCCGCCGAGTCCTCCACGTCGGCCGGGACCGCCCGATCCGGATCAGTACCGGCCACCGCCTGCTCCACCACGACGGCAAGTGCGCTCGACCACACGGTCACAACTACGAGGTAGCCGTCAGGGTCGAGGGCGAGCTCACCGAGGAGGGATGGGTCGCCGACAAGGGAGCTATTACCGCAGTGATCGACGAGTGGGATCACATGTTCCTGCTCGAGCGCGGCGACCCCCTGGTCGAGGCCTTCGAGGCAGCCGGCGACGACGACGGCGTGATCGTTCTCGAGCACCCGCCCACGGCGGAGGTGATGAGCGTCCTCCTCGAGGAGAAACTCGAGGCCGCCCTGCCCGACACCGTGGTCGACGTCGCCGTCCAGGTCAACGAGACGAGCGAACTCTGCGGGGGCGGTGGGGTCTGAGATGCCCGTCTCCGACTCGACGGACCGCGAGTGTGTCGCCGACCGCAACCCGGGCGGCGAGGGGCTCCCGATCAACGAGCTGTTCTACTCGCTGCAGGGCGAGGGGACCCTCGCCGGGGTTCCGTCGGTGTTCGTCCGCACCAGCGGCTGCAATCTTCGGTGCTGGTTCTGTGACTCCTACCACACCTCCTGGGAACCCACCCACGCCCGGATGAGCCTCGAGGAGATCGTCGCCGAAGTCGAGGCCCACGCCGAGGCCGACCACGTCGTCCTCACGGGCGGGGAACCCCTGCTTCACGAGGAGAGCGTCGACCTGCTCGACGCCCTCGAGGAGCGTGGCTACCACACGACCGTCGAGACCAACGGGACGATCTACCGCGAGGCGCCGATCAACCTCGCCTCGATCAGCCCGAAGCTCGAGAGCTCGACACCGACGTCGGAGCGCGATCCTAAAGGCGACGGTGAGTGGGCCGAGCACCACGAGAACGACCGCATCGACCTCGAGGCGCTCGCCGCACTCGTCGAGGACTACCCGTTCCAGCTGAAGTTCGTCGTCACCGACGCCGACGACATGCCCGAGATCCTCGAGTTGCTCGAGGAGCTCCGCGGCGCGACGAGCGAGCCGATCCGTGACGACGATGTCCTCCTGATGCCCGAGGGTGCCACCCGCGAACGACTCGCCGAAACCCGCGGCCGCGTCGCCGAGCTGGCGATGGAGTACGGCTTCCGGTACACGCCCCGACTCCACGTCGACCTCTGGAACGACGCCCCCGAAACGTAGCCGACGACACCGACTCACACGATGACCGACGACATCACGACCATGGCCGACGACACCACCACGACGACCAAGGACACGCCCGCACGGAACGACGAACCGACCGAAAAACGCGCCGTCGTCCTCCTCTCCGGAGGGATGGACAGCGCCACCGCAGCCGCCGTCGCCCGCCAGCGGGGCTACGAGATCTACGCGCTGCACACCTCCTACGGCCAGCGTACCGAAGACCGCGAACTCGAGTGTGCCCGCAGGCTGGCCGAGGCGTTCGACGCCGCGGACTTCCTGCGAATCGAGACGGGCCACCTCTCGGCGATCGGGGCCTCGAGTCTCACCGACGGCGAACTCGACGTCGCCGACGCCGATATGGACAGCGACGAGATCCCGACCTCGTACGTCCCGTTTCGAAACGCGAACCTGCTGGCGATGGCAGTCTCCTACGCCGAGGCCAACGGCTGCGAGGCGGTATTCATCGGCGCCCATAGCGAGGACTTCTCGGGGTATCCCGACTGCCGACCCGAGTTCTTCGAGGCCTTCGAGCAGGTGGTCGACGTCGGCACGAAACCCGGTACCGAGATCGCGATCGAGGCGCCGTTCGTCGAGGAATCGAAGACCGACATCGCCGAGCGGGGGCTCGAGCTTGAGGTCCCCTACGAGCACACCTGGAGCTGTTACCGCGAGAACGAGCCGGCCTGTGGCACCTGCGACGCCTGTGCCTACCGCCTGCAGGCGTTCCAGCGTCTCGGCGTTCGCGATCCGATCGAGTACGAGCAGCGGCCCTCGTACCTCGAGGGCAAGTCGGCGTAGCGGGCGCTCCTCACAGTCCGATCGTCGTTGCTCTCCGGTCCCTGTGAGCTATAAGCGACCGCCTCACGTACGAACGAATATCATGGGATCGACACCAGCCGAGCGGGTAGACGGAGAGCGGCATCCGACCGCCGACGGGCCGTTACCGGAGGTCGTCGACTGGATTCTCGCGACCGTCGTGGCGCTGGTCGGTCTTCTCTCGGTCGTCGCCGGCAGTGCGCTCGTCTTCCTCGTCGACCGGGACGGGCTCGCGGCCGGGATCGAGGACGGCACGGTGACGGTAACGGTCGCAACGACGGAGCTGACCGACGCCGAGGCGCTCGAGGTGGCCGACGCAGCCGTTTCGTGGACAGGAACGGGACTGCTGGTGGTCGGCGCCGGAACGGTGCTGGTCGCCGTCGGCTACCTCGTCGCGAGACGGCGCGCCCACCGCCGGAGCGAAACGGGCGAGCCCACGAGTTCGTACGGAACCTACGCCGTCCTCGGCGCCGTCGTCACCGTCGTCCTGTCGTTCGTCCCGTTCTCGCCGGCACTGGGCGGTGGGGTGGCCGGCTACCTCGCGCGCGGCGAGTCCGATCGCACGGTCCGCGTCGGAGCGCTCGCCGGATTCCTGCCGGCGGCTCCGGTCCTCGCGGTCCTCGTCTTCGTCCTCGGCGGGTTGATCGCGGGGCTGCTGACGATCGGACAAATCGGGGAGGCGATCGTCGTCGGCACGACGCTGTTGCTGACCGCGCTGCTCGTCGCGACCCTCGCGGCCGCGCTCGGCGCACTCGGTGGCTACGTCGGCGGGCGATTCGCGGAGCGTCGAGCAACGACTTCCCATCCGCAGCGCGCTCCCGACGACGGGTAGCGACGCGATCTCGAGGACGCTCCCAATCGCTTCTGCTCTAGCTCAAACGCCGCTTTCACCCTGCCCAGGGGTTTTTCGACGCCGGCAACGGGTTAGCTGTATGAAACTATCGCGACGACGGCTCGCGACCGCATCGGGGGCGGCCCTCGCGAGCGGCGCCCTCTGGTGGCGGTTCGGCCGCGACGCCGCCTCGAGCCCGACCGTCGAGCCCGCTCCCGGCGTCGGTGCGGCGACCGATCACGACGGCGACGCCCTCGAGCGGGCGGTCGAGGGGAACGTCGAGTTCGGACTCGCGCTACTGGATCGACTCGCCGACGCCAACCCCGACGAGAACCTGCTCGTATCACCCGCCAGCGTCGGCTTCGCGCTCGGGATGACCGACGCGGGGGCTCGCGAGGAGACGGCCGAGGAGATCGCCGAGGCGCTCCGGTTTCCGGACGATCGCGAGGCGCTCCGATCCGCCCATCAGCAGCTCCAGTACGAGCTGAACGAGCGCGCGGACGCCGCGGCAGACAGGGAGTTCGAACTCGCGGTCGCGAACGCGGTCTGGGGACTCGAGGGCTACCCCTACCGCGAGTCGTACCTGGAGATCCTCGAGGGCCGCTACGGGGCCGAGCTGCGGACGGCCGACTTCGGCGGGGATCCGGAGGGCGCCCGCGAGGAGATCAACGGGTGGGTCGCCGAGCGAACGAACGAGCGCATCGACGAGCTGTTTCCGGACGGCTCGTTCGATGATCAGACGCGGCTCGTGCTAGCGAACGCCGTCTACCTGCTAGCCGACTGGCACCACCAGTTCGAGGAGGGCGACACGCGCGAGGAGGAGTTCACGCTGTTGGACGGCGAGACGACCGAGGTACCCCTGATGCGCCAGACCGAGACGTTCCCCTACGCCGAGGTCAAGGGCCACCAGGTCGTCGACCTTCCTTACGTCAACGAGGAAATCGGCATGCTCGTCGTCCTCCCGCCGGAGGACGAGTTTGAACGGGTCGAAGACGAACTCGACGCCGAGGCGCTGGCGACGTTCACGGAAGCCCTCGAGGAGCGGGAGGGTGAGGTCGTCCTCCCTCGGTTCGAGTTCGACGCCGGGTTCGGCCTGACCGACGTCCTCGCGGAGCTGGGGATCGAGCGGGCGTTCGATCCAGACCGGGCGAACTTCGACGGGATGGTCCCCCTCGAGGAGATCGACGAGAACCTGTTCGTCGGCGACGTCCGCCACGAGGCCTACGTCGCCGTCGACGAGGAGGGGACCGAGGCCGCGGCCGCGACGGGTGTCGAGATGGAGGCCGACTCCGCCCCTGCGGTCGACTTCCGGATGGTCGTCGACCGGCCGTTCCTGTTTCTGATCCGGGACCGCGAGACGGGCGCGACGCTGTTTCTCGGCCGCGTAGTCGACCCGCGGTAGCTCCCTCGAGCGGCCCGTTCTTCGCAAAGCGAGCCGACGGGCGACCGTTTTCGGGGTGCCGCGACAGCCGGCAATCGACGCCGGCTGCGGAAGGGTACTTCCGGGTTGCCCTCGAACCCCGCGTATGAAACGAATCGGGATCGTCGGCGCGGGTGTCGGCGCCGCCGGGGCGGCGTTCGCCCTCGAGGAGTCGACCGACGACGTTTCGGTGACGGTGCTCGAGAAGTCGGGCGGACTCTGCGGACGGGCCGCGACCCGTCGCCGGGACGACGTCGTCTACGACTACGGCGCGAACTACCTGAAGGCCGGCGACGAGCGGGTCGTCGAGCTGGTGACGGAGACGCTCCCGACGGAGGGCCTCGTCGATATCGACGAGCCCGTCTGGACGTTCGACCGGGGCGGCGCGATCGAACCCGGCCGCGACGCGGACGACCACAAGTGGACGTACCGACGGGGGCTGACCCAGCTCGCCAAGCGGCTGTTCGCCCGCACCGACGCGATGATCCACCGCGAGACGCGCGTCGAGCGACTGGTGCGAGACGAGGACGCCGGGACGTGGACCCTCGAGGACGCCGCCGGCAACCCGTGGGGGCCGTACGACGTTGTCCTCCTGAACCCGCCGGCGCCACAGACGGCGGCCCTACTCGAGTCGAGCGTCTGGGAGTCGGACCGACGGGAGTCGCTGCTCGAGGCAATCGCCGAGGTCTCCTACCGCCGGGTGTGGACCGGCGTCTTTCGCTACCCGTTCGAACTCGACGTCCCCTACTACGCGCTGGTCAACACCGACAAGGACCACGAGATCGGCTGGGTCAGCCGCGAGGAGTGCAAGCCCGACCACGTTCCCGACGGCGACTCCCTGCTGATTGTCCAGGCTAACCATGAGTGGTCGGTCGACCACTATGATCGTGACCCGGAGCGAAACCTCGCCGAACTCGCCGCGCTGACCGCCGGCCTGCTCGAGGACGACCGCCTCACCGAGCCGGAGTGGACCGACCACCAGGGCTGGCGTTACGCGATCCCCGAAGGCGGCGTCTCGAGTGACTCACTGGAGCGAGCGGAGTCAGAGGGGTTGTACTGCGTCGGCGACTGGACCGCGGGCGAGGGACGGATCCACGCGGCACTTCGAAACGGCCTCGAGGTCGGCGAGCGGATCGCCGAGCGACGTTGGGACTGAACGATCGGACAAAAGGGGGAGGGGGTGGATCAGCCGGGACGGCGTACCAGCGATTCGGACGCGGTTGGGGGGATCGGTCCCGGCTATCTCTTCGTTCAGCCCTCCAATATAAATGCTTTGTGAAGGGATTGAAAAATAGGCTAAGAGACATCGAGCCGCTCAGTTTGCCCGCGGCTCGAGTCGGATCGGATACTCGGTCAGGTTCTCGTAGCCGTCCTCGGTGACGACCACCAGGTCCTCGATGCGGACCCCGCCCACCTTGGGGTCGTAGATGCCGGGTTCGACCGTCACGACGTGACCCGGCTCGAGTTCGCCTCCGGTCGGTGAGAGACTGGGCTGTTCGTGGATGTCGAGGCCGACGCCGTGGCCGGTGCTGTGGATGAAGCCGGTTCCGGCGCTCGGATCGCTCCGGAGCGTCTCGTAGCCGGCGTCCTCGATGACGTCGCAGGTCGCGTCGTGGACGGCCGCGCCGGTGACACCCGGCTCGATCGCCTCGAGAGCAGCGTCGAACGCCTCGCGGGTGACATCGTACCGCCGCCGAGCCTCCTCGCTCGGCTCGCCGCGGACAAAGGTGCGGGTCATGTCCCCGAAGTAGCCGGTTCCCTTGTCCCGGGGGAAGATGTCGATCACGATCAGTTCGCCGGCCTCGAGGGTCCCGCTGCCGCGGTTGTGCGGGTCAGCGCCGTCGGCACCGCAGGCGACGATCGTCTCGTCGAGCGCACAGCCGTGGCGCAACAGTGCTATCTCGATCTCCTCCTTGACCCGTTCGCTGGTCAGCTCCTCGCCGTCGAGGACGAGCGCACCGTCTTCGACCTCGGCCGTCGCGATGAGTCGTTCGGCGACGGCCATCGCGGCCTCGTTGGCCGACTGCGTGGCGCTGATCTGGTTTGCCTCCCAGGGCGTCTTTGTCGCGCGGATCCCTTCGACGACGCCCTCGCGCTCGACGGCGACCTCGAGGCCCCGCTCGCGGAGCCCGTCTGCGGTTCCCGTCGGAAAGTTCCGCGGGACGGCGACCGAGTCGATCCCGTGATCGGCGAGGAACGCGGCGATCGTTCGCACCGTCCCCTCGTAGGAGCCGTGTTCGGCGACCAGTTCCTGATAGTCGTACGCCGATCGTCGGCTCACGGAGTCGGCGTCGGCCTCCTTCGTCGCGCGGCCGTACTCGAGCCCCGAAACCAGCAAATGAGCGTCGCCGTCGGCGGTAACGAGCGTCTGGTAGGCGTCGGGCGCCGTGAAGCCGGAGACGTAGCGCTGGTCGGAGTCGGAGTCGTCGTCGTCGATGAGGTAGCCGTCGAGCGAACCGTCCTCGAGGACGGCGAGCAGCGGGCCGAGATCGGGTTCCATGTCACGTGCTTCCGGAACCGTCCTACATAATTGCGGGGGTTGCGGACCGGCGTCGCCCCGCCAGAGCCGGATGCCCCGCCGTCGGTTCGGCGTTGCCGCCGGCGGGATCGGTTGGTGATCAAAACCGTCGCCGAACCCAGCATCGGACTCGAATCACCGTCGGGGCTCGATTACGGCTTCTCGAAATCCTCAGCATCATCAGGCGCTCGACATCTCTTACGCGAGACAAGTTTCGGGAAGACTTTGAATCCCCCTCACGGAGTGGTGGAACGAGTCCCCGCGAATGAGTTCGCCCTCGTATATCGTCGCCTGTAAGCCCGCGATCGGACTATACGGCCAGCACGATCCAAGCGCCGTCCTCTTCGAGGACGGGACGCCGGTCTTCGGTATCGAAGAGGAGCGGCTGACGCGGGACAAACACGCCGTCGACACGTTCCCCGAGCGGGCGATCCGCGCCTGCCTCGACTTTCGGGACCTCGAGCTCGCGGACCTCAAGCGAATCCTCCTCCCCTACGACCCGAAACTCCGCGCACGTATTCGACGCCACTACGTCACCGACGCGATCACGGCACAGGGGTTCGCCCGAAAGGTGTCGGCGCTCGAGAAGACGGTCGTCGACGAGATTCGGAGCCGTTTCTTCCCGACCAAGCAGGTCGAGAGCAGGCTCGAGTCGATCGGAACGCCGATCCCCCCCGTCGAGTGTCGCTCCCACCACCGCTGTCACGCCGCGAGCGCCTTCCATCCCTCCGGGTTCGACGACGCGTTAATCCTGACGATCGACGCGAAAGGCGAGTACGACTCGACAGTGATCTGGCGGGGCACCCCCGATGGCCTGGCGCGAGTCCGAACCTACGACCACCCGAACAGTCTCGGGCTCTTTTTCGCCATCGTCACCGAGTTCCTCGGCTACCGGATGTTCAACGGCGAGGGGAAGGTCATGGGGCTCGCTCCATACGGCGAGCGACGACCCGAAATCGAACGCACCCTGCGGAGCCTGATCGACACCGGCGTCGACTACGACGTCACGGCGTTGACCAGGCGCTGGGGGACCGGCTACGGCGTCCGCCAGCTCGAGGAGGCGTTCGGCCGGTCGCGAAACGACGAGCCCGGCCAGTTCGACCAGTGGGAGAAAGACCTCGCCCGCACCGCCCAGGAGCTGCTCGAGGAGACCGTCTGTGAGATCGTCGACGCCTACCTCGGCGCCTCCCGGTCGAACGACGTCGCGCTCGCGGGCGGCGTCGCGCTGAACTGCAAACTCAACAAGAGCGTACGAGAGCTCGAGGCGGTCGACGACACGTTCATCCAGCCCGTCGCCCACGACGCGGGGCTCGCCCTCGGCGCCGGCTGGCTCGAGCAGCGACCCGCCGACGTCGAAACCCAGACGACGGCCTACCTCGGCCCCGAGTACGGGACCGACGAGATCGAGTCGTTACTCGAGACGAACAAGATCCAGTACGGGAAACCCGACGACCTCGAGGGCTACGTCGCCGAACGGCTGGCCGACGGCGCCCTCGTCGGCTGGTTCCAGGGGCGGATGGAGATGGGGCCCCGAGCGCTTGGCGCCCGGAGCATCCTCGCCGATCCCCGGACCGCCGCATCGCGGGATCGGGTCAACAGGTACGTTAAACACCGCGAGGAGTGGCGACCGTTCGCCCCCTCGATGCTCGAGTCCGCGGCTCCCGAGTACCTGATCGACGGCCAGCCCGCCCCGTTCATGATCGACACCTTCGACGTCCGCCCCGAGAAGGTCGACGACCTCGAGGCAGTGCTCCACCCCGCAGACGACTCGACGCGACCCCAGACCGTCCGCGAGGACCAACACCCCCGCTACCACCAGCTGATCTCGGAGTTCGAGTCCATCACCGGCGTTCCGGTCGTCCTGAACACCTCCTTCAACGACCACGCCGAGCCGATCGTCAACACGCCCACGGAGGCGCTCAAGGACTTCTACGGGATGGGTCTGGACGTGCTCGTGCTCGAGGACTGCGTCGTCGAGAAGGCCGCAGGGAAGACCGGCGAGGGCGCGCTCGAGAGCGACGCCGTGGCCGGGCCGACGGACGAGTAGCCTCCCACTCCGCAGGGCGTTTCGACGACAGTCTCTCCTCTCGAACTCTTCCGGGGTTCGCCGACCGCAGCTCCTATTGGCGCCGTCGTGTTGTGACGGCACACGATGCACGTCGCAGTTATCGGCGCGAACGGCGGAATCGGCCGCGAGCTACTGCCCCGCCTCGCGGACGCCGGTCACGACCCGATCGGCGTCGTGCGAGACGAGTCCCAGTTCGACGAGATCCGCGAGCGCGGCGGCGAGCCACGCCTGGGCGACCTCGAGGGCGAGTTCGAATCGGCTCTCGAGGACGCCGACGCCGTCGTCTTCACGGCGGGCTCGGGCGGTGACACGGACTGGGGCAAGACGCTGCTGATCGACCTCTGGGGGGCGCGGCGGAGTATCGACGCCTGCCTCGAGCGCGGGATCGACCGGTTCGTGATGATCAGCGCCTACCGGGCCAGCGAGCCGCTTGGCGACCCCGAGGCGATGCGTCCCTACTGGGTCGCCAAGCGCTGTGCCGACGACTTCCTCGAGGCGTCCGCGCTCGACGCGACGATCCTCCGGCCGACGGCGCTGACCGATGACGAGGGGACGGGCCGCGTCTCGGCGACCTTTGAGTACGACGGCGAGGGCGGCGACGACATTCCGCGTGCTGACGTCGCCCAGGCGGTCGTCGCAGCGCTCGAGACCGACGAGACGATCGGCGAGACGATCAGGCTCTTCGGCGGCGATACCGCTATCGAGGACGCGGTTCGCCCCGAGCGCTGATCGCACGAACGGAGGTTTCGGCTCGGCGGTCGACTCGCGTCGACGGCGAACCCGTTCTGCAATACTACCAGCATCGGTACCGTGATAGGGCGCCCCTTCCCAGGAGTCGGTATGGACGTCACCATCACCCCCTCCCGCGTCGCGGGACGGGCTCGAGCGCCACCCTCGAAGAGCTACACCCACCGCGCGATCCTCGCCGCGGGCTACGCCTCGCAGACGACCGTCCGGGACGCCCTCTGGAGCGCCGACACGAAGGCCACAGCGCGCGCCGTCTCGCTGTTCGGCGGGAGCGTCGACCGCGACGACGACAGCCTCGAGGTCGAGGGCTTCGACGGCCAGCCGGGCGTTCCCGACGACGTCATCGACTGTGAGAACAGCGGGACGACGATGCGCCTCGTGACGGCGGCGGCGGCGCTGGCCGACGGGACGAGCGTCCTCACCGGCGACTCCTCGCTCCGGAGTCGGCCGCAGGGACCGCTGCTCGAGGCCATCGCCGATCTCGGCGGCGAAGCCTTCAGCACCCGCGGGAACGGGCAGGCGCCGCTGGTAATCACGGGACCGATCTCCGGTACCGAGGTCTCCATTCCCGGCGACGTCTCCTCGCAGTACATCACCGCCCTGCTGATGGCTGGCGCGGTAACCGAGGAGGGACTCGAGATCGGCCTCGAGACCGAGCTCAAGTCGGCGCCGTACGTCGATATCACGCTCGAGGTGCTCGACGATTTTGGCGTTGAGGCCCGCAAAACCGACGCCGGGTTCGCCGTCGACGGCGGCCAGCGATACGATCCCGCGGACGGCGAGTACCGCGTTCCCGGCGACTTCTCCTCGATCTCGTACCTGCTCGCGGCGGGCGCGATCGCCGGCGACGACGGGGTCCGAATCGAGGGCGCCAAGCCCAGCGCCCAGGGCGACACTGCGATCGTCGAGATCGTCGAGGAGATGGGCGCTGACGTCGACTGGAATCGGGAGGGCGGGACGATCGACGTCTCGGCGACCGATCTCGAGGGAGTCGAGGTCTCCGTCGAGGACACGCCGGACCTGCTGCCGACGATTGCGACGCTGGGCGCGGTCGCCGACGGCGAGACGATGATCACGAACGCCGAGCACGTCCGCTACAAGGAGACCGATCGGGTGAGCGCGATGGCCGAGGAGCTGGGGAAGCTGGGCGTCGAGACGACTGAAAAGCAGGAATCGCTGACGGTCCATGGCAGCGAATCGACCCTCGAGGGCGCCGCAGTCGATGGGCGAGGCGATCACCGCATCGTGATGGCGCTGGCGCTGGCGGGACTGGTCGCCGACGGCGAGACGACGATCGCGGGCGCCGAACACGTCGACGTCTCGTTCCCGAACTTCTTCGAGACGCTCGAGGAGCTGGGCGCGAGCCTCGAGCGCGACGACTGAGCGGTGTCCGACCTCGAGTGCGACGACTGACGGGAGCTACACTCGAGCCTGGAACCTCGGCGATCCGAACGGTCCTCAGAACGTGTAGGCCATCAACACCTCGTCGACGAACTCGTCGTCGATCGTGTAGTGGTTTCGACGGATGCCCTCGGTGTTCCAGCCGTGATCCTCGAGGAACGCCAGGGCCTCGTCGTTGGTCGCCGGAACGCTGTTGTACACCTTCCGGTAGCCGTTGGCTTCGGCCCAGTCGACCCCGCGGGTGAGCAGGGCGTCGCCGACGCCGCGTCTGCGGTGGTCGGGTCGGACGCCGACGGTGAGCTGGGCCGTCTCGCGGAGCTTCTCGACCTGTGGGAGGTCGAGGTGGACCCAGCCCGCGATCTCGTCGTCGATCGTGGCGACGAAGAACACCCGCGACTCGACGGTGTTGTGGCGGGTGACGGCATCCTCGTACAGCAGTTGCTCGGCGACGCTCTCGGCGACGACGTAGGACTCCTTCGAGGTTACGTCGCGGATCGCGTCGACGAGCCCGTCGAAGTCCCGGTTCTGCCCGGGACGGATGAGGTAGGTCCCGTCGTCGGTCTCGTACTCCTCGACCGAGCCGACGTCGAGCGCGAGCCGGACCGTGCCGCCGTCCTCCTCGAGGTAGCCCTTCGTCTCCAGTCCCTCGAGCTCCGTTCGGAACCGTTCGGGCGACAGCGACGTCATCTCCCGGATCCGGTGTCGAGCCGCCGTGCCGTGGCGCTCGACGTACTGGTAGATCGACCTGCTCGCCTCGCTCTCGAACGTCGGCCGCTCGGGTGCGCGCATAGGGGAGGTCATCGGGTGGCACGAGTATAGTCCTTGGCATTCGGTACCATACTTTCCGGACCGCCCGCGTCGGTGGTACTATCCCGGCCGCGATCATCGGAAGAGGCATGCGAGCGTCCCTCGAGTCGCGGCTCCGGCAGCGCCTGAGCGAGGGTGAGTACCTGTTTCCCGACTACGACGGCTACTGCGTCGCGAACGTGCCGGAGACGGCGCTGTCGCTGCTCGCGGAGGGGTTCGAGCGACGGCTGCCCGACGGCGCGATCGAGGGCGTCGACACGGACGTCGACAACGTCGTTCTCTTCCTGCTGGACGGGTTCGGCTACGAGCACTGGAAGCGCCACCGCGGGGTCCACCCGTTGCTCGATCGCTTCTCGACTGCCGGCACCGTGGCGCCGCTGACGACGGTCTATCCCTCCGAGACGGCCGCCGCGCTGACGACGATCAACACCGGTTCCTCGCCCGTCGAACACGGGCTGCTCGGCTGGTTCCAGTACCTCGAGTCCGCCGGCGAGATCGTCGAGACCCTGCCGTTTCGAACGGTCGAGGGCGACCCGCTGGCGGACGTCTCGCCGTCCTCGGCTGCGTCGGAACTGTTCGCCGGCTCGTCGATCTACGAGCGGGCCGAACGGGCGGGGATCGACACGTACGCGCTCCAGCCCGCCGAGTTGGTCGACTCGGGCTACACCCGGGCGACGACCGCGGGCGCCACCCGGGTCGGCTACGATACCGCGACCGACCTCGCGCTGTCGATCCGTCGCGCCCTCGAGGAGTCCGCGACCCCGGCGTACGTCTACGCCTACGAGCCGACGATCGACGCGGTCTCCCACGCCGAGGGAACGGGCACCGAACGGTACCGCCAGAACCTCGAGGCGATCCTCGAACGGCTCCACTACGAACTGGTCGAACGGCTCGACTCAGATCTTGCAAAGCGGACGCTGCTGGTGGTGACGGCCGACCACGGGATCGTCGACACCGCCCCCGAGGAGAACGTCGTGATGACCGACTGGGAGGCGTGGCCGGCACTGCGGGAGACGTTCCGCCGCGACGGGGCGGGTGAGCCGCGACTGCCGACGGGCAGTCCGCGCAACGTCCACTTCCACGTGCGACCGGATCGCCTCGAGGAGGCCCGGCGGATCGTCGAGTCGACCCTCGACGGGCGGACGTTCACCCGCGAGGAGGCACTCGAGCGCGGGCTGTTCGGTCCCGGCGAGCCGTCGGCGCTGTTCGACCGGCGCTGCGGCAATCTGCTCGCCGTCCACCGGAACCGCGGACTGTGGTGGACGGAGATGGATTCGATCGGGATGCACGGCGGGCTCACCGACGGGGAGATGCTGGTCCCCCTGGCTGCGGCCCGTCTAGATGTACTCTGAACGGACTGGTCCCGGGAGAAGACATATACGTTCACTGTCCCGTACCCCGAGCATGAGCCTTCCCGGCACGACCGACGTCCCGCCGGCCCTGGGGAACTTCCTCTATCTCGTCGGCGCGTTCCTCCTCACCGGAATCGCGACGATGGCGATCGTCGGCTTCACGGGCCTCGAGGGGGTCGCCGCCTACGCGGTCGCGGTCGCGTCGTTCGTCGCCATCTTCGTCGGACTGCTCGCCGCATACGATCGCTACTATCTCGTCGAGTGAGAGAAACGGAGCGGAGAGCTACAGCGGTGACCGCTCGACCGGTTCGGCCTCGATGACCCCGATCGCGTAGCTCGCGATCCCCTCCTCGAGCGTCATCACGCTGAACGACCACTCCTCCTCGTCGGCCAGCTCGGAGGTACTCGTCGTGGCCTCGTCGATCCGCTCGCCGTCGGCGTCGTGGAAGACGATACCCACTCGAACGGATCGAACGTCCTCGCCCGACTCGTTGACGATGAGCCCTTCGACCGAGCCCGAGAGGTCGTCTTCGACGAGCTCGTGTTCTTCGATCACGAGGCCCTCGATCGGCGGCCCCTCCTCGATCCGTTCCTCGAGACCGTCCTCGCCGTCGCTCTCCTCCGTCTCGTCCTCGTCCTCGTCGTCAGTGTCTTCGTCTTCGTCGTCGCCGTTTTCATCGTCAGTTTCGTCGTCGCTTCCGACCTCGGTGTCGTCCGTTTCGTCTTCGATATCGTCGGCTCCGTCCCCATCTTCGGACGCGCATCCGGCGAGGAGTGCCGAGACTGTAACGCCTGTTCCAAGTAGCACCGTTCGTCTGTGCATGCGAGAGCGTATCCCGTTCGTCGAGTTGAGTATAGGCCGCCTATCCCTCGAGGAGGGATCGTTACCAGCCGTGCGGGTCGTCGTACGCCGTGCTTATCTCGCCCGGGGAGGGTACGTCCGTCGGTCGGTCGGACTCCTCGAGGGCGCCGAACCCGTCCCGCTCGAGTCGATCCGTTGTGCCGGTTCTCGAGCGTGGTAGGTGGCTCCTTCCAGTGACGGAGCGATCGGAACCTTCCTCGTAACTTCGGTTCGGTCCCGCGCTTCCGGATCTTGCACCGATCCTGCACCCCTAAGTGTCCGCGTCCCCGAGGGGGTCCCAATGAACGGCAACCGCTTCGGTCGCCTCTTCCAGGTGACCACGTTCGGCGAGAGTCACGGGGAGGCGATGGGCTGTACCGTCTCGGGCTGTCCCGCGGGTCTCGAGCTTTCCGAGGAGGACATCCAGGCCGACCTCGATCGGCGCAAGCCCGGCCAGTCGATGATCACGACCAGCCGCGGCGAGCCCGATGACGTCTCGATCAAGTCCGGCATTCAGGACGGCTACACGACAGGGACGCCGATCGGCATGGTGATCCAGAACAAGGACGCCCGCTCGGGCAAGTACGAACCCTTCATTACCGCGCCCCGACCGAGCCACGGCGACTTCACTTACTCGGCGAAGTTCGGCACGCGCAACTGGGGCGGCGGCGGTCGCTCGTCGGCCCGCGAGACGGTCAACTGGGTCGCCGCGGGCGCCATCGCCAAGAAGCTCCTCGAGCGCGAGGGAATCGAACTCAAGGCTCACGTGAACCAGATCGGCGACGTCGAGGCGCCCGAGGTGAGCTTCGAGGAGATCAAAGAACACAGCGAGGAAAACGACGTCCGCTGTGCCCACCCCGAGACCGCAGCGGAGATGCAGGAACTGATCGAGGAGTACCAGGACGAAGGCGACTCGATCGGCGGCTCGATCTACTTCGAAGCGCAGGGTGTGCCGGTCGGCCTCGGCGCGCCCCGCTTTGACTCCCTCTCGGCCCGACTCGGGCAGGCGATGATGGCGGTGCCCGCGACGACGGCCTTCGAGTTCGGCCTCGGCACCGAGGCCGCGGAGTGGACCGGCAAGGACCGCAACGACGACTGGGAGTTCGATGCCGAGGGGAACCCGACCCCCGTCGAGAACGACCACGGCGGGATCCAGGGCGGGATCTCGAGCGGCGAGCCAATCTACGGCGAGGTCACCCTCCACGCCCCGACCTCGATCCCCAAGAGCCAGCAGACGGCCGACTGGGAGACGGGCGAACTCAAGGAGGAGCAGGTCATCGGCCGCCACGATCCCGTTTTGCCGCCCCGCGGCGTGCCCGTCGTCGAGGCGATGCTCGCGCTCACGCTCGTCGACTTCATGCTGCTGTCTGGCCGGATGAACCCCGACCGTGTCGACGATCAGCCCGGTGAGTACGATACCGACTATCATCCGAGCAGCCCGCGAAACGAGTAACCGGCCCTTCCCCGGAAGAAGACAGCCGTACGTCCGGATTTGTGGCGTTCCGCTCGGCATGCGGTCGCGGTGTCGACAACCTGAAGGCTCCCGTGGTACCACTTCGTGGTGACTGCTAGCACTTATTGTGGATGTTGTGGAAGCCTAGCCTGCTATGGGAGGACTTGACATAGAGACCGAAGAGGGGCGGCGAGAGGCGTTGCGCCGAATGCTGACGATCCGGGCGTTCGATAGTGAGGCCGGGGACCGGTTCGCAGACGGCGAGATCCCTGGCTTCGTCCACCTCTACATCGGCGAGGAGGCGGTCGGCGTCGGCACCTGCGCGTCGCTCGAGGACGAGGATTACATCGCGAGCACCCACCGCGGTCACGGCCACTGTATCGCGAAGGGACTGGATCCGAAGTACATGATGGCCGAACTGTACGGGAAAGCCGAGGGCTACTGCAACGGCAAGGGTGGCTCGATGCACATCGCCGACGTCGACGCGGGGATGCTCGGCGCCAACGGGATCGTCGGCGCGGGCCCGCCACTCGCAACCGGCGCGGCGCTGTCGATCGACTACCAGGACCGCGACCAGGTCGCGGTCGGCTTCCTCGGCGACGGCGCGGTCGCCCAAGGCCAGGTCCACGAGGCGATGAACCTCGCGGCCACGTGGGATCTGCCGGCTATCTTCGTCATTGAGAACAACCACTACGGCGAAGGGACTCCCGTCGAGGAGCAACACAACGTCGATAACCTGAGCGACACGGCTCAGGCCTACGACATTCCGGGACTGACCGTCGACGGGATGGACGTCACGGCGGTCGCGGAGGCCGTCGGCGAGGCCCGCGCCCGCGCCAGGGCTGGCGACGGGCCGTCGCTGATCGAGGCCGAGACCTACCGCTACCGGGGCCACTACGAGGGTGACGAGGAGCCCTACCGCGACGAGGACGAGATCGAGCGCTGGAAGGCGCGGGATCCGATCGACTCGTTCAAGGAACGGCTGATCGACCGGGGCGAGCTCACCGCCGAGGAGTTCGACGAGCTCGAACACGAGATCGAAGCCGAGATCGAGGCGGCGGTCGAGTACGCCCAGAGCGCGGAGCCGCCGGCGCCCCACGAAGCCTACGAGGACATGTTCGCCGAGACACCCCCCGAGATCGAGCGCTTTGCGACTGCCGCGCGGACTGATGGAGGTGAGCGAATCGAAGATTCGCGATCCACATCGGATCGTTCGCGATCCGAGGGAGGTGAACGACGATGACCGCCCAGGCCGAACGCGAACTCGAGACCGAGACGGAGACGATGACCGTCCGGGAGGCCGTCCGTCAGGCGCTGCGTGAGGAGCTCGAGCGCGACGAGGACGTCTACATCATGGGCGAGGACGTCGGCCTCTTCGGGGGCGTCCTCGAAGTCACGAGCGGACTGTACGACGAGTTCGGCGGCGAGCGCGTGCGGGATACGCCGATCAGCGAGGCCGGCTTTATGGGTGCGGCGACGGGTGCGGCGGCGACGGGCACCCGCCCAGTCGTCGAGCTCATGTTCTCCGACTTCGCGGGGGTCTCGATGGAGCAGATCATGAACCAGATGGCGAAGATGCGCTACATGTTCGGCGGAAAGGCCGAGATGCCGGTCACCGTCCGCACCACCGAGGGCGGCGGCATGGGCGCCGCCAGCCAGCACTCGGGGACGATTCATACGTGGATGGCCCACTTCCCCGGACTGATGGCCGTCGCCCCCGGCACCGCCGCGAGCGCGAAGGGGCTGACCAAGGCCGCGATCCGCTCCGACGACCCCGTTTTCGTCTTCGAGAACAAGATGATCTACGAGCAGGAGGGCGCGGTGCCGACCGACGACGAGTTTACCATCCCGCTTGGCGAGGCTGCCATCGAACGCGAAGGCGAGGACGTCACCGTCGTCGCCACCCAGCGGCTGGTCGGCGAGTCGCTCCAGACCGCCGAGAGCCTGGCCGAGGCCGGCGTCGAGGCCGAGGTAATCGACCCCCGTTCGCTGTACCCCCTCGACACGGAGACGATCGTCGAGAGCGTCCGGAAGACGGGACGGCTCATCGTCGCCGACGAGAGCCCGCTGTCGTACGGAACCCACGCCGAGATCGTCGCCCGCGTCCAGGAGGAGGCGTTCTTCAGCCTCGACGCGCCGATCCAGCGGGTCGGGACACCGGACACGCACATGCCGTTTAGCACGCCCCTCGAGCAGGAGGTCCTGCCCGACGGCGATGATGTCCGCGAGGCGATCGAGCGGGTGACGTAGTGGCCCGCGTCGGACTGGTCGTCAACCCCGCGGCCGGACGCGACATTCGGCGGCTCACCGGCGGCGCCAGCGTCGTCGACAACTACGCGAAGCGACGGGTCGCTGACTGCGTCCTCGAGGGGCTGACCGCGGTCGCCGACCGCCCATCCGTCCGGCTGATGCCCGACCGGTCCGGGATCGCCGACCACATCCTTGAGGAGGCGCCCGACGCGATCGAGGCCGAAGCCCTCGAGATGCCGGTCGAGAACACGGCCGCGGACACGCGCCGGGCAGCCGCGCGGTTTCGCGAGGCGGGAGTCGGTGCCGTCGTCGTCCTCGGCGGGGACGGAACGACCCGCGACGTCGCGAGCGAGATCGGCTCGGTGCCGGTCGTCGCGGTCTCGACGGGAACGAACAATGTCGTCCCCTCAGCCGTCGACGGTACCGTTGCGGGCGTCGCCGCGGCGCTGGTCGCGACGGGCGCCGTCCTGGCTGCTGACGTTGTCGATCGACATGGACGGATCGAGGCTCGAGCCGAGACCCCGAACGGCGAGAAACGACTTACCGCGCTGGCAGCGGCCGAGGTCTCCTCCCGGTCGTTCATCGGTTCCAGGGCGCTACTCGATCCCGACGACCTTCGCGGGGGCGTGGTCTCGAGAGCGCGGCCGGGCGACATCGGACTTCCAGCGATTGCCGGTGCGCTCGAGCCTGTCGCACCCGACGAACCTGGCGGCGTCGCCGTGCGACTCACCGATCCCGAGAACTCCCCGAGAACCGCCCGTGCGGTGCTCGCACCGGGCGTCGTGGCGACCGTCGGAATCGAGTCGTGCGAACGGGTCGATTCCGACGAGCCGGTCACGTTCGAGGTTCCGGACGGCGTCGTCGGCGCCGACGGCGAGCGTGAACTCGAACTCACCGACGCAAGCGTCGAGTTTCGGGTTCGCTCTGACGGGCCGCGGCTGGTCGATGTCGACGCCGCGCTCACGATCGGAGCCAACGCCGGCGCGTTCGCGCTCGAGGCGACCGACGCACCGCCGGCACCGGAGGACTGAGAGGGTCGGTCGAGCGGACGCCAAACGCTATTTCCCTGGCCGTCGACACGCATGCCATGGTCAACGAGAACATACCACAACTCGAGATCGAGCTCCCCGAACTCTCGCAGGTCGCGTTCGTCGTCGAGGATATCGAAGACGGGATGGATCGTTTCAGCGGGCTCCTTGGGATCGGTCCCTGGGAGATCCACCGCTTCGAGCCGCCCGCGATGACCGACCGGACCTTCCGGGGCGAGGACGGCGAGTTCTCGATGCTGCTCGCACTGACACAGCTCGGCGACACGATGATCGAGCTGATCGAACCGCTCGAGGGACCGAGCATCTACACGGAACACCTCGAGGAGCATGGCGAGGGACTCCACCACGTCGCCTGCTTCGCGTTCGATGACCCTCACGCCGTCGTCGAGGAGTTTGAGGACGCGGGGATGCCGGTGCTCCAGAGCGGGAACTACGAGGGCGTCGAGTTCTGGTACTTCGACACCGCAGACGAACTCAACGGGACGATCTTCGAGACCGCGGCGAACGTCGATTCGATCCCCGAGCCCGACGCGACGTACCCCGACTAAGCGGGTTTCTCACATCCGCTCCCAGGACAGCTCGAGCGGGAGGTCCTCCCGGAGCAGCTGCGAGACGTGACAGCCCCGCTCGCCGAGGTCGACGATCCGCTCGAGGGTCTCGTCGTCGGCGTCGCTCTCGAGGCGAACCGTCGCCGCGATCCGCTCGACGGCGCCGTGTTCGGGTTCGGCGTCGGTCGTGACGTCGATCTCGCCGACGGCGGCGTCGCGCTTTTCGGCCTGGAATCGGATCGAGAGCGAGAGACAGGCGGCCAGCCCGCCGAGGAAGACGTCGACCGGGGTCGGTCCCGTCTCGGTGCCGCCGGCCGCTTCGGGCTCGTCGTAGCCCCACTCGAACGAGCCCGCCTCGATCGTACCGGCCATCCCCTTGGCGTTCGAGGCACTGACGGTTCGTTCGGGCATCTCCGTTTCGGCCGTGTCGGCTCGAACGCCGGCCTCGGCGTCGACTTCCTCGGGAAGTAGCGACCACGGTTCCTCGACGCGCTCGATCAGCGTCTCGAGGAACCTGGCGGCGTCGGCCCCGTCGACGACCCGGTGGTCGAAGGAGAGATCGAACGGGAGGTGACGGCGCCACTCGACCTCGTCGTCGGGACCTCGCGTCGGTCGCTCGGCGACGGCGTCGATCCCGAGGATCGCGACCTGTGGTGGATTGATGATCGGATCGAACGACTCGACGCCGAGCACGCCGAGGTTCGTCATTGTGAACGTTCCTCCCTGCAGGTCGTCCATCGTGTACTCGCCCTCGAGGGCGGCCCCGACGAGCTCGCGGCGCTCGCGTGCAACCGCCTCGAGCGACTTCTCCTCGACGTTCCGGAGCACCGGCGCGATAAGCCCCTGCTCGACGTCGACGGCGATCCCGAGGTTGTGGTCGGTCCAGAGGCGGTGGGTGTCGTCCTCGAAGGTCGCGTTGAACGCGGGGTGGTCCTCGAGAGCTGCCGAGACCGCGAGCAAGAGGACGTCCTGGACGGAGACGTCCGTCTCGAGTGCGTCGTCCGCGGCGTCGACAGCGGCGAACAGTGCCTCGGCGTCGGCCTCGCGGTGGGCCGTAACGTGGACGGCCTCGCGGTAGCTCTCGCCGAGCCGCGAGGCGATCGTTCGACGCATCCCGTCAAAGGGACGCTCCTCGCGGAGCGTTCGTCCGGTGTCGTCGACCGACTCGACAGCCGCCTCGACGTCCTCCTCGGTGACCGACCCCTGATACCCCGTCCCCTCGACGGTCGCGAGGTCGACGCCCAGCTCCTCGGCGCGCTTGCGGGCCCGCGGAGAGGCCTGGACCTCCGCCGTCGCGCCCTCGTCAGTCTCGGACGCACGCTCAACGTCGTCCTCGGTGATCGCGCCCTGATACCCCGTTCCCTCAACGGTCGCGAGCTCCACGCCGAGCTCCTCGGCGCGTTTGCGTGCTCGCGGTGAGACCTTGCCCGCGTCGGCGGTCGACCCCGACCCCGCCGCGGCCACCGACGCGGCGCCGTCGGTTTGGGCGCTCGCGTCCGTATCCGCGCTCGCGTCCGTGGTCGCCTCGACGGCCTCGCCGCCGACGTCCTCGAGCTCCGCCTCGACCTGGGCCTCGAGGTCGTCGATCTCGTCGTCGGCGGGAGCGACGATCCCGATCGGCGTCCCGGGCGGGACCGTCTCGCCGGGCTCGAGGTACGTCCGCCGGAGGACGCCGTGTTCTCGGGCCTGGATCTCTCCGATACTCTTCTCGGACTCGACCTCGGCGACGAGTTCGCCCTCCTCTACCGTCTCGCCCTCGGTTATCTCCCACCCCAGGAGCTCTCCGCGCTCCATCTCCAGTCCGAGCTTCGGCATCTTGACAACGTACCCCATGTCAATACTACGCAGCACACCGCGTCACTAAAACGTATCTCTCGGCCGGAGCAGCTGAACCGGGGGAGCAGTCGCTCTGGCGAGCGGTTCCGGCCCGATCCGTCGTCGCGACGGCTCTTCAAATAACGTTCTGGAGGATCCCGCCGTCGACGACGACCGACTCGCCGGTGATGTTGCGATTCTGCGCGAGGAAGACGACGGCCCGTCCCATGTCCTCGAGATCTTGGTCCCGACCCATCGGGATCGCCCGTTCGATCGTCTCCCCATAGGATTCGCCGAGCGACGGGGTCAGCACGTCCTCCCACATCGGCGTCTCGACGATGCCCGGACAGACGGCGTTGACCGTGACCTCGGGGGCGAGTTCCAGCGCCAGCGACTTCGTGAACCCGAGGACGGCGTGTTTCGACGCACAGTAGTGGGCGAGTCCGCCCGCCCCGATCTCGCCGGCGATCGAGGCGGTGTTGACGATCGTTCCGTGTGAGTCCCGAAGGTGCGGGATCGCGGCCCGGGCGACGAGGAACACGCCCTTCGCGTTGACGTCGACGATCGACTCCCACTCCGCCTCGGCCATCTCCTCGACCGGGGCAACGGTGATGACGCCGGCGTTGTTCGCCACGACGTCGATGCGGCCGAACTCGTCGACGACCTCCTCGACCATCGCCTCGACCTGCTCGGCGTCGGTCACGTCGCACTCGACGACGTGTGCGCGCTGGCCCTCGTTCTCGACGCGATCCACGACCTCCCGGGTGCGTTCTATCCCCCCAACGTCCGTGGACGCCTGCTGGTTGTACTCCGTCTCGAGAACGTCGACGTCCGCGATCACGACGTCGCTTCCGGCGGCCGCGAGTTCGGCCGCGATGCCGGTACCGATATCGCCGCCGCCACCCGTTACGATCGATACTGCTCCTTCGAGTGTGGATTCTTCGACCATACCCGTCGGTCGATAGGCGAGCGACCACTATAAACAAGCTAGCTGTTACCACACCACACCTTGTCGAAACGCTATGTCCTGAGAGCGGAACTATCAGTTTCGAACGACGGAGAACACTGCTGCAGGGTAGAGGGACTCTGTGTGACGTAAATTGGATGGTTGTACATTCTTCACGATAGATGCATGACAATCCATAGCAAAGGCTTTAGGCACGGTGAGACAAAATTCCGAATACGGCTGGCCACCTGGCCACTGATCTCAATGAGCGATGACGAACTCATCTGGCGAGTCTCAGGCGGTTCCGGAGACGGGATCGACTCGACGAGCCAGAACTTCGCGAAGGCGCTGATGCGCTCGGGGCTCGACGTATTTACACACCGCCACTATCCGTCGCGGATCCGCGGCGGCCACACCTACGTCGAGATTCGGGCCGCAGCCGACGAGGTACAGTCACGGGGCGACGGCTACAACTTCCTCCTCGCGCTGGGGGACTCCTTCGCCCGGAACCCACAGGAAGAGGCCTACTACGGCAACGAGGAGATTAAACCTCTCTCGGAGAACCTGGACGAACTCCGCGAGGGCGGCGTCATCGTCTACGACGAGGGGCTGCTCAGCGAGGACGACGTCGCCGACCTCGACCTGGAAGAGCGCGCCGAGGAGAACGACTGGCACGTCTACCCGGTCGACCTGCGCGGTCTCGCCAAGGAACACGGCCGCGAGGTCATGCGTAACACCGCCGGCGTCGGCATCACGGCTGGACTGCTCGACATGCAACTCGAGCACATCGAGGACCTGATGTCCGACGCGATGGGCGGGGACATCCTCGAGGCGAACCTCGAGATCCTCCACGAGGCCTACGAGATGGTCGACGAGGAGTTCGAGACGACCCACGACCTCCGCGTCCCGACGGGCGAACACGACACCGAGCAGGCGCTGCTGTCGGGGTCGAACGCGATCGCCTACGGCGCCATCGACGGCGGCTGTCGCTTCATCGCGGGCTACCCGATGACGCCGTGGACCGACGTCTTCACCATCCTCAGCCAGAACTTCCCCGACATCGGGGGGGTCTCCGAGCAGGTCGAAGACGAGATCGCCGCGGCCGCGCTCGCGGTGGGCGCGAGCCACGCCGGTGCGAAGGCCATGTCCGGCTCTTCGGGCGGTGGCTTCGCACTGATGAGCGAACCGCTCGGCCTCGCTGAGATGACCGAGACGCCGCTCGTGCTCGTCGAGTCGATGCGGGCCGGTCCCTCGACCGGGATGCCGACGAAACCCGAACAGGGCGACCTCGAGTTCGTCCTCTACACGAGCCAGGGCGACTCATCGCGGGTCGTCTTCGCACCCGGAACCATCGAGGAGGCCTACGAGCAGACGCGACTGGCTTTCCACATCGCCTGGGAGTACCAGATCCCGACGATCATCATCTACGACCAGAAGCTCTCCGGCGAGAACAAGAACGTCGACGTCGAGTTCTTCGACCGCGAGCCCGAGCCTGGACTGGGTACGACCCTGACTGAGGAGGAACTCAAGGAGGCCGCACACGACAACTCCGGCAAGTTCGAGCGCTTCGGCTACGAGGACAACGAGAAGAACGTCAGCAAGCGCTCGCTGCCCGGCCAGAAGGGCGGGCGCTACCTCGCGACCGGGAACGAGCACTCGCCCGTCGGGCACATCAGCGAGGACCCGGACAACCGGGTCTACCAGATGACCCGCCGCATCGAGAAGCTCGACTCCATCCGCGAGGAGCTCGACGAGGAACACGACTCCAACCAGACCTACTTCGGCGACGAGACGGCCGAGTACGGCATCATCACCTGGGGCTCGAGCCAGGGCGCCGTCGTCGAGGCCGTCGAACGGCTGAACGACAGCGGCCACTCGGTAAAAGGTATCAGCGTCTCCGACATGATGCCGTTCGCCGAGCGCGAGGTAACGGAGTTCTTAGAGAGCGTCGACGAGGCGATGGTCGTCGAGATGAACGCCACCGCCCAGTTCCGCGGCCTGATCCAGAAGGAACTCGGCCGCTTCGGCGACAAGATGACGAGTCTGCTGAAGTATAACGGCAACCCGTTCGAACCGGCGGAGATCGTCGAAGGCTACGAGGTCAACGTCGCCGACGAGGACCGCGAACCGTCCGCACAGGTACGAATCGAACCCGCTGCAGGTGACTGAACATGAGTGCATTCAACGCAATCGGTGAGGAACGAGAGATCGACCGGGACGAGTACACGCCCGGCGTCGAACCGCAGCCGACCTGGTGTCCTGGCTGTGGCGACTTCGGCGTACTGAAGTCGCTGAAGCAGGCACTCCCGGAGGTCGGCAAGACCCCCGAGGAGGTCCTGACGGTCACCGGAATCGGCTGTTCGGGAAAGCTGAACAGCTACCTCGACACGTACGGCTTCCACACGATCCACGGGCGCTCGCTGCCCGTGGCCCGTGCGGCGAAGCTCGCAAACCCCGAACTCGAGGTCATCGCGGCCGGCGGCGACGGCGACGGCTACGGCATCGGCGGCAACCACTTCATCCACACGGCCCGGGAGAACCACGATATGACCTACATCGTGTTCAACAACGAGATCTTCGGGCTGACGAAGGGCCAGACGTCGCCTACGAGTCCGAAGGGCCACAAGTCCAAGACCCAGCCCTCCGGAAGCGCAAAATCGCCGCTTCGCCCGCTGTCGATGTCGCTGAACGCCGGTGCGACGTACGTCGCTCGCACCGCCGCGGTCAACCCCAATCAGGCAAAGGAGATCATCAAGGAAGCCATCGAACACGACGGCTTCGCTCACGTCGACTTCCTGACCCAGTGTCCGACCTGGAACAAGGACGCCCGACAGTACGTCCCCTACATCGACGTCCAGGAGTCCGACGACTACGACTTCGACGTCAGCGACCGCGAAGAGGCCGCACAGATGATGCGTGAGACCGAGGACGTTCTCAACGAGGGCACCGTCCTCACCGGTCGATACTACGTCGACGACGAGAGCCCCTCCTACACCGAGGAGAAGAAGGCCGTTGGCGAGATGCCGGAACAGCCGGTCGCCGAGCGATACTTCGACGAGGACGCCGAGTGGGAGCGCAGCTACGACCTGCTCGAGCGCCACACGTAACCCCGCAGTCGCGGATTTCGGTCGCGGTTTTTTGGCTATCGGCCGCCGAGCAGCGCTGCTCGAAACGCCAGCAGAGTTATCTGTCGAACTGCTGACTGCTGTGTATGGAGTCCGGACGGCAGTTTCGAGTGGCGACCCTCGTTCTCGGTACCGGCGTAATGGTCTACGGCGCCATCAGTGCCCTAAGAGACGGATTGGGGACCTGGACGGGACTTTTCCTGATCTGTGGAATCGGACTAGTGGCCTATCACATTCGAAAGCCGACGGACGCTACGCAGGACGTTTCCGACCGTGACGCCCGGATTGCGACCGGCTGTGCGGCGCTGTTCGTCCTCACGGCAGTCCTCTTACTTCTTTGAGCGCGAACGGAACGCAACTCTCGTCAGTTCGTCGCGTCATCGGTACCCGCGTCGTACCCCCACCCCTGCGCGAACCGCTTCGTGAGCGTGCTCAGGATCAGCAGGGCGACGAGCAGGCCGCCGAACGCCGTCGAGGAGAACCCGTACAACAACTGGTGAGTGCCGTAGGCCACGGTGAACAGCCCCATCAGCAGCGCCGTCGTCCCGGCCCGCCTCGAGACGTAGTCGGGATCGACGGCCTCGTCGTAGTGGACGTGGAGATCCGCCCGCCCGCCGAACGCGATCAGGACGGCGGGCACGAGGATGACGAGTCCGCAGCCGATCCAGAACAGCCCCAGCAAGACGTTCGCGTCGACCATCGGCGGGTGTCGGCGGAGCGAGCGAATAAAGCCGGCGATCTCCCCGCCGTCGCGCCGACCCAAAACGGACCTTCACTCACCACAGTCGACGTTTTCGAATACAAAAGTTATTTTCCACTCGGAGCAAAACGATACTGTATGAGCACGCAAGCGACGGAAGACCGCATTCTTGCGGTTCTCGAGGAGGACGCCCAGGCGTCCTACGCCGAGATCGCCGACCGCGCGGACGTCTCGAAGCCGACGGTTCGCAAGTACATCAACCAACTCGAGGAGGAGGGGGTCATCGTCGGCTACTCCGCGGACGTCGACCCGAAGAAGCTCTCGAGCCAGACAATCGCGCTGGTCGGACTCGACGTCGCCAGCGAGCGCTACGTCGAGGCGACGAAGGCGATCAAGGCCTTGGAGGAGGTCGAGGCGCTGTACAGCTCCAGCGGCGACCACATGCTGATGGCCGAGGTGCGAGCCGCGGACGGCGACGCGCTCGGCGAGATCATCTCCGAGGAGCTGCTCGAGATCGAGGGCGTCACGGCCGCCCACCCCTCGTTCCTCCAGGAGCGACTGAAGTAACGCCCGCTGCGCCCGCCGTCGGCTCCGTCGCTTCTCGTCGCTCGCCCTGCTACGTTCTCTCGACCCACGCACCCTCGGATCCATACGCGTCCGGTCCGTAGCCGCCGCCGTGACCGAGACGATACTGCTCGATATGGACGGCGTCGTCCTCGAGGGACCGGGGACGCCGCAGCCGGTCTACGACCGCGCAGCCGACGCCGCAGCCGCGGAGCTCGGACTCGAGCCGACGGACCGACAGCGTGCCGATCTCCGCTCACACGGCTACGAAACCGTCGAATCGACCTGTTCGACCCTCGACGCTGACCCTCGGGAGTTCTGGCGCCGGAAAGAAGCCGCGGCCTCCCGGCTCGCGGCCGAGCGGATCCGTTCCGGCGAGCGGGGGATCTACGAGGATGTCGCGGCCCTGGAGTCACTCGCCGAACGAGCGTCGCTCGCGCTCGTCAGCAACAACCGCCACGAGACCGCCCGGTACGTCGCCGACTTCCTCCCGGTGCCGTTTGCGGACGCCAGGGGACGCGATCCGACGCCGGAGGGGTTCGAACGACGCAAACCCGACCCGCACCTCCTTCGTGAGACGCTCGAGGAGCTGGGAACCGAGGCGGGACTCTACGTCGGTGACCGCGAGACCGACGTCGTCGCCGCCGAGAGGGTCGGCCTCGAGTCGGCGTACCTCAGACGATCGCATAACGCCAATGCGGCGCTTCCTGAGGGTGCGACCTACGAACTCGAGAGGCTGGACGAACTGGACGACGTCTTCGAGAAGCGGTAAGCGGGTGCCGATAGGCGCGCGCTTTTGCCCTCGAGGGGTCTACCGACGGTCATGGCCACCTACGAGCGCCAGACCCGAGTCGACGCCCCCCTCGAGGACGTCTGGGAGTTCTACTCGCGAGTGTCGGGACTCGAGGCGGTGACGCCCGCGTGGATGGGACTGGCCGTCGAGTCGGTCGTCGGTCCCGACGGGGAGCCGGGCGTCCTCGAGGCCGGCTCGGAGGTAACGCTGTCGACGCGACCGTTCGGCGTCGGACCGCGCCAGCGGTGGACGTCGATGATCACCGAGCGCGAGCGAACCGACGGGACGGCGTACTTCCGCGACGAGATGACTGACGGTCCCTTCGAGCGCTGGGTCCACACCCACGCCTTCTACGGCGACGGCGACGAGACGCTCCTGCGGGACCGCGTCGAGTACGAGCTGCCGTTCGGCCCGCTGGGCAGGGCGGCGACGCCGTTCTCGCGAGTCGGTTTCGAGACCATGTTCCGGGCTCGCCACCGGCTGACGAAAGCAGAGCTCGAGTAGCCGACCGCCGAACGAACCGCGCCTGTTTTCATCGCGGCGTCGCTACCTCCCCGCATGAGTGCACACGATCGTCGATCGCTCGCCCGGCGACGGCTCCTGGGCGCGCTGGGCGCGGGCGCCTGCGTCGGCGTCGCGGGCTGTCTCGACGGCGGCGGTGCGGACGACGACGCCGACGAGGGCGGAAACGGCGACGACGGCGAGGGCGGTGACGACGACGGCGAACACCAGAACACGCCCCACCTCGAGGAGTCCGGCGACGAGCCACTCGAGTTCGAGCGGGATCAGAACTGCGTCGTCTGCTCGATGACGCCGACGGACTACCCCGACTGGCACAGCCAGCTCGCCCACGAGAGCGAGGAGCGAGCGATCTTCTGTTCCTCGGGCTGCATGACCGCCTACCTCGCGGACGTCCCGGTCGACTCGGAGATCGTCGGCGCCTGGACGGTCGACTACGAGACGGGCGAACTGATCGACGCCACGGAAGCCTACTTCGTGATCGTCACCGACGAGGACGGCGTCGACGACGAGGTGATGGGGCTGAACCCCCGCGCGTTCGCCGACGAGGACGACGCCCTAGCGTATCTCGAGGAGTGGGACGCCGAGGAGCTCACGGAGGACGATATCGTCGGCTTCGAGGATATCGATGCCGAGGTCGCCTCGATATACCGGGACGGACGGTTCCCCGAGGAGTAGAACCGTTTCGGCAGGCTGATACCGGTTCGCTCGGCCGGCTACCGGAACTCGTTTGTTCCGATCACGTATTGTGACACGACGTGAACGCCGCCGACCTCGAGGTCACCCCCCTCGCTGCCCTGGGATTCGCCGTCTTCGCCGCCAGCACGAGCGCCATTCTAGTGCGCTGGAGCGCGGCCCCGAGTTCGGTTGCAGCCCTCTACCGTGTGCTATTCACGACGGCGATCGTCGCGCCGATCGCCCTGCTGTGGTACCGCGAGGAGTTCGCTCGCCTCTCAAGGCGGGATCTGGGCTTTGCGATCGTCGCCGGCGTCGCCCTCGCGATCCACTTCGCGGCCTGGTTCGAGAGCCTGAACCACACGAGCGTCGCCGCCAGCGTCACGCTCGTCCAGACTCAGCCGATCTTCGTCGCCCTCGGCGCGGCGCTGGTGCTCGGCGAGCACGTCAACCGCGAGACGGTCGTCGGCATCGTCGTCGCCCTGATCGGCGCGACCGCGATGTCACTGGGCGACGCCGGCGAGGCGCCGATTTCGGACGCGACGATGTACGGCAACGCGCTCGCCGTTTTAGGAGCGGTCACCGTCGCGGGTTACGTGCTCGCGGGGCGGTCGATCCGCCAGCGCGTCTCGCTGTTTCCCTACGTGACCGTCGTCTACGCGGCCTGTACGCTCACCCTGTTCGTCCTCGTCGGCGCGCAGGGCCACGCCTACCTCGACTATCCGCCGCGGGAGTGGCTGCTCTTTCTCGGGATGGCGATCGGCCCGGGAATCTTCGGACACACGATCGTCAACTGGGCGCTGAAACACCTCGAGTCGGTCGTCGTCAGCGTCACCTGGCTGGGTGAACCGGTCGGGTCGACCCTGCTGGCGCTCGTCCTGCTCGCGGAGGTGCCCGACGCGATCACGGTCGCGGGCGGGCTCGTCGTCCTCGCCGGCATCTACGTGACGACGATCGAGCGCGAGCGCCGGCGCGCCTCGAGCGGGTCGTAGCTCACTCCGAGAGCGTCTCGAGGTAGGCCCTGCCGTCGTCGGTGATCACATAGACGCCGCCCGAGATCTGGCGGACGTGGCCGTCCGACTGAAGCTCGTAACAGCGTTCGGTGATCGTCACGGGGTGGATCTCGAACTCGTCGGCCAACGTCACCATCTCGGCCGGCCCCCGCTCGGCAAGCGTGGCTAACAGCGCTTGATCCGAGCATCCTTGCATGTGTGTTAATGCCTTACATGCCAATGAGGGATATAAGGATTTCGACGACTGGCCCTGGATTAGAGCCCGAGGATCGACCGCGCCTCCGCAGGGGTCGCGACGGGGCGACCGAGGTCCTCGGCGAGACGGACGACTCGGTCGACAAGCTGGGCGTTGCTCTCGGCGAGTTCGCCCCGTCGGTAGTAGACGTTGTCCTCGAGGCCGACCCGGACGTGGCCGCCGAAGAGGATCCCCATCGTCGCGAATGGCAGCTGGTGGCGCCCGAAGCCGAGCGTGTTGAACAGCGCGTCGTCGGGCAGGTTAGAGACGGCGGTCAGGAAGTTCCGCGGCGTCGGCGGGGTGAGTGTTCCCGGGCCGAAGATCAGCGTCGCGTAGACGGGGGCGGCGAGCTCGCGGCGCTCGAGCAGTCCCAGCACCTCGTTGGCGTGGCCGTCGTTGAACACCTCGAGTTCGGGCTTGATCCCGCGGTCGATCATCTCCTCGTGGAGGGCATCCACCAGTCCCCGAGTGTTCTCGCTGGTGAGGTGGTCGTACCGGTTCAACGGACCCATGTCGAGCGAGGCCATCTCCGGCGGGGGATCGGTCCGCAGCGGGAGGTGGCGCCGGTCCTCGGGGGCGCCCGTTCCGCCCGTCGAGTGCTGGATGATGACGTCGTCGGCGTGTCGTCGAACTGCGTCGTCGATCGCCTGAAAGCGCTCGGTCTCGAAGCTGCGCTCGCCGTTCGGTCGGCGGGCGTGGAGGTGGACGACCGACGCGCCAGCTTCCTCGGCCGCCGCGGCGGCCCGACCGATCTCCTCGGGCGTCTCCGGGAGGTTCGGGTTCGCCTCCTTCCCGTGGACACCCCCGGTCAGCGCCGCGGTGACGATCAGGGGGTCGCCGGCGAGGTAGTCGTCGTAGCTCATTCGTTCGTCGCCTCCGGATCGCCGATCCCGCCTCCACCGTCTGTGTCCCCGCTGGTGTGCTCGAGGTAGATCTCGCAGTGACGGTCGTGTGCGAGCGCGTAACGGTCGTTGCAGATATCGGCACGCATCGGCTGGACGAACCGGTCGGCGACGGCACAGTACGCTCGCGGCTCGTCGAAGCGCCGGTCGTCGGCTCGGTCGCGGTACTCGAGGTGCGGGCAGGTCACGTTCGCCGGTACGTTCCGTCCGATGGTAACTATTCTCATCGGCGAAACTCGAGCGAGTTAGAGCGGACCCGATAGAAAGCTAGAGGGTATCTAGCTAGGTTATGATCGCGGCCGTCGGAGGGAAGGTCGGTGAGTCAACAATGGCGACCAGAGAAGAAACCACGGTCAACGGTGTCGACGTTTCCGCCCTCGAGGGAGCGATGGAGGCGATCGACGACGATGCTGCCGTCGGGGCGTTCACCTTCCGAGCCGAAACCAAGTGGGAGGACGCGCTGAAGGCGACGACGATCATCGACGAGTTCGATCAGGCGGGAGAAACCGTCCATACACGGGAGTTTACCCTTCAGGGCGACGAGCCGGAGGAGATCCTGGGCGAGCGGACGGGCCCCAACGCCGTCGAGTTGCTGCTCGGCGCGCTCGGGTCGTGTCTGACCGTCGGCTACGCGGCAAACGCCGCAGCCATGGGGATCGAACTCGATGACCTCCGGTTCGAGATGAACGGTGACGTGGACCTGCGGGGGTTCCTCGGCCTCGACGAGGACGTCCGACCCGGCTACGAGTCGATCACCTGTACGACCCACATCGAGGCCGACGCGTCGGAGGAGCATCTCGAGGAGCTGCGCGAGCGCGTCGAGGCGACCTCGCCGCTGATGGATATCGTCACGAACGAGATTCCGCTCGTGACTCGGCTCGAAATCGAGTGAGACGCGGTCCGTCCGAGACGGACCGTTTTCGACGCTCTACTCCCGATAACGTTGGCGTCACCCCGTAACACCGGTGTGAGCGAAACGTCTCAAGGCTCGAGCGCCTCCTCCCGGTATGGCACCCGAAACGCCCGGCCTCCACCACGTGACCGCGATCGCGGGCGACCCGCAGCGAAACGCCGACTTCTACGTCGACACGCTGGGACTGCGCCTCGTCAAGCAGACCGTCAACCACGACGATCCCGGCACCTACCACCTCTACTTCGGCGACGGGGAGGGGACGCCCGGGACGAACATCACGTTCTTCCCGTGGACCGACGAGGGCCGACCCGGGCAGTTCGGCGCGGGGCAGACGCAGGCGACCGCCTATCGGATTCCGCAGGGGTCGGTCGACTACTGGCGCGACCGCCTCGAGTCGCGGAACGTTGCGGTCGACGTCGAGGATCGATTCGGCGAGACGGTTCTCCAGTTCGAGGACCCGGACGGGATCGGACTCGAGCTGGTGGCCGCGAGCGAGGCGCAACGGGCCTCGGATAACGCGAGCGGTGACACCGCGAGCGACGAACCGAAGGCGGCGACCTGGACCGAGGGCTCAGTACCCGCGGAACATCAGTTGCGCGGCTTTCACGCCGTGACGCTCGCGGTCGACTCCGTCGACTCGACCGCGGCCGTATTGACCGACGTCCTGGGGTACGAACTCGAGGACGAAACCGACGGCCGACGGCGCTATCGGAGTGCAGCGAGCGGTCCGGGCTCGATCGTAGACCTTGTCGAGACCGACGTCGGCCGCGGTCGAATGGGCGTCGGGACGGTCCACCACGTCGCGTTCACGGTCGAGGACGTCGAGGAACAGGAGGCGTGGCGCGAGGCGTTCGCCGACCACGGGCTATCGCCGACCGAAGTGATCGACCGAAAGTACTTCCACTCGATTTACGTCCGCGAGCCGGGCGGGGTTCTCTTCGAGATGGCGACGACGGGGCCCGGGTTCGCCGTCGACGAGGATCCCGCGGAGCTGGGTTCCGAACTCGTCCTCCCCGAGCGTCTCGAGGACGAACGCGAACGGATCGAGGCGCAACTGCCACCGTTCGACGGGCCGTCCGTCGACGCGAGCGACTGACCCTGTCCCCCGGCTGACGCCGCTGGTCCTTTTTACTGCGAGCTCCTCCTACGGGAAGTCATGGCCACAACCGACGAGACGACGCGCGATCCGGCCTTCCGGTTCGAGTACCGCCCGGCGACGATCAGGTTCGGCGCGGGCTGTGTCGACGATCTCGAGGCCGAACTCGAGGCGCTGGACCTCGAGGGAGCGCTGGTGGTCTGTGGCTCCACGGTCGGGGACACGCCCGAAGTGATTGACCCCGTTCGCGAGGGGCTCGGCGACCGGCTGGCGGGCGTCTTCGACGAGACGACGCCCGACAAGCGCCTCGGGACGGCGTTCGACGGACTCGATCGGATCGAGACCGAGGAAGCGGACGCCCTCGTCAGCCTCGGCGGCGGGAGCAGCCTCGACGTCGCGAAGGCGATCAGCGCCCTCGCGGCGAGCGACCGCTCGCGCGATCGGATCGCCGAGGAGTTCGCTCAGACGGGCACGATCGCCGTCCCCGACGAGGGACTGGTCCCGATCGTCGCCGTCCCGACGACGCTGGCCGGCGCCGACCTCTCGACGGGCGCCGGGATCACCGCCGCGCCCCACTCGGGGCTGGTCGACGAGGAACTCGGCGGCGGGATCTCGGATCCCAAGCTGATGCCGACCGCGGCGTTCTACGACCCCGAACTGGTCGCGACGACGCCCGCCTCGATTCTCGCGGGATCGGCGATGAACGGGTTCGACAAGGGCCTCGAGACGATCTACGCGGCCAACGCGACCCCGATCACCGACGCCGCAGCCAGACACGGCCTCGAGAAGTTCGGGGACGGACTCGAGGCGTTCGGACGGGGCGATCGCGACGTCGAAACGTTCGAGACGCTGCTCGAGGGCCTGATCCTCGTTCAGTACGGCATCTCCCGTCCCGACGGGACGACGCTGTCGGTCGTCCACGCCTTCGGCCACGGGCTGCGGGACGCCTACGACCTCCAGCAGGGGGTCGCCCACGCCGTCGTCGTCCCCCATGTCCTGCGCTACCTCTTCGACCGGGAGGGCGTCGACGCGCGAGCGGGGCTGCTCGCGGACACCCTCGGCGTCGGCGAGGCCGCCGACCACGGCGCCGCGGTCGTCGACCGGGTCGCCGAACTGCGCAACGAGCTCGGACTGCCGTTCCGGCTGCGGGACCTCGACCCCGTCGAGAACGACGAGTTCGGCGACGTCGCCGAGGCGATCCTCGCCGACGGCTTCATGGCCAATGCCCCGCCGGGACTCGATCCGACCGTCGAGGAGATCGAGGGCGTGCTCGAGGAGGCGTGGTAAGGCCTCAGTAGGTGGGAGTACGTGCCCTGTTCGGGCGAATCGGAATACCTCGAACTGTTACGTATAGATGCGAATGGAACGGCCGGCGTCGTGTCTGCAGCCCCAACTATCCACCCTGGGTGGGATTGAAAGGGGCCAGGGGCTTTCGCGGTACTACCGACGAGTAGCAGTCTTGCTCGCACGAACACAGGGGATCGCCACGCCCTCCCCAGCCGACTCACTCGCTGCGCTCGTTCGTCCACTGTCAGAGCACGCTCTGACAAGCCTTCGTTCACGCTGTTCACGAAGACCTCGCGCGGCATCATTGACCGCCCTCACTTTCGCTCGGTCGGTCGACAGCGCACGCCACCGCAGGAAGAGCGGTCGGACCGAACTGAGACATGGTCCGCCTATCTTTAAACAGCGAGAGAATCCCGCCGTTCACGGCGTTGACGAGACGCTTTGCGTCTCGTTTGCACACCAGAACGCGGAGCGTTCTGGGGACGGGCGTGAATCGCGTCACTCCACTACGCAATCCACAGTCTACAGCAGTCTGAATACCGAACGGAAGTTATTAGTACCAAAATAACGTACAAAGAGTTGTGCGAACTGAAATCGATATGGAGCGAGGGAGTGACCTCCACGAACGGGTGAAAGAGTACGCCCGCGACAATGGCATTCGACACCCTCGCGCCTACGCTGAACTAATCGAGAAAGGATTAGACGCCAGTGACAACGATAACTAAGACGCTTCAAGCGACGTTCGCCCCACCGACAGCCCACAAGCAGTCGAAACTCAACGACCTACTCGAAACCTACCGTGACGGTCTGCAAGAGGCGTTCGACGCCGGGACGAGTACCATGTCGGCGGTGAGCGACATCGTGACGCCTTACGACCTACCGTATCAAGCGAAGGCAGCACTCTGCAACTACGTCCCGAAACTCCGCAAGACGTACAACGCCAAGGAGTTGGACGACGAACACCCGATACGACTCACGAATCAGGCTGCCAAGTTCGACCACTCCGAAGAACGCGACTACGAGTTTACGTGGTGGGTTCCGCGTCCCGGTCGGGGGACGAACTTCTGGATACCGCTCCGAATCAACCCCGAACAGGAAGACCTCTGGCACGACCTCGTATCTGAGGACGCGAAGGCCGGAGAGATACGCCTTCAGAAGCATCAGAAGAACTGGATACTTCACGTCACCGTCGAGTACCCGGTCGAAGAACCAGCAACGGACGGTGACGCTACGCACATCGGCTTAGACATCGGAGAAACCGCCCTCATCACGGGCTGTGCCCTCAAGGACGGTTCTCTGACTGACCCGTTCGTGTGTAGTGGAAGCAGAGCGAAGCATCTTCGCAAGGAGATGCACACGGCCCTGAAGCGACTCCAAGAGCGTGACGCATCCGAGTGGCGGATTGAAGACCGCTTTTCGCACTACCAGAATGCCCTCACCGACATCGTGGAGAAAGCGTCTCGACAGGCTGTCGAGTACGCCAAGCAGTACGAGAATCCGATGTTGGTGATGGAAGACTTGACGTACATCCGTAAGCGTCTCGACTACGGGAAGTACATGAACCGTCGGCTTCACTCGTGGGCGTTCGCCCGACTCCAAGGACGTATCGAGGACAAGGCGACGGAAGCAGGCATCCCTGTCGAGTACGTGAATCCGGCGTACACCTCGCAGACGTGCCACTCGTGCCACCGCATCGGTCGGCGGGACTCCCAAGCCGAGTTCCGGTGTCCTCACGACGAGTGCCACGTTTCGACGTTTCAGGCAGACATCAACGCTTCGGCGAATATCGCACGACGGATTGACCCGTGGGGAGAGAGCGTCCCGCTTGACAAGGCGGAACGCGATGACTCGTCACGGGATGGGAGCGGTTGTGACACCGCCACGACTCACCGTGAGACGAGTGTACCAGCGCAGATGACGCTCACGGCGTTCCAAGAGTCGAAACCCTCTGCCAGCGACGACTAACTGGTATTCCCCATGCGTGGGAAGCCTCGCCGTTTACGGCGAGGAGGATGTCACACCTAACGCGGGTTTTGTACGATAGGATGAACAAAGAAACTGTGCGACGATCTACTGGTATCGCTCGAGGTCCGCCGACGCGGGCGGTTCGACGCCCCGCCGTTGCGGTTCCATCCCCTCGTGGAGCGGCGAGACGAGCCTGATCGCGGAGACGGCGAGCACTGTCGTTCCGGCCGCGAGGACGAACAGCGCTGTCGGTTCTCCGAGGTGGACGAACTCGAGGATCGAGAGCCCGAACCCACCCGTGAGGAGCGAGACGAGGGTCCAGCCGCCGAAGTCGTCGGGGACGGCCTCGAGCAGTCGTTCCCGGAAGAAGACGGCGTAGGCGACCCCGGCCCAGACGCCGGCGGCGAGCGCGGGCCAGCTCTCGCCGGGCGCGAGCCCGCCCAGATCGACGGCCGCGAACCAGGCGAATATCGGAAGCCCGACGAGGAGGACGAGGAACTCGCCCTCCCGTCCCGACGGGCTGGTCCAGCTGCCGTCCTCGTCGCGGAACGGGTTGAGCGGAGTCCGCGCCATTGCCCGTCGGTTCGATGGCGACCAGGTTGAATGTTTCCCGCGCCGACAGCTCTCGTGACGACGGGCCACGACCCCCTCGATACGAAATAGCTGTTCGCCAAGCCACAGGAGCCGCAGGAGACGGCAGACAGCGTATATCTCGGCCGCTCGTAGGACTACCACATGAGCGTTATCGTGGAGTTCAGCATCGCAACCGAGGAGTTCGTCTTCGGCTCGGCGCTCGAGACGGTCGAGCGCATGGAGATCGAACTCGAGGCAATCGTGCCGGTCGGTGGTCAGTTTATCCCGTACTTCTGGGCGACCGGAGAGGGGTTCGAGCCGTTCGAACACCACGTCGGCTCGGAGCCGGATATCGAGAGTATCACCCGGATCGATCGGATCGACGGCACCGCGCTGTACCGGGCGGTGTGGTCGAGCGACGCCGACGGACTCCTGGGCGGGCTCGCCGAGGCGGAGGCCGTCGTCCTCGAGGCGATGACGGCAGAGGAGGGCTGGTACTTCCGGGTCCGGTTCCCGAGCAACGAGCTGGTCGAGCGGTTCTCCGAGTACTGTTCCGATCGATCGATCTCGATCCGCGTCGGCCGGGTCCATCCGCTCGCGGAAGCCTCACGGGCGGGACGGCGCTTCGAGCTCACACCCGGTCAGCGGGAGGCGATCGTCCTCGCCGTCCAGCGGGGCTACTTCGAGGTGCCACGGGAGACCGACCTCACCGCGATCGCCGACGAACTGGGGATCTCCCAGCAGGCCGCCTCCGAGCGCGTCCGCCGTGGCGCCAACGCGGTGCTCCGAGCAGCTCTTCCCTTCCCTCGATCGGAGTGAGCGGTCCGAACGGATTCCGTTATAAACTGGTTGTCGTAACCGCCCAACGTTCGAAGAGAGACGAGGGTCTAAACGGGGGTATGATATCCCCCAGCCACGACGCGTCCGACGCGGTCGACGGGATTCACGACGTCTGCGCTCACTGGACTCGGCGGCGGCTCCTTCGCGTGCTCCGGACGCGATCCGAAACGACACTCGAGGCCGTCGCCGCGGAACTCGTCGGAACCGAGAACGACGGCCGGCCGGCGGAGCGAACCAGGCTCGAGGTCGCGCTCTACCACTGGCACCTGCCGAAGATGGCGGACCTGGGCGTGATCGAGTACGATCCGGAAAGTGGAAGAATCCGCACGAACGAGGCGACCCGCGCCGCCTGGAGGCTGCTCCGGGCTCGAGAGGAGACGGTTCGATCGGCCCGGAACGACGGTCGGTGACCGTACGGGCCTACCTGAGGCCGATGAGCACCAGCACGATCCCCAGCACCGCCCCGACCGCCACGAGCCCCAGGCCCGTGGCGCCGATCATCTCCGCCGACGTCCAGCCGGTGATCTGATCCTCGTAGGTCATCGCCCCGGCCGAGACGACCAGCGACAGTCCCGCGCCGAAGATCGTCGTCGCCAGGTCCACGCCGAACGGGCTTCCAATATCAGGCATCACCGTCACTGATCGTTCGAGGTGGATACCGATAGTGCCGTCTGTCGCAGACGGTATTTATATGCTCGTTGAACGATCCATCGAGGCGGACGAACGCGGTCGTAGACGGCCAGCGTTAACTCCTATCTTCGTCGTCCCGTTCGTCGGGGCTGCCGCCGGTCTCGTTCTCCTCGTCGACCGGGCTCCCGCCGCCACCGTTGGAGTCGTTCGCCTCGTCCGGGTGGTCGATCTGGTCGTCGTCCTCGCCGTCGTCGTCGCTACAGCCGGCCAGCGCGGTCAGCGATCCGACCGCCGCCAGGCCGGTAATTTTCATCGCGTCTCTGCGCTCGAGGGGTAACTGTGAGTCCTCGGTCATCGGATACGTCGAGCTTCTCGACTCGCGACGATAGGCCTCGTGCTTGCGGGATCGGACGACCGATCGAACGCCTTTTGCGACGCCGTCGGGTACATCACCCCAATGGACGTACTGATCGTCGGTGCGGGGGCCATGGGGACGTGGTTCGGCGACGCCGTCGACGCCGAGGTCACCTTCGCCGACGTCGATCCGGCGGCTGCGGTCGCGGCTGCGGACGCCGTCGGGGGCGAGACCGATTCCCTCGAGGGCGAGGATACCTACGACGTCGTCTGTATCGCGGTCCCCCTCTCCCACGCCGACGAGGCGATCGCCGCTCACGCCCCGAGGGCGGGCGAAGCGATGGTCGACGTCTCGGGGGCGATGACCGACCCGCTCGCGGCGATGGCTCGACACGCCCCCGATCTCGAGCGCGCGAGCCTCCACCCGCTCTTTGCCCCCGAGCGGGCGCCGGGCTCAATCGCGGTCGTCCGCGAGAACGCGGGACCGACGACCGCGGCGGTGCTCGAGGCCCTCGAGGGGCGGGGCAACGACCTCGTCGAGACGACCCCCGAAGAACACGACGAGGCGATGGAGACGGTTCAGTCGGCGACTCACGCCGCCATCCTCGCGTTCGCCCTGGCGGCCGAGGACGTCCCCGAGGGATTCGAGACGCCGATCTACGAGGAGCTACGGGCGCTCGCGACGCGAGTGACGGCGGGAACGCCGCGAGTCTACGCCGACATTCAGGAGACCTTCGACGGGGCCGAGGCGGTCGCCGACGCCGCCGGAGCGCTCGCCGACGCCAACCACGACGAGTTCGAGGCCCTGTACGCGGAGGCGGCGCGGAAGCTACACGAGGAGGGAGATCACGAATGACCGACCAACGAGAGGCGATCCGTTCGAACGCGAAGTACCTGCGCAACGTCCGGCCGATCGATCCCGAGGAGATCTGTGACTACGTCGAGGGCAGTCCCCATCCCGCGGTCGTCCGCCAGCACCTCCGGGAGGACGCCGTCTCGCTTGGCCTGCTCGAGCGCGAGGACGGTACCTTCGTCCCGGTCGGAGACGAGCCCGTGAGCCCGCGCCGCGGCCCCGTCGAACGCTTTCCCGACCGCTACGGGGAGCGCCTCGAGGACCTGCTTGTCGATCGCTACGGCGTCGACTGGCACCGCGACGGGACAGGCCAGCTTCTGCGGTCGACGATCCGGCGGTTCAAATCCCGCTACCTCGAGGGCCGGCCCGTCGAGTACGACGACGACGTCGCGGCAGGCTACGCGATCTACCACCTGCCCGGCTACTACGCGGCGGTGCAGTACGCGCTCGACGATCTGGCCGAGCGGGGACTGCTGGGCCGGGAGCTTCGCGTCCTCGACATCGGCGCCGGCGTCGGCGGCCCCGCCCTCGGGCTCTGTGACTACCTCCCCGACGACGCCGTCGTCGACTACCACGCGATCGAACCCAGCGCGGCCGCCGACGTCCTCGGCCCGCTGCTCGAGGAGACCGGGCGGAACGTCCACCCGACGATCCACCGCGACCCCGTCGAGGACGTGGACCTCGAGTCGGTCGGCGACGGGGAGGGGTTCGACCTCGTGCTCGCCTGCAACGTCCTGAGCGAACTCGCGGACGCCGAGGCGGTCGCCCGCTCGGTGCTCGAGGCCCTCGCATCGGACGGGACGTTCCTCGGGATGGCGCCCGCGGACAAGAACACGAGCATCGAGCTTCGCGACCTCGAACGCGCCCTCGAGGGAACGACCGTTATCCCCTCGAGTGCGAACGACAAGTCGGCCCGCGAGGTCACCGTCTACGGCCCGACCGTTCGACTCTGGCCCGGCGCGACGCCGACCGATCGCGGCTGGTCGTTCGACGTCCGGCCCGATCTGGCGGTGCCGTCGTTCCAGCGCCAGCTCGACGAGGCGACGCCCGAGGACGACGCCGACCACGCTCCCGGCGAGTTCGTCAACGTCGACGTCCAGTTCTCCTACTCGTTGCTCCGTCTGGACGGGACGCGCCGGATCGAAATCGACCTCGCGACCAGCGACTGGGCGAAGATGGCCGAGTCCGAGCGCCACGTCACCAACCGCGTCGACCTCGCCGCGGCGAAACTCAGTCGCTCGCTTTCGGGCAAGGACGCGAACCCGCTGTTCAAGATCAGCGACGGCAGCGAGGCCGTCGACCACTACGCCGTCCTCACCCGGGAGAGTTCGCTCAACCGCCCGCTGCTCGAGGCCGACTACGGCGAGGTGCTCACCTTCGAGGGGATTCTAGTCCTCTGGAACGACGACGAGGAGGCCTACAACCTGGTCGTCGACGAGGAGACGATCGTCGACCGGATCGGGTAGCTCGCCCCTTCCGGAGCCCTTTTCGCACCCCCGTCCCAGAACCCGATATGAGCGACAGTCTCGAGATCCTGTTGACGAACGACGACGGGATCGACAGCACGGGAATCCGGGTGCTTCACGACGCCCTCGCCGAGCACGCGAACGTCACTGTCGTGGCGCCCGCGAACGACCAGAGCGCCTGCGGCCGATCGATCTCCCACGCGGTCGACGTCCGGGAACACGAACTCGGCTACGCCGTCGAGGGCACGCCGGCCGACTGCGTCGTCGCCGGCCTGGCCGAACTCGGTCCCGAACCGGACCTCGTCGTCGCCGGCTGTAACGAGGGTGCGAACCTCGGGGAGTACGTCCTGGGACGGTCGGGGACGATCAGCGCGGCCGTCGAGGCGGCCTTCTTCGACGTGCCCGCGATCGCGACCTCGCTGTACGTCCCGCTGGGAGACATCACGTTCGACGAACTCGAGGTCGGGCCAGCCGACTTCGAGGAGGCCACCCGTGTCACCACCTACCTCGCCGAACACGCTCTCGAGGCAGGGATCTTCGATCACGCCGCGTACCTGAACGTCAACGTTCCCTTGCCAGATACGGATCCCGCACCGATCGAGATCACGCGGCCGTCGAAGCGCTACGAGATGGACGCCGAGCGAAACGGCGACGCCGTCCACCTCACCGACCGGATCTGGGAGTCGATGGACCCCGAGACGATTCCGGATCCCGAGGGAACGGACCGACGGGCCGTCGCCGAGGGCCGGATCAGCATCTCGCCGCTGACGGCACCGCACTCGGCAAACCACCACGAAGCACTCGAGGCGCTGGCCGAAACCTATCTCGAGACGGTCACCGCGGCCAGCAGGTAAACTCGGCACGAGCCGGAACCGTTTCTTTCTCCGCCGTCCTCCTGTTCGTACGATAGGGCCAGGAACCCGAACTGGTGCGTAGATCGGATCGGTACTGCCGTCGCCACCACGGGGGCGACGAATCCTGTCGGCCTCGCGAACCGGTTCGGTCGACTTGCGCCTCGCAAGGCCGTCGCTATTCGGCCGGGATCGCATGAGCACAAACCGAACTCGACAGCAGACCAAGTATATAACGGACCGAACACAAGTGCAAGGTAGACCGACGCTCAAGCAGCGATACTTACAGCGGAGGAGATCAACAGATGGTATTTAACACACTCTGGACACGGCTTTCGTCGCTCTGGTCAAAGGAGTCAGCCGACACTGACGACGCCGACACCGGGGCCGAAACGGAGACGGAGCCCACCGAGGAGCAGCGAAACGAAACACTGAGCTACGCCGAACAGATCGAGTACGGCACGGACGATCGGCAGCTCCCCGACGACGACAAGGTGTTGCGCCTGCTCGTCAAACGCGGGGGGCGCGTCGACGAATCGACGGTCCTCGAGGAAACCAACTGGTCGGAAGAACACCTGCGCGCGGTCGTCGAACAGATGGAAGACGACGACCAGGTCAGTGCGATCACTGTGGGGCAGAAACGCGTGATCTGCCGGCGCGGGTTCGAGCCGAAGGGATACCGTTCTCACCTCAACGAGTAGTCGGAGTTCGGACCGTGTTCGAGACGAGTGTACGCCAGAGACGTCTCCTCAGAGTTCCAGCCTCGAGCCCCTCGACCGCGCCCGACCGGTTCGGACACGGCCGGTTTTCGGACGGGTACCGCTATCGAAGCCGAGACCGACCGCGACCGGAGCGATTCCGCCAACGGGTGGCTGGTATAACTGGTACTGGTTACCTCTACACGGCAACACCTAACACGGGTCGGAACGAATGCACTAGTCGTACATTACAATGACCGAGATCGGCGGATTCCAAGACAACGTCGCACGCATCGACCTCAGCGAGGGCGAGGTAAACTACGAGGGGATCGACGAGGAGGACGCGCGGAAGTATATCGGTGCGCGCGGACTGGGGGTAAAGTACGTTTTCGAACAGGGAGCGGACGTCGACCCGCTCGGGCCGGACAACCTGCTGGCGTTCATGAACGGCCCGCTGTCGGGAACGCAGGTGACGATGAGCGGTCGGATCGCCATCTGTACGAAGTCGCCGCTGACCGGAACGGTCACCGACAGTCACCACGGTGGCTGGTCGGGTGCCCGATTGAAGTGGGCCGGGTTCGACGGCCTGCTGTTCGAGGGTGAGGCCGACGAGCCGGTCTACGCCTTCGTCGAGGACGGCGAGGTCGAGCTTCGGGACGCCTCCCACCTCTGGGGGAAGGGCGTCCACGAGACCCGCGACACGATCGAAGAGGAGGTCGACGGCCAGTACGGTAAGAACCTCTCGATCATGGCGATCGGCGACGGCGGCGAGAACCAGGTTCGGTACGCCTGCATCATGAACGAGGACGACCGGGCCTCCGGACGGGGCGGCACCGGCTGCGTCGCCGGTTCGAAGAACCTCAAGGCGGTGGTTATCAAGTCCAACACGAAGATGCCCCAGCCCGCCGACCCGGAGACGTTCAAGGAGGGCCACCAGCAGGCGATGCAGGCGATTACCGAGTCCGACGTCACCGCGCCCAACGAGGGCGGGCTCTCGATGTACGGCACCAACGTCCTGATGAACATCACCGAGGAGATGGACGGCCACCCGACCAAGAACGGTCGGTACACCTCGGCGATCTCCTACAACGACGCCGAACAGGGCGGCGAGAACGTCCTCGACGCCGAGCGCATCAGCGGGGAGAACGTCCGCGAGAACATTCTCGTCGACGAGCCGACCTGTCACTCCTGTCCCGTCGCCTGCAAGAAGGAAGTCGAGGTCGACGTGATGCACAAAGGCGAGGAGATGAACGTCCGAATGGAGTCGTTCGAGTACGAGTCCGCCTGGGCGCTCGGCACGAACTCGCTGAACGACGACCGCGACAAGATCGCGGTGATGATCGACCGCTGTAACGACATGGGGATCGACACGATCGAGGCGGGCAACATCATGGCGATGGCGATGGACGCCACCGAAGAGGGCAAGCTCGACGACGTCGACGAGGGAATGGAGTGGGGCGACGCCGACGAGATGATCGAGATGATCGAGCGCATCGCCAACCGCGACGGCGAGCTTCCGGACCTGCTCGCGGAGGGCCAGGAGCGGTTCGCCGACGCGATCGACGCCCACGACTGCCGCCTCGACGTCAAGGGCCAGGCCATCGCGGCCTACGACCCCCGCTGCATGAAGGGAATGGGGATCGGCTACGCCACCTCGAACCGCGGCGCCTGCCACCTGCGCGGCTACACCCCTGCCGCCGAGATTCTGGGCATCCCCGAGAAGGTCGATCCTTACGAGTACGAGGGCAAGGGCGAACTCACCGCCGAGTTTCAGGACCTTCACGCCATCTCTGACTCGTTCGACATCTGCAAGTTCAACGCCTTCGCCGAGGGGATCGAGGAGTACGTCTCCCAGTACAACGGGATGACCGGCTTCGACGTCACCGAGGACGAGCTGATGGAGACCGGCGAGCGCATCTACAACCTTGAGCGGTACTACAACAACCTGGTCGGCTTCGACGGCGACGACGACTCCCTGCCAGAGGTCTTCCTCGAGGAGGGCGGCACGCCCGGCCAGGGCGCAAGCGAGGGCGAGTACTGCGAGCTCGAGGAGATGAAAGAGGAGTATTACGAGCACCGCGGCTGGGTCGACGGCGTCGTCCCCGACGAGAAACTCGAGGAGCTCGAGATCGATATCGGTCCCGGAACCGGCGTCAGCGCCGGCGACAGTGCCGGTGCGGCACCGAGCGACGACTGAGACCGGCTCGCGTGCAGTGATTTTTTGCGGTGGTGATCGTATCGATGCCCGAACCCGAACCTGAGCCCGGACCGCCGCGTCTCACAGACCTCGACCAGTTAGCTTCCCGACTACTCGAGCATGCCGCCACCGAGCTCGAGCCCGCCCGAACGACCCTCGAGCTGACCGGGTACGCCGACGGCGACTACGAGCTCCGGGCGTTCGAGACCGTCTCGATCCGCTCGGCTCCTGACGGCGATGGGGACGTCTGGGAACGGGTCGAAATCAGGTACAACCGTCGGCTCGAGTGGATTCAACGCCGCCACTACTACGAAACCGATCGGGGATGTCTCGATGAAACGATCACCGACCTCGAGGCGTATCCGGATCCGACAACCGCCGTCGACGAGTGAACGCTCACAAACTCGGGACCGAACGGACCGTTTCGCGACCCGATCTGCCGGCGTCGATAGCGAAGCAGTGAGCGAACGTCGATCCGTTGCTCGAGACGTCTCTCGTCGAACGAGTCTCCGCAAAGAATAGCGGCGGTCTCGAGGTGCTACCAGCGGTTAGCAGTAGTAGCTGTTCTTCACGTCGTCGTGCTTGTCGTCAGTGTAGTCGACT
>NZ_JARUKW010000008.1 GCF_029688845.1 Natronococcus sp. A-GB1 | reverse complement strand
ACTTATCCTCTACGCGCAGTTGCCCATCATCAGAAACACCTACTTAGGTCTCACCCAGGTTGATGAAGCAACCATCGAGGCCGGGCGTGGAATGGGGATGACAAAAACACAGCGGCTCCTGCGACTCCAACTCCCCCAAGCAGTTCCAGTTATTATGGCGGGTGTTCGCAATGCCGTTGTGATCCTCGTCGGTATTGCTGCTATTGGAGCGTTCATCGGGGCGAACAATCTCGGTGATCCCATCTTTAACGGTATCAGCGAGGCCAACACCGCGGCCATCGTCGTCTCGACCATTATCGTATCGCTCCTTGCACTGGCCTTTGATTACATCTTCCAAGTCCTCGAACAGGTGTTCAGGCTTCAGAACGGCGAAGACATCGAACTGACTCTCGGTACGCGATTCATCCAGAGGTCGATAGCATGACTAAGACGAACACGACGGGTACGACAGAAGCACCGGATACGATGATCAAATTCGATGGCGTCACCAAGATATACTCGGATCAGACCGTCGCTATCGAAGACATTAGCTTCGAGGTTGAACGTGGAACGACGACGGTCTTTGTGGGTCCCTCCGGCTGTGGCAAAACCACGACGATGACCCTTGTCAACCGAATGCAGGACCCCACGGAGGGAGCAGTGTACTACGATGGTACTGATATACAGGAGCTAGATAAAGTCGATCTGCGACGAGATATTGGCTATGTGATTCAGGAGATCGGACTCTTCGATCATATGACTGTTGGAGAAAACATCGCAACAGTCCCTGAACTCAAAGGCTGGGACCAGTCGCGTATCGATGATCGCGTAGACGAACTGCTCGAGTTGATGGATCTCGAACCGGGAACGTATCGCGACCAGTATCCCAACGCTCTCTCTGGTGGCCAACAACAGCGGATTGGCGTTGCTCGTGCACTTGCTGCAGATCCCGATGTCCTGTTAATGGATGAGCCCTTCGGTGCGCTTGATCCACTTACTCGCGAGGAACTGCAGGACGAGTTCCTCGAGATCCAGGAGCGAATTGATACGACGATTCTCTTCGTCACACACGACATCAATGAAGCGCTGAAAATGGGTGATAAAATCGCAATCTTCGATGTTGGCGAGCTTGTGCAGTACGGGTCGCCCAAAGAGATTCTTCATAATCCAGCTACTGAGTTCGTCGAAGACTTCATTGGAGCTGATAGAACATTGAAAGAGCTCCAGATCACCCCTGTCCGGGATATTATGTCGGAGTCGGTACCGACAGTCGAGCAGCCAACGGCTTCATCTGTTGCCGACACCGCAGAGGCCGCTACTGCGGCACTCGCTGACGGAACCGGGGATCAGTACGTTGCTCCGACGAACACGGTCGATATCGCACTCTCGCGAATGATCGAAACCGATACACAATCACTCCCCGTCGTTAAAGATGATGACGTCGTAGGCACGATTACAGAATCTTCGATTCGTGCGCATCAATCGAACGGTGGTGTGTAATCGATGGGACTGATTGATGCACTTCTCGCAACCTATACCTACCTCGTAGCGAACTTTGACGAGTTCCTTAGGCTGTTAGCAGAACATCTAGCCCTCGTCCTTGTGTCGGTTGCGTTGGCAATCGTGATTGCCATCCCGATGGGTGTCCTCGCGACCCGAAATGAGCGTGCAAAATCCATCGTCATGAGTTTCGGGAACGTCTCACAGACGGTTCCAACACTGGCAATCATTGCACTGGTCTTTCCCATCCTTGGTCTCGGTTTCCTGCCTGCACTGGTCGGTCTGTTCGCCTATGCGCTTCTACCGATCTTAACGAATACTGTCGCCGGTCTCGAGAACGTTGATGAGAGTACCGTCGAAGCGGCGCGTGGTATGGGAATGACTGAAAATCAGATTCTCCGGCAGATTCAACTTCCGCTAGCGGTCCCTGTCATCTTCGCCGGAATTCGAACGAGCGCCGTTCTCAACGTCGGGACTGCATACCTTGCGTTCTTCATCGGTGGAGGGGGGCTTGGTGTCTGGGTTATCAGTGGCATTTCACTCTTCAACACCCCTCAGCTGCTTGCAGGCGCCATTCCTGGTGCGTTACTGGCTATCGGCCTTGACTCGCTGTTTGGGCTTATTGAGGGACGACTCAGCGGTGAGAGCATGGCAGAACAGTCGGCAGCAGCCGGGTGAGTGGTAGTCGGGTTTCACGTTGCTACACTCATGAGCCTCGATCAGTCTCTCACTGCTGACTACAACCGAGTTGCTCGTTAACCACTTCTGGTAACAAAGTAGAGCTCTAACGGGAAGTTAATCTCTCATGAATCTCAACCCGGAAGTACAGGCTCCTGCTACTGTGTAAGGAGGGTTCTATCAAAGCCGTAGCTACGCTAGGCGATACAGCCGACAGCACTCTGGGTGCGTGATTGGCGCGCCGTTGAGCCGATTGGGGTGCGGGTTTGAGGACATCGATCCGGAGGTAAGTCGAGTGGCGTGAGATATCGCCGTCGCGATCGCCAATGAGTGTGGAGTTGCCCCGGGTACGCGGCTGGTTGTGTAGATCGGTCGGTACGCGAGATCGCCAGTGGGGATCGCCTCGAGGATGGCGGGCTCGCTGCATGACCTCGAGTTCCTACGGGGGTGCCGGTCGTCTGGACCGGACTCTTGCAGGTCGGCGTTGTGACTGTTCACGAAACGTCACACCTGTCACGAGGGAGACCATAGTCTACTGGTTACGGGTACACTCGTACCCGGCTGACGAGTGTTCGTGGAAGGCGGATGCGAGCTCGAGCATCGCCGTAGCTTGTTCCACGGTTACAGCCGCCTCTCGAGAGGAAACCGTGGCACGATTCGTTTTCGGAGCTCGAGTAGTCGATCGCCAACCGACCGTGTGGTGGCCGCTTCGGTCCCGCAGCGGTGTCGCGGCCTCGAGTGTCCGTCCGCCCTGAAAGCCGGCGCCGGTTCCCAGGCAGTGCACCGACGAAACCGAACGTCGAAGCCGGCGGTTCCCGACGTTCATGGGCGTGATCGGGCAGACAACGCCCACCAGCGTCTAAGCGCCAGGCGGGCGTCGGTCGCCGGCTGTTACGATTCCCGCCACGATCGGCGACGATAGGGCACGAACGCACCGCTATGCAAGCGGCGTCGAACGCGGGACGCAAGCCAGAGGCGGCCATGGAGCACGAGCCCAAGGGCTACAACCCCAAGGAAGGAGAGAGGTCGCCGGTTCGACGGATGCGGGAAGCGGGTCGACCAGTGGCTGTTAGCAGCAGTGGAACGTCCATCGGTCCCTTCCAAGCCCAACTAGGCTTTTCACTCCCTTCGACCGCTCGTGCTGTTGTCCACGTGTTCGGCGGACACCTCGTGTCCAATGAACTCGGGGCGTGTGATCGACACGGGGTGTCCGCCGAACACGTGATGAGTTAATGGCTGGACGGCCCGTAGCTGTCAAGTGGTGCTACGCATCAATGGGGATACAGGATTCCGCCACGGACGACGATTCGAGGACGGATCCACGCCGGCGGGCAGTACTCGCAGCGATGGGCGCACTGACAGGAACCACGGTCGCCGGCACGGGAACAGCGACAGCACAACAGGACGACGGAGAAGTCGAAACCCGCGGGTGTAGCGATACTGAACTCACACCCGACGACTGGTCGACCGGAGCGCTGACGGCTCGGGCCTGTCCCGGGAGTAGCGGGGAGGTACAGCTCAGTGTGACCGGCAACGTCTCACACGACCGTCAGGTACCGGGCACAGTGTCGACCGAGACGCTGTACGTACCGGCAGGACAGCGGGACACGCTCTGGTTCACTGGTCGAATCACCGGACTGTCGTGTTCGAGTTCCGCGCTCAATATCGGGATTGCACACCGCGGCTAAGGGGTCGTGGGAAGTGAGACGCCAACACCGGCACGCCTGCCCACGATTTCGCAGTACTAAGACCGATTTGCTTGGAAGTTCGAAGTTTTGAGGACTTGCCGGGTTTTCACGAACAGACACTGTACCCTGACAGATCATGTCGACGTGTGAGCGATAGAATAATTTTTCACATGACACTGTTCAGATAGTGTTGATTAGAGTCAACTAGCTCGCCGAAGTAACGTTGGATATGGGGGTGAGCGGCACACATGTCCACTGCAGTAGGTGTTGAAGGGATGTCTTTCCTGACGCAGTCACCCGTGCGGGTCCGTATCCTCGAGCGGCTGTACGACCATGAAGGGTTGCGGAAACGCGAGCTGAAGGAGCAGAGTGACGCGTCTCGAGTGACGGTCCGACGGAACATGAACGCCCTCGAAGAACGCGACCTGATTACGATCGAGGGACGCACCTGTGAGATCACGCCCCTCGGCGAAGTCGTCGTCGAAGACGTCCTGCCGGCGCTGAAAACGGTAGACGTTCTCGACAGGCTTCGACCGTTCGTCCGGTGGTTTCCCGACGACGAACTCGAGTTCGACGTGTGCACGCTCGAGGACGCGACGATCATCACCGCGGATTCGAACGATCCGTACGCACCGGTCAATCGTTACATCGAGGTCATGGAGACCGCGGACCGGTTCCGGGGGCTGCTTCCGACCGTCGGTCTTCCGGCGATGACAGTCGCGTACGAGTGCACCGTCGAGGCCGGGTACCACCACGAGATCGTGGTTAGCGAGCGGCTTGCGCGGACGGTCCTGAACCGGCGGGGATACAGCGAGTTTCTCGACGAAATGCTTGCGTCCGGGAACTGCACTCTGTTCGTCTCGGACCGCGAGATTCGCTTCTATCTGGGCCTCTTCGAGGAGTGTGTCCAGATCGGCGTCGAAGGCGATGACGGCACTCCGAAGGCGCTCGTCGAAACCGACGCGACTGAGGTCCGTGAGTGGGCCGAGCAGACCTACGATCAGTATGTGACGCAGGCGGAGCTGTTCGCTGCTGACACCTGATCACTCCCCCCATCGATCGGACAGCGGGTGTTCTCCGAACACCGAAATACGGGAGTATCAACGAGTACTGTTGAGTATCCTACAACTGGATTAACTGCGGGACGCTCTGAGTCAGATATGGGCTCTCTTCACCAAAGTTGCTGAGTAATATCTCATGGTGACTATCTTGGTACTTTGTAGCGTTGGTCGTGCTACCGAGTTTCTGTAAGCGACGGCGGCCGGCCCGTCCCCTCGGAATCGCCGGGGAAACCTCGCCAGCGACCGCGATCGCGTTCTCTCGACGCCAGCGAGCTATCACGGACTCGAGAACGCGGCCGAAACGGACGCGTCTACCGACCGCGGCGAGGGGGCAGCCGAAAACGACGAGTCGGGCGACGAGTGGTCGATTACCGACGCAAACGAGACCCTGCCAACGAGACAGACTCCTCGCCTGGTGGGCTGGACGTGACCGACCGCGGCGAGGTCGCTGTTCCGGTCGCGGAGCGCCGAGTCCCTCGAGTCGAACGAGTCTGCGGAAGAACAGCCTACTGAGTAGCTAACCAATTTCAGAATAGCCTATTTTGAAATAGGCTACTCGGAAGTATTATCCGCTGGTGAGATAACGGATAGATATGGAGCGCTTCGTCAACCGGGAAGATGAGCTCCCACGGCTCCGCAGGTGCTACGACTCCGACGACGCTGAGATGGTCGTCATCTTCGGCCGGCGGCGCCTTGGGAAGACACAACTCGTCCAGCGCTCGCTTGCCGAGTACGATGACGCCGTTGTCTACCAGGCTACGGAAACCACGTCACAGATACAATTCGACGAGTTCGTCGACGTCGCTGCCGACACGTTTCCAGGAATTACGGATATCAAGCAGAACTGGGAAGCGCTCTTGGGGTATCTCGGTGACCGAGACGGGATCGTCGTCCTCGACGAATTTCCGTACCTGATTGACGCCGACGAGAGTCTTCCCTCGGCCATCCAGCGGCTGTGGGACCAGCGATTCCAGAACACGTCGGGAACACTCGTTCTGGTTGGGTCATCGATCAGCATGATGGAAGAAGCGACGCTTCTCGGGAACAGCCCCCTGTACGGACGCTTCACCGAGAAACTTGATCTCCGGCCACTCGACTTTGCCGCTGCACAAGCGTTCCTCCCGGACGATTACTCCCCCGAAGAGCGGGTTTTCGCGTGGGGGATTTTTGGTGGCGTGCCGTACTATCTCGACGGTATCGATCTTAACCGGGACTTCGGGACAGTCCTCACGAAGGAGGTGCTCTCTCAGAAAGGATATCTCCACAACGAACCAGAGTACGTCCTCCGGACCGAGCTCACAGATCCAAATCGGTACTTCGCGATTCTCACCGCAATAGCCGCGGGGAAGACGGCATCGAACGAGATTGCCCAAACGGTGGGAATCGACGGGAAACAGATCTCGACGTACACGCAGAAGTTAGAACGGTTACGGCTCATTGAACGAGACGTTCCGATCACCGAGGAGAAAGCAAAGTCACGCCGTGGACGCTATCGACTCCTGGATCCACTCTTTCGCTTCTGGTTCCGTTTCGTCTACGGCAAGGAAGATCGATACGAACGTCTAGGTGAAGACGCCTACGAAGCGGTTATCGCGCCAGAACTCCCAGACTTCGTCAGTCAAGAGTTCGAAACGCTTTGCCAGGATGCCGTCCCACGCCTGTATCCAGAGAAGCTGTTCCGCAATATCGGCCGCTGGTGGTATAAGGAACATGAAGTGGATGTTGTCGGGTTCACCACAGACGGAACAATGGTCGTGGGAGAGTGCAAGTTCACGAACTCGCCACTGGATTACAGTGCGCTGTCCTCACTCGAAGACCACGCGTCGGAGATTCGCTGGACGCCGGAATCCGGCGAACTTGACACGGAATACGCGTTGTTCACACGGAGTGGTGCAACACAATCAGTACAGGAAGCCGTGTCCAAACGTGACGATCTCCAATTATTCAACCTAGATGATGTTACTGACTCGTAGTAAGAGCGGGCAGGAGGTGGCCAATCTCGTCGGTAGCTTCGTCGATCGACGGTGCCGACCGGGCCGCTGATCGCCGACCGAGTGCGACCGTTCCCGCAGTGGCGACCCGAGCAGCGCCACCGAGACCGATCGGGATCGGATGGGACCGAGACCTGTACGGACGCGTCGGCGACGCCACACCGCTGGCCGGTTCTCGTGGGCTTTTGCCCCGAAGGTAGCCATCGGGAGGTATGGCAACGCCGTTTCAGTCGTTCTCGTCGGCTGCTCGACGGCCTCGAGGGGGAACAGTCTGTTCGGTGCACCGCCGGGGCCTGTCCGCTCGAGCGCCTCACCGGGCGTCCGCGGTTCCACCGGGGGAGGGGGCACACACCTGCCTCGGCGGCGGCCGCAGTGACGGAGTGTATCGGTTCGAGCCGTCGCCGTCGACCGCACCCGAATACTGAGCCGCCGATCGAGGGACAAACGGGTTCGTTCCCGGCGGGACAGGACCGTCCACGGGGGAAACCTTCTCCCGCTCGTCGTTCCTTGTGTGGGTCACCCATGAAACACGTCCGAGCGCTCGAGTGTACGCTCTGTGGCGAGACGTACGACCCCGACCAGCTCCGCTACACCTGTGCGAACCATCCCGGCGTCAGGGGGATTCTCGAGGTTACGTACGACTACGACGTCATCGACGAGCGCTTCGACGAGCCGCTCGACGGCCGAATCGAGAACCAGTGGAAGTACCGGGCGTTCCTGCCCGTCGCCAACGATGCGGAGCCCGTGACGTTGCAGGAGGGCGGCACGGCGCTCCACGACACGCCACGACTGAGCGAGGCGCTGGGCGTCGACACGCGCATCAAAGACGACGGCCGCAACCCGACGGGCGTGCTCAAAGACCGGGCCACCAGCGTCTCGGTCACGAAGGCCGCCCACGCCGGTCGGGAGATCGTGACCTGTGCGTCGACGGGCAACGCCGCGGCGTCGCTGGCCGGCTACGCCGCCCGCGGCGGGCTCGAGTGTCGGCTCTTCGTGCCGAACGACACACCAAAAGAGAAACTGGCCCAGCCGCTCGTCTACGGTGCCGACGTCCTCGCCGTCCGGGGGAGCTACGACGAGGCCTACGACCTCAGCATGGAGGTCACCGAAGAGTACGGCTGGTACAACCGCAACGCGGCGATCAACCCATTCCAGGTCGAGGGCAAGCGAACGGTCGGCCACGAACTCGCTGAACAGACGCGAGACGACGTCCCCGACTGGCTCGTCTTCTCGATGGGCGACGGCTGTACGATCGCCGGCGGCTGGAAGGGGTTTCGCGAGTTCTACGATCTGGGCTACGTCGACGACACCCCGAAACTGCTCGGCGTCCAGGCCGAGGGCGCACGCGCCATCCACGACGCCTTCCACGCCCACGACTCGAGCGACGACGTCGCGGCGACGGTAGCCGACAGTATCGCCGTCGGCCGGCCGCGCAACACGGTGAAAGCAACCAAAGCGCTCCGCGAGAGCGGGGGGACCTCGGTCGTCGTCAGCGACGAGGAGATCCTGCACGCAGAGCAGACGCTCGGCGGCACCGAAGGCCTCTACGCCGAGCCCGCCGGGGCGGCGCCGATCGCCGGGATTCAAAGCGCGCTCGCCAAGGGGATCATCGACGGCGACGAGTCGGTCCTGGCCGTCGTCACCGGCTCCGGCCTGAAAGACACCGAGAGTGCGATGGCCGCAGCCGGCAGTCCGACGGAGATCCAGCCCGAGCTCAGCGAGGTCCAGCAGCGGTATCGCGTCGACGACTGACGCACTCCTGCTCGAGCGAGGACGCCAGCGTTCGCACTCGCGGCTGGCCGTGTCGACGGCGAGGGCGGCCGAGCGTGCATCGACTGGCACCAGATGGACCGGGGCGAGGTTGACGAGTAACGAAGACCAGGCATGGACGGTCTCCCCACGCGCGGCTAACCAGGTCGCCGCACTCGATTCACACGCCCGATCGTCTCGAAACTCAACGAGATCGTAGACTCGGGGTGGTAAGCTCCGGGCGATTTCCTCGAGCCGCATGGTCGACCGGTTCCCTGTTGTCCTCGACGACGAGAGATCGACGCTCGAGGGCGACCGGATCGAGTATCGGAGCAGTGCCGACGCCGCCGATGGCTGAGAAAAAAGAGCAATCCGCGACGCAGTCTCTTGGAACGCTCGGTCCAGATCGGAACCGCCCCTCCCTTGGACGTGAGTTCGGCGACCCCCCGAAAGGGCGACGCCGATCACACCCACATCGACAGCACCACGGCCACCCGGCTGCTGGGCGCCGAGGAGCGGGTCCGTGACACCGTCGCCCGCTCGCTCACTCGGAGCGTGGCGAACCCGGGTGGTCGGCGGGCAGGCGCGACCCGCCGGCCTCGGAGAGCCGTTCCCGAAGGGTCTCGCCCGGTCGGCGCTCCGAGAGGAGCCCCCGCTCGCGGAGTTCGGGCACGACCAGGTCGACGAAATCCCGCAGCGAGTCCGGTCGCACCACCTCCTTGACGTTGAAGCCGTGCACCCCGACCTCCTCGTGCCAGTACTGGAGGTCGTCGGCGACGGTCTCCGGCGTGCCGACGATCTTCGGGGAGGTCGTACCGAGACCGCAAAACTCCGCAACCTCCCGGACGGTCCACTCCCGGTCGGGCTGGGACTTGGTGAAGGCGTTCATCGTCCCCTGGATCGCGTCCGTCTCGATGTGTTCGACCTTCTGATCCGGGTCGAGTGCCGAGAGATCCATATCGAGGAAGCCCGACAGGAGCGCGAGCGTCGCCTCGACGTCGACGTGGTCTTTGTAGGACTCGTACTTCGCCTGTGCGAGTGCCTCCGTCTCGCCGACGATCGGGACGACCCCGATGAAAAAGCGCAGCGAGTCCGGATCGCGGCCGTGGGCGGCGGCGCGCTCCCTGAGATCGGTCATATACTCTCGAACCCCTGCCTCCGTCGGCTGGCTCGCGAAGACGGCCTCGGCGTTCGCGGCGGCGAACTCGCGGCCGCGGTCCGAGGAGCCCGCCTGATAGATCACGGGCGTTCGCTGGGGCGACGGCTCGCAGCCGTGGGGGCCGGGAACGGTGAAGAACTCGCCCTCGTGGTCGATCGGCGAGACCCCGTCGGGGTCGGTGTACACCCCGGTCTCGGCGTCGGTCCGGACCGCCTCGTCGTCCCACGACGCCTCCCACAGCGCGTAACAGACCTCGAGGAACTCGTCGGCGCGGTCGTAGCGGGTCCCCTTGTCCATCCGCTCGTGGAGGCCGAGGTTCTGTGCGGCGGACTCGAGGTAGGAGGTGACGACGTTGAGCGCCACTCGGCCGTCGGTCAGGTGGTCGAGCGTCGAAAACTCCCGGGCGAGCTGGTAGGGATGGGTGTAGGTCGTCGAGCGCGTCACCGCGAAGCCGAGCTCGTCGGTCACCTCGGCCATCGCCGGCACCACGAGTTGCGGGTCGTTGGCCGGCGTCTGGACGCCGCGCTCGACCGCCGTGTGGCGGTCGTCGCCGTAGACGTCGTAGATCCCGCGCACGTCGGCGAAGAAAACGGCGTCGAACCCGCCTCGCTCGGCGGTCCGGGCGACCTCGGTCCAGTACTCGAGATCGGTGTACCGGGTCGAGTCGTCGCCCGGATACCGCCACGAGCCGGGCGAGACGTGTTCGGGAGCGTTCATGGTGAAAAGATTGAGATGCATCGGTGTGATCGATCCCACGAACCGAAACCGGAAGAGCACGCAGAAGGTGGCCGGTGTTGTCGGTATCTTCGACACCCAGCGGCGGCGCCGGTCGCCGGGCGCGGCGGGCCGTCCCAAAGCGCGCGTGCCGGCTGTTCGTGCGGTGACCGTGACCCGTGGAACGGTCCCGGTGGAGGTGACAGCCGGTGTGATCGTCCGACGGGGAGCGGCGCTCGTCACCGACCTCGGCAGCACTGGCCGGTTGTCGTGGGCTTTTGCTCCGAAGGCGGCCATCGGGAGGTATGGCTCCGCAGTTCCAGTCGTTCTCGTCGCTTCTCGCGGATCTCGAGGCGGCGTCGTTCGACCGGCCACCGGCGGTCGTCTCGAACGCCCATTACACCGGCCTCGCCGTTTCGCGGGCGCTCGAGGCGGTCGACGTCCCCGTCATCGCGCTCGATCGCAACGGCGACGGTCTCGCCTCGCCGTCGAACGCGATCGACTACGCCGGGCAGATCACGTACCCACTCGAGGACCAGGCTGGATTCGAGGCGGACCTCGAGGCGGTCGTCGACGCCGTCGGCTCGGACGTGGTCGCCTTTCCGTGTATGGACGAGTGGGTTCACGCCTACGCCGCCGCCGACGTCGACGGCCTCCGCCGGCCGTTCTCCGACGCCGCGGGGATCGAGCGCGTCCTCGACAAGGAGTCGCTGTACGCGATCGCCGAGGAACTCGACGTCCCCTACCCCGAGACGTACCGGTTGAGCGAGACCGATCCCGAGGAGGCCGCCGACCGTCTCGGATTCCCGCTCGTGGTCAAACCCGCTCGCAAGCGCGAGTTCGAGGAGGCGATCGGAACCAACGTCGTCGAGGTCGCCGACGGCGAGGAGTTCGCCGAGATCGTCGCGGCCGCAGCGGAGAGCGACGTCCGAATCATGGCTCAGGAGCGGGTGAACGTCGCCCCGGGGGAGGACTGTTCGGTCGCCTCCTACGTCCCGCCCGAGGGCGTCGACGACGCGCTGTCGGTCGTCGGGAACCCCCTCCTTCGCTACCCGCGCTCGTTCGGGAGCTCCTGTGTCGTCGAGCGGGTCGACCGGCCGGCGCTCGAAACGCGAGCGTTCGACGTCCTCGCGGAGACCAGCTACCACGGCATCAGCGAGGCGGAGTTCGTCTACGATGCGGACCGGGACGAGTACGTTCTGCTGGACATCAACACCCGCCCCTGGAAGTGGATCGAGATGCCGGTCACGGCGGGCGCGAACCTGCCGGCGGCGGCCTACGCCACCGTGACCGACGCCACGTACGAGCCCGACCCGTCGCGGGACGCGCTGTGGGTCTCCCTGAAGGACTACGTCTCGTTGGTCGCGACCGACAACACGACGCCGGCCGCCCTCGAGGGCGACCACTGGCGGGCACTCGTCTCGGGGGCGTTCGAGGAAACGGCGGGCGGACTGACGACGGCCGTCTACCGGCCGTCGGATCCGGGGCCGACCGCGCAACTGCTCGAGACGGAGTTTTCCGGACGGGAGTACTACTGCGCCTGCTGACCGATCGACTCTGTTCCGTGAGACTGTCCCCTCGGAATCGGCGGCCCCAGCGCTGACCTCGATCTCCCGGCTTCACGTCGATCGGAGGCGCTGAACCCTGCCGTCTCGTCGCTCCCACCTGGTAATATCCGCTAGTCGTTTCGTCGAGTCCCATCCGAGTGGTGTAGCGGACGTTTCGGTCGGCGGCGGTGATCGAGATCGCCGGAGCCACGTCACCCACCGGAGTTCGCGACGACGGCTCCGGACGGTCTCGGCGGGGACCGCTTTTCCCTTTCGTCGGTCGTCTTCGGAGCCATGAGCTACGCTCGAACGCTCGAGTTCGAGTCCACCGCGGCTCGCGAGGCCGACGTCGAACACAGCCACGCCGACAGCTCGAAAGTCAACCGTCTACTGGGCTATGAACCGACGCGGGACAGCCGCGAGGGCGTCCGGGAGTTCATCGACTGGGACGATCTCGAGTGAGACGACCGCGAGCGGGTCGCCCTCGAGCCGAACCCGTTCGTGCCTCGCGTCCGCGATCCGTCCCCGCCGGAAGTCGGCGCCGATCCCGGAACGTTGCACCCACGCAACCGAGAGCCCGAATCGGCGCCGACGGTCCCGCTGCTGGAACGTTCATCAGTCCAAAAACCTATTATATCGTGAACACATCCGTCGGGATCATGCAAGCTGTCGTACTCGCCGCCGGAGAGGGAACCCGACTCCGGCCACTCACGGAAGACAAACCGAAGGGCATGGTCGAGATCGACGAGGAGCCGATCCTCACCCACTGCTTCGATCAGCTCGTCGAGCTGGGCGCGAGCGAACTGATCGTCGTCGTCGGCTATCTCAAAGAGGAGATCATCGACCACTACGGCGACGAATATCGAGATGTTCCGATCACCTACACCCACCAGCGCAAACAGGACGGACTCGCCCACGCCCTGCTCTGTGTCGAAGACCACATCGACGACGACTTCATGCTGATCCTGGGCGACAACGTCTTCGCGGCGAACCTCGAGGACGTCGTCCGCCGCCAGCGCGAAAACCGCACGGACGCGGCGTTCCTCGTCGAGGAGGTCCCCTGGGAGGAAGCCTCCCGCTACGGCGTCTGTGACACCAACGCCTACGGCGAGATCACCGACGTCGTCGAAAAACCCGACGATCCCCCATCGAATCTCGTGATGACCGGGTTCTACACGTTCACGCCCGCCATCTTCCACGCCTGTCACCTCGTCCAGCCCTCCGATCGGGGCGAGTACGAGATCAGCGACGCCGTCGATCTGCTCATCCAGTCCGGCCGAACGATCGACGCGATCGGCCTCGAGGGCTGGCGGATCGACGTCGGCTACCCCGAGGACCGCGAGGAGGCCGAGCAGCGCCTCCAGGAGACGATCCCGGCGACTGCCGACTGAACGGGACGCCCGTTCAGTGACGTGAGCGAACGAGTTGTCTTTTGACTCTCGAGCCGAAGGCTTGTCGAGGGGAAACTGACTCCGCCGTCGGCCCGCGGTGCGTCGAGCAAAACCGTATTGGCGACGTTCCGAAACGCAGAGCCCGTCAGCGAGGCGACCCTGTTTGCGCTCCCGAGTCTTGCGGACGGGAGTCTTCGAACGGTGCTCGAGGCGCTGGCCTGTGAGACACCGGCCGTGACGGCGGATTTCACAACCGGAGATTTCTCGGTACACTACGTCGAAGAACTGCTCGACGGGGCTCGGTGGGAGTGTCGCTGGGATCGCCATCCAAATTCGCACAACACCCGCGTGCACGTTCACCAACCACCAACTTCTGACGAGGTAACCGATCTCTCCTTGCCTTCTCTGCACCCGCTTGACGTCTACTCGACGGTCCTTGCTGCAGTCGAGACGCGAATCGAAGAGCTGTGGTCGGTGTGAACTTCTCCACCCTACTTCGTTCGGTCTGACGACCCCGTTCGTGAGGGTGGGCTTTCGCGTGGACAAGGGGCTTAGCGCGGCCGTAGCGGGAATACGATACGGACGGTGAGCAACCAACTGCTCGAGCAGGATGTCCGGAAGTATCGGACGCCACAGCTGGCTCTCGGAGGGCACCGAACGCACGACGATCGACGGCTCAGCTGTATCGCTCGAGGATCGTCTCGATCAACTATCGTCTGAGAAGTATGCGGTCAAGGGTGAACACACGAAATAATTTCTACGATTGATAGCTACTTGAAGGTTCAGACCTCGGAAATTTCGTATAGAAAGCCAGCGACTAAATAGCAACATGTGGGCGTAATTCTTGTGTGCCAATACCAGGCACATGGGGAGTAATACATCATGGCTAGCCGAAAGTCACAGAACAAGCGGGGAGAATCGTACGACGAGTCGGACCGATACACCTACGAAGAGGCAACAGAACTCGAACCGGATGCCTTCACCGGTGGGGGAGTAACCCGCCGAACGTTCCTCAGCGTCGCAGCAGCGACCGGCGCTGCACTCGCACTTCCGAGTGTCGTTGCTGGTGACGTAACGCACGACAGCATGACGGACGAAGCGCAGTTCGCTGTCAATGCTACTCCTGAAGAGTACGAGGTCCATCTCGTCCTCGAGTTCACAGATACAACCGCGCTCTCAGCCTTCGAAGGAGAGTTCTGCGAGCCCGGCTGGGACATCGAAACGGAGAGCGCACCCCCGAAAGCAGTGGTCCGCGAGGAACCGACTCCCGCGGCACACGCCTACCTCACTGCCCAGGAACTCGAAACTGTCCTCGAGAACGTCGTCGACGCGGACAGTGTCGAGCACATCGATCATTCGATCGGTGCCAATCCGTTCTGGAAACTCGATGACTGGCCGGAAGATGACACGTATAGTGACCGAGTGTTTCCGGCTGTCGAGGACGCTCGCGATTATATGAACAACGCGGAGTCGTATGCCGGGCTCTCGTATCTCCAAGAGCAGTATCCCGATCGACTCAACGTTCGTGAAGTGGGTCAAAGTCCCGGCTGGGAGAACGTCCGTACTGGTGATGAAACCGATCCACAAGACGTGTTTCTCGTCGAGGTGACCAACGACGTTCAGGATCGTGAGTCGTTCGAAGCGAAAGAAAAGGCGATCTACGAGGTCAATATTCACGGACGCGAGCGAGCCGGTGAGGAAACGGGAACACGGTACATCGAGGATCTCGTAACCGGCAACGCCGATCAAACGGACTTGCTCGATGAGATCGCGATCCTGTTCCTGTTCGTCAATCCGGATGGCTACTTCAGCCGGCTTCCGGAATTGGTCGATCCGGAGTATCTCGAGTTCACTCGAGGGAACGCCTCGAGTAACGACACGAATCGCCAGTACCCCACGATCGGGTGGGTCGATCCGAACAACTACCCCGGCGAACCTGCGGATGCACCCGAAGAGTACTACGATATCGTTCCCGACGCGATCGCGACGGTCGAGTTCCTGCGCCAGTACGAAAACGTCCGGTATCTCGTCGATTACCACCAGATGGGAACGCGAGAGGAGTTCGACTTCGTCTGGAATCTCGAAGCCAACGCACAACGAGATCACCGGGGGGTCCACCTTCTCGAAGAGGGTAACGTTCGAATCGGCGAACGCATGGAGGCCGAACTGGGTGCGCGTGATGGATTCGAGGCCGACGTCGAGCGCGCCTTAGAGGACTGGTTCGACGAACCCGACCAAGAGCTACAGAATCTGTTCGACTACGGAACTGTCGACGACACGCTGGGGTACAACATTTCCGGTGGACTGCTCGACTGGGCAGGACAACCGCGTGAAGACGGCGGACTCGACGCTATTGCCGTCGTCCCAGAAATGGTCTTCGCTGGCGGTGGCGAGGAGTGGTACCCGTACATGCATCGCCACCTCGAGACGGCCTATCGCATCCAGATGGAGGTGTTCGCCGAACTGACCGCTGCAGATGTCGACGCAACGCTTGACACCGGCGGCCAGGATGTGGCCTACGTCGCGTCCGACGAGCTTACACGATCGTCGGCGGACCTCACTCACACCGATGAGAGTCCGGGCCACGAAGCGGGCCCCGGTCACGAAACGCCGGTCGAAATCACGCGAGAGCAAGCCGAAGTCCTGCCCGGCTTTGACGGCCGTATCGAAGAGACCGTACACCCACAGACCCGGTGTCTCTCGGTGCACGTCGAGCCCGCTGACGACGCAGACGGGGTCGTAGAAATCGTGAATCCGGATGGAGACGTCGTCCGGAAACTCGACACCGATGAGCTGGGCCACTCGGAGTGTTGCCACAGCGGCAACACTGAGTTCTACATTTCTGACCCTCCGGAGGGGACCTGGGTGATAAAGTTCGACGGCGACGGAGAGGTCACCGTCGAAGTCGTCATCATCGACAGCGATGACGAACACCTCGATCCCGAAGAGATCATGGGTTTCTACCAGCGAGAGTACTCGGCCAATCCGATGGAGTTCTTCGCAGAACTCGATGAGTTCGTTGCGGATGATGAGATAGACGGACTAACAGTCGACGAGGTACGCTCTAGGGAGCTTCTCGACGGCAAAGATCGGCAGTACGGCACACTGGTCGTTTCTGGGGATATGGCCTGTGAAGATCCATCGTACGTTCGTGCGGTCGAAGCGTTCGTAGAGTCGGGCGGAGACCTGGTGCTTACCGACGCTGGTGTGCGCTTGCTGGCTGCACTCGATGTCGGAGACGCGGCAGACATCAGTGAGGGCGATATCGACTCGTTCGGTCTCACCTTCGTCAATGTCTATAACCGCGATCTTGACCACCCGCTTCTCGAGGGAGTCCGTGACATCCAGCACGAACTCTGGAAGGCACCACAGGTCGGATACACTCCGGACGAAGACGACCAACCCGTCTATGCAGTCGATGAAGAGGCCTTCGAAGCTGCCGGTGGGACTACTATCGGTACGTTTGGAGACGACGAAGCCGAGGACCTATCCGGAGTTGGGCTTGGGACGCTGGCCGTCGGTGACTGCACGATCTACGTTATTGCCTCCGTTCTCCCCCCAGCAAACCAGGAATATCTCCATCAGTTCGGCATGGCCGATCACGCCGTCTCCACGATGGGCCATACGGTGCTTTGCAACGCGATCGGAGGCGAGCAGCGCCGCTATGTTGACGGCGAATTAGTCGCAAGCGTCGGTGAACCTCGTGGCGAGCGGTCAACTGACTGACCAACCCCCAATTTCTTTTTGAAGAGGTAAAATAGCCCTTTTGAGAGCTAAACGCAGGTTGTTGTAGCTTAGTTCCGAACGCAATCAATAGAAGCGTGATCGTGTGGGATCAGAATCGTCCCCGGCAGTATCGGGCAGGTCTGAATCCGATTGACCTCCGGCACGAGGCAAGCGATACCTATAGTAGCCACTGAAAGTCAGTGCGCACCCGATCGCACGATGGCTGTGCGATCGGTGTGCAAACCGTTTCAGTTGTTACTATAGTACCTCGTCGTCCTCACGACGGATCATAGCCGCCCAACGAAGCTCGATCAGCGTGTCGATGCCGCAGAGCAACCTTGGCACGCAATCACGGTAGCGCCGAACAGCCCTCGAGGCCTCTATCGAACGAGAGGCGGTCCTTCTTCGAGGCCTCGTTCGCTTCCTCTATGAGAAAAATCTCGGAAACGGCTGCGAAGATCGCATCCTCGCCGTTGCCGCTCACAAAGCGTGGCCGGAATACAACGCCCACGGGCTCTACTTCTGCCAACTAACTCGCTCGTTCAAAAGAAAACCAAGGCCGATTCCCCGCCCCACCGTGGGCGGGGCAGTTGACACCAGCCAATTACCTCTCGTTCTGCACTGACGGTGAAATCAAACTGGCTATCCCAACGATCACCAGCACGGTCGAGAGCACTAAACTGACCGAAGATACACTCGAGTGAACACCGCTCCGGTACAACGACGCAAGCTCCAAGCAGAGATGCCGAACTCGCGGCCGTCAGTACCGATCGAAAAGAGGGCTGGACGGCTCAGCTGTATCGCTCGAGGATCGCCTCAAGGTCGTAGTGCGAGTCCGGACCGCCGCCGTCCTCCCCGCGGGCGGGGCGGGCGTCGACCGAGAACGTGTACGCGCCGGTGAGGGTATCACTCGAGAAGGCGAACTCCCGTTCGTCGTTCCACACCGCCGACCAGTTGTAGGGGGCCGTTCCCGGCGAGTGGCGCGTGTCGGCTCGGTCCAGTTCGAGGTCGGTCGCGAAGCGCTCGGTCGCCACGGGGTTTTCGGGGTCGGTGATGTTGGCGACCCAAAAGCCCTGCGAGTAGCCGCCGTCGACCAGCAGCGTCTCGTCGCCGTCCTGCAGGATGTCGTGGAAGTGGGTCGTCCAGACGCCGACGTCCTGCTCGCGGGCGTCGGGCGAGTAGAAGTGGCTGATCGGCTGTGGGTCCTCGAGCGATCCCTCGCCCCAGCCGATGTCGAAAACGTGTTTCCCACCGGGCAGCTCCCCGAACAGCTCGTCGCCGACGATCGCGATGTCCCGGTTGGGATCGAAGTGGGCCTGGTGGCAGTCCTCGAACCCCGGCTCGCCGACCTCGGTGTAGTCGGGGTGGTCGTCGTAGTCGAACCGGCCGATCTCTTCGGGATGCAGCGGGTCCTCGGAGATGTCGAGGATGACGTAGCCCACGAAGTCGCCGCCGATGTACGCACAGTGGAGGATCTCCCGGATCGGGTCAACCTCGAGGGCGTGACAGAAGCCGTCGGGGCCGAACGGACCCGTCTGCTCCGGATCGCCCGGCTCGCTGACGTCGACGGGAATCACGCCCGGCTCGCTGTCGGCCTTGTCGATCATGTAGACCACTGTGTCCTCGGGATGCTCGGCGTTGGTGTGCGAGCCGGTGTTGGGCGTCTCGAGCGTCGCCAGCACCTCGGGCTCCTCCGGAGTGCCCTCGCCCCAGCCGAAGTCGACCACCGACATCCCCAGCGGCTCCTCTGCGCCCTCGTCCATCTCGTGGGTGACGTAGTAGAGTCCGTCGCGGGTGCCGTCGAACCGCATATGGTTCGACCGGTGGTTCTCGACCGGCCACTCGAGCTCGTGGGCGACCGTCGGGTTCTCGAGGTCCGAGAGGTCGTACAGCGTCGCGACGACGTTACTGTCGCTCCCGGTCGAGAAGTGGCTGCTGGGGAAGCTGCTGACCCCGCCCCACATCCCGTCGGGGCTGGTGGTGCCGAACGTATAGCGGGGCTTCTCGCCTTCGGGCAGTTCGTGTCCGAGCAGATCCGTACGGCCGCGTACCCGCGCGTTCGCCTGGTCAGGCGTGTTCGGCGTATTATGGTTCGGGCCGCGTCCGGCCGCCGCACCCGTCCCGAGCGCGGCGGTCGTCAGCCCGGCGATTCCGATCCGTTTCAGCAACGTCCGGCGTGGTGTGTCACTCATGGTGTCTCGCTCGGTCTCGAAGCCGAGACCGTTCAGGGTACCGGACGAATAATGTTATCTGTACGTAACTGATTCAATCATCGAAAAAAAGAGAAGAGTTATATGTTGCTTTCAGGAGAGCATCCGTTTACTCAAGCAAAGGCCACCCCGTGAGTAGGCCCGAGCCGGGCGTACGTCCTCCGGCGGATTGACGGCCCGATGCTCAGCCCCACACGGGAATCGGCGTCGACAGCAGTATCGGAGTTTGACCCCGATACCAGCTTCGTGGCGGCGAACTGCAGTTCGGGATCAGGCGCGCCAACCCGAACGCGCATGCCGCCCAGAGCCGTCTCACGGCAACGGCGAATCGAGCTCCCGCTCTTCTACGCCTGTCCGAACTCGAGGACGCCGCGGTGAACGCCGTCCTCACGACTGCTCGAGGATCGCCTCGCGGCCGACAGTGCTCGGGCGCGTCTCTCGATAGCATACGCCATAGAAGGCCGGTCCCTCAAGTGTCGGCGGCCCCGATTTCGGCCGAGATGAGTAGTTCACCGGCCGCCGACCCCGTCGAGAGCGTATCGGAGAGCACTGCCGACGACTGGACGCTCGAGCGATCCGTCGAGCGCTACGACGAACTCGGTGTAGGGGACGTCGTTCGCTTCGCCAAACCGATCACCGACGACGACGTCTCGTCGTTCGCCGACGCGAGCGGCGATCTGAACCCCCTACACCTCGAGGAGGGGTACGCTGCGGGGACGATGTTCGACGGCCGGATCGCCCACGGCGGGCTGGTCGCCGGCACGATCTCGGCGGCGCTGGCCCAGTTCCCCGGCGTCGTGATCTACCTCTCCCAGGAGCTGGAGTTCCGCGACCCGGTCGAGATCGGCCAGACGGTGACCGCCACCTGCGAGATCGTCGAGGCGCTCGGCGAGAACCGGTACCGCCTCGAGACGACCGCGGTCGACGAGGCCGAGAACACGGTGATCGCCGGTGAGGCCGTCGTCGCCATCAACCCGCCGCCAGCCGACGACTAAGCTCGACGTCAATTTCGTTTTCCAAATCGACCTCGTTTCTCGCTCGGGAACGGTAGCCGGCTGTCCTCGCTGACGACATGCAGCGACGGCGACCCGCCTCAGCGCTCGATCCCGTACACCTCGCGCGTCCAGTCGCGCGTCGGGGTGTCGTACACCGGTCGGTCGCGATCGCGCCCGTCCAGCCGTCGGCGGTCGGCCTCGTCCAGCGCCCAGTCGAGATCGGCGTTGGCCCGCACGTGCTCGGGGGTCGCCGATCGCGGCAGCGCGACCATGCCCCGGTCGAGCAGCCACCGAAGCGTCACCTGGGCGGGGCTCTTCTCGTACGTCTCGGCGAGCTCGCGGACGACCTCGTCGTCGAACACGTCCGTCCGCCCGAACGGCGCCGCCGCCTCGATCACGGTGTCTGATTCCTGGCAGTAGTCGACGAGGTCGGGCCGCTGGAACCAGGGATGGAACTCGATCTGGTTGACCGCGATCGGAACGTCCGTGATGTGGTGGGCACAGCTCAGCTGATACGCGCTGAAGTTCGAGACCCCCACGTTGCGAACGAGCCCGCGATCGTGGAGTCGGGCCATCGCCTGCAGCGACTCCCGGAGCGAGATCGCGGGGTTGGGCCAGTGGATAAGGTAGAGATCGAGGTACTCGGTCCCGAGTCGCTCCAGCGACGCCTCACACGCCCGGATCAGCGACTCGTAGTCGAGGTTCTTCGGGAGGACCTTCGACGGGAGAAACACGTCCTCGCGGTCGTACTCCGCGAGCACGTCGCCGATGACGGCCTCGTTGTGGTACCCCTCGGCGGTGTCGATGTGGGTGTAGCCAGCCTCGAGCGCCGTACGAACGCTGGTGGCCGTCTGTTCGTCGTCGAGACCGTACGTGCCCAGGCCGAGTGCGGGCAGTTCGTCGCCGCTCGGGAGTGTTCGTGTAGGGATGCTCACACGGCCCGTTCACGGGATCGATAATTGACCCTACCGTTTCCGGGGGGTGAGTTCGGTATCCGACTCAGGGTTCGACCGTCCCGAGGACGCGGTCGCGCAGCTCTCCCTCGGAGATGTCGCCGCGGTTGTACGCCTCGACCCACTCGGTCCGGACCGTGACGTTACCGATCGCCTGACCGTCGTCGGCTTCGACCGCGCCCTCGAGCTGCTCGGTGGGCGCGTCGCCGCGTTCCACGTAGGAGCTGTAGACCGCCAGCAGGTCCTGTACGTCCCGCGCGAGCTCGAGTTGTGAGGCGTCGGCGTCGCCGACGAGCGTCAAGCTTCCGTGTGTCTCGTCCTCGTCGTAGGCAGCCACCTCGCCGTCGTAGACCGCCGCGACCTCTGTGACGAACTCGTCGGTCGACATCCGATCGTCTTCGGTCGTCTCATCCTTGTCGTCGGCGTCCGCCTCGACAGTGTCCCCGTCGTCGCCGACGTCCTCGGTCTCGCCGACATCCTCATCGCTATCGCTCTCGTTGCCTTCCGGCTCCTCCCCCGACGCGTCGTTCCCGTCGTCCGCCTCGTTCCCGTCGTCACCCTCGGTCCCGTTTACCCCGTCCCCGTCGTCGGAATCGACGGCGTCCGAACAGCCACTGAGCAACAGGGCGCTGCCGATACTGAGGACGGCCGTCCGTCGCGTCGTCTCGTCCATACCCGAACCGCGCTCTCGAGCCAGTAGAAGGCTCCCGTTCTCACACGGGATCGATCATCTCTCTATTATCTGAATAAATTCACGTCATCTTATACTTTATATCACTAAATGATGTGGATGTAGAAATGCATTAATGGGTGGATGAGGATTATTTTCAGACATGGACAGACGAAAAGTCCTTCTCGGTGGTACTGGTGCGCTCACGACGCTCGTTGCCGGCTGTGTCGGCGATCTCCAGTCGGAGACCAGCGCAGGACGTGGCGCGGCCGACAACAATCCCGGAAACAGCGGCGGGCAGGGCAACCGAAACGACGACCATCCCGGTCAGGGCCGGGGACAGGGCGGCCCGAACGGCGTTCCCGACTTCGTCCCTGAGGAGGTCAAACTCGAGAGCGGCGCGGTCGTCTCCATCGAGGAGTTCCGACGCCGCGGTCGAACGTTGACGGTCGTGCTCGCGGCGACAACGAAGAATCTGGCGCGGCTCCGCAACGATCTCGACGAACTCCCGTCCGCCCTCGAGGAGGGGATCGAGGACGCCGAGGGGTTCTTCGGCCAGATCGAGACGGTCAAGGCCACGCTCGCACACACGTCCGGAGCGAAAATCGCCACCGCCCGGCTCGAGGGCGACACGCTGCGCGAGTACGCAGACGGCGAACTGACCGAAGCGGAGCTGATCGCGGAATCTCGCGAACAGATCGAACTGACGTAGCCGCTCGAGGCAGCAGTTTTGACTGCGCTACGGACGGCCAGCGGACGCCGTCGCGGTCGCACTAGGCCACCGTCCCACCGCTCGAGGGCGCGACCGTCAACGAGGAAGGACCCGACCTCACTACCGTTCGGAAGACGGTGTAGCCGATGTTGGGTAACTAACTACGGAGGGAGGATAGATCCCGTTGGTCTCGCTGTTCGTATTACCTCTCACTCATCAGCTCAATAATTTGTGTTTCGAACAAGCGATCGAGAGCACTCCAGAGTATTTCTGTGGGGGCATCCTTCTCGAAGCTCGCAGGTTCGTGCTGACTCTGATCGGTTCCCGGAATCTCGTATTGGAAGTGGACTGGTCCTAGCTCAGGATGGTCCTCATCGCGGTGCCAGCCACAGTTGAACCCCGTGTTCGGGTCGGCGTAGTGGATCCGGTAGAACTGCTCGTTCCGACCGAACCGCCATTCGACGTCCACCCGAGGTTGCTCCGGACCAGTTGGTGGGACGACACGGGCGGGATCAATCCGTGCCCGGAGGGACTTTTTGACGATACTGTCCGGTTGATACGCGACAGTCGCCACGACTGGATACCGCTGCAAGACGTCCCTGAGTCCCTCGTAGACCGCACTATCGATCGTTCCTGAAAGCCCCATTCGTCACGCCGAGAGGGTATCACGTTTGGTGGCCCAGTCGTATTCGTTGAGCGCGGCGCGGACGACTGGCAATCTGTCGGCGAGATGTTCCCATTCGCCGGCGATCTCGCGGCGGTCTTCCATCTCGTCGGTGTCTTCGAGGTCGCCGATGCTTGCCCGAAGTTCCCCCGGCGTCTCGACGTCGTACGAGGTTTTCCACTCCGCGATTTGCGTTCGCATCGACTCGAGCGCAGCCGTGAGCTCTTCTCGATCGTGCTCCCGCTGGAGCGTCGCCACCTCACGATAGGTTGCCATGAGCTGATCGATGCCGTAGAGCGTCTGGCCTCCCTGTTTGACTTTTCGGAGAACGTCGTCCTCCACGAGTTGCTCGAGGTACTTCTGTGCGGTTTTCACCGAGACGTCCGTTTCGTCAGCAACCCACTGGGCAGTGCGAGGTGTACGCAGTGTTCGCGCTGCAGCACGAACACGCTCCCCACGGGTCATCGATTGTCGGCTGTCACCCGGCATAGCTGTGCCTACGGTCTACTAGAATATATATCCAAGGTAGTGGAAATATGTTAGACACCGCTCGACGAACTCCCGTCCGCCCTCGAGGAGGGAATCGAGGACGCCGAGGGGTTCTTCGGCCAGATCGAGACGTTCAAGGCCACGCTCGCACACACGTCCGGTGCGAAACTCGCTACCGCCAGGCTCGACGGTGACACACTGCGCGAGTACGCAGACGGCGAACTGACCGAAGCGGAGCTGATCGCGGAGTCTCGAAAACGGATCGAACTGATGTAGCCGCTCGAGGCAGCAGTTTTGACTGTGCTACGGATGGCCAGCGGACACGCCGTCGCGGTCGCGCCAGGTCGACACCCATTGCTCGAGGGCGTAACCATCGCGTCGAGGACTCGACCGAAGGCCTGTTCGGTAGACCTGGACGGTGTCGCGTTTGGCGGCCCAGTCGTATTCATCGAGTGCGAGACGAATGACTGGCAGTCGACGTCGAAAACAGGAAAAGTAAATGCCGAGATTGGCTGACGTGCGCTCGTCAGACTGGACGACCGACGGTGACTATACCGGAAATGACGGTATCGATTCCGAACGCATCTAGACGCCCTCGTCGCGGAACCGGGTGACGTCGACGCCGACCGGCAGTTCGTCGAAGTCGTCGTCGGCGCCGACGACGAGAGTGGCGTCCGTCTCGGCGGCGAGCGCCACCGCGTGGGCGTCCGCCAGCGAAATGTGGCCGTCCGCTTTCACCTCGGCGGCGACCCGCCAGTCGGCGGACTCGAGCCGGAGTCCTCCATCGCTCGAGCGCACGGAGATCGCGGTCGGCGGTCCGAAGCGAGTCCGCGGTCGGTTTGTCGTCGATCCCTTCGAACCGAGCGACGAGAGACAACACTTCGGCCGCGTTCGTTTCGGCCAGCAGCCCGTCTGTAGCACCGTTCCGGACGTCGGTAAGGTACTCGGCAACGACGTCTCCGCCCGGCTCGTCGTAGAGATACGCGATGATCGCCTCGGTGTCGAAGACGTACCGCTCGGTCATTCGTCGTCGGCGTCCTCGGGCCGGAGGCGGTCGGCGAGCTCTTGCTCGCGCCGGCGTTCCTCGCGTTTTATCTCCCGGACGTCTTCGATCACGTCACCCGGTTCGCGGTCGTCGGATGAGTGGATTCCGTTCAGTTCCTCAAGCGACGGGACGGGCTCGACGACGATGCGTTCGTCTTCCTCGTAGATGAACACCGCTCCGGGTGTGTCGATTCCGTACTTCTCGCGCAACGATTTCGGAATCGTCGCCTGTCCTTTCTGCGAGATACGGACGATCTCCGGGTCCCGTGTACTACTTGGCATCCTACGTTGTACTACTCGGCCGGAGTACCACTATCTATCGCCGCTTATTACTCGGGTTGAAACGAGCGACTGGCGTCGGTCCGGGAGGGGACCCCTCGATAAAGAAAGCCGGTAAGGGGCCGGAAAGCGACGCTTCTGTAGCGATCCGGGAACCGTAGGAAACGCTAGGATTATTTCGAAGCGGTGGGCTCTCTTTCGGAGCCGGACGACGGTGTATTGCTCCGGCCGCGGGCTTCCCTACGGATACCTACCGATACGATTGAGTTCCCAGCTGCGAATCGCAGCCCCGGCCACGCCGATACCGAAAACACGTCCGAACGGATCCCCTGATCACTTCTCGAGCGATGCCCGGACTCACTCCTCGAGTTGGGTTTCTAGCTCCTCGTTCTCGCGCAGGTCGAGTACCATCGCGGACAGCAGCGAGAAACAGCCCATGAGCACGACCTGGAAACTCTCGAGGGCGCCGCCGGACTCAGCGTCCGTCGCCCGCGCGTACAGCGAGCGCAGCCCCGCCAGCAGCCCGAGGCCGACGCTGCCGGCGCCCAGGTAGTAAAACAGCGCGAGGGGGTGGAAGTCCCGGATCAGGTACTTCGTCTGCAACCGTCCGAGGAAGCCTCGAAGCAGCATCGACGAAACCTTCGGGATGTACTCCGAGTACTCGATGCTCGATTCCTCCTCGCCGTAGACGGCGGGCATCGCGACGTCGGCGACGCGCATCCCTTCGATGTTGAGTTTGATCAGCAGATCGTTACAGTAGCCGTAGTACTCGGCGACCTCCTCGAGCGAGACGGCCTCCAGCGCCTCGAGCGAGATTGCGGTATACCCGTTCTGGGGGTCCATCGTCTTCCAGTACCCGCTGGCGATCTTCGTCAACACCGTCAGCATCCAGTTCCCGACGAGCCGAAACTGCGGCATCTCCGCGCGGTACTCCGCGTTCAGTAATCGATTCCCCTTCGCGTAGTCGGCCTCGTCCTCGACGATCGGGTCCAGCAGCCGCGTCATCTGCGAGAGGTCCATCTGGCCGTCGCCGTCGACGGTAACGGTGATGTCGGCGCCGTCCGTGTGTGCGGCCAGGTAGCCCGTCTTGATCGCCCCGCCTGCCCCGAGGTTCTCCCGGTGTTCGACAGGAACGACCCGACCGACGGGTTCGTGAACGGTCGCGCGCTCGGTCAGCAGCGACCGGCCGCCGTCGCTGTGGAGCCTGTCGCTCGCCGAGTCGGTCGCTCGAGCCGGGTCGTCCTCGACATCGCGGTCGGCGTCCTGCCGGGCGGCCTCGAGGATCTCGCTCCAGGTGTCGTCGGTCGAGCAGTCGTCGATAACGAAGATTCGATCGACGTACTGGGGCATCTCGTGGATAACGTCACCGATGAACCCTTCCTCGTTGTATGCTGGAATAACGACGCCGACGGTGTGTTCTCGGTACATAGATGCGTACTAGGTGTGGGTATCGGGCCGAACCGCGCCTCGAGAGGCGCCCGCGGCGACGCGAACCCTCGGTTCGACGCCGACCGAACCGGCGCCGAAAGCCGAGGTTACGCCGCGGGATCGAACCGAGTGTCGATTCGAGCCGCGGGGACTCGATCGCGGTTGTGATCGGGAGACGGAATCGTGCATCTCGAGTCCCTCTTGATACCGACTCAGAGACCCGAGCCGCAATAAGCTTCCGGACTGAAACCTGACACCGACCGGAGACGTTAACCCGGTACTACCGCGCGAAACCGTCGCCCGCGTTGTATCCGGAGATCCCAGTAACAGGGTATTGTCAACAGCTGACGCTCGAGTATCCAGAAATAGTACTCGGGTGGCTCGAGAACGGAAAGTCAGCTCGAAACAACGTATTTCTTATGCGAAAGGTTCACTTCTCAACAAGCGAGTGTTTTACTAACCAACACCGATTGGTGAACTATCTCGAGATGGAAACGTTCGCATCGGCGAGAACTGGCGCGACCGAAGCCGTGCAACGATCGTCAAAGCGAGCGGTAGACGAAGTCGCCGGCCGCGTCCTTGTCGAACAGACCGTCGATGTCCACGAGGACGGGGTCGTCGGCCATGTCAGCCGCGAGGGTGGCGAGGGGCAGGTCGCGGAACTCGCTGTGAGGGGTACCGAGGACGAGCGCGTCGAAGTCGGCGACCGACAGCGCCGACTGAACCTCAATGCCGAACTCGTCGCGCATGGCGTCGTCGGCGGCGTGGGGATCGTAGCCGACGACCTCGATGCCGTAGCTCTGCAGTTCCTCGATCACCTGGCCGATCTTCGAGGTACGGATGTCCTCGACGTCCGGTTTGTACGCCAGCCCGGCCACGAGGACGCGGCTGTTCCTGAGCACCTTCCCGCCCTCGTTGAGCGCTCGGATCGTCAGCTCCGCGATGTGGTCCGACACCGACTCGTTGACTTCCCGACCCGTTCGAATGAGTTCGGGGTCGAATCCCTGACGCTCGCTTTCGTACAGCAGATAGAAGGGGTCGACGGGAATACAGTGACCGCCGACCAGTCCCGGCTCGTACTCGTGGAAGTTCCACTTCGTGCCCGCGGCATCGAGAACCGCCTCGGTGTCGAGCCCGAGCTCGTCACAGAGCATCGCGAGCTCGTTCATCAGGGCGATGTTCAGGTCGCGCTGGGTGTTCTCGACGCACTTTGCGGCCTCGGCAGTCTCGATCGAGGGTGCCTCGTGAAGCCCCGCGTCGACCACCGAGCCGTACAGCTCGACCAGGTCATCGCGAGTCTCGTCGGTGAGACCACTGACGATCTTGACGACGTTTGCGAGGCCGTGTTCGGTGTCGCCCGGCACCATGCGTTCGGGCGAGTACCCCACACCGAACTCCTCGCCGGCGGTCATGCCCGAGGCCTCCTCGAGGGCCGTGACGAACACCTCCCGGGTCGCACCCGGGTACACCGTCGACTCGAGGACAACAGTGGTTCCTTCGGTCATGTTCTCGCCGACCGTCCTGGCGGCGCCCTCGACGATCCCGAGGTTCGGCTTCTCGTTGTCGTCGACGGGGGTCGGCACCGCAACGATGACGAACTCCGCGTTCGCGATGTCCGCGCTGTTCGTCGTGAACTCGATCTCACCGTCGGCGATCGCCGCGTCGCCGACGTCGCCGGTGGGGTCGGTCCCGGACTCGAGGGTGTCGACCTTCTCGGGGTCGACGTCGAATCCCGTGACGCTGTTGCCCGCCGCGTCGAGCGCTGCGGCCAGTGGGAGGCCGACGTAGCCGAGGCCGACGACGCAGACGCTGGCGGGTGACTGGACGGGATCTTCGTACTGGTACTCGGTCATATATCCCCCCTCGAGCGGGAGGCTCGTCTTGTCGGTCGGATGGAGGGTCGTTTCATGAGAGGTACTCGTAACTCCGAGTTATTGGTTGGTCGGTCATGATTTGTCGCACTGTATGTGCCGGCTCCGCTGATAGTCAAGTCGCGTAAACGTTTTTGCACTGGCGATAAATAGCTGACGGAGTCGTAATAAGTAATACGCTATGATAGTGCAGAAGCGATGGGTTTCTCTGCCGATTTCAGTTCGCGACGATCGCTCGTTCGGGAGACATCGGGACCCATACTCGGGACGAAAAGTCCCGTCGGGCGCCGCGGTGAGTGGACTCGAGGCCGACTATCAACATCGTCCCTACAGCGGCTAGCCACATGGCCGATCCTGAAACCAGAACGCGACGGTTGCACTTGTCGGAACTCCGGATATCCGATCGGTAATTCGGTCCGCGCGGCATCATCGTTGCAGTGGTCGGTGTCGGACCATCCTGCGCGAGCTAGAAGGACTATCGTCCCGATTTAGGGATACAGCGGCTGGTCGATCTCTTCGACCGCGTCGTCGCCAACGGCGGCCTCGTTTGACTCCTCGGGACAGCAATCGAGGCAGGTGAGTTCGTGGCGGTTCGGGCCCTGCCACTGCTCGCGCTCGAGCCAGACGCCGGTGCGTGTGTCGCCGTCGATCGTCGCACCGCACTGGTAGCAGTCGTTGGGAACGCCGGGTGCGGTCGGTCGGGGCCAGTAGAGCTGCATAGGCAACCGTTAGCACTCAATTATCATAACTCTACTTGATCACGAAATTCTATATGTTCTCGATAAGGCGGTCCAGTACTACGATTATTTTCTTGTACAGTCTGACTTTTGGATAATATATAACTTACCTAACTAGTAAATACGGCGTTATCATCCCGATGAGTGATCCGACTCGGAGGCCGATCGGTGACGCCACGACTCGCCCTCGAGCGAGCAACGAGGAACCGAAACCGAAAGCCGAGTTCTCGAGCCCAATAGCCGACGGATCTTACTGAAAGCCTCTGTAAGATGTGTAGGGCGACGTAGAGGGTAGGTTTAGGTTCTGGAATAGCTAAGGCTCTTCTAGCGAAGTAAAATCGAACAGGCAGATATTCATACCTTTCTGGGAAGTTATTTGTACAACTTATCCTACTCGACGGTTGCAAATGTCGAAGGAAAGCGAGAGAAGAGAGAAGAACGGAACTCGAGGGACGAACGACGGAACGGAGTCGCTGTTCGGACGGATGGACAGACGGACCGTGATGAAGGGGATCGGCGCCGCGGGACTCGTCGGCGTCGGGGCGTCGTCCGCCACCGCGAGTACGGGCGACGATGGGTTCGATCTGGTCGAAGCGACCGTCGCGGACGTCCACGACGCGATCGAGAGCGGCGAGGCCACGGCCCGCGATATCGTCGAGGGCTACCTCGAGCGGATCGAGGTGTACGACGAGGCGATCAACTCGATCATTTCGGTCAACGAGCACGCGATGGAGCGAGCCGCCGAACTCGACGAGGCGTACGCGGAGTCGGGACCGGTCGGGCCGCTCCACGGCGTTCCCCTGATCCTGAAGGACAACAACGACACCGGCGATGTGCCGACGACGAACGGCTCGCTCTCGATGGAACACTCCCAGCCCGAGGACGACGCGTTCATCGTCCGGCAGCTCCGCGAGGCGGGCTGTGTCGTCGTCGCGAAGGCAAACCTGGACGAGTTCGCTCGAGGCATCACTGCCGACAGCTCGCTGGGCGGACAGACCCGGAATCCCTACGCTCTCGGCCGCAATCCGAGCGGGTCGAGTGCCGGAACCGGGGCGGCGCTCGCGGCGAATTTGGCCGTCCTGGGAACCGGGACCGACACCTGTGGCTCGACCCGTAACCCGTCGGCGTTCGGGAGCCTCGCGGGCCTCCGCCCGACGATCGGGTTGATCAGCCGGGACGGGATCATCCCGTTGAGCCTCGAGCGCGACACCGCGGGGCCGATGGCGCGAACGGTCACGGATATGGCGGTGATGCTCGACGCCATGGTTGGCTACGACCCCGCGGACCCGCCCACCTCCCGGGGTGCAAACGAGATCCCCGCGAACAGCGATCGGATCGCCGGCGACAGCTACACCGACTACCTCGACGAGGACGCACTGGACGGGCTGTGTATCGGCGTCCTCAGGGACTTCTTCGGACCCGATATCGACGAGGAGGACCAGGACTGTTCGTGTAACGACGAGGACGAGGACTCCGTTGCACAGGCCGAAGCCGAGGCCGAACAGGTGACGGCCGTCGTCGAATCGGCCCTCGAGGAGATGGAGCGACAGGGCGCCGAAATCGTCGAGATCGAGGCGATCCCGAACTACGACGACCTTCAGGAGGCCGCGAGCGAGCCCTCGGTCTTCAAAGCGGATCTCGACGCCTACCTCGAGGGGGTGGACAACGAGTACGAGACGCTCGCGGAGATCGTCGAGTCGGACCTGTACTCCTGTGGGAAGGCCGACTCCCTCCGGACGTCGGACGAGGAGGACGATCCGGACGTCCGCGAGACCGACGAGTACACCCGCTCGGTAGCGGGGAAGATCGAACTCCGCGATGCGGTCGAGGGACTGATGCTCGAGCGAGGCGTCGACGTGCTGGCCTACCCGACGCTGTCGCACCCGCCCGCCGAGATCGGCGAGAGCCAGCCCGGTTCGAACTGCTCGCTGAGCGCGAATTCGCAGCTCCCGGCGATCGCGGTTCCCGCCGGCTACACCGAGGACGAACGGCTTCCGGTCGGCGTGGAAATGCTGGGCTTCGAGTTCGACGAGCCGACGCTCATCGGGGCGGCCTACGCCTACGAGCAGGCGGCCGACCCGCGCGAGACACCCGACTGTTTCGGTCCGCTTCCCGCCGAGGCGCCCGCGGTCCCGAACCCCGACTACGAGGTTGGGATCGCGGCCGAAGACGACTGCTAATCGGTCGCCGGAGCACGGACAAAGGGAGCCGAACCGAACTCGAGGCGATCGCTCCGCGACCCGAGTATCGAACCATCCGTGCAGGAATCGTCCGACCGCACGGCTCGTCCGTCGAGATCCAAACTGGTCTACCCGAAAGAGGGCGAATCGCCCTCCGTCACGGTAGGTGGTGGTGGTGGTCCAAAGCGACCATTCGGTCGCTCGGACACCCGGATACTAGCGCACAGTTGCATAAGTGGGCGGCTTGCGGGCGAGTTCTGCCGATCCGCACAATCGACAGACCACGCGCCGGGTCGAACGTTCGTCGGCGGTTTCGGGCCCGACTCGAGACGGTCCCGATCGCCGAGCGCGCCGTGTGAGGAGCGGCTGCTTCGACCGCTACCCCATCTTGTGGAGGTCGAGGCGCTTGATGAGCAGTCGGTTTGTCCCACCGATGAGCAACAGGACGAGCAGCAGTCCGAGGAGGTTGACGACGATGCCCTTGAGCTACCCACCGCTAAAGCGGTGGGATTCAGCGTGGACTCCCATTCTGGCCGATTCCTCGGCAGGAGAATAGCCTCCGTTCACGGTCACCGTCCCGCTGTTCAAGCGCACGCCCAAGGGTGCGCCTCCGTCGCCGCCAGTTTGGTTGCGACGGAGATACCGCAAGCCGATGTTCTTCGCGGCGTTGTAATCCGCGTGATTCTCATACCCACACTTCAGACACTCGAACTCCTCGCTCTCACGGTTATCAGGGTGCGTGAACCCGCAGTGCGAGCAACGCCGTGACGTGTTCTCAGGGTCAACCTGCGTGACTGTGATGCCGTGTTCCTCGGCTTGTACTCGACATACTCATACAGACGGTTGAACGCCCACCTGTGTCCCCACGACGCGCCAGTTCGCTCACGGATGTCGGTCAAGTCCTCGAACGCGATGACCGTACACTCGTTCTCACGGGCTTCAGCGACGATTTTGTTGCTGATGCGGTGAAGCAGTAGCTTGAACCGACCTTCCTCTTTCCCTCCGACTGACTGGATATTCTCGTGTGCCCAGCGTGTTCCGCACTGTTGGAGTGAGCCACGACGTTTCTCGTACTCGCGCCGCCAGTGGTCGAACTCGTCGCCCGTCCAGAACGTGCCCGTCGATGTGACGGCGAGGTTGTTCACACCGAGGTCAACCCCGAGAACCGTTCCGTTCTCGGTGGTTACCTGTTCCGACATGTCAGACCCCACCTCCTTCTTGCAGTGGACGTGAACCACCCAGTTGTCGTGGTAGTGTAGTTCCGCACCCGTGACTTCGTATTCGTCTGAAAACAGGTACTCCGAGTGCGGCGTGTCACTATCCTCGTCGGGCAGTACGTAGTCGGCTTCGATGCGACCGTCTGTGGTGGCGAGGCTTACGTAGTCGTCGTGGAATGTGGCGGTGCGGTGGTCGTAGACGACGTGTGGGCTGGTGAACGTCGGCTTCGAAGCTTTTTTGCCGTTCTTCCAGCGTCCGACGACACTTTTGCAGGCTTCAGCAGCCTTGTTCCGAGCGGCTTGCACTAACCCGCCGTTGAATCCGTTTGTTTTCTCCCGTACGTCGTCGTAGGTTTCGTCGTCGAGCGTGGTTTTGCTGGTGGTGACGTACTCGCCTTGGAAAGCGTGATCAACGACGTACTGTGCCGACCAGAGGAACGTGTCTACAGTATCTTCGAGGAGTGCGGCGGCGTCGCTGTCCACGTTGAGTGCAACGGGGACGGTACGCCGCACCTCCATATCTCATATGTGGAGCTGACATTCTTAAACGCTGGGGAGTCGGCCTGCCACTGTAGCGTGGTCTGGTTCAGCAGTGACGGATTCATCCCACGGCTAAAGCCGTGGGTTTTCTCCTGTATTTCATATAAACCAGAGTTGCGGGACGAAAACGGGGGGATCGACGACCGCCCGAACGACCTCGCGAACGAGGACGAACGCCACCAGCCCGTAGCCGACCCCGATCAGCAGGAACACCCATCGAAGTCGTTCCCTCATATTATCTGACTGTCTGCAGTTCGAATAGTAATTGTGGCCGAAGGCGCTGTCATCCGATAACAGTCGACGACGGGTTCGTCCCACGGCCGACCCGAACGTGTCGATGGCGGTCCTCGAGCCCACCGAGTGACCGACAAAAGCAACCCGCAACGGACAGTCTCGAGCCCTGAAACGGCGAAGGACACTAGTTCGGGGCGTTCCTAGACGTGCCAATGACCCCGGACCGAGATCTGGCCGATCGGCTGGCGGCCGCGGACGATCCGGAGCTCCTGCTGGCCTGGAAGCTGTGGTGCGAGCGGGGCGTGATCCTGCCGGGGTACGCCGGCGAAATCGCCGAACTCCGCCGGCTCAAACGCGAGTGGGACAACGTGGACGAGCCGCTACGCTAGGGATCGTCGGCCACAAGAGCGCCACGCCGGCCTCGGGGGTGAGAGAAAACCGTTCGTGAGTCACTCAAAAACGCCGCCGCTACGAGCGCAACGTTCTGAAAGGGTGGGGTGGTGGTCGCGCCGCGGTGCCGAGTGGGGTGGCCGGCAGCGCGGCGACGACCCGGGTAGGGGTGGGGAGGCGGTATTCCGCCAGCACACTCTACCGCCGACACGATAAAAACGATTCCTCCAAAGCAGGTTGGGTCGCCGTGAACCCGCAAGCAAACCGCGGCTCGCACTCACTCGCGTACGACGTCGATCCCGTGGTGTGCGAGCAGCGTCGCGGCGACCGCCTCGGACCACTCGGTTCGCGTCTCGAGGGCGGTGTCGTGGCGCGTGACCTCCGTCAGGTAGCCCGCCGCCCCGAGGTCGGCCGAGACCTTGTGGATCAGTCGCGGGTGGGAGCCGTCGAGCGTGTTCCCGCGGGTAAACTCGTAGGCGCCGTCGTACCGGCTCGAGGGCCGAATCTCGCGCTCGTTGAGCGAGTCGTTCGCGCGGGCGGCGACCCGCCGGGCGTTGCCGGCCTCGGTGGGGAAGATCGCCTGGCCGAACCCGCTGGGGCCGCGCGAGGAGCCCCAGATCCCCATCGAGCTGTGCATGTCGATCACGGCCGCCGGCTCCATCTCGGTGATGAACGACCAGATCGCCTCGGCGATCGGCGTCGTCGGCGAGCGACCCGACGGGAACTGCTGGTTGAGGTCGCCGTCGGGGCCGCTGTAGGTTTTGTCTCTGACCGCGGGGGCGTTGGCTTCCGGAATCACGACGAGCGTGCCGCGGTCGAACGTCCACTCACGAACGCTGTGGGCGGCGTCGACGCCGGCGATCTCGCTGCCGTGGACGCCGCCGAGGACGACCACGGTTTCGCCGTCGTCCGGCGCATCGCGGACGTACGCCGGCGTTTCGTACTTCGTTCCCGAACGCAGCGTTCGCGTCTCCTCGGCGATCGCCGCTGATTCGGCAGCGCGTCCCGACCGCGTGCCGACGAGGCCGCCGCCTACCGTCGCCGCCGCTACCCCGAGCAGCAGGGACCGTCGCGTGACTGTACCTCGTGGTGACGCCGACCGAGCGGATGGATTTCCATCTGCCATTTTCTCTTCTGTAACAACAATACGCTTGCTATATAAAATTAGCCAATCGGAGTTATATGAAATAACTCTGGACGAAACAGAACTGCCGGCGTTCACCGCTGACTGGCGTGACGGACGGGCCGGTTCCTCGAACGCTCGACGGACCTGCCCGTCGCTGTCGGGCGAACCGAAACACCGCGGGCGCTATCAAAAACGGCGACGAGGAGCGACGGCTCGAGCCACGAGATCGCTCCGCAGAAAAGCTCGGTCGAGCGCACGATGAGGCGTGCGCGAGTCGTTCAACGGCTGTCGAACGCGTCGCCGTCGGGACGCGTGTCTACGAGTCGCGCGTAACCGTCACGCGATCGGGCGTGACCGTCGCGGTGTAGGTCGCGTCAGCCTCGAACGCGACCGTTACGCTCGCGGCTGCGGACTCGCTTGCAAACAGCGCGTCGAGCGCCTGCGGATCGAGGTGGTCGTAGAGGACGAGCCCGAACTCGTCGCCGAGTGCGGTCGCGTCGGCCCCCTCGAGGGCGGCGATCGCCTCGAGGACGGCGACGGTCGGCGCGGTGTCGGGGCCGTACTCGCGTTCGATGCTGGGCGCTCCGGTCGCGTCGGGATCGCTGTCGCTGGCAGCCATTCAGTGGGCTCCGTACTCGACGTGGATCGTCGGCGACTGGGACCCGGTTCGATCGAGGACGTGTGCGTTGGCCATGTCGCCAGAGAACCGGAACCGGGTGGTGCCGGCCTCGATCGCGCCTTCGGCGGCGTGTTCCGAGACGACGGCCGTTCCGGCGCCGTCGGCGGCCTCGATCGCTCCGTTGACTGTGATCTCGAAGCTTGCGGGAGCGCCGTGTCCGACGATCGTTACGCAGTTGGGGAGGGCAGGGGCACCGTTCGGGGCGTCTTCGTTCAGGATCGCAGCGTCGCGTGCCATACACCTGACGAGAGAACAGGAGAACTTAGTGCTTTCTGTCGAAGTAACAGTGTATTGGGGCGAATTAGATAGATATGAGAACGAGCGGAGTATATTTTGATCGAATTGTTCAGGTTCACAACTCACTCTCCGGAAGGATAATGGGCGGCTAGCCACCGGGACACCCACCGTCGCTGACGTGGTAACACCTGACTACCGCGAACGAATCTGGTAAATACTCTGTTAGCCGAGCCCGCTCGAGGTGAGGCGGTGCCTACACCGGGCCCGTTCGAGTCGATCGGATGGGTCCTCACCACGCGAGCGCCGGACTCGCTCACAGCGACCGATCGCCGATCCACAGCAAAAAAGGCGGTCAGTGCAACGAGATCTCGCAGTACGGACACACCATCGATCGCGTGGGGATCTCCCGGCGACAGTTGGGGCACTCGAGGTCCTCGTCCACCTCGTGAACTGGGGCATGATGCATCGTTGACCACCCCCTAGTCATTCGGTAGCTAGTGGCATAAGCTCTCCTCACTGTCGTGGCGACTATCTGCCGCCGTGACTGGTGGGAAACGGGAGATGACCGGGCCGACGTCGGCTCGAGTGAGAGCTACGACACGAGGAAGTGTTTCATGGTAACAGTTACCAAACATGGCGTCGTACGAGCGGTCGGAATGAGCCAGCAGATCCCGTCGCAGTGTCCGGAGTGTCGATCGCTGAACGTCCGCATCACGCGAGTGTCTCCGGACGACCACGACCGAAGCGAGGAGTGGGCGACTCGGGTCGAGTGCGACGACTGCGACGCGTACACCGACTGGTTTCGCTGAGACCCACCCCACGGTGTGGCTACCGCGCCGCCCGATCGAGTGCGACACTCAACGCCCCGTACAGTCCGAGTGCCTCGCCCAGCGGACTCTCCCGGATCGTCGGTCGGTCGACGAACAGATACTCCTCGAGGTAGCGATCGACCCCCTCGAGGAACCGGTCGGCGTTGTTGAGCGCGACGCTGCCCCCGACCGTTACGAGGCCGGGCTCGTACGCGTTACACAGCGCGGCGAGCCCAACGGCGTTGTACCGGTTGATCCGGTCCAGACAGGTCTGGGCGAACGGATCGCCCGCGGCGGCCGCGTCGAAGACGGCCGGCGCGGCGAACTCCTCGCCGGCCGCGAGCGTCTCGCGGAACTCGCCGGCTGCGTTTTCGTCCCATACCTCGTCGACGCGATACCGGTGGCGAACGTACGACGGGATCCCCCGACCCGAGCAGAACGCCTCCCAGGCGCCGGTGACGCCGGCGCTCTCGAGAATGCTGTCGGGAGCGACCGGGATGAGCCCGAACTCGCCCGCACCGCCGGTCTCGCCCCGGAGCAGCCGACCGCGTTCGACGACGCCGCCGCCGATCCCCGTGCCGACGGTGAGCTGAATCACGCATGTCTGGTCCTCGCGCGCTCCGAACCGCCACTCCCCCAGCGCCGACGCGGTGCAGTCGTTCTCGAGGAACACCGGGAGCCCACAGCGGTCCCGAAGCGGCGATGCGATCTCGGTGCGCTCGATCACGTCGCCGTCGGCGGTGTCGAACCGCCGAACGCTGCCCCCATCGGCGTCGACCAGTCCCGGAACGACGATCGAAACCGCGTCGAGAGAAGCTGCCGCTGTCAGCGTCTCGACTACTCGTCCAAGCTGTGTGCACAACTCGTAGGGCCGTGTCGGCTCGGACTCCACGGCCGTCAGGAACTCGCCGGCCGGCGTCGCCGCGGCGTAACGGACGTTCGTGCTGCCGACATCGACGACTCCAACGGCGTTCATACTCGAGAGTTCGCGGGCGGTTACTTAGCTGTTTTCTGTAATAATAACTTCGTGCCAGTGTATTATTAACCGTCGAAGAACGTCGTCGGTCCGTCCGGAGGATCCGGCCACGCCTCGCGTTCGAGGTCGAAGCGCTCGAATAGCTCGAACTGGGGGACCTCCTGGCCGGGATAGTGGTAGTCGGTCCCGAACACGAGCTGCTCGTGGTGGGTCCCGAGAAAGGTCTGCCCAACCCCGAGATCTCGCGTCAGCGCGTTCCAGCCCGCGCGTGTCGAGAGATCGCCGTAGACGTTATCGTACTCCGCGACCAGGTCCCAGACGCGCCCGCGGGCGTCGACCGACCCCTCGGGGAGTCCGCCGAGATCCCCCGACTCTACGTCCGCGGCCATGTGTGGCCACCAGCCGTGGGCGTGTGCGACGAAGTCGACCTCCGGATACGAGGCGAGCACGCCCTCGAGGCGTTCGTCGTCGATCGCCATTCCGACTTTCAGCTCGCCGAAGCCGCGGGCGCCCCGTTCGAGGTACCCCTCGAGGACCTCCGCGACGATCTCGTCGCCGTAGACCAGCGTTCGCGGATCGATCGAACAGAACGGAACCAGCCGATCGGAGTGGGCCGCGACCTCCACCGAACTGAGGGAGACACAGCCCGCGATCGCCCCGGAGAGACCGAGTTCTGCGGTCACGGCGAGGTGGTGTCGAGATGTCGGCCCCGATCGGAGGGGATCCGCGGCGGTCGGTTCGGTTGGGTCGGAGCGACGGGAGGACGGATCGCCGGGCGAGGACGGGCGAGCCGTGGCCCGGAGTTCTACGAAGGGCTCTAAATCGTTGTCGTGGATACTCGGCGCCTGAATCGCGGTAGTCCTCCCGTTCGGAGTCTCCGATCAGGTTAGCCGGAAGGTGTGCTCGCGGCTCGCATCGCAGCTCGGACAGACGTGGCGGTACACGACTCGCTTCCCGTCGGTTCGGCTCTCCCAGTTTCGCTCCGTATCGACGTAGCCACACGCCGGACACTTCTTGTCGGTCGTCTCGTACCGCCGTCGAAGCCGGTTGAGGGCTGTTGGCATATAGCATAGTATCCCCTGTGACGAGAAAAAACCTTGCTCGAGCGTTCCGACACTGCAACGATTCGCTCCCAACGCCGAACCGCCGCGGGTCTCAGTCGCTCCCCCGAAGGGTTGCCGTGTACTCCACGTTTCCGGTGAGCTCGAGCGACTCCTCGAGCGTCGGGTACCCCTCCGCCTCGACGATCACCAGGTACTCGCCCGCCTGGAACTCGAACTCCGTCCGGCCGTGGTCGTCGACCGCTTGAGTGTCACCCCAGCCGCCGAGTCCCTGTTCCTCGACGCTGACGGTCGCGTCATCGATCGGCTCGCCGACGCCGTCCTGAACGAGGACGCGCAGCAGGTGTCGGTCCGGCGCCTCCTCGACCTCCTCGGTTTCCCCGGCCGCCTCGACGTCCGTGACCTCGAGTTCGTACGCCGCGGTCTCCGCGCAGTTGTTCAGTTCGAACGAGTAAACGGCGTCGTCGGCGCCCGGCTCCGGCCCCTCGGTAGCGGCCTTCGTGGTCGAGGAGAGCTCGTTCCCGTCGGCGTCGTACACGCGAGCGGTCATGCTGACGGCGAGCTCCGCTCCGCTCGCGTTCGCGAGCATCATGTGCACCTGACACAGCTCGCTGGGCGGCTCGTCACCCCAGGTGAAGGTGTGTCGCTCGACCTCGAGGTGGCGCTCGGCCGCCTCCGACAGCACGACCTCCCCGTCGATCGCCTCGTCCTCGTAGACCTCCTCGTCGTCGCCGTCGTCCTCGTCGGACTCGTTTGCCTCTCCCGACTCGCTGTCGGCCGGCTCCTCGTTCTCGTTTGCGTCCTCGTTGGCGATGTCGTCTCCGGAGCCGTCATCCCCGTTCTCGTTCCTGGCGTCGTCGCTTTCGGTCTCGTCGGCCTCCGAATCGTCGCTCTCCCCGTCCTCGGCTCCGTCGGCCGCCGAGTCGTCGGCCTCGTCGGTCTCCGACCCGGAGTCGTCTCCCCCCTCTTCCTCCTCGGTGTCGGCACAGCCCGCCAGCACCCCCGACAGCGAGACGCCCGTGATGACGGCGAACTCGCGACGCTTCAGCTCCATACCGTCCCCCGTCGATCCCCGATCTCGTGCCAGTACATCTCTGCTACAGAGAGGGTTCTCGAGTGCATAACGTTTTATATTGCATCGAATCCGCAGAAAACCCGCTGCCGCACGAAAATCGTCGTTTGTCGCCCCCACCAGGCCGAGATGCCTCAACCGAGGGCCTTCCCGGACCGCCGCCGTCGGTTGTACAGGTAAACTACCGTAACCACCAGCCCACAGAGCGGTACGAGAACGCCGAACTCGTAGGTGTCCGGATTCTTTAAACTTCTCCGTTTCGCATCAAAATGAACGAATATAGAGATAGGAATCTGCAGCAGGACGAGTGCGGCGACGATGGGGAAGACGAGCGGTTCCATCCTCTGAGCACTGGCCGGTCAACTGTAAAAGCGTTTTCATCACGACCCGTCCGATCGCTAACTAGACGGCAGTTCCGGACTCGAGCGGCGGAATCTGTCCAACTGGTTCGGCTCCTTCGAGAGGCCACCGCACTTGAGGGATACCCGATTCCCCTCGGCCGATTTAGACAAAGGTATAGGCGTAGATAGACGTGGCTAATCCATGTGGCCCTGGGGACACTTCGGCGTCGCGTACATCGTCTACTCGCTGTACTCGCGCGGTCGGTTCGGACGATCTCCCCGACCCGAGCCCGCCCTCGCGGCCATCTTCGGCTCGCAGTTCGCCGATCTGATCGACAAACCGCTCGGCTGGCTCGGCGTGTTTCCCCACGGCCGATTCCTCGCCCACTCCCTGCTCGCGACCGGTATCGTGATCCTCGTCGTCTACGCCTCGGCGATCGCCCTCGATCGCCTCGAGACGGCGACGGCGTTCGTCCTCGCACACCTCTCTCACCTCGTCGCGGATATCCCGCCGCGAGCCTACCTCGGCTACCCCAACGACACCGAGTTCCTGTTCTGGCCGTTTCTCTCCCACCCGACGTTTACCTACCACGAGCGCCTGTTCGAGCCGCCGGCGATCGTCGAGTTCGTCGTCACTCCGTTCACCCATTCGGGGATCTTCTTCCTGCTCGAGATCCCGCTGTTCGCCGCCGGACTCGCGCTCTGGTATCTCGACGGCTGCCCCGGGCTCGACTACGTTCGCTCGCGTCGCTGAGTGCCGACCTCGCCGCGAACCGCCGAGGGTGGGTTCTCGAAGGCGAATGTATACGAATTCACCACCGTTCAAACTCGAGAAACGATTGAACGACCACCCACTCATACGGCCTCCCACAGCAACCCTCATGCCAACGCATGGGGTACTGGAGGGAGATGGTTCGTCGGTCCCGGTACGTCCACGGTCTCGGCCTGGGTATTATCGCGGTCGCCGCCACCCAGTCGCTGCTCAAGGTCACCGGCGGCGGCTCGAGCGTCGAGGCCTTCATCGATTTCGTGTTGCTCGGGCTGACGGGCGCGCTGTTTCTGTACGTCGGAAGCTGGCTCTCGGAGTCCGAGATCGAACCCGACCTCTACCGGCGGATCGCGACGTGGAGCCTCGCCGGCGTCGGCGTCATGCTCGCCTTCCTCGTCCTCCGGGCGCTCCACCCCGGGATCCCGACCGAGTTCACCTTCGGCACGCGAGCCGTCGCGCTGGCGATCGGGTCGGTCGCCGGCCTCGGAATCGGGATCCACGAGTCGCGCGCGATCTCCCGGGAGCGGGAGATCGAGCGGCGAAACGACGCCCTCGAGCGGGTTCAGGCCCGACTCGAAGAGCGCAACGACGAGCTGCGGGAGACACAGCAGGAACTCGAGGCGACCGTCCGGGAGCTCGAGGCCTCCAACGAGCGCTTGGAGCAGTTCGCCTCCGCCGCCAGTCACGACCTCCAGGAGCCCCTGCGGATGATCTCGAGTTACCTCCGGCTGCTCGAGGAGCGCTACGGCGACGAGCTCGACGAGGACGCCGAGGAGTTCATCGAGTTTGCCGTCGACGGCGCCGACCGAATGCAGGTGATGGTCGACGACCTCCTGGAGTACTCCCGGGTGGAGACGCGGGGCGACCCGTTCGAGCCCGTCGACCTCGACGCCGTCCTCGAGAACGCGCTGACCGATCTGGGGGTTCGAATCGAGGAGACTGACGCCGAGATCATCGTCGAGGAACTGCCCCGCGTCGCGGGCGACCGAAGCCAGCTGCGCCAGCTCTTTCAGAATCTCGTCTCGAACGCCCTCGAGTACAGCGGCGACGAGCCGCCTCGCATCCACGTCTCCGCCGAACGGGTCGGCGACCGGTGGGAGATCGCGGTTCGCGACGAGGGGATCGGGATCGATCCCGAGGACCAGGAGCGGATCTTCGAGGTGTTCGACCGCCTCCACACCCAGGCCGACCACGAGGGAACGGGGATCGGCCTGGCGCTCTGTCAGCGCATCGCCGAGCGCCACGACGGCACCCTCGAGGTCGACTCCGAGCCCGGGGAAGGCGCGACGTTTTCGGTCCGCCTCCGGCCTGCCGAGGAAGCACTCGCGAGGTGACCGCGAGCCCGGCAGGCTTCGAGTGAGAGCCCTCAATGGCCCGGCTATCTCGAGCCGCGACCCCGTCAGATCCGTTCTTCGGACACCACCTCACGTAGTCGGAGCCGCCGCGCGCGCTCGCACCGTTGCAGCTCCGCCCGGGCGGTCTCCCAGTCGGCCAGCGCCGCCGGCGTGATGTCGACGGTTCGGCCGTCGACACCGAGGGGCGTCTCGGCGTCGTAGCGGCACTGGTAGCGCCACACCCGATCGACCAGTACGTCCATCCGCGCCTCGAGCTCCTCGAGCGACCGCTCCCGTGCGAGCACCGCCGCCCCGTCCTCGCTCCGGGGAAACCGCCTGTCGTTTCGTTCGTAAGTCGAGGGCGACCCCCTCCGTTCGGTGACGATCCCGAGTTCGGCGAACGACTCGAGTGTCTCCCGAACCGCGACGCGGTCGCAGTCGGCTCGCGCCGCCAGCTCGGCGACGGACTGTTCCCCGTCCGTCCGGGCGAGCAGTTCGTACAGCCGTTCGGCCGTCGACCCCGCGGCGAAGGGGTTCTCGACCGGCGATGCGCCTTCCCCTGTGCGACCCATCATCGTGTCACCGTCTCCCGCGGGCGATATGGGTAATCGCCCGGTGCAGCCGTTCATCCGAGGCTACCTAGGACTGTAGCGGTCGGCTACCGAATCTCCCCACGACCGTCGACGAACGATAACCAGTGACAAAAACGAACCGCTGACGCTCGGAGTTACCTACTCGGTGCTGGCCTCCCACGGCCAGTCGCCGCCCTCACCGAAATCCGGACGGTCCGGAATCTCGTCGACGCGTCCGGAGTCGCGATCTCGGAGCGTGCCCTCAGCGGTCTCCTCGAGGATGGCGCGGTTCTCGTTGCGCATGATGCGGACCATCTGTCCCTCCATTCGGGAGCCACGATCGCCCATCTGGCCGGTCATCTCGTTGAGGATGCTCCCGAAACCACGGGCACCGTAGGCGTTGCGGGCGATGTTGACCGTGTCGCCACCCGGATAGACCGAGAGTTGGGCGTTTGCCTTCCCTTCGGCGTGATCGTACATCGCGACGTTGAGCTGTTGGGAGAGTTCGATCGCCTCCGGGTCGACCCCGCTTGCGTTTGGCCAGAAATTCGACGAGTGGAACATGTCACCGGGATTTTCGTTCTCGTCGTAGTACATTCCGCCCTGGGTGTGCAGATCGGCAACCCACAGCGGTTCCAGCGGGACGACGTAGTCGATCATCGCCTGCGTCTCCGGCGACGGGTTGTCGTCGGACCCGACCTCGTAGTCGTGCTGGCGGTTCGGGTCGACGTTGTCGGCGTTTTCGCGCTGGTTACGCATCGCTCCGTCCGGGTTCTGCATCGGCAGGACATGGACGGTTAGCTCGTCCGTAACCGAGCGCGAAGGGGCTCCCGGAAGTCGCGAGTTCGCGGAGCTCCGCGAGGATCGCGTTCGTCCCGGTGGGCTCGTCGCCGTGTTGTTCGGAGACGAAGAAGACGTCCGTGTCGCCGCTGCCGACGCGGGCGACGGTCAGGTCGCGGCCTTCGAGGCTCTCGCTGATCTTCTCGAGTTCGAACGGTCGTCGCGCCCGTTGCTCGAAGCCCCCGAGCAACTCTTGGACCTCTTCGTAGGTGTAGAACCGACGCGTTTCCTCGCGAGCCCACGAATCATCCGCGCTGACCGTCGTCGCGCCGATCGCGCTCGCTCCCGCAACACTGCCGAGCAGTTTGAGTGTGGTCCGACGTCGCATGGTACATCTGCCATCCACTAATGGATACAATAAAGGTTGTTACTAATTTAAATTCCTGATAATATCATATTTAATAATTGACACTAAGTGTGATCTATGTGAATATCGGAAGAAGGTCTATCCAAGCAATCGATCGACAGGTACTCTCACGAGCGAGCGGCTCACTCGGAAGCGACGGACGGTGCCCAGCTAAATTGCTCACCGCTGAAGACGATCGGTCGAAGCGAACGAAAAACCGGGTCGCAAAGGTGGAAGCATGACAGGAGGCAGCGGACGAGGCGTCTCCGGCATCTGATCTCAGAGGATCGAGTCACGACCTCGGTTGCCACAGGCACATCGACTGACGAATTGGATGGTATTCGTTGGCATCACCACCGTGGTTGGTGTATAGATCGTCCAGTAATAAATCCTTCTAATGGCGCAAGCACACCAAGGTCTGGAGTGAAGTTTTGGCTATGTTCTCAATCATCCCCAATAGGTTTAATACACATACTTCGGACCGGGCGAAAGGGAAGAGAAATTGCCAATCGGCAACAGCAGGAGCCGACGACGGCGGTCCCGCCTCGTTCGGACTGATCCGAGATAAAACCGAGAACGCCGTTGCCGCCGCGCCGCCGGGTTGTTCGAAGACGGACGACCCGATTCCGTCGGCGACGAGAGCGAGGGGTCGATCCTCGTCACTTGACGATCGTCACGGGAACGGTCGACTTGTCGACGACCGCCTTGGCGACACTGCCGACAACCCGTTCGTGTTCCGTCGAGAGCCCGCGGTGGCCGACGTAGATCCCGTCGACATCGGCCTCGGCGGCGTAGTCGGCGATCGCCGCCGCGGGCCGCCCCGCCAGCAGCTCGGTCGTGATCTCGAGATCGGCTCCCTCGGCGACGGTTTCGGTCGCCAGCTCCGTCGCCTGGCGGAGCGTCCGCTCGCCGTACTCGACGGCGCGCTCCTCGCCGGGCAACACGAGCGCTCCGTCCACGAACTCCGTTTCGGGTGTCAGCACGTGGACGATCTCGAGGGAGGCCTCCAGCGCGCTCGCGTCGCGCGCCGCGCGCTCGACCGCGGTGTCGCTGACCTCGGAACCGTCGGTTGCGATGAGATACCTCATACGAGAACATCCCGCTCGAGCGGCGATAGTACTATCAGTCGTTCCTGTTTCGAGAGAATCGGTCGGCAGACGGTATGAGACGGGTGTCCCGTTGCTCGAAGGAACCGAGGGAGTCTGCACCCTACGCCTCGGGCCGGGTGCGTCAGGCGCGATTCGAAAACAAGAAATCACTGACAAGTTTTAATATCACGGATTGAGTTATGTGTTATAATGAACGAGGCGATCCCCCCGCAGTGTCCCGAGTGCGGATCCACGAACCTCCAGCTCTCCCGGGTTGCGCCGACCGAACACGACCACGGCGACGCGTGGGTGACACACGCGACGTGTGGCGCCTGCGAGGAGTATGGCGAGTGGTTCAACTAACCTATAGTAACCACTGACAGTCAGTGCGCACTCGATCGCACGACAACTGTGCGATCGATGTGCAAACAGTTTCAGTTGCTACTATAGTCCGCCGGTCGAAGCCCGGAACTTGTCAACGATGTCCTCGAGTGACCCCCCTGAGGTTCTGCTACATCACCCTTTCAGTACACCGGAACGACCGACAGCTCCCGCTCGCGAAACGCCTCAAGCGGGTCCGAAACTCGGCGCCAGGCACCGGTCCCCGACTGCAGGTCGCTGTCGACGACGACGGTGTCGGCCTCGACCTCCGTGGCGTATTCGACGATCTCGTCGAGCGGGTGTCCGATCCGTCCGGCAGTCTCGTAGCGCTCGAGTGCGGGCGCGGCGAGTCGATCGGCCTTGCGTTCACAGATCTCCCGTATCGTGTCGGTACCGGTCGGAATCCGCAGTCGTTCGGCCAGCCAGAGCTCCGCGCTCGCGTACCACTCGAGGCCGAGCACGTAGAGGACGTGGACGGTCGCGCCGGAGTCGTCGGCCCGGCGCGCGGCCTCGAAGAGCACGCGTTCGGGGACGGTGGTACCGCTCACGACCGCGACGATTCCGTCGCTCATCGCTGCCCGACGGGACGCGCCGCGAGGGCGCGTCCGACGTATCCCCACGGTAGTCGGACCACGCTAGCTGCGGTCGAACGCGTCGACACCGGCTTCCGCGACGTCGACGTCCTCGTCCGCGCTCCCGCCGGAGACGCCGACGCCGCCGACGACGGTCCCGTCGTCGTCCTCGAGGGGAAGTCCGCCACCGAAGGTGACGATCCGGCCGTCGTTCGTGGTTCCCAGCCCGTACAGCGACTCGCCCGGCTGTGACACCTCCTGGATGGTCTGCGTCTCCATCTCCAGCGCCACCGACGAGTAGGCTTTGTTCCGCGCGATGTCGATGCTCGCGAGCAGCGCGCCGTCCATGCGGTGGAACGCGACGAGGTTTCCGCCCTCATCGGCCACCGCGATACACATTGGGACGTCGATCTCCGCCGCCCGCCGTTCGGCCGCGTCCACGATCTCTTTTGCCGTATCCAGCGTCAGTTTGCTCATTGGTGTCGACCCAGCTACGAACTCTTCGTCGGAGCCGATAAACCCGTGGGACCGACCCTCATGCGGTAGTGGTCGACCGCATAGCTAAGACACGCAGCGCAGTCGGACGCCAACCTCGAGAACCCGTCACTCGGCGTACTCGAGTTCGATCCCCTCGTCGGTGAGGACGTCCCACCAGTACCACCAGGCCAGCAGGTACGTTACGGAGAGCCCGAAAACGACCGCGAGCATCGGCTCGAGCGGCGTCATCGGTCGACTTTCCTCGCCCGTTCGGTCGTCGGCTCCTGCTGTGGCGTTCGAAGCGCGAATCGCGACTGGTAGTCGGCCATGGATGCTGGCGGACGGCCGTCCGTCCGCTCGAGGGTCCTGCACCGTACAGGGGCAAGTAGCTTCGCGGTGGCCGTCGCCGCGGCGACTCGAGGCGATCTCGGCAACGGTACTGGAGGATCAGAATCCTTTCGACCGAGCGCGCTCGAGACAGTGCCGTGCGCACCGACGACCAGGAACGTCCCGACGGTCGCCGCAGCTGGCTGGTGGCGATCGTCGGCGCCGTCGCGATGGTCTTTACCTTCGGCACGCCGCTGTCGTACGGCATCTTCCGCGCGCCGTTCAGCGACGCTTTCGGGGTCTCGCCGCTCGCGCTGTCGGGCGTGTTCGCCGTCATGCTGTTTACCTTCTTTATCGGCTCCGGACTCGTCGGCGTCTTCGGCACCCGCCTGGACTCTCGGCTCGTGTTACTCGCCTGTTCGCTCGTGACGGGGCTGCTGGCGCCCGCGCTGTACCTCGTGGAGTCGATCGCCGGACTGGCGGTCGTCTTCGCGTTCCTCGGACTCGCGCTGGGGACGGCGTTCGTCCTGCTCGCGTCGGTCGTCCCGCGCTGGTTCGATCGCCGCCGCGGCGCCGCGACGGGGCTGATCTTCGTCGGCAACGGGCTCGGGCTGACCGTCCTGCCGCCGATCTGGCAGCTCGTCCTCGCGGAGCTCGGCGTCCGCCCGGGATTTCTCCTCGTGATGTCGGTGACTGCGGTCGCGTTCCTGCTGGCCGGACTGGTCTGTCGGCGTCCGCAGTGGGCCGAGCAGTCGACCGCGACCGCGGGCGAACTCCTCGAGTGGCTCGCTCGGCTCGGCGGAACGCGAACGTTCCAGCTGCTGTTCGTCGGGATCGCGCTCTCGTTCGCGTGGTACCAGCTACTCGCCGCCTACGCCGTCGATCTGTTCGCCTCCCGTGGACTCACCGAGGCGGGCGCGTCGGCCGCGTTCGGACTGATCGGCGGCGTGAGCATCATCTCGCGGATCGGCAGCGGCTACCTCGCCGACGTCGTCGGCTCCCGGCGGGCCTTCCTCGCCTCGCTCACCGCCGCGGCCGCCGGCATCGGCCTGCTGTTCGCCTCGACCGACTCGATGCTCCCGATCGCGATCTTCCTGATCGGGCTCGGACTCGGCGGCTCCGCGACGCTGTACATCCCGCTGGTGATGACGATCTACTCCCCCGAGAAGGACACCGCCATCGTCGGCGTGTTCAACATCGCGATCGGCGTAACCGCGCTGGCGATGCCCCCGCTGGGGACCGCGAGCGTCGCCTACACCGGGAGCTTCACGATCGCGATCGCTCTCACCTTCGCCGCGGTTCTCGTCGGGCTCTGGTCGACCGCCGTCGGCACCGCTCGGCCGTCACACGCGTGACTCGAGTCGGAGAACGAACCGCCGAGTCGATGGTGAGTCGCGGCCGAAAAGTACACCGACGAACTCGGGAACGGACGAGCGAGCCGAATGCGACCGCGAGGACGTCGGACTCACCCGAACGAGGAATCGTGAGAAGTATCAATAAAATAATCACACACCGTGTCGTGTGATAGTGCATGGGTGAGGAGGAGGAACGAAGAATGGCGGTCTGTACGAAGTGTGGATCGGCCTACGCTGCCAGGATTGCATCAGACGGAGCGGTACAGCCGATCGGCTCGAGGGACGGCTGTCGCTGCGGCTCGAGCGAGTTCGAGGTGGTCAGAGAGTCGACCGACGCCGCCCGTCGAGAAGAGTAGGTCGATGGGCTATCCGTACCCACGACAGCCAGGCGCCGGGCGAGCGGACGGTCGCACGCCGAGGGGCGGCTCCGTCGTCACTACTCGAGCAGCCGCCGAACCGTCTCGTCGTCGGCGAGCTCCCCGTCGGCCTCCTCGAGCAGGGCGACAGCTCCGTCCGGCGCGTCCGTCTCTGCCCCCGGCGAGAGTGAGGTTTCGTACGACTCGCCATTGGGCTCGATAACGATGCGCTCGACGTCGGTCTCGAGGCGATAATACTTCGTCGTCTCCGGAAGCTGCTCGCGCCGGCTGGGCTCGTCCCTGATACAGCGGATCCACATGCCGTTCTTCCGCTCCAGCACCACGATTTCGTCGAACGGAACGCTCCGTCCATCTCGCAGGTCGACGGTGAATGTCCCCACCATGTTTTTGTAATGGAACTTCTAGGCTTTTGTTCTATTGGCTACTTTCGTAGCTCGAGAGATTCTACTAATGGTTATATGCCAGCAGAAAATTCGTGCCGACGCCCGGCTCCGAGCGTTTGCGTCGTCACCACTGCGCTCCCGGCGCTCGGTCGGCTCTGAAGCCTATCTTTAAACAGCGAGAGAGTCCCGCCGTTTACGGCGGGCGTGAATCGCGTCACTCGGCTACACAAAGCACCGGTTATTCCCTATCTGGAGTCTCCACGGCGTCGAGTCCAGCGTTCAAGAGTTGTTCGTATGCCTCGGTGAGCGTAATATCTCGTTCTTCGGCAAAGTCTTTCACACGACCATGCGTTGCGTGGGAGAGGTCTATGTTTGGACGCATAAGACTTAATAGACGTAAGGACATGTTGAGTGTTACGGCGAATGAAGCGAACCAACGAGTTCGAAGTAGTTCCGAAGTCCGACGCAGACGAGGAGTTGCTTCGCCGACTCTTGGACGCTTCAGCCGCCCTCTGGAACGAGATCAATTACCAGCGCCGAACCAACTTCGAAGATCCAGACGGCGACGTTTGGGAGATCGACGAGTACCGCGGTCGGTACGGCGGTACGCTCGGTGCTTCGACAGTTCAACAGATCGAACGCAAGAACCGCGAAGCGTGGCGCTCGTTCTTTGCACTCCGAGAGAAGGGCGAAGCCAACAGCAAGCCCGGCTTCTGGGGCAACCAAGACGAGGGCCGCGATCTTCGGACGTACATCCGGAACACCTCGTACTCGGTCAAGTGGGGCGAATACTCCCGACTCGAAATTCTTGTCGGCCAAGACCTGAAAAAGGAGTACGGTCTTGGATATCGAGAACGACTCCGGCTCGAGGTCCGGGGTGAACCCAACTGGAACGAGTACGACAAGCAGGGTCGGTTGGAACTATATTACGACGACGTGAGCGAGACATTCAGGGCCTTTCAGCCAGTCACAATCAGCAATTCTCGACTGGCACAACCACTGGCGGACGAAACCGCCGCTCTGGATATTGGCGCAAACAACATCGTCGCCTGTACGACCACAACCGGCGAGCAGTATCTGTACGAGGGGCGTGACCTGTTCAAACGGTTCCGCGAAACCACGCAACGGATTGCCGAACTTCAGTCGAAACTCGAGGACGGCCGGTACAGCTCGAAGCAAATCGAATCGCTGTACCGACGCCGGACGCGACGGCGCAACCATGCGATGGACGCGCTTGTACGCGACTTGATCGAACGGCTGTACGACGAAGGTGTCTCGACGGTGTATGTCGGCGACCTCACGGACATCCTCGAAACGCACTGGTCGGTTCGGACGAACGCCAAGCTGCACAACTTCTGGACCTTCCGGCGGTTCGTTGGGCGGCTCGCCGATACCGCCGAGGAGTTCGGTATCACCGTCGAAGTGCGAACGGAAGCGTGGACCTCGCAGACGTGTCCGAACTGCGGTTCGACCGAGGACACGACGCGGCATCAGGACACGCTGACCTGTCACTGCGGCTTCGAGGGCCACGCGGACCTCGCGGCAAGTGAGACGTTCCTGAGACGGCACGAAACGGTAGCAAGGCCGATGGAACGGCCCGTGTGCCTCAAGTGGGACAGCCACGACTGGTTGGAGTCACCACGCTCTCCCCGTCCCAACGAGGAGCACACGAACCCGCAAGTTGCCTCCGTGGTCGTTCGAGACGACGAAGTCGTCTCGTGATGACAAGAGAGCTTGCTCTCTCGAACCAACTCGGCGTAGTCGAGACTCCCAGCGCGAGGAAACCCCGGCGTTCACGCCGGGGAGGATGTCATTGTTGCAACCGTCCTCGAGAGCCGACGGGCGAGTTCCAGGCTGCTGTCTCGAGCGCTCCCAACGTGATTTGACCGAGCCGTTTTTGCACCCGATCCCGGAACTCTTCTCAGAGATGAACCGGACGGAGGCACTCGCGGTGCTCGCCAGCGCCGACCGCCAGCTCGTCCTGCACGAACTGGTCGAACGGGACCAAACGGTGACACTCGAGGGTCTCTCACGGAGCGTGGCTGCCCGCCGACACCAGATACCGCCAGAGAACCTCGACGGTCGGGAGATCGAACACGCCCGATATCGACTCCGACACACGCACCTGCCGAAACTTGCCGAGGAGGGTATCATCGATTCGAACTGGGAGGAGTCGGTCTCACTGGCGGACGGGGAGCGCACCGACCAGGTGTTCGGGCTCTCCGAGGAACTCGAGTGCTGGCCGCCGGACGACTCCCTGGGATACCCCTATCGGAGCCGGTAGGTGCCGCCGAATCCGCGTCGTGGGGCGTTTCGACCCGTCGACGATGTCCGCGTTCGAACACACACCGGGCTGGGCCTCGAGCTTCCGTGATCGCTAGTCTCGAGGGAGGTACCGACGTCACCGTGCGGGACAGGTTCTCAGACGGCTATTCGTCCGGGCAGTCGCGGCCGCGCACGATCGGCAAGCGAGGTGTCGCTGGTCGCCCACTGAATGTAGGCTGTTCACAGTCACACAAATCGGCCGAATAGTGGGTTAATACTACTAGCAATTCTAGCATATTGGCCCCATATGTCCAGTAATGCTATGTACTGATGTATGCTAACTCTAGCCAGTTATGATCGAGATGACAGTCAACAGCCTCGGGGTGCAGGCCCCGCCGACCGTGTCGCCCGATCTGGCTGCGGCGGAGGCGGCACAGCACCTTCGCCGTCCTGCGGTTCCGGCTCTTGTAGTCTGTCTCGACGATGTCGTCACCGGTATCGTCACCGAATCAGATATCGTCGCGATGGTCGCGGAAACGGCCGAACAGCCGACCGTCGGCGAGATCATGTCGACGCCGGTGACGACGATCGAACCGACGGCGACGCTGAAAGCGGCGACGGAGACGATGCAGGCCGCGGGCGTCAGACACCTTCCCGTCGTCAACGACGGAAGGTACTGTGGACTGCTGTCGGCAGACTCCCTCTCACCGTACCTCTCACGCGGAAAGCTCGAGATCGAGTGGCACGGCGAATCGCTACGCCTCGAACCCCCGGGCGGGCAGGGGCCCCAAACGAACGGGTAGCACGCCCATCTCGCGGTCGGACGGTCTCAGAACCCCTGTGCGGAGCCGTCGCCGCAGGGGTCGGCGCCGCCCTCGAGGTATCCCGTCTCGGGATCGATGCGGATCGCCTGGGCGTAACCCATGTTATCGTCACAATCGTCGGGTACCCATCCGACGCTGACTTCGAGACTACTACTCCGTCATCTATCGAGGTCGAGGAATCACAGTTCGTGTCTCGAGCGGTGCTGAAACGCTGGCGACGGGCGTACGAAAGCAGTGAGTTCAGTCAGCTCAATACAGCCACTACCCCCCCCGTAGCTCCCGGAAGAGGTCGCGCTCGAGTCGACACAGCGCCTCCGAGCAGCCCAAGCCACGTCGAAGCCGCAGCGGCCTCGGGTCGGTCCGAACTCAGTAGCCCAGCTCGAGCGCCCAGTTCGCCGCGAGCGCGGCAAACGTCAGCGCGAACAGGACGGCGAGGACGAGAAAGGAGACGCCCCAGCCGAACAGGTCCGCAAGCAGGCCGACGCCGACCGAACCGGCGGAGCCGACGACGGTGTAGACCGTACGCACGAGCCCGAAGCCCGCCCCGCGTTCGGTGTCGCCGAACTGATCGAGAAAGCGCGGGTCGAGCGCGGCGAAGAAACTCGAGCCGAGCCCCGTCAGCAACACGGCGATCCCGACCGTGACGAGCCCCGGGCCGACGACCATCCCGAGGACGCCGACGGTCCCCGCGAGCATCGCGATGCCGATCGCGAGGTCGCGTCCGTACCGGTCGGAGAACTCGCCGAGGATCGACTGGCCGACGGTTCGAACGACGAAAAACGCCGAGAAGGCGACGCCGGCCAGCGTCGCGGAGTAGGCGTGGTAGTCGATCAGGAAGGTCGGAAGGAAGGTGAGCAGCCCCTGGACGATGAAGGTGCCGAGCATAGCGATGCCGAGCGTGAAAGCGATCGCCGGCCGCGTCACCAGCTCGCGAAGCGCCGCGAGCTCGAACCGGTCGCGCATCGGCTGGTCGGGCCGGCGCGGCTCGGTTGAGCGCACTCGGAGGGCGAAGAGGGCGAACACGGGGAGGCCGACGAGCAACGCGAGCGCGACGGCCGGGCGCCAGCCGTACCGGGTGCCGACCCAGGCCGCCGCGACGGGGGCGACCAGCCCCGCGAGCGGGCCGCCGATCGAGTGGATGCCGACCGCGCGGCCCAGTTCGTCGTACGTCCGCGACAGCAGCGTCGTCGCGACGGCGTAATGCAGCCCCGCGACCAGCCCGAGGATCACGGCGAACAGGACGAACGCCGGAAACGCTGGCGCGAACGCGAGCAGGAGGCTGGCCAGCGCCGTGCCGCCGACGGCGACGAGGATCACCGGCTTCTCGCCGTATCGGTCGCCGAGGACGCCGCTGGGGAACTGCGAGAGCCCGTAGGCGAGCCACATTCCCGAGAGCGCGAACCCGATCTGGGTGTTCGAGACGTCGAAGTCCGCGGCGATAAAGGGGATTACCGGACTGATCGCCATCCGCGCGAAGTACGTCACGAAGAAGGCGAGCAGACAGAGCGCGAGGACCGTCGTTCGATACCGCCAGCGCATGATGGGGACGTCGATCACTTCTCCGGCGAACGCATAAGCCCGCTGAATCTCGACCGGCTCGAGGCAACGCCGAATTACCGGCGTCGGCCGTTCCGACACCGGTGTCCCGGTAGTCCCGCGCTGATCGAGGGGACGCTCGGTACGGCGCTCGAGAAACGCCTCTCGGCGTCGCTCCCGACGCGTCGAGCCGGAAATCGGTCAGTACTCGTCGGCCGCCGTTCGTCCGAGTCCGTGTACCTACCGGTTACTGAAGCTCGAGACCGTCGAATCCGATCTTTCGACCGGGTCCCCGCCGGTCCGTTCCAATGGCTCCCGCAATCGTCCACTTTCTGGTCGGCGCAGCGCTCGTCCTCCTGCTCGTCACACCGCTGGCGCTCCGGTACCGACTTCCGGCGTGGCTGCCGCTGTGGCTCGTCGCCGTCGGCGGGCTCTGGGGGCTGTTTCCCGATATTCATCATATCGCGCCGGTGTACGAGACCAAACTCTACGCGTTCCACAACTCCCAGTGGGCCGACCTGTTCGCGTTCCACTACACGCTCGATCGGCCGGCGGTCCGCGCCCGGTACAACGAGAGCATCTTCTGGTCGATCGTGCTCTTCCTCGCCGCCAGCGCGACGTTCACGGCCGCGGCCGCGGCGAACGCGCGGACTGCCGTCGACGAGACGCCCGCGCCGCACCTCGTGGCGCTGGCGACGGCAACGATCCCCGCGCTGCTGGTCGCCGGCGCGGTAATCGGTGGCCCTCTCTGAGCGCGTGCCTCCGCGGTGTAATTATTCTCTGGGTAACCCGAACGAGTACGTCCGAGCACGTGTCGGCTCGTCGACTATAGCGCGTAGGTCGGCGGATCGCCCTCGTCGAGGACGCAGTCGGTTCGATCGCATCTCGGCGACCGGATCGGCGGCCCTTGCTGGAGTACTCGAGTCGCGCTACGTGACGCGCTCGATGGCACCGACGAAGCCGCTGACCGTCGTGTTGTCGCCCCTCGAGACGTCGAGTCCGGCCCGGAGACGGCGAAAGCAGAATCTGTCACCAGCTATTGATTTTCTCGAACACATATGCAAAGTAGAATTCTTTTGGCGAGCAGTATTGTTATATATTTGATCATCCATCTCGTGGACTACTATCCGATATATGCACAAGTACGTCTCTGTACGGGTTGAAGAGGAGGCCTCGAGGTTCGGATTTAGCTGAGGGAGAAGAGTACAGCCTGAAGCGCATTAGCGAGTGCTAGATGCCGGGTAGCAGTCGATTTCGCTTCACAGATATAGTGCTTGGATATCCCATTTGTACGTACATCTGTTTTGGAATAGTATTTTGATCACACTACTGGGGGATGTTACAGACCTTCTCAAACTAGGTAGGTTCCGATCTGGAACGTCCGTTTTCCGCCCGTTCACCGGGGTGTTCAACGAGTACGGAGGGTGTACAACCGGTTTCGGAGGTCGCTCAGTTATCATCGTCCGACGCCTCCGAATCGTAGTTCGTGATGAAGGTGTCCCCGCGTTCGTGGTCCAACACGCCGTAATAGTACTCCTTCGCGGCGACGTAACTCGCGTACGCGAGTGCGACCAAAAACAGCGTAAACGGGAGCGCGAGGACCGTCGGGAACGCTTGCATCGCGTCGAAGACGGGTAGCTCGAGCGTCATCACGCCGAGGAAGGAGAGCAACACGCCCCACCACGCGCGGTTGCGGGCGTTGGGCGTTTCGTCGCCGAGGGTGATCGACGAGAGGATGTACACTGCCGAGTCCAGCGAGGTAAGCACGTACCCCGCGATGACGAGGATGAACAGTACGCCCACCACCGCGCCGTACGGCGTGATCGTCACGGCGGTCGCGATCGCAGCTGGAATCCCACCGTTGTTCAGCGCATCCGTCACGGGCTCGATGTAGCCGGGTGCGAGGACCCAGCCACCGATGATCGAGTGCTGGATCCAGAGGAGCCCGGCCGGAATAAACACCAGACTGACGAACGTCTCTCGGATCGTGCGACCCTTCGAGACGCGAGCCACGAAGCTCCCGACGAACAGCCCCCAGGCGGCCCACCACGCCCACCAGAAGCTGGTCCAGCTCTGGGGCCAGTTGCCGTCGGCGGTCGGCGCGGTGTACAGCGAGAGCCGGAACATGTTGTCGAGCCAGACGCCGGCCGCATCGAGCCCGATGTTGAGAATAAACAGCGTCGGCCCGACGACGAACAGAAACGCGAACGAGACGAGCATCAGGACGATCGTTGCCCGCGCGGCGTTCTGGATCCCCTTATGGAGCCCAAGCCAGACGTCGGCCAAAAAGACGAACCCAAGGATCGCGAACAGGCCGTAGGTAAACGCCGTTGCGGGGAGGCCGAACACTGAACCGAGGAGTGCCGAGAACACCTGCGCGGAGAACCCGATCGCCGCGGCGACGCCGCCGACGATCGCGATCAGTGCGGCCAGATCGACGATCCAGTAGAGCCCGCGGTGGCCCTCGCCGAGTACCACCTTGAGCATCGCGCTGAACTTGTACTCGTCGGTACCCCGCGTGTAGATGATCAGTCCGAACGCCAGCGCGAACGGGGGATACCACATGGCGAGGCCGGGAAAGACCTCGTGGATGTACATGAACGCCAGCGCCAGCGACTCGATCGGCGCTCCCGCGACCGGCCCCGGGTCCGGTGGCGGATCCGCGACGATGGAGATGGGTTCGCCGACACCCCAGATAATGATCGACCCGCTGTATCCGACGGTGAAGACCATCGCAAGCCACGAGAACAGTCCGAACTCGGGTTCGGCGTCCTGTCCGCCGATCCGAATGTGACCATACTTCGAGAACACCATGAACGTCGAGAAGACGAGCAACACGACTCCGAGCAGCATGAACCACCAGCCGAAGTAGTTCAGCACCCACTCGAAAGCCGCGTTCATCGTTTCGTTGAGGCCGTGTGGGTTCCACAATCCGACACCGCCCAGTACTGCAAGCGACGCCGCAGTGATAATGAAAAGCCCGCGTTCTCCGCGCCTGGCGTCCTCCAGTCCGAAGAGGTACCAGGGGTTCATGGTTGCGGACGAGCGAACATCGGTGTCTCTGTCGACGAACGAGCTCCTATGTGTTCCATGGTATCGTGCACTATGGATCAAATAGAGCGGTACCGATGACTTATATTTTTCGACGGAGATTCGGTTCGGTCCCAAGCCTTCCGAACCGGATGCTCTCACCGACCTCAGCAGCTCGGTTCGTCGAGGTTGACGTAGACCGATTTCGTGCGCTGATAGTGCTCGAGGACGTCCGTCCCGAGATCCTTCCCGATTCCAGAGGCCTTGAACCCGCCGTATGGCGCCTCCGGCAGGATCGGGCCGTACTCGTTGACGTAGACGACTCCGGCCTCGAGATCGGCCGCAGCGCCGTGGGCGAGGTCGGTTCGCTCGGTGGCGATCCCGGCCGCCAGTCCGAACTGAGTGTCATTTGCGAGTTCGATCGCTTCCTCGTAGGTCGAGAACGTGTTGAGAGTCTGGACTGGGCCGAAGATCTCCTCCTGAGCGATCGTCATGTCGTTGTCGACGTCACCGAAGACGGTCGGCTCGAAGAACCAGCCGTCCCGAAGCGTCTCGTCATCCGGCGGTCCGCCACCGGTCAGCAGCGTCGCCCCCTCGTCGACGCCGTGCTCGACGTAGTCGGTGACTGTCTCGTACTGTCCCTGCGAGGTCAGCGGCCCCATCGTCGTCTCCTCGTCGAGGGGGTCGCCGAGGACGTACGACTCGGCCATCTCGACGAATCGGTCGACGAACTCTGCGTGGACGTCCTCGTGGACCAGCGCGCGGGAGAAAGCGTCGCAGATCTCGCCCGTGCTGTAGAAGATCCCGTTTGCGACCGCTTCGACTGCCATGTCGAGATCGGCGTCCGGAAAGACCAGGAACGGCGATTTGCCGCCAAGTTCCAGGGTCACCGGCGTCAGGGTGTCGGCGGCAGATTTCATGACCTCGGTCCCGACACCGACGCTTCCGGTAAAGGAGAGCTTCCGGATGTCCTCGTGATCGGTGATCGCAGCGCCGACCGTCGATCCCGTGCCGGGGACGACGTTGAGCACGCCGTCGGGTAAAATACCCGCGGAGAGTTCAGCGATCCGGATCGTCGAGAGCGGACAGTCCGTCGAGGGCTTGAGGACGACGGTGTTTCCAGTCGCGAGCGCGGGGCCGAGCTTCCAGGCGGCCGCCCAGATCGGGAAGTTCCACGGGACGATCTGGCCGACGACGCCGTACGGCTCCGTTCGTGTGTACAGGTGCAGATCGTCGTCGGTCGCGATCTGTCGGCCGTCCTGGACTCGACACAGCGAGGCGTAGTACTCGAGCGTATCGATCGCACCCTCGACCTCGCCGCGAGCCTGCGAGCGAGGCTTGCCCGTGTCGAGACACTCGATCAGCGTGAGTTCCTCGACGTGATCGTGGAGTCGATCGGTCCACTCGAACAATAGTCGGGACCGCTCGCGTGGTGTCGACTCGGACCACCGAGCGTCGAACGTTCGCTGGGCGGTTTCGACGGCGGTCTCGACGTCGGAAGCCCCACACCGTGTGACCGTCGTGATCGGTTCGTTCACCGCGGGATCGATCGTCTCGAGCGAGCCGTCGCCCGCGACGGCGGTGCCGTCGATCCACGCGTTCCAGTCGCTCAGTTCGCGTACCTCTTCTCGGGCGGCCGCGTGGGCCTCCCGTAGCTCTCCGCTGAACGTGTCTGCCATTAGCGTCAGTTGGTTTAGTGCCGTCGTTCTTATCTCTTTGGGAGAGGGTGACACGCTAAAGACGGCGCTATCGGCCCGGGAACGGGGCGTTGGACACGATCCGTCAGTAGGCGTCGGTTGCGATCTCGAGGAGATCGTCCGCGTCCGCGGGACGGGGGTTGTCGTGGATCTCGATCGTGTCGAGTGACTTCGTTGCGATCTCCGGAAGGTCCGACTCCGCCACGCCCAGTTCCCGGAGACTGGACGGCAGATCGACGCGATCGATGAGCCGTTCGACGGCATCAACCGACGCAAGCGCGGCCTCTCGCGTCGAACACTCCGTAGTGTCGACGCCCATCGCCGCGGCGACCTCGGCGTACCGCTCGGGGACCGCCTCGATGTTGTACCGCATCACGTCGGGCGTGTAGGCGGCGATCGCCTCCCCGTGGGGGATCGATGGATACATCCCGCCGGTCGTCTCGGCCAGCGAGTGGATCGCGCCGAATCCGGCGAAGTTCTCGCAAAAGCCTGCGACGTGTGAGCCGAACAGCATTTGCTCGCGAGCGTCCAGAGCTCCGTCCTCGTAGGCTCGGGGGAGAGCCTCCGGCACGAGCCCGAGAACGTGTTCGGTCATCGGCTTGACGATCGGCGGACACGCCGCCGAGACGTGGTTCTCGAGAGCGTGGGAGAATGCGTCGAACCCGGTCGCCGCCGTCTGTCTCGGCGGCAGTGACTCCGTCAGGGCGGGGTCGACGACCGAGAGTTCGGCCCCGAGATAGGGACCGCCGGGGTACTGGGGCGACTGACCGAGAGCCATCTTGAACTCGCGGTCCTCGTCGGTGATGACGGCCCAGTAATCGACCTCGCTGCCGGTTCCAGCGGTCGTCGGCACCGTTGCGAGCGGAAGCGGGTGGTTCTCGATCGGTGCCTCGCTTACGTCCGCCGCGGAGGTCACCTCGTAGTCGGCGACCGAACCGGGGTTGGTCGCCATCAAGGAAGCACCCTTTCCCACGTCGATCGAACTGCCGCCACCGACTGCGACGACCGCGTCGCAGTCCTCGGCCTCGATCGCCGCCGTCGCCTCGTTGACCATCCCAGTGGTCGGATTCGGTTCGACACCGTCGTAGGTCGCGTAGTCGATTCCGGCGGCCGTCAGCGACGCCGTCACGTCCTCGAGTAGACCGGCGTCGATGATTCCCTGATCGGTAACGATAAGCGGTTTCTCCCAGTCCTGTGAGGCGACGAGATTTCCGAGATTTTCGGTCGAGTCGGTCCCGAACTCGACCCAGATCGGAAACGTGAGCGTGTACTCCTGAAGCGTCATCGGACCCCTCCTCGTTTTGTGGTCGATCGGGTACTCGATGCCGTTGCTGTCGCATGATCCGCAATCATGGTGGACAATACCATACGGTGCAGGTGTACGCCGAAGGGGTACATAAAACTAGTCGAACAGGCCGATTCGAGCCCGAAAAGCCGAAGTTCAATTGCTTTCGCTCTGCGAAAATAGCTCGGTTCGAGAGCGCCTATCCAGTGTTTGCCTCGACCAGTTCGCGCTGGAGGTCGGCTCGTACAGTTCGTATTGCCTCGGGAATCGTCGTTCGGAGGACGTCCCCCTGAAGACGGTAGCTAGGGCCGGAGACGCTGATCGCGCCAACGACGCCGCCATCAGGACCCGTGACACTTACGCCAACGCTGCGCAGTCCGTCGGCGTACTCTTGGTCGTCGATCGCGTACCCGCGCTCGGCGATTCGCTCGAGTTCGGCGAACAGTTCGGTTCGGTCGGTGATAGTTTGCTCCGTTCGTGCGGGCAAACTCCACCTGTCCACGATTGCATCGACACGCTCGCGTGGGTAAGAAGCAAGGATCGCCTTCCCGGTCGCCGTCGCGTGCATGTGGTAGTACGATCCGGTTCGTGCACGATACCGTTCGGCGCCACCATCGTCACCGTACTTGACCCACTTGTGGTACGACTCCAGGATCGTCATCACGCGTCCGTGATCCTCAACGGTGAAATCGACCTCCTCGTCGGTTTTGGCGGTCAGTTCCTGAACCGCATCCTCGATAATCTGGAGTCCGTCGATTCGACTTCGAGCGTGTTCCCCGAGGTTGAGAAACCGGAAGCCGACGTAGTACGTGTTCTCCCGCTCGTTGAGGTACCCGTTCGACTGCAGCGTGACGAGATGTTTGTACACGGTACTCGGAGCGAGCGAGCATTCGCTTGCGAGTTCAGATACCGTCGCACCATTCAACCGTTCGATCGTCTCGAGAAGTTCGATCGAACGTTCGGTGGTTTCGAGCGTATGTTCCGGGGTATCTCGTGACATAGGTCAGTAGAGAGCATCGGGCTACTTAACCATTTCACGACTGCGAAAACTGTATCGTGTCCGTCTCGCATCCGCTTCGCCGAAACGCGCCGAAGAAAGCCGGGCGAGACCGAAACGCACTCCGATTCCACTGTCGCTTTCGATGTGCGAAACGAAACGGGGAACGACCGACCGAAACCGAGACGTTCGGTGGTTGTATTACAGTCATACTATCGTAATACGAGGCACGACCATACCGAATACGGTCCCGGTCGACAGCGCAGGGCCGACGAAACATGAACTATCAGAACTCATATTTTTCGTGGAGTCAGTTTCGATAATAGGTTTGAATATAATTTTCCATATGCTTCCGGCCTACTATTTGTGGGCTGACACTTCATTGCACCGACTAACTCCGGAGCGAGGACGACCGCTCGTGAGTAGGTTTTCTCTCGTCTAAGCGGATTGTAGAGCCATTGAAGTCGCGACTCTACCGATGGAGTCCGCTAGAAGGAATCGATCGGGAACCGAACGAGAGGTTCGGCTTTAGCCGAACGAATTCAGACCCCTGGACGGTCGAAAATCGATTATTTGTCTCCCTCGGACTGGCGTCCACCTTGCTGCGATAGTGCGCCATAACAGCAGACTCCTATCATATTTGTTTTATATATGTGTTATTTATTGCGATAGTCGACGGGTCATCGACACACCAGCAACGGATCCCGGATGATGAGCCGCACTCCACGCACGCATGTCGGCGAAAGTGTCAAAACCATACCGCCGTCAGCAGATTCCAGTACCACAGCTGCCAGGCGAAGACGAGCAGGGCGACTGTCAGCGCGGTCAGGTACGCCAGACCCAGCGGAGTCGTCGAACTCGCCTCGAGATCTCGCGCCGTGGCCACCCGGTACCACTCGAGGCCGACCAACGCTAGCGCGACCAGGGCCGCGAGCGGAACCCCGAGCAAGAACGCGAGGGTGAGCCGCAGCCACGGCGTGTAGCCGTACACGAACTGATTCGGGTCGCCTATGCCGTTCGCGAGCAGACCGACGACGAACGCGGCGAGGAGGCCGGCACCGGCGAGGATCGCCAGCCGCGGGCGAGTGAGGTGGGTCCGCATCCGTCCCCACCCGCGGCTCCGATAGGCGCTGATCGGCCAGACCAGAAGCGTCGAGAGCACCGCACCGAGGGCGACGACCGCAAGGCCGAGCTGAACCGTCGCCGTTTCGTACCACGACACCGCCTCGTACGGAGCCGCGGGCGCGTCCGTGTAGAGGGCCCCGTCCTCGATGACCACTCTCGAGGTCAACATCGCGTCGTCCTCGTCGGGGTCGGGCGCGAAGACGCCGGGCTCGAGCTCGACCCAGCGCGTCTCGCCGCCGAGCAGGGGTGATCCCAGCTCGAGGTACCCCTCGTCGGTCACGGAGACGTGGTGGGCGTCGGCGAGCCCGACGATCTTCTCGGGGGTCGTCTGAAACCCGGTGCTCCGGTACTCGCCCTCGTACGCGTCGGCGCGGTCGGCAGTGGCCGGATCGGGCTCGAGTTCCTCGCTCGCCTCGCCGTCGAAACGCTGCTCGATGAAGCCGTCGAGAACATCGGCCAGCGCGGCGCCGCTGCCGGCCGTGTTGAAGCTCACGTAGAGCGCGACGTCGTGGTCGGGAAACAGGACGAACAGCGTGTTGAAGTACTCGGTGCCGCCGGTGTGCCAGGCGAGGGCCTCGCCGCCGCGCTCGCCGAGCATGTAGCCGTAGCCGACGCCGCCGACGTCGGGGTGGTTCGTCGCCCGCTGCTCGAGCATCGCCTCGGCCGACTCGGGCTCGAGGACGCGGTCGTCCCCGAACGCGCCGTCCTGCAGCGCCGCGATCGCGAAGTTCCCCATATCGGTCGCGGTGGCGCTCATCGAGCCCGCGGGCGGAACGCCGATGATGACGGGGTCGTCCGTCTCGAACCTGTCCTCGGTCGGAACGTGGCCTTGCGAGACCGGCTCTCGGTCGTCGGGAACGGGCTGCTCGATCGTCGCCCCCTCCATCGCCAGCGGCTCGAAGATTTCGCGGTCGACGTACTCCTCGAACGGCTCGCCGACGGCCTCCTGGACGACCAGCGCCGCGAGCCCGGTGCCGTGGTTAGAGTAGGCGACCGTCTCGTCCGGCGGTCTGACCTGGGCGGGCAGCTCCCGCTCGAGTTTCGGCTCCCAGTTGGCGGCCTCCGCGTAGTCGTCGACGAACAGCCCCTGGAGGCGATCCTCGTACCCCGGCGTGTGGGTCCCGAGATGCTCGAGGGTGACCTCGTCCTCGCCCTCGACGGAGTAGTTCTCGAGGTAGGTGCCGACGGGTTCGTCGAGCTCGAGGTCGCCGTTCTCGACACCCTGCATCACCGCGGTCCAGACGGTCAGCTTGCCGACCGAGCCGACCATGAACGACGTCTCGTTCGGGTCGACCGAAGTTCCGTTCGCGGCGTCGGCGTCGCCGTACCCCTCGACGTGGACGAGTTCGTCACCCTCGACGACCGCAGCAGACGCGCCCGCGATGTCGTGTTCGGCCATCACGCTCTCGATCAACTGGTCGACCTCGGTACCGACAACCTGATCGCCCGCGGCCGACCCGGCAGTGTCGTCGGCCGACGGTGAGGCGTGGGCCGCGTCGTCGAGTTGATCTCCCGTGACACCGTCCGAATGGGCCATCGCCGTTCCGGCGAGCGGGCCAACGAGCCCGCTTACCAGAAGCAGACAAACAAGTGCCGTCAGTGTCGCCCCTCGAGCCATAGCCCCAGAACGCCGGCCGTCGAAAAAACAGTACGGGTCGCTCCGCTGGCAATTAGATCTCGACGGCGCCGAGCCACCGATCCTCGCCGTGGACCGGGCAGAACGACTCGTGGTTCCGCCGGCAGTTCGGGTCCATACACCAGCCGCACTCGCAGACGCGCTGCAGGGACCGATCCGGGATGGTCCGTCTGCAGAGGGTACATCGTACACGCATGGTTCGAAGTATGCTATGAGGTACCATGTCTGTGTCCACGTTCAGCGAGCGTTTCATCTCGCCGTTCCGAAGTAGGCTCTCGACGCCGACAGCGGGGAAAAGCGTCAGCCGCGACAGCGTCCGTTTGCCGACGAGTGTGCGGTAGCGAGCGAACTGCGTTTTGCCGGTGAGTATAAACGCAGCAAAAATAACTATCAAAAGAATGTATGGGTACCGGCCATATTTATTACCGACCTCCATGTTTGTCATTGTATGTCACGATCGACGCTCGATCTCGATCGTCGGGGGTTCCTCAAGGCCGGTGCTGCCGGGACGCTCGCGACGGCGGTCGGGGGGCGAACGCTCCTCGAACGGGGGGAGGCACAGGACGACGACACCGTCGATCCCGACGCGGCCGACGAGCTGGTCAAGACGGTCTGTACGCACTGTTCGGTCGGCTGCGGCGTACAGATGGCCGTCGAGGACGACGCGCTCGTCGGTCAGGAGACGTGGGACGACAACCCGATCAACCGGGGCGGGCTCTGCTCGAAGGGGGCGTCGCTCGCGCAGTCGGTCAACTCCGACAAACGGCTGAAGGAGCCGCTGAAACTCGAGGACGGCGAGTGGACCCAGATGGAGTGGGACGCGATCCTCGAGGAAATCACGGGTCGACTGAACGACGTCCGCGAGGAGACCGGGCCCCACGCAACGATGTGGGTCGGCTCGGCCAAACACACGAACGAGTGTGCGTACCTGATTCGGAAGCTAGCCGCGTTCTACGGGACGAACAACATCGACCACCAGGCGCGGATCTGTCACTCGACGACGGTGACCGGGATCGCGAACACGTGGGGCGTCGGCGCGATGACCAACAACAACAACGACATGCGAAACGTCGACGTCAACCTCATCATCGGGCACAACCCGCTCGAGAGCCACCCCGTCGCCTGGCAGCACTTCCAGGAGGCCCAGCGTCGAGGCGGCAGACACATCGTCGCCGAACCGCGGTACACGAAGACGGCCGCCGCCGCCGACGACTACTACCAGTTCCGATCGGGGACCGACGTCGCGTTCATCTACGGCCTGATCTACCACATCGTCGAGAACGACCTCCACGACGAGGCGTTCATCGAGAGCCGCGTGATGGTCCCGACCTGGGAGGAGTTCCGCGACGACGTCCTTCCCGAGTACGACCTCGAGACGGTCTCGGATATCACCGGGACGTCCGAGGACGACCTCGCCGAACTCGCCGAGACGCTCGCCGACGCCGACGTGAGCTGCGTCGAGTGGGCGATGGGCGGAACCCAGCACAACAACGCGACGGGCAACGTCCGCGCCTACGCGATGTTGAACCTGACGCTCGGCCACGCCGCCCAGTCCGGCGGCGGCACGCCCATCTATCGGGGCCACGACAACGTCCAGGGCGCGACCGACCTCGGCGTCGACTCCGGGAACACGCCGGGCTACTACGGGCTCGATCCGGACGCCTGGGAACACTGGACGAACGTCTGGACCGAAACCGAGAGCACCTCCGGCGAGATCAGCTACGACGAACTGGTCGATCGGTTCCACTCGACCGAGCTGATGGAGAAAAACGGGTTCACCGTGGCCCGCTGGTTCGAGGGCGTCCTCGACGACGAGTGGGAGATCTACCAGCCCGATTCGCTCCGGGCGGCGGTCTTCTGGGGACACGGCCTCGGCTCGCTCAGCGAGTACAAGCGGGTTCGGGAGGCGGTCAACGAACTCGAGTTCATCGTCAACGTCGACGTCTACCCCAACCAGGTCGCCGAGCTCGCCGACAGCGACACCGACGTCTACATGCTGCCGGCGGCGACCAACATGGAGGAGGCCGGCAGCGCCACCAACACCGGGCGGCAGCTCCAGTGGCGAAACCAGGCGATCACCCCGCGACACAACTCCCGGACGGACTGGGAGCTGCTGTGTGACTTCGCCGAGCATCTCGGCTTCGGCGAGCACTTCGACTACGACGAGCCCGAGGCGATCCTGCGGGAGATCAACCTGGGTACGCGCTCGATCGGCTACGTCGGCCAGACGCCCGAACGGCTCAAGCTCCACCAGGAGCACGCGGAGCTGTTCAGCGTCGAGGATCTCCGGGCCGACCTCGAGGAGGACCACGAGCTGTACGACGAACTCGACGGCGACTACTACGGCCTGCCGTGGCCGTCCTGGCACGAGGACCACCCCGGGACGCCGATCCTCTACGACGCGTCGCTCCACCCCGCGGAAGGCGGCATGGACTTCCGTGCGAACTGGTGGGACGCGGCGGTCGACGAGGACGACCCTGAGGTCGAGCCCGAGGACCAACTCCGGGAGCCGTTCGAGCCGGAGTGGTGGGACGGCGAACTCGAGGGGGTCCCGCAGTATCCGCTGTTCTCGACCGTGCTGCCCGACCCCGAGATCCCGGCCGCGGCGACGCTCCCGGTGGAGTACGCCGAGGACGAGTCCCAGTCGGTCGCCGACACCGCTGAGGCGCTTGCCGACGAGGGGTACGACGTCGACCTCGAGCGCTACGCGGCGTTCGACAACCCACAGCCCGACGCCCCGTGGGGTCGCGGCCGAGCCCGGATGAAAGCCTGGAACCTCGAGGACCAGATTCCGGTCCATCGCGAGCCCGCGGTCACGCCGCGCGCGGATCTCGTCGAGGACTACCCCTGTAACGAGCGCGTCGAGGACCACTGGCGCGTCGAGCTCGACAACGAACGGGTCCAGCAGGACAACATCGACGCCCACGAGGAGTACGATCTGGTCCTCACGTCAGGCCGGCAGGTCGAACACCAGGGCGCCGCCGCACAGACCCGCAGCACGCTCGGCACGGCCTCGCGGTCGCCGATGATGTACCTCGAGATCCACCCCGACGTTGGCGGCGACCTCGGCGTCGAGGACGGCGAGTGGATCGTCGTCGAGACGCCCCACGCCGAGATGATCGTCCAGGCCAACGTCACCGAGCGTGTCGCCCCCGATCACGCGTTCGCCCCCTACCACTGGAGCGGCATCCTCGAGGGGGAGCGTATGCTGGAGACGGTCCCCGAGGGGCTGGGGCCGCTCGTGATCGGCGAGTCGATCAACGCCGGGACCGCGCCGGCCTACGACCGCGAGACCCAGATGCAGGAGACGAAGGTGACGCTGTGTCGCGTCCGGGTGGCCGACGACGGCGAGATTCCGGAGCTGTCGGATCGGCAGCACCGGTGGCAAGAACAGCGCATGAACCGCCACAAGCGATAGGTGAAACCGATGAGCACACACCAATCAGACGGAGGAACGGCCCGGGTGATCCCGAACTGGGAGTCCTGTATCGACTGCGGCGCCTGCGAGGTCGCGTGTCAGCGAACGTGGGACCTGCCGCCCGAAAGCGACCGGATTCAGGTCGTCGCGCTCGCCCACGGCACGGAGGACGAGACGAACAAGCCGATGCAGTGTTACAACTGCGCCGAAGCGCCCTGCGTCGAGGTCTGCCCAACCGACGCGCTTCGGTTTCGAGACAACGGCACCGTCCGGGTGGACGCGGGGATGTGCATCGGCTGTCACTACTGCGGCGTCGGCTGTCCGTTCGGCGCCCCCCAGTACCCCGACGCCGAGATCCCCGAGGCCGAGGAAGCGTCGCCGCTGGGCGCCCGCGGGAACGGCCTGATGGACAAATGCACGACCTGTGAGCCACGCCAAGAGCAGGGCCTCGAGCCAGCCTGCTCCTCGGAGTGTCCGACCGACGCGTTGCTGTTCGGCACGCCCGACGAACTCTCCGAGAAGCTCGAGGAAGACCACGTCTCGACGCCGTTCTCCGACGAGGCTGCACGGATCGTCTTCGGAGACGACGCGGACGAAATCGTGGGGGAGTGATACACGATGGCAACAGAAATCGCGTTCGAACTTCCGTACACGGAGTGGAACTGGCGAATCGGCGTCTACATCGCCATGATTGGGATCGCCGGCGGGGCGTACCTGACCGGCTACGTCGCGGACCTCCTCTCGGCGAGGGGCAACGCGAGCGAGCACGGTCGGATCGCCAAGTACGGCTACCTCGTCGGACTGCTCGGACTGGCGATCGGCCCGCCCGTTTTGCTGTCGCACCTCGCGACGCCGTTCCGGGCGATGTTGATCCCGCTGACGATGACGAACCTCGGCTCGTGGATGGCCATCGGGGCGTACATGTTGCTCGGATTCGGCCTGGGCTCGTTCCTGATGTTCGTCTGGGTCACGTTCGGGGCGAGCCGACCGCACTCCCCGACCGTCGCCGAGGGGGAGGAGGGAACGCTCGCGGCCGACGGTGGACGGGACGTCGCCTCCGACGGCGGAGCCGAGGACGGCCCCGCCAGGGCTGCAACGGGTGGGACGACCGGCGGGATCCGTGGCATCCTCAATCGGATCGGACTCATAGACCGGCTCGACTCGCTCGCCGACTACACCCGCCCCTCGGAGCCGATCCGCCTCGCACTCGGAGGTGTCTTTGCGATCTTCGCCGCCGGCGTCCTCGTCTACTCGGCGATGGCGTACGGCTCCGGAGCGACCGAACGGGTTGCGCTGTGGGACAAGACGTTCCTGGTTCCGGTCCAGATTTTCGGCGGGCTCGGTGCAGGGCTGGCCGCCGCCGTCGGGCTGACGGCGGTCGCCGACCGATCCGTCAGCAGGACGATCCAGAACTACGCGCTCGGCGCCGCCGGACTGCTGGCGGCGACGCTGGTGGCGGTGCTCGCGACCGTCTTCCTGCTACCGGAGCAGGTTCCCGCGGCCGAGCCGGCGGTACAGAACCTGCTGACCACTCACGCGACGCTGTTCGTCGGCGTCGTCGTGATCACCGGGCTGATCGTGCCGATCCTGCTGTCGGTCGGAGCGGTCGTCGGCCAGCGCCGCGACGTGATCTCGAGAACCACTGCGACGGCGTCCTACGCCCTCGTCGGGCTGCTGGTGATCGCCGGCAAGGTCGCCCTCGCGCTGGCGTACCTGCTCGCCGCCGAGTTCACGCCGATGCCGCTCCCGGTCTAATACGGTTTACTGTAAGTTATTACCGGCGTAACCGCGACCCGTGCGGCGGTTGCGCCGGTACATCGTTACAGCAATCCGTATAAGTCGGCCACCCGACTAACTCGGCCGTGGAGACGAGCGTGGATGGATTTCCAGCTGTAACCCAAACGGATAGGCAACCCGCCGACGTAGCCACTAGTTGATGACACGCCCACGGGACGACTGGGACGCGACCGCCTACGACGACGACCACTCGTTCGTCTACGAGTACGGAGCCGACCTACTCGAGCTCCTCGAGCCGACCGCGGACGAGCGTGTACTCGATCTCGGCTGTGGAACGGGGGAGCTGACGGCGGCGGTGAGCGACGCGGGCGCGACCGCCGTTGGACTCGACAGCTCCGCCGAGATGATCGCGACGGCTCGCGAGGCCCACCCCGATTGTTCGTTCGTTCACGCCGACGCGACGACGTTCGCTGCCGAGGAACCGTTCGACGCCGTGCTCTCGAACGCGGCCTTACACTGGATCGACGACCAGGACGCCGTCCTCGAGACCGTTCGAGACGCGCTTCGGCCGGGCGGTCGCTTCGTCGCCGAACTGGGCGGAACGGGCAACGTCCGAGCGATCGTCGACGCGCTCGCGGCCGAACTCGCAGACCGGGGGTACGATGGCGATCACTCCTGGTACTTCCCCTCGATCGGCGAGTACGCGCCCCGGATCGAGGCCCACGGGTTCGAGGTGCACTCGGCGGCGCTGTTCGACCGACCGACGGAACTCGAGAACGGCGCGGACGGTCTCGCGAACTGGATCGGGATGTTCGGCGACGAGTTCTTCGAAGGGGTTCCCGACGCCGAGCGTGACACGATCGTCGAGGGGGTCGAGGATCGACTTCGCCCGGCGCTGTTCCGCGACGGCTCGTGGGTCGCCGACTACCGGCGGCTTCGCTTCGTCGCGGTTGCGGACCCTCTCTCGAAGGAATAGCTGCAGTGTGTGGAAAGTATAGTTGCCGTAAAAGATCTACCTATTGCAGCTATTGAGAATTAGGTGACTATCGAGGAGACGAGCAGGTATCCGACGTAGACGAGGAGCCCGAGCACGGCCAGCGAGACGATCGTGCTCACGATCCACGTCACGAGCCCGAACACGAGCGCGATAAGCTCGAGAACGAGCCAGAGAACGACGATGCCGGCGAGGGCGAGGCCGACGATCCGTAGCGGACGCGTCATACCAGTAAATACAGCACGAACCGATATGAGTGTTTTCGCCGCCGACGGCGAGTCGGATTACGCCGATCGGCCTGAGTGCCATTCGACCCCAAGCGGCCGCCGGTTCGGGACGGCCGAATCTCTCTGGTTCTAGTTTATAGTCGATAAAGTATAGAACGGCTATCGGTGCTCGCGCCTCTACTGTCACCGGTCGGTTCGTCAGCACGTATCGTCCGCAGACTGACCGGTAATCCCGGTATACACGCGAGTGGTCAGACAGCTCGATCTCGAAACGGTGCTTGACGGAACCGGCGAGGCAAACCGAATCGGTATCGAACGTCCCGCGATGGAATAGGAAATTAATCGATGGTTCGATAGAAGTGTCTGGTAAAAAATATATTGGAACGATAGAATCAAGGAGAATCGGATCGTCGAACGGCCGGCGATCTCACCTCGTTCCCGCGTTGGTTATATGAGCGGGAACGAACCCTCGACCGAGTGACGAACCGCTACGTTCAAGCCCGCGATCGGGAAAGGGTGCGTATGTCCGAACCGAACGCCGTCGAACGACGAATCGGCGACAGCGGCGTCGTCGCAGTGCTTCGCGGGGTCGGCGAAGACCGAATCGCCCCCGTCGCTCGAGCGATCCACGACGCCGGAGTCGGCGCGATCGAAGTGACCGCGGACGGAACTCGCGTCCGCGAGAAGGTCGCGGCCGTCGACCGCGAACTGCGCGATACCGACACCGTCGTCGGTGCGGGGACCGTCCGCGACGCCGCGACGGCGGCGTCGGTCGTCGACGCCGGGGCGACGTTCGTCCTCGCCCCCGACTGCAACCCCGACGTGATCCGAGCGTGCAACCGTCACGGCGTCGTCTCGATCCCCGGCGTCACGACGCCGACGGAGGCCGTGACGGCGATCGAGGCCGGTGCCGACATCCTGAAACTGTTTCCGGCGGCGACCGTCGGTCCCGACCACGTCGGCGCGCTGCAGGGTCCGCTTGGAGACGTTCGCGTCGTGCCGACCGGCGGCGTCGCCGTCGACAACGTCGCGTCGTTTTTCGACGCGGGAGCGTTCGCCGTCGGCGTCGGCAGCGCGATCGTCGACGACGACGCGATCGCGGACGGCGACATGGATCGGGTCCGCGAGACCGCCGCCGAGTTCGTCGCCGCAGTCGAGTCGGCTCGGCCGGGGTAGGGTCGCCGCTGCTCGAGAAACCTCGCCGTTGCCTCGAGCGACGTCGCGCGGGCTCGAGCGAGCCGTCGAGCGATTCTCGGACCGTCGGACGACGATCCGGCCACCCGCCAAGGAGCAACTCTATACATACATATGACTGTAAACACCTGACCGAGCGGTACTTCGGGAAACACGACCTATACGAAATCCAACAGATGATGGGACGATGTCGGGGAGGCGACCGACGCCTCGAGTCGCCGCCCGCCGACAGGTTCCCGGCACACCCCCGTTCGCGTTCATAATATCAAACGCTTTGTCGTCGTACTCGAGACCCCCCGTATGGACTACTGGTCGTCGCCGAGGAACCGTCGCTGGCTGCTGTGGGGGATTCTGGCTGTCTCCTTCCTGCTGGTCAACGTCTACCGGCTCTCGACCGCCGTACTCGCCGACGACCTGATGGCGGCGTTTCGGACGACCGGCGGGCAACTCGGCACGCTCCACGCCGTTTTCTTCCTCGTCTACGCCCTGATGCAGTTGCCGACGGGCATCCTCGTCGACCGAATCGGTATCCGTCGAACGGCGGCGATCGGCGCGGTGACGATGAACGCCGGCGCGCTCTGGTTTGCGCTCGCGGAGGGGTACCCGTCTGCACTGGGTGGTCGGCTGGTGATCGGACTCGGCGGCAGCGTGATCTTCGTCTGTATGCTGCGGTTCTGTGCCAGCTGGTACCGCGTCGACGAGTTCGGTACGATGAACGGGCTGAGCTTCGCCGTCGGCGGCGTCGGTGGCGTGCTCGCGACGACACCGTTGGCCGTGCTGGTGGACGCGACCGGCTGGCGAACCTCGCTGTCGATGCTCGCGGCCGTTGGACTGGTCGCCGCCGCCGTGACGGCGCTCGTCGTCCGGGACTCACCGGAGCGCGCGGGGTTCGAACCGATCGAGGGGGTTCCTGAGCAGTCCCGGCTCACGCTGGGGGAGATCCGAACCCACGGCGCCACCGTCCTGCGTGATCGGTGGACGTGGGTCGTCAGCGTCCTGCTGTTCTGTACCGGCGGGGTGAACCTCACGCTGTTCGGCCTCTGGGGGATCCCCTACGTCGTCCAGGTGTACGACACCTCGGTGACCGTGGCATCGCTGTGTACGCTGCTCGGCGGCGTCGGGAGCGCCGTCGGCCCGCCCGCGTTCGGCTGGCTCTCCGACCGCCTCGAGCGTCGAACCGAGTTCATCGTCGGCGGCGGACTCCTCTACACCGGCGCGCTCGCGCTGCTTGCGATCGTCGGCGATCCGCCGCTCGTGGTCGTCGGAGCCGTCTTCTTCGTGGCCGGCGCGCTGCTGGGGACGTTCGTCCTCACCTACCCCCTGGTCAAGGAGCGCCACTCGAGCCGGGCGAGCGGGATCTCGCTGGGCGCGATCAACGGGGCCTCGTTCTTCGGCGCCGCCGTCTTTCCGACGGCGATGGGGTGGGTGCTCGACGCCTACTGGACCGGGGAGTTCGTCGGCGGCGTCCGCGTCTACACGGTGACGGGGTACCGGGTCGCCTTCGGAATCGCCGCCGTCGCGGGGCTCGTGACGATCGCCTGTGCGGTCTGGCTTCACCGTCGAGCCGACGCCATCGAGGCGTAAGTGGGGTCGTCCGCTCGAGAATCAGGCGTCGTACGCTTCCTGAGCGAGGCGGTGGAGCTTGTGAACGGTGTGTTCGTTCGGTCCGAGCTGAGCCTGTGCGAGCGCGCCGGTCCGCAGCCCCGCCCACTGGCGTTCGACGAGTTCGAAGTCCTCCTCCTGGAGCTGACGGCTCGTGCGGACGAACTCTCGTTCCTCCTCCGAGATGTCGCCATCACGGAAGTAGTAGTCCGCGATGAGCCGGAAGCGGCCGGTGTCGATTGGATCGATGATGTAGGTGCCGTAGCCGTCGGCGGTGCCGTACATGTTGATCGTGAAGTTCGGCCAGAAGTAGTGGAACTGGGCCTCACGCTCGTCGTGAATCCGGAGCTCGTCCTCGACGTCCTCGTCGTGGGTGTAGTGGAGCACCCAGTGGTAGTCGTTGACCTCGAGTTCGGAGTCGGCGAGCTCGATCCCCTTGATCCAGTCCTGGTGGTTGGCCTGGCAGTGGTCGCACTCGGAGTAGTTACCCGCGAACACCTTCCAGTTGCACTCGACCTCCGAGACGACCCGACAGCCGTGCTCGTACTCCTCGAGGGGCAGCGATTCGAGTCGCTCCTCCAGTACGCCGGCCTGCTCGGATAGCGACATCGGCTCGTCGCCCAGGTTGACGAAGTAAAGCGGCCCAATGCTGTCGACGCGGACCGGCTCGGCGTGCTCGAAGTCGGCGAGGTCGACGCGACCGGGGTCGGTCATCGGCGTCTCGTCGACCACCGGCGAGCCGGTTCGTGCCGAGAAGTTCTCGAAGACCTCGACGTCGCCGTCCGTTCCGCGGACGACGACGAGGTCGCGACCGCCGACGTTCCGGGTGAAGAACTGTCCCGGCTCGGTGATACAGCTGGCGTGGCCGGCATACACCCAGTACCGCCCGAAGATCTTGTCCTTCTCCATCTCGAAGGTCTCGGGCTCCGTGAAGTACTTCGCCGGCAGCGCGTTCGACTTCTCCGTGATATCCGGGCTAACTGGCTTCGTCTGAGCGTGCTCCCACTGTGTCATACACTCTCTATGATGATCGAGTTCATGAAAGAAGTTAACTAGGTATATAGCGCCCATTTATATACAGGGTGGTTCTCGGCGACCCCCATGGGGGCTTCCCGGCCTCGAGTCGCAACGCCACCGACGATACCGGCTCGACGGACGAAGGCGACGTCGAAACGACTCGAGTTCGAAATCCACCGACCGCCCGCCGATCACAGCGGATACCGGGGTACCAGCCGTGGCCGCGATCAAGAAGAGACCGTCCATGCAGTCGCCGTCGCGGTGTGGGGCAGTCGTGCATCGACAGCAGAACGAGCCGGAAGCCGACGCACCGCCAACTGCGGGGGTTCCTCGATCAGAACGCGCGTAGGTGGTCGTCTTGCGGTTCGTACAGTCCGCCGCCCATTCGGATCTCGTGGATCTTCTCGAGCGTCTCGCCGATCGACAGTCCCTGCTCGCTCATCGCCGCTGCAACGGCGCCGATCGGAGCCCCGTTCTCGTACTCCGCCTCGAGCTGGGTCACGACGTCTTTGAGCGTGTAGACCTCCTTGAGGTCGTCCTCGGTCACCGCGTCCACGAGGTCGGGTCCGATTCGGGTAAACTCCACGTCGTGGCCCGTGACGCTCGAGTGGCGGCGGTAGAACTCGACGATCTCGTTCGGGTCGTCGCTGTGCAGATCGACGTCGCAGTCGGGACAACTCGCGGCATACGTTGGGTGTTGCTGTTGTGTGCTCATGTATCGATTACGAATCGGACTCCTGTGCGAGCCCGTGGAGGTCGTCGACGGTGTGTTCGTTCGGTCCGAGCGTCCGCTCGAGGGTGCTGACTCCGTCCGTGTCGCGGCGGCGTTCGGCCAGTTCGATCGCTTCGGCCCGACGCTGGCGGCTCGTGCGGACGAACTCCCGTTCCGCTTCGGTGCCGTCGCCGTCCCGAACATAGTAGTCTACGATCAGCTGACAGCGGCCGGCGTCGACCGGGTCGACGATACACGTCGCGTACCCGTCGTCGCCGTCCACCTCGATCGTGACGTTCGGCCAGCAGTAGTGAACCTGTGCTGTCTCATCGTCGTCGGTCGAACTGAGCGACCAGCAGTGGTCGTCGGTTTCGAGGTTGGTCTCCTCGGACTCGGCGCCCGGAAGCCGATCCCGACGGCCGACCGCGTCCAGGAGGCTGCCGGCGACCGTCTTCCAGTTGCACTCGACCTCCTCGACGACTCGACGCTCGTGGTCGGACGCCTCGAGGGACAGTGACTCGAGTCGCTCCTCCAGTGCGCCGACCTGCTCGGACAGCGCCGGCGGCTCGTCGCTCAGGTTCACGAATAGCAGCGGGCCGACGCTGTCGACGTGGACGTCGTTCAGGCCGTTGGTCTCGCAGTCGAACTCCTGGACGTCTTCGTTCTCGAGATCGGGGTTCAGGCTCGCGTCCTCGAAACTCTTGGGCGTACTGCGGAGCTCGCCGTCGAGATCGTACGTCCAGAGGTGGTAGGGACACTGGATCCGGTTGCCGCCGCCGGGGTCGGTCATCGGCGTGTCCTCGACCATCTTGGAGCCGCGGTGGGCACAGACGTTGTCGAACGCTTTGAGCTCGCCGTCGTGGCCGCGGACGACGATCAGCTGTCGGTCGCCGACGGTTCGGGTGAAGAACTGCCCCGGTTCGGCGATGCTGTTCGCGTGGCCGGCATACACCCAGTACTCGCCGAAAACCGTCGCCTTCTCCGCCTCGAATGCATCGGGGTCGGCGAGCTGATTCGCCGACGGCGCGCTCGACTCGTCCGTAACGTTCTCACTCACCGCGGCGGCTCGTGAGTCGTCCCACTGTGTCATACGTCACGATCAACACAGAAGATACTGAAAGTCGTTCACCCGTGTTATTGAACACCAATATATACCCCGCGGGGGTGACGGCTCGCACCGATCCGTCTCCCGGCGGCGCCGAAACCGGCCCGTAGCGCACGAGCTGGGGAGAACGGTGACGACGAGAACACGAGAGAAGAACCCGGTCGGCGTTCACGGATCGGTGCCGATCGGCGAGCGACGCTACGGGACGGCCGACTGCCGATCGCCGGAGCCGGTGTCCCCGGCGTGACGCTCGGATCGGTGCTGGTCGCTGCCGCGGATCCGCTCGGCGATCTCCTCCCGCGACGGTCCCTCTTCCGGCGTTCTCGAGGCGTAGACGCGCCTAACCACGAGATCGATTAGGTCGAGTCTCTCGAGCAGCTCCCGGGTCCGGTCGCGCTCGAGGCCGAGCGCTCGAGAGACGTCGTACAGCGTCATCGACGACTCGACTGCGTCGATCAGCCGCTCGACCTCGACGTCGTCCGGGAGGCCGACCCCGTCCGCGACGAGTGGCCGCTCCGGGACATCCTCGACCGGATCTGCGGTCCCGTCGGGACGAGCGGGGGCCGACTCCGGCTCTGGCTCCGCGTCGGTCGTGGCGGCATTGAGTCCTTCCGTGGCGGACGGATCGTCCGGTTCGTCGGCCGGTTCCGTTCGCTCTTCGGTCTCCTCGGCGTCGACCACGTCGTAGGAGACGGGGTCGTGGACGCCGGCGTCGATCATGTACCGACGGACCGTCTCGGCGGCGACGTCCATCTCGAGGACGTCGGCCATCGCTGCGAACGTCTCGAAGGACTCGTACAGACACTGCAGGTACTCGGCGTCGTCGTACGGCGGCAACTCCTCGTTGCGCGCGTCCTCGAGGGCCCGCGAGAGTTCGGAGTCGATCGCGGACTCCGTTTCGGATTCGCTCCCGAGTCGGGACTCCGTCGATACCGGATCGGTCCCGTCCTCGTCGTGAGCTTTGCCCGTCTCGAGCGGTCCGTCGGTTTCGTTCGGTTCCGTCCCGGCGTCCGATTCGGCCGCCGAACCCGACGGCGTCTCGGCTCGAGCCGACGTCGCCTCCTCCTCAAAGCTGATCGCGAACGTCACGACGACGTCGCCGTCGGCGGTCACGCGGGCGTCGTCCCTCGTCACGACGACGCCGTCGGGCGCGTACTCCGCTATCGCGGGCAGCGCCGAGCGGGAGAACTCGAGGTGGAGTCCCCCGTTGTCGTCCAGGCGTGCCGTTTCGGGAGCCGTGCTGGAGTCCGATTCGGACGCCGTTCCGTTACACAGCGGAGCGACGGCGTCGACCGAAACGCTCGGCCCGGTCGCGTCCGCCCGTCCGGAGATCGTCGCGTCGACCTGTCGGATCACGCCGCCGTCCGCCTCGTACCGGTCTACTATTTGCGAGAGAGTGTCAACCAAGTCCCCGATCCTCATGATTTGTCTACGATTGAACTCGGGTCGGGGTAATACTGAGTGGGGAATACTCCGTCCCTTCATATAGCTCGAGGCTGAGTTCCGGGAAGCGGACGTGAGAACCGAGAATCCGCGAGCGAGCGAACCGGATCCGACGGGCCGTTCGATCGGGCCCTTGGCGGTCTTCGACGGAACGTCGTCGGTCGACGACGCCATCGTGCGGTCCTCGGGACTGCCGGGTCGTCCGAAACACTATCTCTCAGTTTTCGTATCGTTCGTTGGACGATCCGGGACGGCGACAGCTATATTTGATCCCCACCAGCATATCGAGGTGAGTAATGAATACACACGACAGTCTGCCGGCCGAGGCCGACACCGTCGTCGTCGGGGCCGGAATCGTCGGCTGCAGCACGGCCTACCACCTGACCGAGTTCGGGCGCGAGGACGTCGTCGTCGTCGACCAGGGGCCGCTCCCGACCACGGGCGGCTCCTCGAGCCACGCGCCGGGGATCATGTTCCAGACCGCCGAGGACAAGGTGCTGACCAAGTTCGCGAACTACAGCCGCAAGCTGTACTCGGAGCTCGAGGACGAGGACGGAAACCAGCTCTACAGCGAAACGGGCGGGATCGAGGTCGCCCGGACCGACGAGCGGATGGACTTCCTCCAGCGCCGGGTCGAACACGGCACCGCCTGGGGCGTTCCGGACCCGCAGCTCCTCTCGCCAGAGGAGGTCGAGGAGAAACTCCCCCTGGTCGACAGCGACGTTATCCAGGGCGGCTACTACTCGCCGACCGACGGCCAGGTGTCGGGCGTCAAGGCCTGCGCCGCGCTGGCGAGAGCCTCTATGGATCGGGGCGCGAAGTTCGTCCCACACACCCGGACCGAAGACGTCGCGGTCGAGGACGGCGAGGTACAGGCCGTCGTCACCGAACACGGCGAGATCGAGTGCAACGAGGTCGTGATCGCGACGAACATCTGGGCGCGCCAGCTGGGCGAACAGCTCGGGGTCCACCTGCCCGTGACGCCGGTCGAACATCAGTACACCATCACCGAGTCCCTCGATGAGCTCTCGGGCGACCAGGACGTTACCCAGGACCCGGTCTACGAGAACTACCGCGAGGTCTCCGGCGAGAAGGCCGACCGCTTGCTCGCGAACCCCGATCGGCCGATCCTCCGGGATCAGGACAACGCCCTGTACTTCCGGACTCACGGCGACGCCTACGGGATCGGCTCGTACAACCACGAGCCGCTGGTCCCCGACCCACAGGAGCTCGGCGGCAACGAGGAAGATGGCGAGCAGGGGTCGGTCCACGAGTTCTCCGACTACCACCTGAACAACGCGACCCACCCCGACCGTCCGGACAAGGCACCCCGCCAGGCCAGCGACGAGCTGTTGCCCGCGACCGCGGGGAAGGAACTCGAGCACAAGTACAACGGGATGTTCGCGGAGTCGCCCAACGGCCTCCCCGTGATGGGGCCCGTCCAGGAGTACGACGGGCTCTGGACCGCCGCGGCCATCTGGGTCACCCACGCCGGCGGCGCGGGGCGAGCGCTGGCCGAGTGGATGGAGACCGGCGCACCGAAGCTCTCCGACGGCCGGATCGACCTCTCGCACTGCAACGTCAACCGGTTCCAGCCCCACGAGGGCAGCTGGGACTTCGCCCGCGACATCGGCGGCGAGGAGTACCGGATCGTCTACAACATCGTCCACCCCAAGTGGACCTGGACGGACTACCAGCGCGACATCCGCCGCAGCTCGGTCTACCACAAGCTCGAGGAGCTCGACGCCGAGCTGTGGGCCGAGGCCGGCTGGGAGGAGGCCCAGTGGTTCGATTCGAACGCCGACCTGCTGGCGCGCTACGGCGAGGACGTCCCCGAACGAGACGGCTGGGAGGCGAAGTACTGGTCGCCCATCGAGGGTGCCGAGTCCCTGCACGTCCGCAACGAGGTCGGCATTCACGACATGACCTCGTTCAACAAGATGGAGGTCAGCGGGCAGGGCGCCGGCGAGTTCCTCCAGTATCTGTGTACCAACGACATGGACATCGACGTCGGACAGGTTCGTTACACCCTCATGTGCAACGAGGAGGGTGGCGTGCGGGCCGACATCACCGTCACCCGGACAGACGACGATCGCTACCTCGTGCTCACCACGGGCCGGGAGGTCGGGCAGAACCACGTCGCCTGGGTCAAGAAACACGCCCCCGAGGACGTCACGGTCCGGGAGGTCACCTCCGAGCTCTCCTCGTTCGTCCTCACGGGGCCAAACGCCCGTGACGTACTGAGCGAGGTAACCCGAGCCGATCTCTCGGACGACGCCTTCCCGTACTTCACCTCCCAGGAGATGTTCGTCAAGAACGTCCCGGTGCGAGCGCTTCGAGTCTCCTACGCCGGGGAACTCGGCTGGGAGCTGTACACGCCAAGCGAGTACGGCGGACGGCTCTGGGAGCACCTCTGGGAGGCCGGCCAGGACCACGACCTCCGGCCGTACGGCAACGGCGCGCTCGACTCCCTGCGCATCGAGAAAGGGTTCCGGCTGTGGGGGGAGGACCTCCACACCGAGCACAACCCCTACGAGGCGGGGCTCAGCTTCGCTGTCGACCTCGAGACGGACTTCATCGGGAAGGAGGCCGTCGTCGAGGCCGCCGAGGGCGAGCGGATCGATCACAAGGTAGCCTGTCTGACCCTCGAGGACGAGGACGCGGTCGTCTTCAAGAACCGGCCGGTCCTCGACGGCGACGAATCGTTAGGGTACGTCCACAGCGCCGAGTACGGCTACACCGTCGGCGCCTGCGTCGCCTACGCCTACCTCCCGCCGGAGTACGCCGAACCCGGCACCGAACTCGAGATTCTCCACGAGGGTGAGCGCTACGCGGCGACGGTTCAGGACGGACCGCTGCTGTAGTTCGGCCTCGAGCGGTTTTTCGACTCGCTATCGACGCGTAGTGACATCTCTAGAATCTCGAGTGGTCAGTTCGACACGGTACGAGGTCCGAAACGGCCCGGAACCGCACTCCTTCGGACCGATGCTATGGGAGTGGAGGCGTGGAAGAACGCCACGCCTCCCTTCGTATGGCAGCGACACCCCTCAACAGGTGTCACCTCGACGTTGACATCCGATCTCAAAGTAGGTGCAGGTGGAATACTGGAGGTGTTTATACCGCGATCGGGAGTTCGGGAATCGCGGTCCAGAAGCTGTCTCGACGATGAAACGTGAATATCGCTCCCGGCATTGTGATCGCGGCCACCAGCTACCCCGAGCTGATCGACGGCTCGATGATCGGCGACGGTGCGGTCGTGATCGACGTCGGCGTCAACCGCGTCGATGCAGAGACAGAGAAGAGGTACGAACTCGTCGGCGACGTCGAGTTCGAGAGCGCGAAGGCGAGAGCAAACGCCATAACCCCCGTTCCCGGCGGCGTTGGTCCGATGACGATCGCGATGTTGTTCTATAACACAGTGAAGGCCGCGAGTATCCAGGCGGACGTTCCGTTTTCGCTGCCGTAGTCACGGTCGTCGAACGCGTTCTCGAGCGACGAACCTCGGGACGCAATACGTGTCTGGCTGATGACTGCTTGTGGAGTGTCGATCAACACTGTTGCTTCGTCGCCGACACTCGGCCCGCAACACCCGGATCGGAGACCGCCTCCGCCCTCTCACCGATGCACTTATGATACCCACTGTACCAGGGTGTGGTATATGAGCACAGACAGCCCGCCCTCGAGAGCCGGGACGGTGATCATCGGTGCCGGGGCGGTCGGGTGCAGCGTGGCTTACCACCTGACCGAACTCGGTGCCGACGACGTCGTCGTCCTCGACAAGGGACCGCTGCCGGTGACCGGCGGCTCCTCGACCCACGCGCCGGGGATCATGTTCCAGACCTCGCCGTCGAAGCTCCAGACCAAAACGGCCCACTACACGACTCGACTGCTGAAGGAAGCTGGCGTCTACAACGAGACCGGTGGAATCGAGCTCGCTCGCTCGCAGGAACGGATGGATTTCCTCCAGCGCCGGGTCGAGTGGGCGAAATCCTACGGGCTCCCCGAGCCGGAGTTACTCGAGCCCGCGGAGGTCACCGACTACCTGCCGCTGGTCGACGAGGAGGAGATCCTCGGCGGCTACTACTCGCCGACAGACGGCCAGGTCGCGGGCACCGACGCGCTCCAGTGGTACCTCGAGACGACGCCGGCGTCGTTCCACGGCCACACCGAGGTAACCGACATCGAAGTCGACGGCGGGGAGGTACAGGCGGTCGTCACCGACCGCGGGCGCATCGAGTGTGACCGCTGCGTGCTGGCGACGAACAACTGGGCCTACCAGACCGGACAGCTCGCAGGCGTCGACCTGCCGATCGCCCCGGTCGAACACCAGTACGTCGTCACCGAGCCCCTCGAGGAGCTGCGAGGCAACGAACGGGCCGACGACGCCGTCACCGGGCTCGAGATCCCGGGCGATCGAAAGATCACCGAGTCGATGGCCCAGCCGCCGGACCGCCCGGTCGGCCGGGACCAGGACAACTCGCTGTACTTCCGAACCCACGGCGAGGGGTACGGGCTCGGCTCGTACAACCACGAGCAGCTCGTGGTCGACCCCGACGAGATGGGGTCGAACTCCGAGGAGAGCCAGGCCTCCGTTCACAGCTTCACGGAGAAACACTGGACAAAGGCGACCCACCCCGATCGCGAGAAGTCGCCGAAGCAGGCGTTCGACGAGCTGCTGCCCGCGACGGCCGACAGGGAGTTCGACGCCACCGAGAACGGGATCTTCGTCTACACGCCGGACGGGATGCCCGTACTGGGTGAAACCGCGGCGGTCGACGGGCTCTGGACCGGGCTGGCGATCTGGTGGACCCACTCGGGCGGTTACGGCAAGATCCTTGCGGAGTGGATGGAAACCGGCGTTCCGCGGCTCCCCTCCGGCCCCGTCGACACGAGCGGGATCCACGTCGAGCGGTTCGAGCCTCACGCAGGAAACAAGCAGTACTTCATGGACCGTGGCGGGATGCGCTATCAGCAGGTCTACAGCATCGTCGAACCCCGCTGGCAGCCCGCCGACCGCCGCGGGCTCCGAACGAGCCCGTTCTATCACCGCCAGCAGGAACTGGGCGCGGAGTTCTACCAGAGCGGCGGCTGGGAAGTCCCCCAGTGGTACGAGTCCAACGCCGATCTCGTCTCGAAGTACGAGGACCGCATCCCCGACCAGGACGGCTGGCAGGGGGTCAACCGCTCCCCGATCGAGGGCGCCGAACACCTCCACACCCGCGAGAAGGTGTCGATGTTCGATATGACCACGTTCAGTTCGATCGTGGTCGAGGGAAGCGGCGCCGGCGCGTTCCTCCAGCGGGTCTGTAGCAACGATATGGACCTCTCGATCGGCCAGGTTCGCTACACGACGATGCTGAACGAGGGCGGCACCGTCCTCGCGGACCTCACCGTCGTCCGCCTCGACGACGAGGAGTACGTGGTGACCACCGGCGGGGGGAACTCGCCGGGGATCCACGGCTCCTGGCTCGAGCGCCACGCCCCCGAGTCGGTGTCGGTCACGGTCGAGGAGTCCGCAAGGAGTACGATCGGCCTCTGGGGACCCAACGCGCGACTCCTCCTCCAGCGGACGACCGACGCGGACCTCTCGAACGACGAGTTCTCCTACTTCAGCGGGAAGCGGATCTACGTCGGCGACGTCCCCGTCATCGCCCTGCGACTCTCCTACGTCGGCGAACTCGGCTGGGAGCTGTGGGCGCCGACGGAGTACGCGGGGAAGCTGTGGGACACCCTCTGGGAAGCAGGCCAGGATCTCGGCGTCCGACCGATGGGCGCCGGCGCGGTCGAGTCGATGCGCCTCGAGAAGGGGTTCCGGCTGTGGGGGACGGACGTCGATACCGACGTCAACCCCTACGAAGCGGGGCTCCCGTTCGCGGTCGACCTCGACACTGACTTCATCGGGAAGGAGGCACTCGTCGAGGCGAAAGACGAGGGGATCGACAACCGGGTCGCCTGCCTCACCCTCGACGACTCGAGCGACGTGATGCTGGGCGGCCGTCCGGTCTACAAAGACGGTACCGCCGTCGGCTACGTCCAGGCCGGCGACTACGGCTACAGCATCGGCGAGTCGATCGCGTACACCTACCTGCCGAGCGAGCACGCGGAGACCGGCACGTCGGTCCGAATCGAGTGCGAGGGGCAGAGCTACGACGCGACGGTTCGGAACGAGCCGCTGTTCGACTCCGGCCGCGATAAAATAATCCGATAGGCGGTCGAGAGCAGACCATGAACGAATCACGAAAACGCGAACCCGAAATCCGGTATGAGGACATCGAACGAGCGAGTGAGCGACTGACCGACGAGACGGTCGTCAAGCGCACGCCGATCGAACGCAGCACGTCCCTCGAGGAGCTGGTCGACGCGGAGGTCTACCTGAAGATGGAACACCTCCAGTGGACCGGCTCGTTCAAGACCCGCGGGGCGTACAACCGGATCAGCCAGGCCGTCGCCGACGGCGCCGACGAGTTCGTCGCCGCGAGCGCCGGCAACCACGCCCAGGGCGTCGCGCTGGCTGCGACTAGGTGTGGCGCCGACTCGACGATCGTCATGCCGAAACACGCCCCCCAGGCGAAGATCGATGCCACTCGGAGCTACGGCGCGACGGTCGAGCTCGTCGGCCAGGACTTCCAGGACGCGATGGCCCACGCGAAGGAGTACGCCAAGGAGGACGACGAGGTCGAGTTCGTCCACGCCTACGACGATCCCGCGATCGTCGCGGGACAGGGAACTCTAGGAATCGAGATGTACGAGGACCTCCCTGAGGTCGACACCGTCGTCGTCCCGATCGGCGGCGGAGGGTTAATAAGCGGCATCTCCACGGCGCTCGACCACCTCGCACCCGAGACGCGGGTCGTCGGCGTCCAGGCGACGGGCGCCGAGACCGTCCACGAGAGCCTCGACAAGGGCGTCCCGGTGACGCTCGACGACGTCGATACGATCGCCGACGGGATCGCCACCGGTGGGATCTCCGAGCTGACGCTGGGGCTCATCGAGGAACACGTCGACGAGGTCGTCACCGTCACCGACTCCCAGATCGCCCGTGCGATCTTGCTCCTGCTCGAGCGGGCGAAGCAGGTCGTCGAGGGCGCGGCCGCGGCGTCGGTCGCGGCGCTTCTGGCCGACGATCTGGACGTCGAGGGCGAAACCGTCATGCCACTGCTGTGTGGTGGCAATCTCGACATGACGATGTTGCAGACGGTGTTGATCCACGCGCTCACCGGTCGGGGCCAGATCCTGCGCCTGCGCGTGAAGATCGACGATATGCCGGGGAAAATGAACGAACTCTCGGGGATCATCGCCCATCACGGAGCGAACATCCAGACCGTCCGCCACGACCGCGCGGTCGAATCGCTAAACGTCGGCGAGGCCTACCTCGTCTTCCAGATCGAGACGAGCGGGATCGAACACGCCGCTGCGATCATCGACAGCATCGAAGCGGAGGGGTACGACGTCGAGGACGTCAACCGCGAGTAAGCGGAGACGCCCTCGCACCGAAACGATTTGCGAGCGCTACGGGCGACGATAGCGGACGCCCGTCGAATAGACACGAATGTCAGCTAGTAACTAACATGAGTCGTCATCGCGGCCGTGTCGGTGTTGGCGTTCGTGATTGCCCTGCTCGCCGTGATCTCGATGATATCCGCGTTCGGGGCCCGCAGACCGCTGTTCCTCCGCGAGGAGGACGACGTCTCGCTCGGCTCGACCGACCTCGAGAAAACCCGTACGGAACCCGAGTCGGTGGATCCGTCCGACGACTGATACGGTCCGTCGTAACGATTTATCGGTACATCCGCAGGACGACCGCGGTTGTACCGGACGACTTACACAGGATCGAGGAGAAAGCCCACGACTTCAGTCGTGGGAGAAGTCACGATGATCCGTTCGACTGCGAATCGCTCGCGCTCCTCGTGTTGTTCTCTCGGCCAGAAGAAATCGAACCCCTCGCGCTTATTCGTAGATCGGGTACGCCGCACAGAGTTTGTCGACCTGTGAGGCCACACGATCGGTGACGCCCTCGTCGTCGGGCGCGTCGAGTACGTCGACGATGCAGTCGGCCACGGTCTCCATCTCCGCCTCCTCGAGCCCGCGCGTGGTGAGTGCCGGCGTGCCGACGCGGATCCCGCTCGTGACCATCGGCGATCTGGTCTCGCCGGGAACGGTGTTCTTGTTGACGATGATGCCGGCGTCGCTCAGCAGCGACTCGGCTTGTTTGCCCGTGAGGTCGGGATGAGAGTCACGGAGGTCGACCAGCAGGAGGTGTTTGTCGGTGCCGTCGCTGACCAGCGAGAGCCCCCGCTCGACGAAGACGTCGGCGAGTCGTTTCGCGTTTGCGACGACCTGTTCGGCGTACTCGTCGAACGCGTCGGTTCGAGCCTCCGCGAAACCGACGGCCTTGCCGGCAACGTTGTGCATCAGCGGGCCGCCCTGCGCGCCGGGGAAGACCGCCGAATCGATGTCGTCGGCGAACTCCTCGTCGCACATGACGATCCCGCCCCGACCCGCGCGAATCGTCTTGTGCGTGCTCCCAGTGACGAACTCGGCGTGTTCGACCGGCGAGGCGTGGACGCCGGCTGCGACGAGCCCAGTTACGTGAGCGATGTCCGCCAGGTGGAGGGCGTCGACGGCGTCGGCGATCTCCGCGATTCGCTCGTAGTCGAACTCGCGGGGGTACGCCGAGGAACCGCTGACGATCAGCTCCGGGTCGGTCTCGCGGGCCTGTCGCTCGAGGTCGTCGTAGTCGATGTAGCCGGTGTCGGGATCGACCTCGTACTGGTCGACGTCGTAGAGCTGTCCGGAGAAGTTGACGCTGTGGCCGTGGCTCAGGTGGCCGCCGTGGGACAGCGACAGCGAGAGGATGCTGTCGCCGGGCTCGAGGACGGCGAAGTAGACGCTCATGTTCGCCTGGGTCCCGCTGTGGGGCTGGACGTTGACGTGGTCCGCGCCGAAGAGCGCTTTCGCCGACTCGATCGCGTCCTCCTCGACCGTGTCGACGTGCTGGCAGCCGCCGTAGTACCGGCCGCCGGGGTAGCCCTCGGCGTACTTGTTCGTCAGCGCGCTGCCCTGGGCCTCGAGAACGGCCTCCGAGACGTGGTTTTCCGAGGCAATCATGCCGAGCGTCGACTCCTGTCGATCGCGTTCGCGATCGATGGCCGTCGCTACGCTCGGTGAGATGCTGTCGAGTGGCTGGTCGAACGCCATACTACGAGTAGCGAGAACCCGGAGTAAGTATCTTGCGAGCGTGAGTGTTCAAACACAATACGTAAGATGAATGATCGTGCGTGGTAGGAACGAGGACGGAAGTGGATGACTCTCGGGCGAGATCGACGGACACAGGTCACGGAGCGAAAGAACGAAATCGACGTCAGTCGTCGGCAACGGCCGTCCCCTCGCGATCGTCGGCGACGAGCGACTCGCGCTCGTCGACCGGGGCCTCGGGGTTGGCCCGATCCAGCGCTGCGGGTGCGCCGAGCTGGGTCGTATCCCGGTCCGGTTCCTCGACCATGGCCCGGCCGTCACCGATGACGAGTTCGTCCTCGAGGTGGAGCTCGATCGCCTCGAGCAGGGCTTCGGCCTCGAGGGGCTGGCCGCGCGCCTTGAGGTCGGCCTCGGCCGCGTCGGCGGGAACGTTGAACGCGCGCTGGGTGATGATCGGGCCCTGATCGAGATCCGTGGTCACGTAGTGGGCGGTGACGCCGGCGATCCGGACCCCCTTCTCGAGGGCCTGACGGTAGGCCGCAGCGCCGGGAAACGCCGGTAGGAGGCTCGGGTGGACGTTGATGATGCGATCCTCGTACCGGAAGACGACCTCCGGGGAGAGGATCTGGATGTACCTGGCCAGCGCGACGAGGTCGGTGTCATACTCGGCGAGCAGCTCCAGGAGTTCGTCCTCGTCGGGCGAACCGCTCTCGTCGCCGACGTCGTGGAACGGGACGTCGTACTCCGCGGCGAGGGGACGCAGATCGTCGTGGTTCCCGATGACGACGCCGATATCCGCGCCGAGCTCGCCCTCGTCCCAGGCCTCGAGTAACGCCTCCAGACAGTGGCTCTCCTTCGTGACCAGAACGGCGATCGACTGATCGTCGCAACTCGAGGGGAAGCGTACCCGTACGTCGGCGTCGAACTCGTCGCCGAGCGCCTGCAGCTCCGATCGCAGGACCGACTGCGAGACGGTCATTCCGTCGGTGTCGACCCGGGCGTTCACCCGGAAGGTGCCGTCGCGGACGGCCTGATCCAGTTCGAGCAGTTCGACGTTACGATCGTAGAGCGCGGTGGTCAGCTCCGCGAGTACTCCCGACTCGTCCGTCCCGATAAGGGTTATCTCGGTGCTCTCGCGGGTCATCGTTGCCGGTTCCCTCCGTCGTCGGCGCTTACTCGTTGCTGGCGCTGCAGTCGCTCCTCGCCTCGAGGGGCCTGCCTGTAGTGTGACATCTACTGACGTAGTTCCGGTTCGCAGATAATGAACGTTGGCTCTCCTGAAATCACCGAGAGAGGATGTGCTTCGGAACGCTCGTCGTTTCCGGTATCTGATAGCTTGTGAACTGACAGGGGTCACCGAGCAGGATCGACAGGGGATCGGTACCGACTGCGGTCACTTCCTCCGTTCTCGAGAACAGTACTGAACTCTGAGCTAAACTTCTGAGTGTTTATTAAATTGAAAGTCGCCAAGGAATCGGATTGTCTGTTCTATAGGAATTATATCACAATAGTAGTGAAGTTTTATGTATTTCGGAGCCGGGAACCAGGAACGATCGGCTCCGAGCCAACCGTGGTCGCACACCGAACGCTGTGGACCCGCCAGCGGGCTCGAGGCGGACCCAGCCACCCAGTACGCATATAGTCGCCGTCGTCGAACGCTGTCCATGGATACGGACCGGTTACTCGAACTCGTTCCCCACTACGTTGCGATGCTACTGCTGGTGTTTCTCGTACTCGGTATCGTGCGAACGCTCGTCGGCGACGTTGGCTTCTGGGTCGATCTCGCGATCATCTTCGTCCTCGTCTTTCTGTATCGGCCCGCCGTTCAAGCCCTCGGTATTGCTCCCAGCGCGTGGGAGGAGTGAACCAGCTCGAGGGGACGGAAATTCGTCTGCGCCCGTCCTCCGGTTTCCGGGCGACACGGTCAAAACGGTAAAGCCTCGGGGTCGTTCGAGAGAGCTTCGCCCTCCCGTGACTGAGCGGAGCGAAGCTAAGCGGGAACGAAGTTCCCGCGAGGTCAGCGGAACGTACGTCCCGCCAGACTCCGCGAGGTCCGCGAGACTTCCGGTCTCGCTTGATGACGAGAATCTACGATTCCCGAACCACTTGGCCCCCGGGGTACTCCACCTGCCGAGACGGTACCGGATACGAAACGGACGTCGGAAGCGACTGTCCCCTAACGTGCCGCTCGGATCGCGCCGGTCGCAGCATCGTTATCGACCGACATCCGTCGCGTGTACTCGTTCTCGGATTCGATAGACGGTAATCGTATCGAGCACCGGATGAAGTACCACGCTAAGAAACGAGCCGACGGCAGCGGCCAGTCAGGGAGCGTAGAAGCGGACGGACGAGAGTCCGGCACCGTGGAAGAACCGCCGACAGAGATCTCCGTCTCGAGACGGTTCGATACGGCCGCCGCGATCAGCGCACCCGAAACCGCCACTGCGAAGCCGCAATCACCTCGAGCCGGGGTACCTCGGGATCGATCCACGAGGGTCGGCGTTTCGCCGCCGTTTTTGTATCGCGATATGCCGTTTACCACTCGATTCCTCGGAAGCTTAGTCCATCGATCCAGTGTCGATGATCCGATCGAGGAGTTCGTCCTCCGAGAGCTCCTCCGCTTCGTAGGCTTCGAGCCACTCGGATTCGATGTAGAAGTCGGCGAGGCTCGTGCCACCGTGCTCGACGTCCCACTCGACGGTCGAGACGGTGCCGGTAAACTCGTCGACGTCGTCGATAGCCCCAACGAACGCCCGACCGGCGTCCTCGAGGGCCTCCTCGAGGGCCTCCTGGTCGAGGGAGTGTGCCTCCATCCGAACGGTAACCGTCTCGTCGTCACGGGTCACCTCCTCGAGCGAGATCTCGTCACTGTCGACGGTAAACGAGTCGTCCTCGAAACCGGGAATCTGGTCCTCGACTGGGTCGTCGTTTTCGGCTTCGTCCTCGTCGTCTTCATCGTCTTCGCCGTCCTCCCCGGGAAGCTCGTCGGTCGGTGTGTCGTCGGCCTCGTCGGTATCGTCCTCGAGTGCGTCGTCCATTTCGTCGGCGTCGTCCGGTTCGTCCGACTCCTCTCCGTCCGCGCTTCCGCACCCTGCTATCGTCGTTGCGAGTGCGGCGCCAGCTCCGAGAAGGATCTTCCGTCGGTTCATGGTGTCTCCTTCGTTCGGATACCTGGTTAGTAATAGTCACATAACCGAGAAACGGGACGTTGTGGACGCCGAAACTGTCTGTGACCCACCGGCTCAGGTCGCGTTCGTTGTGGCGAACTTCGAGGAGAGAGCGATAGCCGTCGGTTAGGTACCGATCCCACTGTCGACGATCAGAACCGAAAAACTGGATCGCGTGCGGTCCGGTCGGCCGGTGACGATCAACCACCCTCCTCGTTAAAACGGTCATAATTCGTCTGATAAGTAGCAACGAACTACTATTGGTCGAATATCCTGAAATAGCCGTAAACTAACTTTACGCCGTCTCACAAGCTTTAATACGGCGTCTGAGGGAGAGAATATGTTGAATGTTACTACGCTGGGGATATCGCGGCGCCGCAGCCACAGGGACGCTGCTGCTCGCACTTGCGGCGGGGTTCGTCGCGGGTATCCTTACCGGTGTGCCGACTACGCTCGGGGAGAGCCTTCTCGCCGCGGTACTCGTCGGTGGGGTCGTCAGCGTCGCGTTGACCCCGCTGTACGTCTCTCGGCCGCGCTCGGTAGCGACGGTGCTTTCGGAGAGCTGGCGACAGATCGGTATCGCCTGCCTCGTTCTTATTGCCCTCGCGGTCACTGGCGTCCCTCCCGCTCCCGCGGTTTCGACGTCGCTCGTCTCGGGAGCCCTCCTCGCACTCGCGCTTCCCGCCTGGTACGGACTCTGTCGCCGTCGTAACCGTACCGAACGCGTCTTGGTCGTCGGCGATGAACCCACGTTGATCAAATCCTCGGTCCTCTCGCTTCCCGTTTCGCCCCTCGGCTTCCTATCACCGGTACTGACCGAGCAGTCGATCGAGATGTCCTATCCCGGCGACTCGGTGCCGGATCGACGTCCCGACGACGAACAGATTCTTAGAACCGACGGCGGCCTCCGGACGGATGCCCAGCTCAACCGACTCGAGCTGATCGCCGGAACCAAGCGCCTCGGTGGGCTCTCGCGACTCGAGCGAGTCATCCAGGAGCGCGATATCGACACCGTCGTGCTCGCGTTCGCTCACGGCGACCGCGAGGAGTGTTTCGGCGTCCTGCGGACGTGTCGGGAACAGGGCGTCGACGCGCTTGTCCACGACTCGCTCGCCGACAGCGTTCTCGAGGACGAACCCGTCGGCGACGCGTTGGTGCGCGTCGACCTCCAGCCGTGGCCGTGGTACGGACGGCTAACGAAGCGAGCGTTCGATTTGACCTTCGCAACGGTGGGACTGTTCGTACTGGCGCCGATAATTCTGCTCGTCGCGGTGGCGGTCAAACTCGATTCTCCTGGTCCCGTCCTCTACAACCAGGTCCGAACGTCGACCCTGGGGCAGACGTTTACCCTCTCGAAGTTCCGGAGTATGGTCACCGACGCCGAAAGCGACGGGGCCGAGTTGAGCGACGAGGACGCCGGCAGCGTCGATCCCCGCGTCACCGGGGTCGGTCGAGTCCTCCGGAAGACTCACCTCGACGAGATCCCACAGCTGTTTTCGATTCTCAACGGCGAGATGAGCGTCGTCGGTCCGCGACCCGAGCGCCCCGAGATCGACCGGGAGATCGAAACCGACGGCATCGACTGGTCGAAGCGCTGGTTCGTCAAACCGGGGCTCACCGGTATCGCACAGATCAACGACGTGACGGGGTTCGAACCCGCGAAGAAACTCGAGTACGACCTCGAGTACGTGCGACGACGGTCGCTGTGGCTGGACGTCAGGCTCGTCGCCGCCCAGATCTGGTCAGTCACAGTGGACGTCGTCGACCTGTTGTCTGAACGCTTAACTAAGGACGGCGACGAAGAGTCGAGTAGCAGCTGATGTCAGGTCAACGACCGGAGCCGCCGACGGGAGAGACGATTCTGGTGACAGGAGGGGCGGGGTTTATCGGGAGCCATCTCGTCGACACGCTCGCCGACGAGAACGACGTTCGCGTGCTCGATAGCCTCTCGAGTGGCCGCCGTGACCGCGTTCCGGATGACGTGACTCTCGTCGAGGGCGACCTCCGAGACGACGAGGCCGTCGCGCGAGCGACGGACGGGGTCGATCTCGTCTTCCACGAGGCGGCCCTCGTCAGCGTCGAGCGGTCGGTCGACGACCCCGTGGAGAGCCACGCGGTCAACGTCGACGGGACGCTGACGCTGCTCGAGCGAGCCCGCGCCGAGGACGCCCGGGTCGTACTGGCCTCGAGTGCGGCGATCTACGGCCACCCCGAGTACACGCCGATCGACGAGGACCACCCGGCAGAACCGAGTTCGCCGTACGGGTTGGAGAAGGCGACCGTCGACGAGTACGCCCGGCTCTACCACGAGCTGTACGGTCTGCCGACGGTGTCGCTGCGGTACTTCAACGTTTACGGTCCGAGACAGGTCGGCGGCGACTACAGCGCCGTTATCAGCATCTTTCTCGAGCAGGCCCGGGCCAACGAGCCCATCACGATCGACGGCGACGGCACTCAGACGCGGGACTTCATCCACATCTCGGACGTCGTGCAGGCGAACCTGCTTGCGGCGACGACCGACGCCGTCGGCGAGTCGTTCAACGTCGGCACCGGATCGTCGGTGACGATTCGGGAACTCGCCGAGACGATCCGCGAGGTCGTCGGCTCGGACTCGGAAATCGTTCACGGGGAGCCCCGACCCGGCGACATCGAACACAGTCAGGCAGCGATTTCGAAGATCCGAACCGAACTCGGCTACGAACCGACGGTAGGCCTCGAGGAAGGGCTCTCGCGGCTCGTGGAGAACGACTGAGTGGATTCAGGAATGTCGCTCGAACTACCCGACGCGGATCGGCCGATGCGGATCCTTCGAGTGGCACAGAAGAGCTATCCCGACGTCAACGGCGGCGGCGCCTACCACGTCCACGCGATGAGCCGAGACCAGGCCGCGATGGGCCACGACGTTACGGTCCTGACGGTGCGACGCGACCCCGAACTCCCCCACCTCGAGGAGCGAGACGGCTACACCGTCGTTCGATACGATCCGACGGTCAGCCCGCTGGGCAACGACCTCTCGATCGGCGTCGCACGGTACCTGCGCGACGCCTGCGGGTTCGACGTCGTGCACGCCCACTCGCATCTGTACTTCTCGACGAACCTGGCGGCGCTGAAGCGTCGGCTCGGGGGGACGCCCCTGGCGATCACAAACCACGGGCTGTACTCCCAGACCGCACCCGAACGGGTGTTCGAGTGGTACCTTCGGACCGTCGGTCGGTGGACGTTCGAGCAAGCCGACGTCGCGTTCTGTTACACCGACGTCGGCGAGCGCCAACTCCGCGAGTTCGGCGTTCGAACGCCGATCGAGGTCGTCCCGAACGGGATCGACACCGAACGATTTCGGCCGGACGGCTCCGGGAGCGACCTGCTCGAGTCGTCGGGACCGATCGTGTTGTTCGTCGGCCGACTGGTCGAGGGGAAGCGACCCCAGGACGCCCTGGCGGCCGTCGAACGTGTGCGTGAGACGTATCCAGACGTGACGCTGTACTTCTGCGGCGAGGGACCGCTTCGCGACCGGCTCGAGGCGCGAGCCGGTGACCGGCTGGGCGACGGCGTCGAGTTCCTTGGCCACCTTCCCTACGAGGAGATGCCCCGCATCTACCGGTCGGCGGACGTGCTCGTCCTCCCGAGCCGGACGGAAGGCGTCCCCAGAACCGTCCTCGAGGCGATGGCCTCGGGCGTTCGCGTCGTCTGCTCGGACCTCGAGCAGGTCGCTACGGTTATCGGGAAGGGAGGGTCGGTCGCTCCCGTCGGTGACGTCGAGGCGTTCGCCAACGAGATCGAAACGCAGCTCTCGCGCTCGAGTGCGCGAAGCGACCGCGGGCTCGGACCGACGTACGACTGGCGGTCGACCGTCGAGCGGACCACGAGCGTACTTGGGGAGATCAGCCACCGATAGTTGGTCATGCGGTCTCTGTGTCCGGTTCTGGTTCTGAATCGGATCTGGGACGGTTCACTACCCAGATATGCGCACGTACCTTTTTCTCGTCGGGTTCGCTCGCGTTGTTCGTTCACCACTCTCTGCTCACGGGCGCTTCGCGCCCTCTGTTCACGGACGCGCAGCGTCCGTTCACACGGCATGCGAGACCGTTGGTCTCGCACTATTCGCATGGTCAGTGGGACCGCCAGTCCGACTCGACTCCAAAAATCTACGCTAAAAAGCCGCCTCTGCGGGCTTCGCCCGCTCCGGCGGGGAACCCGCTTCGTCTTCGCGCGGCGTAGCCGCGCGAACGGTCCGCGGAACGGAACGTTCCGCGCTCCTCGCGGATGCTGGCCGTGATATCTGTTTCACCTATACCTAACGGCTGCCTCTCTTGAGTACAGTTGCACTCGAGACGAACACGCGTTACGTAGAGGGACGTATCTAACGCTGAGACGTCCCAATCAACACCTCAGACTACCTCCTTTTCACAAAGAGTTTAAATTAAGAATCTGAAATAAAAAATATGGCCTCCTCTCGTACCGACCGTCATCGCCAAAGAACGTTGGCCGAAATTACACTCTTGTTGCTTGCTGGAATTGTTATCGTCTCTCTATGGCCTGAACTTATTCCTGCGCTTGCCGTTCCCGCCGGTTTGGTTGTCATTTATTTACTCTATCGACTGGTGACTACTGCCGAGGAAATCGCCGGGAAGTTGTAATCAGTTTGTTCTTTTCATTCTCCGTTATTCGAAACTACCGAACAGTACTTGTCCTGTACTGAACGCGAGTCTCATACAGCGTTCCGCACGGGAAACCCGTGCCGCTAACTACGGCGCTGTTCGCTCTCGAGGCGCTCGAGAACCACCCCGACGGCGTCCTCGAGATCAGTTCTCGACTCGTTGTCGACGTGAACCAGGTCGACCGACGGATTGCCGGCGATGGCGTCCGCGATCGATCGTTCGACCCGTTCCTTTCGTTCGAACGCCTCGCTTACGGCGTGCCCGTCGCCCGTCGGACTGACCCGCGTATCGCCGTCCGCGCGACCCGCGAGCCGTTCGCGGACCGTCTCGGGTGCAAGGTCGACGACCACGACCATCGATGGACCCGTCCGCGAGAGCGCGTCGACCGCCAGTTCGCACAGCGAGGTCGTTCGATCCCGTTCGGCGCCGAGGCCGACCGACCAGGCGGCCTGTGCCAGTCCCTGGTCGAGTACCTGCAGTTCCCCTGACGTCCGGGACTCGAGCACCCCGGCCACGTACAGCCAGTTGAACGTCGTCTTCACCAGCGTGCGAGAGGAGGGCTGGCCGCTTTCGGCGATCGCTCGAGCGGCCGCGAGCGCCCGTCGAGGGTGTCGAACCGTTCCGGTGGCGGCGTACCCGCTCTTGGCGAGGTACCGTCGCGCGCTCGAGACCTGGTGGGCGAGTTCGTACGTCGGCTCCGAGACCGGTCGTCCCGTCGCCGCCAGCCGCTCGGCCAGCCGGCGGGCGATCGTCGACTTTCCCGCCCCGGGAACGCCGAAGAACTCCACCGTCGCCGTGCCGTCTGCGAACCCCGTCACGGTCGGATCGTCCCGCGTTCGATCCAAAGCGGTTCCGGTTCGATCCCTACGACGACTCGAGCAGCTCCCGGTACAGCTCGGCGTAGGCGTCGGCGGTTCGCTTGAGGGGGAACTCGGTTCGCGCGCGGTCGGACGCCCGCTCGGCGAACTCCCGGCGCAGCTCGTCGTCCCCGAGCAGCCGTCGCAGGCGGTCGGCGAACGCGGCGGGCTCGGTCGGGGTCGCGTACGAACCCGCCTCGCCGACGACCTCGTGCAGGACGGGAACGTCGCTGACGACGACCGGAAGCCGACAGGCCATCGCTTCGACGAGGGCGACGCAGAAGCCCTCGGACAGCGAGGGCTGGACGTAGAGGTCGCTCGCGACGAGGATCCGATACACCTCCTCGCGGTCGACGAAGCCCGTGAACTCGACGCGCGCCCGGACGCCGAGCGAATCGGCGAGCGACTCGAGTTCCTCGCGCAGGGGGCCGTCGCCCACAATCGTCAGCCGACTCTCGGGGTGCTCGTCGGCGAGCGACGCGAACGCCCGGAGCACCGTCGACTGGTTCTTCGTCTCGCTCAGCCGGCCGACCGTCGTGATCTGCCTCCCGTCGGTCCCCCGAGAGTCGCAGGGCCTCTCGAGCACGCGGTCGATCCGATCGACGTCGATCCCGTTGTAGATCACCGAGCACTGCTCGTCGTCCAGTCCGAGCCGTTCGAACCAGTACAGGGACTTGAGGGTCCGCCTCGAGTTTGCAACGACCCGGTCGGCCCGCGGGAGCGTCGCGGCGTTGACCAGCACTTGCGGGAGCGAGTAGTGACGCTCGTGGTCGGCGTGTTCGGTGTCGACGATCTTCGTTCCGCGAGGGGCGAGCAGCCGGGCCAGCGAGCCGACGAAGTTGTGGTGGGTGTGGAGGACGTCGTAGGACCTCGTCCGCAGGACCCAGCGAAGGTGGGCTATTGCGGTCGGATCGAGACGCGAACTCGCGTTCAGCGGCACGAACTCGACGGCCGAATCCGGCGCCATCGCCGTCTCCTCGACGGCGGCGTCGTAGTAGGAAACGATCGTTACCTCGATCCCGTCGATCGCCGCCAGCGCCTCGCAGAGCTCGTAGGAGAAGGTCGTCGGTTTGACGTGCGTGAGGACGGCGAGGACGCGAACCATTGCCTGGGTGAGGAATTTCCGATCGGGCGGGTAAAGGCTTCGATGCAGATTGCGCTACGCGGGCCCAGACCCGACGGCTTCCCCGTACTCGAACCCGCTGGGGTCGCGCCTCGAGCGCAGGTATCGCGTCGCGGCGATCGCCGATCGAACGACCGCGGGATGGGTGTAGGAAAGCGCCAGCAGCGCCGCCCTGCGTTTCGTCGGCTCCGCGGAGAGCGCCGCCTTGAGGGCGCTACGGGCGCTTCGAAGCTCGTCGTGGTCCAGGTACGCCCGCCCCGCTCGCTCGGCGATCGCCGCCGTCGCGGGCTCCCAGTAGCCTCGCTCGCGGATCATCGACTCGTGTTTCTCGAGCACGGCCCGATAATCGCGGGTCACGGTCTCGGGCGAACTGGACATGCTCTCGTGGGAGGTCCGAAAGCAGAGGTGGTCGTCGACGGCATCGACGAGCCAGCGCTGGCAGAGCCGGATGTAGAGGTCCCAGTCCTGTTTCGTCGGCAGGTCCTCGTCGAACCCGCCGATCTCCTCGAGTGCGGCCCGTCGGGCGAGCACGCGGGAGGGCGAGCCGAGCAGGTTCTTCCGCAGCATAGCGTCCGAGAGGTCGCCGCTGGGTGCGTCGCGTTCGACGTGGATGACCTCTCCGTTGGGAGTTACCGACACGGAGAGGCAGGTGACGAGGCCGACCCGGTCGTCCGATTCGAGGCGTCGGACCTGCCGTTCGATCTTCGTCTCGTGCCACCGGTCGTCGTCGTCGAGGAAGGCGACGCACTCGCCCGAGGCGCGCTCGATCCCCGTGTTCCGCGCCGCGGAGAGGCCCCGGTTGTTCTCGTGTTCTATCACGATTACCCGCTCCGGGTACTCGTCGACGACCGCCCCGGCGTAGGCGGTCTCGGAGCCATCGTCGACGACGATCACCTCGAGATCGTCGTACGTCTGGGCCAGTGCAGTTTCGACGGCGCCCTCGAGGAAGGCGGGACGTTCGTAGGTCGGGATCACTACACTGACGGTCGCCATACCGGTGAGATTTCCCTCGGCGCCTTCAGCGTGTCGCTTCCGCGAGGCTTTCGATGCGGGCTCGAGCCGGCTGCGACCACCGAGAGCTATACGGCTGGGGTCGCTACTCGAGCCGTAACCGCCGCGTGCCGACGCGGTCCGACCCATGATCGACAGGAACCTGCTCCGGCTGAAGCTGCGAGACGCCCTCCCGCGATCGATCACGGGGCCGACCGTTCCGCCGTTCGTGATCTGTCGGGTCGATCCCCGCGAGATCCGGACGTACCTCGAGTACACCGTGTTGCGAAAGTACCGCTCGGCGGGCCGGATCGAGCCCGGGGAGTGGGACCTGCAGGCGAAGCCGCTGTCCGAGAGTCCGAAGTACCGGCTGCTTCGGGGGTACTACGGTGGGAGCGTCAGCGAGGGCAACCTCACTCCCGAGCGACTGCGCGAGGCCGGCTACCCCGAGCGCGAGGCCCGCTCCTACGCAGCGACCGGGTACGGGGCCTACCTCGACGAGCTGTTCGCGTCGATCCGTGAACGGGGGATCGAACTCGAGTACGACACCGCCCAGGCGGAGCGAACCGCCGACCGGTACGATCAGGTAGCTGTCAACGTCGGCCGCGACGGGGCGCTGATCTTCAACTCCTGTGGGTTCCATCGGCTGGTGGCGTCACAGCTGGTCGGACTCGAGGAGATTCCGGTCCGGATCAACGCGATCCACAGCCGCTGGTGGCGGACCCACCGGGACGCGGCGAACCCGCTCGACGAGCACCCGCAGCTAACCTACGTCGGTCGGATCCCGATCCGGTGGCGGGACGTGCTGGCGCGAGCGTGACGCCCGATCGGGAAGGTCAGAACGGCGCCGCCGAACGGAGCTGCTGGCGCTCGACCAGGCCGATCGAGACCGTTGCCCCGAGCCAGACGGCCGTCCCGAGAGCGACGACCGCCGCGAGCGAGACGACGCCGTCGACCATGGGCGAAAACGGCAGAATAACGAGGGACATGACCGCCGTGACGGCCCCGACCTTGGCACAGCGACGACCGATCGCCCGCCAGTCGAGGTCCAGCTCGAGGTGGATGAGGTAGACGTTCACGGCGACGTACGCCGCGTACGTGCCTGCAGTCGAGATCGCCGCGCCCGCGATCCCGATCGTCGGGATGAGCGCGAGGTTCAACAGGAGGTTCGCGACCGCTGCCGTGCCCTTCGCGTACGCGCGGTGTTTCGCCCGGCCGAGGTAGTCGAGCCCGCCGCTGGTGACGTAGGAGACCGCCTGCGCGACCAGGTAGACCGTCAGGAGCTGCAGGACGATCGCACCCCCGGCGTACTCGGCGCCGAAGACGAGCGCGAGCGTCGGCTCGGCGACGATCGCCAGCCCGGCCGCCGCGGGAACGTAGAACACGAGGGTGGCCGTCAGCGCCTCGCCGTAGAGCCGCGAGGCGGTCTCGAGGTTCCCCCGCTGGAGCTGTTCGCTGTAGCGAGGTGAGATGGCAAAGCCGAGCGAGTTCGCGGGCGACTTGATGAACGTCAGGAGCTGTTTGGCGACGACGTAGTAGCTGACCGCCAGCGGCGTCAGGAACGCCCCGATGAGGACGACGTCGACGCGCTTGATGATCGTGCTTCCGTTCTCGGTCAGCGTGATCGGGAGCGCGTACTCGGCGATCCGGCGGCGAAGCCCCGCCTCGAGTTCGCCCCGCTCGGCGCGCGCGTAGAGCCGGTAGATAACCGCCGCGAACAGCGCGGCACCGAGCAGCGAGCTGACGACGTAGCCGACGAGCGCGCCGACCACACCGAGGCCGGCGAGTACGAGCCCGATCGCGACGACGGGGCGGACGACCGCTTCGACGAGCGTGATGTATGCGGCCCACTCGATCTCCTTGAACCCCTGACAGAGGTTTCGCCCGGAGTTGACGAGCCCGTGGCCCGCGACGTACAGCGCGCCGACCAGCAACAGCTCCTCGAGTCCGGGCTCGCCCAAAAGCGCCGCGAGCGGTTCGCGTGCGACGATCAGAGCGACCGTGACGGTCCCGAGGGTGACCGCGAGCGCGAACGCGACGGTCTCGACGATATGGGGTATCTGGCCCGCGTCGCGCTCCTCGTACTCGGTGAGGTAGCGGGCGGCGGACTTCCCGAGTCCGAGCCGACCGATCACCGTCGCGATCGCGAAGACGGAGATCGCGAGGTACAACAGCCCGTACTCGTTGGGCTCCAGCAGGCGGGCGAGGACGACGACCAGGAGGCCGCTCGAGAGGTTCCGGACGACCTGCGAGGCGAAGTCGGCCTTGAGCCCGGACGCGATCTTCGCTGCGAGCGCCATCTCGGCGTTCGTTCCGAGCAGGGCGGAATAAGGCTACTGATCGACGCCGCCGGAGCCGGGCGTCTCGCCGAACGTCCGGGAGAGCGGTATCGTCGTCTTCCCAGACGGGTCGACCAGCGCGAACCCGACGAACGTTGCGAGCATCAGCGACGGCGTGGACAGCCCGCCGAGCGTGAACGACTCGGTCAGCATCTGCAACGCGAGCAGCGTCAACGCGGCGAGGACGAACCCGTTCCACGACGGATCGTTCCGCGCCCGCACCTTCTGCAGGGCCGAGGCGACCGCCCCGGCGAGTGCGAGGACGTACACGCCGCCCACGAGGTATCCCGCGTTCAACACGATCGCGACGAACGAGTTGTGGGTCGGGACTCCGGCGTCGAATCCGGCGCCGATGAGGGGGCTCTCGGCGGCCTGCGAGAGGGCGATCCCCCAGAACACGAGGCGCTCGCTCCCGCCGCGTTCGATCACGAGCGCGAGGTAGGATGCGCCGAGATCGGTCAGGAGAAACGCCGACGCCGAGATCGCGCCGACGGCGGCGAACAGGAGCCCCGACGCCGGTGAGCGAACGAACAGCAGGACGGCCGTTCCCGCCCCGAACGACAACAGCGCCATCGTCGCGTCGCTCAGGACGAGCCCCGTCAGCGTCACGAGCAACGCCGCGCCCCAGGGTCGGCGCCGCGACTCGAGGAGCGCCCACAGCGCGCCGAGGCTCGCGACCGCGGCCGCGAACCCGAAGGCGTTGGAGTTGCCGTACACCGACGCGACGCGAAGGCCCGGTCGGCCGAGGACGCTGTTGCCCGTCCACGGAAAGTTCGCCGCGGTGACCGTCTCGAGGCCGAGGAGGCCGATGCCGAGCAGGGTGAGCGCGGTAACGGCGCCGACGAGCCCACCCACGAACCGTCTCGGGTGCGCGAGGAGCAGCGAGGGGCAGACGTACCACAGTGTAACGCAGACCACGGGCGTAAGCAGGATGTAGGGCACGAACGACGTCGAGCCCGTGAGGCCGAACTGGACGACCAGCCCGACCCAGTAGAGGCCGAAGAGCGCGACGACCGGCCACTCGAGCGAGGCGCCGGTCAGCCGGCCGTCCTCGAGTCCGTACAGGGCACCGAGCGCGAAAATCGACAGCAGGATAGTCCCGGAGATGACGTAGCCGACGGCGGAATCGACGAGCCACGTGGTCGGGGCGAGCCCCGCGACGATGAGTGCAGCGCCCACGGACGCTGCGGCCGTCTTCGCCATAGCTCAGGAAGGGACGGTCCGTCCATTTACCTTTTCCTCGAGAACGTCTGTGCCCGCGTCTCTCGCGGGGCCACCTCGACTACGCGACGCGAACCGTTTTGTTGCCCGATCAGGAGTCCAACACGAGCGGCTCGTACCAGTCCCGGTTCCGACGGTACCAGTCGATGAACCGGGAGACCCCTTCCCGGATCGACGTCGACGGCTCGTACCCCAGCAGCTCGCGGGCCTTCGAGACATCGGCGTGAGTGTGCTCGGCATCGCCCGTCCGTCGCTCGGCGTACTCGAGGCCGAGCGAGGGATCGATCTCGTCGCGAACCAGCGCCGCCAGCGTCCGGACGTCGATAGTGTCGGTGCTCCCGACGTTTACGATCTCGCCGTCGGCCGAGTCGTCGTCCAGCAGCTGCCGGTTGACGTCGACGACGTCGTCGATATACGTGAAGTCCCGCGTCTGGGCGCCATCGCCGTATATTACCGGTGGCTCACCGTTCAGACAGCGCGAGACGAAGTTCGAAATCGCCATGTTGGGACGCATCCGCGGGCCGTAGACGGTGAAGTACCGCAGCGAAACTGTAGGGAGGCCGTACACCTCGCCGTAGACGCGGGCGTACTGTTCGGCGGCCAGCTTCGAGACGCCGTACGGGCTGACCGGCGCCGTCGGGTGGTCCTCGTCGTAGGGTAGGTACTCAGGTTTGCCGTACACCGAGGAGGAACTCGCGAGGACGACCCGCTCGAGGTCGGTCTCGCGGGCTGCGTCGAGGACGTTCAGCGTGCCGTCGACGTTGATCGAGTTGGGTTTCCGGGGGTCCTCGACGCTCGTTCGGACGCCCGCCTGTGCGGCCTGGTGGTAGACGACGTCCGCGTCGCCGACCAGTTCGTCGACGAGGGTCGCGTTCCGAACGTCCCCCTCGACGAGGGCGTAGGCGCCCTCGTTTTCCGCCGTAGCCGCTCGGCCGAGTTCGATCGTTCGTTCCTTGATCCCGGTGTCGTAGTAGGGATCCAGGTTGTCGAGCACCGTCACGTCGTGTCCCGCTTTCGCGAACGACTCTGCGAGGTGCCCTCCGATGAATCCGGCGCCGCCGGTAACGAGAACGCGCATCGTTCGCCAACAGACTGGCGACTCCCAAAAACACATCGGGATTTTTACGTGTGGGAACGAGTTGCCGAGCGGTCGAACACGCCGACTCGTCGGTTCGCTCGAGCGGAGGCGACGAGCGAACATTCGATTCCCGGTTCGGTCGGTTGCCGGCCCCGAGCGGGGAACGAACCGCCGGGATATAGTTACTGGCTCAGTTATTTACCCGTCCCCGATAATTACTCGAGACGTGAGTGCTGTCGAACGGGAGCCGGGGACGTTGCTCGCCTACGGGTTGGACCTCCAGCTCCTCGTGAACCTGTTCGTCTACGGTTTGTTCGGCCTGCATCTAACTCTGGTGATTCTCGCGTACTCGACGGACGCCATCGCGGCGTGGCAGCTGGCGGCCTTCGCCGTCCTGCTCGGAACGGTCTGTGGCTGTCGGCTCGTCACGAACGCCTACCAGGAGTTCGACCAGCTCCAGGCGGGGCTGCTCTCGGTACTCGGCATCTCCTTCGTCATCCTCGGCGTGATCTACCAGAGTTCCTCGCCGGGGTTCGGTCTCGGTCCGAGCCGTCCGCTCGCGATCGCGATCGTGTTCGTCCTCTCGGTTTCCTTCTTTCTCGTCGTCACTGACGCCAGGCGGTACACGGCGGGCCAGTGGGCCGCAGTCGGCTGTTTTGCGGTTCTGACCGCGATCTACCTCGCCCACACGCTCGCGTACGATCCCTCGAGTACGCAGTCGCGGTGGCCGCTGTGGGCGGCGGTCGTGATGGGAACGAGCCTCTTCGTCGTCCCGCGGCTCGTTCCAAAACGGATCTTCCTCTGGTTTCTCCCCCGGTTGGCGGCGGTCGCCGTGATACTCGGCCTGGGAACGTACGTCGTCGGCGAGTACAGCCTGTGGGCGTTCGAGGTTCGTCAGTGGTCGGGCACCCCGTCGGTGCCGCTGATCGAGACCGAGCGCTCGACGATCCAGTCGTTCTTCCCGAACCCCAACTCCTTCGGGCTGGTCTCGTTCGCCGGCCTCGTCGCCGCGGTCGTCGAACTCCACCGCTCGGTCGCCACCCGTCGACCGCTGGGAGCCGCGCTGGCGGTCGCGCTCGCCGGCCTCTGTGCGGCCGGCGTCTTCCTCTCGAACGCCCGGGCGGCGATGCTCGCCTCGGCGGTCGTTCTGGTGATCTACGCCGCCTACGTCGCTGGCGGCCGCATCGCCGTCCCCGTCGCCGCCGTTGCGAGCACCGTCGGCGTCTTCGGACTGCTCGCTGCGATGTACGCGGACGTGATCGACATCTCCACGTCGGGTCGGTTCGAACTCTGGACCGCGAGTCTGCGGGCGATCCGGGACGGTCCCCTCCTGTTCGGCCACGGCAGCGGTCCCGCGAACCTCGTCATCGAACCCTATCTCGAGGGCGAGACGGCACCGTTGCCACACAACTCCTACCTCGAGGTGATGATCCAGACCGGCCTCGTCGGCGCCCTCGCCTACGGCGGGCTGATCGCCGGCAGCGTCGCTCGCGGACTGGCCGCCTACCGCGACGTCGACGTCGCGATGCTCGCGTTCGTCGTCGGGTGGGCGATCCACCTGTTCTTCGAGTCCTACACCCTGTTCGAGTGGTCGATCGGCGGCGTGCTGGCGTCGATGGCGATCGGATACCTGCTCTTTGGCGACTGAAGAGACCGAAGCCGAGCGCGCGGACGGCTCCTCGAGCGCATCGGTGACCGAACGGTTCCGGCACCCCTCAAGTTGAATCGGGGATGAGACGGTCGTATACGCCGTACACCCGTCGTCGGATTACCGGGTGTTCGACGAGCCACCAGCCGACCAGTCCGACGGCGGTCCCGACGAGCGCGAGGAACGCCCGATCGTTGACCCCGGTGGCGACCGCCGCCGCGAGCGCGATTCCGAGCGCCGCGAGGAACGCCCGCAGCGGTCGGTCCAGCGCGAGCCGGCCGACCGTGGCGAGGTAGACGGCGCCGAACACCACAGATGCGACAACGTCGACGAGGTAGTGCACACCTAGTGCGAGCCGGGAGACGGCGACGAGAGCGACGATCGCTCCGGCGATACCGATTCGAACCGACCGCCGGCCGCGCGGGAGCCACAGCGCCAGCGCGCCCCAGAAGACCGTGGCGGCCATCGTGTGCCCGCTCGGAAAGCCGAACTCGCTGGGTTCGATCACGTGGTACTCCGCGGGCGGACGCGGAAGCGCAAACATCGACTCGAGCAGGACGACGAGCGAGAGGCCGCCGAAGATGGTCGCGATGAGAGAGACCGTTCGGTCGGAACACAGCGGCTCCTCCCGTCGGCCGCGCCGAATCGACGAGCCGACGTCGACGAGGTAAAACAGCACCAGCGCGGGGGCGACGAACAGGAGGTCCCCGAACAGCGTCGCCGCGACGAACGCCTCGAGGGACCACTCCGGAAGGACCGTTCGGAGTGCCTCCATCACGCCGAGGCTACGGCTCATGGCGACCCGCGGACGTCGCGATCGGTCGTCCGCTCATCCCTCGAGTTCGGGACGCGGAGACCGCCCCGCGTCGATACACAGCCCATCATCTGTTCTCGGCGCGTGCGTTACAGCATACCTGCTAGCTCTAATTCAAAAGGCTATCGAGTCGTCGGACGCAGGATCGGAGTCGCATCGAACGCCTCCCACCCCCGAGCGCCAGCTCTCGAACTCGATCGGTGTCGGTACGGTCGCGAGCGAGCGATCAATCGCTCCCGTCGCTTCGCAGTGCCCGATCGACCGTCGCGACGGCGTCCTCGAGGCGCCCTTCGTTCGGGGCCCTGACGACGGTGATCGAGTCGTCGGCCTCGGCTACCTCGGCGACCCTCGAGCAGGCCTGTTCGTGTCGCTCCTGTGCGTCGTCCATCCTTGCGACGCCGTGTCGCTCCGAGAGAGACTTCTCCCGGCTGCGCTGGCGCCGGAGGCAGACCGCCGTCGGCGCGGTGACGTAGACGAGCGTTTCCGGCGTCGGCACGCGGTCGAAGTACGCCTCGAGAGAGAACCGGTCTCCACCCCGCCAGAGAGTCGAGACGGCCCCCATCGCAAACCCCTCGTCCATACAGAACCGTTCGTCCGACCGGACCGTCTCGACCCCGAGCTGGTAGCGCTCCGCGGTGTTCTTGAGCAGCGACGCAGCCTGGTCGGGTTCTCGAGAGACCGCTCGTCGGGCGCCGACCATCGCGTCCGGAAACGACGGCTGCTCGAGCAGGAACGACGAGAACAGCCGTTTCCGAATCGGGTGCTGCAGAACGAGCGTCTCGACGTACGAGCGCGGACGCGACGGCAACAGTCGGTACGCCAGCCGGGCGGGGCCGTCGTAGCGATCCAGGATCAGTCGCTCGAGACCGTCCTCGTAGATCCCGCCGTAGTACCGCGGGTCCGACGTGAGCCGTCCGTGTACCGCCGACTTGCCCGCTCCCGGTGGGCCGAGAAACTCGACGTGTGAGCGGTCGGTCGGCGTCATTGGAGTCACTTGCGCGACTGGATCGCGTACAGGTCGGCGTACTGTCCACCCCGGTCGATCAGATCGCCGTGTCGGCCGGCCTCGACGACCTCGCCGTCCGAAACCGTATAGATTCGATCCGCGTTCTCGACGGTCGAGAGTCGGTGGGCGATCGCGAGCATCGCGTAGTCCCGATCCATGCCCTCGATCGCCGCCTGAACCTCCTGTTCGAGACTCGAGTCCAGGTCGCTCGTCGCCTCGTCCAGGATGAGCAGTTCGGTGTCTTCGAGCAGCGCTCGCGCGAGCGAGACGCGCTGTTTCTGGCCACCCGACAGCCGTGTACCGTCGTCGCCGAGGACGGTGTCGTACCCGTTCGGGAGGTCGTCGAGGAACTCGTCGATCTTCGCGATCGAACACGCTCGCTCGATCTCCGCCTGGGTCACGTCCCGGTTCCCGATCGTGAGGTTGTACCGCAGCGTGTCGTTGAAGATGAACGGATCCTGGCGGACGATCGAGATCCGATCGCGCCACTCGTCGACGTCCATCTCGGCGATCGGAACGCCGTTGGCGCGGATCTCGCCGCGGTCGACCTCGTACAGCCGAGCCAGCAGCGAGACGATCGTCGACTTGCCGGCACCCGACTGGCCGACGAACGCGACAAACTCACCTTTCTCGACCTCGAAGTCGATCCCCTTGAGCACCTGCTCGTCGCCGTCGTAGGAGAACTCGACATCGTCGAACTCGACGTGGTCGACCGTGTCGGGCACCTCACGGGTCGGCTCGTTGACCTCCTCGCGGTGCTCGAGGTCCTCGATGAACTGCTGGGTTCGGACGAGATGCGGGAGGTCGTTCTCGACCTTGTAGTAGTACTCGTTGAGCGCGCTCACCTTGGGACCGAGCTGCATCATCGCAAAGAGGAAGACGCCGAGCGCGCCGATCGACAGGTCGGCAAACGTGAGCGCGAGATAGATGAGCAAGAATACCGAGACCGCGACCCCGAGGTTGTAGAAGTTGTTGATCGCCGCCTCGTTGCGTCGGAGTTTGATTCGCGCGGTCGTGTACTGGTCGACGGCATCCAGGAAGTTCCCGCGGAGCTCCCTGCCAAGGCCGAAGATCCGCACATCGCGGATCCCCTGGGTACCGGCCTGGGCGGCCTCCTGGCGGCGCTCGTTGGCGTCTGCCACCTCGTCACCGAGGTCGTACCCGCCCTCGAGCACCCCCCGAAGCAAAACCGTCAGCCCACCGAGAATGGCGATCGCGATCAGTGTCAGCATCGGCGCCATCACCAGCGCAATAACGAGGTATGCAAGCGAGAGGAAGAGCTGTTCGAGCACCTTGATTACGCGTCGGATCACCCGCCCCGCGTAGTAGGTCTGGGTGACGATGGCGTTGAGGATGTCGTCGGAGCCCTCCTCGTCGAAGTATTTGACCTCGGCGTCGAGGGCGTTGTCGAACGCCCGAACCTGCAGATCACGAATGTAGTAGGTCCGTAGCGCCTCGCGGAACCAGCCGACGAGGAAACTCGCCGTGTACCGCACCGTCATTACGACGGCGACGCCGGCCACCACGAACCCGAGGGTAAACGGGACGCCGAGGGCGTCGTAGGCGACGACGAACGCTTCCATCAGCCCATCAGCCTCGGCGACGGGATCGTCGGCCTGGACGATCTCGATGATCGGGAGGATGAAGCTCAGTCCGATCCCCTCGAGAACCGCAGCGAGCAGCCCGAGGCCGACGATCAGCGTCGTGAACTTCGGGCTGAATCGGGCGACGTCCAACAGTGCGTCGATCTTGTCGCGCCGAGAGATATGCTCGGCATCGTCAGTAGACATCTCGGAGGTAGTAACGCATCGCCGTCGGAATCGTATAGTCTCGTCGGAACCTGTCGCGGTCAGTCCCGGCCGGTCAGTCGGAGGTGGCTTCGGCGGGCACTTTCTCCTGCAGTCGTTTCTCGGCCTCCTCTCGGTCTTCGGGGTAGCCGACGTCGATCCGCCAGCCGTCGAGGCCGATCGCGTCGATCGTCCGTCCCGACTGGATGAGCAGGTCGACGGCGTCGCTGAGCTCGTACTCGCCGCGGTCGGACGGCTGAACGAGGTGGCAGGCGTGGAAGATCGCGGGCGTAAAGGTGTAGAAACCGGTCATCACGAGATTCGACGGCGGATCGTCGGGCTTCTCGATGACGTCCGTGATCTCGCCGTAGGCGTTGGTGTCACAGACGCCGTAGCGGGAGGCTTCCTCCCAGGGGACTTCCTCGACGAGGAACGCGGCGTCGGCGCGTTCCTCCTGCTGGCGCCGGACGACGTCCTCGAGGTTCGCCTCGAAGACGTTGTCGCCCAGGATCAGCATGAAGTCGTCGTCGATGTGTTCCTCGACACACAGCAGCGCGTGGGCGAGGCCGTTCTGTTCGCGCTGGTGGGCGTACGTAATCGGCACGCCGCGGTACTCGTCGCCGTAGTGGTCGATGATCTTCTCCTTGAGGTAACCGACGACGATGACGAACTCGCTCGCGCCCAGCTCGACGAGGCGGTCGAGACAGTGGGTGATGATCGGCTTCTCGTCGACCTCGACGAGTCCCTTCGGCTTGTCCTCGGTCAGCGGCCGGAGTCGCGTTCCCTCTCCGGCGGCGAGTACGACGGCTTGCATTGACACTAACTGGTGAGTCTCTCCTTACAATAACGTTCTGGTACGGACCGATATTCATTTTGTAGAGTTCGGCCGAAATACAAGCACTGTGTGGGCTCAGAGCGGTTTCGCTCCACTGTCGGGTCAGATCTGATCTGGCCTCGAAGTCGCGAGGTCGTCCGCGCGAATAGGAGCAAATATTTGTTTCCGACTTCGAATCTGTAGGACAGTGAGTACCGCTGAGCGAGACCCGGCTACGTCTCCCGTCCGGGGTCCGGAGACCGACCGACTCCTCGAGGGCGCGACCTACGGACTGTTCGCGCTCTACTTGTTTCTGGTTCTCGTCGCACAAGTGACCGACGCGATTCTGGCGTGGCAGCTCTCGGTGGCTGCGATCGTCCTCGGCGCGGTTCTGGGAATTCGGCTCGCCGTCGTTACCTACGATCGTCGGACACACCGGTGGGCAGCGATCCTCTCCGTGTTCGGAATCGCGGCTGTTCTCGCCGGTCTGCTCTACCAGACCAGTTCGCCGGGGTTCGGAGTGGGCTCGAGTCGGGTGCTCGCGATTGGCGTCGCGTTCGTCCTTCTCCTCTCGTTCGTTCTCGTCGTCACCGACGCCAGACAGTACACGGCGGGTCAGTGGGCTGTCGTCGGCTGCTTCGCGGTGATCGTCGGCGTGTATCTCGCACACACGCTCGCGTTCGTTCCCTCGAGCACGCAGTCGCGGTGGCCGGTGTGGGCTGCGACGATGATGGGAACGAGCCTCTTCGTGGTTCCCCGACTCGTTCCCGGGCGGGTGTTCCTTCGCGTCCTCTCGGGATTCGCTGCGATCGTCGTCGCGCTCGGAGTGGCGACGTACGCCGTCGGCGACTACACGCTGTGGATCTTCGAGGTCAGCCGGTACACCGCATCCTCGCCGAGCGTTCCCGGGTTCGATCCGGATATCCTGACGCTGCAGTCGGTCTTCCCGAACCCGAACGGGCTGGGTCTGCTGTCGTTCGCCGGCTTCGTTGCCGCGGTCGTCGAACTCCACCGTTCGCTCGACGAACGACGACCGATCGGCACGCCCGTCGCCGCGGTGCTCGCGGTGACCTGTGGGATCGGCCTCTTCCTCTCGAACGCTCGAGCGGCGATGCTCGCCGCGGCGGTTGCGACGGCGATATACGCCACCTACGCCGTCGGCGACCGAAAGCTCGTCCCGGTCGTGGTCGCGACGACTGTCCTCGGCGTGTTCGGCGTCATCGCCGCGATGGCGCTCGAAGTCGTCGGCATCTCCGCGACGGGTCGGTTCGAACTCTGGGCCGCAAGCCTGAGCGCGATCGGCGACGGTCCTCTCCTGTTCGGCCACGGTAGCGGACCGGCCAGCACCGTCATCGAGCCCTACCTCCCGGGCGAGGGGGCGCCGACGCCACACAACTCGTATCTCTCGGTACTCATCCAGACCGGGCTCGTCGGCGGGCTCGCCTACGTCGGGCTCGTCGCCGGCAGCATCGTCGCGCGCACGGTCGCCTACCGCGAGGTCGACGTCGCGATGCTCGCACTCGCCGTCGGCTGGGCGATCCACCAGTTCTTCGAGTCCTACACCATGTTCGGCTGGTCCATCGGCGCGGTGCTCGCGACCGCTGCCATCGGCTACCTGGTCTTCGGACACCGAGCGGAGCCGCGCCCGTAGCGGCGGCTCGACTCGCTGAGATCGATCGGGAGAGCGTCTCACCCTTGGATTCGCCGCCGCGTTTTCAGGGAAGCGAGACGGATCGAATGGAGGCGAGTCCGCGGCTCCCGACAGTGTAGGCCATCACGCCGACGATCGCGAACAGGAACCGGTTGTCGTTCAGGTCGCCGGTTACCATCGCGTTCACCAGCATGTAGGCGAAGAGGACTCCGAGAACGACGTGGGTCGTCTCCTCGTGCTCGAGCCAGTCCCGAGCGGCGTTTAACAGTGCGTAGCCGAACAGCGCGCCGAGGAGCACGAGCCCGACGATGCCGAGTTCGAACAGCACCTCGAGTACGATGTTGTGCGGGTAGTAGCGGGTGTCGTAGCCCGGATCGATCAGCACCGGCCAGGCACCAAATCCTTCGCCGAAGAGGAGCATGGTCGGATTCAGGGCATCGAACGTGTTTGTCCAGTAACCAAAGCGAAGACCGAGCGAGCGCCCCGGGCCGTCGGCCAGCGTGAGCAGTCGCTGGATGCCCCGCAGTTGCCGGGCGACGGTGGCGAACCCGATCAGTGAGACGAGTCCCACGGCGCTGTACCCCGCCAGCGCGATCCGGCCGTTCGGCAGCGTTCCGAGAACGATTCCCGCGAGAACGAGCAGTCCGATCGAACCGGCGACGGCGACCGTCGGCCCGCGAGCCCCACTCACGAGCAGGGCGTAACTCATCGTGACGGCGCCGAAAAGCGCCGCGATCGTGAGCGTTCGATCCTCTCTCGAGAGGACGAGGTAGCCGACCGCGAGCAACAGTCCGAACCCGATCGCCCGACCGGTTATGAGGTAGTTCGTCCCGAACGGAGAGAGCTCGCCGCCGCCGGCCTGCTGGTATCGGTACAACATCTCGAGGGCGGTGACGAACCCGACGCCCGCCGTGGCGAACCCGGCGTACCGGAGCCGGCGAGACGACGTCGCGACGACGACCGCGCCGGCACCGAGCGCCAGCCCGGTGACGCCGACCAGCCGCAACGACTTGAAGAAGTAGTACTCGGTGCTCGGAGTCCAGAGTCCGGAGAGAACGGCGTAGCCGGCGAAGAGACCGAACAGCGTGGGGATAACGACCGACGGGTGCGTGAGTTCGAGTCGCCCGGTGACGACCAACAGCGCGGAGAGCCCGACGGTTATCCCGCCGAGCAACACCGTCAGATCGATCGGCGACCACTCGAGGTACCAGGCGCTTTTGTACACGCCGGAGAAGACGAACGCGACGTAGCAGACGGCGACGGCGGCATCGAGATCCTCGTCGTGGAGACGCATCTATGGGTAGTATTTGAGTGTCGGTGATGTGTCTTGCCAATTCGAAACCGGTGGGTAGCCCGTCATCGGCCGATGAGACGCTTCACCAGCCGTTTCGCGTCCATCCCAGCGGCGAACGTTCGCGGCGTCACGCAGGTCGCCAGATGGACGTACGGGAGCGGGTTCGTCGGGTGGAGCCTGATCGCTCTGGCGAGCTCCCGTCGCGCTGTCGCCATCTCGCCGCGTCTCGCATGGGTCAACCCCAGCAGATAGTGGTGGTGGGCGTGTCGGCGGTCGGTCAACACGTCGCCGTGGCGCTCGACGAGCTGGGCCTTCCCCTCGCGCCTCGCCCCGACGTCGAGCGAGATCGAGTCCGCCCGACGGTAGTGTCTCGCCAGGATCGTGCCCAGTCCGTAGAGGTCGTACTCCCGAGCCAGCCGCAGGTAGAACTCGTAGTCCTGCGAGGAGGCCATCGCCTCGTCGAGGTCGCCGACGGCGTCGAAGACGGACGCGCGAACCGTCGTCGTGATGAAGCTGCCGGGGACGTTCGCCTCGCCGAGAGCTGACCGCGTCACGCGGCCCTCGTGGGTGGCCTCCGGACCGAGGTACTCCTCACCCCGATAGATGTCGTAGCCGTGGAAGACGCCGCCGTAGGTCTCGGGCAACGACTCGAGGGCGGCGACGCAGGTCTCGAGCTTGCGCGGGTAGTACTCGTCGTCGGAGTCGAGGAAGGCGACGTACTTCCCGGAAGCCGCACGGATCCCCTCGTTTCGGGCGACGTTCGCCCCGTTGTTGCCCTTGAGCCGGAGATACTCGATTCGGTCGTCGTCGTACCCCTCGACGACGGCCGCGGTGTCGTCGGTCGAGCCGTCGTCGACGATCACGTGTTCGAACTGCCCGTAGCTCTGTGCGAGGACGCTCTCGATCGCTCGCGGAAGCGTCTCCGCCCGGTTGTACGTCGGCGTGATAACTGAAACGGTGGTCATTCGTAATCGTCGTCGGTTCGTGCAGTTTCGTCGGTCGGTCCTGCGATGCCATCGGTGTCCGTAGTTCCTGTCAGCTGAGCGTACGCGGCGAGCAGTCGGTCCCGCTCGACCTCCCAGCTGTACTCGGAAACGACCGCCTCGCGTCCGGCGTCGCTCATCGCCTGCTGGGTGTCCGAATCCTCGAGCAGGCGTTCGATCGCCGCCGTCGCCCGCTCGAGGTCGCGTTCGGGAACGGAGACACAGTAGTCCGAATCCGCGTAGGGCTCGAGCGACGGCACCTCGGTCAGCACGACGGGAAGGCCACAGTAGAGGTACTCGAAGAACTTCGTCGGGACGTTGCGCTCGAAGCGCGCCTCGTCGACCAGCAGCAGGCCGATGTCGGCCGCCGAGAGAGAGGAGAAGATCTCGTCGTAGTCGACGTAGCCGAACAGCCGGACGTGGTCGGCGATCCCCGCCTCGCCCATGTACCGTCGGGCCTCGCGCTCGATCTCCTCGTCCTGAAACGGCCCGAGCAGCCAGAGCCCGACGTCGAGCCCTCGCTCCCGAAGGCGGGCGGTAACCTGCAGCATGTTCAACAGCCCCCGCTCCCGGTCGAGTCCGCCGACGTAGGCCAGCACGTGCTCGTGGGTGCGCTCGAGGTCGACCCGGTCGATCTCGATCCCCGCGACTTTCGGCAGGTTCCGGATCGTCTCGACGGGCGTACTCGTTCGCGAGGCGAGGCTCTCCCGGGTGGCGTCGTCGGCCGTGACGACGAGATCCAGCGGTCGGGTCAGCGATCCCTGGATCGCCGGAAACACCCGCTGCAGAACGGGTTTGACGGGATCGGGAATCCACTCGCGGACGCGGATCGCGTCCGCGTAGTCCTCGTGAACGTCGTAGACGACCCTCGCGTCCGTAGTCAGCGACAGCAGGACGCCGATCGGCAACAGCTCCGGGTCGTGGACGTGGTAGACGTCGGCGTCCTCGGCTCGAGCCTCGCGGAACAGCGTCGGCAGGTTTCGCCAGCGCTCGAGCCGGGTGTCGACGTTGCCGACCGAGCGCACGTCGACGTCGTCTCGGACGATCGACTCGTCGTGGTGGACGAGTAGCGTCGTCCGGTAGCCCGCGGCCGACAGCGTCTGTAGTTGCTTGTGGAAGATGCGCGGATCGAACGGGTAGTGGACGGACGAGAGGTGAACGACGTGGGTCATGGTTCGGGGTCCTCGTTCTGGCTCGAGTCTCGAGCGGTCGTGTTCCAGGTGACGATGTTCTCTCGCCGGAGGAAGTTCCACAGGCCGACGAGCATGCCGTAGTTCGCGACGAGGAAGAAGTGGGGAACGTGGACGAGCGTCGGCGGCGAGAGCGAGGTTCGGTCGAGGACGGCGCCGGCGAGGGCGAGGGCGTAGAACGTCAGCTGCGCCCCGAGCAGCGCCAGATAGATGGGACTCGTCGAAACGAGGACGAGCGCGAGGTTCGAGAGGAGGGCGACGGCGAGCAGGATCGGCGAGAGCCATCGGAGTACCTTGTGAGAGAGGAGCTGGAAGGAAAACACCGGGTAGCGAACTGGGTTAAGCAGCCCGGCGTTGTTCGCGACGGTGTGCCACGACCGGGTGACGATCCGACTCCGGCGGTCGAGTTCGTCGTCGACCGTCTCCTCCGTGCTCTCCCAGGCGACCGCGTCGGCGGTGTACGCGACCCGCTCGCCGTTCGCGACGATCGCCAGCGGCTCGGCGAAGTCGCTGATCGCACCTCGCCGAAGGGGGACGTACGACGAGTTGCGGACTGCGTAGATGGCGCCGTTTCCGGTCACCGACGAGCCGACCGCCGACTCGAGGCGTTTGAGCAGCGACTCGTAGCGCCAGTAGATCGACTCCCCGTCGACGTCGCTCGAGTCGCGGTACTTGAGCTCGCCGACGACACAGCCCACGTCGGGGCCGAACGACGCCACCAGCTCGCGGATCGCGGCGGGTTCGTACATGCTATTCGCGTCCGAGAAGACGATAATTTCCTCGTCGACGGCGTCGGCGACCCGGTTCTGACACTCGGTCTTGCCGACCCGCCCCTCGATGCGGACGAGGTCGACCCCCTCGTCGGCGTAGGAGCGAACGATCTCGTCGGTCCGGTCCGAAGAGGCGTCCGAGAAGACGACGATCGAGAGCCGGTCGTCGGGGTACTCGAGCTCGAGGCTGTTCTCGATCTTTTCGGCGATAATACCTTCCTCGTTGTACGCTGCGATAACGAGTGCGACCGAGGGAAGCGAGTCGGGGACCGACGAGTCGGAAGTCGGGGTCAGTCTCGCCAGCAGCGCCAGCAGCGGAATGTAGAGGAAGTACGAGTGAACCAACAGGAGAACGGAGACGACGAGAAGGGCCAAGAGCGTGAGTTCGAGCATGGTGGCGAAACGGACCGTTCAGTGGCGGATCGAAACGAGTATCCTGTCTCCGATTTGCGCCAGCGCCGAGTTCAACCTTCCGACATGGATCGAGCGTCACAGCGCTTCACGGGCCCTTACATTGCAAGCTCGGTGTGGCGAACTCGTTCACACGATACCGGATCGCGAACACGGACGCCGTTACGCTGGCGGGATCAGCATCACGTTCCCGGTTGCTCGAGCGACGAGATCCTCGGAGACGCTGCCCAGCAGCAGGCGGCGGAGGCGGCTGTGCCCTCGGGAGCCGACCAGTACTGTCGTCGGGTTCACCGCAGCTTCCGTGGCGAGAATCTCGTCGGCGGGGTCGCCCCGCCTGACGACGGTTTCGGTGTCGATCCCCCAGTCCTCGAGCCGTGTGGCCAGCTCTCCCAGTCGCTGCTCGGGTTCGTCCACCTCCGGAAGGTCGGGATCTTTCGGGGTCGCGACGTGAACGAGCGTCGCCTCCTGCGTGGCGTGTCGCAGGTACGAGAACGCCTCGAACGCCCGGTCGGCGTTCTCGGAGAAGTCGGTCGCGTACAGCATCCGCTGGAAGAGGTGCTGTTTGAGGACGACGGGATCGTCGACGCCGCGCTCGATCCGGTTGACCAGCAGCGGTGTCTCGGTCGTGCGCGCGAGGTTGCGCGCCGTCGACCCGATGACGCGGTTCTCGAGCGGGCTCTTCCCGCGGGAGCCGACGACCGTGAGACTCGCACCGATCGTACTGGCGATGCCGATGATCCGCCGGTGGGGGGTCCCGCGGACGACGTGGACCTCCACGTCGAACCCAGCGGCTTCGATGACCCGTCGGTACCGTCGAATCGCACGCTCTCGGCGCTTTTCGAAGTCGATTCCAGGCATTCCCGAGTGAACGTTCGACGGGACGACCGTGACCAGGTGGATCTCGTTGATCCCGATCCGACCCAGACAGTCGAGACAGGTCTCGTTCTGTATCGTCGCCTCGCTGGCCGCCGAGAGATCCGTCGCGAATACCGCTTTCATACCTCTAGTACGGGCCCGTCGCTATAATATTGTTTGGGTATTCCAATATCGTGTGGCCGATCGAACGGCGAGCGACGGGCGAACCGGTCCAGCGGAAACGAAGCCGGCGAATCGATCCCCCCGACCGTCGGCGTCCTCGAGAGCGCGTTCGAACGCAGCGCTCGAGTAGCTTCGACCCGCCGGATATGGCCGGTATATCTCCGTAACGTACACAAATATTCTCGTTGGATACGGGTGTGATTCTCTGCAGTAATATTGTTCTTGGATCCCAAAAGCGTTATACACTTACCCCGGGTAGTGAGTACCGAGTAGAAACCCATGACGCACACACAACTGCCGTCGAACGGAGGTCGAGACGAATGATCGAGTCCGCCGGTCTCCCGCCCGTCGTGCAGGCGACGGCCCTCGTCGGCGTCGTCTTCGTGCAGGCCGTCGCCCTCTACGTCGGCTACGGCGTCCTCGAGCGGATCGTCTCGCCGTTGATCGATCGAGTTGCAAACGCGAGCGCGTAATCGATGGAACTCCTCGGTCTTTCCCCGGCACTGCTGGCCCTGTTCGTGAGCTTCGGTTTCATGGTCGGCGTGCTGTTCGGGTTTTTCGGGATGGGCGGATCGTTCCTGATCACGCCGACGCTGCTGATACTGGGCTATCCCGCGCCCGTCGCGATCGGCAGCGGGCTTGCGTTTTATTTCGGCACCTCCGTCATCGCCGTACTGAAACACTACGACGTCGGACAGGTCGACTACAGACTCGGGGCCGTCCTCTTCGTCGTCCTCTCGATCGGGATCGAACTCGGGAGCCGGCTCGTCTTCGGCCTCGAGGCCCTGGGAGTCGCCGAACTCGTCACGGGCGTCGCGTACGTCGTCCTGCTGGCGGGGATCGGACTCCTGTTTCTGCGGCGGGCCTACAGGCTCGAGGACGCCGAGGACGGTGACGACGGAGTCAGCGACGAGGAGATCCCCCCGATCGCCCGGAAGATCCAGTCCTACGAGGTGGCGCCGATGCTCTCGCTGAGCTCCGGCGGACGAGCCTCGCTGTGGACGATCCTCGGTTCCGGCGGCGGCGTCGGCCTCGTCTCGGGACTGATTGGCGTCGGTGGCGGGTTCATTCGGATGCCCGCGATCTACTACCTGATCGGGACGCCGCTGACCGCCGCCGTCGGAACGAGCCTGTTCGCCGGACTGTTCTCGGGTGCGTTCGGCACCTTCACCTACGGGATGTCCGGCGGCGTCGACCTCACGGTCGTCTCCCTGCTGCTGGTCGGCAGCGCGCTCGGCGCGCGGATCGGATCGGCCGCGACCGCGATCGTCGAGGAGGACGACGTGATCGTCTACTTCGGGATCATGATGCTGCTCGCCAGTGCCGGGATCGGGCTCAGCGAACTCGCGAACTGGCTGGGCGTGGGATCGCTCGACGCCCTCAGCGTCGTCCTGCTCGTCGGCTCGTCGTTCGCGGTCGCCTCGATCATCCTCTATCAGGTGCTCGCATCGTCCAAGAAAGCCGAAACCGATACACAGTCGGCGACCGACAGTAGGGGATAACGATGGCCACCGAGCGAGCGAGCAATCGTCGCGTCGTTGCGATCAACCCACATCCGGGTTCCCGCTCGTGACGCTGATCGGCGTCGTCGCCGTCGTGCTGGCGCTCGGGGTCGTCTCTCGAGTCCTCGCGGACCGACTCCGAATTCCGAGCGTCCTGTTTCTGATCCTCGCGGGCGTCGCGATCGGCCCGGAGGGCATCGGCCTCGTCTCGCGGGCGACGTTTGGCGAGGGGCTCCCCGTGATGGTCGGCGTCAGCGTCGCGATCATCCTCTTCGAGGGCGGCTACCACCTCCGCCTCGAGAAGCTCCGGGAGAGCCCGACGGCCCTGCTTCGGCTCACGACGGTCGGCGCGGCGATCACCTGGCTGGGAACCGCGGGCGCCGTCGTCGTCTTCCTCGATACGAGCCTCGAGGTCGGGCTACTGGTCGGCGCCCTGCTGATCGCGACGGGGCCGACGGTGATCGGCCCGATCCTGCAGGTCGTCACCGTCCGGGATCACGTCGCGGCCGTCCTCGAGGGCGAGGGCGTGCTCAACGACGTCACCGCCGCGATCCTGGTGGTCGTCGTCTTCGAGGTGTTGATCGCCGGCGAGGGCGGTCCGCTGCGGCTCCTCGGCGAGTTCGGTGGTCGGCTGGCGATCGGGCTGGCCGTCGGGGCCGTCGTCGCTGGCGCCGTCTGGCTGTTTCTCAGCCGGGGCAACCTCTCGCCCGGCACCGCGCCGCTGCACGCTCGACTGGTCGTCCTCGCCGGGATCGTCGTCGCCTACGGCGGCGCGGAGCTGCTCGCGAGCGAGACCGGGATCGCCGCCGCGGCGATGGCCGGCTTCGCGCTCGGCAACGTCGATCTCCCGCACCACGAGGACGTCGTCGACTTCCTGGACGATCTCTCGGTCGTCGTCCTCTCGTTTATCTTCGTCGCGCTGGCGGCGCTGATCGACTTCGGCGACATCGCGACCCTCGGGCTCGCCGGAGTCGCCGTCGTCGTCGCGATCACGCTCGTGCTCCGCCCGGCGGTGATCTACCTGGCGACGACCGGTGAGCGGTTCACCCGGGACGAGCGGCTCTTTCTCAGCGCCGTCGGTCCCCGCGGGATCATCCCCGCGAGCGTCGCGACGCTGTTTGCGGTCGAACTTCAGACGCTCGGCCAGCCACAGGAGGCCCAGCTGCTGGCCGGCACCGTCTTCCTGATCATCTTCGCGACGGTCGTCCTCCAGGCCGGCCTCGCGCCACAGATCGCGAATCACCTCGGAGTCTCACCAATGCGTACGATAATTATCGGCGGGGGACGGGTCGGCCTCTCCCTCGCAGAACGGCTCGAACAGGACGGAGAGAACGTCCTCGTCGTCGACGAGGACCCGGACGCAGTCGAACGGGTCCGCGAGCGAGGCCTGCGCGCCCTCGAGGGCGACGGCACCGACGCCCACGTCCTCGAGCGGGCGGGGATCGACGAGGCGAAAAACGTCGTCGCGGCGACGCCCGACGACGACGCGAACCTGCTGGCCTGCCAGCTCGCGCGGACCAGCTTCGGTGTCGAGACGGTCGCCTCGCGGGTCAACCAGCCCGGCAACGTCGAGGCGTTCGAATCGCTGGGCGTCCGCGCGATCGACCTCTCGATGGCGACCGCCTGGTCGCTCGAGAACGTCCTCGAGCGGCCGTCGCTGTCGGCGTGGATGAACGAACTCGGCCGAACGGGCGACGTCCAGGAGATCGAGGTGACGGCGACTGATCTCGTCGGAAAGACGATCGCCGAACTCAACGCCGAGATCCCCGACGGCTGTCTCGTCGGGCTGGTGACCCACGGCGACGGGCAGACCGAGGTTCCGACCGGCGACCACGTGCTGCGCGACGGCGACCGGGTCACCTTCCTCGGGCGGACAGAGGCAGTTGACCGCGCAGTCAAGCGGTTCCATCCACACGATTGAGCGGGAGTGACGGAGAGAGGCGCTAGATCGCGTCGTCCGGATCGTGGGCTTCGGCCATCCGGCTCGCCTCCGTCGCGTACTGCTCCCGGAGCTCCGGATCGTCCACGGAGCCGAGGTTCGACGGGGCGACGGTTACCGCGGCCGTCGTCGGTCGGTCGTCTGTGGAACTCGTGAGCGCCCGTTCTTTCCGGAAGTATCGCTCACCGCCGGGGGTTGCGTACACCAGGATGATGAGGTTCTGTTCGTCGTCGGAGTAGGTTCGTTCGACCAGCCAGACGCGAACCGCCTCGGATCGGTCGTTCACGGGTCGTGATACGAGTTCGCCACCCATAATATTTTGCATAAGGCGGACAATATTGACGGAGCTACCGATCGGGAGCTCGAGTATACGACAACGCAATGTTGCCAATTACCGCCTTTTCTCGGAATGATGCTCTCGAGAGAGGTCGATACGATCGGAGATGCATTGTACTGTATTGCACATCACTTACAAAACCTTTAAGCGCCTCCGGTCCGTACGAAGAGGTGATGACAACCGATGCAACCAACCCCTCGGCGGACCGACCGACGAACGAACCGCTCTACGTCGACGGCGAGGACGACCTCGAGACGATTGTGAGCGAACGTGACGTCGTGCTCGTGGACTTCTACGCCGAATGGTGTGGTCCCTGCCAGATGCTCGAGCCCGTCCTCGACGGGCTGGCCGCCGAAACGGCCGCGACGATCGCGAAAGTCGACGTCGACAGCAACCAGCAACTCGCCGCGACGTACGGCGTCCGCGGCGTTCCCACGCTGCTCGTGTTCGCCGACGGCGAGCAGGTCGAACAGCACACCGGCGCCCTGCCGGCCGACCGCCTCCGCAGTCTGATCGAGCGATACACCGAATGAGCGAGGACGCGAGCGCGACCGTTCGAGACGTCGTAATCGTCGGCTCCGGCGTCGCCGGTCTCTCGGCCGCCGTCTACGCCGCGCGGGCTGACCTCGAGCCGCTCGTCCTCGAGGGGCCCGAGCCGGGCGGCCAGCTCACCCTGACGACCGACGTCGAGAACTACCTCGGGTTCCCCGAGGGCGTCGGCGGGATGGAGCTTATCCAGCGCGGGAAGGAACAGGCCGAGCGCTTCGGCGCCGACTTTCGCCACGGAACCGTCGAGGACGCGGCGCTCGAGGATCGCCCGTTCGAACTCGAGCTTGCGGACGGCGACGTCGTTCGGACGCGGGCGCTGATCGTCGCGACTGGCGCCAGCGCCCGCTGGGTCGGCGCCGACGGCGAGGACGAGCTGATGGGCTACGGCGTCTCGACGTGTGCGACCTGCGACGGCGCCTTCCACCGCGGCGACGACGTCCTCGTGATCGGCGGGGGCGACTCGGCGATGGAGGAGGCGCTGTTCCTCGCGAAGTTCGCCGACTCGGTGACGGTCGTCCATCGGCGCGACGAGCTTCGCGCCTCGGACATTATGGCCGAGCGAGCCCGTGACCACGAGCGAATCTCGTTTCGCTGGAACGCGGAGCTGCTCGAGATCCATGGCTCCCGGGAGAAGGGGGTCACCGGCGCGACGCTCGTCTCACATCCCGACGGCCACCCGACCGAGAAGCTCGAGGCGAGGGCGGCGCCACGGGCCGCAAACGGAATCGTCGAGGAGACCGTCGACGTCGGCGGGATCTTCTACGGTGTCGGCCACGTTCCGAACACCGAGTTCCTCGAGGGCACCGGCGTCGAGCTCGCCGATTCGGGCCACCTGGAGACTGTCGAGGGGATGACGACCAAGACCGCGGTCGAGGGCGTCTTCGGCGCGGGTGACGTAATGGATCCCGACTACCGCCAGGCGGTGACCTCGGCGGGTACCGGAAGCATGGCCGCTCTCGACGCTGAGACGTGGCTCGAGTCACAGTCCGTTCGTTCGGGGTCTCGAGCCCTCGTGGGACCGACCGCACAGTCGTGAAAACGGTGGGGGAGTTGCAGTCGGCAGAGATGCATGGGGTGCGGTGTCGGTGACTCCGCCGGCTGCAATTCAAGGTAAAAACTATTGTAATAAATACTTTCTCTTTTCTTACTAATTTGACGAACGAAAGCCTACGACTTTAACCGGAGAGTGCGATATCGGTTCGCATGAAGGGAGTCGTCCCCGCGGCCGGGAAAGGAACGAGACTGCGTCCGCTGACCGACGAGAGACCGAAGGGGCTCGTCGAGGTCGACGGGCGACCGATCCTGACCCACGTCTTCGAGACGCTGCTCGAGGCCGGGGTCGACGAACTCCTCGTCGTCGTCGGCTACCGCAAGGAGGCAATCGTCGACCGCTACGGCGACGCCTACGCGGGCGTCCCGATCAGCTACCTCCACCAGCGCGAACAGCGGGGGCTCGGTCACGCGGTCTCGCTGGCGGAACCGCACGTCGACGGCCCGTTCGTCGTCCTCAACGGCGATAACGTCTTCCGGGGCGGGATCGGGCCCGCCCTCGAGCGCGTCGAGTCCACGGACGCGGAGGGTGCACTGCTCCTCGAGGGGGTCGACCCGGAAGCGGCCCGGGAAACCGGCGTGGTCGACGTCGAGGACGGCCAGGTCAGGGAGATCGTCGAGAAGCCCGACGATCCGCCGTCCCGTCTGGTGACGACCGGCTGTTACGTCCTGCCACCGGAAATCTTCCACGCGCTCGCGCTCGCACAGCCGTCAGACCGCGGCGAGTACGAACTCAGCGAGGCGGTCGGCCTGCTGGCCCGGGCGGGTCGACGTGTCGACGCCGTCCGGCTACCGGGCGAACGGATCAATATCAATGCGCCCGAGGACGTCGAGCGGGCCGAACAGCTGGTCGATTAGCGCCCGGCCAGCATCGAGCGATCGAGGTAGAGTCGCTCGAGGCCGACGTCGCGAGCGTGGTCGACCACCGCGGCGTACTCCTCGGCGGTGATCGGACGGTCGATCTCCGCGTAAAACTCCTCCTCGGCCGCCTTGTAGTGGGGTTGGTACTGCGCCATCACGTCGACGAACGTCCCCGTCGAGATCTCGGCGGCGAGAAACTCGAGCACCCGCTTCGCGCTCTCGATGTGATTGGGCATGACGAGGTGGCGCACGAGGAGCCCGCCCGTCGCGAGCCCGGTGTCGTCAAGCCGGAGGTCCCCGACCTGTCGATGCATCTCCCGCAGCGAGTCGGTGACGTTCGACCAGTAGTTCGGCGCCTTCGAGTACGTCGCCGCGGCGGCGTCCTCGCCCCACTTTACGTCGGGCATGTAGATGTCGACGATCCCCTCGAGTCGCTCGAGGATCTCGGGTCGTTCGTACCCGCCACAGTTCCAGACGATCGGCAGGTCCAGCCCGGCCTCGGTGGCGATCCGGACGGCCTCGACCAGATGCGGGGAGTGGTGGGTCGGCGAGACGAAGTTGACATTGTGACAACCTCTGGCCTCGAGCTCGAGGGCCATCTCGGCGATCTCCGCGGGCGTCGCCGGCTCACCGTGGGCCTCGTGGCTGGTCTCGAAGTTCTGGCAGAAGACGCACTTCATATTGCAGTTCGCGAGGAAGATCGTCCCGCTCCCGTTGTGGCCGCGCAGACAGTCCTCTTCGCCGAAGTGCGGAAAGTACGTCGAGACGTACGCGGTGTCGTCGACCTGGCAGGTGCCGACGTGACCGGCGGTTCGGTCGACCCCGCAGTCGTACGCACAGAGGTCGCAGTCGGCGTAACGCTCCCAGAGATCGTCGACCCGCGCCTCGAGGGTCTCGGGCGAAAGCGAGCGCACGTTGGGCGTCGTCGCCGGTGAACCGGATCCCATGTGAGAACGTATCGCTATCTGGTGGCAAGTCCTTGTTGCAAGGTGTCACGGGCCGCGATATTCGGTGCTATCTATCGATCGATAGGTCGGAGTCTCCCGAAACGACCTCGAGAGTCCAGATCGGACTCGCCGCGAGGTTCGCTATCGCGGAATCCTTCATGATCGTTTCCGCATACGCAGGCAGAACCCCCAACTCCGAAAGCGGACTATCCGTACACGTACACGAAATAACATTTAGGGGCGACGAACGACCGTCCCGACGGGTCGTCGCGATCGTCGATTCCGTCGGAGGGGCGTTCGATTCGGTAGCTATCGGACGAGAATCGACCCGAGAGAGTCCCCGACCGGGTCGGTGCGACGGCGTCAGGGGACGGACAGACCAGACAATGGCACTCACAGATCTCGGTAGGCGGGAGTTTCTCGCGGCCGGCGTCACGGGACTCTCCGTAACGGCAGCGTACGGCGCCGAAGCGTTCGGCGTCACCGAACGGTTCGACGAGGCGAGAGTTACGGCGGTCGTTCCCTGGGCCCAGGGCGGGGGAACCGACCGGGCGATGCGGATCACGACGCCGGCATGGTCCGATCGGCTCGGTATCGAGTTCGTCGTCGAGAACTACCCCGGCGGTTCGACCCAGGTCGGCGGCGAGGAGCTGTACAACGCCGACCCGGACGGCACCACGGTCGCGATGTGGAACATGCCACAGATGCAGGCGACGTGGCTGTTCCAGAACGCCCCCTACGGGATGGAGTCGTTCGACTATCTCGGCACGCACCACTGGGACCCGACGATGTGGTTCGCCCCACCGGACCGACCGTACGACGACCTCGAGGAGTTCGTCGAGTACGCCCGCGAGGACGGCGCGACCGTCGGAATCACCTCGGCTATCGGAAACACGGCGCTGTCTGCGCTGCTGGTCGAGGACACCTACGACCTCGAGCTGACGGTCGTCAACATGGAGGGCGGAGCGGAGGTCCGCCAGGCCGTCCTCGCCGGCGACGTCGATGCGGGCGTCAACCAGCCGTGGGCGTTCAACCCCGACCACGTCGACGACGTGCTCGCGCTGGGATCACACACCGCCGAGCCACAGGTGCTGTGGCCCGACACGCCGTCGTTCGCCGACCTCGGTCTCGAGGAGGTTCCCCTCGTCGAGGAAGGACTCGGCCAGTGGAAGCTCATGGTGGTTCCCGGCGGGCTCCGGGAGAACCACCCCGAACAGTTCGAGCGCCTCGCCGAGACCTACGCCGCGGCTCTCGAGGACGAGGCGTTTCTCGCCGAGGCCGAAAACCAGGGCGGTCTCGACGAGATCCTCGAATACCACGGCCCCGACGAGACCGAGGCCGAAGTCGAAGAGACCTCACAGTTCATGGAAACGTACGCCGACGTGGTCGAGAACTTCATCTACGATCGATAACGACGATGACGAGAATCACGCCGCCGACGATGACGATGAGTACCGGTTCGCGAACGCTCGAGGTCGACACGGGCGAGCTACTGTTTCCGGGGCTCGTCCTGGCGTTCTGCCTGTTCTACTACTGGGATACGCGCGCGCTGCCCGAGCTCTCGATGCTGTACGCGGGGCCACTGCTGTACATAACTATCGCGCTTGCGGTCATGACCGTGGCGGTCCAGGCCGTCTCCGTCGGCAACGGTAACGACGACGATGGCAGCGACGACGGCGACACCGGCGTCGAGAGCGCGGCGGCCGCGTTCGACCCCGACACCGATCTCGAGGACGACGGGGAGGCCGTCTTCACCGTGCGAAGCGCGGCGGTACTGATCGCGTTGACCGCCGGCTACATCATCGCACTCGAACCGATCGGCTTTCTCGCCACGACGGTCGCCTTTCTCGCGGCCACGCTGTACCTGTTCGGCGAGCGCAACCCGCTCGCACTCGCGGGGTACTCGCTGGGCTTCGCGATCGGCGTCTGGCTCGTGTTCGTCCAGTGGCTGATGATTCCCCTGTGACCATGCTCGGAGTGCTCTTTCCCGCGGCGATCGACGGCGCGTTCGGCATCCTCTCGAGCCCGTACGTATTGTTCGCAATCCTGTTGGGAACGGCAGTCGGGATCGTCTTCGGCGCGATTCCCGGGTTCTCCGCGACGATGACGATCATCCTCTTTACCCCGGTGACGATCCCGTTCGAGCCGACCGTCGCGTTGATCTTTCTGGTCTCGGCCTACGGCGGGGCCATCTACGGCGGCTCGATTCCGGCGATCCTCATCAACACCCCCGGTGCGCCGGGTTCGATCGTCACCTGCTGGGACGGGTACGAACTCACGAAACAGGGCCGGGCGATCTACGCGCTCGCCGTCTCGGCGATCGTCTCGGGACTCGCGGGACTGATCGCGGCGACGTTCCTGCTCGTGTTTGCCCCGCCGATCTCCGACTTCGCGCTCAACTTCGGCAACCCGGAGATGTTCCTGCTCGCGGTGTTCGCCCTGACGATCATCCCCGCGGCGAAGGGCTCGTCGCTCTCGAAGGCCCTGCTGGCCGGGGCGTTCGGGCTGCTGATCGGAACGATCGGGAACGATCCCCAGCTCGCCCAGCCCCGCGCCACGTTCGGCCAGACGGCGCTGCTCGAGGGCGTCGACTTCGTCGTCGTCCTCATCGGGCTGTTCGTGCTAGCGGAGGTGTTCTGGTTAGCCTACCGCGGAACCGTCGTCACCAGTGGGAGCACCGTCCAGCGCGGGGCCTCCGAGGTGTACGACGCGGCTCGAGCAGTCGTCTCGCGGCCGGTCGGGTTCGTCCGCGGCGCGCTCATCGGGACGTTCATCGGCTCGCTGCCCGGCGCCGGCGCCGACGTGGCGAACTTCGTCTCGTACAACGAGGCTAAGCGCTGGGCGAACGACGAACTCGCCGACCGGTTCGGCACCGGAATCATCGAGGGCGTCATCGCGGCGGACTCGAGCAACAACGCCACCCAGGGCAGCGCCCTGATCCCGACGCTCACCCTCGGCATCCCCGGCAGCGGCGCGACGGCGGCGCTGCTGGGTGCGATCGCGTTGCACGGACTCAACCCCGGTCCCGGCTTGTTCGACGCCTCGGGCGACATCGTGTACGCGATGATTCTCTCGCTGTTCGTCGGCAACGTCCTGATCCTCGTCTACGGACTCGCCGGCTCACAGTACTTCGGGAAGCTGGCATACATTCCTATTCGCTATATCATTCCGTCGGTCGCGGTGCTCGCGGTCGTCGGCGGCTTCGCCGTCCGGAACGCGCCCGTCGACCTCTACATCGTACTCCTGTTCGGGCTGCTGGGCGTGTTGTTCGTCGTCTACGACTACCCACTGGTCAGCCTCGTGCTGGGGGTGATCCTCGGAGACATCGCCGAGTCCGGGTTCGTCACCGGCTGGCTGCTGACCGGGGAGAGCGCCACCGCGTTCCTCTTTAACAGCTCCATCGCGGTCGGCCTGCTCGCGCTCATCGCACTCTCGCTGGTCGTGACCGCGATCAAGAACTGACGGGCAAACGCCCGTCGCTACTCGGTTCGAAGCGGATCGAAAGAACGTCGGCGATCAATCACGACGCGGTACGACCGACTACGTCGCGTCGGCGACCGCGACGACCTCGTCGGAGCGCTCGAGGTCGCCGAACTCGTTCTCGGCGTGCTGGTCGTGGAACTCGAGGCGGGAGCGCGTCCAGGAGTCGGGCTCAAGCTCCTCGGCGGCGATAACGCCCTCTCGAGCCGGCAGATCCAGTTCGTCGACTGCCTCGTCGTCCGCCAGCACCGAGTAGCGGATGCTGCCGCCCTCGACGCCTCCCTGGACGGAGCTGGGGAGGTGCAACGGGCGCCTGATCGAGACGGGCAGTTCAGTCTCCTCGTCCAGATAGAGGACGACCTCGTCGTCGTCGGTTCGCCTGAGCAGGTGATCTACGATCTCGTCCGGGGACTGTCTGTCGACTGTCATCGTCAGTCGCTGGCCTCCTCCGGTTCCGTCCCGTCGCCGACCCGGCGGATGCTGTCGTAGGCAAAGAGCGAGTCACCGTCGAGGGTACACTGCTTACAGCCGAGGCACTCGAACCCCTCGTCGTAGAGGTCGTTGTAGGGGATCTCTCGGCGCTCGTGGTACTCCCAGACGTCCTCGGTCGTCCAGTGGACGATCGGGTTTATCCGCGTTACCGCCTCTTTCTCCTCGAAGAAGTCGAGGTGCTTTCGCCACTCGTAGCTCCCCTCGCCCTCGCCGTCGTCGAGCCCCTCGTCCATCCGGTAGCCGGTGATCCAACCGTCGTAGCCGTCGACCATCCGCTCCATCGGCGCCGACTTGAGCGTCTGACAGCAGAGTTCGGGCTTGCGCTGGTTCACGCGCGGACCGTGTTCGGCGACGAGTTCCTCGTAGCTCGAGTCGGGTTCGTACGTCTCGAACTCGACCCCGTAGCGGTCCTCGAGGGTGGCTTTCATCTCCCAGGTCGACTCGAAGTGGTTGCCGTGGTCGAGAAAGGAAAGGGTGACGTCGTTCTCGAGGTCGGCGTCCGATCTCGCGAGGAGATCGAGAACGGCGTTCGAGTCCTTTCCGAAGCTGCAGGTGAAGGTCGGATCGTCGAACCTGTCCCACGCCTCGTCGAGCACCTCGAGGGACTTCTCGAGCTTTTCGTCGAAGCTAGCGGATTCGATATCGATCTCAATCGACATTGGCTGGGAGGGTGAAACGACTGTACTGAACGCGTCGGTGCGACGGATTGTGGATCATAGTACGTGTTGGTTCCGAAGCGTCTTAGGACATCATCGGGCTACGCAAGTGCATTGTGCCTGCAGATCCGGGCGACTCGAGTAGCGGGTCAGCGGCGCCGAAAGCGGCAGTCTCGACTGATTCGGGACAGGGAGAGATCGTCGCGGGTGTAACTAAAATGCTATCCGTGGGAGAGTGGTCGGGGAACTGGCGAGGCTCCGACTCGAGGGGGCGTCTCGCGTGAACACGACCGGTGAGATCGGTAGCTGAACCACGAATGGTGGATTTTCCGCCGACTGGCCCGATCGGTGTCGACAGGGGGATCGGGTTCGCCCGTTCGCGCGATCCCTCGCAGGTCAGGCCCAGCGGGGATCGATCGTGGACCGACGCCGAAAGAGTCGGTCGACGCCGTTACTCGACGACGAGGTCGCCGATCTGGTTCGCCTCGTGGTACTCGCAGACGTAGGTTACCATCTCGGGCTCGGCCGTAAACTCGAGCGAGTCGCCCTCGCCCTCCTCTTCGACGCTGTCGGTCGCCAGATCGTCGACGAGTTCGTCGTCCTCGTCCCAGATCTGGAGGTCGTGGGTGATGCCGTCGGCGTTGATCCACTCGATCGTGTACTCCTCGCCCTCCTCGAGGACGAGCGTCGGGTTCTCCTCCTCTTCGATTTCGCTCGGCTCGAGGCCCTCCCAGTGCGAGGAGTAGCCGTCGAGGACGATCTCGGTGCCGGCCTCGATCTCGAACTCGCCGTCGGCGCCGTTGCCGTTCTCCTCGTCATCGTCGTCCCCGTTATCGTCGTCGCCGGCACAACCGGCAAGCGCGATGGCGAGCGTCGATGCTCCCACGGCCTTCAGTACTGTTCGGCGTGTATGATCGGTCATGGTCTTCGTTCCGGTGTAACTGCCCACGCATGTTCAAAAGTAGAGCCAGTTCCCGAAGGTTGGGAAATTCGAACGAGTGGGACCGAGCGCCGCTCTCGGCGAGGGTGTTATCGGTCGTGAGCGTCGTCGATCGCCTCCGCGTCGTCCGATCGAATCGACTCGAGGTCGTAGTGGCCCTCGGGGCCCGCGTTGTCCTCGCCTCGAGCCGGCTCGGCCGACAGCTCGAGGACGTGTGCGCCGCTGACGCTGTCGCTGACGAGGACGAACTTGCGTTCGTCGTTGTAGACGGCGCTCCAGGCGAACGGCGGCGTCGACGGGGCGACCGTCTCCTCGAGCGCCTCGGCCTCGTCGACGCCACCGAGAGTCGCGAATCGCTCGGTCGGCACCGGGCTCGTCGGATCCGTCACGTTCGCAACCCACGCACCCTGGCGGTAGCCGCCGTCGACGAGCAGCGCCTCGTCATCGGTGTGGACGAGGTCGTGAAAGTGGGTCGTCCACCAGAACGACTCCGAGGAATCCATCTCGCGTGCGTCGGGCGCGTGCATGAACCCGATCGGCTCCGGATCGTCGAGCGAGCCCTCGTCCCACCCGATGTCGAAGACGTGCTTTCCGCCGGGGACGCCGGTTTCGACCTCGTCGCCGACGATCACGAGATCGCGCTCGGGATCGGGGTGGGCCTGGTGGCAGAGTTCGAACCCCGGCTCGCCGATCGTCTCGTAGTCGGGCCGATCGGCGTACTCGAAGTGGCTCCGCACCGTCGGCCGCAGCGGGTCGTCGACGTCGTAGACGACGTACCCCTCGCCGGGACCCATGATGTACGCCGCGTGCAGGACCTCCCGGACCGGATCGTACTCGAGGTCGTGACAACCGCCCGCGGGGCCGACAGCGTCGACGAGCTCGGGCGCCGCGGGGTCGCCGACGTCGACCGTGATGACGCCGACGTCGACGTTCGGATCGAGGTCGACGAGGTAGAGTACGGGCTCTTCAGGGTGGGTAGTCAGCTTGTGGACGCCAGTGTTCGGCGTCTCGAGTCGGGCGATCCGCTCGGGTTCCGTCGGGGTCCCCTCGGCCCAGCCGAAGTCGATCACCTCGAGTCCCTCCAGTCCGTTCGCGCCGCCGGCCTCCTGTGACCGGTAGTAGAGCCCCTCCCGAAGCGCGTCGAACTTGACGTCGTTCGACCGCGTCTCCGGGTTCGCGCTCTCGAATTCGTGGGCCACCGTTGGCTCGTCGAGTTCCGAGAGGTCGACGAGCGTGCTCGCAACGTCGCTTTCTGCCGTCGGGAAGCTCCCGAGGACGCCCCACCGACCGTCGTCGGTGGCGTGACCGAAAGTATACATCGGTGATTCGTTCGCGCGCGCGTAGCTTCGGGGGTCGATACGGCCGGGCTCGCCGTCCTCGCCGTCGGCCGAACAGCCCGCGGTCGGGAGCGACAGCGAGAGCGCGGTGCCGGCGGTTGCCAGGAGTCGGCGGCGGTTCATACCCCTACTCCGGACACCGCGGGAAAAAGCGTTGTTCCCGCCAGTGACTCGTCCACGAGGTCCCGTGACGCGATTTTCGGGCGGCCGACGAGTGCGACTCGAGCGTCCCACGAGTGGGGTTTCCGGGCGTCACTGATACGGATTGCTGTACCGATGTCCCGGCGCAACCGACGCACGGGTCGCGGTTACGCCGGTACTGACGTACAGTAAACCGTATGAGGCCCCACAGTTCACCGATCGTGCGGGTGTATGAATCGTGATGGCGACGCCATCTCCTCGAGCGCCGCCAGTGTACTTATGTTGTCAATCGCACAGTAGCAGCATATGACAGTCACCCTCGAGACCGTCGACCTCCCGAACGGCGAGACGATCGGCTACCGCGAACGCGACGGCGGGTCGGTTCCGGTGGTCCTGCTCCACGGGAACATGACCTCCTCGAAACACTGGGACGTCGTCCTCGAGGCGATCGACGACCGCTACGCGCTGTACGCGATGGATATGCGCGGGTTCGGAGAATCGAGCTACGAGGAACCGATCGACTCGCTCGCGGATTTCGCGGCGGACCTTGCGCTGTTCGTCGACGAACTCGGCCTCGAGCGGTTCCATCTCTGGGGGTGGTCGACTGGCGGCGGGGTCGCGATGGAGTACGCCGCTGCCCACCCCGACCGGGTTCGCAAACTGGTTCTGCTCGCGCCCGCCAGCACGCGTGGGTATCCGATCTACCGAAAGGACGAGAACGGGAATCCGACCGACGAGGTGCTCACCACGCGCGAGGAGATCGCGCGGGATCCCGTCCAGGTCGCGCCCGTCCTCGAGGCCTACGAGCGGGAGGATGCGGCGACGATGAAAGCGATCTGGAACCAGCTCATCTACGTCAATGACGAACCCGACCCCGAGCGCTACGACGAGTACGTCGCGGACATGTTCAGCCAGCGGAACCTCGTCGACGTCGACTACGCCCTCACGCGGTTCAACATGAGCGACGAGCACAACGGCATCGTGGAGGGCTCCGGACGGGCCTCCGACGTCGAGGCCGACACACTCGTCTTGCGCGGCGAGGACGACCTGGTCATCACCGAGGCGATGATCGAGGAGACGCTTGCGGACCTGGACGAGACGGCGACGTTTGTCGAACTAGAGGACTGTGGCCACTCGCCGCTGATCGACGACCGTGACCTGCTGCTTCGGGAGGTCGAGTCGTTCCTCGAGGGCAGAGACGGTCTGCCGTAACGATCTGCCGGCGTAACCGCATGACGGCTCACGGTTGTGAGGGAAAGATTTCCAGCAGCCCGTACGGGTCAGAACGGCAGTCACTGATCGGATTCGATCCCGTCGATCCGGGAACCTGTCTGGAGGGGTGAAAGCGCCTTTCGACTGCAAGGGGAGGGAAAACCCGAAACCCGTGCAATGTGAGACGTATGAAGGTCGTCTACAAACCGGGCAACGCCTACGAGGAGATCAACTGCTTCGACTTTCGGGAGTACGAACACGGCGTCGTCCTCCACGACGAGGAGGGGTACAACATCGGCTACGTCCCCCATGAGATCCTGAGTCACATCGAGCCCCACTCCGCGGAGGAGGTCGACTTCGCCGATGGCGGGTTCGACGAGGAGTCGGACAGCGAGGACGAAGAGGAGTAATCGCTCGAACCGACAGGACGATACCCTGCCCCGCTCGAGTTCGAGGCAATGACGCGGACGCTTCTCGTCGCCGGCACCGCGAGCCATGTCGGCAAGTCGACCGTGGTCGCGGGCCTCTGTCGACACCTCGCTGACCGAGGCGTCTCGGTCGCGCCGTACAAGGCACAGAACATGAGTAACAACGCCCGCGTTGTGGTCCGGCCGGAAACGAGCGACGACCCGGACGCGGGCGGCACGAGCGACGGGAACGATCGGTGGGGCGAGATCGGCGTTTCCCAGTTCGTTCAGGCTCGTGCGGCCAGAATTGCGCCGACGACAGACTGTAACCCCGTCCTGTTGAAACCCCGCGGCGACGGCGAGAGTCAGCTCGTGGTCGGGGGTCGAGCCCGCGAGCACGTTCCCGCGAGCAGCTACTACGAGGAGTACTGGCACGAGGCCCGCGAGGCGGCCAAGGATTCCCACCGTCGGCTCGAGACGGATCACGACGTGATCGTCGCAGAGGGCGCGGGCAGCATCGCCGAGATCAACCTCCACGACCGGGATCTGGCGAACCTCGAGACGGCCCGCTTCGCCGACGCCGACGTCCTTCTGTTGGTCGACATCGAGCGCGGCGGGGCCTTCGCGAGCCTCTACGGCACGATCGAGCTGCTGCCCGACGATATCCGCGAACGGGTCGTCGGTGCCGTTATCACGAAGTTCCGGGGCGATCCTGCGCTGCTCGAGCCCGGCATCGCCGAGATCGAGTCCCGAACCGGGGTTCCGATCCTCGGCGTGCTCCCCTACGACGATCCGGGGCTGCCCGAGGAAGACAGCGTCGGCCTGCCCGGCCCGGGCGAGCGGGGCGTTCTCGGCGACGACGACGGCGTCCCCGCAGAGCGGCGACTGACGATCGCGGTGCCTCGACTTCCGCGGCTCTCGAACGCGACCGACCTCGAGGCGCTTTCGGCCGAGCCCGGCGTTTCAGTCGAGTTCGTTCCCCTCGAGGAGACGATCGCGTGGGACGAGGATCCGGATCCTCTGGCCGACGCGGACGCGGTCGTCCTCCCCGGAACGAAAAACACCGTCGACGACCTGCGGGCGCTCCGGGCGTCGGCCGTCGGGCCGGCCCTCGAGCGGTTCTCGGGGCCGGTCGTCGGCCTCTGTGGCGGCTATCAGCTACTGGGCGAGCGGATCACGAACGCCGCGCTCGAGGGCGTCGGCGACGAGGAGGTCCTCGAGGCGCTGGGCCTGCTCCCGGTCGAAACGCGTTTCGAACCCGAGAAGCGCCTCGAGCGGACCGCCGTGACCGTCGACGGCTCAGCCTCGCCGCTGCTCGCGGCCGCCGACGGCGCCACGGCGCGGGGGTACGAGATCCACGCCGGCCGCACGCGAGCGCTCGAGGAGATCGATCGACCGCTCGGCGAGACCGGCGTGGCTCGCGGCACCGTCCTGGGAACCTACCTCCACGGACTGTTCGATTCGGCGCCCGTTCGGGAGGCGTTTCTCGAGGCCGTCGCGGACTCGACGGGGATCAACCGCCCCGACGGTGGATCGGCCGAGGACGGAACGGGCGGACGACGCCCCGCGGATCGGGCCGCGTCGCTGGTCGCCGGGAACGTGGCACTTGAGAAACTGGGTGCGCCGTTCGATACGCAACGAGACTACGTGCGGTAGGTGCCGAGTAGCTCCTCGAGCACGAGACACTCCTGTTCGGTCGGTTCGTAGTGGTCGTCGATGAACTGCTCGGCCGCCTCGTACTCGCCACGGAGTCCGTGTTTGCGGACGGTGATGACCGCTTCGAGGAAGCGGGTGCCGCCGTCGGCGGCGGACTCGGTTTCCTCCGGGATGTCGAGTTCGGCCTTGATCTCGTCGAAGTTGAAGGTCTCGACGTCGTGGTCCGGATCGACGAGTGTGAGCACGTACTCCGCGGAGAAGCGGTAGAACTCGGACTTGCTCTCGAACATACCGTCGTCGACGAGGGCGTCGATCTGATCGACGACCGCGTCCGGATATCTGACGGTATCTTTCGCCATACCGAAACCCTTCATACCGGCGACTCATTACTGTTTCGGGCGTCGAGAAACGAACGCGCAGTCAGCTGCTTGGAGTTCACAACAGGTTTATTATTTATCATCCGCAATAGGGGGACGCGATGGCAGACGAATCCGAACTCCGTGACCAGATGATCGACGCGTTCGAAGGCGCAGACTACCCCATCTCGAGCCCGATGGACCTCGTTCCGGCCCTCCCGAACGGCCCCGGAACGAAGTTCGAATCGGGCGACTTCTCGATGACCGCGATGGAGCTCAACACCAAAACCTCGGGCGGGGATTTCCCCTACGAGAACCCCGAGTCGTTCGTCGACGACATCATCGAGGATCTCAAGGAACAGGGCGAACTCTAAACCGACGCGATTCCCGCAGCTCGACTTCTCCTGACCGAGCCGTCGATCGTGGTCGGTCGAGACGACTTCTCCCGGCTATGAGTGGTACGAATGGCAAGCACTTACATCGCTGCCCGATGACCTCTCTCGAGTACGCAATCAGTTGCAGAAAACCGAGATGCCATGCAAGACGTAACCAACGACGCCACGGTCGCCCTGATCACCGAATCGCCCGACAGCGAGCTGTCGGCGGCGATCGAGACAGTCGCTTCGTTCGATGTCCGGACGGTCCCCCCCGATCGAGCGCTCGATTCGCTCCAGGAGACGGCCAGTGAGGGCGAGGTCCCCTCCGGGATCGTCCTCGAGGCCGACGATCCGGCGACGATTCGGTCCGTTCTCGCTCGAGTGCAGTCGGCAACCCAGGCGACGCCGGTCGTCGTCGCGCCCACCGAGGGGAACGAACACACCGCAGCGGCAGCGCTGCGAGCGGGTGCGACCGAGTACGTCACGGCCGACAAGCCCGAGGCGAAGATCGACCGAATCATCGACGCGATCACCGAGCTCCCGGCCGACGAGACCGCAGAGTACCACCGTATCCTGGCGAACGAACTCCCCGACGAGGCGTTCGTCATCGGGGAGGACGGCACTTACCTCGAGTCGAAGGTTCGCCCGGATACGGCGACGCTGTACACGACTACGGCCGGCGAACTCGTCGGCAAGTCCCTCGAGTCGGTGTTTCCCGCAGACGTCGCCGAACGACTGCAGTCGTGTCTCGAGCGCGCGATCGAAACGGGCACGATACAGTCCATCGAGTACGGTGCCGATACGACCGAGGGCTGGCGCCGGTACGAGGCGCGGGTCGTCCCCATCGAGCGACGGATCGGCGGCCAGCGCGCGGTCGTCTGGCTGGCCAGAGATATCACCGAGCGGGCCCAACGCGAACGACGGCTGCAGTCCCGTCAGGACCAGCTCGAGACAGTCAATCGGATCAATCAGGTCGTCCGGCAGGTGATCGAGACCCTCGTCGAGGCACCGACCCAGGCGGCCATCGAGCGGAAGGTCTGCGAACAGCTCGTCGAGTCGGAGCTGTACTGTGGCGCCTGGATCGCCGAACGGTCGGGCGAGGGTGAGCTCTCGTATCGGACCGGCGCCGGGACGGCCGAGACCTACCTCGAGGCCGTCGAGAGCTGCGATCCCGAGGATCAGCGGCCGGCCCAGAGCGCCGTCAGAAGCGGCGAGATTCAGGTGATAGACGACGTGCTCGGCGACGACTCGGTTCCCGAGGAGCTTCGCGAGGCGGCCCGCGCGGACGGGATCGACGCGGCGGTCGTCGTCCCGATCAGCCACGGCGGGACGACCTACGGCGTCCTCGCCGTCGTCGCGAACCGAAACGACACCTTCAGCGAGAGCGAGCGAAGCGGGTTCCAGCTACTCGGCGAGACGACCGGCTTCACCATCAGTGCCGTCAAGAACCGCCAGCTGCTGTTTTCCGACACCGTCCTCGAACTCGAGTTCCGGATCGACGACGGCGAGACGCTCGCGTTCGACCTGACGACGGAGTACGACTGTACGATCACGCTCGAGTGGGCGGGCTCGACCGCCGACGGTCGGATCTTCCAGTACGTGACCGTCGACGGGCTCGACGGCGAGACCGTCCTCGAGGAGGCCGAGGATCACGACTCCATCGAGGAGTGTCGGCTCATCTACGACGGCACCGACAGCTGCACGCTCGAGATCCGAATGGAGGAGTCGGGCGTCCGCACGCTCGCCCACCACGGTGCGACGATCCGGGACATCGTCGTCGAGAACGGCTCCGCGTCCCTTCTGATCGAAGTCCCCCGCGACGCCGACGTCCGCGAGGTCGCCGAGGCGCTGAAGTTCGTCTACGAGGACACCAAACTCGAGGCGCGTCGGGAAGTCGACCACCCGGTCAGAACCGCCGCCGAGCGCCGCGACGACGTGTTCGGTAAGCTGACGGACCGACAGCTCACGACGCTTCGGCTGGCCTACTACAGCGGCTTCTTCGACTGGCCACGGGCGAGTACGGGCGAGGAGATCGCGGAGGCGATGGACGTCTCGCCGCCGACGATGCACCAGCACCTCCGGAAGGGGCTGAAGACGGTACTGGGCGAACTCTTCGAGGAGAGCGGCGGCACTGTATAGAAACCGGCAGCGAGGGAAACAGTAGGTGGTGGTGGTGTTTCGAACGGTCCCCGTCGTGCCGGTGCCTTCGATCGACGAAGGCGAATTCGGGTAGGTGCTCGAGCGGGATAACAGTGCGCAAATCGACCGACGGGACGAGGGTTGCGCCGTCGGTCTATGGCGATTAGTCGTCGTCGATCGGTGGCGAGTCGTCGGTGGCGCGCTCGATCGTCTCGTCGACCAACCCCTCCGCGAGCAGTTCCGCCACCTGATCGACGTCGGTGTGAACCGGCCGATCCGCCTCGAGCGACGGGACGACCTCCCGGATCAGGTCGTAGACGGCGCTCGTCCCAACGCCGAGCGACAGCGGCTCGTCGGTCTCGAAGGCGTCGTCGACGTAGTCGGCAGCCTGTGCGCCACAGACGAGTTCGGCTGCGACGACCTGCGTAGCGTTCTCGACGGCCCGCCGAGCGTTGAGTGCGGACTGGCCGCTCATGCTGACGTGATCTTCTTGCCCGCCGCTGACCGGCGTGTTGTCGGCGGAGGCGGCCCCGATCGAGCGCAGCTCGTTGAGCAGCGCCGCCGCGGTGTACTGGGCGATCATGTACCCCGACTCGACGCCGCTGTCGGCGGCGAGAAACGGCGGGAGGTGTGGTTCCTGCAGGTTGGGGTTCAGCAGGCGGTCGATCCGTCGCTCGCTGATCGCCGCCAGGTCGGTCAGCGCGAGACGGGCGTACTCGAGTCGAAGCGCCAGCGGCGCGCCGTGGAAGTTCCCGCCCGAGAGCACCGCCGCACGTTCGGTTCCCGACGCGCGATCGTCGACCCTGTCGCCCGCAAACACCAGCGGGTTGTCGGTCGCGCTGTTGAGTTCGGTCTCGACGGCCGTGCGGAGGTGCTCGAGTGCATCCCGGACCGCCCCGTGAACCTGCGGGAGACACCGCAGCGAGTAGGCGTCCTGCACCCGGTCGCAGTTGCGGTGTGCCTCCACGACCTCGCTGCCGGCGGTGAGTCGTCGAACTTCGCGCGCGCTTTCGAGCTGGCCTGCGTGCGGCCGGGCCTCGTGAATCGCCCGGGCGGCCGTCGCCGTCGTTCCGAGGGAGGTTTCGATCGTCAGCGCGCCGGCCGCATCCGCACCGCGAACGAGCCGTTCGCCGTCGACAACCGCGAGGGCCGCCAGCCCGGCGGTTAGCTGGGTGCCGTTGATGAGCGCGAGTCCCTCCTTGGGCTGCAGGGAGAGGGGCTCGAGGCCGATCTCGGCGAGGGCGTCGGCGCCGGAGCACCGTTTACCGTCCTCCTCGTTCGATCCCTCGACGACCGCTTCGCCCTCGCCGATCAGCACCAGCGACATATGCGCGAGCGGTGCGAGGTCGCCGCTGGCGCCGAGACTTCCGCGGGATCTGACAACCGGGTGGACGCCCGCGTTACAGATCGCGACGAGGTGATCGACGACGGTCTCGCGGATCCCCGAGTAGCCGGTCACGAGCGCGTTGATCCGGGCGACCAGCATCGCGCGGACCTCCTCGCGCTCGAGTTCGCGGCCCGCGCCCGCAGCGTGGCTGCGCAGCAGGTTCGTCTGGAGCTGTTCGATCTCCCCGGGCGGGATGCGTTCGTCGACCAGCTCGCCGAATCCGGTGTTGAGCCCGTAGACGGCCTCGCCGCTCTCGATCACGTCCTCGACGCGGGCGCGGGACTCCCTGAGTCGCTCTCGGGCCGCTTTGTCGATCTCGAGCCGGGCGTCGTCGCGCGCGACCGCGGCGACGTCCTCCGGGGACAGCGACTCGCCGTCGAGCACGACGGTCATCGGCGACCACCTCCCGCGGCCGTCGCCGGTGGGCGGCCCGCACACGAGCGCCCAACGGGCATACGTGCGGGCTTCCGAGCGACGATCGTATGCCAGACGCAGCAATCGTCGTGCTCGCAGGAACCGAATCGGCGTCCGACCTCGGCCGCGTCGTCAACGGCCTCCAGACCGCCCAGGAGTTCCACGAGGCCGGCGACAACGTCGAGATCGTCTTCGACGGGGCCGGTACGCAGTGGATCCCCGAACTCGAGGACGAGGCTCACGACTACCACGAGCTCTACGCGGAACTGACCGACCTCATGTCGGCGTGTCACTACTGTGCGAACGCCTACGAGGTTGCCGACGAGGTCGAAGCGAGTCCGGCCGAACTGCTCGACGAGTACGAGGGCCACCCCAGCATCCGCTCGCTGGTCGAGGACGGCTACGAGATCATCACCTACTGAAGCCGTCTCTTTCGGCGCCGTGTTCGGTCTCAGTTCGAGCGTACTCGAACGAGACATCGCATCGGCGATCGCAGCCGTCATTTTGCCACCACCTCCCCTCGCTTGAGCACCGCGTCGACCGCCGACGTGTCGAACCGGTAAGCGACGTGGGCGAACGACGGCGCCTCGAGCACGACGGCGTCGGCCGGCGCACCTTCCCGCAGCGTCCCCGTTCCGTCCTCGAGTCCGAGCGCGAGCGCCGCGTTTCGCGTCGACGCGAGCAGCGCCTCCGCGGGCGTCATCTCCATCTCGACGGCGCCGAGCGTCTGAACGAACTCCATGCTCCGGGAGTGGCAGTTGGGGTTGAAATCGGTCGCCAGCGCGACGGGCGCGCCGGCCTCGAGGAACGCCCGCGCGTCGGCGTAGTCCTCGCCGAGGCCGAACGCGGTTCCGGGTAACAGGACGGGCACGACTCCGTTCTCGACCAGCGCGTCGACGTCGTCTCCGTTCGCATGCAGCAAGTGGTCCGCGCTGGCAGCACCGAGTTCGGCCGCAAGCTCCGCCCCGCCGAGGCGAACGAACTCCTCGGCGTGAACCTTCGGCGTCAGGCCGTATTCGAGTCCCGCCTCGAGCACCCGTCGCGACTGGTTGACGTCGAAGACGCCCTCCTCGCAGAAGACGTCGCAAAAAGTCGCGATTCCCTGGTCGGCCACGGCCGGAAGCTGTTTCTCGACGACGTCGTCGACGTACTCGTCGGTACCCCGATCGTCGGGGACCGCGTGGGCGCCCATGAACGTCGCCACGAGATCGACCGGCTGGGCGGCGTCGGCGCAGTCGATCGCCTCGAGCTGTCGAAGTTCGGTCTCGGTGTCGAGTCCGTACCCAGACTTGACCTCGACGGTCGTCGTCCCGTGGGCGAGCATCGTCTCGAGGTGGCCCGTAAGGTTCGCGACTAACTGATCGTCGCTCGCCTCGCGAACCGCTCGGACAGTTCGAAGTATGCCGCCACCCTCGGCGAGGATCTCCTGGTACTCCTTTCCTCGTAACTTCGCCTCGAACTCGTCGGACCGATCGCCCGCGAAGACGGCGTGCGTGTGGGGATCGACGAAACCGGGGACGACCGCCCGCCCCTCGGCGTCGATCGTCGTCTCGGCATCCTCGGGCGGGTACTCGCGGGTGACGTCATCGCTCGAGCCAACGGCGACGACCTCGCCGTCGACCGCGACGAGGGCGGCGTCCTCGCGGATCTCGAGGGGTGTGTCGTCGGACTCGTTCCTCGAGGGCCCGACGACGAGCTCGCCGATATCGTAGACGACGCAGATGTCGCCGTTCGCGCTGTCCGCCCCGGAGTCGGCGTCCTCGGCTAGCCCGCTCATCGTCGTCCCTCCGTGTACCCCGCGAGGAAGTGTGCGATCGCACGAGCCGCCGCGTCGGCCGTCAGCGCCTCTCGATCCAGCGGCGGCGCGCACTCGACGATCTCGAAGCCGGCGATCCGGTCGTCGCTGGCGAGCAACCGCAGCAGGCGGAACAGCTCCCGAGTACGCAGCCCGCCGGATGTCGGCGCGCTCACGCCGGGTGCAGCGCTCGCGTCGAGGACGTCGCAGTCGACGCTGACGTAGAGAGCGTCGACGTCGCCGACGATCTCGAGGGCTCGATCCGCGGCCTCGACGACGTCGTCACCGACCTCCTCGCTGGTGACGATCTCGCCACCGTGCTCGCGGAGGAAATCGTGGTACGCGGTCGAGGTCTCGAAGTGACGAGCGCCGACGCAGGCGTAGCCCGCGAGTCTGTCCTCGAGGAGCTGTCGGTACGGCGTCCCGCTCGTGGGCTCGCCGTCGACCGCCCGAACGTCGAGGTGGGCGTCAAGGTTGATGACGCCGACGGTACCCGACTCGAGCAGTGGGGCGACGTTCGGGTAGGTCAGGGAGTTGTCCCCGCCGAGGAAGACCGGGAGCGCGTCGCGCTCGTGGACGAGCCGAGTCGTCTCGCGGAGTTCCCTCTGGACCGCCGAAACTCGCTCGTCCGTGTCGTCCTCGAGCGTCTCGACCAGCGAGCGCACGTCGCCGAGGTCCGCGACTCCCTCCAGAGGACCGCCGTCGAAGTGGTGGGACTTGGTTCGGGCGAGCGAGCGTCGGATCGCCGGCGGCCCCTCGCGGGCACCCTGTCGGCCGATGACCGCGCCGTCGTAGGGTTCTCCGACGAGGACGGCCTCGAACGCGCTCTCCGAGAGATCCTCGAGGGCGACGCGCTCGACGACGTCGCCGAACAGTTCGTCGTTCGCGTCGCCGCCCGCGAGGACGTCCCAGCCGCCGGTCGACGCCCAGTCGGGGTTGGTCGCGAACCGATCGGTTCCGCTCACGAGCGATCGGCCTCCGCCATCGGGACGTGGACGTTCGACTCGCGGGCCTCCGCTATGGCCTCCTCGTAGCCAGCGTCGGCGTGACGGATCACACCCATTCCGGGATCGGTGGTAAACACCCGTCTCGCCTTCTCGGCCGCGAGTTCCGAACCGTCGAGCACGACGTGATTGTTCGTGTGCAGCGAGTTGCCGATGCCGACGCCGCCGCCGTCGTGGACGCTGACGATGTCGGCGCCGGCCGCGCAGTTGAGCAGGGCGTTGAGGATCGGCCAGTCGGCGACGGCGTCGGTGCCGTCGGCCATTGCCTCGGTCTCGCGGTTCGGGCTCGCGACGGAGCCGGCATCGAGGTGGTCCCGCGTAACGACGATCGGGGCCGAGATCTCGCCGCCGGCGACGAGCTCGTTGATCCGCAGAGCGAAGCGAGCGCGCTCGGTGAGTCCCTCGTCGCCCTCGCCGTCGGTACTGTACCCGAGCCAGCAGACCCTCGAGGGCAGGCCCTGAAACTCGACCTGCTCCTGGGCGAGATCGATCCAGCGATGCAGGTGGTCCTTCTCGGGGAACAGTTCGCGAACGGCGTCGTCGGTCCGGTGGATGTCGGCGGAATCACCTGAAAGGGCGACCCAGCGGAACGGTCCCTTGCCGCGACAGAACAGCGGCCGGATGTAGGCGGGGACGAACCCCGGGAAGTCGAACGCCGACTCGTGGCCGCGGTGTTCCTGTACCTGCCCGCGGATGTTGTTACCGTACTCGACGGCGATCGCGCCCTCGTCTTGCATCTCGAGGATGGCGTCGACGTGGCGTTCCATGGTGTCGAGACTCTCCACGACGTAGGTTTCGGGATCCTTCTCGCGCAGTTGATCGGCCTCGGCGACGGTGTACCCCGAGGGGTAGTAGCCCTCGAGTTCGTCGTGGGCGCTGGTCTGATCCGTGACGACGTCGGGGACGAAGCCGCGCTCGAGCATCGCCTCGAGCATGTCGGCAGCGTTCGTGTGGACGGCGACGCTGTAGGGGTCGCCGGCCTCGGCAGCAGCTTTCGCGTCCTCGATCGCTTCGTCCAGGTCGTCGGTCTTCTCCTGGCAGTACCCCGTCTCGAGGCGCCGATCGATCCGCGTCTCGTTGACCTCGGCGGCGATGCAGACGCCGCCGTTCATCGTGACCGCCAGCGGCTGGGCGCCGCCCATCCCGCCGAGGCCGCCCGTGACGACGATCGTACCCTCGAGTCCCTCCGTGTCGGGGTAGTGCTGGCTCGACAGCTCCGCGAGGGTCTCGTAGGTGCCCTGAATGATCCCCTGCGTGCCGATGTAGGCCCACGAGCCCGCAGTCATCTGGCCGTACATGATCTTGCCCTCGGCCTCAAGCTCGTGGAAGTGCTCCCAGTCGTCCCAGTTACCGACGAGGTTCGAGTTCGCGATCAGTACTCGGGGGGCGCGCTCGTGGGTCTCGAAGCGGCCGACGGGCTTGCCCGACTGGACGAGCAGGGTTTCCTCGTCGCCCAGCTCGCGCAGTTCGGCACAGATCGCGTCGTAGGCGTCCCACGACCGGGCTGCTCGCCCCGTGCCGCCGTAGACGACCAGGTCCTCAGGTCGCTCGGCGACGTCGGGATCGAGGTTGTTGTTCAGCATTCGGAAGGCCGCCTCCTGGCGCCAGCCCGTACACTCGAGGTCCGTTCCCGTCGGCGAGCCGCGGTACTCCTGCCACTGGTCGCTCGGTGGGGCGTCCCCGAGCGTCGATCGTCGGTCGCTGTCCATACCGATAGCACGGTTCGGGGAACCAACACCGTCGGTGTTCCGTACGGAAGTGGGTTTATAATAGTCGAGCAGCGTATCGGTATGCGTGTACGAGGCAACCGTCGCTATCGCCGACTCGAGCGCCTACACCGCGCCGACCGATGGGACCGACTGCCGGATCGAACTCTGGTGTAACGATCACGCGGATCTCCTCTACGTCGTCGGCTCGTCGGCCGAGCCGGTGCTCTCCCGGGTCCGGGCAGATATCGGAATCGAGGACTGCGTCCGGGGAGACGGCGAGACGGTCGTCATCACGGGTTCCTGTCTGAAGCGACACGAGACCTCGCACATCGAGCGCTACCTCGAGTCCCACGACTGCCTGTTGCTCCCGCCGTTGCGGTACGAGAACGGACGGAAACACTGTCGGATCCTCGCGCTCGACCCCGAGAACCTCACCGGCCTCTACGCCGCCCTCCTCGAGGACGGGTTCGACGTCGAAGTTCTCCGCAAGCGCGAGGTCGGCGTTCCCGCCCGGTCATCCCCGGTGGTCTCGCTCGAGGAAGTGCTACCGGAGCTGACGGCCCGACAGCGCGAGGTCCTCTCGCTGGCGATCGAGGGCGGCTACTACGAGATTCCGCGGGAGACGACGAGCGAGCAACTCGGGTCCGAACTGGGGATCAGCCGACGGGCGGTAGACGACCACCTCCGTCGGATCGAGCGAAAGCTACTCTCGGCGCTGCACACCGCTCTCTACTAAGTACGGACTCGGGCTTCGGACGACGGCTGAAACCGACTCGAGCGACTCGGTAACTGGGTGAGTATGGACCGTCCGGCCTCGAGTCTCCAGTACTGGCCAACCGCTGCGGGGTGAGACTGAAAAGGGCCAGGGGCTCCCTGGTGATACTGACGAGCAACAGGCCCTACTCACACGAACACAGGGGATTGCCACGCCCTCCCCAGCCGACTCGCTCACTCCGTTCGCTCATCCACTGGCAGAGCAAGCTCTGCCAAGCCATTCGCTCGTGTTACTCGCGAAGACCTCGCACAGCATCGTCGACCGTCCTCACTGACGTTCGGCCCGTTGACAGCGCGCGCCACTGCAGGTGGGATGGTCGGACTGAGCTGATACGTTGTTCATCTGTACGGAACGCGAACTTCACACCAAACCCTGGGTGAAGAATCGCGTTGTCAACTATCGCTACCGACAATTGCTCGGTCCGGAATCACTATCTGGCTCTACGGCCAGTTCCGATCCCGTGTCACCCCAGACAGGAGGTAGAGACGTCGAGAGCCATGTTTGCCGCTCGAGAGGTTCGACGAAACGACCGTCAGCCGATCGGATCAGTTCCGGAGCAGGGACACTCAGCCACGTATAACTGTCGCAACTGTTAACCCGACCGACGATAGGACCGGCCCGACTCGACTCGAGTGATGAGCGAGCGAGGACGAACACGGCAAGGGGCCGCTCGAGCGCTACCGGGGGAGAACGCGTGAGCGAGGAGCTACGGACCGAAACGGTTCTCGAGGGGTCCGATGGGAGCTACTACACCGGCTGGGAGGTAGCTCGCAGAATCCGAGCGGGCGACTGGAAACGCTGCCTTCGGCAGGCTGATCCCGACCGACAACTGGTCGAAACGGAGTCGGGCGAGCTCCTGTTGCTCGTCCCGATCGACCCCGGGGCGCTGCCGGCTCGAGCCGAGGTTCGGCTCGAGGGCGAAGCCGCCCGCGTCGTCCGGACGCGACGGCGGTGTCGTCGGCTCCGAGACCGACAGTACGGGTTCCCTGACGGTCAATAGACCGAATGTAACCGTTTTAGGGCGAGCCATCGTAGTTCGTAGGGGTCGCCAAACACACGCCGAGATCGATTTCAGCGAACATGAACGACGAGGGAGCGAGCGACGAGAGACCGGCCCTGACGCGGCGCCAGCTGCTGGTCGGGCTGGCCGGGTCGACTGCTTCGGTCGCCACCGTCGGAACGCTCGGCTACGCGAGGCGGGAGCCGACCGATCGCCTCGAGGTTCGACTCTGGTTTTCCGAGCGAGCCGCGGGGTACGACGGGATCGCCGACCGCGTCCGCGATTACCTCGAGGCGCTGCTTTCCGACGAGCACTGGGAGCTCGAGCTGTCAATCGGCGGAACGGTTGCGGTCTCGACGGAGGACGGCGCCCGCGTGACCAGCGGCGGCGAGTGGCCCACGACGCTGGCGTCGGGAGCGGTCGGGGTCGGCGACGTCGACCCGGTTTCGGACGTCAACCTGCTCGTCACGGACGGCCAGATGACGACCGCACCGACCGGGTTCGCGCTGCCCCACGTCGCGTCCGTCGGCGGCGCTCGCTACCTCGCGACGCTACCGCCGATCGCGGAGCTTGGAACGGTTCGGGACGGCGAGGTGGTCCACCGGACCGTTCCAAACGAGCGCCCGACCCGGACGATCCAGATCCTGTTGCACGAGATCGGACACGCGCTCGGGCTCGAGCACGATCACGGGGTCGCCTTCCGAAGCGAGGAGACCGTCGTCGCGACGCCGATGCTCAGCAGCTACGCCTGGGATCCGGACTACGAACAGGATCGGTCGCGCTGTGGTACCGTCTATCCGTCGACGGCGGGACGTGATCGGGCGCTGAGTCTGACGTTCTCGACGTGTTCGAGACGGGAGCTCGAGTCCTACAGCGGCGGCTTGACGCTGTAGCTGGCCAGGAAGAGGCGAGGAGCCTACTCCTCGTCCGCTTCGTTCTCGCCGCGGGCGAAACTCCCCTGCTCGCCGGCCGACTCGTCGATATCCGGGGATGGCCCCTCGATGAGCGACTCGAAGTCGTCGGTCTCGTCGTACTGGTCGCGGTAGACCAGCGCCGCCCGCCCGAGCGACGTAATCTCGTAGAGCCCGGAGCGCTCGGCCGGACCGATCTTTTCGACGAGCCCGTAGTCCTCGAGCACCGGCAGACGGGTGTTGATGTTCTTGCGGCTCTTGCCGGTGTGGGCCGCCAGGTTGGTCGCGACGTTGCGTCCCTTGTCCTCGAGCTCCTCGAGGATCAGGAAGTCAGTTGGTTGTCGTAGTTTCACTCTCTGTCACGCTCGCATCTGCCACTATATTTCCAGTGGTGACTAATTCTTTCGACTCCGACCGATCGACCCGTCTGGAGTGACATATCGAACTTCCCAGCGTTTCTGGCCCCGCAAAAGCGGGTTCTCGGACGATTAGCTACCGACCATCAGAAGCCTGACTCGTCACAGCACTGGTCCGTTCCGAACCTGTTCGACGCCCGTCGTCGATACCCACTCGAGTAACGAAGCGACCTGTTCGGGCGAGCGGACGCGCCCCGATGCGGCCGTCGGCGCGTCGTCGCCGACGCGGACGCCGACGCCCCGGGGTTCGACGGTTCGAAACGCGGATTCGTCGGTGACGTCGTCGCCGATGTAGATCGGTACCGTCCCGTCCGAGCGGTCGGCGACGAGCATCCCGACGGCGTTTCCCTTCCCCCAGTCTATCGAGGGGCCGATCTCGAGGATCGCCTTCCCCGTCGAGAGCTCGAGGCCCTCACCGCCGAACCGGGAGACGGTCTCGCGGGTGAGTCGCTCGACCTGCGGTCTCGCGGGTTTGGGCACCGACCGGTAGTGGACCGTGGCGGTCAGGCGCTTGTTCTCGACGCGGGCGTTCGGAACCGGATCGAGGGCGATCTCGAGGGCCTCGCAGACGGCATCGACGCGCGCGGCGCGCTTTCGGGCGATCGGGTGGACCGCGACCGAATCGCCGCGCTCGAGTTCGAGGCCGTGGTTCCCCGCGTAGATCCGTGGTCCGTCGACCCGCTCGCGGACGTCGGCGAGCTCGCGCCCGCTGACGATCGCAGTCGTCACGTCCGGTTCGGCGGTGATTCTCTCGAGGACGTCGCTGACGGCTCGCGTCGGGGCGGCCTCGTCGGGATCGTCGACGATCGGCGCAAGCGTGCCGTCGAAGTCGAGACACAACAGGAGTTCCGTCGCCTCCTCGAGTCGCGTCCGGATTCGGGGTCGGAGGTCGTCGATCGGGTTCGGCTTCGTTCGCTGCTGTTGCATGTTATATCTGTGGGGTTCGCGCACCGGGATCGTCGTCGTTCGACTCGCTCGGGTCGTGCAGGCGTCGGATCGAGTCAAACTGGCTGTCCATCCACGCCTCGAGGTCGGCCTCGAACACGTCGGTCCGCATCGACCGCATCCGACGTCGTCGCTCGCTGGCCGGCATCGCCAGCGCGGTCTCGAGTTCGGCGGCGAACGCGTCGGTGTCGGTCGGATCGATCGTCACCGCGTCGGCGCCGAGGCGTTCGTGGGCGCCGGTTCGCTCGCTCAACAACAGGACGCCGTCGCCGTGGGGTGCACCCGGCGACGATTCGCTCGCGGGGCCCTCGCCGACGCAGGAGGCGACGAACTCCTGGGCGACGAGGTTCATCCCGTCCAGCAGCGGGCTGATGACCATGACGTCGGCCCGACGGTAGAGCCCGCAGAGGTTCTTCTGGGGGACGTACTCCTCGGTGTAGACGATCGGCTGCCAGTCGTCCGTTCCGAACCGACTGTTGATCCGGGTGACCTCGCTTCGAACGAGGTCGCCGAGCCGTTCGTAGGCCGGAATGCCGGTTCGGGAGAGCGTCGCCTTCTGGAGGAACGTGAACTCCTCGCGTCCATCGGGGTTGCGCTCGAAGAAGCGCTCGAGGGCGGCGAGGCGTTCGGGAATCCCCTTCGAGTAATCGAGGCGGTCGACGCCGAGTCCGAGCGTGACCTCGGGAGAGACGCCGAACTCCTCGAGCAACGCGTCCGGATCTTCGACTGCTCGGGCGTGCTCGTCGTAGGTTTCGGCGTCGATTCCCATCGCCGCGGTCGCCAGCCGGGTCGTCCCCTCGTCGTAGTCGACGAGCCACTCCTCGTGGTCGACGACCGCGCCGTCGAGGTACTGCTCGACGCACTCGAGGAACAGCCGCGCGTACCGATCGACGTGAAAGCCGAGCAGGTCGTTGCCGAGCAGCCCCTCGAGCAGCTCCTCGCCGACCGGACACTTGGCGAACGTCTCCGGCGTCGGCCACGGAATGTGCCAGAAGTGAGCGATCGTCGCGGCCTTCGGGATCCGCTCGCGGATCAGCCGCGGCGCGAGTCCGAAGTGGTAGTCCTGAATCCAGACGATCGACTCGGTGCTGGCGTGTTCGGCGACGGCGTCGGCGAACCGCTCGTTGACGGTTCGGTACCACTCGAAGTCGTTCGCCCAGTCGCTTCGTTCCTCGATCAGGTCGGGGAACTCGTGACAGAGCGGCCAGAGAACCTGGTTGCTGAACCCGTAGTAGTAGGAGTTGACCGCCTCCTCCGAGAGGTCGATTCGGTGGAGGGTGTAGGCGTCTTCCCCGGGCGGGACGGAGACGCAGTCGTTCGCGTCGGTGACCGCGAAGTCGGCCTCGCCGTCGCCCCAGGCGATCCAGGTGCCGTTGGCCTCCTGGACGACCGGGTCCAGTCCGGCGGTCAGCCCGCCGGCGGGCTCGTCGACGACGATGGATCCGTCGTCGCCCTCCGGCTGGGACTCGTACTCGTGGCGGTACGGCTGACGGTTCGAGACGACGATCAGCGACCCCGGACAGCCCGGATCGTCGTCATCGTCGTCCGTCTCGTCGGGGCGGCTCTCCCCGTCCACACGTCGCCCGTCGGTCCGTCCGTCGGGGCGGCTCTCCCCGTCCACACGTCGCCCGTCGGTCCGTCCGTCGGGCAGCCGGTGCTCCGTATTTCGCATTCGCTGAAGGGAAACAGGTCCCTAGCGGGTCGGTTCGCGGCTTGCACCTGCATGGGACTCTAATGCCCCCTAGTGTCGTTTCGGCCGGGAGACCCGTCACTACGCCGTCCGTTCGGCACCGTGACCCGAACGCTCTTTTCGGGACGCCCGAAACCCTCGAGGTATGCATTCCCCGTTCGACGCCCGCATCGAGGCCTGTCGGCGCCGGCTCGAGACTGTCGGCGCGGAGCTACTCGTCTGCTTTCCGAGCCCGAACCTCACTTATCTAACGGGGTTCGTCGAGTCGCCCTCCGAGCGTCACTTCCTGCTGTTCGTTCCACGAGACGGGGCGCCCGCGATCGTCGCCCCCGCGATGTACGAGGCACAGCTCGACTCTCTCGGCGTTCCCAACGTCAGACTCTGGGACGACGAGACGGATCCGTTGACCGTCATCGAGGACGTTCTCGAGGAGATGGTGCTCGAGAGCGCAAACAGTGCCAACGAGCCAACCGTGTTGCTTGACGACCGCATGTGGACGACGTTCAACCACGACCTGCGCTCGCTGCTCCCCGGCGCCGAGTTCGGTCTCGCGACTGTGGTCCTCGAGGAACTTCGCATCCGCAAGGACGAGACCGAGCTCGCGGCGCTTCGCCGGGCGGGCGCGATCGCTGACCGCGTCTCCCTCGAGATCAGATCCCGCGGCGATGATCTAGTCGGGACGACCGAGGCCGAACTCGCGAGCGAGATCGACTCGCTGCTGGCAGCGGAGGGCGGCGGGGAGCCCGCCTTCGAGACGATCGTGGCCGCGGGACCGAACGGCGCCCGTCCCCATCATCATCCCGGCAACCGCGAGATCGAGCGGGGAGAGCCGATCGTGCTCGATTTCGGCGCGTTCGTCGAGAGCGATCTCGAGGCGGGAACCGCTCGCTAACCGGGCGATCAGACCCGGACGATCGTCGTCGGTGAGCCCCCCGCCGAGTACGAACGGGTCCACGAGGTCGTCCGCGAGGCCCAGGGGGCAGCCGTCGAGGCTGTCGAACCCGGCGTCGAGGCCGGCGAGATCGACCGCGTCGCTCGCTCGATTATCGAAGAGGCGGGCTACGGCGATGCCTTCGTCCACCGCACGGGCCACGGCGTCGGCCTCGAGGTCCACGAGCCGCCGTACATCACCGCGGGCAACGACCGCGAACTCGAGCCCGAAATGGTCTTTTCCATCGAGCCGGGGATCTACCTCGAGGGCGAGTTTGGGGTGCGGATCGAGGACCTCGTCGCCGTCACCGACGAGGGCTGCGAGCGACTGAACGACTCGCCGCAGGGCTGGGAGAGTGGCAGGGACGTCGATCGATAGCAGTTATATTAGCACGGCTCTTCTGGCGTGAGAGTCGCGTTACGTACGGCTGAGAGACAGCGCAAGCAGTACTCACGCACCCATAATAACGAACACGACAATATAGGAAATCAGTCCGAAGACGGCGGTCGCTCCCATCCAAACAGCCACTATTAACGCTGCCTGTTTGCCAGTCATTTCCTCTCCATCGAGGAGTTCGCCAAATTGTGGTAACATCCCAGAGAAACTCAGTATGATGATTCAACGTATTGGTCGAATAGCGACGCCCAGAGGCGCTCGAGTGAACTGGCATAGAACGGTGGGGTGTTCCCGGCAGGGAGGTAGAATTTTGGTTCAGTGTCGCTGCCTCGGTCATCGGCACGGTGCTCATGTGCCATACCAACATGTACCGGTCGTACCCGCATTGGTCTCTCTCTTAATCGAATAATCCGTTTATATTGGGTCTGTAAGTGTCGTGAGCGAAAGGCACTGTATATTCAGCACAGACCAGCTATGAGTCACTTTGGTTCAACGAACTCTCCTGCGGTGGCGCGTGCTTGACGACGGCGAGCGCAGCGGGGCGTGAGCCGTCGTCCGAACCTACGCAAGGGATAAAGCGAGCGGAGCGCGGCGCTGTGCGCCGCGGCAATGCGAACGGCGGAAGCCGTGAGCAAAGCGAGCGAATCGGCTGGGGAGGGCGTGGCGAACCCCTGTGTTCGTGCGAACGGGACTGGTATCGTCGTCACTACCGCCAAAGCCCTTCCAGTCCCACCCGGCGGTGGTCAGTCAGGGCTGTAGACTCGAGTCGGTCGATCCACTCGTCGTGGTCCATAGGCGTCGCTCCGTCGAGCTGTCGGATCGGCGCTGGCCCTGGCTCAATCCGGAACCGTGGGTCGGCCGAGAAACGCTTAGGGGTATCGGGACCACACACTCGAGCGTGAGCGAAAATCGCGTCGTTCAGGGACGAATGGTCACGGCGAAGAAACTCGCGGAGCTGATCGAGGACGACTCCGTCATGGACGCCGAGGCGATCGAGGAGGCCGACAGGGAGTGTCCCGACTGCGGCGGGGACGTCCTCGAGGTCGGCTACATGCCGTCGGTGACGGAGTTCGTGACGGGGCGGAAGTGTCAGGACTGCGATTGGAGCGAGACGGATCGGGACTGAATCGACTGCATCTCGACGGGGTCGTTTCCTGACAGTGGCTATTCCAGGCCTTTCGCGACCGACTTCGATGGGTACGGTAAACGTTAAATAGAATACCTTCCGCTCGAGGGAGTTTCGAAAGGAAATGGATCGGCGACGGCGGTCCGCCCGGAGAGTTCAGGGCGTTCGAACGGTGATCGATCGTCTACGTCTTAGTGCGTCGTCTTTTTCTTTTCGTCCTTCTCGTCTTTCTTCTCCTTGTCCTTGCCGTTCTTCTTCTCGTCCTTCTTCGCTTTGTCGTCGTTCTTCTCCTTCTTCTCGTCTTTCTCCTCGCCGTCACCATCGCCGACCGCGCGCGCCTCGGTCACCTGGACGTTCTGGTTCGCCTGGTAGTTCAGCTGTTCGGCCGTCGCCTCGCCACAGCGGGTGGCGTAGGCGATGGCGCTGAACTGCTCGTTGACGTTCACCTGCTCGACGAACTGGTACTGGTCGATCCCGGCGGCAGCCTCCTCGAGATCGACGTCGCTGTCGCCGTTCCCGTAGGCTAGCGCCCAGGAACCGTCGTCGTTGGCGGCGGCGCCGTTGAGCACCGTAGACGCGCTGCAGCGTCCGTCGCTGACGCTCAGCCCCTCCGCGGTGGCCACCTGCGCGTTGAAGTTGCCCTGATAGCTCACCTGTCGGGCGGTCGCGTTGCTGTCTTTCTTGGCGAGGGCGATGGCGGCGTTCTGCAGGTTGATGTTCTCCTGGCCGACGCACTGGACCTGCGTGATCTCCGCCGATGCCTGGCCGTTCGACTGAGCCTTGCCGTCGTCGGTTCGCTCCACGGCGTCTTCCGGAAGCTCGCCCTCCATCTCGGCGCACTTGAGGATATCGTCGGGCGACCGGAAGCCGAAGCTGATCGCCGTCGCGTCGGCGGTCTGCTCGTTGACGTTGAGCTGGGAGCTCAGCTGGTAGGCCTCCGCGGTGCTGCACTCGCCGACGGCGATCGCGATGGCGACGCCCTGCTCGCTGACGTTGAGCTGGGAGACGTCCTGGATCTGCTCGACCGACGCCTCGGCTCCCTGTCGGTCACCCTCGCCGATGTTCGCCGCGACGGCCTCGGCGTGCTGGTAGTTCTCGTTTGCCTGCCAGCTACGCTGGTAGGACCGGGCGCAGCTCCCTTTCTCGGCGACCGCCATCGACGTGCTCTGGCTGTTGTAGTTGAACTGATCGACGGTCTGTTCCTGCTCGATCGTCGCGGTGGCGGACGCTCCGTTCTCGTAGGTGTCCTCCCTGGAGACCCAGCCGGAGAACGTCCGGCAGCCGGTCTCCTCGGCGAAGACGATGTGCACTCGACTGGGGTCGTAGAACGTCTCGTCTCGCGTCTCGTATGAGCTGTCTATCGACTCCGCGCTCGCATCCTGGACGTTGACGTTGTCCTGCTCGGTCTCCTGGACGGCCGTCGCGTCGGCGCCATCCATGGCGATGCTGACGGCGTTGCCCTGCTGGAGCACGTTGAGCTGGGAGACCTCCTGGTACTGGATGACGTTCGGGAGGGATTCCTCCGAGTCGCCGTTGATCTCGTCGCGGTGCTTGTCGACCCAGTCGCCGAGGTCCTTCTCGGACGAGTCGGCGCCAAAGATCAGGTACAGATCGTCGCCCTTGACGTCGTGCGTCTTCGCTTCCTCTTCCTTCTCGTCGTTCTTCTTCTCGTCGTCCTTACCCGTATCTGCATGCGTACGGGTGCTCGCGATCGAAAGCGTTCCGACGCCGAGTCCGCCCGCCGCGAGTCCTTTGAGATACCCTCTCCGCTTCATCGTGCCGCGGTTCGTGTTCTTTTCTGCCATAGCCCGGTTGGACCGATGAGCATATCACACTCTGTAATTGACCAGCTTCCGGGAATAATTGGCCATCTAACGGGTGTTGCAGCATCGAAACCGGCGAAGAATCTGGACAGGTCACGGATAATTATATACACCCATCGAGTCCGGCTCAGATCCGATCAACGGACATTGCACCGACGGAGCGACGGTGCTCGAGACGCTACATAAGCTCTCGAGCGGCCTCGAGCGCCACCGATGGCGACGCCGTCGGAGACGGAAGTCGATACGACCGGAATCCCCAGTCGAAAGGAATAATAGCTGCTGCTAGCTGTCAACAGACATGGGATACTCCGCAGTGGTGCTCGCGGCAGGGGAGGGGAGGCGACTTCGGCCGCTGACCACCCACCGGCCGAAGCCGATGCTTCCGGCGGCGACGAAGCCGATTCTCGAGCACGTCTTCGACGCATTAATCGACGCCGGCGTCACCGATATCACGGTCGTCGTCGGCTACCGCCGGACTCGGGTCCAGTCCGAGTTCGGCCCGAGCTATCGGGACGTGCCCCTGACCTACGTCACGCAGGACAAACAGCTCGGCAGCGGCCACGCGCTGCTTTCGGCCGAGCCGGCGATCGAGGGTGCAGCGCTCGTCGTCAACGGCGATCAGCTGATCGACAGCCGGATCATCGAGGACGTCATCGCGGCCCACGACCGCGAGTCGGCGACGGCGACGCTCGGGCTGGTCCGGCGGGCCGACGTCACCCGGTACGGCGGCGTCCTCCTCGAGGACGGTACGGTTACGGAGATCGTCGAGAACCCGCGGGACGATCGTGGCTATCAGCTCAACGCGGGTGTGTACGCCTTCGAGCCGGCGGTCTTCGAGGCGATTCGCCGGAGCGAACCCCGCGCCGGCGAGCAGTCGCTGGTCGACGGGATCGCGACGCTGCTCGAGGCCGACGAGGAGGTCCGAGGGGTCGTCTCCGAGGGAACCTGGATCGACGCCACCTACCCGTGGGATCTGCTTCGGATCGCCGACGACCTGCTTGAGGACGGCGAGGAGCGGCAGATCGCCGCGAGCGCGTCCGTCCACGAGGACGCAACGGTGGTCGAACCGGTCGTGATCGACGACGACTGTGTCGTCGGTCCCGGTGCGGTCGTCGGACCGAACGTCTCTCTGGGCGAGAACGTCACTATCGGCTCGAACGCGACGGTCGAGCGGTCGGTGCTCGACGCCGACACCCGCGTCGACAACGGCGCGACGATACGAGACTGCGTCACCGGACGGGGTGTCGGGATCGGTCCGAACTCGACGGTCGCCGGCGGCCCGGGTGACGTCGAGATCGGCGACCGCGTCCACCGGGAGACGATCCTCGGCGCGGTGCTGGCCGATCACGTTCGCGACATCGGTGGGGTGACCTACGAGCCAGGGACTGTCGTCGGCCACGGCGCGGTCTGTCACGGGGGGTCGACCGTCAGCGGAACCATCGTCGCCGACGCGGAGGTGTGGAGCTGATGTGCGGGATCATCGGCTACGTCGGCGCCGATCGCTCGAACGCGGCCGACGTCCTGCTCCACGGCCTCTCCCAGCTCGAGTACCGCGGCTACGACTCGGCGGGAATCGCGCTGGCCGACGGCAGACTCGACGTTCACAAGCGCCAGGGCGAGCTCTCGGCGCTCGAGAACGCGCTCGCGGGCGCCGAGATCGGCAACCAGACGACCGGGATCGGTCACACCCGCTGGAGCACCCACGGACCGCCGTCGGACCGCAACGCCCACCCCCACACGGACGCGGAGGACCGGGTCGCGGTCGTCCACAACGGGATCATCGAGAACTATCAGCGGTTGCGCGACGAGCTTTCGGCCGAGGGCGTCGAGTTCCGCAGCGAGACCGACACGGAGGTTATCCCGCACCTGATCGCCGGCTACCTCGAGGACGGGCTCGACCACGAGGCCGCGTTCCGCGCGACGATCGGTCGACTCGAGGGAAGCTACGCCGTCGCGGCCGTCTTCGCGGGCTCGGAGACGGTGTACGCCGCGCGCCACGAGTCGCCGCTGGTGCTCGGCCTCGCCGACGACGGCACCTACCTCGCCAGCGACGTCCCCGCCTTTATCGAGTTTACCGATCGAGTGATCTACCTCGAGGACGGCGAGTTCGCCCGGCTCGAGGGCGACGAGATCTCGGTCACCGATAGCGAGGGGCGGGTCGTCGAGACCTCGATCGAGACGATCGAGTGGGACCCAGAGGACGCCGGCAAGAGCGGCTACGACCACTACATGCGAAAGGAGATCAACGAGCAGCCGTCGGCGCTCCGGGAGTGTCTCCGCGGTCGGCTCGACGAGCTCAGCGGCCGGGTCACTTTGGAGGAGTTCGAGGGGTTCGAGCTGAACCCGCCCGTGACGTTCGTCGCCTGTGGAACCTCTTACCACGCGGCGCTGTTCGCCGCGCAGCTGTTCCGGGAGTGGGGCGTGCCGGCCCACGCCTACCTGGCCAGCGAGTTCGAGGCCGAGATGATGCCGATCGACACCGAGTCGGTCGTCGTCGGCGTCACCCAGAGCGGCGAGACCGCCGACACGCTGCGGGCGCTGCGAGAGGCCAACGCCGCCGGCGCGACGACCGTCGCGGTGACGAACGTCGTCGGGAGTTCGGCCGCCCGCGAGACCGATCGCGTCCTGTACATCCGTGCCGGACCGGAGATCAGCGTCGCGGCGACGAAGACGTTCGTGAGCCAGCAGGCCGCGTTGACGATGCTCGCCGCCGCGTTGAGCGACCACCGCTCCCGCGACCTGGTCCGCGAGCTGCGATCGGTTCCCGACCGAATCCAGTCCGTCCTCGACGAAGACGCCGCCCGCGAGGTCGCCTCGACGTACGCCGACGCGAGCGCCTACTTCTTCATCGGGCGAGGGTATCACTACCCAGTCGCCCTCGAGGGCGCGCTGAAGATGAAGGAGATCACGTACAAACACGCGGAGGGGTTCGCGGCCGGCGAGCTCAAACACGGGCCGCTCGCACTCGTCACCGAACAGACGCCGGTGTTTGCGATCGTCACCGGCGACGGTCGCCGCGCGGAGAAGACCATCGGGAACGTCAAGGAGGTCGAGGCTCGGGGGACACCGGTCGTCGCTATCACCGACGGCCGATCGGAGGTCGGCCGCTACGCCGACCACGTCCTCGAGGTGCCGCCGGCCGGCGAGATCACGAGCTCGATGGTCGCGAACGTCCAGCTCCAGCGAGTCGCCTACTGGACGGCCCACGAGCTGGGTCGGTCGATCGACAAGCCCCGAAATCTGGCGAAAAGCGTCACCGTGGAGTAGCAGGACCGTTTTCTCGCCCACAACGTGGGCGTTGCCAATAGAGAGGGCTAGGGTGTCATAGAACTGTTCTCATACCTCTCCTCGACTACCTGCCAGACGGCACGTATAGGCGGACCATGTATCATGTCGGACCACCCACTCGCTGCGGTGGCGCGCGCTGTCGACCGGCCGAACGTTAGTGAGGATGGTTGGCGACACTGTGCGAGGTCTTCGCGAGCCATGCGAGCGAACGGCTTGGAAGACGCAGCGCGTCTTCCAGTGGACGAACGAGCGCAGCGAGTGAGTCGGCTGGGGAGGGCGTGGCAATCCCCTGTGTTCGTGTGAGCAGGACCTGCTTCCGTAGAGATTATCACGAAAGCCCCTGTCCCCTTTCAGACCCACCCAGCGGTGGTCAGTCAGGGCTGCAGACTCGAAGCCAAACGTTCCATGTACAGACGTATGTAACGCGCGTTCATCCCCAGTACAGTTGCGTTCCATAGCGACGGACGCTCAGTACAGGCGAAGGCGGTACCACCGCGGTAGTATCACAAGCGCAGCACCCGCGAGCGACCAGCGGGAAGCGAGCGGCCCTTTTAGCGTAGATTTTTGCGCCGAGCGGTTCCGAACGCAGTGAGGAATCCCGAGGCGGAAAAAGGTACGTGGGCACCTCTACGTAACGGTTGGTTCACTGAAAGAAGGATGAGAGTATCCCCATGAGAATCGTTCTATGACACGCTTAGAGAGGGCTGTAAGGAGCCCGAGACGAACGCTCGAGCCCGACGCGACGCCGCGGGTCGGGTAAGGGGTCGACGGCACCCAGGGCGTTCGAGACCGCCGAAGCGCTCGAGTCGGGTACGCCAGTTACGCGCCCGCGAAGCGAGCCGCGGTCGAATCTGTCGGGCGAGACGACGACGAAGTACTATCGGCTCGAAAACGGTCGACGCCGTCGAGCGGGACTCGACGCGAGCGTCGAAACGGTCCGTTGGAGTCGGACATCGATCACACGGACGGTGCCGGGACCGCTCGTGCCCTAACGGTCGGTTGCCGGCAATCGTATTCCCCGCAGTTGCGTCGACCACCCATGCAGAGATAGTTCTGTCGGCGAGTTGAACGTCTTGAGAACAGGACAGAAGCGGCGTTCGACTCGGCGAGCCGTCAGTTCGAGTCGGGCGTCGAGCGATCGGGGAGGACGCGCTCGAGAAGCGTTCGGATCGCCGCGAGTCCGGGGTAGCCGTCGCGTCGCCAGACGACGAGTGCGACGGCCGCGAGGACGAACTCCGAGAGGAAGTAGGGGTCGCTCAGCGACTCGAGGAAGAGGGCGGTCACCGTCGGCGCGCCCGACTCGTAACCCTCGACCGGAAGTGCGGGCCACAGCAGGAAGCTCGGATCGGTCCCACCCCACAGCGCCGGCAGGGCGTCGACCAGCGTGTGCGAGATCGCGCCGAGTCCGAACGCGAACCCGTACTCGGGACGACCGTACCGCCGCGCGAGGAGGTAGACGCCGATCGAGACCGGGACCAGAAACAGCAGGGAGTGTGCGAGCGTTCGGCCCGTCGGGATCACGCCCAGGTACCACGCCAGGGGTTTGTCGATCAGGTCGGGGAACTGGGTGCCGACCAGGAGTGCGAGGACGGCGATCCCACCCGGGGATCGGTCGAACCGGGTCCGGGTCGCGAGCGCGTAACAGAGATAGCCGATAGCTACGTGTCCGAGCGGCCACATAGGTTCGAGCGATGGGGGCGACGCCTATAACGGACCTGATTCGGCTCAGGACTCGAGAGCTGCCACCGTCGCCGATCGACTCGCGTACCAGCCCGTGACGAGCGCGACGAGGATCCCGACGACGAGCGCAACGGCGAACCCGAGGACGAACACCTCGAGAGGCGTCCGGACGAGGCGTTCGAACCCGATGACATCCGTCGAGAGCCGGTTCAACCCCGCGGCGAGCACGGGCGTCGCGGCGACCCCGATCGATCCACCGAGGAGGCCGATGAGCGCCCCCTGCACGCCGATCGTCCCGGCCAGCAGCCCCCGAGAGAGGCCGATCGCCCGAAGCGCCGCCAGCGTCTCGCGTTGCTGGTAGGCGACCAGGGCGAACAGGTTCGCCGTCAGCACGACGCCGCCGACGGTCGCCAGCCCGACGAGCGCGATCCCGCTCGCGACGACGAGGTGTCGGTCGCCCACCATCGCGGCGAACTGGTCGTCGGCGGTGCGGACGTCGTAGGTCGGGTACTCGGCCCGAACGTCGTCGGCGAACGCCTCTCGGTCGGCGTCGTCCTCGAGGTTGAGCGTGACAAACGAGGCCCGGCTCGAGCCGGCGGTTCCGGTCATCGACTGCAGTTCGGGCAGTGGGATCGTCGCAGCCTCGGTCCCCAGGAACTGCGAGTAGTACGAGCCGACGCCGACGACGGTGTAGGCGTCGACGGCCTGGCGACTGGCGCCGACGTAGACGGTGTCACCGACCCCGACGTCGAACCGATCGGCAGTGACGGGATCGAGCACGACGACGCTCCCGCTCGAACGGCCCTCCTCGTCCGCGTCGGCGGTCATCGCGCCGTCGAACCCGTCGCCGTCCTCGAACTCGAAGTGGCCGTGGGTGCCCTCGACGCCGACGGCGGCGATCGGCTCGACGGCGTCGGGGTCGGTGCCGAGGTAGACGTCGTGCATCGCGACCGTCGAGACGTCGCCGACGCCCTCGTGCTCGCGGAGGTCGGCCGCGACGGTCGCGGCGTCGACAACCTCGTTCTCGCCGCCGGCCGCAGGGCCGCCGGTGATCCAGATATCTCGGCCGGCGTCGTCGAACTGCTCCTGGCCGGTTTCGACGACGCCGACTCCGAGGCTGGCGAGCAGCGTTACGGAGAGTACCGCGAGCACGACCCCGCCGACCGCGAGCGCGGTCCGGCCCGGGGAGTGACGAAGCTGGGCGAGTCCGAGGCCGACGACGGCACGGAGCCGGACGAGCCAGCGACGGCTCACCGTCCCACCTCCGCGAGAGCGTCGGTTCGGGCCGCGAGCGCGAGCGGGTACGGCAGGGCGACCAGCGTCGAGACGACGGCGACCGCCAACGCGTACGGAACCAACAGCGGGTGGAGGACCGCGACCGCCTCGGGAGCGACCGTCGCGGTCGCGAGCGCGTTCGTCACCTGGATACCGACGACGCCGAGGCCCACGCCAAGAACGGCGCCGGCAGTCGCGGTCGCGATCGTCGTCGTCGCGACGACCACCAGCCGGCTTTCGGTCGGGAACCCGACCGCACCCAGCATCGCGAGCGTCCGGCGATCGGCCTCGACTCGCATCCCTGCGGTGGTCGCTACCAGCAGTGAACAGACGCCAAGCGCAACGACCAGGGCGAGGGCACTCGTCGCGAGCGCGAGGCCGTCGCCGAACAACGCCCGAACGTCGGCGGCCCCATCGCTCTCGAGCGCGGCCTCGGGGTACGCCTCGGCGGCCCCCTCCTGGATCGCGTCGCCCTCGCCCCAGATCAACACCTCGTCGGCCAGCCCGCTCCCCTCGGTACCCGACAGCGACTGGAGTACCTCGAGGTGGACGAGCGCGACGGGCGGTTCGTCGTCCGGCCCGTCCTCGACGGCGCCGACCGTCGCCGACTCGCGGTACTCGGCGCCCTCGAGCACGAGTTCGTCGCCCGGTTCGACACCGAGTTCAGCGGCGGCGGCCCTCGAGAGGACGAGTTCGGCGTCGTCAGCGCCGGGAGGGTCTGGCTCGAGGCCCTCCGTCGGGAGTTCCGCCACCGTCGCCGGATCGGTACCGGGAACGGCGCCGACGAGCAGGAGATAGGTCGACCCGCCGGCTCCGGGGTGATCGGCCCGGATCGGCTCCCGGAACACGGGCGAGACGTGGTCGACACCGTCGCGGTCGGCGATCCGTTCGGCCCGGTCCGAACTCTCGCCCAGCCGTGGTGGTTCGACGCCGGTGACCGAGCCGTGAATATCGGCGTCGTCGGCCACGATCCGGGCGTCGGCGTCGTGGTCGGCCTCCCCGTCGTCGGCCAGCGCGAGCGCGACGCCGGTGACGAGCACGAGGTTCGCGACCGTCAGCGCGACGACGAGGATCGTCGCGAGCGTTCGACCACGCGCCGTCGTCAGCTGCGTCCGAACGAGCGTTACCGCGACCGCGAGCAGTCCCCACCATCGGCTCGAGCGCTGCGAACCCGTCCCGGAGTCGAGATCCCGTCCTGACATCGGTGGCGGTCGAGGGAGCCGTCGTCGCGTCGAGCGATCCGTGCGACGATCGACTCCCGTTTATACCGAGACAGCCGGGCGGGTCCCATTGTTTGGCTCTCGTTACTTTCCGGTTGTCGGAACCGACGTTCGTTCGGCTCGCGGAACGGCGATGGGTCGTTCCCTCACACGCGCTTGTTTCACCAACTCCCGGTTCGTGCGGGCCGACAACTCCCAGACGCCCGATACACTTATCGTGTCAAACGTTGACAATCACGGCGATGGTCGGAAAGCTCATCGCCCTCCTCACGCTCGCCCTCCTGTTGCTCTTTCTGGCCGGCGCACCCGCGGTCGCCGAGTTCGCGACCGCTCAGCTGTGCGGCCCGCTCGAGTCGATCGAGTGCTGAGGATCGGAGCGACGATCACGACCGCGAGGTGAAAGCCATTAGTCGGGTGCCGCCCGCGCGAGCGGGACGTCACCGGTATCGTCGAGTCTGCGCTCGAAGAACGCCCGGTTCTCGCGGATGCGTCGGTCGCTCCACTCCCACCACTCGAGCTCGAGCAGCCAGGATCTGATCTCCGGTGGAAACCGCCAGCCGATCCGGTCGGCCGGCACGCCCCCGACGATCGAGTACGGCTCGACGTCTCTCGTGACGACCGCCCCCGCGCCGACGACGGCGCCGTCCCCGATCGTCACCCCCGAGAGGACCGTCGCTCCCGTCCCGATCCAGACGTCGCTGCCGACCGAGATGGGGCCGTCGGCGGTCGGCGGGAGCTCGCTGTCGAGAACTTCCTCGTAGAGGCGGATCTGCATCGACGGCTGGTCGATCCGGTGGTTGGTCTGCTGGAAGGTGCTCTCGCGGGCGATCGCACAGAAGTTGCCGATTTCGACCTCGCCGACGAGATCGCAGTCGGGCTCGAGATTCGTCCGACGCCCGATGCTGACGTCGCCGTCGAGAATACAGCCCCGACTCAGCCGGGCATGCGGCCCGATATCCACCCGGTTGCGGAGCAGACAGCCGATCGAGATTCGGGCCGAGGGGGCGATCTCGAGCTCGGTGGCGTCGAAGTACCGATTGAGAAGCCCGTGGGTTACCGGCGGGTAGCCGAGAGCGGAGACCGATCGTTCGACAATGGTATCGAGACTCATGCGCGTAGACACCACCCGACGCGGTTCGGGATATAGTTTGTTCGAGTAGGTGGTAGAGTCAGCGATCGAGACCGTTCGCAGCCCTCGGCTACCGAGGGTAGGTGGCACCTGTCGACGTTTCGATCCGGAAACCGAGTCGGCAAAACCGGACAGACGGCGGCTACCGCGGGTCGACACCGATGCCCTCATTCAGGAGGGTGTTCCGGACGTCCGCCGTCCCCGGATCGTCCGCCTCGAGCCCGGATCCTCGGCCGAACGGTCGAAGCGAATCTGTCGAACGGTCCGGTTACCGTTACTATCGTCACAGTAACACCAGTCGGATAGCTGGGAGGTCGGTCCATAACAAACCGTGGTTCGGGGCTGGTCTCGGGTGGACCAATGGACCGACGAACCTATCTCGTGACCGCGACGGGAGCAGTCGTGGCGCTGGCCGGCTGTTCCGAAATGGGCGGGCCCGGCGAGACCGACGACGAGGACCACGACGACGGCGCGGCCAACGGCGACGACGACCATGACGAGCCGGAGACGGACGACGAGGAAACCGAGGAGGAAGAGACGGACGAGGACGACGACTACGACGACCTCGTCGGCACCTACGACGACTTCGAGGATCTCGACCCCTGGAGCGCGTTCCAGGACATCGGCTCGATCGAGGCCGACACGGAGCAGTACTACGAGGGATCGCAGTCGGCACGGCTCCTGCCCGATTCCGAGGATGGCCAGATCAGGGCGCGCCGCGAGACCGACGAGCCGATCGACATCCGGGGCGTGACCCCAGGGCTCGCCATGACCGCCTCCGACAGCGGAATGGTGTTGATCCAGCTCCAGGACGAGGACGGCGACTACGTCGAGTACAGCCAGCAGGTGATGGGAGATATGCCGCTGGCTCGGCACAACTTCGGCCTCACCCGCGTTCGCGGTGACCCCGATCTGGAGGAGATCATCGTCCTGCAGATCATTCGCTGGTTCGGCGAGCCTGCGGACGACGAGGACGAAGACGAGGACGTCGACGGCGAGGAGATGTGGGTCGACGACTTCCACTTCGTCCCTACCCCCGAGACGCCGACGGTGATGCTCCAGTTCCACGGCGGTTACGAGACCCACTACGAGGAGGCCCTGCCACGGGTCGCCCAGTACGACTTCCCAGCGACGGCGTTCGTACCGACCGACCGACTCCGGGCCGACCCCGCCGTCGAGGGCGACCGACTCACCGAGAGCCAGGTCGAGGAGCTCGCGGCGAACGGGTGGACGATCGGTTGCCAGACCGCGAACGGAGCGCAAGCGGGTTCGATCGACGAGGTCGGAGCCGAAGATGTTATCGTCGAACCCGCGGAGTGGCTCGAGGACGAAGGTTACGACGACGACGGCCGGTTCTTCGCGTTCCCCGGCTCACAGTACAACGAGGAGACGTACGAACTCGTCCAGGAAAACTACGATCTAGCCTTTGCGGGCCAGACCCAGTCCCAGGGGTACGCCGGCAACCCTCACCTCTGTTCGGTGGTCTCGAGCCCGAGCGGCGACGAGGGCGAGAGCCTCGTCGAGTGGACCGCGGAGATGGGCGGGATCACCTCGATCGGCTTCTACCAGCTCGAGGAGAGCGAAGCGATCGAGGGCCTCGAATCGACGCTGGCCGCCCTCGAGGAGTACTCGGGCGAAGTCGACGTGATCACGCCCGGCCAGATGGCCGACGACTACGTTTACTGAGCGCCTCGGCCTCGGCTTCAGGAAGATCACCGTCCCGTTCGTTCGTACTCGTCCCGCTCGAGCGTTCGCTCATTCCGGAGTGCTGGGGGCGTCGAGTGTTGACGCCACCGCGACGGCGACCGCGAGCGCGTACCCGCCGAGCTCGAGGCTCCAGTGGAACCCCCGCGTCGTCGACAGCAGCCGAACGGCGACCACCGCGAGCGCCGCGAGACCGAACGCCGCGTGGCTTCCCTCGAACCGAGTCGAACGACGCTCGAGCGCATACCACGCGCCGACGGCACCCAGCGCCGCGCCGACGGTCGAACTCAGCGTGAACGAAAGCGATTCGAAGGTCGAACCGTGATTTTCTGCGAAGCGAGCGCGGGTAAGGAAACTACTCCCGTGGCATCCGCAGCGTCAACAGCGTTCCGAGCGCGATGATCAGCGCCAGCAGGAGGTAGCCGGCGTCGAAGTAGCCCCGCTCGGCGACGACGCCGAACACGAGCGGTCCCGAGGCGCCGAGCACCGAAGCGCTCGAGCGAACCACACCCAGTCCCGTCCCCTGGATCTCCGGTGGGATGATCTCGGCGAGGTACGACTGCGTGATCGCGCCGGAGCCGAGCATCGTACTCGAGAGGACGGTGACGAAGACGAGTCCGACGAGCCCGTCGACGAACGGTAACAGCGCGAGACCGACGATCGACCCCAGCAGAACGAGCGGGAGCGAACCCCGAAGCCCGATGCGATCGTAGGCCACCCCGGCAACCGGCTTGACGACGACGCCGACCGCGAAGAAGAGACCGAACAGCCCTCCAGCCATCGTCGAGGACAGCCCCTTCTGCTCGACGAGGTAGGTCGGATAAAAGGCTGAGAACGTCTGCCAGACGAAAATAAAGAGAAAGAGGATCACGCCGATAATTGCGAGGACGGGGCTGCGGAGTTCGCCGATCACGTACCGCAGGCTCTCGCTCGAGCCGTCGTTGCCGTCCTCGAGGTCGGGATCGGGCGCCGGCAGCGTCAGCCAGATAACGACCGCGGTGATACAGAGCAGCGGCAGGACGAAGCCCAGGCCGAGCCGCCAGGCGACTGCGACCGCCAGCACGCTCGCGATCGGCGGCAGCACGGTCTGGCCGATATCGCCGGCTGCCATCGTGACGCCGAGCGCCCGCCCGATCCGATCTGGGTAGAGATCCGACAGCGCGGTGATCCGCGCGATCGGGTACTGCGAGAGCCCCAGCCCGACCAGCGCCGTCGCCCCGAACAGGGTCGCGGCGGTCGGCGAGAGGAGGACGACCGTTACCCCGACGACGACCATCGAGACGCTCGCGGTCAGCACGGACCGTTCACCGTGTCGATCTGCGAGCATCCCGCCGGGAACCTGCCCGATCGCGTAGCCCAGCCAGATCAGCGTGACGAGCAGGCCGGCCGTCGAGAGCGTGAGATCGAACTCGGCGCTGAAGTAGGGCAGCAAGACGGGATAGATCATGCGGGTGCCGTTCAGCAACCCCCAACCGAGCGCGATGGCCAGCAGCGTCTTTCCGGTGCCGCCGGCCCACAGCCCGACCAGTTCGCGTCGAATCGAATCCAGGCGACTCATTCGGCGTGTGCGTGGCAAGGCCGGTCCCGTTGAAACCGTTTTAGTTCGAGGCGGCGGTTGCTGATTCCGGGTTTGGCTTCGCGTGGTCGAGGACCGAAGACTGATCGATCGGCCCACTCGAGCCGAGACTCCCCGTGTGCGAAGTGAAACGGTACCACGACTGACTCCGGACACCCCCCGTGTGCGAGATGAATTTTCGGGGTCGAGCGCCGGCTCGATCGGCCAAAAAAGTCGAGCAATGCACGAATCTCCCGACACCCCGTGTGCGAGATGAATTTTCGGGGCGGCGGGCCAGATCATGCCGCTATCGGCGCTTCGGCCCGCCCTCCCCCCGTGTGCGAGATGAAATGTGCTTCGGTGTCGGAAGCTGCTTCGGTGTCGTGAGCTGGCGGCTCGAGCTCGAGCTAAATCGGGTCGGACTCAGGTTTCGTCGAAGAACTCGTCGATCTGTGCGTTGACGACGGACTGAATCAGCTCGTCCTCTTCCTCGATCTCCTCGAGTCGAAAGTCGGCCTGCAGCGTCTCGGCGACGACGGCCGGATCGTCGACGAAGGTGTACTCCTTGTGGACGCCGCTACCGTAGCCGCGGCCGCGTTTCTCCGAGGTGATGAAGTTGTACGTCTCGGCCTCGGTCATGTACCGAAGGTAGGAGTCACGGGACTTCTTGTCGGCGTCGAGTCGCTCAGTCAGATACTGGTAGACCCGGTAGGCGACGGTGCTCGGAATCGCGTTCAGGTTCCGCTCGGCGTGGACGGGCACGATCGCGGTAGCGTACAGGGAGAGCTTCTTTTGTGTCGAGAGTCCCTGCATCTGGGTCAGAGTGCGGTCGCGTTCGGCCTCCCGCTGGGCGTCGCGCACGTGGTCCTCGCGGACCGTCTCCTCACCCTGGCGGTTCGCGATCTCGCCGGCCTTCCGAAAGAGATCGATCGCCTTCCTCGCGTCGCCGTGATCCTGCGCCGCGAAGGCCGCGCTTAACGGAATGATCCCGGCCTCGAGGACGCCGTCCTGGTAGGCGTCGCGTCGGCGATCGAGGATCGCCTGGAGCTGGTTCGCGTCGTAATCCGAGAAGACCACGTCCTGTGGGTTGAACGAACTCTCGGCGCGGCCGTCGAGGTCCTCCATGAAGCGAGGGTCGTTCGTGAGCGCGGCGACCGAGACGTGGCCGTCGATCCGACCGAGCTGTGAGGCCCGCGAGAGCTGGTAGAGCAGTTTCGAGTAGGCGGGTTCGTCGTTGGGATCGCGCTGGCGACCGACCAGGAGGTCGACCTCATCGAGGATGATGATGACGGAGTCGAACTCCTCGCTCAACAGTCCGTACAGCCGGTTCAGCTTTCTGTCCGTCGAGACACCGCTCTCGGGGACGCCGACCTCGACGCCGGCCGTCGTCGCGGTGTTCTCGACGAGACGGTACACCGCCCGATCGTGGGACTTGATCGTCTGACAGTTGATCTGGATGACGCCGAAGCGATCGCCCTGAGCCTCCGCGAGTTCGACGACCTGCTCGCAGACGGCGTTGATGATCAGCGACTTTCCGGTTCCCGAAGGACCGTACAGCAACATGTTGGGCGGCCGGTTCCCCTGGAGCGCGGGCCGAAGGTAGGTGATGATGTCCTCGAGCTGTTGATCCCGGCCGACGATCCGGTCCTCGTCGATGACGGCGTCGGGGTCGAGCAGTCCCCGCTCCCTGAACACCGACTGCTGGACGCCATCCTGCAGTCGCCCCTTGATGGATTCCGAGAGGGAGTGACGATCGTCGCCGTCGGTCATACCGTGTCACTCGTACCGACTTCATAAATACGTGACGAGAACCGCGTGCGAGAGCAACGGTGCCACAACCGCCGTCGAGGGCGCCCGTACGACACGAGCACGCTTCGAGGCCGAAAACCGTGGGCGAGATTAAATACGGGGGTCGAACAGGGAAACTCGCGACTGAAAACAACATTTGGCGGGAATCTCTGTAGTCAGGAGGATTAAGAAGAGACGATCGGCGACGCTGCACTCGCTGTCGGTGAGACACCCCGTGTGCGAGATGAATTCTTCTCGGAAATGAGCGTGTGGGCTCGAGGGGGCCCACGTGCCGGATGAATTTTCGTTCCGCTCGTATCCTCTCCAGTTCGAGTGCGTATTCCGTGCACAGAGAGTTCGCGAACGACGGTCGTCACCGAACGACAGTGCGGTCACTGGACGGCAGTACGTGACCGCTCGTACGACATACGGCGAAAACGGGTGGACCACCGAGACGGAGTAGACAGGCGGACCGTCGGATATCGTGGACGATCAGATGACGGTGACGGCGGGAACGGACGAGCTGAGAGGAAGCGTTCCGTCGACCCCCTCCCCCCGTGTGCGAAATGAATTGGGGTCACGAACGGGGCGGGGTGGGGGGCGGTGACCGGGTGGTAGAAGAGAACGAGAAAACGGCGAATCGGGCGGACTTACGGCGCCAAGCGTCGAAATCACAGTGATCGCCGTCGGCTTCTCGATCGGTGCGATCGCTTCTCGGATGTCATGTGCCGGCCCACGAAGGACTCTAGTACCAGTGGTTTTATGTTCCTTCTGTAGGAACAGGTTCTGTACTGGGTCCCGATCGGCTCGAGAAGAAAACGACGCTTCGAGACCGATCGGAAGAGGCCGCGGAACCGTCGAACTCGTCCGTTCTCGCACGGCGATACTATCCACGTTGCTCCCAATGGGAGTCGATTACGCCGCCCCCTCTCCCCCGCCTCCGGTTTCGCACCCGATTTCATTTCGCACACGGGGGGAGGGACCGCCTATTCCTTACGTACTTTCAGTCCCCACGTCCACTCCCTTCCGACGCACTAACGGCTCCCGGCCAACGGTTCGAAGAAATCACACAACGAGCGGTCGACTCGATCAATCCGAACTGATGACGATCCTGTCGTCGATGTTCTCGATGCACTCGAGCGGCAGTCTGAACCGACCGTCGGCGTCGAGTTCGATCCGTCCGGGAATGTGGTCCTGTGGTTCGACGACCAGTTCCTCGATCGTTCCGGGCTCCGCACCCATGGTGATGTTCTCGAGCGTCCCGAAATCGGTGCCGTCGATGCCGACGATCGTCTTCCCCTGAAGCTGTCGTGCCAAACGGGTTGCCATACCCGTCGTTTCGCGGACTCCTACTAAACACCGTGGGATCGATCACAGTTTCCGAGAGCGGCCACGCTTCGGAGATCGACGAACTGACCGCTTTCGAATTATCGAAAGGAAGGAAGGCCCCCGACCGATGTCGGGGGGCACCACTGAACCACGATTGCGAACCAGCAACGGAATGTCGTCCAACGCGGGAGACACCTGGGATGCGCTGCTGGTCACGAAATATTACACTCGAGTACAAAAGTACCTCTCGGTTCGCGTCGGCGGAAATTCGTCGTCGCGAACGGACCCACAAATCGCCTCTGTTCCGGAATCTGTACTTCTCGCTGCCGCGACGAGCCGATCGAACCGACTCGGCAGTTCCTCGTATATAACTGTTGGGGACCGTGTGATGACTCGTCAGCCCTGCCTTGGTTTACAGGTGGATGGCACCCGTCGACTCGAGTATGACAGTGAATTACACTCGCCGACAACTGCTCGGTGGACTGTCCGCTGCGGGGGCGGCGGCCCTGGCCGGCTGTACCGGTTCGACGCCGTTCGTCGGTCGACGCCTCGCAGACGAAGAGACGATCGATCCCGAGGACGCCGAATCGATCGCGATCACCGGCTCGGTCGGCGACCTGACGGTTACCGGCGCCGACCGCGATACGATTCGGCTGGATATCGAGAAGCAGTCCAGCTCCGTTCGGACCGATCTCGAGGCGCTCCGCCTGGAGTCCGCCCGGGAGGAGGACCTCCTCGAGTTCCGGGCCGAGTACGACGGCGAAACGGGCTGGTTCGAGAGCGAGCCGGCGATGGATCTCGACGTCGCCCTCCCCGACGGGCTGTCGGTCGATCGCCTGCTCACGGGAACCGGTCGGGTCACCGTCGCCGACGTCGGCGGGGATCTGGAGGCTCGCTCGAGCACCGGCAGCGTCGAGATCAGGAACGTCGACGGGACGGTCGTCGCCGAAACGAGCACGGGAAGCATCGACGTCGCGGACGTCGACGCCGTCGGAAACCTGACCGCGAGCACCGGGAGCATCGAGGCCGCGGTGCCGGCGATTGACGGCGACACCGCGATCACGGCGAGCACCGGTAGCGTCGAAGTCGCGCTCTCGCCGACCATCGACGCCGACCTCGAGGCCCGAACCAGCACTGGCAGCCTCGAGATCGACGACGACGGACTGGAACTCGAGGAGTACCGCCGCGAGAACGACCGCGTCAGCGCCGTCGTCGGCGAGGGCGGTCCGCGGCTCCGGATCGAGACGAGCACGGGAAGCGTCGAGATCTCGACGCTCGAGGAGTAGAGAACCTGACATCCCTCCACGGATAGCGACGAAGGACGTCACCAGTGAAGGAAAACGACAGGGGTCTCTCCAGAAAGTACCGAGCGCAGTCTTAGCACAGAGTAGCAATCAGTAGAACGGATTTCAGTACAGGCCAAGTGGGTCCCGCTGTAAATTGAGGATATTGACTTTCATCAAGAGAAGCGCACGAATCCAGCCCTGTACTTATCAACTCTCGTCTGGGAAGGAAGAAATAGACTTAGGAGTGTGAGTACCAGTCCACCCCAGAGTAATATATAGTGAATATTTGTAACAGCAGCAGTGGTGGAGTTCGTACTAACTATCCAAAACCCACCTACTATCGAGAGATGTAGCCAACGAGACTGAGGTGTATTCCGATCATGTCAGAAACTATTCACATTAGGTAGAAATTCTTTGTGCTTCAAAACTATCTCTTTGACAGGAATTGTAGTGTTCCGTTCGCAGTCTTTAGGTAACGAGTCCCGTCGTCCGGCCAAGACGCCGTCGAGCAGCGGATAGCCAATTTCCCACCGCAAAGCGGGTCGATTCCGCACCCGTTCTTGGCTCTCTCACATCTCGCTACGACCCTCGAGCAGCGACGCGGCGACGACGGCCGAGACGCGACCGAGGAGGTTCGCGAGGTACAGCGTCCCGAGGCCGACGAGGAGCCCGCCTATCGCGGCCCCCAGCGCTTGCGGAAGGGTTTCGATCGTGATCGGCTCGCCGAGGCCGGCGTACACCACGAGGTCGGTTCCGTAGACGAAGGGCGTGACCAGCAGGCTCGTTGCGAGCGAGACGCCGACGACGAGGGCGACGAAGCCGACGATCCCGAGCAGGATCTTCCAGCCGAGATACACCGCGCCGAGCCAGGTCTCGCGTCCGAGCACGAGCCGCTTCAGGAACGTGGCGATCCCGTCATCGGTCGGCGGAAGGGACGGCGTAACGTCGACGGTGAGCAGTCCTCGAGTGAGGGCGCCGTCGAGCCAGGCGAGCGCGACGACCGACAGCAGCGTGGCGACCAGCGCGATCGGCCCGAGCAGCGTGAGGCTCAGTCCGACGGTCATCGAGAAGCCGACGGTGATCGCGACCAAGTAGGCGATCCCGAGCGGGAACGCGAGCAGGACGTAGGCGAGCGATCGGTACGTCCAGGGGTCGATCGGTGCGACGCGAAACGGACGGCTTCCCCTCCCGCTCGACGAGTCGGTCGGTACGACTCCGCCGGAGCCGGCGGCATCGGATCGGTTGGATGGCATACGAACGGATCAACGGCTCCCGAGGCGGTAAAACGGGGTCGCAGGCTGTCGGCTCGACGATCGTGCGAAACAGTTTTGTACTAGGTTCCCTCGAGCGAGTAGAGGATCGCTATCAGCCCCGCGATAGTTACCCAGAGGACGCCGAGCAGGCTGGCGGCGTCCGACAGCGAGAGCAGCGGGGCGAGCCCGTAGCTGACCGCGACCGGGCCGGCGGCGATCAACGCGATCCCGATCGAGAGGTAGAACATCGCGAGGCTGTCGTTGCGACGATACCCACGGTAGGCGTAGCCGGCGACGACGAGCCCGACCACCGCGGTCGCCAGCGCCGTCGCGAACAACACCGTCGCGGGTTCAACGGCGACCATGGATCACCCCCAGAATCACGACGAGCCCGAGCAGTTGGCAGGCGGTGACGATCGTCTCCTGCCAGACGATCGCCACGCTCCCGACGTTCGATAGTGCGAGGCGCAACAGCATCGGGACGGTCGTCAGCAACACGAGTCCGACGCCCAGCAGGAGCATCGCCCGCCCGCCACCGGCGCGGTGGCCGCGGTAGAGCCGCAGCGCCAGGTACACCGACAGCAGCGTCGCGAGCACGAGCGAGAGAAACACCAGCGCGATCACGGTCGGGGAGCCTCCGACCGTCGACAGGGGAGTGCTCTCGACTATCGATCCGAACCCGGTCCAGGCCGGCAGCCACCGCTCCGAGGCCGAAGCGAACTCGAGGACCGGTGGATGTGCTCGCGGACTCATTTGAACCCCTCGTAGAGCCTGGTGAAGCGGTCGGCGGCCGATTCCTCTCGTTCGATCTCGACGTCGTACCCCTCATCGGCGAGGCGGATCCGAACTTCCCGAAGCCGGGCCGCGTACACCTTGTGGTGGTGGCCGTCCGGATCGAGCTGCTGGTGGACCTCGAGCAGGTCGGCCTCCGTGAGTTGCTCGACGCGTCGGTAGATCGTCGAAGGATCGGCGTCGCAGGCGTCGCTTAGGGCCCGGACCGACTTGGGCTCTGTACGGGTGCGGACGAGGATCGTCTTGGCGTAGTCGTCGCCGAGGATCTCGACGACATCAACCTCGCCGTCGTCGGCCATCGAGGGGTGGTACTCGGGCCAGAACAAAAGCTTGTCTCCCATCCGACACCATTCTCGAGCGTATTCGAGTACTGTGAGCCTGGCCGATTCGAAGCGGATCCGATCCGAAGGTGGTTGCTGACCGGGCCGAACGTTTATTTTTCCGCGCCGGGGAGTCATCCTCGAGATGGCGTCTCCGACGGCCGAGCGACTCGACCTCGGCGCCGACCGACTCCGTGGCGGACTTCGGTGGTTCGTCTCGGTCCCCGTCCGACAAGAGACGTACCGCCGTCTGGGCTACCTGCTGCTCGCCTTTCCGCTCGGGATCGCGTACTTCGTCTTTCTCGTCGTCGGCCTCTCGGTCGGAATCAGCCTCTCGATACTGGTCGTCGGGCTTCCGATGCTGGCGGTCGTGCTGGGGGCGACGCTGCTCGCGGCCCAGTTCGAACGCTGGCTCGTCACGCGCTTGCTCCCGATCGAGATCGACAGCAGCCGTCGACTCGAGGGCGACCGACGCCGGGATCGAGCGTTCGACTTGCTGACCGATCTCCGGACCTGGACGCCGTTCGTCTACCTTCCGTCGGTGTTCCTCCTGGGTCTGGTTTCGTTCGTCGTGCTCACGACCGGGCTGTCGACGGCGCTGGCAATGATATTCGTGCCACTGTACTACGACCAGCCGGGGTTGTACGTGGGGGTCGTAACCGATCGGGCACCCGAGTTCCACCAGACCGTCTACCTGGCGTGGAACCAGCTGCTGGTCGGGTTCGAGGCGGTCCTTACGGTCGGCTACTGGGAGATCACGACGCTTCCACAGGCGATCGTCGTCGCCGGCGGCGGCCTCCTGCTTGGCCTGCTCACCCTCCACGCGCTTAACGGACTGGCCTGGCTGTTCGGTCGGTACGCCAAGCTCTTACTCGAGGGCGGGTACGACGTGACCGCGCTGATCGATTCCTCCTGACCGCGCAGATCACGTTCTCCCGCTCGCCGGATCTCGCCCGCTCGAGAAACCCTTATGCGGATCCGATTCTCGAGGCGGCTACTGCTCGTTCCGTCGCTCTCTCGTAGTAGCCGGATCTTCTACAATAGCTACCTCAGTTAGGGTAGCTAAGCTACAATAGGTAGCTACCGCACTTGCCGCTGCTACCCGAGTCTACCGAACTCGCGAGGCGGAGACGAGTCCCCGCTCGAGAAGGGCACCGTTCACCGACCGACGTTTCGACGAACCGACTCGCTCGCGAGCGCACCGAACCGCATATCGACTCCGTCCGCGACGGCCGAAACGCCGTTGTTGTGCAAGCCTCAGACTCATTGATCGGTCCGTTGACGGTTCAGTATGGCATCACTCGAGTCGACACAGGAGCGGACCCGTTCCGAAATCGCCGCGTACCTCCGACAGTTCGCCGACGAACTCGATCCGGATACGCGATCGGATACCACCGAGCGCGGCGGGAACACCGCCGAGACGGTCGGAACCGGGTCGACGGGGACGGCCGGGACCGGAGCCGGTACTGGATCCGATGGAGCGGACCGTCGAGCCGACGGTACCGAGACCGGAGACCGCGCCGGAAGTGTCGGGGACAAGGTTACGGTAATCACTGGAAACGAGAGTGCGACGATCAACCCGCCGCAGACGTGTTCGTTCGACGTCGCGGTCGACACCGACTCCGACCTGCTCGACACCGGTGCCGAACGGAGCACGACGTTTACGATCCGGTGGGACGCCGACCACGTCGAAGCCGACGACGAGCTACGCGTCGAGTAGTCGCCGAAACGCCGCCGGCCGCTTTTCGTCCGACGACCGAGTTACACTCGAGAGAAATCGTAGCGATGAGAGCGGTTAGCAGACCTCGTGGCGTTCGTAGAACCGGCGAACGCGCTCGTCAGCTAGCAGCGGGCCGTTGATCTGCATCGCCTTGAGTCCGGGGTGATCGTTCGCTTCGATAACCTTGAACGAGCCCTCGTCGTCGGTGAGCACGAGGTCCCAGCCGACGTACGGGAGCATCGGGTGGCTCGAGGCCAACTCGAGAACTCGCTCTCGGATCGTCTCCCAGGCGGGAACCTTCGTACCCTGGATCCGCGTTCCGGTTTCGGGATGGTGGGTGTGCCACTCGAGGCGGTCGCTCTCGTAAGGAAGCTGTGCGGCCGGTCCGAGTTCGCCTGTTTCGACGTCGATTTCGGCACTGAGCCCGCCCTGCGAGAAGTTGTCCATCGAACCGGATAGGTCGGAGCCCATCCGCTGGATCGCGGCCGCGATAAACGCCTCCTCGGCGTCGTCGTCGTACATTGTGAGCACGCGGATCGTGTTCGGCGTCTCGGGGTAGAGAGCGGCCGCGTACGGCCCCTGCTCGACGTGCTCGCAGACGAGGTAGTTCTCGAGGTCGTCGACCCGAGCGACGAGGGCGCCACGATCGTAGTGCTCGCCGTTGACCTCGTAGCCGCTCTCGGTCCGCGAGCAGAGCAGGACGTTCTCGCCGCCGCCGCCACGGATCCACTTGAGAACCAGCTTCCCCTCCTCGGCGAGCCGATCGGCGACCCACGCACCGGCCTCGTGGCGAGCAGCGGTCCTCGAATCGACCGCCGGCTCGAGCGCCGCCGTTCCGTCGCCGGCGACCGCCGCGGGTGCCGGCTCGCGGGAGTCGTCGAACTCGTGGAAGAGGCCGCCACGGACGAGTCCGTAGACGACCGTGCGGTGGTCGCCGTAGGCCCGCATCAGCCAGTCGAAAAACAGCTTGTTCGAGAGCGCGACCGACCACGTCCCGTTGAGGTTCTTCGTCCGGACGAACCGCTGATAGTCGCTGACGAACGCCTCCGGGTCGTGGCGCTCGAAGTCGTAGATAACGCCGGCCCTGCTCAGGAAGCCGCGCCGCCAGAGGGCGAGCCGACGCGGGAGCGACTGCGAGTACGACGAGGAGTTCCGTTCAGTGTCGACGAGGTCCTGGACTCCCTTCGCCGTGAAGTAGTAGTCGCGAACGTTCATACCATTCCCTGCCGATCACCCGGTGTGAACGTTGCGTTTGTCTCCCGGTAACGGTTGAACCGACGACATCACGCTCCGGAGAACCGGCGCCCGGAGAGCACGCTTCATACGGTTTACTGTACGTCAGTACCGGCGTAACCGCGGCCCGTGGGGCGGTTGGGCCGGGACATCGGTACAGCAATCCGTATCAGTATTCAGTTCCCTGTCGTGCTCGCTGACCCGCCTCGATCGGGTGTTTCACCTTCCGAACGTTCGTGATCAGGTCCGCACGATCCTCGAGATAGGTCGGTTCCTCGTGGCTGCCCGACAGCACCAGCTCGAGGCCGTCGGGTTTGGCGTCGAGCAGTCCGAGGACGTCGTCCTCGCCGATCAGCCCGCGATCGGCGGCGTACAGCACCTCGTCGAGGATCAGCATGTGGACCCCCGCCTCGGGGTCGGCTGCGAGGTCGAGCGGTGCCGAGAGGTCGGCGTCGTCCGCCGCCGCGAGCAGCTCGCGGGCGCGCTCGAGGCCCGCTTCGGCCTCCGCCTGGTGGTCTGCGTCCTCGCTGCCGTCGGCCATCCCGTGCCAGCCGTAGTGACCGAGGTTCTCGTAGCTCATCCCCGGCAGCGCATCGATCGCGTTGTACTCGCCGCGGACTGCGTCGACGCTCGAGGCGCCGCCCTTCATGAACTGAAGCAGGTGGACGCGGTAGCCGTGGCCGGCCGCACGCATCCCCATCCCGAGCGTGGCGGTCGTCTTCCCCTTGCCGTCGCCCCACCAGACCTGGACGAGCCCGAACTCCTCGGGCGCCGCGGGTTCGATGCGTTTGGCTTCGGGAGTCCGACCCGCTCCCGGCGTGTTCTCGAGGACGTCCTGAGAGTCGTCGCTCATACGCTGGTTCTGGAGCGCCGGCTACATGTAGCCACCACATCCAGGATGGCCGACCAAACGTGTCTTTAGGCTCCACTTCCAAGTCGGGTGTACCCGTATGCCACTCGAGTTCTCCTCGTCGGACGATGCCCCCTCGCGCGAGCACGTCTTCGGCGTGCTAACCGACGACGACTGTCGGGCGATCATCGCGACCCTCGAGGAGCCACGGACGGTCGCGGAGACCGCCGAGGAGATCGACCGTCCCCTCTCGACGACCTACCGGAAGCTCGATCGACTGACCGAGGCGGGACTGGTCAGGGAGACGGTCGGGGTCGGCCGGAGCCGAAGCCGAAAATCCCGGTACGTCGCGGACTTCGATCGGGTCGCGATCGGGCTCGACGACGACCGATCGCTCCGCGTCGACGTCGAGAACTCGAGCGATCCGCTGGTCGGCCTCTGGACGCAGGATTCGTGAACCGATCGAGGTACTGTTTCGAACGACTCTGGGGAGAGTCATCGCTCGCTCGAGACCACTCGCCCGTCGCGGAGCGTGACCACCCGGCCGGCCACAGCGAGGGTCTCGGCGTCGTGAGAGGCGACCAGCATCGCCCGGTCCCGACCGATATCGGTCAGCGCCTCGAGCACCGTCTCGCCGGTCGCGGTGTCTAGCTCGCCGGTCGGCTCGTCCGCCACGACCACGTCGGGGTCGGTCGCCAGCGCCCGCGCGATCGCGACCCGCTGTCGCTCGCCCCCGCTCAGTTCGCCCGGCAGGTGCATCACCCGATCCTCGAGGCCGACCCGCTCGAGCAGTCGCCTCGCTCGCTCGCGTCGTCGCCCCTTCGGAACGCCTGCCTGCACCAGCGGAAGCGCGACGTTCGCCCGCGCGGACAGCGCGGGGAGGAGGTGAAACCGCTGGAAGACGATCCCGACACGTTCGCGCCGGAGGCGGGTCCGCCGCCGGTCCGACAGCGCCGTCACGTCGGTTCCGTGTAGCGCGACCGTCCCAGCCGTCGGCACCAGCAGCCCGGCGACGGCGTGGAGGATCGTCGACTTCCCGCTCCCGCTCGGCCCCTCGAGGCCGACGATCTCGCCGGCGTCGACCGACAGCGAGACCTCCTCGAGCGCCGTCACCGTTCGATCCGACCGGGAGCGGAACCCGCCTCCGGTCCCGTACTTGTGGCTCACGCTCTCGAGCCGGACGGCCGCCGTCGGTTCACCCTCGTCGGCGCAGTCCAGTGTTGGCGATGCGCTCTCTCGAAGCGCTCGGTTGCTGATCGTCACGGAGTCTCGCAGGGGTCGACGGCGCCGCGGTGTATTGTTTCGGTGCGGCTTCTGTATCGCAAGGAGTGGTTTACGACCCGGCGTCTGACTCGATCTCCGTACCGGCCACCGAACGGAGGGCCCCACCGCTCTCCGGCGTTTGAGCGGACAGCCGTCGGTATCGAGCCGAAGGCTCCCCCTACTCGTTGAGACGAGTGGCTTCGAGAACGGAACGGACGCGACGCTACGCGCTGTAGTCCGGCGACTGGACCTCGATCGCCCCGGAGACATTCTCGAGCTGTTCGCCGACCGTCGCCACGAGGTCGTTGTCTGGCTGTGCGGTTGCGACGTCTTCCGGACACCGAGTTTGCCGACTGTCATACGGATCGACTCACGCCGCCAGTCCTTGTGACGCCACGGCATTCGAGTGGGCGCAAGACCGACACGGTACGGAGCGGCCGCCGGCCCTCTGTTTCCGGCGGTTGACCGGCGAAACACGTCGGATCGGACGGCCGGATGCTGCGGGGGTAGTGTTTACGGTTGGTGGGTGCCTAGCCGGACCATGCGAGTCCCAAAACAGCTCCGAGACGGTCACACCGAGGATGCGGTCGTCCGCGAAATCGAGGACGAGAACGGCAACGTGATCACCGTCGACTTCGGCTCCGACGCCGCCGACATGTCCGTCGACGTCGTCGACGAGACAGTGATCGTCGTCATGGACGACCGACAGTTCCAGTTCGATCTGCCCGCCGGCGCGACCGAGGTGTCTGCGAACAACGGGATCCTGACGATCTCCGAGTGACGGGCTGCAGACGGTCGGTGTCCCTCGATCGACCGCGTCGCTCGAGTCTCAGTTCTCGGGCGTCGCCTTCGCGGCGAACTTCTCGCGGACCTTCTCGACCTTCGGCGCCGCGTGCATCGAGCAGTAGGCGTCGTTGGGATTCTTTTCGAAGTAGTTCTGGTGGTACTCTTCGGCCTCGTAAAAGGTGTCGAGCGGCTCGATCTCGGTGACGATCCCCTCGTAGAGCCCCTCGTTTTCGAGCTCCTCGGCGAAGGCTCGGGCGGTCTCGAGCTGGTCGTCGTCGTGGGCGTAGATCGCCGAGCGGTACTGGCTGCCGACGTCCGGCCCCTCCCGATCCTTCGTGGTCGGGTCGTGGATCGTAAAGAACACCTCGAGCAGGTCCTCGTAGGCGATCGTCTCGGGATCGTACTCGAGCTGGACGACCTCCGTGTGGCCCGTCGACCCCGAACAGACCGCCCTGTAGGTTGGGTTCTCGGTATGACCGCCGGCGTACCCCGACGTGACCGATTCGACGCCCTCGAGTTGCTCGAACGCCGCCTCGACACACCAGAAACAGCCGCCGCCGAACGTGGCTCGTTCCATGGACGGTCGTAGGGAACGAGCGCGCAAAGACTTGACGGGGCCGGGTTAGCGCTCGGCCGTCCGCCAGGTCAACAGCGCTCCCTCGCCGACGCGCTCGAGACGCTCGAGCTCGAGGGTGGGAAACTCCGCGACGAACCCCTCGCCGTCGGCTAGCGTCGGGGCGTCCCTGCCACCGATCACCTTCGGACCGACGAACACCCGCAGTTCGTCGACGAGCCCGGCTTCGAACAGCGAGAAGATGAGTTCTCCGCCGCCCTCGACCATGATTCGCTCGAGGCCCTGTCCCTGTAGCGTCGCGAACGCCCGTAGGAGATCGACGCGGTCGTCGCCGGCCGTGATCAACTCGGCACGATTCGAGAGATCCATCCGATCGTCGACCATCGCCCGCTCGCTCGTACAGACGTAGGTCGTCGCCGCATCGTCGAGGACGGCCGCGTCCAGCGGGGTCCGCCCCGTCGAGTCGACGACCACGCGGGCGGGGTGAGCCGGCTCGCCCCGATCGCGTCGGTCGGCGATCAGCGACTCCTCTTTGACCGTGAGGTGGGGGTCGTCGGCGAGGACGGTGCCGACGCCGACGACGACGGCGTCGCTGTCGGCCCGGAGGCGGTCCATCCGCGCGAAGTCCTCGTCGCCGCTGATGGCGATCTGTTCGCGGCGTCTCGAGGAGAGCTTCCCGTCCGCGCTCATGGCGGCGTTGACGACGACGTGCATACCTCCTGTGGGAGGCGGCTCCTAAAGAAGGCGTGGATCGGGACGTTTAGACGGGTCGCTCGAGGGGGCACGGTAGCGACGGTCGACAGAGTACAATAGGTACCTAAACCACCTACCTTACCTAGCTCACTTGAAATAGATACAATAGGTAGATTAGATATCGGCTCGGTGGACGTCCGACCTCGTTATCGAGGGAATGAATCTCCATCCGAAAGTGTACACGCAAGTCCGGCAGAAACTCGAGGTGCTCGGCGACTGACCGTTCCCCGCTACCGGTCCGTCACACGCCCCGTCGCGGATCGTCGCTCGAGCCGAGCAGAATCCGGTACACGACGTACCCCACGAGCAGCGCGAACCCGAACGTGGCGACGGTTTCGGCGAACCAGATGACGGCGTACAGCGCCCGCGTGAGGATCCGCACGGCGACGAGACCGCCGAAGATCAGGGCGACGAAGGCGAGTCCGCCCAGCGCCGCGCCGATACGTTCCATACCCGACGTTCACGAACCGACGGGATGAACGTACCGTTTGCTCGCCGTCTCGAGGGCCCCCATCCGGGTTTCACTTCCGGTGCGTTCCGGGAACGCTTTTTAAGCCCCCGACCGAAGTGCCGGTGATGGAACTCGACGATCATGCCGAGGAGCTCGCCTCCGACCTCGGTGTCGACAAAGAGGAGGTCAAATCCGACCTGCAGAACCTGGTGGAGTACAGCGTCCCGGTCGACGAGGCCAAACAGAGTCTGCGCCGAAAGTACGGCGACGGCTCGAGCGGCGGGGGCGGAACCCCCTCGGCGAAGAACGTCGCCGACATCACTCCCGAGGACGGCTCCGTCACCGTCACGGGAACCGTCCTCACGGCGGGGAAGCGCTCGATCCGCTACCAGGGAAGCGACCACGTTATCGTGGAAGGCCAACTGGCCGACGAGACCGGACGGATCGACTACACCGCCTGGGAGGACTTCGGCTTCGAGGCGGGCGATACGATCACCGCGGGCAACGCGGGCGTCCGCGAGTGGGACGGCGAACCCGAACTCAACGTGGGCGAGAGCACCGCGCTCTCCTTCGAGAGCGACTCCCTCGAAATCTCTGACGAGATTTCCTACGAGATCGGCGGCGAGGCCGAACTCACCGACCTCGAGGCGGGCGACCGAGCCCGAACCCTCGAGGTCGCGGTTCTCGAGTGCGAGCGCCGGACGATCGACGGCCGCGACGGCGAGACGGAGATCCTGAGCGGCGTCCTCGGCGACGAGAGCGGTCGACTGCCCTTTACGAACTGGGATCCGGTCCCCGAGATCGAGGAAGGCGCGTCGGTCCGCATCGAGAACGCCTACGTCCAGGAGTTCCGCGGCGTCCCCGAGGTCAACGTCTCAGAGTTCTCGCGAGTCTCCGCGCTCGAGCGAGAGATCGACGTCGGCAGCGACGCGACGACGATGGACGTCGGCGAGGCCGTCCGCACGGGCGGGATCTACGACGTCGAACTCGTCGGCAACGCGATCGCGATCCGGGACGGCTCGGGACTCATCCAGCGCTGTCCGGAGTGCTATCGCGTGATCCAGAAGGGCCAGTGTCGAACCCACGGCGACGTCGACGGGATCGACGACCTGCGGGTGAAGGCGATCCTCGACGACGGGACGGGGACCGTCACGGCCATCCTCGACGACGAGCTGACACAGCAGGTCTACGGCGGGGACCTCGAGGACGCCCTCGAGGCCGCCCGCGAGGCGATGGACCAGGAGGTCGTCGCCGACGAAATCCGCGAGAACGTCGTCGGCCGCGAGTACCGCGTGCGGGGTCACCTCTCGGTCGACGAGTACGGCGCCAACTTAGACGCCGAAACCTTCGAGGAGAGCGACGACGACCCGGCCGCGCGTGCGACGGCCTTTCTCGAGGAGGTGGACGCATGAGCGCGAACGGCGACGAGAACGGCGAGGAGATCCCCGGACGGGAGATCGCCTACCGCCTGTTCGCCGCCGAGTACGACGATGCCTCGCTCTCGTATGCCGAAAGCGACGAGGAGCGAGCGCCCAACTACGTGATCACGCCGACGGGTGCGCGGCTCAACCGTGTGTTCGTCGCGGGCACGCTCACCGAGGTCACGTCGGTCAACGACGAGATGGTGCGGGCTCGCGTCGTCGACCCGACGGGCGCGTTCGTCGTCTACGCCGGCCAGTACCAGCCCGACGAGCTGGCAACCCTCGAGTCGATCGAGCCGCCCGCGTTCGTCGCCGTCACCGGGAAGGCCCGAACCTTCCAGCCCGACGACGCGGACCGGGTCTACACCTCGATCCGACCCGAGTCGATCGCGACGATCGACGCCGACACCCGCGACCGCTGGGTCGTCAGCGCCGCCGAGCAGACCCTCGAGCGGATCGGCACCTACGCGGCCGCGACGAGCCTCGATGCGGACGGCGACGCCCTCGCCGACGCGTTGGCCGAGGACGGCGTCGAGTCCGGCCTCGCCGACGGCATCCTGCTCGCGAGAGACCACTACGGGACGACGCCGGACTACCTCGCCGCGCTCCGCGACTGTGCGCTCGAGGCCTGCGAGGTCGTCGCGGGCGAGCGCGACCAGGTGAGCGGCCTCGCGCTCGACCCCGACGGCTCGAGCCCGGAGTACGGGGCGACGTTCGACTCGCTGTCGGCCCTGGCTTCGATCGAGCCCGACGAATCCGCCGTCGCGACGGCTGCCGAGGACGACGCTCCCGACCCCGCCGAGGTAACTGCGGGCCAGGACGAGCCGGAACCGGTGGCGACGGCCACGGCCGACGAGTTCACCGCGAGCGAGGATGTCCCGACCGACGCCGCCGGCGAGGATCCGGCGTTCGACGCCGACGAGTCCGACGCTCCCGACCCGAGCGAGGTAACCGCCGGTGAGGACGAACCGGAGTCGATGACGACGGCGACTGCCGACGAGTTCGCCGCCGCTGAGGAGGTTCCGGCTGACGCGGAGACGAACGTCGAAGGCGAGACCGACATCGGTAGCGACGACCCGTCCGCGGAACCCGAAGCCGCGACCGAGACCGCCGATCTCGAGTTCGACGACGTCGAGGCCGACGAGTTCGGAGCCGACGACGAGCTCGAATCGCCGTCCGAGATCGACGAGAGTGACGACGACGAGCTCGGTGACTTCGACGGCGGCGGGATGTATGAGATGGACGACGACGAGCGCGAACAGCTCGAGGAGGAGTTCGGCGCGGAGTTCGCGACCGGTACGGAGATCGACGACCCCGGCGAGAACGATATCGACGTCCCCGAGCCGGACACTGACGCCGATGGCGGCGCCGGAACCGAGGAGGAACTCGGTGAGGCACCTGGTCTCGAGTCGGAGACCGAACCGGATCTCGAGCCCGAGCCCGAGCCCGAGCCGGAGGCGGACGCCCCCTCCAGGGCCGACGAGCCGGACACCGACGACGGGAGCGATGCGGACGACGAGTCCGAACCCGCTGCGGTCGACCTCGAGGCGGCGGTCGTCGAGACGATGTCCGAACTAGACGACGGCGACGGCGCGGACCGGTCCACGGTCGTCGAAACGGTCGCGTCCGAAACCGGCGTCGACGAGGGCGCCGTCGAGGACGCCATCGAGGAGGCCCTGATGGGCGGGCAGTGTTACGAGCCCGCCGACGGGACGCTGAAAGCGATCTGATCGGACGATGGGGGACGACGCGAGCCGCCCGGAGCCGACCGTCGAACCCGTCCCCGGCGAGCCGGCCGCCGTCGCGACGGTCGGCGACGAGCGCGCGCTGTTGCTCGCGGACTACCACGCCGGCTACGAGGCCGGCCTGCGCGTCGAACGCGGCGTCGACGTCCCCAGCCAGGCGCCGGACCGCCGCGAGCAACTGCTCGCACTGCTCGAGCGAACCGGCGTCGACCGGCTGGTCGTCCTCGGCGACCTGATGCACTCGATCGGCGACCCCGGCAGCGCCGAGCGCGGCGAGCTCGAGGTGCTGTTCGAGTCGCTCCCGTCGACGATCGAGACGACGGTGGTAAAGGGGAACCACGACGGCGGGATCGAGGACTGGGTCGGGGACGCGACGGTGGTTCCGGGCGCCGGGACGGCGATCGGGTCGATCGGCGTCTGTCACGGCCACACCTGGCCCGCGCCGGCGGCTCTCGAGACCGACGTGCTCTGTCTGGGCCACGAACACCCCTGCGTGCGCCTCGAGGACGAGGTCGGCGGCAGCCAAGTCGAATCGGTGTGGCTCCGCGGTCGGATCGATCCGGAGCCGTTTCGGGACCGAGCAGAGTACGCGGCCCTCTCCTGGTTCGACGGAGGAACGCCCCCGCGAATGATCGTGCTGCCGGCGTTCAACGACCTCGTCGGTGGCACGTGGGTGAACGTCCCGGGCCAGTCGTTTCTCTCGCCGTTTCTCCCCGACGGGCTCGCGGCGGGCGAGGCGTACCTGCTCGACGGCACCCGACTCGGCCCCTACCGCGACCTCTAGCAACGCCGATCCCAGCGACTGGGAACGCCCGGAACGGGTAGTACCGACCCGCCGCAAACGACGGCTATGAGCGACGCCGCTACCCGGGCGCTCGACCGACCGCTCCGTCTCGTCGGGACCCGAACGACGACCCTCGACGGGACCGGCCTCGCCGCGCTCGAACACCGGAGCCGCGAGATCGAGATCGTCTGTGCCACGGGCGACCGTTCATCGAACGCTGACGGGGGGTGCCGATTCCGACCTTGCTCGAGTCGGCCGCGGCGCCGCCGGAGACGACCCACCTGCTCGTCGACTCCCGGGACGGGCTCCGAGCATGCGTCGCCGTCGAGGACGCCCTCGGGGGACTGCTCGCGGTCGCGAAGGGCGGCCGCCCGCTCTCGACGGTCGGGGACCACGCGACGCGGTTCGTCGTGCCCGGCGTCGACGGCGTCCGGACGGTCAAGGGCGTCGCGCGCGTCGAGGCGGCGACGCTCGCTCCCGGCGAGGATCCCAAGTCATACGAACGATGGGGGGAAGGCGGACGAGCACATCGGCGGCCAGCGCATGTAGGCCGAATCGCCATGTCTCGGCCGCGGAAAGGGTGGCGTATGTCGCTCGAAACGTACCGACTCGAGGTTCGAGAGTCAGACGCAGGTCTCGACGCAGACGTCTACGACAGCGAGGAACTGATCGCGGAGTCGACCCACGTATCCTACGACGACTTCGACGTCGAGAGTCCGGATCGCGACGGAGACGTCTCCCGGAGCGAGGACGTGACGGCCGACGTCACGGAACTCGACGTTCAGGTCCAGCGAGACGACGCCGGCTTCGCGTTCGAACTGCTCGGCGACCGGGAGACGCTGGCGACGGTCCGAGTCGACGACGAAGAGTAGCCGCTTACGCGCGTTCCGTTTTCGATCTGATCTCGTCGTCCTCCCGCCACTGGTAGTACCGATACTCCTCGCCGTCGATCGTCATCGTGGACACCGTGGCCCGCTCTGGGACGCCGTTCGGGTACGCGTCGTCGTTCCCGTCCGACGGGCGAGACTCCGCCCAAGTCGCAAGCGCGTCGGCGTGCTCGGCGACGGTCCGGATCGTCTCGGGATCGGAGTCAGCGAGGGCCTCGAGGACTGCGCGTAGCTCCGGCTCGAGGTCGTCGGGAGGCGTCGGTTTATCGGACGGCTCCATCGTTGAACCCGTTCGGTCGCGACCCTAAAAAACGCGAAGAATCGGCAGCCGTCGGTGGTCGCCGCTCAGTACTTCTCGAGGTAGCGCTCGAGCTCCCAGTCGGAGACGTCGATGAGGTACTCCTCGAACTCCTGGCGCTTGGCCTCGACGAACTTCTCGGCGATGTGTTCGCCCAGTGCGTCGTAGACGACCTCGTCCTCCTCGAGGGCGTCGACGGCCTCGCCGAGATTCGACGGCAGCGTGTCGATGCCGTACTCCTCGCGTTTCTGCTCGTCGAACTCGTAGATGTTCTCGCGAACCGGGTCGGGACAGTCGAGGTCGTTCTCGATCCCGTCGAGACCCGCGTGGATCATGGTCGCGATCGCGAGGTAGGGGTTACACGAGGGGTCGGGCGAACGAAGTTCGACGCGCGAGGCGGCGGGAACGCGGGCGGCGGGCTTGCGGATCAGCGCCGAGCGGTTGCGGTCCGACCAGGCGACGTACACTGGGGCCTCGTAGCCGGGAACGAGACGCTTGTAGCTGTTAACCGTGGGGTTCGCGACGGCCGTGATCGCCGGCGCGTGCTCGAGAACACCGGCCGTGAACGCGTGGGCCTCGTCGCTCAGGTTGAACTCATCGTCCTCGTCGTGGAAGGCGTTCTCGCCGTCTTCGGTGAACAGCGAGATGTGGGTGTGCATCCCCGACCCGTTGACCTTCGGGATCGGTTTCGGCATGAACGTCGCGTGGTAGCCGTGCTGGGCGGCGATCGCCCGAACGACGGTGCGGAACGTCCCGACGTTGTCAGCGGTGGTGAGGGCGTCGTCGTACTCGAAGTTAATCTCGTGTTGACCCTGTGCGACCTCGTGGTGGCTCGCCTCGACCTCGAAGCCCATGTCCTCGAGGCCGTAGATGATATCGCGGCGAACGTCCTGGGCGAGGTCCTTCGGTGCGAGGTCGAAGTAGCCACCGTGGTCGTTGGTTTTGGTCGTCGCGTGACCGTCCTCGTCCTCCTCGAACAGGAAGAACTCCGGCTCGGGTGCGGCGTTGACGGTGTAGCCCATCTCCTTGGCGCGGTCGAGGGCTTGCTTGAGGATATACCGTGGATCGCCCTCGAACGGTTCGCCCGTCGAGGTGTCGATCACGTCACAGATCATCCGTGCGGCGGCGCTGTCCTCCTTGTCCCTCCAGGGGAGGACGGCGAACGTCTCGGGGTCGGGCTTGAGGCGCATGTCCGACTCCTGAATGCGGACGAAGCCCTCGATCGAGGAGCCGTCGAAGTAGATCCCTTCGGTAAAGGCCTTCTCCGCCTGGCGGGCCGGAACGGAGACGTTCTTCACCGTGCCGAGAATGTCCGTAAACTGCAGGCGGAGGAAGTCGACGTCCTCCGATTCGATCTGGTCCAGTACGTCCTGCTCTGCTGTGGTCAGGTTCCCATCTGACATTTTCTACTCGGCTTCTCCAACGGATCCCACTATTAAAGCTCTACTGTTGTGGGCGAATATACTCGAGTCGAAACAGAGTTGGACAATCGTAATTTTCGCCCGTCGTCAGGCGGGGATCGGGTCGAAAGACGGCGGGGAATCGGAGGGAAAAGCTTCGAACGTCGAACCGATACCGATGATCATCGGTCCTCACGGTGTTCCGAAGGTCCCGTCGAGGCCCGCGCTCCGACGCCGACGCTCGCCCGCCAGACCGAGACCGAGGTCCTGACGACCCGGCTCCACGCCTCGACGGGGCTGGGATCGTCGTTCCCGCGGGCTCGCTCGTCGAGAACAGTTTCGCAGTCCGGACAGACGAGCGCGATCTCCTCGCCTCGCGGTTCGCGAACCCAGTCACCACCGACGGGGCTTGCGTGGTTACATCCCCAGCAGTACAGCGTCGTCTTCCGCCCATCGGGCGGCTTCCGGTCGTGACTGATACTCATTGCGAGCCAGTAGGGGATCGACGCGTAAAGCCCCTTTTCTCAATGATCGTTCCTTCCACTAATCCGGGCGAATTTGTCACACGAACTCGTCCGCCAGCCGGTTTCTGAGTGACGGACGTTCACACGAATTCGATTCTTCCGCCCGAACGGTCAGCGGGCATGTTGTTCACGTCGTGTCGACTTCGAGCGTCGACCACTGGCGCTACCGGTTTCAGTCCCGAGCGTCTACCTGTGGTATGGACGAGTCATCGAAACCGGCGCGTCTCGAGGACGGCGAGGACCTCGAGACGTTCGTCGACGAGCACGAGGTTGCCCTCGTGGAGTTCTACACAAAGGGTTGCGAGCGGTGCAACGCGATGGTGCCAGTGCTCGGAAACGTCGCTCGCGTCACCGACGTCTCTATCGCCCTGCTCAACCCGGGCAACGACATCACGCTCGTCGATCGGTTCGACATCCGCTCGGTGCCGACGCTCGTGTTGTTCGAAGACGGCGATGAAATCGGGCGGCTTGCCGAGGGATTCGTACAGACTGACGCCGTCGTCTCCTTCCTCGAGGAGCGTGTTCCCAAGACCGTCGCGGAGTGAGGCCGGGAAGCTACGAGTCGTCCTCGGGCTCGAGATCGCTCGGATCGACTTCGCCCGCGAGATACCGCTCGCCGAGGTCGCTGATGTCATACATTCCCATCGCGTGTTTCGTTACGAGCCCGTACTTCGCGAGTTCGCGACACCGGTAGGCGACCTGAGGGGCGCGGGGCTCGACTTCCTCGGCGAGCTGGTCGGGCATGAAGATCTCCTCTTCCTGGAGCAGTCGGAGGAGTTCCTCGTCGACCGGATGCATCCATTCGGGGCTGTCGTCGGTCATCGCTACCCCGAGGTCGGTCGCCAGAGGCAGTAAATGACACGGAGTTCCCGTCGCCGATCGAGTAGGATCGAGGACGGCTGCGTGCGGTCTGGGTTTCGGGCCGGGACTACGGGCGTCGAGAGACCGCGACGGCGATCGCAGCCAGCGCGACCACGGTGGCGCCGACGCCGAAGCCAGGCAGTCCGTCGGCGTCGTCGCCAGTGCCGTCATCGCTCCCGTCGTCGTCGCTCGTCTCGTCGTCTCCGTTGACACCATCGTCGTCGCCGGCATCGTCCCCGGACGACTCGTTCGACTCGGAGCTGTCCTCCGTGGTCGACTCGGTCCGCTCCTCGGGTTCGTCGCTCGAGTCGTCGACCTCGCCCGCCAGCTGGAGTACGACGACGGCCTGTCCGTGCGAGCCGTCAGTCTTGTACGTCCAGCCACCGCCGGCTTCCTCGTAAGACTCGGCGTCCTCGATCGGATCGACGTCGCTGTCCCAGGCCTCGTGTGCCTGCTGGATGTAGCCGACGAGCTCGATGTTATCGGCGTGTTCGCCGTCGATCTCGACCTCACCGTACTCGATGGTTCCGTCCTCGGGCTGGCCGTGCATCTCGATGCAGTGGGAATCCAGATAGCCGTCACCCTGCGGGAGCTCCTCGTTCGTCCCGAACTGGTCGGCGTCGAGCGGTCGATCGTAGTTGTCGGTCAGCGAGTACTCGACGACCATCGGGTCCGCACCCGAGTGCCACTCGAGTTCGTCGCCGGTCGGCACGGTCGCGGTCGTGTTCGGGACGCTCTCGCCGACGATCGGCTCACCCGCTTCGTTGAGCAGGGTCACACAGATCTTCCCTGAGCCATCCCCGAGGTACGGACTTCGGTACTCGTCTCGGGGATTGATATAGCTGATCCAGCTTCCGTCGGGTGCGGCCGCCTCGTAGTACTCATCGCCCGGCTCCGGGACCGGCATCTCGGTGGCGGGCTCGGAGACGCCGGTCGTCGACGACTCTACGGCGTTCGTCTCGAGGTCGTCGCCGCTCGAGGCGTCGTCGGAGCCGACGGCGGCAGTTCCGCCGACGAAAAGTGCCGCGACTAGGACACCCGCGAGTACTGCAAGGATGCCGAGAACGACGACGGTCCGGCCGTCGCGGCTCATCGGCTCCCCCGTTCTCGTCGTCCGCTCGATTCCGCTTCGGAACCGGTCGTCGAGCGAATAACTATCGTTCTAAGAGACTGTAAGTATTTATTAAATGTCATCCAATTATACGATTTCGAGAATGCCTGTATAGCTTTCGGCCCCTAAACTAGCCTTAAGTGTCTGATAGGGCGAATCAACTGGCTGCTAGCAGGCTTGCTCTCGCGGGCCGAACCGACTTACTGACACCACCGATAAGATGGTCAGTGAGTCTCCGATACCTCCGGAAAGCGGAATTGAACGATCGACCGGAGCCGCCCGCGGCCGACCGATCGCTCGGCGCCCGAGCCGTCGGGCTGGCGATCGTCGGCGTTGGGGCCGTCCTGGCCGCCGGTGCGGTCGCCCGGCGTCTCGAGTCGAGCGGGCCGTCCGCCGTCGCCGACCGTGTACGGCACCGTCGGGGGCGGTCGACGCCCCGAGGCGAATCCTCGTCGGATCGGACCGACGACACCGAACCGATCGACGACGAGCGGCTGAACGCAGACGTCGCCGACGAGCGACGCTCGAGCGAGGCGATCGACGAGTGGGCGACCGAGAACGTCCAGGAGGAGCCGGCGACGCCCGGGGAGCTCTCCCTCGACGAGGATCTCGCCGAGGAGCTCCGGAACGACGACCGGGAGGAGTGAGGGAGAGCAGCGGCCGCCCGGCCGTCAGCGAGGACGAAGAACGTGGCGCTTATCCGCCCTACGTCCGTAGACGCGCCGATGACTGAGGGAGACGTCGCCGCCTTCACGCACCTCGGCTCGACGGTCCGCGGGGCGCTTTCCGAGCGCGGGTTCTCGACACCGACGGCACCCCAGCGACTGGCGATTCCGCCGCTGTCGGCCGGCGAGAACACGCTCGTAATCGCGCCGACCGGGAGCGGCAAGACCGAGACGGCGATGTTACCCGTCTTCGACCATCTCGTTGGGGACCGTCCCGAGGGGTTCGGTGCGCTCTACGTCACGCCGCTGCGGGCGCTCAACCGCGACATGCGCGAGCGCCTCGAGTGGTGGGGCGAGTACCTCGATCTCGAGGTCGCGGTCCGCCACGGCGACACTACACAGTACCAGCGGAGCAAGCAGGCCGAGGACCCGCCCGACGTCCTGGTGACGACACCCGAGACGCTCCAGGCGATGCTCACCGGCGAGCGACTGCGGGAAGCGCTCGAGGACGTCTCCCACGTCGTGATCGACGAGGTCCACGAACTCGCGGCCTCCAAGCGGGGCGCACAGTTGGCGATCGGACTCGAGCGGCTACACGATCTCGCCGGCAACATGCAGCGGATCGGGCTCTCGGCGACCGTCGGCGATCCCGACTCCGTCGGGCAGTTCCTGACGGGCGGTCGGGCCTGCGAGATCCGCGAGATCGACGTTGGGAGCAACGTCGACGTCACGGTCCGCAACCCCGAAATCACCGAGGAGGACGAGAACCTGTCCGGCAAGCTCGTTACCGACGCCTCGACGGCGAGTCACGTCCGGCTGATCCGGAATCTCGTCGACGAACACGAGTCGACGCTGATCTTCGTCAACACGCGACAGACCGCCGAGGCGCTGGGTTCGCGGTTTACCGAACTCGACTTGCCGATCGGGATCCACCACGGCTCGCTCTCGAAGGAGGCCCGGATCGACGTCGAGGACCGGTTCAAGGCCGGCGAACTCGACGGGCTGCTCTGTACGTCCTCGATGGAGCTGGGGATCGACGTCGGCCGTGTCGACCACGTGATCCAGTACCAGAGTCCCCGGCAGGTCGCCCGCCTGCTCCAGCGGATCGGTCGCGCGGGCCACCGCCAGGACGAGGTCTCGAGCGGGACCATCGTGACGACCCGTCCCGATGACACGTTCGAGGCGCTGTCGATCGCCCGACGCGCTCGAGACGGGGAGGTCGAACCCGCCGCGATCCACGAGGGCAGCCTCGACGTGGTTGCCAACCAGCTGCCGGCGTTCGTCCAGAGCCGCGGCGACACCCGCCTCGAGGAGGCCGTCGAGACGATCACCCGGGCGTACCCGTTCCGGGACGTCACCGAGGAGACGATCCGCGAGATCCTCGGCGAACTGCACCGCAACCGGATCGTCTGGTTCGACGAGAGCGAGGATCGCCTCGAGACCACCGGCGGCACCTGGCAGTACGTCTACGCGAACCTCTCAATGATCCCCGACGAGGAGACCTACGAGGTCCACGACATCGCCTCCGGAGGGCAGATCGGCACCCTGGACGAGCAGTTCGTCGTCAACTTTGCCCAGCCGGGTGAGGTGTTCATCCAGCGCGGCGAGATGTGGCGCATCGCTGAGATCGACGACGACGAGGGCCGGGTGAAGGTAAGCCCGATCGAGGATCCCGCCGGCGAGGTGCCGTCCTGGATCGGCCAGGAGATCCCGGTTCCCGCGGCGGTCGCCGGCGAGGTCGGCGAGATCCGTGCCGTGGCCGAACCGCAACTAAAGCAGGGCGCCGACGCCGCCGCGGTCGGCCGCGAGCTCGCGGGTCGGTATCCCGCCGACGAGCACACGCTCACCGAGGCCTGTTCGCAGCTCGCAGACCACGTCGAGAGCGAGGCGCCGATGCCGACGGCTGACCGGCTCGTCCTCGAGCGCCAGGGCCGGACGCTCGTCCTCAACGCCCCCTTCGGCCACAAGACAAACGAGACGCTCGGCCGAATCCTTTCGTCGCTGCTGGGCCAGCAGGCCGGCTCCTCCGTCGGTCTCGAAACCGATCCGTACAGAATCGAACTCGAGGTACCGACGTCGATCGCAACGAGCGACGTGCTGGCGGTGCTCGAGGACACCGACCCCGACCACGTCGGCACGATCGTCGAACTCGGACTCAAGGGGTCGGACGCACTCGCCTTCCGGCTCGCCCAGGTCTCGGCGAAGTTCGGCGCGCTCAAGCGTTGGCAGGGCTCCGGCCGGATGTCGAACGAGCGCCTGCTCAAGGCCCTCGAGGACACGCCGATGTACGACGAGTCGATCCGCGAGCTGTTCCACGAGGATCTGGACGTCACACACGCCGGCCGCGTGCTCGAGGCGATCCAGTCCGACGAACTCGAGCTGTCCACCCATCGGGGTCACACTCCCGTCGGGATGGGCGGTCGCTCGTCCGGAAAGGAGCTGCTCGCGCCGGAGAACGCCGACGCGAGCGTGATCGAGACGGTCAAGGAACGGATTCGGAACGACCGCGTTATCCTGCTGTGTACGCACTGCCACGAGTGGAAGGTGAAGACGAAGGTCGGCCGCGTCGCCGACCAGCCCGAGTGTCCCGAGTGTGGCTCGACCCGGATCGCGTCGCTGAACCCGTGGGCCGACGAGGTCGTCCAGGCCGTTCGGGCCGAGGAGAAAGACGAGGAACAAAAGGAGATGACCGAACGAGCGTTCCACAGCGCCAGTCTGGTCCAGAGTCACGGCAAGCAGGCCGTGATCGCGATGGCCGCCCGCGGGGTCGGCCCGCACAACGCGGCCCGGATCATCAGCAAGCTCCGAGAGAACGAGGCGGATTTCTACCGGGACATTCTCTCGAAGGAACGCGAGTACGCCCGCACCCAGTCGTTCTGGGACTGATCGACCGAGGTCGCGATCGTCGGCTCGGTCTCCGTTTCCGGCAACGGCCTTATCCGCGAACCGACTTGATTTCCTGCCCATGGACTCGAGGTCTCCCGACGAGCCCGTCGAGAACGCGACGTCGCCGTCGCGGTCGGCCGGTACCCGCCTTTCGCTGCTCGAGAGCGCGGACGTTCCGAGCGTCCGACTGACGCCGGCGGGGATGATCGACGACGTCACCGAGGCGTTCGCCTCCCTATCGGGCTACGACCGCTCGGAGCTGGTCGGGAAGCCGTTCTCGGCGCTTCTGGATAAAGAGGGCGCATCGCCCGAGAGGACACTGATGGAGGAGGATCGGGCGTCGCTGTCGACGACGGGTTCGGTGCTGACCCGCTCGGAAACCGTCGTCGACGTCGAGATCCGCCTCGAGCGAGTGCCGGCGAGCGAGTCCGACTCGGAACCGGGCGTGGTCGCGATCGTCGACCCGCGGCCGACGCGGGAGGCGACGGCCGAACCGACCTACGGACGGACGTTCGAGGCACTCGCCGACGCGCTGCCCGACGGGATCATCGTCCTCGATGCGGAAGATCCGGTACGCGAACCCCGCAGTCGAGCGGATCCTCGGCTACGATCCCGAAGCGCTCGTCGGCGCGAGCAAGGTCGATATCATCCCGCCCCGGCTCCGCGAGCGCCACCTCAAGGCCCTCGAGCGCTACCTCGAGACCGGGGAACGGAACCTCGACTGGACCTACGTCGAACTCCCGGGTCAGCACCGCGACGGCCACGAGGTCCCCCTCGGGGTCTCGCTCAACGACTTCTTCCACAACGGCGACCGCTACTTCGTCGGCCTCTTCCGGGACGTCTCGCCCCGAAAGGAGGTCGAGGAGACGCTGACTGCGAAGGTCGCCCAGCTGGAGTCGGTCGCCTACCTCAGCCGGTACGCCCTCGAGAACGGAGACGTCGACGAGCTGCTCGCGAAGGCGACCGACCTCGTCGTCGCGGCGCTCGACGTCGAGTGCTGTGCCGTCCTCGAGACCGACGCGACCGGCTCGCGGAGTCACGACGCGAGCTTCCGCGTCCGGGCCACCACCGGCTGCGGCGACGCGCTCACCGAGGGCGAAACTGCGTCGCCGTCGCCGACCGACTCGCTGGCCGCCGCCGCAGCACGTGACGGGGACGGCCCGATCGCGGTCGAATCGTTCGAGACCGACGATCGCTTCGACGGGACGCCACTGCTGTCGAACCGCGGTGTCCGCAGCGGTATCGGTGTCGCTATCGGACCGGCCGCCGACTCGTGGGGTATCCTCGCGGCCTACGACGACCGGCCCTGCGAGTTCGCCGATCACGACGTTGACTTCCTCGACAGCGTCTCGACAATCCTGGCCACCGCCCTCGAGCGTCGGCGCTACGAGCGTCGGCTCAACGAGATGGTTCGGGAGCTCGAGGCCTCGAACGAGCGGTTAGAGCAGTTCGCCTACGCGGCTTCCCACGACCTTCAGGAGCCGTTACGGATGGTCTCGAGCTACCTCGGTCTGATCGAGAGCCGCTACGCGGACGACCTCGACGGCGACGGCGAGGAGTTCATCGAGTACGCCGTCGACGGCGCCGACCGAATGCGCGAGATGATCGACGGCCTGCTCGCGTACTCCCGGATCGATTCGCAGGGCGACCCGTTCGAACCCGTCGAGCTCGAGACCGTCCTCGAGGACGTGCTGGCGGACCTGCAGGTGATGATCGAGTGCCACGACGCCGAGATCACGGCCGAGTCGCTGCCGACGGTACAGGGCGACGCCAGCCAGCTTCGGCAGTTGCTCCAGAACCTCGTGTCGAACGCGATCGAGTACAGCGGCGACGAGCCGCCCCGCGTCCACGTCGGCGCCGACCACGCCGGGGATCGGTGGGAGATCGCGGTTCGCGACGAGGGGATCGGGATCGACCCCGACGAGCAGGGGCGCGTCTTTGAGGTGTTCCAGCGACTACACAGTCACGAAGAATGCGAGGGTACGGGGATCGGGCTCGCGATCTGCCGGCGGATCGTCGAACGCCACGGCGGATGGATCCGCGTCGACTCCGAGCCCGGCGAGGGCGCGACGTTCACGTTCACGCTTCCCGCGACCGAATCCTGACCCGTCCGTAACGACCATACGACTCGCTCGCATGGCTCGAGGTATGAACTTCGCCCCCGGGGCCTGGAAGTACGCGCTTCCCCCCTTGCTCGCCGCACCGTTCGCGTTGCTGTTCAGCGTCGCGGCCAGCGTCGCAGCCCTCCTCGCGGGGGTCGCGACGCTCGCCTTCTTCCGCGACCCCGACCGAAACCCGCCGCCGACGGGTGTCGTCGCCCCCGCAGACGGGACTGTCTCGGTGTTGCGCGAGGAGGAGGGCCACGTCCGCCTGGGGATCTTCATGAACGTCTGGCACGTCCACGTCGTCCGCACACCCTTCGAGGGCCGGGTAATCGATGTCGAACACGTCTCCGGCGCGCATCGTCCGGCGTTCTCGAAGGAGTCCGAACGCAACGAGCGGGTCCACGTCGAGTTCGAGACCGACTCGCCGCACCTCCCCGACCTCGAGGTCGCCGACGACACCGACTCGAGCATCGACCGGAACGCCGCCGCCTCGACGGTCACCCTCATCGCGGGCGCGTTCGCCCGTCGGATCTTCCCCTACGTCGAACCCGACGACGACCTCGGGCGCGGACAGCGTCTGGGCCACATCGCCTTCGGCAGCCGCGTCGACCTCGTCTTTCCTCCGGGCGTCAACCGCGAGGATATCACCGTCGAGCCAGGCGACTCGACGACTGCCGGCGAAACCGTCGTCGTCGAACCGGCCGAGGACGCGCTGCTCGACACGGGACTCGAGAGCTCGGAGTACGAATCCGACGATGGAGACGCCGCGGCCGCACCCCCGTAGCGAAACGCCTACTCCGAACGCTCGGTCGACCGCGGGTCGTCCAGAACCTCCGTCGCGTCGTTCATGGCGCGAAGGTCGGGTTCCGCGCAGGAACAGCACTCCCCCTTCTCGTTTCCGATCGGCCGTATCTCGCCGTCGGCGTCGATCCGGACCGCGATCGCGTCACCGCAGCGCTCGCAGATCGCCGCCGCCCGTTCGACCCCGTTCTCCGAGTCAGTCATCGCGATCGCCCTCTTGATCGATCATCACGATTATACCGATTCGATAGGGAGCCGCAAAACGATCCTTTCGGCTATTCCAGGCAATATAAAACGGGGAGCGTTTTCCGGTCACTCCGCGGCGGTGACGAGCGTCTCGGCGGGGCGCCGCCGGGTCGAAAACGGCCTCAGCCGGACGCGGTCGTCTCCTCGCGCGCTGCCTCGAGGTGCCGACGCTCGATCAGCACCTCGTCGGCCCGCTCGTTGGCCTCTTCGGGGTCGTAGGCCGTCGCGACCTCGCGGATCGCCTTCATCGACGCCGTCCGAACCAGCGCCTCGAGGTCGGCGCCGGTGTACCCCTCGACCTCGGCCGCTAGCTCCGCGAGGTCGACGTCGTCGGCCAGAGGCTTGTCGCCGGCGTGGACCGCGAGGATCTTCTCGCGGGCCTCGAGATCGGGCTCTCCAACGAGGACGTGCGTGTCGAGCCGGCCCGGTCGGAGCAGGGCGGGATCGATCTGGTCCTTGCGGTTCGTGGCGGCCAGCACGACGAGATTCGGGTTCTCGCGCATCCCGTCGAGTTCCGTGAGCAGCTGGCTCACGACCCGCTCGGTGACCTCGTTCTGGCCCGCACCCCGAGCCGCGGTGATGGCGTCGATCTCGTCGAAGAAGACGATCGACGGCGCGGCCTGGCGAGCCCGCTCGAACACCTTACGGATCGCCTTCTCGGACTCGCCGACGTAGCGGTCGACGATCTCGGGGCCGTCGACCCGGACGAAGTTGACGTCGGTCTCGCCGGCGAGCGCGCGGGCGAGCAGCGTCTTTCCCGTTCCGGGCGGGCCGTACAGCAGAACGCCCGAGGGCGGCTCGGTGTTCGTCTCCTCGAACAGTCGATCGTAGGTCAGGGGCCACTCGACGGACTCCCGGAGCGTCTCCTTCGCGCCCTCGAGCCCGCCGACGTCCTCGAAGTCGGTACCGGGCGACTCGGCGACGTACTCGCGCATCGCGGAGGGCTCGACGGAGGCGAGGGCGGTGTCGAAGTGAGCTCTCGTCACCTTCGGATCGCGGTTCCACTCCTCGCGGTCGTCGGTGTCGGCGGGTCGCTCCCGGATCGCGGCCATCGCGGCCTCGCTGGCGACCGCATCGAGGTCCGCGCCGACGAACCCGTGTGTTCGGCGGGCGATGGTGTCGACGCTGACGTCGTCGGCAAGGGGCATTCCGCGGGTGTGGACCTCGAGGATCTCCCTGCGGCCCGTCTCGTCGGGAACGCCGATCTGAATCTCGCGGTCGAAACGACCGCCCCGGCGCAGGGCGGGGTCGATCGCGTCGACGCGGTTCGTCGCGCCGATGACGATCACCTCGCCGCGGGCGTCGAGCCCATCCATCAGGGTCAGCAGCTGGCCAACGATGCGGTTCTCGGCGCCCTCGTCCTCGCCGCGAGCGCCCGCGATGGAGTCGATCTCGTCGAAGAAGATGATCGTCGGCGCGTTCTCGCGGGCGCGTTCGAACACCTCCCGGAGCTGTTCTTCGCTCTCGCCTTTGTACTTCGACATGATCTCGGGTCCCGAGATCGTCTCGAAGGAGGCATCCACTTCGTTCGCGACCGCACGGGCGATCAGCGTCTTTCCTGTTCCTGGCGGCCCGTACAGCAGAACGCCCGAGGGCGGCTCGACGCCGAGTCGCCGGAACAGTTCGGGTTCCGACAGCGGGAGTTCGATCATCTCCCGGACCTGCTCGAGCTCCTCGTCCAACCCGCCGATGTCCTCGTAGGTCGGCCCCGTCGTTCCCTCCGCCGAGACCGAGTCGCCCTCCACGTTCTCGCTCGAGGCGCCCGAGCTCGCGTTTCGAGGGCTGTTGCCGGCCGAACTCGCTCGAGTTCCGGGATCGGCGATCCGAACCGTGGTCGTACTCGAGATCCGGACGTCGCCGGTGGGCGTCGTGTCGACGACGGTAAACGGGTTCTGGCTGACGCCCTCGATCCGGATCTGCTCGCCGGCTCGGACGGGCCGGTTCCGGAGCTTCTGGGCCGCGTTGCGCTCGGCGACCTGCCGTTCCCCGTCGGTGATCGACGGCGGGGGCGACAGCGTGATTCGTGTCGCCTCCTGAATCGTGGACGTGTCCTTCGGGCGAACCGCGACCGTGTCGCCGACGTGGACACCGGCGTTCGCGCGCGTGTCGCCGTCGATCTGGATTGCGGTCTCGGGGACCGAGGGATCGGCGGGCCACATCTTCGCGACCGTGGTCTTCTCGCCCTCGATCACGACCGTGTCCCCGCTTAAAACCCCCAGCTCCCGGCGTGCGCGTTCGGGGATCCGCGCGACGCCCCGGCCGGCGTCGCGTTTCTCGGCTGCCCGAACCGATAGCCCCACTGCGTCAGCGTCGGACCCACTCATGTGAGGTGATTTCGCGTCCGTGCTCTTGAGAATTGTCCTCGAGCCGACGGGACCGTCGGCCGCTGCCGGAGAAACGCCTTTGGGGATCCGTATCACATCTCCGGGCATGGTGGTCCAGACCGAACGGGACGACGCCACCTGGTTCGAGTGTGAAACCTGTGGGCTGCTGTTCGACGAGCAGTCCGACGCGACGGAACACGAGAAACACTGCGACGGTAGCGATCCGTCGTACATCCAGTGAAGCGAACTGGCGTCCGCCCGAGCCGCTGACGGCGAGGGCCCGCTACTCGAGACGGTCGCGGTGGTCGGCCGCGAGCTCTCGAGCCTGCTCCAGCGTGTGCGTCTCCGTCCAGCGGACGCGGTCGCCGTCCCCGTAGGCGAGCGCCGTCTTGAGTTCGTCTCGCAACACGCCGTGGTCGACCGCGAGAACGGTTCCGGAGCCGTCGCCGAGTTCGTAGACGCCGGGACGGTCGGGCGCCCGGGCGACGGCGTCCCGATCCAGCTCTCGCCAGGACTTCTGTAAGGGCATCAGTCGACCGCCTCCACGAGTTCGTACGCGTGTTCGCTCATCTCGTCCTCGGCGAAGACGAAGACGCGGCCGTCGACCGTCGACGGCTCCGCCTCGACCTCGATCGCGTAGGCCGTCGTCGACACCGTCACGCCCGGGAACAGCACCTCCTCGTCGTCCCCCTCTAGCATCACCCGGCCGACGCCGGTCGACTCGAGGATTTCTGCCTGGGTGTTGCGGTCGTTGACGTAGGTCATGACGCCCTCGACGCCGTCAGGATCCGTGACCAGGACGTGAACTTCCTTCCCGGGGGGCGTTTTCACCGACCGCTCGACGGGTTTCGGCGGGCCGTGGTAGAAGACGTCCCGCCCGTCGAGGTACTCGACGACGACGCCGCCCTCGACGAAGTCGACGCCGATCGTACTGGGTGCGACGTTGCTGCGCTGGCTCATACGTCCGGTTCGGTCGCGCCGGAGAAAAACCGTACGTTCGCGGGTCCGGTCGCCTCCCGGAGACCGAACCGGAGCCACTACTCGCCGTGATCGCCAGCCTAAATACGGCCCGGGCGAGAGGGGTCGGTATGGATGGCCGGGCTGTTGCGCCGGCGGCCGGAACCGTGCTGAACGCGCTCGCGACCGGTCGCGGATCGGCGTTCGCGATCGATCTCGAGACGACCGCGTCGGTCGAGCTGACGACCGACGGTGAGGTCGTCGGCACCGTCGCCGACCGGCCCGAGGCGGACACCGGGCTCATCGAGCGCTGCGTCGAGCTCGCGCTCGAGGAGTACGCCGACGCCGCGGGGCTCACCGGCGACGTCGGCGGTCGGGTTCGAACGGGCAGCGAGGTCCCGATGGCCGCCGGGCTCAAGAGCTCGAGCGCCGCCGCCAACGCGACGGTGCTCGCGACCCTCGACGCCCTCGAGATCACCGACGCCGTTGACCGGATCGACGCCTGCCGACTCGGCGTGCGGGCGGCCCGCGACGCCGGCGTCACGGCAACGGGCGCGTTCGACGACGCCAGCGCGAGCATGCTCGGCGGGGTGACGGTCACCGACAACACGAACGACGAACTGCTCGCCCGCGAGGAAGTCGACTGGGGCGCGCTCGTTTACACCCCACCGGAGCAGGCCTACAGCGCCGACGCCGACGTCTCGGCCTGCAAACGGATCGCGCCGATGGCCGAACTCGTCGAGGAACTGGCCCTCGAGGGCCGCTACGGCGAGGCGATGACGGTCAACGGCTTTGCGTTCTGTGGCGCTCTCGAGTTCCCGACGGGGCCGATGCTCGAGGCGATGCCCGACGCCGACGGCGTCTCGCTGTCGGGAACCGGCCCGAGCTACGTGGCCGTCGGCGACCGGGAGACGCTCGAGGAGATCCGGGAGCGGTGGGACGAACGGGACGGAACGACACGATTACTGGCGACGCGAACCGACGGGACACGAACCACATGACACCCAACGAGACCGACACGGACGAGGCCGAGACGACGGATCGAGCGCCCGAAGAGATGGATCTCGACGAACTCCGCGAGGAGATCCAGACGATCGACCGCGAGATCGTCGAGCTGATCGCCCAGCGAACCTACGTCGCGGACACAATCGCAGCGGTCAAAGACGAAAAAGGGCTGCCGACGACCGACGAGAAGCAAGAAGAGCAGGTGATGGACCGAGCGGGCCACAACGCCGAGCAGTTCGACGTCGACGCGAACCTCGTGAAGGCGATCTTCCGGCTGCTGATCGAACTGAACAAGGTTGAGCAAAGGGATAGTAGATAGCACTAATCGAGTTTCTAAGCTCGTGTAACGCCCAATAACCGATTAGAAATCTTCCGGTTGCTGTTCAGTTGGTTCGTGTTGAACGGTTTGAGCAGTAGACCGATCACCAGAACCAGCGGACACTACACGTGCGAACACACCGTTAGGAGGACGACTCTTATTTTGGAGATTCACAGAGTGCGATACGTACTTCATCGTTAGAGACACCGAATATCACGACGTTCAAGCCGTGTTGTTCAGCGATGTTCTGTATGCTTTCCGGGGTATTCTCCGAGTTAGCACTCACAGTGTTACTACCCGGTAGGGAGTCGCAAATCCGTATCAAGAATGGCTGGTTCTCACGCATCAGTTGCCCCTCGCGTTTAATCTCACCGACCACCCATCTCCGGATAGACCCGGTACAGCGGTCTCCCCGCTGTCGAACTCGAAGCCAGCATAGCCCGCATCCTGAAGTTCTTGCTTCACTCGCTCCCAATCCGTCATTGGTTGTCTAATTGGACGATAGTAGTGATAACTCCTTGCTCTGTACTGATCGGTGAATGTCAAGCCAGCCTCTCGATTGACAACTATCGTTCGTGCGAATGTATGGTGGATTTTGTTGAGTTGAACAAAGTAGAGCAGCGTGAGAATCGGTAACAAACGACACTAATTTCACGGATCTACTACCGTTTCTCTTAGCCAATAGCTCCAGCGTTCGGACGCCGAAATACCTACAGTAACATGCGAGTAATACAAGCGTATGTCCGAAGCGGCCACAAACAACGGCGACGACGAGATCGTCACGGTAAATTTCAAGGTCACACAGTCGTTTCTCAACGAGATCGAAGACACGTGGCAAGGACGAGGATTCAACAGCCGTAGCGAATTTATTCGGTATACCCTACGCGATGCCGTCGAACACCCCACGTTCGACCGCGATGAACTCGTTGCACTCCTCCAAGCCGACGAAGATGTCCGTGAACAACGGACGATGAGTGCCGAAGAAGCACGCGAACGATTCGGCACTGACGGGACGAATGAGTGACGGCGAGTGGACGTGGGAACTCGCATCGAAAGCACAGGACGATCTCACCGCTCTCAATTCGAACGAACAGCAGCGCATCATCGACAAACTCAACGAAATCATCGATTCTCCGTGGCGTGACCCACCAGACCATCCGTCTTTAGCTAAGCTCAGCAGTAATATCGGAGTTGTAATTATGCACGAA
>NZ_JARUKW010000007.1 GCF_029688845.1 Natronococcus sp. A-GB1 | reverse complement strand
CTCTCTAAGCCCGCACAGCAACGGCTGTGTGGGCTTTCCGTATTTATTGCACACTCGAGTAGAGACGACTGCGGATCAGCAGGAGACCGGAACCCGCCGGCCCGACCTATTTGCTGTCGGACGAGGTACGCTCGAGCGTGACAAACATCGCGATCACCGGTGCATCCGGAAGCGTCGGCAGGGAGGCGATCGACGCCCTCTCCGAAGCCGAACTGACGCTGTTTTCCCACAGCGAGTCCGAGGATCTCGAGACGACGCCGATCGAGGTCACTGACCGCGAGGCGGTGTTCGACGCCCTCGAGGGACAGGACGTCGTCGTCCACCTCGCGGCGAATCCCGATCCCAGGGCGGCGTGGGACGAGGTCTCCGGGCCAAACGTCGAGGGAGTCTACAACGTGTTCGCGGCCGCGGTCGAACACGATCTCGAGCGGGTCGTGTTCGCGAGTTCCAACCACGCGGTCAACATGGGAAACACCGTCTCGCCGACGCGCCCGGAGTCGACGAACGGCCAACCCAAGGTCGTTCGCCCGACGGACGAGCCCGATCCCGACACGTACTACGGCGTGACGAAGGTCTTTGGCGAGGCGATGGGGCAGTACTACGCGAACCGCCACGGGCTCGACGTAGTCAACCTCCGAATCGGCTGGCTGCTGACTCGGGACGAACTCAGAGATGCGGTTGCGAACCGAGACGGGGCCGGGGAGCGGTACGCCCGCGCGATGTGGCTCAGTCCGGGAGACTGTCGGCGGGTCATTTACGCGGCGGCAACGCGGACGCTTCCCAAAACGCCGTTGACGGCACACGGCATCTCCGACAACAGCGAGCGGTTCCTCTCACTCTCGGAGACAATGCTCGATCTCGACTATCGGCCACAGGACGACGCTGCGGCGGTTCTGGACGACGACGAGGCCTCGAGAGACGGGCTCGAGACCGCCTGACCGCTCGCTCTCGAGACCGAAAGACCGAATACTAGAACGGTTCTATGCCGACGTATGTCAACCAAGGTGGCGGAGTCGACGGGCTACGGACCGAACAGCCAGATGTCGCTGTTCGGATACATCGTCGCGTTGCTCATCGCTCTCGTTCTGCTTCCACTGTGGCCCGTGTTCGCGCTCGGCTGGCTCGTCTGGCGGGCCTTTTTCGCCGAAGAGGAAGAACACAGGTTCGAGCAGTGGCGCCGCGACCGCGAACCACGCCAGCCCCCAAGTGGCTCCTGAAGGTACGTACTATCGTGCCGAACTAGCGCCGGTCCGTGTCAGTCGTCCGAACTTGCCGCCTCGAGCGCCGTCGGCGGTGAGCCCGGCAGCTCGTCCCGGTCGTGGGGGGCGTCGAACGCGAGATCCGGTCCGCGGGCGACGATTCGATGCGGGTTCACGTCCGGATGTGTCGTGTAGTAGTGTTCGTTGATGTGGTCCATGTCGACGGTGTCGGCGACGCCTGGCGTCTGATAGAGGTCGCGTAGATACGGCCACAGGTTCTCGTAGTCGCGGATCTGGTTGACGTTACACATGAAGTGGGTGTGGTAGACGTTGTCGAATCGGACCAGCGTCGTGAACATCGCGATATCCGCCTCGGTCAGTCGGTCACCCGCGAGGTACCGCTGGTCTTCGAGGATGCCGTTCCAGTGGTCGAGCGCCTCGAAGAGCTCGTCGATCGCCTCGTCGTAGGGATCCTGCTTGGTCGCGAAGCCGGCTCGATAGACGCCGTTGTTGATGGGCTCGTAGATCTCGTCGATAATGCGGTCGACCTCCTCTCGGTAGCCGTCGGGGTAGAGGTTGACGTCCCGGGAAGCGACCGAGTCGAACTCGGTGTCGAGCATCCGCATGACTTCCCTTGACTCGTTGTTGACGATGGTGTCCTCCCGCTTGTCCCACAGTACGGGGACCGTCACGCGGGCGGTAACGTCGGGGTCGGCGCGGACGTACAGCTCGCGGAGGTAGTTGACGTCGTGGACGTGATCGTGCGTGCAGTCCTCCTTTTCGGGAGTGAACTGCCAGCCGTCCTCGCCGCGATACGGGTCGACCACGGAAACCGAGATCGCATCCTCGAGACCCTTCAGCGCGCGCGTCACGAGGGTTCGGTGGGCCCACGGACACGCGTAGGAGACGTAGAGGTGGTAGCGGCCCGCCTCCGGCTGAAACTCGGCGTTGGGGTCGTCCCGGATCCGGTCCCGGAACGTCGTCTCCTGCCGGTCGAAGGAGCCGTCGTCGTCCGTCGCTTCGTAGGCGTCGGTTCGCCACTCGCCGTCGACAAGCATGTTCATACCCGTCGTAGGTCTCGGGGGTACAAAGGCTCGCGCTGACGTCGATGTCACCCGGACGGCCAGCCGACGGCGCTCGCGAGCCAGTAGCTGGCCGCGACTGCGAGCAGGACCGCTCCCTCGGGCCGGGTCAGCCGTCTGCCGGTCACCAACACGACCGTCGTGACCGCGGTGATCGCACCGAGCCAGACGAGGCTGGCGGGTACCGCGGGATCGACAGTCAACGGTCGAATCGTCGCTGCGACGCCGAGAACCCCGAGGAGGTTGAACACGTTCGAACCGATGACGTTCCCGGCCGCTATCGCGACGGCGTTTCGACGCGCGGCGACGATCGACGTTACGAGCTCCGGGACGGACGTGCCAGCGGCGACGACGGTGACGCCGATCGCCCACTCGGAGACGCCGACGGCGAGTCCGAGCGTCGTCGCCGAATCGACCAGCAGGTGACCGCCGCCGACTACCAGGGCGAGTCCGACGAGGAGCCGTCCCGCATCCGGTCCGAGTCGAATCGTCGGTTCAGTGGCCTCGAGTCCGTTCTCCTCCGTTGATTCGGAGGACACCCGGCCGGTATCGTCGGCTTCCCGACGTGCGACAACGCCGAGTACGACGAGGTACCCCGCCAGGAGTGAGACGAGAACGAGACCTTCGGGTCGCGAAACAACCCGATTCGCGAGAAGCCCTGTTGCGACCGCGGTGGCGACGGCCATCGCGACGGCGTCCCGACGGAGCATCGTCTCGGTCGCTCGAAACGGGGCGAGCAGGGCGACAGCACCCAGTACAACGCCGAGGTTGAACACGTTCGAGCCGACGACGTTGCCGACGGAGACGTCGCCGCTGCCCTCGAGGGTAGCGACAATCGAGACGGCGAACTCCGGTGCGGACGTCCCGAACGCGACGACGGTGAGGCCGATCACGAGCGGCGAGATTCCGGCCGCGCTCGCGATATCCGAGGCTGCGTCGACGAGCCAGCGCGCACCGATCCAGAGTCCGAGTACCGCGGCGGACAGGACGACGACGGTCTCGACGGACACCGACACGTCAGCCCTCTCTCGAGGAGAGAACAAAAGTGTACAGTAACGGGTAGCGTTCGGTCAGTATTTGATAACATTTATCCGCCAGAGTTGGGATACTACCGTCGTGTGTTACGATGAGTACTGAGAACGGCGGACCGGGTGAGTCCGACCCGAGCGAGTCGTTCACCCAGGGTACCGAAGACGACGAGCCGCGGATCTCGTTCTACGGCGGACGGGGTATGAGCGCGTTCCCGATCGCCTTTTTCATCCTCTGGGCAGTCGCTCAGACGGCCCTCTGGCGGATCTCCGATACGGGCGGGCTGGTCGTCGGAATCCTGCTCGGGCTGATCTTCGGAATGTTCTTCGTCCGCGGGAGCTGGAAAACGTACGCGAACACGATCTTCGAGGGGATGACCCAACCGGTCGCAGTGACGGCGATCGTCGCCTGGATCTGGGCCGGTATGTTCGCCGAGCTGCTACAGGACGGTGGCTTCGTCGACGGCCTGGTCTGGCTGGCCGACGTCGGGGGGATCGGCGCGACGCTGTTTCCGGCAGCGACGTTCGTCCTCGCGGCGCTGTTTACCACGGGAATCGGGACCGGGTACGGCTCCGCGATCGCGTTCGTCACGCTGTTTTTCCCTGCGGGGCTTCTTCTCGGGGCGAACCCGATCTTGCTGTTCGGCGCGATCCTCTCGGGGTCGATCTTCGGCGACAACCTCGCACCCGTAAGTGACACGACAATCGTCAGCGCCGTCACCCAGGATGCCGATATCGGGGGCGTCGTCGCTTCCCGCTTCAAGTACGTGATCATCGCCGCGATCATCGCGTTCGGCGGCTACCTCGTCGCCGGCCAGTTCATGGGCGGGCTCGAGATCGGCGGCGACGCCCAGGAACTGCTCGTCGCCCAGAGCGAACCGATCGGCCTGATCCACCTCGTTTCGATGGGCGTCGTCATCGGCGCCGCGGTCGCGGGTCGACACATCGTCGAGGCGATCTCGTGGGGGATCGTCGTCGCTGCCGTCTCGGGGCTCACGCTCGGACTGCTCTCGCTCGGAGATATCGTCATGTTCAACGCACCCGAGGACGCCCCGCTCGCCGAGCCCCTCGAGTTCCTCCCGATCCTGACGATCGTCGAGGACCCCGACGCGGTCAACGTCGATGGCAGCCTGATCAACGGCGCGGCGGGCTTCTTCGAACTCGCGATCCTCGTCCTGTTGATCATCGCTGCGGCCCAGATCATGATCCGCGGGGGAGCCTTCCAGGCGATTCTCGACTGGTCGATCGAGAACCTTGCGACGAACGTCCGCAACGCCGAACTCACGATGGTCGGTTCGGCGGCGCTGATCAACGCCGTTATCACGATCAACACGGCCGCCGAGGTCGCGATCGGCCCGTACATCTCGAAGATCGGCGAGCGGTTCAATCTGAACGGCTACCGGCGAGCGAACATCCTGGACGCCCAGACCGCAGCACTGGGGTACATCTTCCCGTGGTCGGGCGGCGTTCTCGCCGGATTTACGGCGATGCAGGATCTCCCCGGCGAGTACGACTGGCTCACGGCTGACATGCTCGCGACGCCGATCGAGGTCGTCCCGTTCGTCTTCCAGGGCTGGCTGCTGGTCGCCGTCTTCGTGGTCGCGGCGATCACCGGATTCGGTCGCGAGTACGTTATCGACCGCGAGAGCGAGGAGGTGGCACGACTATGAGTTTCCTGCAAAAGTATCTCAAGGGCTGGCGGTTCCGCGAGACGAGTCCGTCGCTCGAGGTAGGCGACGTGGTCGACGTCTTCGTGGCGGAGTCGAACGGTGCGACCGAAGGACACGTCTACATCGGCGACACGCACCTGATCGTCGAGGGTGCGGGGCCGGAGACGGTCGAGAAACAGGTTCGCGTTCGGGTAACCGAGTTCGACGGAACGACGTCGACGGGACGCGGGGAGTTCCTCGAGGTCGTCGGCGAGAGCTCCTACACCAGCTAACCCCGCGGAACGCGCTTTTAAGTGGTCCTGGCGAACAGTCGAGGACGTGCCATGGACGACGGGGACTGTCACCGACAGAGCCGACTCGTAACCGACGACGACGGCGCGTTCGACGCCGAGCGCGCCCAGGAGGAGTCGCTGCCGATCGAAGACGGCGAGGTGATCGACACGAGCGAACTGGCCGATCACCAGTGCTACGTCGAGGGCCGGGGCGTCTACGACGAGCGAAACCGGGTCAACGACCTCACCGGCAGGGAGTGGAAGTATGCGACGAAGTCGGTTATCGCCGAGGGGTATCCGCCGGACGTCCAGCACGACCTGCGCAGCGAGCACGGCGGCCAGAAACCGCCGCGGCTCTGTGCCGATCTGATCGACCGGTTCAGCAAGGCCGGCGACACCGTCCTCGATCCCTTCGCCGGCGTCGGCGGCACCCTGCTGGGAGCAAGCTTCTGCGAGCACGAGGGTACCGGACTTCGCGAGGCAATCGGGTTCGAACGCAACGAGCGCTGGGTCGACCTCTACGCGGAGGTCCTCGAGCGCGAGAACGAGGAGCGACGGGCCCGCGGGGAGCCGTCGCTGGCCGAACAGGAGCTGCGATGCGGTGACTGCGCCGACCTGATCGACGGAATCGAGGACGACAGCGTCGACCTGCTGCTCACCGACGTCCCTTACTGGCACATGGACGAACTCGAGCAGACCCGAAACGAGCACGAGACTCGCGAGAGCAAGTTGGGGGCGTTCGACGGCGACGAGGAGGCCGACACGAGCGCGAACGGCGACGGCTCCGGAACGAAGGCAGAGTGGCTCGAGGACATGGCCGCCAAGTTCGATCGGTTCGCCGACGCGGTCACGCCGGAGGGCCACGTCGTCGTCTTCATCGGCGACATGTACCGCGAACAGTCCTACGAGTTCCTCTCGGCGGAGCTGGCGCGAGCGATCGAATCGACGGCCCCGCTGACGCTCGCCGCCAACCTCGTCTGGTACGATCCCACGAAGGATCTGCACGTCTACGGCTACCCGTTCTCGTTCGTCCCCTCGATGGTTCACCAGAACATACTCGTCTTCCGCCTCGAGGATGAGTAGCGTCAGCCGGCCGTCTGACGTGGTTTTATTGGTCGGAGCGTGGACGGATACGACGGACGCGCCGAACGATACCCCATCCCATCTCGACTGCGCGTCCACGGCTCTCTGCGCCGCCCGGTTTTTTGCTCAGGCCGACGCCGGTAGCAGCGCGGCTTGAAGCTCGTCTATTCGTTCGGTTTCCGCGACGACGGCGACCTCGTCGCCAACGGCGAGTTCGGTTCCCGGAAGCGGGATCGTTAGCGCCTCGCGAGCGCGGCCGTGGGCGTAGATCCGGGCGGACTCCGGAAGCTCGAGTTCGCTCATCCGCTTGCCGACCGCGGGGGAGCCCTCCCGGATCTCGAGGACGGTCAGCTGGAGGTTCGCCGCCAGATCGGCGACGACGTTGAAGTCGCCCCCGAGCATGGCCGTCTTCGCACCCGCCGCACCGAGGCGCTCGGGATAGACGATGTCGTCGACGTCCTCGGCGTAGCGCTCGTAGATCTCCTCCCGGTAGTCCTCGTCGATGCGCAACACGGTCCGACAGCCGTGGTGGTTTCCGACCATACAGGCCGCGAAGTTGACGTTGAGATCCGGCGTGAAGGCGCCGATAGCGTCCGCCTCGTCGACCCCTGCCTCGAGCAGTACGTCCTCGTCGGCACCGTCGCCTTCGACGGTGTCGAACCCGTTGTTGGCCGCTCGTTCGACCCGATCGGGATCGTCGTCGACGACGACGAGGTCGTGGCCCTCCTCGTGTAGAATGCGCGCAGTGTGCGAGCCGACTCGACCGTACCCCACGATGACAAACCTCATGATGATCGGATACGATCCCGGGGGTCAAATACGTTCGTTCGGGTTCATCGGGACGATTCGTTTCGGATTTCTCACCCGAGTATCAAAAATGTATACACGGACGTGTATTAGTGAGGTGGATCCAAAGACGTGAACTTTAACTAATCCGTCTGGGTATGCCTGAACATCCAACATGGGGGCTTTCGATCGTATCGGCGCGTACTTCGGGTTCGACGAGCACGACACCGATTTGCGGACGGAACTGATCGCCGGAATCACGACGTTCCTGGCGATGGCGTACATCATCGTCGTCAACCCGACGATCCTCAGTCAGGCGATCCTCTGGGATCACGAGGCCGGCGAGTTCCAGAGCGAAACGACGATCAACGGCACGGTCTACGGCCAGGGTGATGTCATCCAGATGCTCGCCGTCGTCACGATCCTCGCGTCGATCGCCGCGATACTGGTGATGGCGTTCTACGCCAACCGGCCGTTCGGACTCGCCCCGGGGATGGGGCTGAACGCGTTCTTCACCTTTACTGTCGTCGTCATCCTCGGCGTTCCGTGGCAACTCGCGCTGGCGGCCGTCTTCGTCGAGGGCATTATATTCATCGCGCTGACAGCTGTCGGCGCACGGCGGTACATCATCGAACTGTTTCCGGAACCCGTCAAGTTCTCCGTCGGCGCCGGGATCGGCGTCTTCCTGCTCTTTCTCGGCTTACAGGAGATCGAACTCGTGGTGCCGTACGACGCGACGCTGGTCACGCTCGGTAACGTCCTCGAGAGCCCGGTCGCCGCGCTCTCGCTCGCGGGCCTGGTTCTGACGCTGTTGCTCTACGCCAGAGGGCTGCGTGGCTCGATCATCATTGGAATCGTGACGACGGCAGTCGCCGGCTGGGCGTTGACGCTCGCTGGCGTCGTCGGTCCCGACGTCCTCACCCCGGAAGGATCGTACGACGAGGTGACGAACGAGGGACTCGGCTCGATGATCGCGTCCGTCCAGTACGACTTCACGCCGCTGTTCTGGGGGTTCGTCGACGGCCTGGGAATGATCACCGACGACCCGCTCGTGTTCGCGCTGGTCGTCTTTACGTTCTTCTTCGTCGACTTCTTCGACACCGCGGGAACGCTCATCGGCGTCTCCCAGATCGGCGGGTTCCTCGACGAGCAGGGTGATCTGCCCGAGATCGAGAAACCCCTGATGGCCGACGCGGTCGGCACCACGTTCGGCGCGATGATCGGCACCTCGACGGTGACGACGTTCATCGAGTCCTCGGCGGGCCTCGAGGAGGGCGGACGAACCGGCTTTACGGCGCTCGTCGTCGGCGGGCTGTTCGGACTCGCGTTACTCATCGTGCCGCTGATGCAAGCGATCCCCCAGTACGCAACCTACCTCGCGCTGGTCGTCGTCGGGATCATTATGCTTCAGGGGGTCACCGATATCGACTGGCAGGATCCCGCATGGGCGATCAGTGCCGGACTGACGATCACGATCATGCCGCTAACGACCTCGATCGCGAACGGGCTGGCCGCCGGGATCATTAGCTACCCGCTGCTCAAGGCGGCGATGGGCGAGAAACGGGACGTGTCGCTCGGTCAGTGGATTCTGGCGTTCGCGTTCATCGTCTACTTCGTCGTCTACTTCGCCGTCGAGGCCGGCATGGTCGTCTTCTAGACGCGTCGCGGGTTCCGGCAACTCGTCGGCCGACCGGTGGCCTCTTTGGTGTCTATCGGCTACAACAGGTATGTCCGACATCACGCTGTACGAACTGCCAGGCTGTCCGTTCTGTGCGAAGGTTCGAACCAAACTCGACGAGCTCGAACTCGACTACGACGTGATCGAGGTTCCCCGCTCCCACGAGGACCGCACCGAGGTCGAGCGCGTCAGCGGCCAGAACGGTGTCCCGGTCATCTCGGACGAGTCCCAGGACGTCGAGGGAATGCACGAGAGCGACGATATCGTCGAGTATCTCGAGGAGACGTACGCCTGATAGCTCGCCCGGTTCGCTTTCCATCTCCAGAGTCGAGACGCGCCGTCAGTTCGCCGCGCAGTTGTTCGGCCCCAGCTCGAGTTCCTCGACGTCGTCGCCGGGCTGGCTCTTCCCCCAGTTGATCTGCTTGATCTCGTTGTAGTTCGCCGGCTCGTCGGCGAGGCTCTCGACGATTGTCTCGACGAACGCCTCCTCGTCGCTCTCCTCGACGTAGCCCAGCAGCTCGTTCGTCGTCTCCTCGCGGAGCTCGCCGAGACGGGTCGCCAGCGGGCGGATCGACTCGTCGCTGAAGTGACCGGGTAGCACGATCCGGTCGCCCTCGAGTTCGAGCAGCCGATCGAGGCTGTCGAACAGCCGGCTCGAGGCCTTTCGGATCGCGTCCTCGTCGCCGTCCTCTAGGTCGGGTCGACCGACGCTGCGGAGAAACAGCGTGTCCCCGGATAGCAGTGCGTCGCCGAAGGTAAACGAGACGCTTCCGGGCGTGTGTCCCGGGGTATGAACGACCTCGACCGATCGGTCGCCGACGGGGATAGTGTCGCCGTCCTCGAGTTCCACGACTCCCTCGAGCTCGCCGGCGTCGTCCCCGTGGAGGTGGTAGGGGACGTCGAGTTCGCCGGCAAGCCGCCGCGCGCCCGAGACGTGGTCGGCGTGGGCGTGAGTGTCCGCGACGGCGACGATCTCGAGGTCCCGTTCGTCGGCCTCGCTCAGGTAGTAGTCGACGTACTGGCTCGGATCGACGACGACGGCCGCCGTCCCGTCGTGGACGACGTGGGAGACACAGCCCGTCCCGGGACGGACGATCTGGACGACGCCGTCGGCGCCGTTGACCTCGTAGGAGCGATGGACCCGGCCCCAGCCGTTCATCCCGTCGTCGATCGACTTCGCGTCGAACCCGTGCTCGCGCAGGAAGTCGGCGGCTCGTGCCGACGTGATCCCGGCGATACAGACCACGGCGATCTCCCGATCCTTGGGAAGGTCCTCGAGGTGGTCCTCGAGCGTCGAGTAGTCGTGGTCAAGTAACTCGTCGTAGATCGGGAGGTTCGTGCTGTCTTCGATCCGCCACTTCTCGTAGTCGTCCTCGTTTCTGACGTCGAGCACGAAGAGATCCTCGTCCCCTTTGTCGATGCGGCGAGCGACCTCCGCCGGTTCGAAGTCGATGTTGCTCATACACCACAATATTGCGCACGTCGACCCTTAACTTCGCTGCACGAAACCGCCACGACCGACTGTAGTTTGCACCACGTCGAGAACGCGCGTTCGGTCAGTACTCGAGCCCGAGCAGCGAGTTGAGCGCGAGCGCCAGCCCGACCGCACCGAGCAACGCGGCGAGGAAGCCGAAGGAGACGGCCCAGCCGAACAGGTCCGCGAGGGCGCCGACGACGACCGACCCCATCGCGGCCACGATCATGTAGACGGTGCGGACGAGCCCGAAGCCGGCGTTCTGTTCCTCGGCCGAGAGCTCCTGTAAGAATCGGGGCATAAGCGCCGCCCCGAAGCTCATCCCGACCCCGACGAGCACGATCCCGGCGACGATCGGGAGCGTACTCGAGGACGCGATCAGCACCCCGAACCCGACGACGCCAGCGAGCATACAGAGACCGATCGACCGGTCCCGTCCGATCCGATCGGAGAGGGCGCCGACCCCGATCTGGGCGACGCCCTGCACGACGAAGTACGCCGAGAACAGCGCCCCGGCGAACGTCGTCGAGGCGCCCTGGTGTTCGATGAGAAACGTCGGCAGGAACGAGGCGGTTCCCTGCCAGGCGAACTCGCTGACGATCGCGACGAACAGCGTGAACGCGATCGGCGGCCGCGAGAGGAGCTCGAGGACGGGCGCGACCTGAAACCGATCTCGGAGCGGCGTCTCCGGTCGACGGGGCTCGGTTGGACGGACCTTCCAGGCGAAGAGGATCGCCGACGGGATTCCGATCAGCGCCACGGCGGCGACGGCGACTCGCCATCCGAATCGGACGGCCAGCCAGGCGACGGCGACCGGCGTGACGAGCCCGGCGATCGTCGCGCCCGTGTTGTGGACGCCGACGGCGGTACCGACGTTGTCGTAGGTTCGGGCGAGCAGCGTCGTCGCGACGCTGTAGTGCAGCCCGGCGACGGCGCCGAGGGCGATCGTCCCGAGGAAGAACAGCGCGAACGCGGGCGTGAGCGAGACGGCGAGTGCGGCCAACGCCGAGCCGCCGACGGCGACGAGGATGATCAGCCGCTCGCCGTAGCGGTCGGCCAGCACGCCGCTCGGGTACTGCGCGAGGCCGTAGGCGAGCCACATCCCGCTCAGCGAGAGTCCGACGACCGCGTTCGAGACGGAGAACGTGTCGACGATATCGGGGATGATCGGGCTGATCGCCAGTCGCCCCACCATCGTGACGAAAAAGGCGAGCGTACACAGCGCCAGCACCGTCTCCCGGTACCGCCAGCGTGTCGAAATCGTTCCCACTCGTTTCGATCGAAACGTGTACGGCTACTTATCGGACCCGATTCGACGCAACGAGTCGCTTTCCGAGCGGACTGACAGACTCGCTTACCCCCGATGCGAGCCGGCCTCGAGTCGCCGATAGCCGCCTTCGCGAACCCCGTATTTCGATCGTCGGTTTGGATTGTGTATAGCGATATCAGATTTGTCGGCGGATTCCGTGGGTTCGCTTCGGCCGTCTCGAGCCATCGTGTTCGGCCGCATTCGTGGCTCCACGAGCTGTGAGCGATTGCCGAGCGCCGTTCTGTACGCGTCTGACGAGCTTTTATATTAGATGCAAACGCTTGCGCAAACGGATACGGAATGGAAGCCAGCACTAATCGAGCCGCGACCTTTCTCGACAAGGGAGGCACCGGAAAGACGACCTCTGCGGCCCACCTCGGCGTCGCACTCGCCGAAGCGGGTGAGGACGTCCTGCTCATCGACCTCGCCGGCAAACAGGGCGACCTGGCGAAACACTTCGGCGTCTGGTCGGAAGTCCAGGAAGATATCGAGAACGACGACGACTGGCCGAACATCTCGACGGTGTTCGCCGAGGAGTGGGATCAGATCGCCTCGAAACTCGGCGACGCGGCCGTCGACAGCCTGATCGTCGAGACCGACGAGGGCGTGGACCTGATCCCCGCCCACCCCGGGCTCGACTCGCTCGACGCCGACCTCGGCAACATCGACGACGCTCGAGAGCGCTACTCCCGACTCGAGCGGTTCCTCGACGAGTACATCGACGGCCGGTACGACACCGTTCTCATCGATCTGCCGGGACTGACGAACAACGTCACCTACAACGGGCTCTGGGCGACCCGGAACGTCGTCGCGCCTGTCGAGATGGGCCCCTTCGAGAGCGAGCAGGCGACAGCCCTCGAGCGCGATCTGGCGAAGATCGACGACCAGTTCGGCGTCGACGTCGACCTCGCGATGATCCTGCCGAACAAGGTCGACACTCGAACGAAGCTCGCAACCGAGTACCTCGAGGGGTTCGGCGAGGAGTACGAGGGCGCCATCGCACCCGAACACGTCCCCGCGAGCCAGGATATCCGGAACGCCGCTGACGAGGGGCGAACGGTGTTCGCGCTCGAGGAGCCCTCGACGACCGCCGAACGCGCTCGCGAGGCGTTTCTCGACAGCGCCTCGGTCCTCCAGCGGCGACTGGGTGAGCGACAATGAGTGACGAACTCGAGGAACTACGCAAGAAGACCGAGCGCGGCGACCGGAACGACGAGATCAGAACGGAGGCCGACTCCGCGTTCGTCGACGAACTCGTCGATGCCATCGAGGCGGTCGACAGCGGTGAACGCCCGAAGACGGTCGCCGTCCGCGACCAGCCCGTCGCGGCGCTTCTGGCGACTCTCGACGAGGACGACGCGGAGATGACCGCGGTCGGCAACGCCTTAGAGGAGGCGCTCGGACGCGAGTGCTCGGAGGGGTTCGACCGGAGCGAGATCGTCCGACTGGCCGTCCGTGTCGGGCTCGAGACCGCGACGCCCGAGAAAACCGAACAGCTCAGCGACGCGGTCGGGCGCCACGCCCAGCAGAACATCTGAGTCTGTTTGCGGTTGCGATTGCGTTTTCGTTTGCGTTTGCACGCTTCCTCGAGCTGCGGTAGGCTGGACTGACACTGCACTATCTCGACTCATGCTTGTCGGCGCGTCGACGAGGAGCCAATCACACGCCAGTAAACCATATTTCGCTTCACCATCCCGTGTTCCGGGCGAGATCGTAATTGCTTTGAGCGCTAACTGACTAGGCAGTCAGGATGAGGGCCGACGAACAGTTCGAACCGATGCGGACGGGACGCCAGGACCGAACGCACCCGGATAGCAGCAGCGAGACCGGATGAACGGTCCGGTATCGCGATCTATCGACCGGCTGAGCGGAGCGGGTGACGACCGGTATGTCGTTATTGGGGCCGTGATACTCAGTACGTTCTTCATCGGCTTCGGCGGCGGCGTGATCTTCCCGATCCTGCCGAATCTCGGGGTCATTCTCGGCATCTCTCCGTTCATGGTCGGCGTGATCCTCAGCGCGAACCGCTTCTCGAGACTGGTCGCGAACGCGCCCGCCGGAATCCTTGTCGACCGAATCGGGACGCGAACGCCGTTCGTCGTCGGAATGTTCGTCCAGGGGTTCGCCACCCTCGGGTACGTCGTCGCTATCCCGGCGCCCGTTCCCGAGGCGTGGTTTCTGACCGCGCGGTTCCTGTGGGGCGTCGGCAGCGCGCTCGTGTTCGCGACCGCCTACACGATCGCCTCCGACGTCAGCGACGGCGGCTCGAGGGGAACCAGTATGGGGCTCATCAGGGGCGGGGTTCTCTTCGGGGCGCCGACCGGGATGGTCGTCGGCGGCGTCGTCAGCGAGATCGGCGGGGAGATCGCGGCGTTTCTCCTCGCGACGGTGTTCGCGTTCGTTGCCAGCGGTCTGGCGTACGCGACGATCCCGGAGACGCACGTCGAGGGCGACGCTCGCCAGTCGGTGAAGCCGTGGGACGTCGACACGAGCGTTCCCGCAGTGACGGTCGGGCTGATCAACTTCGCCGTACTCTTCGTCTACTTCGGCGTCCTGTTCTCGACGCTGGTCCTCTTTCTCGGCGAGAACGACATCGGGCTGCTCGGCTTCGACGCGCAGGGGACCTCCGGGCTGTTCATGGCCATCACGGTCGTCACCGCGGGGCTGTTCATGTTCCTCGGCGGCTACGTGAGCGACCTGCAGCAGTCGCGGGTCCCGGTGTTGCTGTGCTTTCTCGGGATCCTGTTCGTGGGGTTCGTCCTCCTCGCGTCCGCCGACTCGGCCGGGACGCTCGCCGTCGCCTGTCTGTTCATCGGCGCCGGACAGGGAGGGACGAGCGGTCCGATGATGGCACTGCTCGGCGATCTCACCGACGACGGTCGGATGGGCCGTGCCGTCGGAACGAACAACGTCCTCGGAGACGTCGGCGGCGGCGTCGGCCCGATCGTGTCGCTTCCGGTCACCGAACTCGTCGGATTCGGGCCCGTGTACCTCGCCTGTGCGGCGCTTCCGCTGGTCGCGGGGGTGGTCCTTCTCGGGGGCGTCTACCGGCAGACTGGACAGTTCCTTCCGGCGACCGAGCTTCCGAACCTGTAACGGCGGTGTCCTCTCTCCGACCTACTGTCGGGTCAGCGTCGGTTCGATCGCCGAGGGGAGAGATCCGGTTTCCTCTCGCGAGCCGAAGGCGGTCGGTTCGGAGAGTCTCGAGCCGATCGGTTGCCGCCGTATCTCGGAGCGAGCACGCGCCACGCGACGCTGGCGCGGAGCAGCGAGGACGGAGGCCGTTGCATCGAGAGGACCCCCAGAAAGGCGTCGGTCAGCATTCCGTCGGTGTGGGCCCTCCGAAACAGTCGAGACAGGTACCAGTCGAAGACCGCGGTTCCCCGGGGAACGTCACCCCGCGTCTCGGGAAAGGCGCTGTCGGCCCCGATCGCCAGCATCCATGCGGGGTCGACGATCGCTGCCATGCGGTCGAAAAACCGCATCGGAATCCCGCTTCGCCCCTCTCGGAGCGTGCGCCCGAGCGCCAGTGCCTCGAGCGCGGCCACCGACATCCCCTGGCCATAGATCGGATTGAAGCTGGCGACCGCGTCGCCGACCACGACCAGCCCGTCGGGGAACCGCTCGAGGGCCTCGTAGCGGTAGCGTCGATTCGAGGGGAATGGGTAGTGATGACCCGTCTCCGCCAGCGGCGGACACTCCTCGAGTAACCGGTCGAACGTGGGCGTCGGAAGGGGTGCAACGAACTCGCCGATCCCGTCGACGTCCGTCGGCGGGTGATCCCCGTGGACGCCGTGGACGTTCACGAGCCATCGGTCGCCCTCGACGGGTAACACCGCCCCGCCCCTGGTTCGGGGTGGCTCGGCGAGCATCCCGATCATCCGGCGGTCGTCGGGCGGGCGCTCGAGGGCGACCGTCGTGTAGGCCAGATCGATCGTCACCTCGTCTGTCGGGGGCCGTCCGTAACCGTTTCGCGCCAGCCAGGCCGGGGTTCGACTCTTCCTGCCGGTCGCGTCGACGACCAGCTCTGCCGGACGCACCGTCCGCTCGGCACCTCGAGAGCGAACGCGAACGCCGGTTACGGCCGTTTTGGTTTCGTCGGTTTCGTAGTCGACGAATCGGCAGTGCGGCCGGAGTCTGATTCTCTCGAACTCGGCGACCCGACGCCGGAGGAGCTGCTCGTACAGCGGTCGGCTCGCGGCGTACAGCGGGAAGGACGACGTCCCCGTTGCCAGGAACTCGCCCTGACTGTACAGGTGCAGATTGCGCTGCCCGTCGATGGCCACGCCGCCAGCGGTACGCAGCTCCTCGGTGTACCCCGGAAACAGCTCCTCGAGCGCCGATCGGCCGGCTTCCCAGAGGATGTGAATCTGGTTGGCCTGGGGAACCCCCGACCGTGCGACGGGCTCGTCGGGCAGCGCATCACGGTCGATTACCGTCACTGAATCGAACGAGTCCGCGAGGACGCGGGCCGCAGTCAGTCCGGCGACGCCCGCCCCGACGACGATCGCCCGTCCGCTTCGGTCACCGTCGCCTCGCCGAACAGCCGCGGCGGTCACGGCTCCAGTCCCCCCGTTTCCCGACCGACCGGGTGTGGGTCGCTCGAGGTCATTCAACAGTCGACCGGCTCGACCCACTCGGTCGGCGGCTCGTCCTCGGGAATCCCGAGGAACGTCACGTAGGCGAACGCGCCGTCCTCGCTGTCGGCCCTGTGGACGTGGCCCGGATCGATCCACGCGTCCCCAGCCGCGTACGTCCGGGGGACGCAGTCGTCTTCCATCGTGTGCTCGATCTCGCCCTCGACCATGTGGACGACGGACATTCCCGGGTGGCGATGCCAACCCGACCTCGCCCCAGCCTCCCAGGTCGCCTCCGCGACGACGACCGTCGAGGCGTCCTCGAGTTCGACGACGGTCGGATCGTCCGTCTCGCCGTCCGCGTAGGTGAGTTCGAACGTCGCGGCGACGTCGTCAACGAACGGAGCGTGTTCCCCTAGGACCGTCACCTCGAACCCGTCGGGCTCGTCGACGTCGTTCGTCTCGTCGTCGGTGTCGTCGGCCGCGCTCGCGGAGCCGCTCACCGCGAGTACCCCCGCCGCCGCGCCGGCTTTCAGTACCGTTCTGCGCAGAATTCCGCCCGCCGTGTTCGTGACCATGATGGTTTCCTCACGGGAGAGACGGGCTCGAGCGGCAGATAGCTACCCGATGACGGGTCGCCAGACGGTGGAACTTTTGCAGCCACTGCCGATCGAGCGCCGACTACAGTCGTGACCGCGAAGCTACAAATTGGCAGTCACAGGAGCCGACGATAGCCTTCCGACGGGCTCGAGTCAGAGTGGCAGAATGGTCGTCTTCTTACTCGTCGGGATCGCTCTCCTGACCGATGATGACGGTGTTCTGGACGAGGCTGCGGTGAGCTCGGCGGAGCCGTTCCGAGAGCGCCTGGTGGGAGATACCCATCTCCTCGGCCAGCGCCATCATGTCGGCATCGCGAGGTATCTCGTAGTAGCCGCGCTCGAAGGCCATCTCCAGGGTGTCTTGCTGGTCGTCAGTAAGACCGAACCGCCCCTGACGACCCTCCTCGAGACTGTAGACGGAGTGGAGCTGGAACTGGATCCCGTTCGATCGGCAGTAGTCGTTCGTCCGCGACAGGCTGTCCCGGTCGGGAAACAGCAGCCGGAACCGCCAGCCGCTGGCATCGCCGACCGCCGAGAGCACTGTCCCTTCCTCCTCGACGAGTATCTGTACGAGCGCGTCGACCCGTCGGACCCAGTCCATCTGGTAGAGCTGTTCGCCGTCGACGTCCGCAAGCAGTCGGACGTTGTCGACGGTTTCGTCGTCCTCGAGCACGTCATCGAGCCCCTCGAGGTCGGGCGCGTCGACCCAGAGAAACGGTATGACGTCGCCGTCGCCGTTCGCGACGACTCGTTCGGCCTCGCACTCGAGTCCCTCGACGGCGTTGATCGTCTCCTCGAGGACGAACTCCGAGGGCGAAAGTTCGATCTCCGCAACTGTCCCTCCCATACGTTCGCATAGGATCGAAACGCCTTGGTTTCGTCGGACTCTCGGAGCGGAACCGCCGATCCGCGGAACCGGGACGGCCATCCTCGCAAACGTTTTCGAAAACGTTTGCGTGATCGTTTGCGGTTACTTTCGTGGAGCGGACTCTTCCTCTAGAACGGTGAGTCCGTCGCTCTCGAACCGGAAGTCGGTTCCGTCACAGCCGGGACACGTACGATGTCGCGCCGGTCGCGGTCGCTCGGCGCTCGACGCCAGGAGTATGAAATCGCACTGTGTGCAGCTAATATACCTGTCCATATAGGGTTAAAATACTCTCGAGAGCATAGTTTCGATACCACATCAATTTGGAACTATATTATTGTATTTAAAATGAGCTCTGGTGCGAAGTAGACAAAAGGGTCGCGACCCGAGGGGAGGGGGCATTCAGCATTTCACTCCTCGAGTCGTTCACGATCGCTCCTCCGGCTCGTCCGGCGGCGAAAACAGCGAGTCGAACACCTTCCGTTCGCCCTTCCGAAGGTGCTGGTGGAACGTCGGTGCGGCGATGTCGAGCGAGTCCGCGAGTTCCGCCGCGGACTTCTCGCGGGGCCACTCGAAGAACCCCGCGTAGTACGCCGCGGAGAGGACAGCATGTTGCCGATTGGTAAGTTCGCTAGCGAGACGGCGTTGCACGGGTCGCGGGTCGTCTCGCGGTCGCGTAATCTGGCGGTGACAGCGCAGTTCGGCGTCCGGGTACGCCGACTCGACCGCGTCGACGACGCGGTGAACGTCGACGCTCGGTGCGAGGTGGATCGTCAGTCGAAAGTCACCGTTCTCGACCGACGCGCTATCGATGTATCCACTGAGCGATGCGACAACCGAGAGTACCGGGGGATCGGTCATCCGAATCTCGAACCCGGGAGGGGTCGCTTCCGAGTGGACAGTGACGTCCGTCTCTCCGTCAACCGCCGCTGCGAGATCGTGGACGGTCTCGACGGCGTCCGGCGTGGCGGTGCCGTAGACGAGAAACTCGTCGTCCCCGATCGGGACCGTATGGTCGAACGTGATCTTCCCGGCTGTTTCGTTCGAAACGCCCAACGCTGCGAAGACGTTCCGAATCTGGAATTCGAGTTCGACGAGATCGTCGCTCAACAACGACTGCTTGCGCTCGGCGGCGGCGATCGCGTGACCGATGACCTCGCCGAGCTGTGTGATCTGTCTTCCTTCCTGTCCCTCGAAGGCGTACGGACGCTCCGCGTAGACGTTCAACACACCGTAGATAGCGCCCTCGTGAGTGATCGGGATCGCCGCGGACGACTGAACTCCGTAGGGTTCGATGTAGTCCCGCCAGGGCTCGTACCGAGGATCGGCGTCGACGTCCCGCGTTGTCTGCACCTCACCGAATCGAAACGCACGTCCGGTAGGCCCCCGACTCCGGTCGTCGTCCGGATCGACCGAGATCGTGGTCTCGTCAAGGTAGCCCTCGACGCCGGCTTCGGTTCGGAGATCCACGGTCTGCGTCGCGGTGTCGATCTCTCCGATCCAGGCGAACAGGTACGAATTGGAGTTCGCGAGGTTCTCACAGACCGTGTCCTCGATGTCCGCCCGGGTTGGCTGTCCGATGATCGCATGGATGATCTCGTTTGCGATCCCGCCGATGCTGGTCACCGCCGCCAGCTGCTCGCGCTGGTGTTCGAGTTCCCGTTCGTAGTCGACCCGATCGGTCACGTCGCGGACGACGCCGACGCGTCCGCGCTCGCCGTCCTCGAGTTCGAGCCGACTGAGCCGACTCTCCACGATGAACGACTCGCCGTCGGCGCCGTGTAGCTGCTCCTCGAGGACGGCGACGCTCCGGTCGGAATCGGTCCAGGTCTCCTCGAACTCGCCGCCGAACACGTGTTCGGCGGAGCTCCCGAGTAGCTCCTCGCGGCCGTATCCCGTCATCGAGACGAACGCGTCGTTGACGAACGTAAACCGGTCGTCGCCGTCGAGGACGTAAATTCCGTCGCCGACCGTTTCGACGATGCGCTCGTACCGTTCCAGGGTCCGTTCGCGCGCCTTGCGTTCGGTGACGTCTGTGAAGTAGATCGACAGCCCCGACGGCGACGGGTGGACGATGTCCCGGTACCAGCCCTCGAGTGGCGGAAAGTATGCTTCGACGATGGTTGCCGTCTGAGTCTCCATTGCCTCCCGATAGGCCGTCTCGAAGGCGGTGTCGACCAGTTCCGGCGCAACGTCCCACAGGCGCTCGCCCAGTAGCTCCGACCGAGTTTCGTCGAACATCGACGTGTGGACCTCGTTGAGATAGGTGAGTCGCCACTCGTCGTCGACTGCGAAGAATCCGTCGCTAATCCGGGCGACCACTTCCTCGAGCCCCCTGGAGTTCGCTTCCGTTACCTCACCCGTCGACGGCTGCCACCAGACTCGAGCGTTCGCGCCGACCTTCTTGGTCTCAAGGCAGCCTTGCTCGGCGAGTCGTTCCAGTCTGGCGTACGCGCTTCGTCGACCCAACTCGAGCCGTTCGGCGACCTCGGGTGTGGTCCGGGGTTCGCCCGATCCGTCGAAGACCGCGAGCGTCTCCCGGAGCGCGTCGGTTAGAGATTCCGATCGCATCGTTCCATGTTCCATGCTTTCATGCATCAATATTCCGCCGACGGAGTCAACCGCTCGAGCCCGGCGCGAAACTGCAGTCGAAATCGAAGCCCTCGCTGGCTCCCGCCGGAATTCGACCTAAGTGGTTCTAGTCCGTCGTTATCGTCGAACGACTCGTCATGTAGATCAATCCCAGGTGAGCATGAAGTGGATCGAACCTCGAACGATGCGGCCGACAAGCGTGTAGGGAGAGGTGAGCTATCCGAACGTGAGCGTCACGAACTCCTCGCGGCGGATCGACGCCGAGTCGCAGTCTCGATCCTCGCCGAGCACACCGAGCCGTTCGGGATCGACGAACTGGCCGTCGCGGTCGCGAACCGCGAAGCCGAACTCGAGACCGGCGACGAGGGGAGACCGGCCGTCGAACGGGTCGCGCTTACGCTTCACCACGCACATCTCCCGCGACTGGCGGACGCGGGCGTCATCGAGTACGAGCCCGAGAGCCGACGGATCGATCCCGGAGACTTCTCGCTCGAGTCCCTGCGCCGAAACTGATCGCTCGCGAGTCGCTCGAGCGCCCGATCGATAGTCGACGGATGCGGAAACGTTTTCATTTGCGTAAGCGCAAACGAGTACAGTATAGCTCGAGCCGCTACGCAACAAGCGAAGGCTCCGACCGATCGGCCTGGGCAACACCGTGGCGATCCAGCTCCGATAGTCGACGTCGGGCTATTGTTCCGGGTCGCGTCTCAGACGGCTTCCTCGCGCTCGGCCCGCTCGCGAATCACCGCACGGAGATCGTCCGCATCGCGGAGCTCCTCGAGTTCCTCGCGTTCGACGAGGGCGGTGCCGTCGACGGACTCCTGTTTTGCGCGGTCGACGACGTACACCGACTGCGTACGGGTAACGCGGCCGATCGAACTCATGATCCGGGCCCGCTTCTCGGCAGCCTCGGTAAACTCGGAGTGGCCGGTGAGGACGACGCCGCTGTCGCCCTCGTCCTCGCTGACGGCCTTGAACGGGGAGCGGACAGTGGGATGGACTCGGTAGCCGGCTCGCGTCAGGACGGCGACGACCTGTTCGTCGGTCGGATCGGCGTCAGGATCGTCCGGGGTCGACTCGATCTCGTGAACCTCGTCGGCGCCCTCGAGGACGTCGACGGGACTGGTCAGGGAGGCGTCGAACAGCTCTTCCAGTGCCATCGCGATCTCGACGGAGGCGTTCATCCCGTCCTCGTACTTCGAGACCGTTCGTCGGGAGACGCCGAGCTGGCTGGCGAGCTGTCCGAGGCTGAGTTCGTGACCTTCGCGTTCGTCGGCCAGCAGGTCGCCGTCGATGTTGACGTACAGTCCGCCGGGCGCCGCGTAGATCAGCGGGGGAACGTCCTCGATGAACAGGTTGTACGCCGTGTCGGGGCTGAGGACGGGGACGCCGTGGCGGAAGTAGGTAACGTCGGGTTTGAGATCCTCGTCTCGGCTGCGCAGTCCGATCACCAGCGGCGTCGCCTGCAGGTAGGTTCCCAGGCGCCGCATCTCGTGGCCGGTCTCCTCGTTGAAGGCGTCGATGTTGCCCAGGATCTTCACGAGCAACAGGTTCTCGCCGCGGCGCGCCGCGACGTCGAAGCTCTTCGGGCGGATCGCACACCGGTCGCTGACCACGAACCCCGCGTCCTCTAGCATCGCGGTGACGTTGCCGACCAGTGCCGAACGGGACATAGGGGGATGTAAGTGAGCCCATCTATATGAGTGTTGTCCCGCCGATCACCGGCCGCAGGGTGGCGATTCGACCGGAATCCGACGGATACGCTTTTATACGATCGGAACTCGTCGTCGCCCGTTCGAAAGGGGTTACTCCCCGGCCCGGTAACCTCCGTCGATGACCGTCGTCGGGCTCGACGATACCGACTCCCGCGAGCGAGGGATGTGTACGACCTACGTCGCGAAGACGATCGCCGAGCGACTGGAACGGTCGGGCGCGTCGGTGTCGCGGCTGATCCTCGTCCGGCTCAACCCTGCCGTCGAGTACAAGACCCGCGGCAACGCCGCGCTGGCGATTCACACCGATTGCGCTCCTGCAAGCGCGTTCGAAATCGCCCGCGAACGCCTCGAGCGCCTCGCCGAAACGGCCGACGAGCGGACCCATCCCGGGCTGGTCGTCGCCGACCACGACCCCGAGGAGTCGCCGACGGACGTAAGCGAGTTCTCTCGACTGGCGATCCGAACCCACCTCGAGCGAGCCGACGCGACAGCCCTGATCGACGGCCACGGCTACCGCTCGTGGCACGCCGGCAACGGCCGCGGCCGGATCGGCGCCCTCGCCGCGATCGGCGCCCGGAACGAACTCGAGGAGTGGACCTACGAACGGATCTCCTACCGGGAGTCCGAACGGTGGGGAACGCCCCGCGAGGTCGACGCGGAGAGCATCTTCGCCGCGGCCGACCGCGAGTATCCGAGGGTCTGGGACACCGTCGACCGCGGCGAGGGTGAAACGGTCTGCGTTCCACATACACCCGGTCCAATCCTGTACGGCATTCGGGGCGACGACCCCGACGCAATCAGTCGGGTCGCCGAAGGAATCGAGAGCGAACCCGTCGCCTCGAGCCGGCTGTTCGTCACCAATCAGGGAACGGACGTCCACCTTCGGGACGGATCGATCGAGTCGGTCCGGGACGGGCGAGCCTACCGGGTCGACGGCCGGGTCGCGAGCGAGCCCGAAACCAGGCGGGGCGGCCACGTCTTCGTCACCCTCGACGGACTCGACGACGACCGCGACCGGGACGAACGGCCGTCGCTCGAGTGTGCCGCCTTCGAGCCGACCAAGCGGTTCCGCGACCGAGTGCGAGCGCTGCGAGTCGGCGACCGACTCACGGTCTGCGGGGAGGTCACGCGGGGGACGCTCAAACTCGAGAAGTTCGCTCTTCAAGAGCGCGTCGAGACCGAACGCGTCACGCCGACCTGCCCCGACTGCGGGCGGACGATGGAGAGTGCCGGGCGGAATCAGGGGTATCGGTGTCGCGACTGCAAGACGAGTGCACCGGAGAAGGAGACGGTGGCGCTCGAGCGCGACCTCGAAGAGGGATGGTACGAGGTGCCGCCGTGTGCGCGCCGCCACGTCGCGAAACCGCTGGTTCGGGGCGGGTTCGACGCGCTGACACACCCCGAGCGATAGCCAACGTAGGTTCCGCTGTCCTGCGAGCGTCGGTGTGTCGGCTACTGAACGACGACACCGCGACGAGTGAGGAACTCGCTTACGTCCGTGATCTCGACGGGGCTCCCGATGATCCGGCAGCGATCGTCGTCTTCGGGAACGACGGTGACGGTGAACTCCTCGTCGAGGCGCGACTCGAGTCCCTCGAGGGTTTCACGGGGGAGCACGATCTGGGTGCTGTCTCGCAGCTGTGCCGGTTCCGGCATCTCTGTGCGACGCTACCGCCGCCGACCGTTTATGGGTGTCGAACTTCATCGTCAATCGTGCTGAAACCGAGTGGTACACCTCGGTGGTGGCAGGCTCCGAGGACGATCGGTCGAAGCCGGGGCGCGGGTCGCATGGAAAGCGTTTTTCGGTCCGCCCGGTTGAGTACAGACAAATGGGGCTCGAGGACGATATCGAGGAGATCGAAGAGGAGATCGCCAACACGCCCTACAACAAGTCGACCGAGGCCCACCTCGGCCGGCTGAAGTCCAAGCTCGCCGAGAAGAAGGAGAAACTCGAGAATCAGCAGTCGGGCTCGGGGGGTGGCGGCGGCTACTCCGTGGAAAAACACGGCGACGCGACGGTCGCGCTCGTCGGATTTCCGAGCGTCGGCAAGTCGTCGCTGTTGAACTCGCTGACGAACGCCGAGAGCGAGACGGGCTCCTATGAGTTCACGACGCTGGACGTCAACCCCGGAATGCTCAACCACCGCGGGGCGAACATCCAACTGCTCGACGTCCCCGGGCTGATCGAGGGCGCGGCGTCCGGGAAGGGTGACGGACAGCAGGTGCTCGCGGTCGTCCGCAACGCCGACCTGATCATCTTCGTGCTCTCGGTGTTCGAGATCGACCAGTACGACCGGCTCCAGGAGGAACTGTACGACATCAACATCCGCGTCGACCAGGAGCCTCCGCGGGTGACCGTCCGGCCGAAGATCAAAGACGGGATCAAGATCACCTCGAGCACCGATCAGGATTTAGACGAGGAGACGATTTCGGACGTGCTCCGCGACCAGGGCTACGTCAACGCCGACCTGAACCTCCAGGAGAACGTCACCATCGATCGGTTGATCGACGGGCTGATGGAGAACCGCGAGTACATCCCGTCGATCACCTGCGTCAACAAGGTCGATCTGATCGAACCCGACTACAAGCAGCAGGTCGACGAGCAACTGCGCGAGCGCGGGCTCGACCCCGAGGAAGAGGTGACGTTCATCAGCGCGGAGGCCGAACGCGGTCTCGACGCGCTCAAGGACCGTATCTGGGAGAACCTCGGACTGATCCGGGTCTACATGGACAAACCAGGACGGGGCGTCGACTGGGAGGAACCATTGGTGATCGAGGAGGGATCGACCGTCGGCGAGGCCATCGAGAAACTCGGTGGCGAGATGGAGGAGCGATTCCGATTTGCCCGCGTCAGCGGCCCCAGTGCGACCCACGACGAACAGCAGGTCGGCACGGATCACGTCCTCGAGGACGAGGACGTACTGAAGCTCATTCTGCGGCGGTAGTTGTTAGCTTGATCGGTCCGACTCGACGAGAACGACCCGAGCATCGCGACCTCCCGCTGAAATATTCGCTTTCGTACAACAGTATTATCAAAGGGAGTGTGAAACCGTAGACTATGTCGGAGTTCGGCGCTCTCTCGTTGTTACCGCCGTTGTTAGCAATCGTGTTGGCGATCATCACGCGAAAAGCGGTGCTGTCGCTGTTTCTGGGAATCTGGTCCGGGGGAATCCTCTATGCCGGCGGTCCGAACCCGCTGGCGGATCCAGTCGCCTGGGGAGAAGGCGTCGTCGCCTCCGGATTCGGACTGGTTCCGACGTTCGACTGGATCGTGGGCGCGATCATCGCCGACGACGGCTTTCACGCGCAGATCCTGCTGTTTACCCTGCTTCTGGGCTCGGGCGTCGCTATGATCTGGAACCTCGGGGGATCCTACGCCGTTCGGGATTGGGCGCTCTCGAAACTCGACACGCAGCGCCAGGCGGGCGCGACCACCTTCGCACTTGGCATCCTGATGTTCTTCGACGACTACGCTAACTCCGCGATCGTCGGCAGCACGATGAAAGACGTCTCCGACCAGCTGCTCGTCTCCCGCGAGAAGCTTTCCTACATCGTCGACTCCACCGCCGCGCCGATCGCGACGCTCGCGATCTCCTCGTGGGTCGCGTTCCAGCTCGGGCTCATCGCCGACGCCTACGACGATCTCGGACTCGAGGAGCATCCGTCGGCGTTCGAGGTCTTCCTCAACTCGATACCATACAACATGTACGCGATCCTCGCGATCGTGATGGTCGGGATCATCGTCGCGACCCGACGGGACTACGGCGAGATGCTCGACGCCGAGCACCGGTCGTGGGGGACCGGGAGGGTCTACCGCGAGGACGCCCAGCCGATGCAGGACGTCGAGGCCGATCTCGGTGACCCGGCGGCCTCGAACCCGCGGCTGGTGAGTTTCTTCGGCCCAGTCGCCGTGCTCATCGTCGTCACTGTCGGTGCGGCACTGTTGACCGGGTACGAGCCCGGCGCCGGGCTGTTCGATATGGTTACCGAGGCCGACTACGCCGCGGCGCTGATCTACGGCTCGTTCGCGATGGTCGCGTCCGGGTTCGTCCTCGGGAAAGTATACGGCATCTTCGGTCTGGGCGATGCAACGGACACGACGATCAACGGGTTCGGGATCATGCTCACCGCAGTCTCGATCCTCGTACTCGCGTGGGGGATCGGCGAGGTCGTCGGCGAGGACGCACTCGGGACGGGCGACTACGTCGCCGGGTTCGTCGGCGAGTTCCTCCCGCCCGAGCTGCTTCCCGCCGTGGTTCTCCTGACCGCGGCGTTTATCGCCTTCTCGACCGGGACCTCCTGGGGGACGATGGCGATCCTGACGCCGATCGCAATCCCCGTCGCCTGGGGACTGACGAACGACCACACGATGGTCGCCGCGATCGTGGGGACGATCTTCTCCGGCGCCATCTTCGGCGATCACTCCTCACCGATCTCGGACACCTCGGTGCTGTCGGCGACGTTCACCGGTGCCGACCTCATCGATCACGTCCGCACCCAGCTGTACTACGCGGTCACGGTCGGTCTCGTAGCGGTCGGACTGCTCGTCGTGTGGGGCTACCTCCGGATCACCCCGCTGCTCTTGCTCCCGATCGGCGTCGTGATCCTCGTCGTCCTCGTCTACGGGCTCTCCGAACTCGACGCCCGACGTAAGGGTGTCGAGCCGGTAGCGGTGGCCGGCACTCGATCGGAGCGAGACGATCCGGTGAAACCCGCGGCCGCGTCCTCCTCGGAGCCGCCGTCCGATTTGGACGCCGATCCGACAGACACGACGGACGACGGGACCGACCCTGACGAGTGACGAAACCGGGGAGCTGTCCACGGACGGCCGAGTAGACCGCCGGCTTCGCCACGCTTTTGAGATTTCCCGGCGTTGGTCCGGATATGGAGGGCACGCTCGATCACGTCATGCTTCGCGTCGGCGACCTCGAGGAATCGCTCGACTGGTACCAAACCCACCTCGAGTATGAGGAGAAAGATCGTCACGAGGGCGACGGGTTCACCATCGTCTACCTCGGCCCCGAGGAGATGCACGAGGAGGAGGCGATGCTCGAGCTCACCCACAACGAGGGCGAGGACGACCTCGAGGTCGGCGACGCCTGGGGCCACATCGCCGTTCGAGTGCCGGAGGGCGAACTCGAGGAGCACTACGAGCAGCTGATGGACGAGGGCGTTGACGACTATCGGGACCCCGAGTCCTGTGGCGGCCGGTACGCCTTCGTGAAGGATCCCGACGGCCACGAGGTCGAGATCGTCCAGCGCGATCCCGAGCAGGGCGCGACCTGGTCGCTCGACCACACCATGATCCGCGTCGAGGACGCCGACGACGCGCTGGGTTTCTGGACCCGCAAGTTCGAGTACGAACACACCGGCCGCTGGGAGTCGGACTCGTTCGCGAACTACTTCATGAAACCCGAGGGCGCCGGCGAGGAGGCGATGGCCGTCGAACTCACCTACAACTACGACGGCCGCAGCTACGAGTTCGGGGACGCCTGGGGCCACCTCTGTGTCCGCATGGACGACCTCGAGGAGGACTGGGACCAGCTCATGACGCGCGAAGCGGCGGACTACCGCGATCCCGAGAGCAACGACAACATGTACGCCTTTACGAAAGACCAGGACGGCCACGAGATCGAACTGCTCGAGCGGGATCCCGACGCCGACTCGCTGTTCCCGTTCTAGGTCGTTTTTGGTCCAGATTTTTCGAGCGAGGCTCACGCCACGAGCGCTGGCGCGCGACTGAAACGCGAACCGTTTATCCGGTGGCGTCCCGTCTTGCGGTATGAGCCGCAGCGTCGGCGCGACCGAACTCCTCCGCGACTTTCTCCCCGAGTGGACGACGCTGCTGTTCGTCGCGCTCTCTCACCCCGGGAAGCTGACGCTGCTCGTTCCCGTGCTCGGAGTGTTCTACCTTCAGGACGTCGGCCGAACGCTTCGAGCGGGAGTTTCCGACGGGCGACCGCTCTGTTCCGATCGAACCGCGTACGTTCTCGCGGTCGCGCTCGGGGGGCTCGCGTTCGTCGTTCTGGTCAAGGGGGCGTTCGCGCTTCCCCGCACCGATCCCAGCCTGCACGCGGTGTCCTCGAGCGAGCACGGCTTTCCCAGCGGCCACGTCATGGCGGCGGTAAGTACCTGGGGTGCGCTCGCGCTGTGGACGACCCCCAGTACCCGCGCCCGACGGCTGCTCGCCGCTGTCACGGTGGTCGTCGTCGTCAGCTTCGCCCGACTCGCACTCGGGATCCACTACCTCGTTGACGTCCCCGTGTCGGTCGTCCTCGCCGTCGCGTACCTGGGCGGGATCGCCTGGCTCGCTCGCGGCGACCCCTGGCGGGCGTTTCTCGTGGCGATCGCGATCGCCGTCCTCGCGGTTCTCGTCGACGCCGCCAGCACGAGGGCGCTGCTCTCCCTGGTCGGCACCGTCGGCGCCGTCGTCGGCTGGCGCACCCTCGAGGCGTCCCCGATCCGTCGGCGGCTCCGGGCGCGCTTCGGTGAGGAGAGCGCAACGCCTATGGCGAGTCGCCCCCGCGAGTGAACCGAATGTCGAGCCGAGAGCCGTTCGGGCAGGGCGTTCGCCTCGCCGCGATCGTACTCGTCGTCGCGGCCCTCGCCGGGCTGATCGTCTGGGCCGGCGCCAGCCCCGCCGAGCCGATGGAATCGGAGCTCCCCGACGAGACCGAGGTGCCCAACGACCGAGCCGACTACGTCGGCGAGGAGGTCGTCCTCGGCGGTGAGGTCGTCGAGACCGATCCGGTCGTCATCGCGACGCGCGCGAGTGGTTACGGCCAGTTCACGGTGCTCGAGGCCAACGCGGCCGTTCAGAACACGGACGATCCCCTCGAGGTCGGCGACCAGGTTACGGCCTCCGGGACGCTCGAGGACGAGGAGACCCTCGCCGCGGAGCGGGCGACCGTCCAGGAGCCCGGCGACACGCGGTACATGATGCTGATCTCGTTGCTTGGCGGGTTCCTGGTCGTCGGCCGCGTGCTTCGGGACTGGCGGTTCGACCTCGAGCGACTCGCGTTCGTTCCGCGCGAGCGTGCGCGATCGCGTGGTTACTCCAGTGACTCGGCCGCCGAGGACGGCCGTGAGCGGACCGACGACGCCCTCGAGGCGCCCGCGGGAGGTGATCGCGGTGGCTGACGTCCTTACGCACGTCCTCGTGGGCTACGTACTGGGGATGGTGCTCGCCTTCCGCTACGACTGGATGGGGCCGGCCCACGTCACGATCGTCATGGTCGGCGCGCTCGCACCGGACTTCGTGAAAGCCGAGATCTTCCTGCCCGATGGCCTGATGCAACACCTGCTGGGGATTCCCTTCTCCTGGGCGCCGCTGCACACCCTCGGGGGGACGATCCTGCTCGGGCTGCTGACGGCGCTGTTGCTCGCGCCCGAGTACCGTCGTCAGGCGTTCGCGCTGTTTCTGCTCGGCGCCGCCTCCCACCACGTGCTGGACGTCGCGCTCATCACGCCGTCGGGCCAGGCCTACGCCGTCTTCTGGCCCCTGCTCGACTACCGCCCGCCCGCGGGCGGACTCTACCTGAGCAGCGATCGCTGGCCTGCGCTGGTCGCGGGACTCGCGTCCGTCGCGGTGTGGGCAGCGCATCGGTATCGGGACGCTCGAGGGTAGGCGTCGACGGTCGGCTCTTTTCGCGCGTGGTTTTCTCTGTTCTAGCGGGGGTTGTGGTTGTTTGGTGTTCTCGAGGTGATGGCTCGAGGGCGCCCTCAGTGATTGATGCCATTATTGAACTAACTATAATAGTCCTCTAAAGTTGCATCTAGATCTTAATCATAACTAAGAAATACGTACGCTAGAGGCGTAGAATCAGCCAATCAGTAGTTTACAGTATAGTGCTACAGGATATCCGAAAGACTTCAAAGAAGCCTCAGATGCAACTATCGAACGTTATTGGACATATTAGGAATCAGAGTGGTCGTTCAGAAAGCTTATTACACAGTTGCCAAAAGAGGGGATTACCCCTACCCGGGGCGAGTCGGCTGCGACACCGCTGATGGTTGACTCGCTCTCCGCTCGATCGCACGCAAACCAACCAACAAGACAACAACAAATGACAAGCGAAACTTCATTCCGCGAAAAGGGACGTGCAGTGTTCCTTGCCGCGCTGATGGTTATGTCTGTTTTCGCGATGGCGGCGTCCTTCTCGGGCGCTGTCGCTGCAGACGAGCCTGATGCGCAATTCGATGCAGACGATATCGGAGATGTATGGATTGGACAAGAAGTCGAAATCAGCGGCCTCGACTCGGGCGCTGACCTGATGCAGGGCGACGACGTCGTTGCGAACATCCGTGTCGATGACGATGGTGTTGCAACTCTCGACACGAGCGAACTCGACGAGGCTCGATACCACATCGACGGTGTCGACATCGAGGACTACGACCCTGATACCTCCAACAACTTCTGGGTCAACGAACACGAAATTGACGTTGACTTCTCCGACGATGCCATCGAATCGAGCGACGACGTTACGCTCGATTACGAGGACGTCAGTGAGTACGAGCGAGATCTCGTCGACGTTCACGTGAGCGGTGAACACGAGAACGAGTCGATCGACGAGGACGACCTCGCGGAGATCTTCGACGCTGAGGACGACCAGAAGCTCGAGGATGCGATCCTCATCGAGGACGTTGAGGAGGACGAGAACGACTCCTTCGATGCGGACTTCTCTGACCAGAGCACCGGTGACTACGAGTTCACCGTTGAAGTGACTGACACGACGGCCGAGGACATGGCCGAGATCTCGGTCGGCGAGGAGCCGGAGATTGACGCGCAGTTCAGCGACTCCACCTACGAGCAGAACGTCGGTGACGTCGCCGAGTTCGAAATCGAACACGACGCCACTGACGACCTCACGGTCAACATGACCGACGAGGAAGAATTCTACAACGCCACTATCGAGATCGAAGGCGTTGACGGCGAGGACAACGTGACGGTGCAGTACAACACGTACCTCGCGGGTCAGGGCAACGGTGACGATGTCGTTACCCTCCTCGACGAAGAAGGAGAGGAACTCGACGTTGACGACGTGACTGTTACGGAAGAGTTCGACGGTGACGATGAGGCTACGCTCGAGGATGACGAGCGACTCCTCCCCGGTGACTACGAGCTCGAAGTCACGCCTGACACCGACGAAGAAACTGACGCCGCGGTCCTCCTCCTCGAGGAGCGATCGACCGGTGACATGAGCACGTGGAACCTCGCGGGTGACGAGTTCGATGCGGAAGACGTTGAACTCGACGACATCGAAGACTCCGCGACCTCCACTGACTCCGTCGCCGACGAGGACCTCCTCGTTGTCGGCGTTGAAGCGTCCGGTATCTACGGCTACGCTCTCGACGACGGCGAGTGGGCCGGTGACGACACCCTCGAGCTCGAGTTCGAGGACACTGAAGAACCACGCTACGGTAGCGCTGACAGCTTCACGCTGGACGAGAACCTTAGCAGCGACAACGTCGTTGTCGACGAGGACGAGAACCGATTCTTCGTCGTCGTTGACGCGACCGAGGACGAGATGGACGCTGACGAGACCTGGGACGTGACATTCACCGTCGACGATGAAAACCCGTACGTTGACGAGGACGAGACCGCTGACGCTCAGGTCAACATCGAGGAAGCCTACGTCGAATTCGTCGGCGACCAGGACGAGGACGACCGCTTCCAGATCGAAGCTGACAACGAGTCCGAGCTGACGGCCGAGACGAACCTCGCGCCCAGCACGGACGGTGACTTCCGACTCCGCACGACCTCCGAGGTCTACACCTCCGACGCCGAGGTCGACGGTGACGGTATGCTGATGACGACCTTCAACCTCAGCGAGCACGAGGAAGGTGACGAGATCCGAACCCTCCGCGTGACCGCTGGCGACGAGCCTGAACACGAGGCCGAGGGCGTCTTCGTCTCCGCTGACGACGATGAGGAGGAGAAGAAGGACGGCTTCAAGATTGACGCCGACGCTCCGTCCGAGGTTAACGTCGACGACGACGCCAGCCTCGACGTGACCGTCGTGAACAACAACGACGAGGCCGGCAACGCGACGCTCGAGGCCACCGTCGGTGACGAGGAGTACACCGAGGAGCTCGAGCTCGACGCCGGTGACTCCGTGACCGAGTCCTTCGACTTCGACACCAGCGAGGAAGCTGACATCGACTGGTCCGTCGAAACCGGTGACGACAGCGCATCCGGTACGCTGACCGTCAGCGACGAGGACGACGCGAACGGTGAGAACGGCGAGAACGGCGCCAACGGTGAGAACGGCGAGAACGGTGCCAACGGTGAGAACGGCGAGAACGGTGCCAACGGCGACGACGCCAACGGTGCTGACGACGCCGCCGACGACGACGAGACCGTGCCCGGCTTCGGTGTCGCCGTCGCCATCGTCGCACTGCTCGGCGCCGCGATGCTCGCGCTCCGCCGTCAGAACTAACGCCGACTAACTACCGGACTCCGTCCGGCCCTTGCGATTCGCGGTATTCCGCCTTTTTTGAACCCTCACGTCCCGAAGTGGCGACGCTGCGCAGTAGTTTCCGATTCTGATCACCGAGGCACAGGAGAGTCGTGATTCAAACTTGGTGGACGAAGAGTGCAGACTTGACATCCTCTCCGCCCTGAAGGGCGAAGATTCCCACGGCACCGTACCGCTGAGTTGGGATGTTTAAGGTTTGTAGCGGCCCTGATGACGGCTACTGGCTGTGCCAACCAGCCGTTACTCCTATCCCGGCATGGGAGTCGGAGCTACTTTCTTGCTGCACCCCGAGCCCACAACAGAAAGAGGTTCTTTCTGCGTGAAATCGGGGAATCCCGATATTGTCCGATTAGTGGGGCGGGTAGACCGCCTCGGACACATGATAATCCGCAACCATATGACTTAAAATATCTGTGTAGCACGTCAAACGTGGTTCACGTAGATTTTGTCGGATTCATCCCCGCCGTGAACGGCGGGGCTTTCTCCTCGAACTTCCGTAATGGCTCGATCTACTACTGTGGCTGACAATAGAGTACTGTGGCCGACAATACCGTTCTGCTACTTCTGGACACGCGGGATTGCCACGCCCTCCCCAGCCGATTCTCTCAGTCACTCCGTTCCCTCGTTCATCCCTCACACGATGTTGACGATCAGTTCTCGCTATTGCTCGACCTGATCGCCAGCGCGCGCCACCGCAGTGTGGCCCGGGTAGTCTCGGAGAAGAGGACTGTTCCTTATCTATGCAATCGGTTACCGAACGAAGACCGAGCGGCGAACGTGACGCAGTTCGGACTCGCTCTCGCTGAGACGAACGGATGTTTCCTCGAGCCGACCAGTACCCTCAAGCCGCCGTCGAACCCACGTCCGGTAATGAACGAGACGGGCGAGGCAATGACCGATCGGGAACGGACCGTGAAGGCCCTCGCCGTCGGGCTCGCCTGCGGGGTCGTCATCGCCGTCGGGTTCGTCGCCGTCTTTGACGACCTCCTGTTGGGTGCGTCGTCGGGACTCACGTTCGGCGTCGTAATTGCAGCGTTACTGGCCGATCGCTGGGAAAGCGAGAACTGAGTTCAGTCGTCGGCCGCGGCCGCCTCGGTCTCGGCGCTCGACTCGGCGCGCTCGAGATCCTCGAGGTACTCGTCGGCGTCCAGTGCCGCCTTCGAGCCCATTCCGGCGGCCGTGACGGCCTGCTGGTAGTGGTAGTCGACGACGTCGCCCGCGCCGAAGATGCCGGGGACGTCGGTTTCGGTCTGGCCGCCGCCGTCGCCGCCCTGCGTACGGAGGTAGCCCTCGTCGTCCATCGTGACGCCGGTGCCCTCGAGGTACGCCGTGTTCGGCGTGTGGCCGATGGCGAAGAAGACCGCGCCGACGTCGAACTCGAACTCGTTGGTTTCGGGGTCGTCGAGTCGGTCGGTCGGGTGGCCCTGCTCGTTCTCGACGAGGGTGACGTAGTCGACGCCTTCCTCCTGGGAACCGTGGATCTCGGTGACCTCGGTGTTTTTCATAATCTCGATCTCGCCCTCCTCGACCTTCTCGTGGACGCGGTCGATCCAGTACTGCTCGGCGCGGAACTCCTCGCGGCGGTGGGCGATGTAGACGGTGTCGGCGAACTTTGTGAGGAAGGTGGCTTCCTCCATGGCGGCGTCGCCACCGCCGACGACGAGCATGTCTTCGTCGCGGAAGAACGCGCCGTCGCAGGTCGCACACGTCGAGAGCCCGTAGCCCATCAGCTCGTCCTCGCCAGGGATGCCCAGCGTGCGGGCGCTGGCGCCCGAGGCGGCGATGAGCGCGTCGGCGGTGTAGACGTCGCCGTTCGTGAGTTCGACGCGGAACGGCCGCTGGTCGGCGTTGACCGATTCGATGATGCCGTTTTTGAGCTCGGCGCCGAACTGCTTGGCCTGCTCTTTCATGTTGTTGACCAGGTCGGGACCGCTGATTCCCTCGGGGAAGCCGGGGTAGTTGGCGACGTCGGTGGTGAGGGTGAGCTGGCCGCCCGGCTCGTCGCCCTCGATGACTAGCGGCTGGTTGTCCCCTCGGCCGGCGTAGATCGCCGCGGTGAGACCGGCGATCCCGGTGCCGGCGATGATCAGCTTGCGGTGTTCGGCCGCTTCGGCGGCTGCGCCGCCTTCGTCTCGATGCCCCGTCGGCGCATCGCTCCCACCGTCGGTAACGAGCCCGAGCTTCTCGTCGAGTTCGCCGGTTTCCTCGAGTGCAACGGTCTCGTCCCAGCCGCCGATCAGTTCGTCGTCGATGAAAACCTCGGGAGCGGTCTTGCGACCCTCGGCGCGTTCGACCATCTCCTCGAACAGCTCGTCGTCGCCGGTGACGTTGTACGTCTCGTACTCGATACCCTTGTTATCGAAGAGGTCCTTCGCCTTGTCACAGTAGGGACACTGCGTCTTGGTGTAGATCTCGACGCGTGGCTGCTCGCTCATACACCGTTGTTAGGAAACTGGACCTAAACCCCTTGCGTTCCCAGCGCCGCTCGCGGCGTACAACCGGTCTACCCGTCCGCAGCCGCTCCCTCGATGAACTCGAGGATAACGGACACCTCGTGATCCGTCTCTGCTTCGAGGCGGTCCTCGAGGGTCGTCGCGAGATCGGGATACGGGACGTCGGCGGGGCGTCGAACGGCGACGGTTACGCCCGTCTCGTTGCTGATCGCACCGCCGTCGTAGAACTCCGTCTCGAGTTCGACCAGTTCGAGTTCCTCGTACTCGTCGTCGTCGAGTACCGATCGAACTTCGTCGTTGACCTCGCTTTCGAAGACGACGTGTTGGCCGAGCACGACGCCGGCGCCGGCCAACACTACGATACTAATGAGGGCCATGACGGCGACCGTGCTGAGTCGATCCTTGGTGATGTTCGCCCGGAGGTTACCGCGAGTCCACCCGTCGGGCCGGTAGCCGAGATACCAGAAAACGACGAGTCCAGCGAGCAGGATCGAGGTGGCGTTGATCGCGACCAAGACGAACGCGCCGATCGCGACGCCAGCATCGCCCCAGGCGAGCCCGATGCCGACCGCCGCAGCCGCCGGAATGAGCGCGGCGGCGATCATCACGCCGACCAGCGAGACCGGAATCGCCGTCGCGAGCCCGAACGCGCCCGCGGCGCCGGCACAGACGCCCACCACGAGCGCGAGCAGTCCCGGGGAGATCCGGTTCTGGACCTGCTCGATCGCCGTGATGTCGATAGTGCCCGGAACGACGCCGCCAGTTCGGACCAACCAGGCGAACGCAAACGCCCCGAGCATCGCCGCGAGCAGTCCGATTACCATCGCCGATACCCCGTCGACGAACATTCGGCGATCGTCGAGGACGAGTCCGACGGTCCCGGTCAGTGCCGCACTGATCTGTGGCGCGATCACCATCGAGCCGACGACGACGGCGGGCGAATCGAGCAGCAAGCCTGCGGTCGCCACGATCGCGCTCAGCAGGGTCATCGCGTAGTAGGTGACGGGGCCCGGCGTCATATTCAACGCCTTCGACCGGATCTCCGCTTTGGCGATGCTGTCGTCCTCCTCGCGGCCGTTGACGAACCGCTCCTCGAGCTCCTCGATTCGGGGCGTGCGGGCGGTTTCGATCGCGGAGACGACGATGAACTCGTCTTCGATCCCGGCCTCCCGCAGGGAGGTCAGCACGTGGTCGACGGCCTGGGTCGGAACCGGCAGCGTGATCAGTTCGGCGTCGACGTCCTTGCTGCACTCGCTGGTTCGAACGTAGTCGAGCCCCTCGTCGTCGAGAACCCGAAGTGCTTCGCTCCGCCTCTCGTCGGGAACGAGCACCTGGAGAAGTCGCATTCCCAACTCGTCTCTTGGCCATTCGGAAAGGCATATCGTTCCGTTTCCGACGCTTGACGACGCACTTACGGTCTCGAGCGACGAGACCCGACCATGACCGCGGACCTCGAGGAGAAGACGGACCGGTACGGCGAACTGCTCGCGGAGGCGCTCGAGGCGGCGTCGATCGCGCCGCCGGGCGGAACACCGATGGCCGACGCTGCAGAGGACTGTTACGGGATGGCGGCGTCCTACCTCGAGGACGGTCGCCACTTCCGCGAGCAGGGCGACCCCGTCAACGCGCTCGCGTCGTTCTCGTACGGTCACGCCTGGCTCGATGCGGGCGCTCGGATCGGCCTCTTCGAGGTGCCGACGGAGGGCCATCTGTTTACCGTCGAGTAGCTCGGGAGACGTACACGATCAATCACTATGTAACCGAAACGTATATACCAAAAGTACCGGTCAGTTTATAACGTAGGCGAAATCTTTATATGGGTTACGGTCTTACAATATGTTAACTGAGGCAGCCGGGTTTCTTCTGGCACCCCCACCCGGTAGCCCCGAGTAACCATCCCAACCATGACAGACAACATTCGAACCTACACCCGAGAGGACGAGACGACGACCGAGGAGGAGACGCGAACGGAACAGGGCGAAAAGGAGCAGTGTCCGGAGTGTGGTGGCCGGGTCATCTCGGACACCGAGCACGCCGAGACGGTATGTCAGGACTGCGGGCTCGTCGTCGAGGAAGACGAGATCGACCGCGGCCCCGAGTGGCGCGCCTTCGACGCCGCCGAGAAGGACGAGAAGTCCCGTGTCGGCGCCCCGACGACGAACATGATGCACGACCAGGGACTGTCGACGAACATCGGCTGGCAGGACAAGGACGCCTACGGCCGCTCGCTCTCGAGTCGCCAGCGCCAGAAGATGCAGCGTCTTCGAACCTGGAACGAGCGCTTCCGCACCCGCGACTCCAAGGAACGCAACCTCAAGCAGGCCCTCGGCGAGATCGACCGCATGGCCAGTGCACTCGGCCTCCCCGAGAACGTCCGCGAGACAGCAAGCGTCATCTACCGGCGGGCCCTCGAGGAGGATCTGCTGCCCGGCCGATCGATCGAGGGCGTCGCAACCGCCGCGCTGTACGCCGCGGCTCGGCAGGCCGGCACCCCCCGGAGCCTCGACGAGATCTCCGCAGTCAGCCGCGTCGACAAGATGGAGCTGACCCGCACGTACCGCTACGTGATCCGGGAACTTGGACTGGAGGTCAAGCCCGCCGATCCCGAACACTACGTGCCGCGGTTCGTCAGCGACCTCGACCTCTCCGACGAGACCGAGCGCATGGCTCGCGAACTGCTCGACTCGGCCCGACAGGAGGGCGTCCACAGCGGCAAGTCGCCGGTCGGGCTCGCGGCCGCCGCCGTCTACGCCGCGGCCCTGCTCACCAACGAGAAGGTCACACAGAACGACGTCAGCGAGGTCGCCAGCATCTCCGAGGTCACCATCCGCAACCGGTACAAGGAACTGCTCGAGGCCTCCGACTCGGCGGCCCCGGCCTAACAGACGTCGTCGTTGGGAGCTGGTTCTCGGCTGCGGATTTCGCACCCGGAGTGCGACTGCGACAAAGCTTTTCATCTCCGGTGTGAAACGGTGTGTCATGGACGAAACGACCGTTCAGTTGTTGTGTCCCGAGTGTGCCAAAGACTGGCAGGTGTCCCCCAGCGAACTTCCAGATCCTGCGGAGATGTTCCACTGTCCGAACTGTCATGCGTCCCGTCGGACCGCGGAGTTTACTCGGACCGACCGTGACCTGCAGACGTTGAAACAGCTCGGTTAACCGACGACGACCGTTTCAATTTTCCCGTCCGCCCTCGCCAGAACGTTCATGAATAGATGAAAGTTTAATAATCAACAAAATACTCCTACGAGAGTGAACAGAAATATCCAGTTACGAATCGAATTGTGCTGTTGTAGTCGGTCCTTTCCGGGAGTTTCCAGGCGGTTCTACGGTGGTTGAATCCGTTCTCGAACGTGATACGTGCCGAATGCGGCTCCAGGGTCGTGCTAACGAGACTCAAGATAATAATATAACCCTGCAGCGGATAGGAATGGATGGTTATGAAGAAACAGGAGCTCATTCACCTTCACGGACTTCTTGCGGAGGTATCCAACCAGTGTGCGGAGTGGGAAAACTGTCAGATCGACCTCGAGGAGTACGAGTCGCGCGGTATTCGACCGACATCGATCCACAAGTCGAAAACTGACCACAAGGCCGCTGTATTTGCACTTGCAGGCGGAATCACCACCAACATGCGCGAGGACGAGCAGGAAGCAGTCGCCGCCACTGCAGACTAGTTGTCACGACGTCTCCTTCGATCGTTACCGGCTACTGGTGAGACCGTTTCTTATCGTTTCGTCTCTGTTCGGGCTCCTGAATCGAACTGAACTGATCGAAACCCGGCTTACTCGACGAGGTCCTCGAACTCCGGCAGGATCTCCTCGTCGTCCTCGTCCGTTTTCGCGTCGTCATCGCCGTTGCCCTCGTCTGTCGCCTCGTTCGAGTCCGTCGACTCCGTTTCCGAGTCCTCCTCGTTGTCCTCGTCCTCGATCGTCTCGACCTCGAGTACCTCGAGCGGGATGTTCTCGAGGCGCTGACCGATCTCCTTGCGGGCGATCCGGGAAGCGTGTTCCTCGCGCTCGACGTTGAACACGGTCATCTCGAGTTCGAGCGCGACCAGTGCCTCGTCGGCTGCGATAAACGCCGGTGGCAGCTCCTCTCCCTCTGGGGAGGTTCGCTCGCCCATGTTGATCTCCACGTAGTTCAGGTCAGGGTTCAACATCTCGCCGGTCTTCGAGATGGCGATACGGATCGCCTCGTCTTCCGTCTCGACGTCGAACACCGGAACGGCAGCCTCGACGACAACCCTGCAGTGCATACGAAAACGTACTGTCGCCTACAGTATCAAGGTTCGCCCCGGTCGCCGATTCGCCGTGCAGGTCTCGGTCGAGACCGGTTTCGCTCCGAAAGGCCCAAGCCGTCGCTCCCGAAGACTCCGACGGATGGAGACCGGCGAAATCGAACTCGAGGAGCTCTCCGGCGGACTCGATCTGTACCGCACGCTCGAGAGCGGGCAAACCTACCTCTGGCGGCGTACCGACGGCGAGATGTACGGCGGCGAGCCGGCGCCCGACGAGTGGTACTACACCGTCGTCGACGGCGCCGTCGTCCGTGTCCGGAGTCGAGATGGCGTCCTCGAGTGGGAGTCGTCGATCGACGCCGACCCGCTCGTTCGGCGGCTGCTTCGTCTCGAGGACGACCTCGAGGCGATCGTCGCAGCCGCACCAGACGATCCGCTGTTAGACGAGGCCTACGAGGCCCACCGGGGGCTCCGACTCGTCGACGACCCCTCCTTTGGCACCCTGATCTCGTTCATCTGCTCGGCCCAGATGCGGGTGAGCCGCATCCACGGAATGGTGTCGACGCTGGCCCGCGAGTACGGCGAGCCGATCACGTTCGACGGCGAGACCTATCACGCCTTTCCGACCCCGGAACGGCTCGCGACGGCGACCGAGGACGAGTTACGCGAGTTAGGACTGGGGTATCGCGCGCCGTACGTCGTTCGCACCGCGGAGATGGTCGCCGACGGCGAGGCTCACCCCGAGGAGGCCCGAGACCTCGCGTACGAGGCCGCCCGCGAGTCGCTGAAACGGTTCGTCGGCGTCGGCGACAAGGTCGCGGACTGCGTCCTGTTGTTCTCGCTCAACTTCGACCAGGCAGTGCCGATCGACACCTGGCTTCGGACCGCGATCGAGGAGTACTACCCCGACTGCGACCGGGGTTCTTACGACGAGACCTCGAGAGCGCTCCGTGAACGGTTCGGCGGCGAGTACGCTGGCTACACGCAGACGTACGTCTTTCACCACCTGCGAACTCGAGAATAGTTTCACTCACGGTAATCATTTCGTCCGGTAATCGCCCAGTACGCCTGTGAAACGATCGTAATCGCGAACACGATAGCGAGTCCCGCGGCGACGTACGTCGCGATCGTCGCGTCCAGCAGGTACCACGTCAGCGCGCCGGCGACGAGGACGAACAGTACGGCGCCGACGAACAGCTCGAGCAGCTCCCGGACCGTCGCGCGGCTCGTCGAGACGTCGAGATACTCCTCCTCGAAGCGTTCGATGGGACCCATCTGCTATCGGTTGTCGCTCGAGGGTTCTTTCGGTATCGGTTCGAGGCCACGACTCGCAGGCCGGACGGCTGGATTTTTCCCGATCGACGACGACGCCATGCACATGACGGACCGGACCCGGGCACACGTCTTCGTTTCCGGAAACGTACAGGGCGTTTACTACCGCGCGACGACTCGCGACACGGCCCGCGAGGAAGGCGTCGACGGCTGGGTCAAAAACCTCGAGGACGGCCGGGTCGAGGCGGCGTTCGAGGGTCCCGAGAGCGCGGTCGAGTCGATGCTCGAGTTCTGTCACGAGGGGAGCCCCGCGGCCGACGTTGACGACGTCGAGGTCGAGTACGAGGACCCGCAGGGCGAGGACGGGTTCGAGATTCGCTACTGACTACGGCGCTCGGTCTGCGCGCCGAGTTCCTCGAGGTGGTCGGCGAGCCACGGCGGTTCGTCGGTGTGAGCCCAGGTGGCCCACTCGGCCTTCTCGCCCGCGTAGTACGTCCGGTAGGCCGCGACGGGGTCGTCGGGCCGTTTGTACTCGTCGGGCATCGCCTGCGGGCGCGGCGTCGGCTCCTCCGTAGGAAATTCGATTTCGTCGGGGTCGATTTGCTCGATAACGTCCCAGCTGGCGTGATCGCCGTCCTTCTCGTAGCGCTCGACGAACTCCGCGTTGAGTGCCTCGGCGTGTTCGCGCAGGCGAAGCCAGTTCGCCCGCGACTCCGTCGCCCACTCGGTGACGGGATGCCCGGTGTGGGTCGCCGCGTACAGAAACTCGTCGTCCCGGCCGTTCTCGCGGGCCGCGGTACACAGCACCTGCGCGGCCTCGAGCAGTAGCTTGTTGACGTGCTCGTCGCAGTGGTACCGCGCCGCGAGCCGGGGGTCCTCGTCGAGCCAGAAGACGTTCACGGCCGACGTACGAACGCAACCCGATTGAGCGTTTCGTCCGCAATCTTCAACGGCGGCCCCCGCAAACGAACGGTCATGATCACGGGCGAACGGATGGCCGCCGTCGACGAGAACGCCGCAGCACTGGGCGTCTCGCAGAAGCAGCTGATGGAGTCGAGCGGGAACGCGGTCGCGCGAGCGGTCCGCGAAGTCGCGGAGCCGGGCTCGAGCGTTGCCGTCGTCGCCGGACGCGGGAACAACGGCGGGGACGCGTTCGTGGCCGTTCGGTTCTTGGAGAAGTACGACGTCACCACGCTCCTGCTCGGACGCGCCGACCGAATCGGCACCGACATCGCTCGCGAGAACTGGAGCGCCCTGCAGAACGCGGGCTACGACACGCGAGAGATCACGGACTCGAGCGGGTTCGACCTGCCCGACTGCGATGTCGTCGTCGACGCGATGCTCGGAACGGGGATTAGCGGCGACCTCCGCGAACCCGCCGCGACCGCGGCCGAGGCGATCAACACGGCCGACGTGACCGTCGTCGCCGTCGATGTCCCCTCGGGGTTCGACGCCGACAGGGAGGAGATCGCCGACAACGCCGTCCAGGCGGATCGGGTCGTCACCTTCCACGACGCGAAGCCCGGCCTCGCCGAGCTCGAGGCCGAACTCGCGGTCGCCGACATCGGCATCCCCGCGGCTGCCGAGCGGGACGTCGGCCCCGGCGACATCTCCCTCGCTCGTCCCGACGGCCGCGAGGGCCGACCGTACGTCATCGGCGGCGGCCCCTACACCGGCGCGCCCGCCCTCGCTTCCCAGGCCGCGCTGCGGGCGGGCGCCGAACTCGCCTTCGTCGCCGCGCCCGAGTCCGTCGCCGGCGAGATTCAGGGGTACGCCGAGGATCTCATCGTCCAGCCCTACGAGAACGAGATCCTCACGCCCGACGTGGCCGCGGACCTCCTCGAGACCGCCGAGGAGTACGACAACGTCGTCGTCATCGGTCCCGGCCTAGGCACCGATGAGGAGACGCTCGAGGCAACGACGGAGTTCCTCTCGTCGTACTCGGGGACGGCGGTCGTCGACGCGGACGCCCTCGAGGTCGTCCCGGAGATCGAAACCGACGCGACGCTGGTCTGTACACCGAACCGCGGTGAACTCGCGCGGATGGGCGGGCCCGACACCGACGACCTGGCCGCGGTTGCCGACGAGATCGAGAGCTTCGCCGCGGATCTCGGTCATCTCGTCCTCGCGAAGGGCGAAAACGACGTGATCACCGACGGCGAGCGAACGCGGATCAGTCGCTCGGGGACGGTCGGGATGAAGGTCGGCGGCACCGGCGACACGCTCGCCGGAATCGTCGCAGCGCTGCTCGAGTACGCCGAGCCGATGGACGCCGCCGCGGCGGGCGCCCAGGTCAACGGGCTCGCCGGCGAACGTCTCGCCGAGCGCCACGACCACGGCTACTTGGCGTCGGAACTGCTCGAGGAGCTTCCCGCGGTGCTGTGGGGTGGTGACGATGAGTGAGGATCCGTCCCCTGCCGAGGGAACGAACCCGGACCCGCGGAGCGGCGACGACTCCGGTGCCGAGGAACTCACGCATACCACCGACGAGGGCGAGGTGCAGATGGTCGACGTCGGCGACAAACCCGACAGCGAACGACGCGCGGTCGCCGCGGGCGAGATCCGCCTGCGGCCCTCGACGGTCGAGGCGATCCGCGACGACGAGATCGGTAAGGGCGACGTGCTCGCGACGGCCCGGATTGGCGCGGTCCAGGCGGTCAAACACACCTGGGAGACGATCCCGATGTGCCACCAGATCCCGATTACGAACGTCGACACCGCGTTCGAACTCGGCGAGGACCGGGTCGAGTGCGAGGTAGCTGTCGAGACCACCGGAAAGACGGGCTGTGAGATGGAGGCCCTCGAGGGCGTCACGACGGGCCTGAACGTCGTCTGGGATATGGTCAAAGCCGTCGAGAAGGACGACGATGGGCAGTACCCCGACACGGGGATCGAGAACGTTCGGGTGCTCGCAAAGGAGAAGCGAACGGGCTGAACGGCCTCGCGTTCGTTTTTCGAGCGGTCCCGTGTAACGACGATTTGAGCGGTCACCGTCCGCCTCCAGACGGGCACGCAAACGAAAACGCAAACAGAACCGTAAACGGAGACGACACTCGAGGATCGATGCATCGACGGCAACCAAAAAGCGAGCGAGTCGGTATCTACAGGTCCATTCCGCCGTTGACGTCGATCACCTCGCCCGTAATGTAGGAGGACTCCTCGCTCGCGAGGAAGCGAACGACGGCGGCGATGTCCTCGACCTCAGCCAGCCGCTCGAGGGGAATCCCCGAGATGATCCGCTCTAAGACCTGGTCGGGAACGCTCTCGACCATGTCGGTCCGGGTAAAGCCGGGCGCGACGCAGTTGGCTGTCGAGCCGCCCTGCGCGAACTCGAGTGCAATCGTCCGAGTGAAGCCGAACATTCCGCTTTTCGCGGTCGCGTAGTTGGCCTGCCCGAAGTTCCCCTGCTTGCCGACGACGCTCGAGATGTTGATGAGCCGTCCCTCGTTGGCGTTCCAGATGTCGTCGTAAAACGTCTGGGTGCAGTTGAACATCCCGCCGAGGTTGACGTCCATCACCCGATCCCACTCCGCGCGGGACATCTCGGTGAACTGCTTGTCGGCGGTAATACCGGCGTTGTTGACGAGGACGTCGGCCGGTCCGAACGCCTCGTGGCAGACGTCGCGCATGTGTTCTACCTCCTCGGAGATCGAGACGTCGGCCTGGGCCGTAATCGCTTGCCCGCCGGCATCCTCGATGGCCTCGACGGCCTCGTGTGCGGCCCCCTCCGACGACCGGTAGTTAATGACGACGTTCGCTCCCTTCTCGCCGAGGTGTTCCGCGATTCCGCGCCCGATCCCGCGCGCCGAGCCTGTGATGATACAGGTACGTCCCTCCATGGACATCGTTACCCTACACTGCACCACCGACTGTTATATAACGACCTGTTGGGTTTCGACCCCTACTATGGTGAATAAAAAACAGCCGTGTCCGACTTGGAGCCGGGAGGGCAGCGGCGCGGTTGCGCCGGAACGTCAGCGGACGTTATCGCTCGCCGGCCTGGTCGATCCAGTCCTCGAGGCGGGCGACGGCGATCTCGGTCTCGTCGGCGATCTCCTCGGCGTCGGCGTCGGCCAATTCCTCGAACGAGGTGATGCCGACCGCGGCGAGGTCGTTCGCGTAGGACTGGCCGATGCCGTCGATCTCGGTGAGATCGTCGACCTCGGTCTCCTCGAGGGCCTCCTCGGAGAACTCGTCGAGGCCGGTCTCGTCACCCTCGACGTCGCCCGCGAGGGCCGCGTCGGGTTCGTCGGGCTCGGGGGTCTCCGGCTCGGCCTCGGTCTCGGCGCTCGAGCGGGCCTCGAACCATTCACAGACGTCGGGCCAGAGTTCGGCGTGGCTCCGGGAGGACACCGACATCCCGATGTGGCCGGTCGCGAACTCCATGACTTCGGTGTCGTCGGAGGCGACGGCCTCGTTAAACGGCTTCGAGGCCTCCGGCGGGATGAGGTGGTCGTACTCCGCGACGATCTGGAGGACGGGCATGTTGATCTCGGTGAGGTCGACCTGCTTCCCATTCAGCTCGAGTTCGTTCCCGATCAGCTTGTTCTCCTGGTAGATGTCGCGGATGAACTCCTCGTAGGCCTTGCCGGCGACGTCGATCCCCTCGTCGAGCCACCGCTCCATTCGGCCGAAGTTCTCGACGAAGTCCTCGTCCTCCATATTGTCGTAGAACCGGACGTACTTCGTCACATTGTTCGCGACGGGATCCATCAGCGCGAATCCGACGTCCAGGAAATCGGCGGGAACGTTGTCGAACGTCTCGGTGACCGTCTCGGGATCGTAGTAGTCCTCGCTACCCCACAGCTCGAGGACGCCGCCCTCACCTGCAAAGCAGAGGCCGGCGGCCATCAGCGCGAGGTTCTCGACCTTCTCTGGGTGGAGCGCGGCGTACATCGCCGACATCGTCCCGCCCATGCAGTAGCCCAGGACGTTGATCGCGTCCTGACCCGAGCGCTCGCGGACCTCGTCGACGCAGTTGTCGATGTAGCGGTTGACGTAGTCGTCGAGTCCGAGCGTCCGGTCGAGCTTCGAGGGCTCGCCCCAGTCGATCAGGTAGACGTCGAAGCCGGCCTCGAGCAGCGTCTGGACGACCGAGCGGTCGGGCTGCAGGTCGAGGATGTACGGCTTGTTGATCAGCGCGTAGACGATGAGGATCGGGATGTCGTGTTGCTCCTCGGTCTTCGACTCGTAGTGGAGCAACTGGAGCTTGTTCTCCTCGTAGACGACCTCGCTCGGGGTCTGACCGACCTCGACGTTCTCGAGGGTCTCGGTTCGGTCGGGTGCGACCTGACTCTTCTCGGCGAGGCCGGCGGCACCCTCCCAGGCCTGGCGTTGCATCTCCAGGGCGGTCGCGTACGGATTCTTCATTGCTCCTCGAGGTGCTCGAGAACGCGGTCGAGTTTCTCCTCGACGGCGTGCTGGCGGCGCTCGAGCTCGACGAGACGGTCGCCGACCTCGACGACGTCGCCCTCGGTCGGGAAGCCGAGCGAGTGCAGCGTCTCCTCGGCGGCCTCGTCGGCCTCCTGCTGGAGTTCGAGGACGTCGCCGACGGTCTCGCCGGTCATCTTCGCGAAGGCGGTCGTCGACATGACCTCCTTGAACGCCTCGTTTGCCGTGTTGAGCCAGACGTCACGGAACTCCTCGAGTTCGACGTCCTCGCCCTCGAGCTGGTCGTTCGCTCGCTCGACCATCTGCTGGGAGGCGTTCATCCAGGCCTCGTAGGCGCGGGCGTAGCCCTCGACGCCCTCGGAGAGTTCGGCGTCGTCGCTCATCTCGCCGACGGTTTCGGCCCAGCTCTCGACGAATTGGGCCTGTGCTTCGACGTTGTTCTCGAACGCCTCGAGGAACTGCTCGTTCCACTGCTCGGCGAACGCGTTCCAGTTCTGCGCCTGTGGTGGTGTGTCTGTCATTGTAGGGGAAAATTGGATCGTATGGACAAAAGGCTATGGTCGTTACGCCGAAACGTCGAACTCCTCGGCGACGGAGTCGACGTTCTCGGTCATCACCGACATGTTCTCCTCGGCCTGCTCGTGGGCTTCGAGCATGGCGTCGAAGCTGGTGTCGACGACCTCGGCGTAGCTGGCGGAGAACTCGTCGTAGGCGGCCTCGGACTCGTGAAGAGCCTCGGCGACGGCGGAGATCGACTCCTGCTGGGCGTCGGTCATCGCGTCGATGTTCTCCTCGAACTGCGAGTGGAACTCCTCGAGGTCGACGCCGTCCTCGGGCATCGACGCCTCGACGGCGTCGAAGTAGGCCGCGACGGCACCCTTGGTGAACTCGGCGTTTGTCTCGACGGCCGAGCTCGAGGACTCGACGGCGTCGACGAAGGCGCCGAAGGACGTCTTCTGGGCCTCGAGGGCGTCGTGGGTAAGCTGCTGGCTCTGTTCGATGGCGGTGCGCTGTGCGGTAAACATGGCGGTGAATGGGTTCTGTGTCATTGGTCTGTCTCGCGGTTTCGTTTGACGGGAACGACGATCGTCTGGACGATATCTCCCTCTTCGATGTCGAGGGCTTCCCGTTCGGGTTCGGGAATACTGATCCGACCACCGCTCTGGACTCGCGCCTTGAACGTCGCCGTTCCCATGTTCATCGGACCGAAGCTCGAGGCGTTCTCGAGCGGGTTCGCGGAGCTTGCCTCCATCAGCTGTTTCAGCATCTCCTGCTGGGATTCGGCGACCTGCTCGCCCGCGTTCTGCATCTGCTCGGCGAACATCGTCGGCGGAAACCAGGGCGATCGGTCGGAGTCGTCCGTCATCAACACAGTCAATGCGCTCCGCACTAATAAGAGTTTCCGATCTCTACCATTGAGTGGCAGTAGATGGTTTCGAGTGCACTTCGGGGGTCATCATCGCCCCGTAGTGCGGTTTTCCGCCTCGAGCCCTCGTTCGGGCACTCGAAAGCGTCCGTTACCACGCTGTCGCCGGCACGGATAACCGCGCATTGTGCAGCCAAAGAGGTATAACGGGCTCGTCCCTATAGCGAGAGTAGATGTCCCACCAGAACGCCGGCGAGAACGGGTTTGGCGCCCTGGCCAACGCCTGGTCCACCGCGACCCGATCCGTCCTCCGGAGTGCGACCGCGGCCAACCGCGCCGCCGTCGCCGCGATGGATTCGACCCAGACGGAATCGAACGGTAACTACACTGACGCCTCGATCCCCTCCCTCGAGTACGCCGACGCTGACTGGAGCTTCGAGCGGACTGTTGAGGATCCGGCGGCACTCGGTCCTGGCGATCAGGTCACCTTCGAGAAGGAACTTTCCGACGACGACGTGCGTGCGTTCGCCGAGATCAGCGGCGACACGAACCGCCTCCACCTCGACGACGAGTTCGCCGCCGACACCCGGTTCGGCGAGCGCATCGTCCACGGCACCCTCGTTTCGGGACTGATCAGCGCCGCGCTGGCCCGGCTTCCCGGGCTGACGATCTACCTCTCCCAGGACCTCGAGTTCGCCGGCCCCGTCGGCATCGGCGATCGGGTCTCCGCCCGCGTCGAGGTCGTCGAGGACCTCGGCAACAACCAGTACCGCCTCGAGACGGTCGTCCGCGACGAGGACGACGACGCGGCGGTCGTCGACGGCGAGGCGGTCGTTCTCATCGACGAGATGCCCGACGCCTGAGACGGATTGCTGTCCCGATCTACAGGCACAACCGAAGTACGGCTCTCGGCCGTGCCGGAAAGCGACGGACAGCGGTTCGTACGAGACGGGCTGCCGTGTCTTTTCTCGTAGACCAGCAACACCTCAAGGCCACGCCGAAACCGTCCTCCTGGAGGGCGCACTCGAGTTCTCGCCCCGCGAGAGGGCAGACAGTATAAGTAGTTCCTCGCGGAACGGGCCACCATGACACTGTTCGGGACCGCAGGGATCCGCGGCCCAGTCGAGACCGTCTCACCATCGCTTGCGCTCTCGGTCGGCCAGGCCGCGGGCGAGTCCGGGACGACGTTCGTTGTGGGTCGGGACGGGCGGGAGACGGGACCGGCGCTGGCCGCGGCGATGGAGGCCGGCCTCGAGAGCGCCGGTGCCGACGTCCGTCGCGTCGGTCGCCTGCCGACGCCGGCTCTCGCGTTCGCCTCTCGAGGTCGGCGCGGCGTGATGCTCACCGCGAGTCACAACCCACCGACTGACAACGGAATCAAGCTGTTCGTCGACGGCGTCGAGTACGACAGCGACGCGGAGACGCTGATCGACGAGCAGGTCGGTGCTGCCGACCCCGGGCTTGCTTCCTGGGAGGAGTGGGGACGTTCGGAACGAGCCGACGTCCTCGGCGAGTACCGCAACGCCGTTGCGGACTACGTTCGCACCCAGTTCGGCGGCGAGTCGCCGCTCGCGGGACTCTCGATCGCCGTCGACTGCGGGAACGGCGTCGGCGCGCTGGCGACGCCGCAGGTACTCGACGACCTCGGTGCCGACGTCGTCGGCGTCAACGCGAACGTCGACGGCCACTTCTCCGGCCGGGACAGCAAGCCGACCCCCGAGACGCTGACCGAGTTCAGCGAGTTCCTCGCCGAGGGAGCCTTCGATCTCGGCCTGGCCCACGACGGCGACGCCGACCGGCTCGTCGTCCTCGAGCCCGACGGGGAGGTCGTCCACGAGGATACTGTCCTCGCGCTCGCCGCAGCCCACTACACCGAGACGAGCGACGCCACCGACTCGGTCGTCGTCACGACGCCGAACGCCTCGGCCCGAATCGACGAGCGGGTTCGGGACGCGGGCGGACGCGTCGAACGAGTCCGCCTGGGTGCCCTCCACGAGGGGATCGCCCGGGAACGCGATCGGGCCGGGGACGACGCCGAGGTCGTCTTCGCGGCCGAACCCTGGAAGCACATCCACACGAGCTTCGGCGGCTGGATCGACGGCGTCGCGAGCGCCAGCGTCGTGGCCGCACTTGTCGCCGACGCCGGGAGCGTCGCTACGCTGCGGGAGCCGGTCACCGAACGTCCCTACCGGAAGGTCAGTGTCGACTGTCCCGATCGGCTCAAGGCCGACGCGATGGCCCGCCTCGAGTCCGACCTCCCGGAGGCGTTTCCCGAGGCGAGCGTCGACACGAGCTACGGCGTCCGCCTCGAGTTCGCGGACGCCTCGTGGCTGCTGGTCCGTCCGAGCGGCACCGAACCCTACGTTCGGCTCTACGCCGAGAGCGACGAGGTCGACGACCTGGTTGCGGAGGGGCGAACCGTCATCGAGACGGCGATCGAAGCGACCCGTTGAGACGGTTTACTGTCCGTCAGTTCCGGCGCGACCGTCACCCGGGCGGCGGTTGTGACGGGAGCTCGGTACAGCAATCCGTATGAGAGTCATCGAACGTAATCAACGATCAGTCCAGATACACGTCCGTCCAAGCTCGAGTAGTATTTCGCACCATTTAACCCACCTTCGTGGACTAGCAGTACCACGATGGCACGCGAGAGACGGGAGGTTCTGCGCTCGGCCGGGGTAACCGGCTGTGTCGCGCTGGCCGGCTGCGTCAGCGGGTTCGACGAGGCCGGCAGGGATCCGGACGTCACCGTCGGGGTGGTCTACGCCTCCGGCGGCCTCGGTGACAACTCGTTCAACGACATGGCCCAGCAGGGCGCCATGCAGGCCGAGGAGGAGTTCGATATCCTGTTCGATCAGGCCGAACCCGAGTCGGAGGGCGAGTTCGACGGCACGCAGCGGAACTTCGCCGAATCGGGACGGTACGATCTGATCTGTTGTATCGGCTACGCACAGGAGGGAGCCCTCGCCGAGAACGCCGAGGCCTACCCTGACCAGGAGTTCATCATCGTCGACTCGGTCGTCGAGGAGCCGAACGTCCGAAGCTACGTCTTCGACGAGCCCGGCGGCTCGTTCCAGGCCGGCCACCTCGCCGGCCTGCTGACCCAGACGGAGTTTTCGGCGGGCGACGGCTCGACCAACCCCGACGAGTCGGTGGTCGGCTTCGTCGGCGGGACCGAAACGCCGCTGATCGAGTCGTTCCACGCCGGCTTTGCGGCCGGCGTCGAGTACGTCGACCCCGACATCGAACTCCTCTCGAGCTACGTCGGCGACTTCAACGACACCGCGGCCGGCCAGGAGACCGCGCGCCTGATGTACGACCAGGGCGCTGATGTCGTCTTCCACGCGGCCGGCCGCACCGGCGTCGGCGTCTTCCAGGCGGCCCAGTCGGAGGGCCGGTTCGCGATTGGCGTCGACGACGACCAGTCGATGAGCGAGGACGACTACGCCGACGTCATCCTCGCGAGCATGGTCAAGCAGGTCGACCGGGCGGTGTTCACCGCGATCGAATCCGCCGTCGAAGGCACGTTCGAGGGCGGCGAGGTCGAGGAGCTCGGGCTCGCAGACGACGGCGTCGACGTCGTCTACGGGCAGTCGATCGGCGACGAGATTCCCGACGAGATCAGGACCGAACTCGAGGACTCCCGCGAGCAACTCATCGAGGGCGAGATCGACGCCCCGGGGGAGCTGTGAGCGATCGATGACCGGATCCGAGACGGCCACAAACGACGCGCGGGCCGACGAGGAGCTTGCGGTTCACCTCGATGGCATCACCAAGCGGTTCCCCGGCGTCGTCGCCAACGACGACGTCGACCTCCGGGTCGAACGCGGGAGCGTCCACGCGCTGCTGGGCGAGAACGGGGCCGGCAAGACGACGCTGATGAACGTCCTCTACGGGCTCTACGAGCCCACCGAGGGACGGGTACTCGTCGACGGGACAGAGCGGTCGTTCGACAGGCCTCGAGACGCGATCGACGCCGGGGTCGGGATGATCCACCAGCACTTCATGCTGGTCGAGACGATGACCGTCGCCGAGAACATCGCGCTCGGCAACGAGCCCAGGAAGTGGGGCGGACTCGCCGTCGACCGCGGGCGCATCGATCGCGAGGTCCGGGACCTCTGCGATCGGTACGGGTTCGACGTCGACCTCTCGGCGACGGTCGCCGAACTGAGTGTCGGCGCCCGCCAGCGCGTCGAGATCCTGAAAGCGCTGTACCGAGGCGCCGACGTACTGATCTTCGACGAGCCGACGGCCGTGCTCACCCCCCAGGAGGTCGAGGACCTCTACGGCGTCTTCGAGGAGCTGACCGAGCGCGGGAAGACGATCGTCTTCATCACCCACAAGCTCGGCGAGGCGATGCACGCCGCCGACGGCGTCACCGTCCTCCGGGACGGGCGGGCCGTCGCGAGCGTCGAACCCGCCGAGACCACCCGCGAGGAGCTCGCGGAGTTGATGGTCGGCCGCGAGGTACTCCTTGAGGCCGACAGCGATCCCGTCGAGACCGGGGACCCAGTCCTCTCGGCCGCCAACGTCACCGTCGAGGACGACCGCGGGGTCGAGGCGGTTTCGGGGATCGACCTCGAGGTGCGTGCCGGCGAGGTGTTCGGCATCGCGGGCGTCGACGGCAACGGCCAGAGCGAGCTGATCGAGGCAATCACGGGGCTGCGAACGCCGGATGGCGGGACGGTTCGCTTCGACGGCGAGGACGTCACCGACTGGTCCCGCCGTCGCCGGATCGAGGGCGGCATGGCCCACGTCCCGGAGGATCGCCACGAGCAGGGGCTCGTCATGCCGTTCGACCTCGTCGAGAACGCCGTCCTCGGCAGCCAGCGCTCGGCGCGGTTCGCCCGAAGCGGGCGCATCGACTGGGCCGACGTTCGGGACCACGCCGAGGACGTCATCGGAACCTACGACGTCAGGCCGCCAGACGCCGACGCCCACGCCGAGTCCCTCTCGGGCGGCAACCAGCAGAAGTTCGTCGTCGGCCGCGAGCTCGAGCGCGATCCGGAACTCGCGGTCGCGACCCACCCCACGCGGGGGGTCGACATCGGCTCGACCGAGTTCATCCACGAGCGGCTGCTCGACCTCCGTCGGGAGGGGAAGGCGGTGCTGGTCGTCTCCTCGAATCTCGACGAGGTGCAGGCGCTCTCGGACCGGCTCGCGGTGATCTACGAGGGCGAGTTCGTCGCCGTCACGGATCCCGACGACGTCACCGAGGAGGAGCTCGGCCTGTTGATGGCCGGGGAGCGACCGGACGAGAGGACACAGCCCGCGAGGGCAGGGAGCGCCGACGCCGGAGGTGAGCGCTGATGCGTGAGGACCTCGAACGGCTGCTCGAGCGACTCGTCCACGCGTCGGTGCTCGAGCGCGTCGCGATCAGTTTCGCGGCGCTGCTCGCGGCGATCCTGCTCGGCGGCGTCCTCGTGTTCGTCTCGGGCGCGTTCGCGACCTGTCGGTCGGGGCTTGACCTCGCCGGGGCGACGTTCTGTTACAACCCGATGCAGGTCTACTACGAGCTGTTCCTCGGCGCGCTGGGTCACCCGCTCGAGGGCGGCTGGGAGCTGCACAACTACAACCTCGCGACGACGCTCCGCCAGACCACGCTGTTAATCTTCGCCGGGCTGTCGGTCGCCGTCGCCTTCCGGGCCGGGCTGTTCAACATCGGAACGCAGGGCCAGCTCGTCGTCGGCGGGCTGACGACCGCGGTGACCGTGCTGTTCGCCGCCTCTTACCTCCCCAGCGGCTTCGTCGGCACCGTTCTGCTGGTGCCGATCGGCGTCCTCGCGGGCGCCGTCGGCGGGGGGTTCTACGGGGCGATCCCCGGCGCGCTCAAGGCCTACGCGGGCGCCAACGAGGTCATCACGACGATCATGCTCAACTTCATCGCCGTCGGCGTCACCTCGACGCTGCTGTCCTGGCGGTTCCAGGACCCGGCAAGTGACAACCCCCAGACTCGGGCCGTCCCCGAGTACGCTGAGATCCCGAACCTGCCGCTGGTCGGGTTCAGCCCGCGGATGAACTTCTCGCTGCTCGCGCTTGGCTTCGCAATCGCTCTCATCGTCGGGATCGCCTGGCTGCTCGCCCGGACCGCCTTCGGCTACGAGCTGCGGACGACCGGGGTCCAGCCCGCTGCGGCCGCCTACGGCGGCGTCGACGAGAAACGGATGACCGTCGCGAGCATGACCCTCTCGGGCGCGCTCGGCGGCATCGGCGGCGCCTTCTGGGTCCTGATGGAACACGGCCGCTGGCTCGAGAACGTCCCCGACCTGGGCTTCGACGGCATCGCCGTCTCGATCCTCGCGGGGAACAACCCGCTCGGGGTCGGCTTCGCGGCGTTCCTGTTCGGCGTGCTCGACAGCGGCTCGAACTCGATCAACACCGCGACCGACGTCCCGCCGGAGCTCGTCGGCGTCCTCTCGGGGACGATCATCCTCTTCGTCGCGATGCCCGAGTTCTTCCGCATGATCGGCCGACGCTACGTCGATCTCGAGGATTCCGTCCCGGCTCGCTCGACCGGAGGTGAGGCCGATGATTGAGCTTCCGTCCCGGCCCGGCCGCCGAACGCTGCTGGTCGGTCTCGGCGCGATCACGGCGGTGTGGATCGCCGCCGGCCTCGCGTTCCCCGACTCGTGGGCCGGCGCGCTGCTCTCGATCGCGGCCAGCCCGAGCACACATACGGCGATGCTTCGCCTCGCCGTCCCGATCGCGCTGGCGGCTATCGGCGGCATCTTCGCCGAGAAGAGCGGCGTCATCAACATCGGTATCGAGGGGCTGCTCATCGTCTCGGCGTTCTCGGCGATCCTCGTCACGTTCTGGCTGGGCGCCGGCGAGTCGACGCTCGCGCTCTCCCACCACTGGTGGGGCTTCGCCGTCGGCGTCCTCGTGAGTACGCTCTTTGCCCTGCTGTTCGCGATCGTCTGTATCGAGTTCAAGGCCGACCAGATCATCGCGGGTCTCGCGGTCTGGCTGATCGCGCTGGGGCTGGCGCCCTTTGCCTCGCGGATCGTCTTCCAGAGCCCAAACACGGCGGGGGTCGGTCGCTTCGAGAACGTCACGATCCCGGTCCTCTCCGAGCTACCGGTGGTCGGTTACCTGCTGTTCGACACGCCACCGCAGGTGTATATCATGCTCGGAGCCGCCGTCGTCGGCTGGTACCTGCTCAACCGGACGGCGTTCGGCCGCTGGGTCGTCGCCAGCGGCGAGAACCCGAAGGCGCTGGACACGGCGGGCGTCGACGTTCGCCGGGTCCGGTACGCCGCAGTCCTGCTCTCGGGCGTGTTCGCCGGCCTCGGCGGCGCCGGCTTCGCGCTCGGCCAGCTCGGCACGTTCGCCGGCAGCGGCGAGACGGCCATCGGCGGCCGGGGCTTTATCGCCATCGCGACCTACCTCTTCGCGAACTACCACCCGATCGGCGCGCTGCTCGGCTCGTTCCTCTTCGCCGGCCTCGAGTCGGTCCAGATCCAGCTCCAGAACCTGGGTTATGCCGTCCCGACGGAGCTCATCCGGACGGTGCCGTACGTGACGGTGATCGTCGTCCTCGTCTTCGTCGGCAAGACCCGGCTCCCCGAGGCCGCCGGCGAGTCCTACGACGCCGACGAGGACTGATCGGCTTCGGGTCGGTGGCTTCTTGCGTTCGGTCGAACTATCGCGATCATGGACGAGTTGATCACTGCCGCCCGAGAGATCCAGGACCGGGCTCACGTCCCGTACTCCGAGTACCGCGTCGGCGCGGCTCTCGAGACCGCCAGCGGCGAGGTGTTCGTCGGCTGCAACCTCGAGAACGCCAACTTCAGCAACAGCCTCCACGCCGAGGAGGTCGCGATCGCCGAGGCCGTCAAGAACGGCCACCGCGACTTTTCTCGGCTCGCGGTCAGCTCTGACCGACGGGACGGCGTCACTCCCTGCGGGATGTGCCGCCAGACGCTCTCTGAGTTCTGCGACGGCGACCTGGTCGTGCTCTGTGACGAGGGAGATAACGAGGTCACCGAGTACACGCTCGAGGAGTTGCTGCCGAACACGATCACGCAAGAAACACTCGAGTAGCACCGGGCCGACCGTTTACCGCGCCGTGAAGCCGCCGTCGATAGGGTATGCGGTTCCGGTGACGAACGAGGCCTCGTCGGAACTGAGCCAGACGACGGCGCTGGCAACCTCTTCGGGCTGGCCCATCCGACCGAGCGGCTGCATGCCGACGAACTGCTCGATCTCCTCGGCCGCTTGTTCGACCATCGGCGTCTCGATGACGCCGGGACAGACTGCGTTGACGCGGACGTCGGCTTCCGCGTACTCGGTCGCAGCCACGCGTGTCAGTCCGACGATCCCGTGTTTGCTCGCGGCGTACGGCGCCGCTCCGGCGGCCGAGAGTCCGGCGATCGAGGACGTGTTGACGATGCTTCCACCGCCGTTGGCGGCCATCTCCTGCAGTTCGTACTTCATACACAGCCAGACGCCTTTGAGGTTGATATCGAGGACCCGGTCCCAGTTGGCCTCGGTCTGCTCGGCGGTCGGATCGTTCTCGCCTTCGATACCCGCGTTGTTGACCGCGACGTCGAGACTTTCGTACGCGCCGACGGCTTCCGCCACCATCGCCTCGACCGCGTTCGGATCGCTTACGTCGGTCTCGACGAAGCTCGCGGTTCCACCGGCCGACTCTATCTCCTCGACGGTCGCTCGCCCCTCCACGTCTAGTACGTCGGCGACGACGACGTTCGCGCCCTCTCGCGCGAGTCGTGTCGCAGTCTCCCTGCCGATTCCGGACGCGCCCCCGGTCACGATGGCCGTCTCTCCATCCAAAACGCCATGCGTCTCCTGTCCACAAGCATCGCGGTAAATCTGCGGGGTGGTTCTTGGCGCTCGGGAACGAGCGCGGAGCACTCCTACGACTCCTCGAGTTGCTCCCGCAGAATCGTCCGGTGACACCGCTTCTTCTCGGTGTTCTCGTAACAGACCAGCGCCAGCGACTCGTCGTCGCCGAGTCGGTCCGCGAGCTCTTCGAGGTCCGCCTGCGCCTCCGGAGACTCCTCGAGGTGCTCCTGATAGCGCTCGCCGAAATCGACCTGGTCCCAGGCGGCGTTGTGCGCTCCCTCGTCGCAGAGCCCCTGTCTCTTGAGGTCCTCCTCCGTACCGCGGACCGCCTCGAGCAGGTCCACTGGCGGCCCCAGTTCGGGGACGTTCTCGTCGACGGCGGCGTGGAACCACGGCGCTGGCTTCCGGACGACGCCGACGCGGGTCGCTTCGTCCGGCAGGTCCGCCAGGTCGTGCTGGATCGCGGCGACGTAGGTGTCCGCGAGCGTGCCGTCTGCCATATCGGCGCTACGGGAGCCCGGCATTTATATACACCGCGGGTGCGAATCGACGCGCCTGATGCCGGGAGACAGCGAAGATCCGAACGCCGACGTACAGTACCACCTCGAGGTCGCCGCGGAGGATGTCGCCGACACCGTTCTCCTGCCGGGGAATCCGGAGCGGCTCGAGGTCATCGTCGACTACTGGGACGACCACGAGATGCGGGCCCACCACCGCGAGTACCGCACCGCGACGGGCAGCTACGAGGGGACGCCGATCTCGGTCACCTCGACGGGGATCGGGAGCCCCTCCGCGGCCATCGCGGTCGAGGAGTTGGCTCGCGTCGGCTGTGACACCTTCATCCGGGTGGGCTCCTGTGGGGCGGTCCAGCCCGAGATGGACGTCGGCGACCTCGTCATTACGACCGGCGGACTCCGCCAGGAGGGAACGAGCGACGAGTACGTCCGCGAGGACTACCCCGCCGTCGCCGACTACGAGGTCGTCAGCGCGCTCGTCGCGGCCGCCGAACGACTCGGCTACGACTACCACACCGGCGTCACGATGAGCGCCGACTCCTTCTACGCCGGCCAGGGGCGGCCCGGCTTCGAGGGGTTCGAGGCGGCAGGCTCCGCCGATCTGGTCGAGCAGCTCGCCGACGCGAACGTCAAGAACATCGAGATGGAGGCCAGCGCCATCATGACGCTCGCGAGCGTCTACGGCCTTCGTGCGGGCGCAGTCTGTACGGTGTACGCCGACCGACAGGGCGGCGAGTTCAGCACCGAGGGTGAGTCTCGGGCGGCCGAAACCGCTACGTTGGCGACCCACCTACTCGCGAGGATGGACGAGAAAAAACGGGAGGCGGGCGTCGACCGCTGGCACGCCGGCCTCTCGCTCGAGGACTGATCCGCCGGCGCAACCCTCGGTCACGTGGCGCTCTCGGGTCCCGAAGCCAGCGCGGAACTACTCCCGAATCCGGACGATCCCGTCTTCGAAGACCTTTCGGTTGGGGACGATGTACTCCTCGGAGTCGTCCTCGATCTTCGTGACGAACAGATCGACCTCCTGGACGATCCCCGTCTGGTCGCCGACGCGAACCCGGTCGCCGATCCCGTATGGCTGGTTCAAAAGCAGGTAGATCCCGGCCGCGCTCGAGACGAGAAAGTCCTGAAACGCGTAGGTGCCGACGACGACGACTCCCGCCGCGTACACGGCAAGCAGAATCAACAGCGCGAGGATGTGGACCCCGATTTGTCCCAGCGCGATGATCAGGGCGACGTACAGGACGGTGTACTTGACGACCTTCGGGATGACCGCTACCTCGGGCAGTTTGACGCTGCGAAGGTACTCGCTGACGACCAGCTCCGATTTGTCCGCGACGATGAAGCCGACGATCATCACGAGCACCGCGACGAACACCTGCGGGATGAACTCCGTTACCCGGAGCCAGAACGCGTCGGTGTCCAGCAGCTGTGCGATGTGGATCGCGGTCAGGACAGCGATGCCATAAATGAACCACGCGCTCAGTCGGGCAACGATTTCGACCGTCGAGGTGCCGAGCGACTGGGCGGTCCGCTCGAAGGGGGTCCCCTCGACGGCTTCGGGAACCCCCGAGGCCGTCAGCAGCTCCTCGTTGAGCCGCCCAACCAGGTAGCCGATGACGACTCCGAGGATCAACACCGCCGTCGCTATTACCGCCGGCTCGTCGATGAGCGTCTGCCAGTCCATGTTAGTACGCCTCCGGATCGACCTCCAGGATGATCTCGCCGGCCTTGAACGCCCGGACGAGACCGTCGCTCTCCGAGAGCACGATCGCGATCGCGTTCGTGTCCCTGGTGATCGCCCCGCCGGCCATGTGGCGGGCGCCTAGCCCCTTCGGGATGTCGACACCCTCCGCGGAGGGCTCGAGGTACCGATACGCGGAGACGATCTTCCCCGCGTCGGAGATGACGAAAGCGCCGTCGAGCCGCGAGAACTCCTTCAGCATGACGTCCACGATCGGATCGCCGACGTGGACGTGGGACTTCTCGAACGGGTTGTACGACAGCGGTCGAGACTTGTTCATCACCTTTCCCGCGTCGCCGACGACGAACAGCGCGCCAACCGGTTTCCCCTTCTGTCCCTTTTGTCCGAGCTCGATCGCCAGCTCCAGTACCGACTTGACGACCTCCGGATCCGCCCGCGAGCGGGCGAACAGGTCGTAGATCCCCGTTCGTGAGTCGGCGTCGGCGCGAACGCGGGAGACGGTGTCGATGTCGTCGCTAAAGACGCTCGTCGCACACGCCAACGTGTCGCCGTCGTCGATGATATCCTGATCGAGCGCTCCCTCGAGCCCGAACCGGATCCGATCGGAGATGTTGTCGAACTCGAGGGGAAGCTCGACGAACGTGTCCGCGCCGACGTCGTTTTCGGTGCCGACGACCAGTAACTCGAAGTCGTCGTCCTCGTCCTCGAGGTCGGTGAACCGTTCGTAGTACGATCCGCTCGGAGAGAAGAGTGCAACTGCGTCGACGCCCGAAAAAAGATCACCGAACACATCGTCTAAGCCGGCCATTGATCATACAAGCCGCTTCCGCGCGAATAAGCGTTGTGGAGTGTCTGACGTCCGTCTTGCCAACGTTTGGCACGGTATCGAACGATCGCCGATCGGTGGACTACAACTCCGGTTTCCACTCCCTATTAGTAGTATCGTTAGTACGTAGGTCACATGGACGGGGACGACGTCGACGACTACGTGACGCGGTGCCGGCAGCTCATCGAGGCCTCACCGCAGATGGACGAAGAGAACACGAAGGTACGACTCGTCCAGCCGTTTCTCGAGCTCCTTGGGTGGGACTTTCTCTCGACGGAGGTTGAACTCGAGTACACGGTTCCGATGGCATCGGGCAGTACCCGAGTCGACTACGCGTTACTCGTTGGTGGGTCACCCGCCGTGTTCGTCGAGGCGAAACCCGTTCGTTCGGCTCTCACCGAAAGCGACGCTCAGCAGCTGAAAAGCTACATGCGACAGGAACTCGACGTCGACTGGGGAATCCTTACGAACGGGAAGGAGTTCGAGGTGCTGACGAAAAACCGCGAGCGAAGCGGCGGCGAGGAAGTTTCGGTCATCCAGTTCGATCTGGACGATCTCACCGAGAATCCTACCGTTCTGGAACTGCTTTCGAAAGAGTCGATTCGATCCGGACAGGCGGACGAAATCGCCGAACAGGTAGCCCGGACCAATCGAGCGATCCGACGACTTCAGGAGAACGAGGACGCCGTTACCGAGGCCGTTACGGACTCCGTCGGGGGTGAAGTCGGCGACCTCCCGATCGGCCTCGAGGAACAGGCGCGCGAGTTCGTTCAGAATCTCGTTTCCGTCCTGTCCGAACAGCGCCAGTTCGCCAGCGACGGACCACCGCTCGAGTCCGACCGGTCGACCAACGAGATCGTAGACGCGGACGAAACCGAGACTCCGGCGGAAGAATCGGTCGCAGCGAACGGTACCGGCGAACTCGCACCGCTCGAGAATCACGTCTCCGGGACCGTGTCGCGGGAGGAACTCGAGGGAGACGATTCGGCGACCGTCGCGGTGTTTCCGACTCGAGAGTCGGGACTGCCGTTCCTGAAGGAAAACGAAGCCTGGGGGTTCGTTCGGGTGGGCAGCGAGTTCGAGTACGTCGCGATGTACGTGACGGGGGACGTTCGAGAGGTGAAGTATCTCGCGAGAGTCGATGCAATTCTCGAGCCGGACGACGCCGATCTGTTGCGTGATCCGTTGGACTATCGGGACGGAGCGAAGATTGCGGACGGGAAGAAGGTGATCGCGTTCGAACCGGGCTCGCTCTCCGAACTCGAGGACCCGATACCCTACGATTCGAAGTACCCGCAGGGACTCCGATACACGACGCTCGGCGCCATCAGAGACGCGGAGACCACGGACGACGTTTTCTAAGCAGCTTCTCGAACGGCGGTTTTACTGCGCGAGACCAGATTCGAACCGGCAGACCTCTACGGGACAGTGTCCTAAGCACTGCGCCTAGATACTCGTTGGCGGTCAACGGCGGAGCACTCACCCAACCCAGAACATGGAAACCGTAGATAATGTAGCGAAAAACACAGTCCCCGCTGTCGAAACCAAAGAAATCTTCAAACGCCAATATTTGTTCGATGCGACTTCCGCTAACAAGCGATTCTCCTCCATTATCTCTCCCAACACTGCATCCTCGTCCAAATTCTTGATCTCAGACTTGTAATCATTGAGAGACTCCGCGTTGATGTTCTCCCAAAATAGCAAAGCCTCGCCAGAAGGCTCTGTCTGCGGGTAAATCACCCAGCCTGCGAACACCCCTGCGAGTAAGGTAGCCCCGATTGTCACCGCTGCGAGGACCTTGAACTCAATGCCGGCCCCAGCCCAGTTTCCGTCAAGGACGTTAACGAACAGTCCGAGAAACGCTAACTGCCCTGTTAGGAGGACAGACGCTTTCTGGTCAGCGAATTTGATGTACTCGTTCAGATGAGAGAGTGTTTGTGTCGAAAAATCAGTGGGCGGTGACGACATAGGTTACTCTTGCCAAATCCCGGTGAACTTGTAGTACTGAGCGGTGTCGTTCCCTTTCAGCGGACTTCCCCAGGTATACCCGTTGTGCTTACCAACATGTTCCACGTATTGTCCCCATCCGTTCTCGTCGTCTGAATACTCGTAGACGCCATCGTTCACGTAATGCTGGTCTGTTCCTGCCATCGCTTCAAGCTCTGACGCGATATTCGCACCAGTTGAAACTGCTGTTAACCGGTTCATCCGCTGGTTGCCGCTGTGAGCACCGATGCGTGAGATGTAGACTGTGTCGTACGCTGACCCGGTACTAATCGATATCGTCTCAACGTCGTTGTCTTCCAGTTTCGGATTGACATGGTACTTCAACGTCCATTTGACGGTAGCGATGTACTCTAACAGTGTTTTGACCGCATCTCCATCATCTTCACCTGCACCGAAATACGCGAGAATGCCGTCACCTGTGTTCTTTTCAAGTTTCCCATCGAAATCACGGACCAGTTCCATGATCTCGGGGATAAATACATTCAGCATGAACAGTGTGTCCTCGTCGTCATTTCTACTCATGTAGTTGCTGAAGTCGTTGATATCGACGAAAACAATCCCGAGGCGGTATTTCTTCGCAGAATGGATTGTGAGGTCTTCTAACGAGGGATTAGTTCGGCCTCGGGAGATTTCTTCAAGTCGCTCTTCGACGGTCTCTGCTCTTTCCTCAATTCGTTCGGTGATTTCCTCTTGATGAGAGTCCGGGAAATTCGGCATTCTGTTCTCTGACAGTTCTTATTGGAGGTTTGTATAGTTACGCGAAGCGTAGTGAAAGTATAGCTGTAGCTCGTTGGGATGGGAGCCGTTAGTTTACCTCGTCGGCAGGAGAGACACCCGGTTTGTAGAATCAATTGTTGCCAAGATCTTCTGTAACCACGCTCTCTCAAGTACATGGTGTGTAAGCCGCTGTGCTCATCTGTAGATGCGAATACCCGACGAGTTTGACCTGTGATTTCGTGAGCGAGAGATACTACTTGTTCCAAACAGAATCGGCTATTGGCGCAAGTATCGAGTTCTACAGATGAGCGCAGTAGAATTGGCCACCGATCCGGAATTGACGACTGAAGTAGCAGCTACCGCCACTTTGAATCGATACTTGTCCGATGGCGAAGTCAAAGAACGGAGGTATTGCAGCAGTCCTTAACGTCTACGAGTGGATAGCGATCACGGACATCCTCTAGGTTTTCTTGCGACTTAATGAGGTGTGTCAGCGCGGCGTCAATACCTTTCCTCATTGATGGATTATCGGACGAGTCAGCCGATACGATCTCTTCTGCCTGTTCAAGCAATCGCTTCCTTTCGTCGCTGAGTTGCAACGTGTCACGGTCAGTCATAGGACCTCAATGCGCGGGACCGGATTCGAACCACGGTCGTTCTGCTCACTTCGTTCGCGCCACTCCCTGATTCGAACCGGCCGTACGATTGCTGTCGCTCGCGAGTTTGCTCGCGACAGCAATGCGCGGGACCGGATTCGAACCGGCGGACCCCTACGGGACAGCGTCCTAAGCGCTGCGCCGTTGGCCTGGCTTGGCTACCCGCGCTCGTTCCCTGGTTTTTTCGAACCGAGTAAGAAGCTGTCGATCCGGCTCACTCGTGTTTGACCGGCTCCTCGGGCGACCAGTCCGGCGGAACGATGAAGGTGACGTGTTCTGCGTCGCGAAGCTGGTGGAGTTCGGCCGCCTGCTCGGCTAGAGACCGATCCCGGTACGGCATCTCGAGGCCGCAGCCGGTACACACCAGCTTGCATGTTGGTTCTTTCATGGGAGTGCGGACGGCCGGCCCGGTCGGAGCGGCGGACGTCGATCCAGGATTCAGCGGAGTGGGGCTTTAGTAGTCGCGTCCTAGTGAAATCCGCGGAGAACGGCCGTTTCGTTGAGTCGTTCGTAGCTGAATGTTGTCACGCCTAGCCGGCTATTGGAACTGCGAACCGAACCGGTGGGCCGGGATTACCGTTTCGAGTCGTGACCCCGCCGTGGGCCGCAGGTTTATTTCCGGCGAACGGGTACGGTGGGGTATGCATAGCGCCCGGGATCGCATCGAGTACGAACCTTGGCTCGAGGACCTCGAGCAGGCCGCCGACCGACTGGAGCTCTCGAGCGAAGCCCGATCGTGTGCGGCGGAGCTGTTCCTGCTCGACGTTCCCGAGGCCGATCGCTCGAAGCGAGCGACGCTGGCGGCGAGTCTCTACGCGGGATCGCTGGTCGCCAGCGACGGCCGAACCCAGAGCGACGTCGCCGAGGCCGCGGACGTCTCCCGGCTCTCGATCCAGTCGCGCTGGAAGGACCTCCTCGAGGAGGCCGGACTCGAGCCGCCCCGGTGGTAAGACCGGCCATCGCTCTCGGTGCGGACCGTTTCATCGTTTCTCTCGCTCGTAAGTGTACGATACGCGGCCGAAACCGAGCCGAACGATCAGACTACTGAACTGAGCGTGATAGCTGCGGCGAACGAATCGACACCGGTCGTCAGTGCTGCTCCGTTTCCGCGCCGCCCTCGAGAACGGTACCGTGCTCGTCGATCTCGCCCTCGACGATGCGGGTGCTCGAGATGATATCGCCGTCGTCGGCCAGGGCGTGGGGAACGACGACGATCTCGAGGGGGTCGTGGCCGCGCTCGTGGCGGAGTTCGTTGATCCGTTTTCCGCCTTCGATCGTCTCGGGCGAGACGACGAGGTAGTCGAACTGCGGTTCGGTCGCGATCCCCGTCGACTCCTCGAGGGGGCGGATTTCGAACGCGCGATCGTGTTCCTCGGCGAGAGGTTCGAACTCGTCCTCGAGAGTTCGCTTTCGTTCCTCGAAGGAGTTGACGTGTCGCTCGACGTGGCGAGTCTTCGGCGCGAGCTCGTCAGTCGTGAGTCCGACGGTTACGTCCCCGAGTTCGAACGCCCGCTCGAACAGTCGGCGGTGACCGTCGTGAACGGGGTCGAACGTCCCACCAAGCGCGACGTCCATACCCAACCCACTGGAGCGGTGCGTATAAAACGGTCGACTCCGAGAATCGCCGTCCCGCCGCGCTCGAGCGGTGTTCGACGATCGTCGATTGTGCCTTTCACATTGTTTTTAGTAGTGCCCCACAGTCCCACCGGTATGGGACTGGACGAGGACTCACTGGAGTATCACCGGACGGATCCGCCGGGAAAGATCGAAATATCGACGACGAAACCGACGAATACACAGCGGGATCTCTCGCTGGCGTACTCGCCCGGCGTCGCCGCCCCGTGTATGGAAATCGCCGACGACGAGACGGATGCCTACTCCTACACGGCGAAGGGTAACCTCGTCGGCGTCGTCTCGAACGGGTCGGCGGTGTTAGGCCTCGGTGACATCGGCGCCCAGGCCTCGAAGCCGGTCATGGAGGGGAAGGGAGTGCTGTTCAAACGGTTCGCCGACATCGACGTTTTCGACATCGAACTCGACGAGGCCGACCCTGAGGAGCTCATCACGGCCACGAAGATGATGGGGCCGACCTTCGGCGGGATTAATCTCGAGGACATCAAGGCACCCGAGTGTTTCACCATCGAGGAACGGCTCGGCGAAGAGATGGATATCCCCGTCTTCCACGACGACCAGCACGGCACCGCGATCATCTCCGGCGCCGCGCTCGTCAACGCCGCCGACATCGCGGGGAAAGAACTCGAGGAGCTCGAGGTCGTCATCTCGGGGGCGGGTGCGAGCGCGATCGCCTCCGCGCGGTTCTACGTCTCGTTGGGCGTCCGACGGGAGCACATTACCATGTGTGACTCCTCGGGGATCATCACCGAGGAGCGCGCTCGGGCGGGCGACGTCAACGAGTACAAGCGGGAGTTTGCCCGGGACCTACCCGAGGGCAGTCTCGCGGACGCGATGGAGGGGGCGGACGTCCTCGTCGGACTCTCGGCCGGCGGCATCGTCTCCCAGGAGATGGTACGGGCGATGGCGTCGGATCCGATTATCTTCGCGATGGCCAACCCCGATCCCGAGATCGGCTACGAGGAGGCGAAAGCCGCCCGCGAGGACGACGTCATCATGGCCACCGGCCGTTCGGACTACCCGAATCAGGTCAACAACGTGCTCGGCTTCCCCTTCATCTTCCGGGGCGCGCTCGACGTTCGGGCGACCGAGATCAACGAGGAGATGAAAGTCGCCTGCGCCAGAGCGCTGGCCGACCTCGCCCGCGAGGACGTTCCGGACGCGGTCGTCAAGGCCTACGGCGACGAGCCGCTGCAGTACGGCCCCGAGTACATCATTCCGAAACCCGTCGATCCGCGGGTGCTGTTCCGCGTCGCCCCCGCCGTCGCCGAGGCCGCGATGGAAAGCGGCGCCGCCCGCACCGAGATCGACCTCGAGGAGTACGAGGAACAGCTCGAGGCCCGACTGGGCAAGTCCCGCGAGATGATGCGGGTCGTGCTGAACAAGGCGAAAAGCGACCCCAAGCGCGTCGCCCTGGCCGAGGGAGAAAACGAGAAGATGATCCGGGCAGCCTACCAGATCCAGGAACAGGGGATCGCGATGCCGATTCTCATCGGCGACGAGAGCGAGATCCGCCAGACGGCCGCGAACCTCGGGTTGGACTTCGAGCCCCAGGTTGCTGACCCATCGGTCGGCGACTACGAGGAGTACGCCAACCGGCTTCACGAACTGCGCCAGCGAAAGGGGATCACCCGGACCGAGGCGGGCGAGCTCGTCGAGACCGACTCGAACTACTTCGGCAGCGTGATGGTCGAACAGGGCGACGCCGACGCCCTGCTGACCGGGCTCTCGTATCACTACCCGTCGGCGCTGCGTCCGCCGCTGCAGGTGATCGGCACCGCCGACGACGTCGACTACGCCGCCGGGGTCTACATGCTCACCTTCAAGAACCGCGTGATCTTCATCGCCGACGCGACGGTCAACCAGAACCCCGACGCCGACGTCCTCGAGGAGGTCACCAAACAGACCGGCAAGCTCGCGCGCAGGTTCAACGTCGAGCCCCGAGCGGCCCTACTGTCGTACTCGAACTTCGGCAGCGTCAACAACGAGGGAACCCGCAAACCCCGTCGAGCTGCTGCTCGGCTCCAGGACGACCCCGAGGTCGACTTCCCCGTCGACGGGGAGATGCAGGCCGACACCGCCGTCGTCGAGGAGATCCTCGAGGGCACGTACGGCTTCTCCGAGCTCGAGGAGCCGGCGAACGTGCTCGTCTTCCCGAACCTCGAGGCGGGCAACATCGGCTACAAGCTGCTCCAGCGTCTCGGCGGCGCGGAGGCGATCGGACCGATGCTCGTCGGGATGGACGAGCCGGTTCACGTCCTCCAGCGGGGCGACGAGGTCAAGGACATCGTGAACCTGGCGGGCGTGGCGGTCGTCGACGCCCAGCAGGACGAGTAGTCGAGTTCACGAAGTCGGAACCGGACACCGAGATTCTTTTGTGGGATCGATCCCTCGAATTTTCACAGAACCTCCCGCCATGCCACACCGATCCCAGTCTCCGGTCGCCGGCTCCGAATCGAACGGCTCGCGTCACCGCAGGCGATTCCTCCAGACCGCGGGCGTCGCCGCGACCGCAGGGCTCGCGGGCTGTGCCCTGTGGGAGCCGACCGACGACGACGAGCCCGGCGCGACCGGCGACGAACCGGACGTCGCCGACGACGTCTCGTCGTACGCGACTCACCCCGACGACGACGTGAGGATGTTCCGTCGCGGCCTGCGACGGCTCGGCTACTTCCCCGACGAGACCGTCCCCGACTCGGTCAGCGTCAACTGGTCGTTTCCGATCAACAACGTCGGCCACACCGCGGCGAAGTCGAGCCCGCTGCCGACGCCCGACGGCGAGACGATCGTGATCGCCGGCGACACCGGGTTCGTCCACGGCGTTCAGCCCTCCGGCGAACCCCGCTGGCTGACCGAGACGGGCGCGACCGATCTGGGCTTTCACGGCTCGCCGGCGATCGTCGACGACACCGCCTACATCGGCGGCTACGACGGCGACCTGTACGCGATCGACGTCGAGACCGGCGAGATCGTCTGGCGTACCCGGTCGCATGAACTCGAGGGGACGCTGGCGATCGGCTCGAGTCCTGCCTACTACGACGGGACGCTATACGTGATCGCCGAGTACGGGAGCCCCTCCTCGGGGGCGCTGTGGACGTTCGACGCGGCGACGGGCGAGCCCACCTGGCACGACGACCGCATCTGGGGCCAGCCCCACCCCTCGCCGACGATCGATCTCGAGACGGGCCGGATCTGTGCGGGCTCGAACGACGGCGTCGTCTACTGCTGGGAGTTCCCCGACCTCGAGTTCGCCTGGGAGTACCAGACCGGCGGCGAGGACGGTCCCGATGGCGAGGAGAGGGCCGACGGCGAGTTCAACCTGGGCGCGGAGATCAAGGGGACGATCGCGGCCCACGACGGCTACGGCTACGTCGGCTCCTGGGACGAGCGCTTCCACTGCATCGATCTCGAGGACGGAACCGAGGAGTGGACCTTCGAGTTCGAGAACCGATCGATGGCCAACCCCGCGCTCGATCCCGAGGAAGACGTCGTCTACACCGGGAGCAACGACGACCACGTCTACGCGATCGACTGCGAGACCGGCGAGGAGCTGTGGGCGACCGATATCGACGGCTCGATCATCGGCGCGGTGACCGCTACCGCCGGGACGATCCTCGTCGGCTCCTACGACTCGCACCTGTACGCGTTGGACAAGGAGACCGGGGAACGGCGCTGGCGGGTACAGAACCGAGGCCACGTCACGAGCGCGCCGGTTCCCCACGACGGTCGGATCTACTACGCCGAACGGGGCGTCTTCACGAACTACTGGGACGACGACGAGGAGACGATCCTCGAGGAGCCGGGCCACGCCTACTGTCTGGTCCCGGAGGAGTAAGCGTCAGCCGGCCGAAATCGCCGGCCGATCCGAAAGCGTGGATTCAAGTATCCGCCGGGCCGTTGTCCGGGTATGCAAAACCAGGGACGCTCTACGCGAAAGCGAACCGGTGGCCGACTGAAGAACGTCCGAAAGCGCCGCAAGAACGAACTCGGTCGACTCCCGACCGAGACGCAGGTCGGCGAGCCCCGCTTTCGCGTCGTCGACGTTCGCGGTAGCAACACGAAGACCCGCGCCCTCGCGACGAACGTCGCGAGCGTCAACAAGGACGGCGAGACCGTCACCGCGGAGATCGAGGACGTCGTCGAGAACGACGCCAACCCGAACTACGTCCGACGGAACATCATCACGAAGGGCGCCGTCGTCGAGACCTCCGAGGGCCAGGCCCGCGTGACGTCCCGACCCGGCCAGACCGGTCAGGTCAACGCCGTTCTCCTCGAGTAGATCGCGAAAACCGTTCTCTCGGGTACTCGCTCCGTGTAGCGACGGCGTTGCGAGGCGAAACCGTTCACCGCCACGCCTCGAGGTCGACGAACGTGTCTTCGGTCGCGGTCAGCCACGCCGTTCGCGTCACGTCGTTCGAGCTGTCGGCCGGGTAGACGGTCAGTCGATCCCGCCGGTTCTCCTCGCTGACGACGACGGCCGCGAGTCGTTCCGTCGTCGGTCTCGAGGGGGCAGCGTCGGTCGGTCGCTCGCGGGTCGGTTCGTCGTCGGAGGTCGTGGGTTCGTGCATGGTCGGTCTGGCACCTGGTGCCACGTCCGTTCGGAGGCGAGATCGGAAGAAAGTGATTGCTAGTTGTGGTATCGATCCCTCCGTACCCGTCACGTTCGGACAGTACGGGTCCGTATCGACGACCGCAGTGTGAGAGCCGGGACTCGAGCTCAGGGGCGCGGCGCCGCCTTCTGCAGTGCGGTCTCGGCGATGTTGCCGCCGTAGTCGGCGCTTCTGGACAGCGAGTCGACGATCAGCCCCAGCGACTGGGCCTGCACCGGCTCGAGATCCCGAAGGATGTCGTCGATGTAGCGGGTGTGTTCGTCGATTTCGAGGACGGCCTCGCGGGCCGCGTGGCCGAGCCGGTTCGCCTCCTCGGTCTCCTCGGCGAACAGCGCGTCCATCGCCTTCTCGAGGACGTCGGCGGCATCCGTCCGCAGGGCGATCAGCGCCTCGGCGACCTCCTCGGGGATCGCCTCGAGCTTGAGCGCGAGGTTCGAAATCTTGGCGGCGTGGTCGGCGACGCGCTCGAGCTGGCGGGCGCTCGAGTGGAAGTCGAAACAGTCCTCGCGGGGAACGCCGAGCTCCTCGGCGGCCCGGGGCGAGCGAAGCGTCGCCCGGAAGATTCGCGAGACGACCAGCCAGAGGCGGTCGACGTCGTCGTCGCGCTCGATGACGTCCTGTGCGATGTCGTCGTCGTTCTCGACGAGAGCGGTGACCGCGTCGGAGAGCATCGAGGTCGCGATCAGGCGCATCCGCGAGACGGCGTTGACGATCGAGAGTTCGGAGGAGTCGAGCAAGTCCTGGATGACGACGCTGTCGGTCGTCTCCTCGAGAACCTCGACGCCGACGAGGCTTTGGGTCGCATCGCGGATCGCGCGGCGCTGGTCGGTCGTGATCCGGGTCGCCTCGAGGCGGATGATGTCGAACCCGCTGACGTACATCGTCATCACCGCCCGGGTGAGTCGCTCGCCCTCGAGGTCGGAGACGTCGAGGGTTCCCTCCTGGCGGTCGACGTCGCTGGCCGGCGTCAGCAGCAGCGAGTCGTCCTCCGGATAACACTCGACGGTGGTACCGGCGCTGACGCCGTTTTCGGTCGCCCAGCTCTTCGGCAATGAAACCGTGTACGTAGAGCCGCCAGTCACCTGCACTTTGCGGGTTTCCATACCCCGGGGTTAGGTGCTGAACGTATAAACGCCACCGATCTATAGAGCCTCGAGCTGCCGGATCCAACCGTCGACCGGGGCCGTTCGTGCCGCCTGGCTCGTCTCGATGGCTTCCCCGATACTGTGAACTGGTGTCGAACATAGAAATATATAGAAAACATAGCAGGGTACTTAGACGCCATCCGCTAGGAGAGCACTGATGGGAAACGATCCGGGATCCGGTTCTGGCGGTGCGCTCTCGCGTCGCCACGTACTGCTCGGTACCGCCGGGGCGGGGCTGACGAGCCTGGCGGGGTGTCTCGTCCGCGGCCAGGACAGCGGTCTCGAGGGCGAGATCGTCGTCGACGGCTCGGACACGCTGTTGCCGAACAGTGCCGCGGTCGCGAGGCGGTTTCAGTGGGAGAACAACCAGGTTCGCGTCTCGGTCAGCGGCTCCGGAACGGGCGCCGGCTTTCAGAGCCTCTGTCGCGACGAGATCCACCTCAGCGACGCGAGCCGCGAGATCTACGAGGAAGAGGAGCAACTCTGTGCCGACAACGGCGTCGAGTGGCTCGAACTCGAGGTCGTGATGGACGGGATCGCGATCATGAAACACCCGGACAACGACTGGTGTGAAGAGTTGACGACCGAAGAGCTCAACGCACTCTGGGAGAGCGGCTCGGCGATCGAAACCTGGAGCGATCTCGACGAGGAGTGGCCGGACGAGGAGATCAGCTTCTACGGCCGGGACTCCGCCTCCGGCACGTTCGACTACTTCACCGAGGCGGTCAACGGCGAGTCCGGGAACATCCGCTCGGACTACACCGGCACCGCCGACACGAACATGATCGTCCGAGGCGTTCGGGGCAACGAACACGCCGTCGGCTTCGGCGGCGCCGGCTTCTACTACGAGAACGAGGACGAGGTCGACCTGATCGCCATCGACGACGGCGACGGACCGATCGAGCCGACCGAAGAGACGATCGAGGACGGCAGCTACTCGCCGCTGTCGCGGCCGATGTACGTCTACGTGAACCTTCAAGAGCTCGCCCGGGAGGAGTTCCGGGAGTTCATGCGATTCTACCTCGATAACACCCAGGAGACGGCCCTCGACGTCGGCTTCTACGGGATCCCCGACGACGTTCTCGAAGAACAGCGCGCGGAACTCGAGGAAGCGATCGAGAGGTACGCATGAGCTCCGAACGGATGGACCTCTCTCGAAACGGCAACGACGTCGGCACGCTCGGCGATCGGGTCGCCCGGTACGCCTTCTTCTCCTGTGCGTTCGTCACCGTGCTGACGACGATCGCGATCATCCTCGTGTTGATCAACGGCGCCGTCGGCTTCTTCCGGCAGGCGACGCTGGTCGAACTGCTCGGCGACGCCGTCTCGGCCGGCTCGGTCGGCGGCGCCGCCGACGCGATCGGCGAGGGGCTCGCCGCGCAGGTAACCGTCACCGAGTTCCTGTTTGGCACCGACTGGTCGCCGCTGATCGAGCCGACGAGCTACGGCGTGCTCCCGCTGGTCTGGGGGACGCTCGTGGTCACCGTCGGCTCGGCGCTGATCGCGGTCCCCGTCGGCACGCTGACCGCGATCTACCTCTCGGAGTACGCCGACGAGCGCGTGCGCCGCACGCTCAAGCCGATCCTCGAGATCCTCGCCGGGATCCCGACGATCGTCTACGGCTTCTTCGCGCTCTCGTTTATCACGCCGATCATCCAGTTCTTCTTCCCGCAGACGGGGACGTTCAACGCGACGTCGGCCGCGATCGTCGTCGGGATCATGATCATCCCGATGATCTCCTCGCTCTCCGAGGACGCGATGAGCGCGGTGCCGGACTCGCTTCGCAACGCCGCCTACGGGCTCGGCGCGACGAAACTCGAGGTGTCGACGCAGGTCGTCCTCCCCGCGTCGCTATCGGGGATCCTCGCCGCCTACGTCCTCGGACTCTCGCGGGCAATCGGCGAGACGATGGCCGTCGCGCTCGCGATGGGGATGTTGCCCCAGATCACCACGAATCCTCTAGAGGAGATGCAGACGATGACGGCGTACATGGTTCAGGTCGGGATCAGCGACGTTTCGGTCGGTTCGATCCAGTACCAGAGCCTGTTCGCCGTCGGGCTGACGCTGTTCGCGATGACGTTCGCGATGAACGTCCTGAGCATGTGGGTTCGGTCGCGCTACCGGGAGGAGTACCAATGAGCACGGATACCGACGGGGAGTTCGAGTTCGACGGATCGGCCATCGAGCGCAAACGTCTCTACGGGAAGGTCTTCCTCGGGCTGTGCGTCTCCGCGGCGATGGTCGGCATCGTCGCCCTGATCGCCCTGCTTGCGGACGTGATCTACGAGTCGTGGGGGTGGCTCACCTGGGAGTTCCTTACCTACCCGCCCTCGCAGGTCGCCGAGCACTTCGACCCCGAAAACTACGGCGCTCTCGACACCGGACCCGCCGGGATGTATCCGGCCATCGTCGGCTCGATCTACCTGATCGTGCTGACGGCGGTGTTCACGCTCTTCCTGGGCGTGGGTGCGGCGATCTATCTCGAGGAGTACGCCCCCGACAGCCGCCTCACGCGGTTCATCGAGGCCAACATCACGAATCTGGCGGGCGTCCCCTCGATCGTCTACGGCCTGCTCGGCCTCGCGATGTTCGTCCGGGCGCTCCAGACGGGCGCGAGCCTGATCGCTGGTGCGTTGACGCTGACGCTGCTCATCCTGCCGATCGTCATCGTCTCCTCCCAGGAATCGCTCCGTGCGGTACCGGACTCGATGCGCCAGGCCTCCTACGGGACCGGGGCGACGAAGTGGCAGACGATTCGCAACGTCGTGCTCCCGGAAGCGGTTCCCGGCATCATGACGGGGATCATCCTCTCGCTGTCCCGCGCGATCGGTGAGACGGCCCCGATCCTGATGGTCGGCGCGGCGGTCTCGATGTTCACGCCACCGGATCTGACCTCGCCGACGGGTGCGTTCAGCGCGATGCCGATGATGATCTTCGAGTGGGCCTCCCAGCCCGACGCGGCGTTCCAGCATATCGCCGCCGCGGGGATCGTCGTGCTCCTGACGATTCTCCTGTTGATGAACGCGGCCGCCGTCCTCATCCGAAACAAGTACGATCGGCGAGCCTGACTTCCTTCCACGACTGAAGTCGTGGGCTTTCTCCTCGAATCTCTGTAACGCACTGCCTCTATACTCCGCTCCGTTCGGTCGATCGCCGCATATTCCCCGGAGCGGGCGACAGAGGGAGCCAGCCGCCAGAGAGTCGGTAAAAACTATAGCACTATATAGAGGACATAGCATGGTATTTAGGGATACCACGCCTTCACCGACGTGATGAGCGACGAGACGGGCGACCGACGAACCGGGCTACGATCGACGCTCGCATCGGTCGGCTCCGACCGCGGGCGTTTCGCAATAGGTAACTTGCTCAGCACCAATGCCGAGACAACCGGCATGACTGCAAACAGCGGCTCGAAGGCGGCCGAGACGACGGCAGCCGAACGAACGACCGACGCTGGCGCCGACTCCGGAGCCGAGATGTCGGCCGCCGACAGACCGCTCGGCTCGCCTCGTGTCGACGACGCGATCATCGAGTCTCGAGATCTCGACGTCTTCTACGGAGACACGCAGGCCCTTCAGGGGATCAACATGGACATTCCCGAGAAGCAGGTGACGGCCCTCATCGGCCCCTCGGGCTGCGGGAAGTCCACCTTCCTGCGGTCGATCAACCGGATGAACGACCTGATCGACGTCGCTCGCGTTGAGGGCGAACTCCACTTCCACGGAAAGAACATCTACGACGACGACGTCGACCCCGTCGCCCTCCGGCGAAAGATCGGCATGGTCTTCCAGAAGCCCAACCCGTTCCCCAAGTCGATCTTCGACAACGTCGCCTACGGCCTGCGCGTCCAGGGGAAAGACGACGATATCGAGGAGAAGGTTCACCAGGCACTCGAGCGCGCCGCGCTTATCGACGAGGTCGAAGACAAGCTAGACGAGAGCGGTCTCGACCTCTCGGGCGGACAACAACAGCGGCTCTGTATCGCCCGCGCGATCGCGACCGATCCGGAGGTTATCCTGATGGACGAACCCGCCTCCGCGCTGGATCCCGTCGCGACCTCGAAGATCGAGGACTTGGTCGAGGAACTCGCCCAGGAGTACACCGTCGCGATCGTCACCCACAACATGCAGCAGGCGGCCCGGATCTCCGATAAGACCGCCGTCTTCCTCACCGGAGGCCACCTCGTCGAGTTCGACGACACGAACAAGATCTTCGAAAACCCCGAAAGCGACCGGGTCGAGGACTACATCACCGGCAAGTTCGGTTGATCGCTTCGGTCGAGTTCGGTCGTCCAGTCCGTTCTCCCGATCCCCGAGAACGGCCGCTCGTTCGATAGACCACAGCATCGAGATCACTCTATTTGATACCGTACGCTTCGGTTTGCGGCCGGGTCGGTGGTGCTACAGGCGCAAGCTACATCAAGACGGAACGAACTGTGTCTGGTATGGCCAGAAAGTCGTATCAGGAGAAACTCACGGAGCTCCGCGGTGACGTCCTCTACATGAGCGAGGTCGTCATGGAGCGGCTCCGAATGGGACTGTCCGCCCTCGAGCAGAAGGACACGGAGCTCGCCACGCAGGTAATGGAGGGCGACAGCGAGGTCAACGAGCTGTACCTCGACCTCGAGCAGGAGTGTATCGAGCTGCTGGCGCTCCAACAGCCCGTCGCCAGCGACCTGCGCTTTATCGCCTCGACGTTCAAAATCATCACCGACTTGGAGCGGATCGGGGATCTCGCGGTCAACCTCGGCGAGTACACCCACGAGGCCAAACACGACCGGTTTCCGGACGTCGACGTCCAGGCGATGGGCGAGCTGACCCTCGAGATGATCGAGGACGCGATGCTCGCGTACGACGAGGAGGACACCGATGCCTGCCGGGAGCTCGCGGAGCGCGACGACAACGTCGATCAGTTCGCCGAGCGGGCAAGCGGGGTCGTCGTCCGGGACCTGATCGAACGGGAGCTCGACTCACCAGACGAGGTCGAGCGGATCCTGCAGGACGTCTCGCGGCTGCTGCTGACGATCCGGGACTTGGAGCGGGTCGGCGACCACGCGGTCAACATCGCCGCCCGCACCCTTTACATGGTCGAGAACGACGACGAACTCATCTACTGACGATTTTGTAACTAGCAACTTGATCCGTTACGGCTGTTCTAGGACGTATGGATCGACTGCCAGCTTCTCAGTAAAACTGGTTTCTTATTCCACAAAGTACTTCCCATCAGAATTACTAGAAAAATATAATGAGTTTTTATTTTAAATATCAATAGTAGAATATGTGTGGGTATGGGTAGAAGGGATAACCCACTGACCAGACGTAGCGTACTGAAAGCGACGAGCGTAGTCGGGTTTACTGGCACAGCGATTGGAACTGTATCAGCCGATGCAGACACGGATGAGGGCGCAGAGACGGGTTCAGTATCGGGATCGATGACTCTGTCTGCAAACAATGCTATGTCGAACAACGAGTTTGGGCAGTACGTGAGTGACGTAGTCCGAAACAACCCACCAGGACAGGCTCGAAGACTGCTACCACCAGACGTTCCCGTTCCAGAACAGGCTGGTACAGCCAGTTTTGACGACGACAACAGCGTCGACTCCCTCTCGAACTCCAGTCCGAGTGAGAGAAACTTCGCACGCCAGGAAACATGGGATTCAGATGTTAAGGAAATTCACTCGGACAATACAGGCCAATAAATGGGATCGACGCGGCATATGGCGACCCTGTACGAAGGAGAATATACTGATCCGGACGGGAAGAACGTCTTTTCGATCTGGCATATGTCGCGGTCGGATTTCTCCGATGCTACGACGAACACGAAAGTAGAAGAGATGGATAATGGGATTGATCTCCCCTCAAGTAAGGAGTTGTATACGTACGAGCCTCAGGATACGATTTCTTCTGATGGGATGCCGATCGATATCGAAGTTTCCCGTGGGCTAATGAGTCTCGAAACCACGATTAATGCTGGCGGTGGAACAATCAAACCGTCCGCCTGGACCTCGACAGGATATGGTTCCTCGTACGATCTTCTGTTTAGAGGCTGTACGACGGGCGATGACGGTACTGTACTCATGAACGGGCTCACACTGATTACGACGGACGATACCTACGTCTCCAGATGGGGAAGTGACTGGGAATGGCATACACTTTTGAACGCGAGCTTAAATTGTTTCTATTGAAGGATGGAAAAATATAGTTCGATAAGCCGACGCACTGTGCTCGGCAGCGGCGTCGCAGCTGTTGCCGTAACTGGAGGCTGCCTGGGTCAAACGTCCAGCGAGTCGAGTACGGAGTGTTCGTTCCCGAACGAGACGCCGTTCGAGACCGAGGCGATCAGTCAACTGACCGTTCGATCCGAACGGCTCGCGGCCGATTCGGAGACCGACTTCGGAATCAGCGCCGTCCTCGAGACGGATCCCGACTCGGTCGACCTCCTCGAGGTCAGAGCGACGGACGGAACTATCCGAGCCGCAACGGCGGTCACCGAGGCCGAGACGACGATCACCTGGCGGCACGGTTCGGAGCCGCCGTCCGGCGTGCGCTACGACCTGTACGCGCGCTGGGCGGGCGAAACCGTCGACCGATCGACGATCTCGGCGACCTGTTCGGGCTGACGAGCGTCTGTAGCGAACGTTCGCGTCCGACCCCTCGAGTCAACCCTCGGCCCGCCGTCGGCGAGTCGATCCTCGGCGCACCGACGACTACCGACTCGCCCTCGCCGATCGGGTTCGCCGCTCGGGAACGCCCGTCAGCAGCTGGGCCGTATCGACGACGTTGCGCGTCTCGAGCAACAGCTCAGCGGCCTGGCGGACCGTAAAGTCGGCCTCGAGTTCGACGCCGTGACACCGGGCGTAACACTCGAGCCAGTCGTTCATCGCCCGCTCTATGGCCGCAAACTCGGCTTCCGAGAACGCGACGAGCCGGCCGCCGGTTCTGGCCTCGACGTAACACCAGATCGCCTGGCCCGCCCCCTCGCGGAGGTACTCGCGGGCGGCTTCAGGGTCAGCGGCCGACTCCTCTGTCTCGAGGCGTTTCCGGTCGCGTTCGGCCCGTCGGGCGAGCGCGGCGATCCTGGGTCCGTACCGACTCATCACCCTTGGCGGTACTCGACGCCCTTCCCGCCGCGGGGGTGCTCCCAGGCAGTGTCGGCGACGATCGCGCAGGTGCCACACTCGACGCAGGGCTGGGTGTCGAGGCTGACGAGGGTTTCCTCGTCGCCGTTCGTCTTCACCTGCTCCGTGCGGTAACAGCCCCCACCGAACGCCTCGGCGCTGACGGGGCAGGCGTAGACGGCGGCTCCGCTGGCCTTGACGGAGGCATCGCGCAGCTCGATGTGGGGGTTGCCGACGTCGGTGTCGTAGGTGAGGTCGCCGATCCGTTCCTCGAGGGTCGGCGGCTCGGCGTCGTTCTTCCAGCGGATGCTCTTCCCGCGGGCCTCGCCGATCACCGTCGGCACCGTCGTGTACCCGGTCCGGGTGTCGGGTAGCATCGACACCAGGAACGGCGAGTTGTACGCCCGCTCGAGGACGCGATCGGCCAGCGGGTTCCCGAGCGCGACGCTTCCGAGCGGGGACTCGAGGACCCGGTCGACGACGTTCGTGACCGTCTCGCGCTCGCCGACGGTCCGGGCGAGTTCGTACTGCTTCGGGCGGAGCTTTGCCATCGTCCCCGAGTCCTCGAGCAGTTTCGCGTAGCGCCGTCCCGCGGCCTCGGGGTCGGCGTTGCCCCGCGTGATCGCGAAGGCGTCGGCCGCCAGCGCCCCGGCCGTAACGGCGTGGTTCATCCCCTTGATGATCGGCCCCTGGGCCTGCATCTGGCCGGCGGCGTCGCCCACGAGGACGAGCCGATCCCGATAGGGCTCGCGGTGGGCGACCTTCTTCGAGTCGGGGACGAGCTTCGCGGCGTACTCCCGCTCGTCGTACCCGTCGCCGATCCAGTGGGCCATCACGGGATGGGTCAGCAGGGCGTCGAGCAGCTCGTGGGGTTCGGCCTGCTCGGCGACGAGGCTATCGAGGTGGAAGACGGTCCCGATCGACAGCGACTCCTCGTTGGTGTAGAGAAAGCCACCGCCGCGGACGTCCTCGAAGAGATCGCCCGAGAACAGGTGGGCAACCCCCTCGTTGTCGTCGATCCCGAACCGGTGGTTGACCGCCTCGGGATCCATATCGACGACGGCCTTGACGCCCTGGAACCACTCGTCGGGCTCCTCCCAGTCCATGAGCCCGGCCTCACGGGCCAGCTCGGAGTTGACGCCGTCGGCGGCGACGATCAGGTCGGCCTCGATCGGGTCGAGTTCGTCGCAGGTGACGCCGACGATCTCACCGTCTTCTCGGAGGAGGCCGTTCACCCGAACGTTCGTCAGGACGCCCCCGCCCGTCTCGCTGGTCTTCTCGTGGACTCGGGCCTCGAGCCAGGAGTCCATCTTCCGGCGGAGCACGGCGTCACACCAGTCGGTGTCGTGCTCGTGGAGGTCGGTTAGGTCGTACGTCTTGACCTTGTCGCCGGCGATGTTGTGGATCCGGTAGTCGGTGACGGGGCGTTCGGCTGCTTCCTCGCGGAAGCCGTCGAACAGGCCGTCGATCGTGTAGGGGGCCGAGTCCTCGGCGTAGATCAGCCCGCCGGAGACGTTCTTCGAGCCCGCCTCGACGCCCCGCTCGAGGACGAGCGTCTCGACGCCGTGTTCGGCGAGCCTGGCCGCGGCGGCCGCACCGCCCGGACCGCAGCCGACCACGACGGCCTCGTAGTGTTCGTACTCGCTCATTGCTGGTCACCCCCACTCCCGTCGGCGACGGCCTCGAGTCTCGTCTCCCCGGATTCGACCGCTGCCGTGAGCCTGGGGAGGACCTCGAACAGGTCGCCCTCGATGTAGTAGTCGCTGAAGTCCCGGATCCGCGCGTCGGAATCCGTGTTGATCGCGACGATCGTGTCGGACTCGTCCATCCCGACCTTGTGCTGGACCGCCCCGGAGACGCCCGCGGCGATGTAGAGGTCGGGAGCGACGACTTGGCCGGTTTCGCCGATCTGGCGTTCCTCCTTCGAGTACTCCTCGACGTGGCCCTCGAACTGGTAGGCCGAGGTGACGATCCCCCGTGTGATGCCGAGTTCGGCGTCCTCGAAGGCGCCGACGAGCTCGAGCCCGAGCTCCATCCCCCTGGTTGGGTCGTCGGCGATCCCCCGACCCAGACAGACGATCACCTCGTGGCCGGCCAGGTCGATCCCGGCCTCGAGCTGATCGTGCTCGGTGATTTCGACGCGGAACCAGTCATCCTCGAGCTCCATGTCGTGCTCGATCACGAGCCCCTCCCGATCGTAATCGGGTTCGATCGGGTCGAAACTCCCGGGAATGATCGAGGCCCCCTGCGGGTGGAAGTCCCGACCCGGATTGTCGAGACAGAGGATCGTGGAGTACTCGAACCCCGAGAAGTCGGGCCGTTTCATGTGCAGGACCTTCTCGAAGGTCTTCTTGACCCCCGGCTCGCCGGTCTTGACCGGATTGGAAACCTCGTTCTCCTCGATGTAGAGGTCCGAACAGTCGGAGGCGAGCCCGGAGTCGAGCTCGGCCTGCACCTTCGCCGAGAGATCCCGCCCGTTGTTCGTCGCCGGGAACAGGACGTAGCGGGGCTCGTCGTACTCGCGCCAGTCGGTGCTCTCGACCGTCCCCTGGCCGCGGGCCATGTGGGCCGCGATCTCCGTGTAGGGCTTGTGCAGGAACCGCTCGAGACGAGTATCGTCGTGGTAGACCGCGACGTCGGCGCCGTAGGCGATACACTTCTCGGCCAGGTCCTCGCAGTCGTCACCCATGAGGAAGGCGACGACGCGCTCCTCGCTTCCGTAGTCCTCCTCGAACTGGTCCATCAGCTCTCGAGCCTTGCCGAGCATCTCCCGCGAGACCTCGAGCAGCTCTCCCTGCTGAGTTTCGCAGAACACCCACATATCGGCGTACTCGCCGCCGTCGAGCGCCCGAACGTGTTTCTTGTCCCGCGTCGGGTGGGAGAGGCCGTCGTCCTCTTCCTCGCCCTCGGCTGCCGATTCGTCGTCCGCGCCTGCGTCTTCGTCTCCTTCGTCGACCTTCTCTACCTCCTCGCCTTCCGCTTCGTCGCCGACGTCTTCTTTCGTCTCCTCGTACTCGCCTTCCGTCTCGGTGTCACCCTCGAGCCCCTCGGCCTCGCCCGCTTCGCCGAGCGCCTCGAGCCGACGGTGGATCGCCTCGCGGGCGGTCTTGCGGTCCTTGCCCGCCTGTTCGGCCTCGAGGACCGTCTGCAGTTCGTCGACGTCGTCGAGCGTCTCGAGCTCCTCACCCAGTTCGTCGGCTGTGTACTCGTCGGGATCGAGTGCCATCGTCAGTCACCTCCCGCAAACGGTTGCAGTTCCTCGAGGACGGGCTCCATCGCCGCGCCGTCGTCGGGGTCGATCATCGTCGCCTCCCGCTCGGAGGGCGCCTTCGGGATCGGGTCGACCGAGGAGACGATCGTCGGCGAGCCGTCGAGCCCGATGTAGTCTGGATCGAGATTGAGATCGGCGTGATCCCACGTCGTCAGGTGCTCGTCGTGCTCGGCGGCCCGCTCTTGTGTCTCCGCCCGAAGCCGTTTGTGGGTCAGCCTGTGGGCAGCCTTCCGATAGGTGGGCTCGAACTCCGGATCGGTGACGACCATACATGGCAGGGGCGCCTCGACGGTTTCGATCTCGTCGACGTCGCCCTCGACGAGTCGCTTCGCGCGGAGTCGGCGTTCGTCGGGGTCGATATCCAGCGCGATGACGTGGGTGACGATCGGCCACTCGAGGGCCCAGCACGTCTGGGGCCCGGTCTGACCGGTCTCTCCGTCAGCGGTTTTGAACCCCGCGAAGACGAGGTCGACGTCGGCGACCTCCTCGCGGTACTTCTCGATCCCCGAGCTGACGGTGATCGCCGTCGCCCACGTGTCGGAGGCCGCGAGCTCCCGGTCGGAGAGCAGGTAGCTGTCGTCGGTGTATACCGACTCCATCGCCCCCTCGAGCACCTCGGCGTAGCCGGGCGGCCCCATGCTCATCCCGCTGACGTGACCCCCGTGGCGGACTCGAGTCTGGAGTGCCGCCTCGAGCGCGAACGCGTCGTTGGGGTTCATCACCGTCGGCGTCTTCCCCCGTTCCAGGTGGCCGTCCTCGTCGAAGGAGACCGCGCCCTCCGAGAAGTCCGGTACGCCTTTCGTCAACACGATCGATCGCACGATCTCACCTCTCTTTGGTAATTGATCTCTCGCACCATACTCGACTCGTGCTAACGCAACTGACACTATTAAGAATGCGGGTCGAAATCGCCAGGAGAGAGATCGGTTGGAAATCGATCCGAGACGATCGAAACCGCTCGGTCGAGGACTTCCGACTCCTCCCGGTGGACGAACGCCGGGTTCTCAGCCTCGAACGTATCGAGAACGTGTCTCGAAGGCGACCTCCCGTGCTTGCAACCGCGTCCCGATTACTCGAGGTCGCGCTCGGTCGTCCCCATCGTGATCTCGCCGTCGGCCCGGATCGAGCCGTCGACCTCGGCGCCCGGACCCAGCTCAAGGTCCGAACAGGAGACGTCACCCAGGATCCGCGCGCCGGGCTCGACGACGACGTCGCCGCTGCGAGTGGTCAGATCGCCGTGGATGCGGGTCCCCTCGCCGACGGTCACGTCCTCGCGGGCCCGCAGGCTGCCGAAGATATTGCAGTCCTCGCCGACGTCGATCGACTCGGCGCGGATGTTGCCGTGGAGCCGACAGTCGTCACCGATCGTCGCGGGCGTCGAGACGCGCCAGGCGTCGTCGCTCACCGTCGCGTTACGGGGGACGATCAGTGGGTCGGGAACCGGCTCCGCCTCGGCGTCTTCGTCCTCGTCCTCATCGTCGTCGACGAGCTGGGAGACGAGCCGCTGGGCCGCGTCCTCCTCGCCGATCAACAGGAGCTGTTTGAGGTAGACGAACAGAAAGACGATCGTCGGCATCGGGTTCCGGATAACGATCCAGCCGTTGGCCTCGAACCCCTCGTCGATCTCGACGTCGTCGCCGATATCGAGGTCGCCGGCGACCTTCATCTCGCCGCCGATGTGGACGCGCTCGCCGATGTAGGCGTCCTGACCCACCAGAACGTTGTCGGCGACGTCACACCACATGTCGAGCCGACAGTCGGCCTCGGCCTCGATGTCCCCGCCGAACTCGGCGCTCTCGCCCGCGAGGACGTTCCGGCCGCGAACGCCGAACTCGACGGTCGAGCGGGCGCCGACGAGGACGTCACCGTCGGTCTCGAGGGCGACCTCCTTGGCTTCGGTCCCGTCGGGGACGACGAGTTCGTCGAGCGGATCCCTGCGAAACGCCACGTTCGCAATCAATGTGAGTACCAGGTAATAAATCTCGCGCGATTCGACGGCGGGTGCGGCAGCGTCCGAGTCTGCGCGACCACAGGCGTCCGGTTTTTATCGGGGGATCGCCTACGGTCGAGTATGACGACGCTTGCGTTCGACGACGATGGAGTCGATGTCGTGTACGAAGGCACCGAGTTCCGCCTCGAGCGGGAACTCATCGAGGAAGCCACCGAAAAATCCTACTACGACGTGACCGACCACGAGGTGCTCAAGATCGTCGCCGAGCAGCCGAACCTGCAGGGCGAGCCCCGGCGGGTCGGCGACATCCTGCCGCGCGGGAACAACTGAGTTCCGTTCTCACATCGACCGTACGTTCTCGCGCGATCGTGTGACTGCGTTCGACGACCCACAGCGGGACGCTTATTCGTCGGCGTCGTATCGTTCGGCCGCCGACTCGAACCCGAGCTCGTCCAGTTCGCGTCCGCGTCGGCCCTCGAGTTCGGCGACTGCCTCCGGCTCCGGTGTGACGTCGTCGGTGAGACGGGCCCACGAGCTGTGGACCTTCGCGTGACACCACCGACAGAGATAGACCGTGATCTCATGTGAGAGTTCGTCGGGCTCGCTCGCCGACGCGCTCCCGTCGGCGTACGAGAGGTGGTGTTCCTCGAGCAGCGGTCGCTCGTCGTCGTGAGCCAGCCGTTTCTCCTCGAGGCCACAGCGGACACACTCCCGATCGCGGTTTCGCGACCGAAAGTGGGGACAGTCGGCCGGCGTCTCCTCGCGCTCGGGGTCGTGGACGGGACAGGCGTACTCCTCGGCTGCGCGCTCGCGGGCGAACGCCGGGTCAGCGTCGGGCCGTTCGAAGGCGTACCGACACCGTCCGTCGTCGGTACAGCGGTCGCAGACGCCGGCGAATGCGTAGGGGTCGTCGACGCCGACGGACGTTCCTCGCGGCGTTTTCTCCATCGCCGTCCCGTTGGCGAGCGCGACGTTTCAATCCCTCGCCACTCACCGCTCACCGCTCGAGTTCGACGGGAAGCTTTTACCGCCGCGGTGGGCACTCGAGGCCGTGCGACTGCGCCACCACCCGAAGACAGGAGCAGCCCGCCAGCTGGCCGGGACCGTCGAGACGGCAGACTCCGCGCCAGCTCAGCTCCGCGGGCTCATGTTCTGTCGCTCGCTTCCCGAGGGATACGCGCTCGCGTTCCGGTTCGGGTCGGCGCGGCCTCGCGACGTCCACATGCTGTTCGTGTTCGTTCCGCTCGACGTGATCTGGGTCGTCGACGGCGTCGTCGAGCGCGTCGAACGGCTCCAGCCATGGCGGGGGATCGCCCGTGAGCGGGCCGACCTGCTGCTCGAGCTGCCCGCCGGGGCAGCCGACGGCGTCGAGCCCGGCGACGAGCTGGTTCTCGAATCGGCCTGATCACTCGGCGATCTCGAGTCTGCCGTCGACGACCCGGACATCGAACAGAGCCGTTACCGATCTATCGAAGGTTTCGCGGTCGCGGTCGACGCGCCGGAGGACGACCGCGACGTCGACGAGGTCCGCGCCGACGTCCTCGAGGGCCGCACAGACGGCCTCGATCGTGTGGCCCGTCGAGAGGACGTCGTCGACGAGGACGACCCGATCGCCGGCCTCGACCCCGTTCAGGAAGAGTTCGCTCTCGCCGTAGCCGGTCTTCTGGTGGATCGCGACCTCGTCCGGGAAGCCGTAGGCGCGCTTGCGGACGACGACGAAGGGGATCCGGGTCGCCGTCGAGAGCGCCGTCGCGTGATGGATCCCCATCGCCTCGGGCGCGACGAGGACGTCGATGTTTTCGAAGTCGATCCGCTCGCGGAAGCCGGCGGCAACGGCCTCGAGGACCTCGGGCTCGACGATCGGAATGCCGTCGGTGACGCCGTGGACGAAGTAGTCGTAGCCGTCGCGGTCGACGACGGGTGCCGAACGGAGCGACCGCGCGAGCGGCTCCAGCGTAGGGTCCATGCCGTGGGCTACGCTGGGCTCCCCGATGGTCGTTGGGGTCCCTCGCGTCGAACACCGACGCCGATGTGACAGTTCGTTAATGGATGCAGATGGTGCCGTGACCGGCGAGGTTAAGTCGTCCCGTCCGAATAGGTCGGGATACGATGGCACGAGATTCGTTCTCAACGCCGGAGTCCGAGGATAGAGGAAGTCGGGGCAACCCGGCTGGGCGCGAAATTCCAGGGCGGAAATAACCCTTCCTTCGTGACTACGACTCCGGAGCAGACGATCGCAGCCGACCGTACAGTGCGCCTTCTCGATACGACGCTTCGCGACGGCGAACAAGCCCCGGGTGTCTCGCTTTCCCCCGACGAAAAGGTCGAGATCGCCCGCGGGCTCGAGCGAGCCGGCGTCTCGGTCGTCGAGGCCGGCAGCGCCTGTACCGGCGCGGGCGAGCGACAGGCGATCTCGCGGGTGACCGACCTCGACCTCGAGGCGACGGTCACGAGCTTCTGTCGCGGGATGGCCGGCGACGTCGACCTCGCGCTCGACTGTGACGTCGACGGCGTCCACGTCGTCGTCCCCGCCAGCGACCGCCACGTCGAGGGGAAGGTCGGCACCTCCCGCGAGGACAACCTCGCGAAGACGGCCGATCTCGTCGAGTACGCCACCGACCACGACCTCTGGGTCGAGGTCATTGGCGAGGACGGCTCCCGGGCCGATCTGGACTACCTCGAGGAGCTGATGGGGACGGCCCTCGATGCGGGCGCCGATCGGACCTGCTTCGCCGACACCGTCGGCCACACGGGTCCCGAGCGCACCGCCGAGGCCGTCTCCCGTCTGGCCGAACTGGGTCCCGTCAGCGCCCACACCCACGACGATCTGGGTCTGGGCGTCGCGAACGCGATCTCGGCGGTCTCGGCTGGTGCAGACCTCGTTCACTGCACGGTCAACGGACTGGGCGAGCGCGCCGGCAACGTCGCCCTGGAGGAGGTCGCGATCGCCCTCGAGCACGTCTACGGCGTCGAGACGGTCGCGCTCGAGGAGCTGTACGACCTCGCACAGCGCGTCTCGCGGGCGACGGGCGTCCCGCTACCGCCGAACAAGGCCGTCGTCGGCGAGAACGCCTTCACCCACGAGAGCGGGATCCACACCGACGGCACCCTCAAGGACGACAAGATGTACGAGCCCTACGCGCCCGAAACCGTCGGGCGAGAACGGCGGCTCGCACTGGGTAAACACACGGGCCGGGCCGGCGTCGCGGCGACGCTCGAGGAACACGGCGTCGAGGCCAGCGGCGACGAAGTCGCCGAGATCGCCACCCGCGTCACCGAACTCGGTGATCGTGGCCGCCGGGTTACGGACGCGGACCTGCTGGCGATCGCCGAGGACGTCACCGGTGACGACCGCGAGCGCGTCGTCGAACTGCTGGACCTCACCGCGACCAGCGGTGGCGCGGTTCCTACCGCGAGCATCCGCCTCGATGTCGACGGCGAGGAACGGGTCGCCAGCGGTACCGGTTCCGGACCCGTCGACGCCGCCGTCTCTGCGGTCCGGGAGGCGCTTGGCTCGATGGCCGACGCCGAACTCGAGTCCTACCACGTCGACGCCGTCACCGGCGGGACCGATGCCGTCGTTACCGTCGAGGTAACGATGGTTCGGGACGATCACTCCGTGACCGTCGCCCGTAGCGAGGCCGACATCACGCGGGCGAGCGTCGAAGCGATGGTCGACGCGCTGGATCGGCTGCTCGGTCATGACACCCAGCCGCTCGCACCGGCCGACGACTGATACGGTTCACTGTACGTCAGTCCCGGCGTACCCGCGACCCGTGCGGCGGTTGCGCCGGGACATCGGTACAGCAATCCGTATGAGGCGGGCTGCTGTTTCGATCTCCCGGCACGACCGCGGGACGGCTCGCGGGCTTCCGGGCTGACGGGCAGTACTTCGTCCCGACATCGGCACGACTCGATTTTTAGTGGAAGGGCTGACGATCGAGCACGCCCCAGGGGTTGAACAGGTAGACGCCCGCGAGAAAGAGTGTGAAGACGAGCACGAACAGCTGGAGTACCGCGTCGATCCCGAACGCCGTCACCGGGTACAGCATGTACGCGATCAACGCCGCGACGGCGACCCACAGCGTCCCGACCGCGACGCGCTGGCGGAGTTCCATACCGGGGGATTCCCCTCGAGCGACATGAAGCTCTCGAAGGCCGCCCTCACAGCGAGAGATCCGTGTCGCCGACGGTTCCCTCGTCGAGGACGTCCTTGCGGTTGTCGAGCTGTCCGACGTCGTCGTAGGCGACCGGGCCTGGAACCTGCTCGGCGTCCGGCCCCGGCTCGTTGCCGAGGTAGAGGACGTTCGGATCGGTGTTGTACTCCTGGAGGAGCCGGAACGTCGAGTCGGGCTCGCCGTACTCGCCCCGTAGGAGCCGCTCGGCCTCCTCTTCGGTCAGCCCGTCCTCGTCGTCCTCCTCGGCGGGCTCCTCCTCGCCCTCGAGGACGGCGATGGCGTCCTGTAGCTCCTCGTCGTCCGGGTCGTGTTCGATGGCGCGAGCGAGCGGGACGTTGTCGACGTAGCGGCGGGGGTCGCTGTCGGGATCGTTCATGTCGCCAAACTGAATCGCCCCCGGCGGACAGGCCTCCTCGCAGGCCGTCGTGCCGACCATCTCGTCGCCCATGTTGCCGTCCTGACGGGCCGGATCGAAGACGCACTTCTCCATGACGCCGCGAGGACCCCGGCCGCTGACCCAGCGGTCACGCTGGTCGAACATCATCTCCTCCTCGAGCTCCTCGGAGGGGGCGTCGACGTCGGGTTCGCCCCACTGGAAGTAGTTGACGCCGTAGGGACAGGCGACCTGGCAGTACCGACAGCCGATGCAGACGTCGTAGTCGGTGAGCACGAGCCCGCCCTCGTCGCGGGTGTGACGTGCCGTCGTCGGGCACACCTTCTCGCAGGGGGCGTCCGTACAGTGCTGGCAGGGTCGGATCAGATAGTTGAAATCCCGCGTCCCCTCGAAGTCGTCGGCGTCGGGCGACTCGACGGTGCCGTCATCGTAGGCGAGGATGTAGATCCAGTTCGCCCCCTCGTTCCAGTTGTGCTCCTGGTTGCACGCGACCACACAGGAGAGACAGCCGTCGCAGGTCTCGAGGTCGAGCGCCATCCCCCACTGAACGCCGTCACCATCTTCCCCATCCTCGCCTTCGTTTTGGGCCGCGACGATGCCGGGTTCCGCCCCGTCCCCGTTCTCAGCCGTGCCCCAGGCGCCCAGTCCGACGGCGGCTGCACCGGCACCCATCTTCTTCATCGCCCCTCGGCGCGAGTCCTCGCCGCCGTCTCCGAACCGCTCGAGCATTCCCGAGAGCGTGCCCTTCGCCTCCCGTTTAGCGTTCTCGTAGGCCTCCTTCGTCGGCCGCTCGTCCTCGCCGAACTCCTCGAGGACGTCCTCGTGATACCGCTCGTGGAACGCGGCCTCCGAGAGCTCGCCCTTCGTGACCCGCATGGCGTCCTCGGCCATCGCCATCCCGAGATCGGCGTCGTACTCGGTCTCCTCGAGCATGGCCCGGAAGTCCTCCTCGGCGGCGTCTCCGAGTGGGTGGAACGGGTCGTCCCCGAGGCCGCCCTCCTCGTCGGAACTCATCGTGGTCGCTCACCTCGTCTCGCCGTCGGGAAGTTGCTCATTTCTGACATTGGGTCCGCTCGGGACTCCCTCCCATAGCTGCAGGGATAAAGCGGTCCCCTGCGAGTGATGGGTTCCCATACCGAGGTCGGCGAGTAGTACGGAGCCGAACGGTCGGTGGAGGGCTCGAGCGGACCGCTCGGTGGATTCCGAATCGAGATCCGTAGTCGATACGGCGCGCACCATTCGGAGCAGCAGTCGGACAGTTACTTCGCTCCCAGACTCCTGTGGAGACTCCTCTCTGTGCGGCGAACGAATCGTCGAGGGCTGCTTAGTGAAGAGCGACAACCCGCTACGTATCCATGATCGCCGCTTCACGGTCTTCCTCGCGGCGCTGACGACTCGAAACGTGAGAAAAGAAAGCTCCTAACGGAGATAGGTCTGAACTACGTCCACGATACGCTCGGTGCAGCTCCCGGTGAGACGGCCTTGCCACGCAACGAGGTCCTCACGACGCGGAGAGTGTACCGCCCACGGAGAGGCAAAGAACTCTCGCGGGACACCACCCGTCTCCCAAACCGCTGGCCGAAGCGCGATGGAGTGATCGTACTCCTTGGCCGAGATCGCGACTGCAAGATACTGTTCCTCGCTGAACGGATGCTTCCGGTTGCTAACGACCAGCCACGGCCGCTGTTTCTCACTACCGAGTTTAAACGGATCTCGGCTTCGAACGACATCACCTCGTTCGGGCCGTATCGATTAGGAGTCCTCGTTCGGGTGTGGTGTATCGGGAGCGGCCGCATCCCACCCTTCGGGATCGATACCGCCATCGTCCTCATCGAGACGAGCGCTCGCAGTACGAAGATCATATGCTGCGGCAACTCGGTCCTCATCCTCTGTGAGGGCCCAATACTCGCCTTTGTGTCGCACGAGGTTGCGTTCTTTGAGCCTCGAGAGAGCGGTTCCGACGGTGTTTGGATCGGCATCGATCGCTGCCGCGATTTCGGCTCGAGTGAAGGCTTTGTCCCGCTGTCCGTACAGGTAGGTGACCACCGCTTCCGGTACGCTCGGGCCCTGTGGGAGGTCACCGGATTCGAACTCGTCGATACTCACGGGCATATAACGTACTTTGTGTGCTAATGTAATTAGTGTGCTGAAGTATCAGCTTACTTCTATTTTTGTTGATATTAAGTCTCACGCTCAGTTTGACCGTCACCGTTTCGGACGTTAGCGCGAGTTGAACCACAGAAATTCCGCTCGCGTCACTCCCTGGTTCAAACTCCCCAATGTCGTTTCTGTGCTGCTGAAAAGCGCCGAGAGGGAGATTTGAACCACGGTCGTTTCGCTCGCGGCGCTCGCTTCACTCTCTAGTTCAAATTCCGTCGTCGCTTTGCAGCAACGAGTAGTTCGCGCCGCTACGCGTCGCTCACGGGGTTGTTGCTTCAAAAGCGCCGAGAGGGAGATTTGAACTACGCCCGAGAACCTGCGCGAAGCGCAGAACCTCGGTCTAATTCAAATCTCTGACGTCGTTTACAGCGACCAGATGACTCGCGCCGCTACGCGTCGCTCGTCGGTTGTGGTCGCTGCAAAAGCGCCGAGAGGGAGATTTGAACTCCCGAGTCCGTGAGGACAGCAGATTTCGAATCTGCCGCCTTGGCCGGGCTAGGCTATCTCGGCTCACCCCTATCTACCGCGGTGACGTTTTTATCCGTTTCGAATCGTCGCGCCGTCTGGGAACCGATGGCTTGCGGACGTGACAGCCGGGGGAAAGACGTTTCACGCGAGCCTCCGAGGTCGACGCCATGGACGTCACCCAGGCCAGCCGCGAGTGTTCGGCAGTCCTCGAGGAGATCGGCGACGCCGTCGTCTGTGACCGCGACTTCCTCGAGGAGGTCCTCGTCGGCGTCGTCGGACGGGGCCACGTTCTCCTCGAGGATGTCCCCGGGACGGGCAAGACGCTGACGGCTCGCAGCGTTGCTACTGCGCTCGGACTTTCGTTCTCCCGGATTCAGTTCACGCCCGATCTGTTACCGACCGACGTCACGGGTACGCACGTTTTCGACGAGCGCGACCGAAGCTTCGAGTTCAACGAGGGCCCGCTCTTTGCCAACATCGTGCTCGCCGACGAGATCAACCGCGCGCCGCCGAAAACCCAGGCCGCATTGCTCGAGGCCATGGAGGAGGGCCAGGTCACCGTCGACGGCGAGACGCGCCCGCTGCCCGATCCGTTCTTCGTCATCGCGACCCAGAACCCCGTCGAGCAGGAGGGAACGTTCCCCCTTCCCGAGGCGCAGGTCGATCGCTTCCTCGTCAAGACGTCGATGGGGTACCCCGACGCCGAGGGCGAGGTCGAACTGCTGCGACGACGCGCGAGCCGCGAAGAGGGAAGTCCGACCGTCTCGACGGTGCTCGAGCCCGAAAAGATCGACGCGCTCCGACAGGTTCCCGAGACGGTCCGGGTCGAGGCGGACCTGCTCGAGTACGTCACGGCCGTCGCCCGCGAGACCCGCACCGACGGCCGCGTGGAGGTCGGCGTCTCCCCGCGGGGCACCCAGCGGCTGTTCGAGGCCGCCCGCGCGTACGCGGCGCTGGTCGGTCGGGAGTACGTCACGCCCGACGACATCAAGCGAGTTGCGGAACCCGTCCTCGCCCACCGGCTCGTGTTGACCCCCGACGCGACGGTCAACCGGGTAGAAAAAAGCGCAGTCGTCGAGAGCGTCCTCGAGAGCGTGCCGGTACCGACGCTCGAGGTATCGGAGTCCGGTGATTCGTGACGGGCGATGGGATCTCCCGCGGCGGAATAGCCGGACAATTATCCTGTGGCACCGGTGAAAACCGTTGACACCGATAGGAGCCGTGTACTGATACTGATGGACAGAAGTCAGTGAGACGTCGATCGCGAATTAAACATCGGAAACGACAGGAGGGAAGCCGCACCGAACCAACCACCGATACTGAAACTGTCTGGTAGCATCTACCCGATCGCGATACCACCTCCAATCAACACAGCGGCCAAGACAGCGTAGATCCGCATTCCGTATAAAATACGAACGGAAGATAGTGAGCTCCAACGACAAGTAGAAACGCTGGGTAGAACCAATTTACGTTGTAAATAGTCGCTGCACCGATGACTGGAATCAAAATTGGGACGATGAAAGCGACTTGCATCGCCAGCCCACTGAGCGGGTTTTCGCTATGAACCGTAGTTGGGCGACCACTGATTCGTAGTACAAGTTGTGTGAGTGGAAAGATAAAAATTCCTCCGATCACGAGTGTAATAATCCCGACCTGAACCGATAGCAACGTCCCGAGGCTAGCAGAGAGTAGCCAAACCACACCCGAAACAGCTTGCCCAATGGTTCCGTTGGCATATACTGTACGCATTTCTCGTTGAGCATGGGTGACTTCCATAGCCCGTTTGTTATCTACGAGTTGTAAGACTCTCGTCACATGGCAGGAGGCTGAGGTCGTGAGTCGTGGACAGATGGCTCTGTTGAAAACCATGCGTGATTGATAGAAATCGCACGCTGCATACAGAGCGCGTATGCAGCGGCGGCAAAATTAAATAACTCTATTGAGATATAACGCGCGATATACACAGATGGCACTAGATGCTCTCAATGCATATCAGATCGCTGGAATTGCCCTGATGGGTGCTGGCGGAGCGAATTTCGCGCTGAATGCCAGGTGGGGTGAGGCCTTTGCCGAACACGGAACGGAGGTTGTAGCGTCGATCATCGCTGGCGACTTGCTTGCCCTCACCGTGTTCGTTGGCCTCGGCTATCTTGTCTACAAGCGCGGAGATAAGAAGAACCGCGATGAAGGATAAAACACCCCTGCGTCTTTGGCACATCAGTTCGGTTCGAACACGTACATGGTATCTATGTTGACATCGTAGAAGACTGTTCCCTGGGGCATCCGATAGAACCGCCAGAAAGCGTAGATGTCGCCCATCGAACCGCCGGTATTCAATGCCAGGGCGAACAATGCCGACGTGGCAACCAACGAGTTGGGCACCGCGAGCAACGGCAGACAGACGACCGTAATAATCGTCAACGGTGCGATCCCAACCCAAAGATTGTGCTCGCGGGTATGGAACTGGTGAAACACCGCTGCGTACACCGCCCCAAACTGCCAGTAGACACCGTAGTTCACGTCGTAGCCGTAGCGCTGGAACACCACGCCGTGGAGCAGTTCGTGGACCACGGCGACGGTCAGAAACGCGACTACCAGGGGGATCGCCATCCAGACGAGATCGAAGCCGGTGCCGATCCCCTCCTCCGTCTCGATTTCGAAGACGAAAACCAGTGCCTCCTGGCCCTGTAACTGGAGCAAAAGCCACCCGTAGACGACGACCGAGAGGATCCCGAGTACCGTCGAACCCACAACGAGGACCAGTTTGGGATACTCGAACTGATAGGGGTCGTTGTACCCCTCTGGTGTCGGTGGAGGAGAGACGCCATCCGCTTCGGCTTCAGCCGCAGCAATCGGATCCTCGTCAGTCATCGTATACTACCTGTATCTAATCGAAAATTACTCTTTGTGTATATCCAACTGTTACGCTCTCTGGAATCGCCGAACTCCTCTCCGTGCTGTGTACCTCCTCTGCATGCAACACGACACGCAAACCCTCTCACCGGTTGAGGGTTTCATCAGCGCCTATCCGGTGTTCTTCATCCCCGCGGCGATCCCCTTCACCGTCAGTCGCAGGGTTCGCTCCTCGATGTCGGTGCGGTGGGTGCGATCGAGCAGGTAGACCTGCAGCAGGTTCAGCGGATCGACGTAGGGGTTTCGTCGCTCGAGGTTCTCGCCGAGCCAGTCGCGGGTGTGAAGCTCCTCGCGCCCACCGATCGTCGTCACTAGCTCGGCCGCACGCTCGTACTCCTCGCTCAGCCGCGGGAAGAACCGATCGCGGAGGTCGGCGTCGGCCATTCCCGCGTAGGTCTCGGCGATCTCGAGTTCGGTCCGGGACAGCGAGAGCGCGGCGTTGTCAAGCGTCGTGCGGAAGAACGCCCACTCCTCGTACATCTCCTGGAGGGTCTCCTCGGAGCCACCGTCCTCGAGGTAGGCATCGATCCCCGTCGCGAGGGCGTACCAGCCCGGCAGGATACACCGCGACTGCGTCCAGGAGAACACCCACGGGATCGCCCGCAGGTCCTCGACGGTGCGCTCGCCGGATCGCGAGGCGGGTCTGGAGCCGAGGTCGAGATCCTCGATAACGGTGATCGGCGTCGCCTGCTCGAAGTACCGGACGAACCCCTCGCTCTCTAAGAGGTCGCGGTACTCCTGGCGGGCGGCGTCGGCCATCGTCTCCATCGCCTCGATCCACTCCTCTTCGATCGCCTCCTCTGGCCGTTGCTCGGCGTAGAGGCGGGCCCGGAGCTGGGCGTTCAACATCTGCTCGATGTTGCGCTCGGCGATCCGTGGGTTGCCGTACTTCTCGGCGATCGCCTCACCCTGTTCGGTGAACTTGACCTGGCCCGTCACCGTCGAGTTCGGCAGCGCGAGCAGCGCCTCGTTCATCGGTCCGCCGCCTCGCGAGATCGAGCCCCCGCGGCCGTGGAACAGCCGCATCGTCACGTCGTAGTCGTCGCAGATCTCGCCCAGTCGGCGCTGGTTTTTGTACAGGGACCAGTTCGCCGCGAGGAAGCCGTTCTCCTTGTTCGAGTCGGAGTAGCCGAGCATAATCTCCTGCGTGTCGCCGCGAGCCTCGAGGGCCTGGACGTACGCCTCGTTCTCGAACAGCGTCCCCATGATCCGGCGGGCGCCCGAGAGCGCGTACTCGGTCTCGAGCAGCGGGACGATGTCGAGCCCGCAGTGTTCGGGCAGGGAGACGACGCCGGCCTGGTCGGCGAGGAAGAGGACCTCGAGGACGTGGCTGGGCTCTTCGGTCATCGAGATGGCGTAGGTGTCGATCGCGTGGACGCCGTACTCGGTCTGCCAGTCGCCGAGCTCGTCGAACAGCGTCAGTACCCGCTCGGAGTCCTCCGAGAGCCCGTCGGTGTCGGTGAGGTCGATCACCGGGTCATCCTGCAGGACGGCGTCGGTCAGGAGTTCGACGCGCTCGTCCTCGTCGAGCCCGTGGTAGTCGATCCCCTCGCGCTCCAGTGCCGCGGCGATGGCGTCGGTGTGTTTCTGCTGGTGGTCCCGCAGGTCCATACTGGCGAGCGAGAAGCCGAACGTGGCGACCCGCCGCCGGATCGGATCGACGTGGGCGTCGACGACGCTCTCGGCGCCGTTGTTCCGCAGACTCTTGGCGACGACCTCGAGGTCCTCGAGCAGCTCGTCGACCTCGTCGTAGCCGCCTGGACGGACGTCACCGACGCGATCGAGACGCTCTCGCATGAGCTTGAGCTTCTGACGGTACGGCTCGCCCGGGTATCGGTCCTGTGCGGTGCGGGCGCTACCGGGAAGCAGCTCTCGGTCGTCCTCGAGGCTGGCCTCGAACTCCGGCCCGACGTCGATCCGGCTCCCGTCCTGGCTCAACACGCCCGAGAGTCGCTTGAGCTGAGTGCGGTACTGCTCGAGAACGACCTCCCGTTGGCGCTCGAGGGTGTTCGCGGTCACCTCGGGGGTTACGTAGGGGTTGCCGTCACGGTCGCTGCCGGCCCACGAGCGAAACTCGAACAGCTTCGGAATCTCGAGGCTGTGGCCGACCGCCTCGTCGATGGCGTCGTCGAGTTCGTCGTACACCTCGCCGACGACGTCGAACAGCGTGTTCTCTAGGTACCACTGGACGTTGCGGGCCTCGTCGGCGACCTCCGGCTGGCGCTTGCGGACCTGGGGAGTCTGCCAGAGGCTCGTCACCTCGGCGTCGACGTCCCGCCAGACCTGATCGCGCTCCTTGTCGGTCAGCAGCCGTTCGTCCAGGGTCTCGAGGTGGGTGGCGATCGTCCGCAGCTTCGATTTGACCGTCTTGCGCCGGGCCTCCGTCGGGTGGGCGGTGAACGTCGGTTCGATCAGCACGTCGTCGAGGACCTGCTGGACCGTCTCGACGTCGGTCTCGGCGAGCTCGGCCGCGGCCGTCTCCAGACTGTCCTCGAGGGTCTCCTCCTGGGAACCGGTTCGGATCGAGCGGACGCGTTCGCGTTCCTCGGCGAGGTTGATCAGCTCGAAGTACGTGGTAAAGGCCCTGGCGACGACTCGCTGCTGATGGGGCGAGAGGTTGTTGAGCTCCGTAGCCAGGGGCTCGCGGGACTCGAGGTCCCCCGAGCGGTAGTCGATCGCGGTGGTCCGGCACGATTCGACGGTCTCGAACGCCCGTCGCGAGGTCTGATCCTCGAGGACGTCTCCCAGAAGCGCCCCGAGCTCGCGGACGTCACGGCGAACAGTCCTGTTATGCAGTGTCATTGCAGGGTCGTACGGACCGTAGCATAAAAATCCCGGGAGCATCCCGAAGCATTGCCTCACGCATCTTTTTCCCTGATAGTTGCGCCAGGCGGCACGAACTCGGCGGTCCCGAGTTCCGAACGAGCCCTCTCGAGTGTCGTCATCTCGATTTATTCTCTCAGTAGACTTTCTGAAAAGGCTATTGATTTGTTATTCTATGATTCTACGAATTGGACAGAAAAATAGAATGGAATTTCGTCGTAGATATCGTCCTGGTGTCTGAATGTCGTATATCCGAATCTGGGCTTCATTTCTGCTACTGGCCGCCAAAGGACATATTTCGTACGCGAACAGCTTTCTTGGCAACGATGCTGTCGATGGCTTGCTGAATATCTATCGAAAGTCATTACTGAATCCTTTAGTTAGAAGTAGTTAGTGTATGTGTTTAATTACGAATGTACATGCGTAATAACAGAGCCCTCAAGCTGAAATAATTGGCCATCAGACAGATCGAGGATCGGATGGGACGGCGCCGGGAGCGCCTACTCCGATCGTACGGTGGAGTCGGACTTCGACCGATTGAGGGGTCGACTCGCTCAGGCCGCGTCGCGCAGGACCTCGTTCAGTTCCGGCACGACCTCGTGGAGGTCGCCGATCACAGCCCAGTCGGCCTTCTGGACGATCGCGGCCTCGGAATCCGTGTTGATCGCGAGCAGTGTGTCCGCGCCCTTGCAGCCAACCATGTGCTGGACCGCGCCGCTGATCCCACAGGCGATGTAGATGTCCGGGCTGATCTTCGCGCCAGTCTGGCCGACCTGGTCGTCGTGTGGACGCCACCCCTCGTTGACCGCGGCTCGAGAGGCGCCCACCGTTCCGCCCAGCAGCTCCGCCAGCTCCTCGAGCTGGTCGTAGTCCTCGGCGCTGCCGACGCCCCGGCCGCCGCCGACGACGACCCGGGCTTCGCCCAGTGGGATCCCCTCCTCGTCGCCCGTCTCGACGCGATCGACCTGTACCGCGAACAGGTCGTCATCGACGTCGGGTTCGAACGTCGAGACCGACGGTTCGGTCGGCGACGCGGCGGGTTCGATCGGGAACTCGTGTTCGGCCGCCGTCAGCAGTTTGTGCTCACCGTCGAGGCGAGCGTGTTCGATCAGGCTGCCGCCCCAGCGGTTGCGCCGCAGTTCGTAGGCGCCGTCGTCGGCGATGTCGACCGCGAGACAGTTCGTCGCCATCGGCGCGTCGAGGGAGGTGCCGACGCGAGCCAGCACCTCGCGGCCGCGGTCGGTTCCCGGTGCCGTGATCGTCTTCGCCTCGCGCTCGGACGCGAGCTGGACGACGCTCTCGGCCCAGGCGTCGGGCGCGTAGCGCTCGAGGTGGTGGTGAGCGACGCAGTGAACCGCCTCGACGCCGTACTCGCCGAGTTCGTCGCCCAGCGCGTCGGCCTCGTCGCCGAAGGCGACGGCCTCGAGCGAGTCGCCCTCGGCGGTCGCCAGCTCGCGGGCCATTGCGAGCGCCTCGAGCGAGAGCTCCTCGGGTGTTCCCTTGTCGTGCTCGACGAGCGCGAGGATCATACGACCTCCACCTCCTCGGCGAGGATCTCGACGATCTCGGGCACCGCTTCCGACCCCTCGCCCAGGATTTCCGCGGGCGAGTCGTCGGTCTCGGGCGCCTCCAGACGGACCTTCTCGAGCCCGCCCGCCCTCGTCTCGGCCCGGGGCTCTACGCTCTCGATCTCCTGGCGGCGCGCCTGCATCTTGGCTCGCATCGAGGCGTACCGGGGCTCGTTGAGCCCCTCCTTGACGGTCACGACGGCAGGGAGGTCGACCTCGTACACCTCCTCGCCGCCGGAGATCTCGCGTTTCGCGATCGCGGTTCCGTCCTCGACCTCGAGGTCCTTGATCCCGGTGACGCAGGGGTAACCCAGCTCGCTTGCGACGCGGACGGCGACCTGGTAGTTGGCCGCGTCGGCCGACTCGTTGCCGAACAGCAGCAGGTCGAATCCCTCGTCGTCGAGGCGATCGATTCCGTCCGCGAGTGCGTCGGCGGTCGCCCGCGGCGACCACTCCTCCTCGTCGGTCTCGAGTAGGGTCGCCTCGTCGGCCTGCATGGCCAGCCCGGTCCGGAGCTGTTCGTCCGCTTCGGGTGGACCGAGAGTGAGCACGTGGGCCGACCCGCCGTGGGTTTCGACCTGCGCGACGGCCTCCTCGATCGCACACTCCTCGTGGGGGCTCATGGTAAAGCCCAGTCCGCTCGTGTCGATTCGCTGCTCGTCCTCCGTGAGAACGATCTTGGCACCCGTGTCAGGGACGCGTTTGATACAGGCGAGTACCTTCATGATTAGCTCCGGATGCGGTCGTTCTCGGGGTCGAACAGCGGTTCGCTGCCGGCGATCTCGACGGTGACGGGGTACTGCTGGCCCATGTACTCGACCGCGAGCTCTCGGCCCTCCTCGGCGTACTCCGGCGGGAGGTATGCCATCAGGAGGTGTTTGCCGACGGTGGGCCCCGTCCCAGCGCTGGTGACGTACGACTCGCGGCCCTCCTCATCGACGATCACCTCGCCGTCGTCGAGGATCGGCTCGCCGCCGAGCATGAACCGAGGTTCGCCGCCCTCGGGCGCGTGGTCGGCTACGGAGAGGGTACACAGGGTCGCCGCGTCCTCGGTCTCGAGGGCCTCCGCGTAGGCCTCCTTCCCGACGAAGTCGGCCTCTTTGATCCCGTGGAACGAGAGGCCGGCCTCCGAGGGGTCGTACTCGAGTTCGAGTTCGTGGCCGTGGAGGCGGTACCCCTTCTCCAGGCGCCCCGTAGTGCCGTAGACGCCCATCCCGACCGGGCGAACGTCGTGGTCCTCGCCGGCCTCCTCGACGAGCTCCCAGAGCCGCCGGCCCTGACCCATCGGCGCGTAGAGCTCCCAGCCGCGCTCGCCGACGTAGGAAAGTCGCATCGCCCAGGCGTCGACCTCGCCGATAGTGACCTCCTGGGCGGTATAGGGAGGAAAGGCCTCGTGGGAGACGTCCTCCTCGGCGACCGACTGGATGACCTCGCGGGCCGATGGCCCCCAGACGCCGAGCGTGCACAGCGACTCGGAGTTGTCGATCATCGTGACGTCGGCGTTCTCGGGGATGTGACTCCCGAACCAGGCTCGATCCGAACCCGCGGCGGCTCCGCCGGTGATCAGCCGGAAGTGGTCGGGGCCGAGCCGGGCGATCGTCAGGTCCGAAACGAAGCCGCCGTTTTCGGCCAGTATCGGCGTGTACACCGTCTTGCCGACGTCGACGTCGATCCGGCCGACGGCCATTCCCTCGAGGAACTCGCAGGCGTCCTCGCCGACGAAATCGAAGATGCCGAAGCCCATGTCGCCGACCATCGCGACCTCGTCGCGCATGTGGAGGTGTTCGGCCAGAATAATGGGAGACCACCACCGCGAGTCCCACTCGTTGGGTCGCTCGAGCCCCTCGAGCTCCTCGGCGTAGCGCTCGAGGAGGTCCTCGTTGGACTCGTACCACTGGGGCCGTTCCCAGCCCGCGGCCTCGAAAAAGCGCGCCTCGAGGTCGTCCTGGCGGTCGTAGAACGGACTCGTGCGCAGGGGACGCGAGCTCTGCCACTGCTCGTGGGGGTGGACGATGCCGTAGATCTTCTGGAACCCCTCGTGGGCGCGGTTCTTGACAAACTGTCTGGAGTTGCCATACTCGTAGAATCGGTTGATATCCGAGCCGTGGAGATCGATGTCCGACCAGCCGCGGGTCATCCACTGGGCGACGGCCTCGCCGACGGCTGGCGCCTCCTTGATCCAGACTGCGGCGCAAGACCACAGCCCGTCGACGTCCTGTAGCGGGCCCAGCAGGGGCGCGCCGTCGGGCGTCACCGACAGCAGCCCGTCGATCTCGTGACGGACGCCGGCCTCGGGATCGTCGAGCAGCTCGGGGACGATCTCGAGGGCGTCGTGCATCGACTGCTCGAACGCGTCGTCGGTCAGCGGCGGCTGGGTCGGCGACAGCGGCGCCTCGTCGATCGAGGGGATTTCGTCGACGTCCCAGAGGATCGGGCGGTGCTGGTAGGAGCCGACCTCGAGGTCGTTGCCGTGCTGGCGCTCGTACATCTGGGTGTCCATGTCCCGGACGACGGGGAAGGAGATCTCGCCCTCGTAGTCCTCGAAAAACGAGATCGGGCCGACGCTGACCATCTGGTGGACCGCCGGCGTCAGCGGGATCTCGACGCCGGCCATCGCGGCGATCTTCGGACTCCAGAGCCCGCAGGCGATGGCGACCTCGTCGGCCTTGACGGTGCCTCGATCGGTCTCGACCGCACTGATCGCGCCGTCCTCGACGTGGAGGTCCAACACCGTCGTGTTCGGCGACACCGTCAGCCCGCCGTCGGTGTACTCGTCGGCTCGTGCCCGCATCACCTCGCCGGCACGCAGCGGATCGCAGGTCCCCGCACCCGGGCTGTAGAAGCCGCCTTTGATGATGTCGGTGTTGAGATAGGGAACCATCTCCTCGATCTCCTCGACCGAGAGGAGCCGCCCAGGCTCGCCCCAGGCCGCCGCGGACTGGACGCGTCGTTCGAGTTCCGCCATCCGCTCTTCCGTTCGAGCGACCTCGAGCCCGCCGCTGTTGGTGAAGGTGTCCATGTCCTCGTACTGCTCGATGCTCCGACGGGTGAGGTGGGTTATCTCCTTGGAGTGTTCGACCGGCATCAGGAAGTTCGAGGCATGACCTGTCGAGCCGCCGGGATCCGGCAGCGGCCCCTTGTCCAGCAGCAGGATGTCCTCCCGACCCTGATCCGCGAGATGGTACGCGAGGCTGTTGCCGACGATCCCTGCGCCGATGACGACGGTATCCGCACTCGAGGGAAACGCATCGCTCATCGGCGATCGCCTCGCTCGACGCTGTTCCGTCCCGTTCCGTTCGAACATCGTCCACCCGATCTATGTGTGTTGTTATCTGCCATGCTTTCCCGATATCCTGTCAACGATACCCAGGATATTAAATTACCGTAGTAGGCGCGAAAACGCCGAGTTATGGGCGAACAGGTTCGGCCAGCATTCCCTTGGTGACGTGACGGTCGCCGGAATCGACGGGTCGGGCGAGCGTGGGTCCGTCGGGACCTCGTCGTATCCGGAACGCTACAGATGAGCTAACACTTATCACTGATTCGGGAAAACGTACGCTAGATGACGGATTCGAACCAGGACGGGGCGATCCCGACCGACTACGAGATCGCACAGCACGCCGAGAAACGTCCGATCACCGAGGTCGTCGAACCGTTCGGGCTCGCGGACGACGACCTCGAGCCGATCGGGGATTACAAGGCGAAGGTTTCCTTCGAGGCGATCGAGCGGCTCCGGGACGAGCGAACCGACGACGGGAAGCTGATCCTCGTCACGGGGATGACGCCGACGCCGCTGGGCGAGGGGAAGACGGTGACGACTGTCGGGCTCGGCCAGGCGTTCAATCACATCGATCGGGACGCGCTGATCGCGATCCGGGAGCCGTCGCTGGGGCCGGTCTTCGGCGTCAAGGGCGGCGCCGCGGGTGGCGGCTACTCCCAGGTGCTTCCGATGGAGGACATCAACCTCCACTTCACGGGCGATCTGCACGCGCTGACCTCGGCGCACAACCTGATCTCGACGATGCTCGACAATCACATCAAGCAGGGCAACGAGCTCGACATCGCGGTCAACTGGGTCAACTGGCCGCGCGCGATCGACATGAACGATCGGGTGCTCCGGGAGACGGTGATCGGCCTGGGCGGCGAGGTCACCGGGGTCCCCCGCGAGGACGGCTTCATCCTGACGGCGGCTTCCGAGATGATGGCCGTGCTCTGTCTCGCCGACGGTCTCGAGGACCTCAAGACCCGTATCGGCCGGATCATCGTCGCCTATGCCGACGACGGCGAGCCGGTCACGGTCGACGATATCGGCGCAACCGACGCCGCAGCGATCCTGCTGAAGGACGCCCTCAAACCCAACGTCGTCCAGACGATCGAGGGAACGCCCGCGTTCGTCCACGGCGGCCCCTTCGCGAACATCGCTCACGGGACCAACTCGCTGATCGCCGACGAGGTCGCCGCTCACCTCTCGGAGTACCTCGTCACCGAGGCCGGCTTCGGCTCCGATCTTGGCGCCGAGAAGTTCATGAACATCGTCTGTCGGTTCGGCGAGATGGAGCCCGACGCCGTCACCCTCGTCGCGTCGGTACGGGCCCTGAAGTACCACGGCCAGGAGATGTGGCCGCCGAACCTCGAGGAGTTGGAAGACGAGAACGTCGAGGCCGTCGAGCGCGGCCTCGAGAATCTCGACAAACACGTCTCGAACCTCCGGAAGTTCGGCGTCCCCGTCGTCGTCGCGCTCAATCGGTTCCCCGACGACGCCGACGCGGAGGTCGAGGCCGTCCTCGAGCACTGCCGCGAGGACCTCGAGGTGCGGGCGGCGGAGTCGACGGTGTTCAGCGACGGCGGCGAGGGCGGCGTCGACCTCGCCGAGAACCTCGTCGACGCCGCCGAGACGGAGTCGTCGTTCGAGCCGCTGTACGACCTCGACGTGTCGATCGAGGAGAAGATCGAGACCGTCGCGACCGAGATCTACGGCGCCGATGACGTCGAGTACCACAGCGACGCCGAGAAGGATATCGAACGGCTCACCGAACACGGGTTCGACGACGTGCCCATCTGCATCTCGAAGACGTTCCACTCGCTGAGCGACGACGCGAGCCGCAAGGGCGTCCCCGAGGACTGGACCCTCGAGGTCAACGAGATCTATCCCTCCGCAGGGGCCGGATTCCTCGTGGTGTTGACCGCGGACGTGCTCACCCTCCCCGGCCTCCCCGAGGAGCCGGCGGCCGCGAATATGGAACTCCACTCGGACGGGAGCATCGACGGCCTCTTCTGACCGCCTACTCCCCGTTTTCTGACCGGTGGCCGAGCAGCCACAACGCCCGGTAGCAGTCCCAGAGTTCGCAGTTACAGCGGTCGGCGATCGTCCGACAGCGCTCGAGGTAGCGCTCGTACTCCCCGCTGTCCGGTGACTCGGGGTACGGTTCCTCGAGCTCCCCGTGCTCGAAAAGCACCGCCCACTCGCGGGCGCTCATCACCAGGTACCGCTCCGGCTCGAGGAACTGCAGGAACGCCGTTCCGATCGGGACGTCGACCCCCTCGAGTGCCGTCAGTGCCTCGAGTTTCGCGCGCGTCGTCTCGGCCGCGAGGGCGCCTCGGATCGCGGTCTCGAGGGCTTCGTACTCGTTGTCGCCGAAGCGCTCCTCGGCGGCTCGCCGTTTCGCGTCGGGGTACCGACCGAGGAAGCGCCGGAAGTACCACTGGACGATCCACTCGACGTCGCGCCAGCCGTACGATCCCTCGGCCAGGGTCGCGGGCAACAGCTCGCGGTGTTCGTCCTCGACGGTCGCGAGCGGCTGTTCGTCGGGATACTCGTCGGCGAGCGCTGTGACCGTATCCGCGGAGAGAGCCATCGTTCGTCGGTTATCCGGCGGGCAGTGTGAACGTTTTCCTCGGGAGTCCGGGAGAAACTTTCATACCTCGTCGAGGGAAACGGTACACTAGATCATGAGCAACTCCGACACAGGTGGTTCCGATGGCGACTGAGGAGTCCGAGCCCGTCAAGACGATCTGTCCGTACTGCGGCGTCGGCTGCGGTATCCAGGTCAAACAGGGCGAGGAGCCCGGCGACGTACAGTTCATGCCCTGGGGCGACGCCCCGGTCAACGAGGGACGGATCTGCATCAAGGGCGGCGCGGCGACGGAGGTCGTCGACCACGAGGACCGACTCACCGAGCCGCTGATCAAGGAGGACGGCGAGTTCCGCGAGGCCACCTGGGAGGAGGCCTACGACCGCATCGTCGACGAGCTCGAGCGCATCCGCGAGGAGCACGAGCCCGACGCAATGGGCTTTTTCGGCTCCTCGAAGACGATGAACGAGGAGAACTATCTTCTCCAGAAGCTCGCGCGGCGGTACGGCACCAACAACGTCGACAACTGCACGCGGATGTGTCACGCCTCGACGGTGTGGGCGCTGCGGACGAGCCTGGGCGCCGGCGCGATGACCAACAGCATGGCCGACCTTGAGGAGTCGGCCGACGTCTTCTGGATCCAGGGAGCAAACCCCGGCGAGCAACACCCGATCGCCAACAGCCAGTACTTCCGCCAGGCCGTCCTCGAGGGAGCGACGGTGATCCAAGTCGACCCCCACGCCAACAAGACGACGAAGTCGTTCCAGATCGACGACACCGATCGCCACCAGCACCTCCAGCTCGAGCCGGGGACCGACATCCCGCTGTTGAACATCGTCATCAAGACGATCCTCGAGAACCACGAGGACGATCCCGACGCGGGCTGGATCGACGAGGAGTTCATCGAGGAACGAACGGAGGGGTTCGACCACCTCAAGGAAACCCTCGCCGACTTCGACAAAGAGGAGGCCGCCGAGCAGTGTGGCGTCCCGCTCGAGGAGATCGAGATGGCCGCCGAGAAGTACGCGATGGCGAACAACGCAGCCATCTTCACCGGGATGGGGATGAGTCAGCACACCTGCGGCGTCGACAACGTGCAAAACGAAATCAACCTCGCGCTGATCACGGGCAACCTCGGCAAACCGGGGACGGGCGTCAACCCGCTCCGCGGCCAGAACAACGTCCAGGGGACCTGTGACGTCGGTGCGATGCCGAACGTCCTGCCGGGCTACCAGCTGGTCGACGACGACGAGGCCCGCCAGTCCGTCGAGGAGGAGTGGGGCTTCGAGGTGCCCGACGAGCCCGGACTGACGAACGTCGAGCTCTCCCACGAGTTCGGCAACTCGGTCAAGGGACTGTACGTGATGGGCGAGAATCCGGTCGTGAGCGAACCCGACGCCAACCGGGTCATCGAGCGCATTCAGGATCTCGAGTTCATGGTCGCCCAGGACATCTTCATGACCGAGACGGCCGAGTACGCCGACGTCGTTCTGCCGGCGACGACCTGGGCCGAACGCGGCGGCACCGTCACCAACACGGACCGCCGGGTCCAGCGGATGCGCGGCGTCGATAAGGTCCACGAGAACACGAAACACGACCTCGAGATCCTCATGGAGGTCGGCAGCCGGCTGTTCAGCGAGGACGAGTTCCGCTTCGAGGACGAGGAGGCCGTCTTCGAGGAGCTCCGGCAGGTCTGCCCGAGCTACTACGGGATGACCTACGACAGCCTCGGCGAGGAGGGGATCCAGTGGCCCTGTTACGAACTCGGTGACGAGGGCGACCAGTACCTCTACGAGGACAGCTTCGACACCGACAACGGTCTCGGGAAGATCGAGGGCGTCACCCACCAGCCGCCCAAGGAGACTCCCGACGAGGAGTACCCGCTGATCCTGACGACCGCCCGGCTCGAGGAACACTACAACACGGGGACGATGAGCCGTCGCTCGCCGACGCTGAACCGCCAGACGCCAGAGAACTTCGTCGACATCCATCCGAACGACGCCGAACGGTACGGGATCGAAGACGGCCAGCAGGTCCGTCTCAAGTCTCGACGGGGCGAGATCACCGTCGAAGCCCAGGTCACCGAGGCGATCAAGGAGGGGTCGGTGTGGACGACGCCGCACTTCGCGGCCGCCTCGGCGAACAAACTGACCAACGACGTCTTAGATGAACGCGCGAAGATCCCCGAGTACAAGGCCGCCGCGGCCGAGATCGAGGTCGGTATCGAGCCGGCCGACTCGGAGGCGCCGGCCGACGACTGACGACTGACGACTGCCGATTCCACCGTTTTTTCGCCGCCGCTCGAGGGACTGACGAGTTCGCGCGTTTCAGTCACCCCCATCCTCGGTATCGTCGCCGACCTTCGCCCACGCCGCGCCGACGATCGACTGCCGACCGCGTTCGTGCCGACGGAACGCCGCGACGAGCCCGACGAGCGAGACCAGAACGAGCAGGGCGAACGGGGCACCGGTCAGCACGGCCGTCGCCTGCAACACCTCGGCGCTGTCGGTGACGAGGACCGAGACGGCGACGAGCCCCTGCACGATCCCCCAGAAGACGATCGCACCGGTCGTCGGGGCGAACTCCCGTTTCGTCGCCAGCACGGCGACGGCGAGCGTCGAGGTGTCCGCGGAGCTGGCCATGAAGACGACGATCAACGCCAGGAAGCCGAACACGAGGAGCTGGCCGATCGCGAGGCTCTCGAGGATCGGGAAGCCGGCGACGGCCTCGGAGCCACCCGCAGCGTCGATCGCCCCGAGGACGTCCACAACGCCCGTTTGCTGGAGATGTAGCGAGAACGATCCCAGGAGGAGAAACCAGGCCATCGTCGCCAGCGAGGGCGCGATCACGCCTGTCAGAACAACTGTCCGGATCCGCCGCCCACGGGACAGCGCAGCCAGAAAGAGACCCGCGAACGGGGCCCAGGAGAACCACCACGCCCAGTTCCAGATCGTCCAGTCGGCCACCCACGCGCTGGCGATCGGGCCGTTCCCCAGATAGATGCTCATCGGGATCGCGTGAACCGCGGAGTTCCCGACTGCTTGCGAGGAGTACTCGAGAACGGCCGTTCGCGGGGCAACGGCGACGAAAAGCGCCGCGAACAGCCCGAACAGAACGAGGGTAACGGCGGCGATCCGCCTGATTCCCCGGTGGACACCGCTCTGTGCCGAGACGACGAAGACGAACGTCAGGCCGGTGACGAACAGCACCGAGCCGACGGTGTCGGACGCGACACCCCACTGAAACTCGATCCCTGCGAGGAACTGGTCCCCGACGAGCGCGATCGAGGTGGCGATCCCGCCGATCGTCGCGAACACCGCGAGCAGGTCGACGAGCCGACACCAGATCGAATCGAGGTTTTCGACGCCGAGAAACGGCGCCAGGATCGTCGAGACGCGCAACGGTGCCCCCTGCTGGTAGACGTAGTAGGCGATCGGGACGCCGACGGCGACGTACGCGCTCCAGGCGGAGATTCCCCAGTGAAACAGCGTGTAGGTCAGCGCCGCCCCGGCGGCTGCCTCCGACTGCGGCTCGACGCCGAAGTAGGGCGGCGGCGTCTCGTAGTGGAACAGTGCCTCGGCCGGCCCCCAAAGGACGATCCCGGCGGCGATTCCGGCCGTAAAGAACATCGCGAAGTAGACGGGGTAGGTGTAGGCCGGCTCAGCGTCCGGGCCGCCGAGTTTCACCGTTCCCCACGGCCCCACCAGGAGGTACAGCGAGATCAGTACCGAAATCGTCATCACGGCGGCGAACAGCCAGCCACCGTAGATCGTGACGGTCCGCTGTGCGGCGTCGACGGCACGGATCGTTTCGGCGGGCACCAGCAACTGCCCGGAAAAGAAGAGGACGAACGCGACAACCGGGATCCCGAACGCGATCGGATCCTGTCGAGAGAGGAACTTCTCGAGGGTGTCGGCCACTCCGAGCCGCCGCACTCGGAGCAGGGACTCCGGATCGAACGCGCCGGCATCCTCGTCGGATTCGGCCGGCAACACGGCGAGATAGGCCAACCCGGAACCAAAGAACACGAGCGAAAGGAGGAGCCACGTCGGCCCGGAGACCGCTTCCACGACGGGATCGGGGAAGAAAAAACCCGCCGTAACGACGGCCCCCGAAAGGAGACAGAGCGGCCCCAGTAGCGTGCGGAGCACCCGTTCGACCGGTCCGACCCCCTGAAGACCCATGTCAACAACTTACACGCAATGTCCGTTAGTCCTTCCCCCACAGATCTCGACGGAATCCTGGTCGACAACCCGCAACGTCCTCACTCCGTGTCGTCGTCGGCGTCGCCGAACAGCGAGTCGGCCGACGTTCGATCGAGGACGGAGCGGCCGAGGAACCGACCGCCGATCTCCGTCGGGCTGATAACCTCGTCAGCACCGACCGCCTCGAGTTTGTCGACGTGCTCTCGGTCGTTCGCGGCGGCGACGATGCGGACCGCCCGGTTCGCCTCCCGCGCCGCGAGGACCGTCAGGACGTCCGTGGCGTCGTCCCGGGTCGCGACGACCACGCCCGCGGCCTCGTCGATCCTGGCCTCGTCGAGCGTTTCGGCGAGGGTCGGGTCGCCGGTGACGACGGTAACGTTCCGGTCGTCGAACTCGCCAGTGTCGTCGCTGTCGGACGCGACGACCACGACGTCGACCTCGGTGCCGAGTTCGTCGAGCAGCGGTTCCGTGATGTCGTCGTGGCCGAGAACCAGCACGTGATCCTCGAGCAGTGTGAGTTCCGTAGGGGTCATGGTTCCGAACGCGGTGGCTATTCGCTTCTCGATGGCCGGGACGACCAGTGCCCCGATCGCCACGGTGAACGCGCCGGTTCCGAAGACGATGACCGAGAGCGAGAACCACTTCGCCTCGGTCGTCAGCGGCGTGATATCGCCGTAGCCGACGGTCGCGACCGTGACGATGACGTAGTAGACCGAGTCGCTCCAGGTCTCGAGACCACCGAACTGGTCCCGGAGCGCGTACGAGCCGACCGTTCCGTACAGGCCGACGCCGATAATCGAAGATAGCGCGGCGATCTGCAGCGAGGAGAGTTCGAGTCGCCGGTCAAACGCCGACCGATTGACGAGCAAGAGCGGGAGCGTCGCAAGAATCGCAAGCAGGAGTGGAACGTCCATTGGCCGAAGCGTCGTCAGGGGCAACACCGAAGCCAGCGGAAGGACAGCAAGCGTGAGGTACCACGCGATCCGTTTCCGACGCCGGAGGCCGAAAACGAGGAGCATGAGGACGAACGCGAGCAAGACACCGGTGAACTGCAGGAAGACGGGCTCGGCGGGGAGCGCCCCCGCCAGCGGCCCGTCGAAGGCCGGGTCCGGCTGGCTGAGGTTCGATAGCCCGGTGACAAACGAGAGGATTGCGACGAACTCGGTCAGCCACACCGCCGCGTTCGCGCCCGAGAACTCCTCCCAGTGGACGAACCGTACCCTCTCGGAGCGGTAGAACAACCGCTCGAGTGCGGGCTCCGACGGGTCCGGGGTATCGGCCCCCATCCTCTAGCTGTAACGGGAACGAGCTATTTGATGTCTTCCCTGCCCCTCGGTCGGTACATCGATCCTGCCGAACTCTCGCCGAGGTCGTGTTGTGTGGTAACAGAAGCAAGTACTATGTGAGTGACCCTCGATGTTTCAGACGAGTACGAGGACGAATACACATGTACGACAACGTTCTGATCGCGACGGACGGCAGCGACGAGGCCGAAGGGTGTGTCGAACACGGACTCGATATCGCGGAGCGAGTGGGTGCGAAAGTACACGTGCTGTACGTGGTCGAGACGAAGGCGAGCTACATCCTGACGGTCGGTATCTCCGACGACGAGCTTCGATCCTACCGAAAGTACGGCGAGGAGGTCGTCGGCGAGGTGATCGAGCGCGTCTCCGAACGCGGTCTTAGCGGCGAGGGCGTGATCAGAACCGGTCGGCCAGCCGAGGAGATCGTCGAGTACGCCGACGAGAACGACGTCGACCTCATCCTGATGGGGAAACAGGGCCACGGGGCAATCGACAGACACCTCGGAAGCACCTCCGAGAAGGTCATCCGAATGGCCGACGCGCCGGTAACGGTTGTCGCGGGCGCACAGTGGATGGCGTGAACTACTCCGTCCTACCGCGCCCGAGCCTACCCGGCCCTCGCTTGTTGAGGACGGGGCCTCCTGTTTCTGTGTCGACACTTGCAGGAACAGGCTCCACAGCGTCCACGAGAGCGAAGCTCTCGTACGGCCCGGCAGAACCGAAGGTTCTGCGGACGGTTCCAGACTCCGCCCTTTACAGGCGGTTCGGAGTGTCCAACTCCTACCGAATCGACACTCGGCCACAGCCGACGATGCACGCTTTTGTCGTCGTTCGAAAGACCTCCGGTCTTTCGTGAATTACAGCTAAATCCGTCAGGGCCACTCGAGTCGTCCCCCGAACGAGCCGTTTCGTGCGCCGTGGACGGAGTCGTGCAGGCGCCGACCGATGCCGACGCGTCTCGCGACCTCTCGTCCTCGAACCGTCAGCTTTGAGCCGCTTCCGACCGAAACGGCTCCCAACGCATGCGTTGGACCCCGCGGACCTACCTTCGACTGTTCCTGCTCGGCGGCGGCCTCCTCCTGTTGGGTAGCGGGCTCCTCGGCGGCGAACTCTTCGAGATTCTCATCGGCTCCGCTGGCGCGGTTCTGGGCGGAATCGGTCTCGTCGCGGAGTGGCGGGACGTCTCGGACTGACGACACGCATAAGTCGTGTCCGGACAGTGGCCTCGGTATGTCCAGATTCGTCGCGATCGCCGCAACGATCCTCGCGGTAGTGCTTGCAGTCGCGAGTCTGCTGTTGTTGCTGGCGGGTCGACACTTCATCGCCGGAACGCTGCTGACGTTCGTGGCGTTCTCGATCTACCTTCGCGAGATCAATCTCGAGTAGTCCGTCCATCAGTCGGCAGTGTCTCCGAGCGCAGTTCTCGACCCAAACTATTTGCGCGCGTCCTTCGAAGAGGCGGTCTGAGGAGGATGTTCGACAGGATACTGATCGCGACGGACGGAAGCCAGAAAGCGGCGGCGGCGATCGACCACGGACTGGATCTCGCGGAGACGTTCGGTGCCGAGGTCCACGTGATCTACGTCGTCGAGACCAAGGCGTCGTACATTCTGAGCATCGGCGCAAGCGAGGAGGGGCTCGAGGAGTACCGCCAGTACGGGGAGGGGATCGTCGGCGAGGTCGTCGACCGGGCCGAGGAGCGGGGGCTCGACGGCGTCGGCGTAGTGAAATCCGGGAAGGTTGGACGACAGATCCTCGACTACGTCGAGACGGCGGAGATCGACACCGTCATCATGGCGGAACGCGGCCGAGGGACCCTCGAAAGGTATCTCGGCTCCAACGTCGAGAAGGTCGTTCGGCTCTGTTCGCAGCCGGTCACCGTCGTCCGCTCGTAGAGCGACATCGGGGCCGTACGATCTCCCAAACATCGTCGCCGGTACGACCGCGAACCCCTGCGGTCGCATCGGCGAACAGTTATAACAGTCCGTCTCAGTCGTCGCCGACGTCGACGACAGTTCCGTCCCTGGTTTTGACGTGCGTAACGAGATCCCCGGTCTGACTCGTGACGACGATCTCGTCGTCCTCCTCAAGGTCGTCTATCAGCTCGGCGAACTCGTCGGACTTGAGGGTCTTGTACTCCCGTCTGAGACCGATCAAAACGGCGTACATCATGAACAGCAGGATGAGCGTGAACGGAAGCCCGCTGGCGATGGCAGCCGCCTGCAACGCCTCGACCGCGGCGTCGCCGCCAGCGATCAGCAGCGTCGAGGCGACTAATCCCTCCGAGGCAGCCCAGAACACCCGGCCGGTCGGGGGCGTTTCGTGTTTTCCGCCGGTGCTCAGATGCTCGAGAACGAGCGACCCCGAGTCCGAGGAGGTCACGAAGAACGTAGTAACGAGGACGATCGCGAGCACCGACAGGATCAGGGTGCCCGGCATCAGGTCGAACATTGCGAACATCGCGAGCTCCTCGCCGACCTCGAAGATCGGGCCGCTGATCGCGCCCTCGGTCGCCCCGCTCAGTTCGAAGTTCAGGGCGGTTCCGCCCATCGCCGAGAACCAGGCAAACGAGAAGATGACGGGGATCAGGAGCACGCCACCGACGAACTCCCGGATCGAGCGTCCCTTCGAGATCCGTGCGATGAACATTCCGACGAACGGCGACCAGGAGATCCACCAGGCCCAGTAGAACACCGTCCAGTCGACGAGGAAGTTACCTTCGCCCTCGCCGCCCGGCCCGTAGAACTCGGAGCCCTGGAAGTAGTGGTTGTCGAAGGTGTTCCCGAAGAACGAGAGTTCGAAGAAGTTCCCGAGGTAGCCCCCGATCGCCTGCGGGAGCGCGCCGAGAATGAACAGTGTCGGTCCGAGGACGAACACCGATCCGAGCAGGAGCATCATCAGCGTGAGGTTCAGATTGCTGAGCCGTCGGATCCCCTTGTCGAGACCGAGGTAGACCGAGATCATTGCCAGCACGGTGACGAACCCAATGATGGCGACGGCGACCCAGACCGAGTCGGGGACGGCCGGAAACGCCCCGACCTCGTCACCGACGAACGTCAGCCCGGCGTTGATCTGCAACGCCCCCAGCCCCAGCGAGGTAACGAGACCGAACAGCGTCGCGAAGATCGTGAAGACGTCGATGACGTGTCCGGGCCAGCCGTAGATTCGGTCGCCGAGCACGGGGTAGAACACCGATCGAAAGGTCAGCGGAAGTCCGCGATTGAACGAGAAGAAGGCGAGTCCGAGCGCGACCAGCGCGTAGATCGCCCACGGGTGAATACCCCAGTGGAACAGCGACACCGCAAGTGCTACTTCGCCGGCACCCTCGGTCCCCGCCTCCGCGCCGAGATGTGGGTCGAAGAGGTGAAACACCGGTTCGGCAACGCCGAAGAACATGAGGCCGATCCCCATCCCCGCGCTGAACAGCATGGCGACCCAGGAGATATCGCTGAACTCCTTTTCGCCGTCGACCCCGCCCAGACGAATCGAGCCGTACTTGCTGATGGCGAGGTACACCATGAAGATGATGAACGAGTTCGCCGCCAGAATGAACAGCCAGTCGAAGTAGTCCGAAACCGCGACTCGGGTGTCCTGGTACACGGTCCCCGCCTGGTCCGGGAACACGAGCGAGAGGACGATAAAGAGGACGATCAACCCACCCGCGATGAGGAAGACCGGCGGGTTGATGTCGAATCCGAACCCCTGCCAGTTCCTGTCGCCCGGTTCTCGATCCGTCTCCGCGTGGAAGAGATTTTCCTGTATTCCGCGCTTATCTTCGTCTGCCATAGTTTCCCTCAATGTTCGTGCCGCCGTAGTTGTGCTGCCCGAAGCCGTACGCCGAGCCAGTTCGATGCGGTAGTTCGTGACACTCCGATCGAACCGCTCGATCCGACCTGCCGACTCCGATCGCTCGAGCCGTCGTCAGGGCGCTACCGTGCGAACACGTCTCGAGTGACATGTACTACCAATCCCATTATACCGATTCCCCGCTGTCAGGTATATAGCTTTGGTAACTATCGGTGTGATTGTCAAAGGATCACACCGGCTGATAGTCCTTTCGACCTACAGCTCTCGTGACTGCCGGCGTAGCTGTCAGAATCGAGTGAACAGGAATCCGAACCGGGACGGAGTAGCGAGAAACGAGACGAGAAACGTTACCACGGCGAGTCCGAACGAGACGGCCGCGAGCCCGGTGAGAAGCGGTGCAAGCCCGGTCCAGACGGGGATCGAGAGCACGATCGCCGTCATCGAACAGACGACGATCATAAGGAACCCCATCGAGACGCGCAATCCCATCTGCCGGGGGTTGAACCCACATCGAGGACAGCCTTCCTCGTCCCCCTCGAGTTCGCACCCGCATCGGTTACAGTGCGGAACGCCACCCGTGAACGGAACCATGGCGTACTGGTCTCGCCGAAGCGACAAAAAGACGCGGCTCCGCACCGATAGGTCGCTTGAGTCCGGCGCTGGAGGCTGATCCGGCGTCGGTCGGAGTCTCGGTCAGGATGGGACGGTTCCTCGAGGGCTAACCACAACAGTCCGGAACACTGTAATGTAGAGTTTCTGCAGCGGTCGTCTCTGGCCTCAACTCCTACATTTATGTGCTCCCGAAGACACGTACATGGTAATGTCTGACAAGGAAGCAGGACGGACCGAGAACCACCCGAACTACCCGACAGTCGACCAGTCCGATCGAACCCTCCCCCGGAACCTCCGCCAGTCCGGCGACCCGGGGATCGAGATGCTCGTCTCGACGCGCGTCCGGAAGTCGCCGTTCTTCCACAAGTCCTTCGTCGAGAACGGCGCCTGGCGAGCAACGGTCTACAACCGGATCTACCACCCGCGCGGGATGCTGAAACCCGAAGAAGGAGGGATGATGGAAGAGTACGACGCGCTCGTCAACCACGTAACCCTCTGGGACGTCGCGGTCGAACGCCAGATTCGTGTCAAGGGACCCGATGCGGAGGCGCTCACAAACTACGTCATCACGCGGGACGCGACCGAGATCGAGCCGATGCACGGGAAGTACGTCATCCTCTGTAACGAGGACGGCGGCATCCTGAACGATCCCGTCCTGTTGCGCCCGGCCGAGGACGAGTTCTGGTTCTCGCTCTCGGATTCGACGCTGATGCAGTGGCTCCAGGGGGTCAACGTCGGGAAGAACTTCGACGTCGAGATCGACGAGATCGACGTCGCGCCGATGCAGGTCCAGGGACCGAAGTCGGTCGACGTGATGGTCGATGTCGTCGGCGAGGAGGTCAAGGAGATTCCCTACTACGGGCTGATGGAGGCCGAAATCAACGACGTCTCGGTGCTGGTGAGCCAGACCGGCTTCTCCGGCGAGAAGGGGTTCGAGATCTACGTCCGCGACGCGACGAAACACGCCGAGGCCGTCTGGGATCCCGTCTACGAGGCCGTCGTCGACCACGGCGGGATGCAGGTCGCCCCAGCACACCACCGACGTATCGCCGCCGGCATCCTCTCGTGGGGCCAGGACATGGACCACGAGACGTCGCCGTTCCAGGTCAACCTCGCCTACCAGGTCCCCGACGACAAGGACGCCGACTACGTCGGCAAGGAGGAACTCGAGCGCCAGCAGGAACTGATCGAGGACGGCGAGTACCCGTTCGTCCACAAGATGGTCGGGCTGAAGCTGGCCGGCGAGCCGATCCGGGACTACGCACCCGACTTCTGGCTCATCTCCGATCCTGAGACGGGCGATGAGTGTGGCTACGTTACCTCGCCGTGGTACAACCCCGAACTCGAGACGAACCTCGCGCTCGGGTTCGTCCCCGCCGAGAAGCTCGACGGCGACGTCAGGGAGGTGTACGACGGCGACATCGAGACGGAGTTCCAGGTTCATCTCCCCGACGAGTACGCCGAAGAGCCCGGCGAGCCGGTGTACGCCAAGGTATCCGAGGTGCCGTTCAAGCCCTCGGTCAACCCGAGTGCGCGCGAACAGGCGAAACTGAGCGCTCGCGAGGAGGCCTCCGAATAGTGTCCGGAGAGATCCAGTCCATTCCGACCGCCGAGGGGATGGTCGAGCTCCTCGAGGAGCCTCGCTTCGAGCTGATGCCGTTCGAGAGCATCGACGAACAGCTCGGCCACCTTCCCGAGGGCTCGGAGATCGCTATCACCACTTCCCCGACCCTGGGTCTCGAGGCGACGATCGAGTGGAGCGAGCGGGCCAGCGAGCGCGGCTACGAGATCGTCCCTCACGTCGCGGCCCGCTACGTCGAGGACCGGGACCACCTCGAGGAGATCGCCCGGCGGCTCACCGAGGCCGGCGTGACGGATATCTTCGTCCCGGGCGGGGACCGCGAGGAGCCGGCCGGCGATTTCGAGTCCGCACTGGAGCTGCTGGTCGCCCTCGAGGAGCTACCCTACTCGTTCGCGGAGGTCGGGATCACGGGGTATCCGGAGGGCCATGCCTTCCTCGACGACGAGACGCTGGCCGAGTCGATGGCCGAGAAGGAGCCCTACGCCACCTACGTCGTCACCCAGCTGTGTTACGATCCCGACGCGATCATCGAGTGGATCGAAGAGATCCGCGCCCGCGGCGTCGAGCTCCCCGTTGAAATCGGTATCCCGGGCGTGATGAAGTACCAGCGGCTGCTCGGGATCTCGAAGAAGGTCGGCGTCGGCGACTCCGTCCGCTTTCTCAAGAAGACCAGCGGGATCATCGGCTTCGTTCGCCAGCTCGTCGGCTCCAGGGGAACCTACTCTCCCGACACGTTGCTCGAGGGGCTCGCGCCGTACGCGACCGATCCCCGATACAACGTTCGGGGCGTTCACATCTACGCGTTCAACCAGGTGCCCGATCTCGAGTCCTGGCGGGCCGAGACGCTCGAGAAGCACCGCTGACTACCCGTTTCGTTTTCGCTCCTGTTCGGGGTGTTCGGAGACGAACACGCTGGTGTGATCCGGGATGTCCTCGGTCACCCAGGAGTTTGCGCCGATACTGACGTGATCGCCGACGGTGATCGCGCCCAGCACCTTCGTTCCGGCCCCGATCACGACGTTGTCGCCGATGTCGGGGTGGCGCTTGTACCCCTTCTTGAGGGCCTTCTCGTCGTCCTCTTCCTCCTCGAAGTGAAGCGCCCCCAGGGTGACGTCCTGGTAGAGCCGGACCCAGTCGCCGATCGTCGCCGTCTCGCCGATGACGACGCCCGTGCCGTGGTCGATGAAGAAGTGGTCGCCGATCCGTGCCCCCGGATGGATGTCGATCCCCGTCACCGTCTTGGCGTACTCCGTGAGCTCCCTCGCGTACTCGGGGACGCCGGCCTCATAGAGGCAGTGGGCGACCCGCTGGACCATGATCGCCTGCAACCCGGGGTAGGAGCGAACGATCTCGACGACCGACCGCGCGGCCGGATCGCCCTTGTAGGCGGCCTCGACGTCTTTTTCGAGGGTTCGGCGAAGCTCCGGGAGCCGATCGAGCACGTCGGTCGTCGTCCCGGCCGGATCCGACCCGGAGTAGGCTCGGATCCCCGACTCGTAGTGTAATCCCAGCTCCGTGAGCGTGTTCCGAACCGCCGACTCGTCCTCGAGTAACCCGTCGGCGTTCCAGCAGCCGGGAAACAGGAGCCGCCTGAGCAGGTTCAGCTCCGGCCGCCTGCGGTCCTGCGGGAACGGTGCCGTCGACTCCGGTCCCGTGGCGGCGTCGGTGTCGTACGTCTCGAGGAGACGCGCGGCGGCATCACCCGTGTACTCGTATGCCATAGTCGGATACTCGAACGGGAGGACCAAATGCTTTCCAACCGTTCCCGTTTCGGACCCGTCGGCTCGAGGGCGGCGAACGCTACAAGGCGTCGGTCGACGAACCACGAGTGTGTCACCCGAACTGCTTCGCGGTGAGCCGGTCGCGGCGCCAATTCGCGAGCGCGTCGCCGACCGGGTCACCACGCTCCGGGAGAGGGGGACGACGCCGACGCTTGCGACGGTCCTGATGAGCGACGAGCCGGCCGACGAGCGATTCGTGGAGCTAAAACACGAGACCTGCGCCGACGTCGGAATCGCCACCCGCGACGTTCGGCTCGAGCCCGACGCCCCTACCGAGCGGCTGTACCGAGAACTCGAGCGACTGGGCGGGATTTCGGCGATCGACGCCGTCTTCGTCCAGGTCCCCCTCCCGGACCGCGTCTCGCTGGCGGCGGTCAGGCAGCGACTCGAGCCGACGAAGGATGTCGACTGCCTTCACTTCGAGAACGTGGGGCGACTTGTCGCCGGCGAGCCGCGATTCGTTCCGGCGACGACGGCCGCGGTGTGTCGGCTGCTCTCGGCGTACGACGTCCCGGTCTCGGGAGCCGACGTCGTCATCATCGGCCGGTCCGACGTGATCGGCAAGCCGCTGGCGAACCGGCTGCTGCAGAAGCGTTCGTGGGGCAACGCGACCGTCACGGTCTGTCACTCGCGGACGAGCGACATCGCCGCGCACACGCGCCGAGCCGGCGTCGTCGTCACCGCAGCCGGGACTCCGGGAGTGGTCGACGGTTCGATGCTCTCGAGTGGTGCCGTCGTCGTCGACGTCAGCACGAATCGAAAACCGGATGGAGACGACGGGGTCGTCGGCGACGTGGCGTTCGAGAGCGCGGCAGAAAGAGCGAGCGCGATCACGCCCGTTCCCGGCGGCGTCGGTCCGTTAACCCTCGCGGCACTCGCCGAAAACGTCGTTCGAGCCGCGACGCAGCGGGTCGGGGACTGCCAGAGTTAGCGGTTCGTCCGCTCGCGCTCTCGTTCCGCTCCGATCCGTCCACGCGGACGGAACAGCCGATTGAGGGCTTCAACCAGGTTGGCCGGAGTTTCGAACGCCGTGGGTGTCCCTGGAAGGTAGTAGTCGACACCGTACTGGTCGTCCGAGGTAATACGGGTACGTTTCATACTCGAACGTCGAGCCTCGATCGGATTAAGAATTTTGTATCGCACATAATTCGGGGTTATCGATCCGCTATCCTTCTATTGTCCCGAGTTATTTGAATATAATGGACACAGATATTCGGATAGTTGGATAGTATAAAATCTGCAGGTGAGAACGATCCGTTCCCGGTCTGTCGCGGTCGTACCGTGCGGCGATTCGAAGCCGACGTCGAGTGGCATGACGCTCGACCCTCGCGTTCACCGTATTTCGGTCGCTGCAGGACGAATCCACGCTGCTCGGAGGCAGCCAACAGGTATTTGTACGGTCGAGTGTTGCTCCCAGGAAACGGTGTTCGACGTGCTTCCGACAGTTCCTCGGTCCGATCGGCGCTTGCTCGCCGTCTCGTTCGCCCTCTTCGCCGGTGCCGGCGCGGCGACCGCCGCGGGCGTGGGTCCCGCGATGACCGCGGGTGCGACCGCGCTGGCGGTCGGCGGCGTCTACTGCGCGGCGCTGTACGCCAACCGGGTCTCGCGCCCGACGCTGGCCCGACTCTCGCTCGGGCTCTGGATCGCCTTCCTCGGCGTCGCGGGACTGCACCTCGTCGGTCTCGAGACGATCGCGGGAGCCGCACCCGGGTCGACGACGGCGGGCGTCCACTCGCTGTCGGCGCTGACCTGGGCCTCGCTGCTGTTGCCCTGCTCGACGACGGTCTTCCTCGGTTTCCGGGAGTACGCGAGTTCGGGCGCCGACGTCGCCGACGAGCAGGCGCTCGAGGGCGAGGCCTCTGACTACTCTACCCGGTAGCTGATGGCGATCCCCTCGCCGAGCGGGAGGACGACGGTCTCGAAGCTCGAGTCGCCGGTTACGCGCTCGAGGTAGGCCGCGATGCCGCGGGTGTGTTCGTTGGCCGAGTCGGGAATCGTCCACTCCCCGCGCTCGTCGTTCGCTTCGACGACCTCGAGTAGCGTCTCGAACTCGATCGGCCCTGCGGTGATCGCATTGTCCGCGACGACGACGCCGCCGACGGGGATCTTCGGACGGACGGCCTCGAAGGCGTCGACATAGCGGTGTTTCTGATGGTCGATCAACGCGACGTCGAACGGCCCCGCGTATCCCTCGATCGTCTCGAGGGCGTCGCCGAGTTCGTACCGGGCTACCCCGTCGTAGCCGCCCGCGGCCATGTACTCGCGTGCCAGCTCGAGTTCGTCCTCGTCGACCTCGGTGAGGACGATCTCGCCCGTCTCCGGAAGCGCGTCCGCGAACCAGTACGCCGAGTAGCCGTAGCCCGAGCCGAACTCGAAGATCCGCTCGGCGCCGACGACGCGGGCGAGAAACCGCAGGAAGCCGCCCACCTCGGGTCCGACGTGGGGGAAGCCGGCCGACTCGGCGTACTCGTCCATCTCGCGCAGGGTCTCGCCGGGCTCGGGTCCGACCGCGCGAACGAACCTTGCCATCTCCTCGCTGAGAACGTCGGTCATACCTCCCCTTGCGGGAGGGTCTACCAAAGCGTTCGGGGAACCGGTTAGCTCTCGTCGGCGCCCGCGAGTTCCGCGAGCGCTCCCGCGAGTACCTGCGTCGCTGTCGCACAATCCTCCCAATCGGTCCACTCGAGGGGCGTGTGCGAGAGCCCGTCCTCGGAGGGGGCAAACAACATCCCCGCGTCAGTCACCCGCGAGACCCGCATCGCGTCGTGGGCTGCCCCCGAGTGCAGCTCGACGGTTTCGATCCCTGACTCGGCGCCGGCCCGCTCGAGGGCGTCCCGACACCGCTGATCCATCGGCGCCGGCTCGACGCCGATCTCGCGTTCGAAACTCGTCTCGACACCACGTTCGGCCTCGAGTCGCTCGAGGGTCGTCGTCGCGGTCTCGATGATCGACTCCATCGTGTCGTACTCGACGTCCCGTACGTCGACGCCGAGCTCGACCGTCCCGGGGACGACGTTCGTCGCGTTCGGCCGAACTTGGCTCTTGCCGACGGTCGCGACGGCTGTCCCCTCGCCGGCCGCGGCGTGCTCGCGGCCCGCCGACTCGACGTTCAGCACGAACTCGCTGGCCGCCGCGAGGGCGTCTGTCCGCTCGTCCATCCCCGTCGCTCCGGCGTGGTTCGCCTCGCCGACGAACTCGGCGGTCGCGTGGGCGATCCCGGTGATCGTCGTTACGATCCCGACCGGAACGTCGCGCTCCTCGAGGCGCGTATCCTGCTCGACGTGGAGCTCGAGGAAGGCGTCCCACGCGCTCGCATCGAGGACCCCCTCGCCGCGGTAGCCGATCGACTCGAGGGCGTCCTCGACGGTGATCCCCTCCTCGTCGGTTGCGGCGAGGGCGTCCTCAACGCTCCGGCGACCCGTGGCGACCGACGAGCCGAACATTCCTCCGCCGAAGCGGGTTCCCTCCTCCTCGGTGAACGAAACGACCGTAATCGGGCGCTCGAGGCTGTGCTCGAGATCGGTCTCCTGTAGCGTCCGGACGGCCTCGAGCGCGCCGTAGACGCCAAGCGGTCCGTCGAAGATCCCGCCTTCGGGGACCGAGTCGAGGTGGCTGCCCGTTGCGACCGGGGCAGCCTCGGGATCGGCGTCCTCGGGGAACCAGGTCGCGGCGACGTTGCCGACGGCGTCGACCGAGACCTCGAGACCCACGTCCGCACAGCGATCGAGGAACCGATCCCGCGCCTCTCGGTTGGGTTCCGTCCCCGCGAGGACGGTCCGTCCTCGTCCCGTCTCGGCGTCGGTCGCCCCGAACGCGGCGTTCTCCTCGATGTCCCTGCGGAGTCGTTGCCGATTGACGTCCATGCGTCGCCGTTCCTCCCGACGGTACGATACCGTTTCGCTCTTCGCGGGCAGCACATTTTTTGCCGCTCGAGACCGTCGGTTCGACCGATATGAGCGACGACCACCCGCTCGCCGACGCCGTCGACAACCTCGTGTACGAACCGGTGCAGGTCCACGACCGCGGGATCGACCTGACGGTGAGCGCGATCTACGAGGTCGCCGCCCCCGGAAGCCTCGATTTCGGCGGCGACGAACTGGCCGACGCCGACCTCGAGCCGGTCGAAACCAGCCGGCGCGACCCCGACGACGAGTACGGCTGGTGGTCCCTCGAGGGCGGCCGGTACGTCCTCCAGCACAACGAGTTCCTCACCGATCTCGAGGAGCCGCTGCTCCTCCAGCCGAACAACGAGTTGCTGGCTCGCGGGGGGGCTCACCCGACCGTCCAGGTCAGCTCTCACCTCCCGCTGCTCCCGCTCTCGGTTCCCGACGGCGGGCTCGAGATCAAGGAGAACGCTCGCGTCTCGACGCTCTCGCCCGTCGGGGGCGGGCCGACCGAGGGGAATCGGGCCGAAAGCCAGTAGCGCCGTCGGGTTCCTTCTCGAGGGCGAGTCGGCGACTGTGCCTGCCGTTCGAGCTCAGTGGCCGGCTCCGTGTCCTCTCATCTTTCTCACTGAGCGGCGAAAATGGGCCTCGCTCGAGCGGCCTCGAACCGGGTTCGGTTCCGTTACGCACCGTCACTTCTCGAGCGCAGCGAGGCCGAGCGAATACACAGCCGCGAAACGTGGCTGACCGGGGCTGTCCAATCGTCGCCACGGACCGCCGACGAACACGACGGTGATCGTGGGCCCGAAGATACTTACTCCGATGGGAGACTCGTCAGCTATGCATCGACGGGGCGTCCTCACTTCGCTCGGTTCGGCGTCGATCGGTGGCGCCGCGGTCTGTGTCGCCGCCCTCGGTAACCGGGGCGAGAACGTCCATCTCGGCCGAGTCATCCTCACGAACCAGACCCAGCGCGAGCGAACCGCTCACGTCGACGTTTACCGGGGCGAAGAGCGCGTCTTCTCGACGACCGAGACGGTCGCGGCCTACGAGGACGAAGCGGGAATCATCCCTGGAACGGAGGTCGGCTGTGGCTGGCCGTCGGCGCCCGGACGGTACCGCGTCGACGTTCGATTCGACGACCTCGAGACGGCGTCGATCCGGGTGTTCGAGACGGAGTCGGCCAGGGACGCCGACGACGGTGAACGGCCGGACGACCGCGAAGACGATCGAGCGGTCGACTGTTACGCCGCTGTCGCCGACCTGTTGGCGTACGACGAGACGAGGACGTGGTTCGCGCGGTGTCGGTCGACGACCTCGCATCCGTCGGCGGACGTGTGTCATCTCGAGGCAGAGTGACCGTAACTCGCCTCGACGATGGGGGAGTCGAGTGTCAGGTCCGATCCGTCGGAACCTCTCCGCGATCGGACGGACCCGGAGAAGGCGACAGGACGATTCGCGTTCGTTCTCGATACGAGCAGCTCAGTCGTCAGCTACCGGTTGGGCGGTTCCGTTCCGGCCCTCGGACGGACCGTACCCCTGACCCGTGCTGACACGGGAGCGCTCGAGGGTCGGCTCCTCGAGGACGTACTCGTTGCCGCGCACCCGAACCGTTCCGCCTTCGACGGGGACGCGCCGCGAGCCCCGAATGCCGCGAACGAGCCGCCAGAGGGGGCGGATCTGGCAGAGGGCGAACCCGACGGCGATGAGCGCAAACCCGAGCACCATCACGACCGTGATCGGTTCGCCCAGCAGCGCCGCGCCGAACACCGCCGCGACGATCGGGATCGCGTAGCTGACGAGGCTCGCGTTGGTCGGCCCGACGCGCTCGAGCAGCGCGAAGTACAGCAGGAAGCCGCCAACAGTGGAGACGACGCCGAGGTAGGCGATCGCCACGATCGCCCCGCCGCTCCAGTCGACTCCCGAGAGCGTCTCCGAAGGGTGGGCGAGGCTGCCGGCGTGAAGGATCGCCGCGCCGACGAGCATCGACCAGGCCTGCAACGAGACCAGCGGGAGGGTCCGGGAGAACCGCTGGGTGAGCACGGAGCCGAACGCGAACGTGACGGCCGCGCCGAATAGGAGCGCGATGCCGGCGAATCGACCGCCGAGGGACCCACCCGCGACGGCGATGGCGGCGACGCCGACGAATCCGACGAGCAAGCCGAGAACGTCCGTCGCTCGAATCCGGTGGAACGGAAGGACCGCGAGCGCGATTGCGGGGGTGACGATCGGCGCGAAGCTCAGCACGATCGCCGCGACGCTGCTCGAGACGTGGCGCTGTCCGAGAAACAGCAGGGCGAAGTGGGCCCCGATCAGGAAAACTCCGGTCGTCAGAACCAGCCAGATGTCGTCGCGGCTCCCCGGGCGTAACCGGGCACCGCTGGCGACGACAAGCGCGAAGAAAACCAGCGCAGCGGTATCGAAACGAAACGCCGCAAACAGCAGCGGCGGCAACGAGTCCAGTCCGATCTCGATCGCGGTAAATCCAGATCCCCACACGACAGCTAACAGTCCGAATAGGAGTACATCTCTTGTGTTCGTCATTTGCACCTTGCGCCCACCCGCAGGAAAGGCGACATATTAGATACGCAGTACTAAAATAAAGGAATGTCGAGAACTGTGATATCGTATCGCACCGATCCGAGAGTCCTCGAGGTGACTCCGGTTCGGGGGGATCGTCGTACTCCGCGAGGCTCGTCGGGCGACTCGCGCCGACGAGCGGACCGAGACCACCGACTGCCGGCCCGGGCTATTTATCCCCGCCACGCTAACCTTCGGCCCGATGTACCAGAACGTCCTCGTGCCGACGGACGGGAGCGACGGGACCCGACGAGCGATCACGCACGCGCTGACGATCGCGGACCGCTTTGACGCGACAGTCCACGCGCTGTCGGTCGTTCCAGAGGGGCCGCTCGGCACCCTCGAGGATCGGGCGGACGTAACCGCGGGCGCACGACGAGCGGTCGAACGGGTCGAGACCGAAGCCGTCCGCGACGGGGTCTCAGTCACGACCGCGGTCGAGAGCGGCGTTCCCCACGAGGAAATCCTCGACTACATCGAGGAGGCGGGGATCGATATGGTCGTTATGGGAACGCAGGGCCGGACGGGACTCGACCGTGTGTTGGTCGGGAGCGTCGCCGAGCGGGTCGTCCGGCTGTCGGACGTTCCGGTCGTCAGCGTTCGACTCACCGACGAGATCGAGATCGAAGCGCCCGAGGCGGCCGAGCGCATCGCCCGCACGAAGGCGACTGACGAGGGGTACGCCGAGCTCTCGCTGCTGGAGCAGCCGTATCGGACCAGCGGAACATGGACCGTCACGCTCGAGACCGACCGTGGACCCGTCGCGATCGACGTCGACGCGGTTACGGGAACGGCTCGAATAGCAGAAACGGAGTAACAGACACCACCCTTTCGTTCTCGAGTCCCTACTCCGAGAACGGGCCGAACGACGGCCTGTAGTTCGTTCCGACCAGCAGTGCGAACGCCGCGGTGGCGATCGTTCCGACCGCCAGGCCGGGGATCGCGATCGCGCCGATGACGGCCGCGAGCGCGAAACTCGTCGCGGCGGCGTTGACGGCGGCGTAGACGCCGATCGCCGAGGCGAGCAGCAGGCTCGCGCTCGTTACGGCGAGGACGGTCTCACGGCGCTCGAGCTGGCCGGCGTCGGTGTCGCCCTCGCCGTCGGCGCCGGGCAACTCGAGGTACGGACGGAACAGCTCGAGCGTCTCGGTCGGGCGCACGATCCCGCGGGACTTGTTGTACTCGATGATCCCCTCCGAGTCGAGTTTCGGGAGGTGAGACTGGTACAGCGGGATGTAGACGCGCTGGCGCTCCGTCGAGTTCAGCTCGGCGACGGTCGTGTCGTTTTCTATGGCGGCGACGTACTCGGCGACGTCGCGCATCTTCACCGGTTCGTCGTGCTCGAGGAGGTACCGGATCGCATCTCGACGACGGTTCGTCTGAAGGATGTGGAAAATGTCGTCGTCGTCGAGCGATACTGGCTTCGCGTCGGCGTCTTGCCCGTCCTCGGCGGGACGCGGTGGGTGGTCTGTTTGGAGGGACATCGTCTGCACTCAAACGCAGCAATCAACGATACATAATCTTTTTCTTCCTTTGCCTAGGCTGAAATACTGTTTGTTTCTTACTAAATGTTGCATGAAGTTCCGTCGTTCTTCAAAAGTAGCCAACAGTAACCGATTCGAGAAACCGCCGTACTGAGGGGGAATGTGGTCGATGCGATCTCGGGACGGAGAACATGTTCGGCAGTATCCGTTTGGCCGATCGGCCCGTCCTTTCAGGTATGACGACAGAGACGACCGCTGCGGTCGACCAGCAGGTGCAAACGACGACCGTCGACGTTCGGTGTACGGGCCACGTCCGCGACGCCGTCGGCGACCACGACCTCGAGTTCACCTTCGAGGGGACGACCCTGCGGGAGTTCCTCGAGGCTTTCTTCGAGGAGTACGACGTCGAGGAGCTGCTCATCGCCGAGACCGAGGCCGATGCGACGGCCAGGGGCTGGGCGCCGGTCCCCGACGAGCTACCGGGAACCTGGCGGAAGAACCCGGAGGGCGACCAGACCCGCCCCTACGCTCGAGTCTGTATCAACGGCCGGTTCAACGAGCATTTCGAGGGGTTCGAGACCGAACTCGAGGCGGGCGACCGGGTAGCGCTGATCTATCCGTTCATGTTCTGTTGCTGAGTCGCGCCGTCGTTCATACGGTTTACCCTAAGTCAGTTCCGGCGCAACCGTGACCCGGGCCAACCGAACAGCCGCGAGGCGTGCTCGTGGGCCGTCACACCGTCAGCTGCGACCACGCCCCTGCGTAAGTCAGCGGATCGGATGCCTCGTCTCGAACAAACACCTCCCAGCGGGGCTCGACCTCGAGAACTCGCCGTCGATCCTCGAGCAAACCGTTTTCTCGACCATATGGGAATCGAGTCGGCGCCTCCCCGAAGACGCTTGTGGCGAACATCTTCCGCCCGTTCCCGGGCCTCGAGAACGCGAGGTCCGGTTTTGTCCCCGCCGCGACCAGTTTCGAACCGATGTACCACGTCGATACCTCAGAGCGACCGGTCGTGCTCATCTGGGAGGTCACCCAGGCCTGCGGCCTCTCCTGTGACCGCTGCCGGGCCGACGCCCAGCCCGACCGCCACCCCGACGAGCTCTCGACCGCCGAGGGGAAACGGCTGCTCGAGGAGGCGGCCGCGTTCGGGGAGGGACAGCTCGTGGTTCTCTCGGGCGGGGATCCGCTCGTCCGGGACGATATCGCGGAGCTGGTGGCCTATGGCGACGACCTTGGACTGCGAATGACGATGACCCCCAGCGGGACTTGTTCGCTGTCGACCGACCGGGTCGAGGCCCTCGTCGACGCGGGGCTCAAGCGAATCGCCGTCAGCCTCGACGGTGCCTCCGCGGAGCGCCACGACGCCTTCCGCGGCGAGACGGGCAGTTTCGCGGAGACGATTCGGGCCGTCGAGGACGCGCGAAACGTCGGCATCCCGGTCCAGGTCAATACGACCGTCTGCCGGGAGACCGTCGGCGAGCTCCCCGCAATCCAAACCCTGCTGACCGAGATCGGGGCGGTCATGTGGAGCGTGTTCTTCCTGGTCCCGGTGGGTCGGGGACGGCTCCTCGAGCCGATCGATCCCGCCGAGGCCGACGCCGTGATGCGGTGGCTCGCGGCCGTCGACGACGAGGAGCCGTGCGGACTCAAGACCACCGAGGCGTCCCACTATCGCCGCTTGGTCGCCCAGCGCGGCGCGGACGGCGCGTCGGACGCGAATGGACGCAGGGACGAAGACAAAGGTGGACGAACCGGGGTCATCGCGGGCAACGGCTTCGCCTTCGTCAGCCACACCGGCGAGGTCTACCCCTTTGGCTTTCTCCCACAGTCGGTTGGCTCCGTCTGTGAGCGGCCAGTCCACGAACTGCACCGAGAGACGCCCCTGTTCCGCAAGTTACGCGATCGTGACGCACTCGAGGGGAAGTGTGGCGCCTATCCCTACCGAACGGTCTGTGGCGGCAGTCGCTCGCGGGCGTACGCCCACACCGGAAACCCGCTCGAGAGCGATCCGCTCTGTCCGTACGTTCCGCCGGGGTACGACGGCCCTCTCCCGTGGGAGTCCTCGAGCCCTACTGCGTGAGGTGAAAGGCATGTCCCTCCGCGGTCCCTGGGACGGAATATGAACAACCGAACCGACGTCCTCGTCGTCGGCGGCGGCGCCACCGGCACCGGAATCGCCAGAGACCTCGCGCTTCGGGACGTCGACGTCACCCTCGCCGAGCGCGGCGGGCTCTCGGCGGGTACCTCGGGACGTTCTCACGGCCTGCTCCACAGCGGCGCCCGGTACGCCGAGGCCGACGGCCCCGAAGCCCGGGCCTGTCTGGAGGAGAGCCGCACGCTCGCCGAGATCGCAGGCGCTTGCGTCAGAGAGACGGGTGGCCTCTTCGTCCAGCTGACCGGGGACGATCCCGCCTACTTCGAGGCCAAACGCGAGGCCTGCGAGGAGGTCGGCATCCCGACAGAGGTCGTCGACGGCGACACCGCACGCGACGAGATTCCCGACCTGAGCGACGACGTCGAGCGGGCGATGCGCGTCCCCGACGGCGTCGTCCTCCCCTCGCGGCTGGTCGCGGCGAACGCGGCCGACGCCCGCGAACACGGTGCGGAGATTCTGACCCACGCGCCGGTCACTGACATGCACCGCGAGAACGGTCACGTTACCGAGGTCGACCTCGGCGGCGAGGTCGACGAGACGATCGAGCCGACGTACGTCGTCAACGCCGCCGGCCCCTACGCCAGCGACGTCGCCGCGCTGGCCGGGGCGACCGTCGCCCTCCGCCCGACGCGGGGCGTGATGATCTCGGTCGACTACGACCGCCTCGAGCCGGTTCTCAACCGCTGTCGGGATCCGGACGACGGCGACATAATCGTCCCCCACGACGACGAGGTCGTTCTGGGCACGACCAGCGTCCCCGTCGACGATCCCGAGGAGTACGAGCGCGCCGACTGGGAGGTCGAACGCTCCGTCGAGGAGTGTGCGAAGATGCTCCCCGCGGTCGCCGACGCCGCCCACCTGCGGACGTGGTGGGGCGTCCGTCCGCTCTACGAGCCCGAGGAGGCGGCCCTCGACGCACGGGGGATCTCGCGGGGCTTTCACCTGCTCGACCACGCCGACGAGGACGTCGCCAACCTCGCGACGATCGTCGGTGGGAAGCTGACGACCTACCGGCGAATGGCCGAGGCGACGGCCGACCTGGCCTGTGCGGACCTCGGCGTCGACGCCGACTGCGAGACCGCGACCCGACGGCTCACCGCCGCGGACGATCCCGAGCGTCTCGACGCGCTCGTCGAGGAGTTCGACGGTCAGGGGCCGACCGACGAGGACGTCGTCGGCGTCTAGCTCACGCTCCCGGCGGGATCGACGTCCTCGTAGGTGCCCGTCTCGAGGACGTCCCGGAGCTGGGCGACGAACTCGTGGACGTCGACGAAGCCGGTGTACAGCGGCGCCGGACAGACACGGATCACGTTCGGCGGGCGGAAGTCGACGACGACGTCGCGCTCGCGCAACGCCTCGCTAACTCGTTCGGCCTCGGGGTGTTCGATCGCCACGTGACCGCCTCGATCCTCCGGCGCCCGCGGCGTCCCGACCGTACAGCCGTACTCGGCGAGCGTCTCGTCGACGAGCCGGATGAGCGTCGCCGTCAGCGCGAGAGACTTCTCCCGAATCCGATCGATGCCGGCCTCGCGGACGATCTCGAGCGAGCCGGCAAGCGGCGCGGCGGCGAGTACCGGAACCGTCCCGATCTGCCACGCACCCGCGGACTCCGCGGGCGTAAACCGCTCGCGGAGCTCGAACTGCGTCTCCTTCTCGTGGCCCCACCAGCCCGCGAGCGACGGCGTCTCGCCGAAGTGGCGCTCGTCGACGTAGAGCCCGGCGATCGCCCCCGGGCCGGCGTTGAGGTACTTGTAGCTACACCAGACGGCGAAATCGGCGCCGTGTGCGGAGAGCTCGTGGGGAACGACGCCGACCGAGTGTGCGAGATCGAAGCCCGCGAGCGCGCCGTGTTCGTGGGCCGCCTCGGTGATGCGCTCGATATCGAGCAGCTGCCCGCTCCGGTAGAGCACCGAGGGCATGAACGCGATGCCGACCTCGCGGTCCTCTAGGGCCGCGACGACGTCGTCCTCCGCGATCGTTCGGCCGTCCCGGCTCTCGACGACGTGGAGGTGCTCGTCCGGATCGTGCCCGCGCTGGCGCAGCTGGGACCGGATCGCGTAGTGGTCGGTCGGGAAATCGAGCTCGTTGACCAGGACTCCGGGCGGGCGGTCGTCCCGCGCGTCTAGGAAGGTGCCGACGAGCGTGTGGATGTTGACCGTCGTCGAGTTGGCGACGACGACCTCCTCGCCGTCGGCGCCGACCAGCGCCGCGAGCTCGTCGCCGAGGGACTCGCCGTACCGGAACCAGGGTCGGTCGGCTTCGGTCCACGCCTCGATACCGAGCTCGCGCCACTCCTCGAGGGCGCGCTCGAGCGATCGCTCGGCGGCGTCCGAGACCGGGCCCAGCGAGTTCCCGTCCAGATAGAGCTCGCCGGGGACGTCGAACCGCTGCCGGAACTCGGCCAGGGGGTCGCTCGCGTCCCGTTCGCGGGGGTCGGCTGCGTCGTCGGATCGATCCGGATCGAAGCCGGGGTCCATGCCCGACAGTTGGGGAGTGTCCACTGGAAGGTTTCGGCACCGCGCCGCAGTCGCGGTCGTGACCGCACGAGCCGACGGCTCGACGGTACCGCTACTATCCTCCGGGACTCAGTCGGCGTATGGACGACGAGGCGACTGCGGAACTCGACCCTCAGCTCGCGGAACTCCTCCAAAGCGGCCGGATGGCGGACCTTCCCGCGTGGCACGAACTGTCCGTCTCCGAGGCGCGACGCATCGAGGACGAGGTCTTCGCCGCAGGGGACGGACCGAGGCTCGAGCGGGTTCGAGACCGCCGCCTCGAGGGACCCAACGGTGATGTGCCGATACGGATCTACCGTCCTGGTCCACAAACCGAGCGGAATCCACCCCCGGCGCTGGTCTTCTGTCACGGCGGCGGCTGGGTCCTCGGCACGCTCGGTTCGGCCGACGACCTCTGTCGGGAGTTCGCGGCGCGGATCGGCGCGGTCGTGGTCTCGGTCGACTACCGGTTGGCGCCCGAACACCCGTTTCCGGCCGCCCTCGAGGACGCCTGGGCCGCACTCGAGTGGACCCGGGACGAGGCCGACCGAATCAACGTCGATCCCGACCGCTTGGGTGTCGCCGGAACCAGTGCCGGGGGCGGGCTCGCCGCCGCGCTCGCGCTCCGGGCTCGCAAGCGGAACGTGTCCCTCGCCGCACAGTTGCTCTGTTACCCGATGCTCGATCGCGACCTCGAGCGATCGTCGTACCGCGAGCACGCGGACGCACCATTGCTCTCCCGTGCGGACGTGGCGTGGTTCTGGGAGCAGTACCTCGCGAAGCCGGTCGACGCCGAGGATTCGCTCGCGGCCCCGCTGCGAGCCGACTCGCTCGCGGGCTGTCCGCCCGCGGTGGTCGCGACCGCCGGCCACGACGTGCTCCGATCGGAAGGGGTCGCCTACGCCAACCGATTGCGAGCCGCCGGGGTCGAGACAAGCCACTGTCACTCCCCGTCGCTCGCTCACGGGTACCTGAGTCTCACCGACGAGGTCGACCGCGCCGGCGCCGCCATGGACGACGTGGCCGACGCTGTCGGCTCACTGCTGAATCGTGATTCCTGACCGCAGCCTCCCGATCACTCCCGTCGCTCGTCGACCAGCGCCAGGAAGTTCTCGCAGACCCTGTCGGCCGAGACGTCGTCGAACGAAAACGGCCGCGACTCCCAGTCGAAGTCCTCGACGAGGCGGTCGCGGACGGCGGCGGTGATCTCCGGGTGGAACTGGACGGTCCACAGCGGAACCGACCGATGGCGCGTGCCGAACACGGGGGCGTGGTCGGCCGCGGCGATCACCTCCATCCCCTCGCCCGGCTCGGTGACCGCGTCGCCGTGGACCGCGGGGACCACCGGTCCGACCCCCTCGAACAGTGGGTCGTCGGCGAGGTCGGTCTCGACGAGCGTCGCGGTCGCGCCGACGTTCTCGACGGTCCCGCCGAGCGCCGCGTTGGCTACCTGGTGGCCGAAACAGACCCCGAGCGTCGGAATCTCTCTATCGACGAGCTCGCGAACCAGCGCCTCCTGGTCGGCGATCCACGGCCGACGGTCGGCCTCGTAGACGGCCGCGGTACTTCCCGTCAGCACGACGCCGTCGACATCCTCGAGCGGAGGCCGTTCGCCCGTGACGAAGTCGATCTCGGTGGCGTCGGGAAACTGCGCGGCGAGCGCGTCACAGTGGTACTCGCAGTCGGGATCGACCTCGCTTCGAACGACGTAGAGTGTCGACGAACTTGTAGAGAAGATGTTCATTCGTACACCACTAACCCGGCTGATAGCCCATAGTGGTAGTGATTTTGGTCTCTCTTGTGTCGTCGTGATCTCGGGCGGCGTCGGACTCCCCTCGAAATCAGGGTGCCGTTCGCCTCGTCGGGTTCGCTGGCCGATCCTCGTCGAGCGGTAATCGACACAACCGGGTCGCAGGGGGTTCGGCGAAGCGACCGCACCCCACAGCTATATCTTTCGTAGTGGTATCAGCTACCACGCACCATGACAGAAACTGCCAAGATAATCAAACTCGTCGGCAACTCGAGCGAGTCCTGGGAGGACGCCGCACAGAACGCACTCGACGACGCGGACGAGACGCTTGAGAACATCAGCGGTGTCGAAATCGACTCACAGACGGCGGACGTCGAGGACGGAGAGATACAGCACTACCGAACCACCGTTCACGTGTCGTTCGAGCTGCAGCGATAGCGCGCCGGCCCGCACTCGCGGCCAACGCGACGCCGACTGCGGGGACCGAGGGTCCGTCGGCTACTCGAGGACGACCAGCATGTCACCCATGTCGACGCTCTCGCCCTCCTCGACGGCGATCTGAGAGACAGTGCCCCCGCGGGAGGCGACGATGTCGTTTTCCATCTTCATCGCTTCGAGGACGACCAGCACGTCGCCGGCCTCGACCTCGTCGCCGACCTCGACCTCGACGCCGAGGATCGTCCCCTGCATCTCGGCGTCGACGGTTTCGCCGTCGCCGTCGATCTCGGCTTCGGCCTCGCTGGAGCCGCCGGCGGGTTCGGGCGGGCCGCCCGCCTGAGCCTGGGCGCCGCCGTTCCCCGCCGGAATCGCGGGCGCGCCGTGTTCCTCGAGGTTGACCTCGAACCGTTTCCCGTTGACCTCAACGGTGAACTCCCGTTCGACGACCTCCTCGTCGTCGCCCGCGTCGGCGCTCTCGGAGCCCCACTGGGCCTGAGCCTCCTCGATCCGGCTCTCGTCGAGCTCCTCGTCGAGATACTTCGTCGTGTGGGTGCTCTCGACGAACCGCTCGTCGGAGAGCATCAGCCGGTGGAACGGGATGATCGTCGGGATCCCTTCGATCTCGTACTCCCGAAGGGCCCGCAGCGAGCGCTCGAGACACTCCTCGCGGTCGGCGCCCCAGACGACCAGCTTCGCGATCATCGAGTCGTAGTCGGTCACGAGCTCGTCGCCCTGCTTGAGCGCGTCGTCCATCCGAACGCCGATCCCGCCCGGCGGGTCGTAGGTCGTCAGCTCGCCGCCGGTCGCGGGCGCGAAATCCTTCGCGGCGTTCTCGGCGTTGATCCGGAACTCGATGGCGTGGCCGTCGATATCGACGTCGTCCTGGGCGAAATCGACCGTTTCGCCCGCGGCGATCCTGATCTGGCGTTTGACGATGTCGATGCCCGTGATCTCCTCGGTGACGGTGTGTTCGACCTGGATCCGCGTGTTGACCTCGAGGAAGTAGAAGTTGGTGTCCGGCCCCAGCAGGCCGTCCCGGCCGAGGTCCTCCTCGACAAGGAACTCGACGGTGCCGGCGTTGGTGTAGTCGGCCGCGGCAACTCCGCGACGGGCGGCCTCGCCGATCCGCTCGCGGAGCTCGTCGGTCAACGCCGCGGACGGTCCTTCCTCGATGACCTTCTGGTGACGGCGCTGGAGCGAGCAGTCCCGCTCGCCCAGGTGGCGGACGTTGCCCTCGCCGTCGGCGAGGATCTGGACCTCGATGTGGCGCGGGTTCTCGAGGTAGCGCTCCAGATACACGGAGTCGTTGTCGAAGTACGCCTCGCCCTCCCGCTTTGCGCTCTCGAGTTGCTCCTCGACCTCGCTTTCGTCCCAGACGACCTTCATCCCGCGGCCGCCGCCGCCACCTTCGGCCTTGATGGCGATCGGGTAGCCGTGTTCCTCACCGAACGCCCGAACCTCCTCGGGGTCGGTGACGGGATCCGTGGTGCCGGGAACGATCGGGACGTCGGCCTCGCTCATGATCTTCCGGGCCTTGGTCTTCTCGCCAAGCGACTCCATCGCCGAACTCGAGGGACCGATCCAGGTGATCCCGTCGGCGTCCTCGACCTTCGCCGCGAACTCGGCGTTCTCCGCGAGGAACCCGTAGCCGGGGTGGATCGCGTCGGCGTCGGCCTTGCGCGCGGCCTCGATGACCGCCTCGTGATCGAGATAGGAGTCGGCCGCGCGGGCCGGCCCGACGTTGTACGCCTCGTCGGCGTAGCGGACGTGTCCCGAGTCCTTATCCGCCTCCGAGTAGATCGCGACGGTTCCGACGTTCAACTCCTCGCAAGCCCGCATCACCCGAACGGCGATCTCCCCGCGGTTCGCGACGAGAACCTTCCTGAACATTGCTGTCAGAACCGTCACGGGGCGCCTACCTTACTTTTTCGCAACGAATCAGTCAACCGACGAACCCCTTCCAGTTGACAGCCCTCGGCCGAAGCGGCCACACGCGCCGTCAGTCGTCGTGTTCGGCGGCGGTCTTCTCGCGGGCCTCCTCGAGCCACGCCGGCTCCTCGGGTCCGGTCTCGGTCGGCTCTAGGAAGAACTCCTCCTCGACGGTCGTCCGATCCGTCGCGAGGACGGACTCCTCATCGTCCGGCAGGATTCCCTCGAGTGCGTACGCCTCGAGATAGCCCTCCTCGGCGAGGACGAGCGTGAACGACACCGACTCGTAGCTCCCGAGATCTTCGGTGGTGCCCTCGAGGACGTACCGCTCGCTCGAGTCCTCCTCGACCGCGACCGAGTCGACGGCGTCGTAGGCGTCGTCCAGCGGGATCGGCGGCGACGGATCGACCGACTGGTGACCGCCGACGTCGTAGGCGACGGAGCCGGACTCGTTGTGTCGCACGAGCGGCGTCTCGGGCTGGATCCACTGGTCGTACTCGACCGTCCCGGTGTCGTCCTCCAACACCGTGCGCTCGCGGGCCGGCGCGCCACCGGCTGCGACGGCCTGTGAGACGTGTTCTGCTCCGACGGCCGTCCCGTCGTCGACGACCGTTCGCTCGAGTTCCGTCCGGAAGGACCGGTCCTCGAGCTGGCTGCGGTGTTCGTTGACCAGCAGGTTGGAGTCCGTTACACCCGACTCGGTAAGCCCGGGTGCCAGCTCGTGGTCGGCGCCCTCGTCATCGTCATCTCCGTCGTCGCCGACGAGTCCGCCACAGCCCGCGGTCAGCACGACGAGCACGACCGCGAACAGTGCGAGCCGTCCCCTCATTCGACGTCGACCCGGTTCGGGTCGCCTCGTTGTACCGATCCGATTCGCTCCGTGCCGTGTGTTCGTACTGCTGACATCTTCGCTGTCGGACGGTTCTCGAGTCGGGAGTATAGCTCTACCATCGAGGGGACGGAACTTCACTCTCTACCGCTTCGAAGCGAGCGGCGAAAACGAGAGATCGGTGGCTCGAGCCTCGCTCAGAACCGGTCGGTTCGCCCGGCGGCCGACCAGGGATCGGTCGGCGCGTCGAGCGGAACGCGGACGGTACGTTGCTGCTGGGCGCGCACGCGGCCGGCGAAGGCCCAGCGGCGGTCCTGCCAGCTCTCCTCCTCGTCTGCCGCGGCGGCCGCGGCGGCCAGCGCCTGGTCGTGGAGGTGGGCGCCGATCGCAGCGACGATGGCCGCGGCCTCCTCGCTGTCGGCGTCGTCGGGCAACTCGAGCTCGACGCCTTCCGGGAGCGCGCCCAGCGGATCGGGAACGCCGGAGTCGGCGTTCGGCTGATGCTGTGCGGTCATCTCAGAGCGGGATGTTGCCGTGTTTCTTGTCGGGGTTGTCCTCGCGTTTCGTCTCGAGCATCTCGAGGTCGTCGATCAGTCGCGGGCGCGTCTCGGTCGGGAGGATGACGTCGTCGAGGAAGCCCTTGTCCGTCGCGGTGTAGGGGTTGGCGAACTCCTCGCGGTACTCCTCGATGAGCTCGTCCCGGAGCTCGTCGGGGTTCTCGGCCTCGGCGAGCTCCTTGCGGTAGAGGATGTTGACCGCGCCCTGGGGACCCATGACGGCGATCTCGGCGGTCGGCCAGGCGTAGTTGACGTCGGCGCCGAGGTTCTTCGAGGCCATGACGCAGTAGGCGCCGCCGTAGGCCTTGCGGGTGATGACCGTCAGCAGCGGCACCGACGCCTCGGAGTAGGCATAGAGTAGCTTGGCACCGTGGCGGATGATCCCGCGGTGTTCCTGGTCGGTGCCGGGCATGTAGCCGGGGACGTCGACGAAGGTGACGATCGGGATGTTGAAGGCGTCACAGAAGCGGACGAACCGCGACCCCTTCATCGAGGCGTCGACGGTGAGTGTCCCAGCGTTGACGCGGGGCTGGTTCGCGACCAGGCCCACGGAACGGCCGTCGAGGCGGCCGAAGCCGACGACGATGTTCTTCGCGAAGTTCTCCGCGACCTCGAAGAACGAGCCCTCGTCGACCACCGAGTCGATAACGTTCGTCATGTCGTAGGGCTTCTGCGGGCTGTCGGGGACGATCGAGGTGAGGTCGTCATCACGCCGATCCGGGTCGTCCCAGGGGTCGACCCGTGGCGGGTCCTCGACGTTGTTCTGCGGGAGGTAGGAGAGCAACCGCTTGATGTCGTCTAAGGCCTGCTCCTCGCTCTCGCAGGCGAACTCGGCGACACCGGTCTTGTCGGCGTGGGTCATCGCTCCCCCGAGTTCCTCGTGGGTGACGTCCTCGCCGGTGACGGTCTTGGTGACACCGGGACCGGTGATGTACATGTGACTCGTGTCCTTCACCATGAAGATGAAGTCGGTGATCGAGGGGGAGTAGACCGCACCGCCGGCACAGGGTCCCATGATCCCCGAGATCTGGGGGACGACTCCGCTCGCGCGCTGGTTGCGGCGGAAGATCTCCGTAAAGCCCGCCAGGCTCTTAACGCCCTCCTGGATGCGCGCGCCGGCGGAGTCGTTGAGCCCGACGATGGGGGCGCCGACCTCCATCGCCATATCCATCACCTTGCAGATCTTCTCGGCGAAGACTTCGCCCAGCGAGCCGCCGAAGACGGTGAAGTCGTGTGCGAAGACGAAGACGGTCCGACCGTTGACCTCGCCGTAGCCCGTGACGACGCCGTCGCCCGGGATTTTCTTTTCTTCCATCCCGAACTGGCTCGTCTGGTGGGTCCGAAGCTGGTCGAACTCCGTGAACGTGTCCTCGTCGAGGAAGTAGTCGATCCGCTCGCGGGCGGTCATCTTCCCCTTGTCGTGTTGTTTCTCGATTCGGTCCTCACCGCCGCCCATCCGCGCTTCTTCCCGGAATTCCTCGAGTTCCTCGATACGATCCTCCATCGTCATGCCGAGATCACCGCCGTGGGACGCATACGCCGTTGTGTGATGACCAACAGGAAAAGAATTCCGTAACCTGCCACAATTATCGGGAACGTCAACCCGCCGCGTGAGGACGACCACGAAAAGTTATATATGGTAGTCTTTTAAACACGCAGTCATGGTAGAACGTGAAACATGGGCCACGAGGACAGGGTTCATCCTTGCCGCGGTTGGGAGCGCGGTAGGGTTGGGGAATATTTGGCGTTTTCCGTTCGTCACGGGTGAAGGTGGTGGTGCGGCGTTCCTCTTCGTCTACCTCCTGTTCATTGCCCTGGTTGGGTTTCCCGCAATTCTCGCGGAGTTCGTCGTCGGCCGGAAGACCAAGCGCAACCCCGTCGGCGCGCTGAAGGAGTACGGTGGGGGGATCTGGACATACGTCGGCGGGATCTTCATCGTTACCGGGTTCGTCATCCTCTCGTACTACAGCGTCGTCGCCGGCTGGTTCATTCGCTATACTCTCGAGGGCTTCCGGGGAAGCTACGCTGCTCGCATCGCCGCCTACGAGGGCGACCCCGAGATCATGTTCGGAGCGCTTTCGACGGGACTCGACGCGTTCGTCCTGCACACCGTGTTCATGGCGCTGACCGTCGGCATCGTCGCCCTCGGGATTCGACAGGGGATCGAACTTGCGGTGAAGGTGATGGTTCCAGCGATTATCCTCCTGTTGCTGGGACTCGCGGTGTGGGCGTTCACGCTGCCCGGCTCCGGCGGCGGCTACGCCTACTACCTCTCGCCGGACTTCGGCGCCATCACCGAGAACTGGGCCGAACTCCTGCCGGCCGCGGCCGGACAGGCCTTTTTCACCCTCTCGCTGGGGATGGGTGTGATGATCACCTACGCCTCCTACCTGGGTGAGGACCGGAACCTCGCGTCCGACGGAACCGCGATCATCGGCTTCGACACCGGGATCGCGTTCCTCACCGGACTCGTCGTCTTCCCGATCATGTGGGCCGGCGACATGACCGATCCGGGCGAGGGCGGCGCCGGCGAGATCTTCGTCGCGCTGACCCAGGCGTTCGCCGAGGTTACGGGCGGCCAGTTCCTCGGCCTGCTGTTCTTCGCGACGGTCTCGCTCGCCGCGCTCTCGAGTGCGATCTCGCTGCTCGAGGTCGTCACCTCCTACGTGATCGATGAGAAGGGGATCGAGCGGTGGCAGGCGGCTGTCGGGATGGGTGGGGTCATCTACCTGCTCGGAGTGCCGGTCACGTACGACCTGATCTTCCTCGACCTGCTCGACCTGTTCGCCGACGCAATCTTGCTGGTGTTCGGCGCGTTGATGCTGACGATCCTCGTCGGCTGGATCGCGCCGAAGGCGGCGATCGACGAACTCGAGAAGGGGATCGGTCCCCTCGACGGCCTCGGCCAGGCCTGGATCTGGGCGATCCGCGTTCCGATTCTCATCGTGCTCGTCATCTCGCTGTACCTCGGCGTCGTCGACTACGTCGAGTTCCTCACCGGACCGTTCGCCGAGTGGATCGACGCGAACCTCTAACCGACCGCCGTTCGGCTTTTTCGGCATTCACCCGTTTCTCGAGCGGGTGTGCCGGTCATAGTCCACACGAAACGACCGACTGGGCGTCGACCACCGCGACGGCTCGCTCACCGGTTCTGCCATTGGACTTTCTTTCTCGAGAAAATACGCGTTATCGTTCACAGAAACTCTTTATATCGGAACGTGGCAACGTACCACATGGTTGGGGAGCTCAACCGGCGGCAAGTACTGGGGGGAATCGGTGTAACAGGAACGTTCTCGCTCGCGGGCTGTCTGGACGCGCTCGGCGCGGGCAACGGCGAGGCCGACGCGGACGACAACGGTGACGCCGACGCGATGGTCGGCGTCCTGCAGCCCGAGTCCGGAGACCTCGGCGATCTGGGAACGCCGATCGCCGACGCGGCCGAGCTGCCGGCGATCCAGCTCGCGGACGAGGGCGTCGACTTCGAGATCGACATCCGGCGTGAGGACACCGAGACGACGCCCGACGTCGGGGTCAGCCGCGCCGAGGCGCTGCTCGACGCGGGGTATCCGGCGGTGACGGGCGCGGCCGCCTCGGACGTAACGATCACCTGCGCGGAGGACGTCTGGTACGACAACGAGGTCGTGGCGATCTCGCCGGCGAGCACCTCGCCCGACATCACGGAGATGCCCGGCGACTACCTGCTCCGGACCGCGCCGAGCGACGAGTGGCAGGGTGACGCGATGGCCGAGATCGCCGTCGAGCAGGAGGGCGCCGAGTCGGTCGCCACGATGTACCTGAACAACGACTACGGTCAGGGCCTCAACGACGTGTTCGTCGCGGGCTGTGAGGACCGCGGCGCCGAGGTTCTCGAGGAGGTGCCGTTCGAGCCCGAGCAGGCCTCCTACGACTCCGAACTCGAGAGCACGGTCGGGGAGGAGCCGGACCTGCTGATGGTCGTCGGCTACCCGGAGAGCGGTCAGGTCATCTTCCGGGACTTCTACAGCGACTTCGACGACGGCACGACGATCCTCGTGCCGGACGGTCTCATCGATCCCTCGCTGCCCGGCCAGGTCGACAACCCGATGGAGAACGTGATGGGGACCGCACCCGGCGCCGGCGGCGACGGCGCGGACCACTTCAACGAACTGTACGAAAACGAGTACGACAGCTCGCCGGGCGTGTTCAACGCCCAGGCCTACGACGCGACGGCGGTACTCATCCTCGCCACCCTCGCAGCGGGCGAACTCGACGGCGCAGCTATCGCCGAACAGGTCCGGGAGGTCGCCAACCCCGACGGCGAGGAGGTCACGCCAGAGAACCTGGCCGACGGTCTCGAGATGGCGGCTAACGGCGACGATATCCAGTACCGCGGCGCATCCGGCCCCGTCGAGTTCGACGACAACGGCGACCAGGAGGCGGTCACCTACGACATCGGTCGCTACCACGAGGACGGCTACGACGTCGAGGACACCGTCGAGTACGAGGCCTAGCGGGACGGCGATCTCTTTTCGGTGCCGCGAGTACGACTCGAGCGACGACCAGCCGGCTCGAGCCGATCCGCACCTAGCCGCCCAGGAAGTCCTGGCGAACCTGTTCGTTCGCGAGCAGCGCCTCGCCGGTGTCGACGTACCGGTTCTGTCCCTGGACCAGGACGTATCCCCTGTCACAGCGCCGGAGCGCCTCCTTGGCGTTCTGTTCGACTAACAGGACGCCGGTGCCGTCCGCGTTGATCTGGTCGATCCGGTCGAACATCTCCCCGACGAGGTCGGGCGCGAGCCCGGCGCTCGGCTCGTCGAGCAAGAGAAGGTCGGGATCGAGCATCAGCGCCCGTCCCATCGCCAGCATCTGGCGCTGGCCCCCGCTCAGGTCGCCGGCCGCCTGCGAGCGGCGCTCCTCGAGGATCGGGAACCGATCGAAGATCCGCTCGAGTCGGTCCTGTGGAACGTCGTCTAAGATGTACGCGCCCATCTCGAGGTTCTCGAGCACCGACAGCGACGGGAAGACGTTGTCGTTCTGGGGGACGTAGCCGATCCCCGTCGTGATGATCTGCTCGGGCCGGTAGCCGCTGATCTCCTCGCCGGCGAACTCGATCGAGCCGCCCATGTGGACGGTCAGCCCGAAGACGGACTTCATCACCGTCGACTTGCCGGCGCCGTTGGGGCCGACGATGGTGACGTACTCGCCCTCGTCGACGGTGAGGTCGACGTCATCGATGATCTGGAGGTCGCCGTAGCCGGCGTCCAGCCCGGCGACCTCGAGTACGGCCATTAGACCTCACCCCCGAGGTACGCCTCGATCACCTGCTCGTTCGCCTTGATCTCCGTCGGCGAACCTTCGTCGAGGACGGCTCCCTGGTGCATGACGATCACGCGCTCGCAGTTGTTCATGATGACGTCCATGTCGTGTTCGACGATGAGAAAGCTGTACCCCTGCTCGCGGAGCTTGTGGATGTGCTCGAGGAGTTTCTTTTCGAGGGTCGGGTTGACCCCGGCCATCGGTTCGTCGAGCATGAGCATCTCCGGATCCGTCTGCAGGGCTCGCGCCAGTTCGAGTAGCTTCCGCTGGCCCCCCGAGAGGTTCTTCGCGTACTCCTCGGCCAGATGGTCGATCTCGAAGAACTCGAGGGTCTCCCAGGCCCGCTCGCGAAGCTCGCGTTCCTGCTCGATCACCTCGTCGCGGAAGTACGGCAACACGGACCGCCACAGCGACTCGCCGCGCTGGCCCTTCGGTGCGAGCATCATGTTCTCGAGGACGGTCATCTCCGGGAGTTCGCGGGCGATCTGGAACGTCCGCACCAGCCCGCGGTTCGCGACCTGGTAGGGCTCGTCGCCGGTGATCTCCTCGCCGTCGAACGCGACTCGCCCGCCGTCGGGCCGGTGGACGCCGGCGATGCAGTTGAACGTCGTCGACTTGCCGGCCCCGTTCGGCCCGATCAGCCCGGTGATCGATCCCCGCTCGACTACGAAGCTCGCGCCGTCGACCGCGACGATGCCGCCGAAGCGCTTCTCTAACGCCTCGACCTCCAGCACCGCGTCCTCGACGGCGCGATCCGTCCGGTCGTCCGCGTCGCCCTCGGTGGAGGCAGCTTCCGTATCGGCACCTCGCTCGAGGTCACTCATCGCGGTCACCTCCGTTCGTCGCAGCCGGGTCGTCCGTCTCGCCCTCCGTACCCGCACGGTCGTCGCTTCCGACGGCAGGTCGTCCGCCGTCGGCGACCGGGCCGCGCCGGCTCAGATCGACGCCGGCTGAAATCTCCTTGCGGTGGCCCAGCAGTCCGTCGGGACGCTTGATCATGAGGACGATGAGCACGACGCCGAGGACGATGTATCGGACCTCGTCGGCCTGCTGGTAGAGCACGTAGCCGATCAGGGCCGACGGATCGCCGGCGCCCAGTTCGGCGAACGCGCCGTGGGCGGTTCTCGGGAAGTCGGTTCCGAGGTTCGCCCGGACCATCGTCCGGACGAACCGCGGCCCCTCGAAGATGAACGCGGCGAAGGCGAACCCGCCGATGACGCTGCCAGTGTTCGAGCCCGCGCCGCCGACGATCAGCGCGACGAAGACGTAGAACGTGATCAGCGGCATGAAGTTGTCCGGGCTGATGTGGGTTCGACTCCCCATCCACAGCGTCCCCACGAGGCCCATCAGCGCACAGCCGAGCGCGAACGCCGCGATCTTGGCGCGGTCGGTGCGTTTACCCAGCGACTTCGCTGCGAGTTCGTCCTCGCGGATCGCTTTCAGCACTCGGCCGAACGGGGAGTGGGCGATCCGGGTCAGCAGGACGTAGAAGGCGACCACGAACAGGATCAGGACGAGCGTGTAGATCCCTCGCTCCAGAACCGACGACGCGATGCCGACGGTCTCGCCGAGCACGATGAGAACGCCGCCGACGTCGCCGACGATCGGCTGGTCGAACAGCCAGCCGACGACGCTGTCGACCGGCGTCGCCCGGATCCCCTGCCCGCCACCGGTGCCGTAGGCCGTATCGCCGATCTGGCGGAGGCTCCGGGACTGCACAGAGAGTCGGACGATCTCCGAGAAGCCGAGCGTGACGATCGCGAAGTAGTCCGCCCGTACCCGCAGCGTCGGGATCACCAGCACGAGCCCGGCGAGGCCGGCGGCGATCGTTCCCAGCACGATGCCGACCGGGATCGGGAGCCCGAAGCCGGCCGGAGAGCCGTCCGGCGAGGCGACGGCGATCGACAGCGTGTAGGCACCGATAGCCATGAAGCCGGCGATGCCGATGTTGAACATCCCGGTGTACCCCCAGTGGAGGTTCAGCGCCAGCGCGCCCAGCGCGAAGATCGCCCCGAAGAAGGTGATCGACTGGATCGTGCCGACCGTCGCGTTGACGCCCGCGCCGGAGAGCACGCCGACGACGAAGAAGCCGACGTACGTCGCGAGCACGACCTTCGCGACCAACAGGAGATCGGAACGCCACTCCGGGCGGATCATGGCGGACGACTCTTCTGGGTCGTCCGGCCCCTCGTCGTCGGGTACCGCCGCGGTATCGGTTTCGGGGTCGCCGTCGGGATCGGGGTCGCTCATGCCGTCTCAACACCCCCGAGCAGCCCGTCGGGTTTGACGATCAGTATCAGGATCATCAGCGTAAACGCCGCGATCTCGTTCAGGTCGGCCGGGATCCAGATCAGCGAGACGTTGATCGTGAGTCCAATCACGAGCGAGCCGACCAGCGCGCCGTAGATCGAGCCGATCCCGCCCAGAATCACCGCGGCGAAGATCAGCAACAGCAGGAACCAGCCGATGTTGATCGAGAACTGGCCCCGATCGAGGACGATGAGATAGCCCGCGACACCGGCCAGCCCCGCGCCGATCGTCCAGGTGGCGAAGATCACCCGCTCGGTCGGAATACCGGTGATCAGCGCGAGATCCTTGTTGTCGGCCATCGCTCGCATCGCCTTTCCCAGCTTCGTGTACTGGAGCAGGAGGTGGAGCCCAACGATCAGTCCGACCGCCGTCACGACGAGGGTGAGCTCGTGGAGGTTGAGTCGCTCGAAGGGCAACCACGCCGGGATTTCTTCGAGAATCGGCGCGCTCGCCGTAGCCGAGTGGGACTCGACGGTCCAGAACACCCCGATGATGTACCGGAGCGCGAGCGCGACGCCGACGCTCGCGATGAGCAACGAGATGCCGCTCGCGTTCCGCATTCGCCTGTAGACGAGACGGTCGATAGCGAGGGCGATAGCGACGGTCAACAGCGCGGCCGCCACGAGTCCGACCAGGATCGCGACGGGCGAGGCCAGCACGTTCATTCCCAGTTCGCCGCCCGTCGGTCCCGCTGCGGTCGGACTGAACAGGACGAGTTCGCCGATGCCGTAGACCCCCCAGCCACCGATCAGCCACGCGACCGCCCACCCCGAGAACGCGCCCGTCGTTACCAGGTCGCCGTGCGAGAAGTTAGCAAACCGGAGAATGCTGTAGGTCATCGAAAGACCGATCGCCGCCAGCGCGATGTACAGCGAGTCGACCAATCCGTTCCAGGTGTACCGCCACAGCCGGCCGAACGCCATCTCGCCGGTGGCGAGCCGCCGAACGAGGTCGAGTGCGAGGACGACGATACCGAGGACGATCAGTAGCGCGAACAGTTCCTGGCTGGACGGCGACGAGAGCCGATCCCTTACTTCGTCGACGAGCTCCGAAACCCCCTTGCCTGTGTTACCAACACCCATATCACGTTGAGTGATTACGTCCCGGAGTATATAGTTCACGCCACTCGTCATCAAGGAGCACGAGATCCGAAGCGAAGCGGCTCCGCCGACTCTCGTCGACCGTCGGCGCTTATGCCTCGCCGTACACTGGGACGGCCGCCCCGCTGGTCACCGCCGCCCCGTCGCTACAGAGAAACGCCATTACGTTCGCGATATCGGCGGGATCGACCCACTTCTCGGGGTCGGCGTCTGACATCATCTCGCGGTTCATCGGTGTGTCGATCACGCTCGGCATCACGCAGTTCGCCCGGACGACTCCCTCGTTCTCCTCGGCCAACGTCTCGGTCAGCAGTCGGATACCGGCCTTCGTGATCCGGTAGGGGCCGTCGCCCTCGCCGCCCTCGAGCGACGAGCGGGCGCTGATGCTGACGATCGCCCCTTCCGACTCCTGGAGGTGGGGTAAGGCGTGTTTCGAGGCCAGGAAGGCCGTCTTCAGGTTGACGTCGACGAGCATGTCGAACTCCTCGAGGTCGGTCTCTTCGATAGGCTGGCCGCCGCGCCAGGTGCCGGCGACGTTACAGAGGTGGTCGATCCGGCCGTGGTCGTCGACGATGTCCTCGACGAGGGCCGAGACCTCGCTCTCGTCGGTGAGATCGGCCTCGTAGAAGTCGGTTCGGTCGTCGGGATCGAGCAAGCTGTCCTCGTCGTCGGGTCCGACGACGTCGACGGCACAGACGGTCGCGCCGGCGGCTCGGAAACGGTCGGCGACCGCGCTGCCGAGCGCGCCGCTCGCACCTGTGACGACCGCGACGGTATCCGTGAAGTCCACGTCGAACGTCGTTTGTGGGCTCATACCATCCCCCTCGAGGGCCACGTAGATCAATCTCGGGGCGGAGCACCCGTCGCAGAACGGCAACTCGGCAGTTAGAATCCGTGTGGCGGAAGCGAAACCCGCCGAAACCAGAAGCGCTCGATGGCGCCCGCTACCGTCTCGAACTCGTCGGGATCGGAGGGCTTCGCGAGATAGGCGTTCGCGGCCCGCTCGTAGCTGTCGTTGACGTCGCTGGAGGCGCTCGACTCCGCCAGGACGAGCACCGGCAACTGGACGAGATCCTCGTCATCTCGAACGGTCTCGAGGAACTCGAACCCGTCGACCTCCGGAAGGTCGAGCGCCAGCAGGACGAGATCCGGAATCGGCTCCGACTCCTCGACCCGGTCGCACAGGAGTTCGAGCGCGGCCGAGCCGTCGGTCGCCACCTCGATCTCGGTGTCCGTCGTGACCGTCTCGAACGCCTCCCGGGCCCGTCGCGCGTCCTCCGGGTCGTTCTCGATCAGCAGCAGCCGGACGCGGTCTTCGGACCCGGCCTCGTACTGCGACCGCCCCAGCGCCGAGACGTCCGGAGTCGAGAACTGCTTACTTTCCATGGTTTCAATCTCTGATAATTATATGTATTCCTATCCTATATAAGCTTGTTTGCCAGTAGGATGTGCTGTATTCAATGAAGCATATCTTGTGAATACTATCGCGCGAGCCCCGGTTCGGCTCTGTGGGCAGCTTTCGGTGCCCGATCGGTTCACACCGGGTCCGAAGGTTCGGAGATCCGCGGTCTATTTATTACCCGCGACCTAGCCGTCACTCGAATGCGTCTGATCGCCCACCGTGGTTTCGCCGCGACGGCACCGGAGAACACGATCGCCGCGGCCCAGTCCGCGGCGGCACACGCCGACGCGGTCGAGTTCGACGTCCGGCGCTGCGGGTCGGGCGAACTCGTCGTCGTCCACGACGAGACGACCGACCGCGTCACGGGTGTCGAGGGAGCGGTCGCCGACACCCCGCTCGAGGACCTCCGCTCGTTGTCGGTGCTCGACTCCGGGGAACGGATCCCGACCCTCGAGGAGATGCTCGCGGCCGTCCCCGACCACCTCGAGATCAACCTCGAAATGAAAGCCGAGGGGATCGCCGGCGACGTCCTCGAGGCCCTCGAGGGGATCGAGAACCGGGTCGTCGTCACCTCCTTCCTGCTGCCCGAGCTACGCGCGATACGGGAGTTCGACCGGGAACAGCCGACCGGGCTGCTCGTCAGTCGCCGGCTCGGGACCCCGGTGACGACGGCGGTCGAACTCGACTGCGACGTGATCGGCGCGAACTACTGGCGGTGTCTGACGACGCGGCTCGTCGACCGGGCGAAGCAGGTCGACCTCGAGATCCACGCCTGGGCGATCGAACGGTGGACGACGGCGCGGCTGCTCGGGCTATGCGGGGTCGACTGCATCTCGGCCGATCGACCGATTCAACTCGAGGAGTACTAGGAGAGTTCGCCACAGGCCCACGCCGCCCGATCGCGGACCGTCGGTTCCGGATCGCCGGTCGCGAGCGTCGAGAGCCGGTCGCGCGCTTCGGCGACGTCCCCGTGACCGAGCGCGATGCAGGCGTTCGCCCGAACGTACTGGTGGTCGTCCTCGAGCAACTCCAGTAGCCGCGAGCGAACCGGCTCGACGACCGACGGGTCGGTGGCGGCGACGCGGCCGATCGTCACTGCGGCGTTCGCCCTGGCTTTCGGATCCTCGCTCTCGAGGGCCGCCCGGACCTGCGAACGGGCCGGCTCGACAGCCTCGGGTCGGCGGTGGGCGACGTCGGCCAGACAGCCGATCGCGTTGCGCCGAAGCTCCCCGTCGTCGCACTCAAGGAGGTCGACGGCGTGTTCGACGAACGCGAGCGAGGAAAGCTCCGCCTCCGAGCGGGCGAGCCGACCGAGCACGGACAGCGCCGGAACGGCGCCATCGCCCGGTGCCGACGCCAGCGTCTCGGTCAGCAACTCGAGGGCGGGCTCGAGGGCTTCCGGCCGCGCCCGAGAGATGTGCGCCAGCGTCCGAATTCCCCACTCGTCGTCCCGGACCGCGGTAACGTCGACGATCTCGGGGACGTGATCCGCGAGCGCGGTCGGGCGTTCGGCGGCCACGGCGGCGAGACACCGGAGCAGCTCTCCTGTCGCCGCCGTGTCCGGGTTCTCGGCTGCGACTGCGACGAGCGCGTCGGCCGAGGGGGCGACGTCGGAGGGGGCTTCGACCGCCAGCTCCGCCAGGGAGAAGGCAACCGCCTTCCGGAGTTCGAACTCCGGTTCCCGGAGGAGTTCGCGGAGCTTCGGAACGGTCGGCACGTACGTTCCGGGCTCGCTTTCGACCCCGTCGCGGACGGTCCGGACGGCCTCCCGTCTGGTCGTCGAATCAGTCGCGTCGAGTCCGGCGAGTACGAACGGTAGATCTACCGACTCGGATCGCTTCCGCTCTTCGACGGTTTGGCCCCCATCCCAGTCCATCTCGTCTACCCTATGTCCGAAAATCAATAAAAGCGTTACGACTGTCCGCCGCTCGAGAGTGCCAGCTAGGCGAGCCAGTCCTCGGGCTTGGTGTCGTAGTCGACGTCGTCGGCCGCGAGATGGTCGACCTCCTCCCAGGCGACGCTCTCGGTCGTCACCTCGCTGCCGTCGTAGCGGATGAGCTTCCCCCGTTCCTCGGGCTCCGGCTCGCGGTTGCGCCGCTTTGCGACCTCGATGTCGTGTTCGTCGACCTCCTTGACGATCGTCAGCAGGTTCACTGGCCGCCCCCAGAGCTCGAAGATCCGTTTTAAGGTCTCACGGGCCTGGCCCAGATCGAGCATGACGCCGTTGTACTGGTGGCCCAACAGGAGTTCGTTGGCGTTGTTGTAGTTGCCGTCGTAGACCGCGATCGTCGGCTTCCCGAAGTTGGTGAACTGCAACAGGAGCTTCTTCTTGACGTCTTCGGCGGCGTCGCTGGCGACGTGGAACTGTCCCGTCGCCTGGGAGTGTTCGTAGGTGAAGTAGTTGTTCTCCGTGATGAACTCCTGGGTGAGGAACTCGTCGAGGAAGGTGACGTCGTTGTGGCTCTCCCGGACGTCGTACATCCGATCCCAGCCCGCGGCGAAGTCGACGTCTTCGAGGGCCTCCTCGACCGAGGCGTAGCGCTCGTCGTCGAAGAGGTACCGGCCGATCCGCTCGAGTTCGTTCTGGTTTGCTCGGCTCAGGAAGCCCCGATGCTGGCGTTTGACCAGCGAGTAGTGCCGGCGGGCCAGCCCCTCGTAGCTGAGTACCTTCCAGGGGTAGCGCTCGACGTCGATCTCACCGTCGCGAGCGCGCTCGAGCGCCTCGCGGTCGAGCCACTCGTCGGGCAGCTCGGCGAGTTCGTCGAGCCCGTCGGCGTCGATGCTCGCGAGCGCCGCAGGCGGCTCGAGGGTCTCAAGCACCGCGTCGAAGTCGACGACGTCGGCCAGGTTACGCCAGGAGATCCCCTCGACGCGCAGCAACCGTTCTAAGACCTCGCGGCGATTGGTGGTGTTCTCGACGTACTCCCACAGCTCCATGCCGAGGCTGTATGGGTTGAGGCCACCCGATGCCAGGACCTTCGCCATGTGGTCGGCGTAGTTCAGGAACTCGTCGTCGCCGGCGAAGCGCTCGTCGGTCATCATCGTCGACTCCCAGTAGGCGGCCCACCCCTCGTTCATCACCTTCGTCATCTTCTGGGCGGCGAAGTAGTACGCCTCCGCGCGCATCATATCGAGGACGTCGCGCTGCCAGGGCTCCATCTCGACGGCCCGACCCGCCTCCTCGTCGTATTGTTTCCCGTGTTCACGGACGAACGACAGCACGTCCTTCTCGGGCTTTTCGGGGAAGTTGACGGGGCCGTCCTCGCCCTCGAGCTTCTCGAGCCACTCGTCGTCGAACACCTCGCCCTTGATCTCCTCGGAGAGGCCGAGCTCGTCGAGTTTCGCCGCCAGGTCCTCGTCGATCTCCTCGGCGGGACTGTCGGTCTCGAGCCGGCGGCTGAACACCTGGTGCTGGTCGATGTTGTCCTCGAGGCTGAGACAGTGATCGATCCACTTCTCGACCTCGGCGCGTTCGATCTCGGGGTCGGACATGTACTCGTCGATCGCGCGAGCGTGGCGCTCGAGCATCGCGGCGGCGTTGACCTGCCCCTCGTCGGACTGACCGCGGGTGAAGAGGCCGAACCACTCGTTTTTCGCGAAGAAGTCGGAGTGGGCCTCGACGTGGGTGATAACGGCCTTCTGGTCGGCCAGCGTGTTCGACTCCTGTAAGAAGGCGTGGGCCGGGTTGTCGTTGTTGACGATCTCAAAGGCCTTCCCGCCGCCGTACTGGCCCTGTTTCTGCTGGCGGTCGTACTGCATGCCCCACCGCCAGTGAGGGTACCGCGACTGGAACCCGCCGTAGGCGATGAGTTCGTTCATCTCGTCGTAGTCGACGATCCAGTACTTCACGGGGTAGGGATCGAGACCCAGCTTCTCGGCGAGGTTGCGCGCCTCCCGGACCGGCTCCTCGAGGTCGCTCGCGATCGCCTGTTTGCGGAACCTGTCGGCGTTGGAGTTCGAGTTAGTCATCTGCATCACCTTCCGTGCTGAGGATGTCGTAGATCGCGTCGGTTACGTCGTCGGCGCCGTTGACGTACGCCACCGCGACGTCCTCGGCGTCCCGGCCGAAGTGGCGCTCGAGCTCCTCGGCGTGGGTGGCGTTGATCGCGTTGCCGCTGGGCTGGGTCTCGACGTAGGCGTGGAGGTTCGCCGGGATCGACTCCATCAGCGGGATTACCCGCTCCTCGGTGTCGTTCGAGGAGTTCTCCGAGTCGCCCGCGGCGAACACGTAGCGGTTCCAGTCGCTCCAGGGGTACTCCTCTAACAGCTCCTGGGCCAGCTCGTACGCGCTCGAGATCTTTGTTCCGCCGCCGCTACGAATGCCGAAGAACTCCTCGCGTTCGACCGCCCAGGCCTCGGCGTCGTGGGCGATGTAGACGAACTCGGCGTTGTCGTACTTCCCCGTCAGGTACCAGTCCAGCGGGGTAAAGGTGCGCTCGACGAGCTCGCGTTTCTTCTCGCGCATCGAGCCCGAGACATCGCGGATGTTGACCACGACGACGTTCTTCTCCTTCTCCTCGATGATCTCGGGGTGGCGATACCGCTCGTCTTCCCGCCGGAACGGGACATGTTTGATCCCCTCGCGGCGGATCTTCCGCTGGATCGGTTCGCGCTCGACGTTCGCCTCGAGCTCCTCGATCGAGGCCCACGTGCCGCGTTCCTCGGGTGGAACGTCGTCGTAGGCGTCCTCGATCCAGGCCATCGACACCGGGATGCTCTCGCCGCGGGCCCACTCGAAGACGTCGCGCGGGCCGAAGTCCTCGACCTTGCAGACCTCCCGCAGGAACTCCTCGTCGAAGTCCATCGCGAGCTTGCGCTTGAGCCCCTCCTTGAACATCCGCTCGAAGTCGAGCGTGCTGTCGGGACCGGTGCGGGTGAGGTCGGTGAACGGCCCCTCCTTCTCCTCGACGACCTTCTTACCTTTCGGCTCCAAGTCGAGGCCGAGTTCCTCGTCGAGTTCCTGTGCGAACTCTTCGGGGTCCATCTCGTAGTACTCGTGGTCGCCGCCCTCCTCGCCGGGCTCGTCGCCGTCGCCATCGTCGTCGCCGTCACCCGGCTGGGGCTGTGGCTGGCCGACCGGCTGGCCGACGTCTGGGGTGTCGCCATCGCCCTGGCCGACGCCGCCCTGATCCCGACGGTCGTACTCGAACTCCGGCAGCGAAATGATCTTGACCGGGATCTGGATCTGATCGGGCCGGCCGCCACCGAGGTCGCCGTACTTGATGAAGTCGGCCAGATCCTCGCGACGCTGTTCGCCTACTTCGCGGAATCGCTCGAGGTCGTCTCTCAGTCCCATCTGTAACACACCTGTCCCATGACGTGTCTGCTGGTCAGTTCGGCCGACGCAGGGGAGTAGTCGAACTGCTCGACCATCGTCTCGATCGTCCGTTCCTTGACGGTTTCCGTCTCGGTCCCGCTTGGGGGATCGTCCCACTGGCGCGGATCGAAGTCCTCGAATGTTCGTTCGACGTCGTCCCAGTCGTGGCTCTCGAGGACGGACTTGATCACCGGAATCGCGGTGAGATCGACGTCCTGGACCGAGAAGTCCTCGTCGCGGTGTTCCCACGCGTGGCGGTTCAGCGAGGTGATCACCTTCTCCCGACGGAAGTTCCGCACGCTCTCTCTGGGGAGGTTGCCCTCGTACTCGGCCTCCGAGAAGCGCCCGAGATGTTCGACCTCGAACAGCTTCATCTTGAGCGGGTCTGGCTCGACGCGCTCGCCGCGGTCGTTGTGAAGTGGCTCATCGGTCTCCCAGGCGTAGACGTGTTCGACGTACTCGGCGACGGTCTCCTCGTCGACGCGCTTCTCGTGCATGATCGCCTCGATGACGTCGCTTTCCTGCTGGTCGAAGACGTAGTTCTTCACGGGAACGACCCGGTTCTCGAACTCCGAGCGTTCGCCCGTCGAGAACACGGGGGCCTCCGAGAGCCCCTCGGCCATCGCGTTCAGCACGTCGCGTGGCATGACGACGTTCTCGACCGCCAGCTCCGAGTGGTGGCGGTCCCGGTCGGTCTGAAGCAACTCGGCGAGGGTATCTCTGGTGTACGTAACGGGGATCCCGCCGTCGCCGTCGCGGCCGTCGCCGTCGAAGTCGAACTCGTCTTTTTCGCGGCGGCTGTCACCTTCCTGGAGGTAGCCCTGATCGTAGATCATCGCCTTGTCGACGAGATCCAGTCCGTTGGGCAGGTCCTCCTGATCGAGACGGGTGACGACGGCGTACAGCGCCGCGGCCTCGAGCGCGTGGGGAGCGAACTCCTGGCGGCTCGGCTCGCCGTCCCGATCCTTGACGGTCACCGTCACGGGCTCGCGGATGCGGTCGGCGAGGACGAGGTAGTGGTCGGCCTCCCAGACCGACGTCTCGTTCGTCAGCTCCCGCCGGATGAGTTCGGTCTCGAGACTCAGGTTCGTCAGATAGCCGAACTGGTGGCGGTCGAGCCGCCGTTTCAGTGCTTTCAGCGGGTCCATTCCGTTGCGATCGGAGTGCTGGTTGAGCTGCGCCTCGAGGTCGGGGTTCGAGATGATCAGCATCTGCGTGTCGATATCCATCCCGATCCCCTGGTCGAGTTTCACCGACTGCTCGTCGGGGACGTTCAACAGTTTCTGGAGCAGGTCGGCGTGTTGGGCCGCGTCCTCGACGATCGAGAGCACGCCGTTGCCCTGCGAGAGCACGCCGTCGTAGCTAAACGCCTGCGGGTTCTTCCGACCTCGCGAGTCCAGCTCCTGAAGCATCCCGTGCATCCAGGAGCCGACGAGGCGTTCCTTGGGTCGGCCGTCGTCCTCGCTGTGGAGGACGCCGACGCCCTGGCCGATGTCGACGACGTAGTTCTTCACCCGGAGGTGCTGATCGTCGGCGATCGCCGAGAACAGCGCCTCCTTCCCCTCGCGGCGGTAGTGTTCCTCGAGGTAGCCGTACGCCTCCCGGGAGAACGGGTCGAGTGCGGCGTCGACCCGAACCGGGACGTGGTCCTCGAGATCGTCGTTCAGCTCCTCGAGTAGCTCCTCGCGGACCGCGTCGGGGAACACCGACAGCGGGTGGGCCTGAACCGGACTCTCGTACCAGTGAGTGTCGTCGACGGTGGCCGGATCCGCGCCGTAGCTCAGCCCTCGCTCCTCGACGTCGGCCGTCGTGATGTTCCACTCGACGGTGTACCGGCGCCCCTCGGGCGTTTTCGAGTACTCGCGCAGGCCGTTGACCAGACAGCGCTTGAGTTCGGATTTGCCCGTCGCCGTGGGCCCCTCGAACCAGATGATCTTCTCGTCTTTCGCCCGTCCCGCGGCGATCGATCTGAGGTCGTCGACGAACCTGTTGAGCACCTCGGTGTTGCCCAGAATCGCGTGCTCGCCGTCGTTGTGCGGGTCGTCGAAGAAGCGGTAGCGCTCCTTCTCCTCACCTTCCTCGACGACGGTTCGGGTACCGGCGGCCTCGATCGCCTCGAGCAGGTACTTCGAGGCGTGGGAGGCGATCGTCGGGTTCTCGAACACCCGCTCGACGTAGGTCGCGAGGCTCATCGGCTCCTCGTACGTCTCCTCGAGCGTGCGGTCGGCCTCGTCGACGTAGTCGCGTTCGGTCATGTTAGTCTTCCATCTCGGCTTTGGCGACCTCCGCGCCGGCGAACTCGAGTACTTCCTTGGCCCCCTCCTCGGAGTAGCCCTGTTCGATCAGCGCGTCGATCCACGACGAGCGCTCGTCGTCGTCGAACTCGTTGGCGCTCACCAGCGCCGAGAAGTTGATGTTGTGCTTCTTGTCCTCCCAGAGCTTGCGCTCGAGCGCGCGACGCAGCCGTTCGTTGTCCTGGGGGTTGAACGCCTCGCCCTCGCGGGCCCGGCGGGAGACCCAGTTCGAGACCTCCTGGCGGAACGACTCCTTGCGGTCCTCCGGGATGTCGAGTTTCTCCTCGACCGACCGCAGGAACGTCTCGTCGGGCTCCTGCTCGCGGCCCGTGAGTTCGTCCTCGATCGTGTCGTCGTCGATGTAGGCCATCACGTGGTCCATGTACTTCTCGCCCTGGCGCTGGATCTCGTCGAGGTCGTAGGCTAAGGCGTGGCGGACGTCCTCGATGGCCCGCTCGCGGTACTCCTCGCGAACCGTCTCGAGGTAGCGGTAGTACTTCTCGAAGTTGTCCTCCGGGATTGAGCCGTGGTGTTCGAGGTTCTCCTCGAAGAAGTTGAACACCGTCAGCGGCGAGAGGAAGCCCCGGGAACGGTGTTTCGAGTCCATGATCGCCTCTGCGATCTCGTCGCCGATGAACCGAGGCGAGACCCCGACCATCCCCTCGCCGATTTCGGCCTTCTCGGCGGCCTCCTCACGGAGCTTCTTCGTGTCGATATCGTCGCCCTCGTCGATCTCGCCGTTGTACGCCTTCGCCTTCGAGAGAAGGTCGACGGTTTCGGTGTCGGGCTCCTCGATCCGCGTGAGCACGCCGAACAGTCCCGCCATCTCGAGGGTGTGAGGTTCGACGTTGATGTCGGGGACGTCGGCGTTGTTCAGCATCTTGTCGTAGATGAGCGACTCGTCCTCGTAGGACAGCACGTACGGGAAGTCGATCCGCTTGGTGCGGTCGTTGAAGGCCTCCATCTTCTCGTCGCCCTTCTTGTCCTTGTACTCGGGCATGTTCGTCCGCCCGACGATCACCTGGTCGATGTCGATCCGCGGGTTGCTCTTGGGCTTGATCGTCTGTTCCTGGGTCGCGTGCAGGAAGTCGTAGAGGAACTCCCGCTGGAGCTTCAGTAGTTCCTCGCCGGAGAACACCCCGCGGTTGGCGTTACAGAACGCCCCCGAGTAGTCGAACGCGCGCGGGTCGCTCTCGCCGTAGATGGCGATCTTCGAGTAGTTGACGTCGCCGGTCAGTTCGGTCTCGTCCTGGTTTTTCTTGTCCTTGGGTTCGAACGTCTCGAGGGCCTGGCGCTTGTTCTCGTCGGCGACCAGCCGGATGATCTCGACGTGGTTCTCCAGGACCTGCTGGAGGTCGTCCTCGTAGTAGGCGAGCAGCTTGTCCATGTAGAACTCGCTCTCGGGGTCCAGCGCCTGCTCGTTCTGGATCGTGTAGGGCGCATCGAGGACCTCGTTCAGGTCGTCGATCACCCGCTGGCGCTGCTCCAGTGGCAGGAGGACGAGCGGATCCTGGTTCATCGGCGAGCGGACGACATCGTCGGCCGGATCCTGGTCCTGGATGACGTCACAGAGGTTGGTCCACCGGAAGGTGTACATCCGCCCCTCCTCGCGGAGGGTGTAGTCCTCGAAGTACTTCCGGACCTGCTTGTCGAAGTGGGACTTCCCCGACCCCACCGGACCGAGGAGGAGCTTGATCCGCCGTTCGGGGCCGAGCCTGCGAGCGCCCGATTTCACCTTGTTGACGAACTCGTGGATCGACTGGTGGATCACCCTCCCGTAGAAGGTGTTCTCGCCGTTGCCCAGCGGGTCCTCGGAGGCGAGTTCGTACTCCACGACCCCCTCGGTCTCGTCGTAGCTGGTGCCGTAGTAGTCGAACATGTCCGCCACCCGCTGGTGGGCGTTGCGGGTGATCTTGGGGTCCTCGTAACACTCCTCTAAGTACCAGTCGAAGGACTTGGTCTCCCGCAGGTCTGCGGGCATCGATTCCTTGTAATCCGTACTGAGTTTCTCGAGCGTCTCGATGTCACCGTTCATGGTATCATTGCCAGTTTCGGTCTCCCCCGTCGTATCGGAACGTCGCTCGACCGGCCTGACCCGTCGCGCGGCCGGACCGTCAGCGATCCGTCGTTTCGGACGACTCGACACGGACGCCACGTTCGACGTGCGCTGCGAACCGCTTGCAGCACGCGCGAACCGGCGCGGGCGGCATCGTGTCGTGCCATATGTGATCGGGTACCACTACCGTCGCCGAGAGCCGGGGTGTCGGGTTCGGTCGACGGGTGCGCCGGGGACGGGCGCGAAGTGGATCGGTCCGGCGAACGGATACCGATAGTATTTAATGAGTGAGTAATCCATCTACTTAAAGTTAGCCCCAAAAGGTATTTACCAGTACATGTTTTCATACCACTTTCGGAGAAATATAGTTGGTTGGGTAGAGTTCACATACCAGGGCTCCCGTCCAGTTATATAACTGGCCTGCTTGCAGCACACGGGATGGCCGGTGCGCGGCGGACGAGCGCTTAAATACGTCGCCGAAGCGGACGGTCGGCGGGCGACGCCCATTTAGGACGGTCGCGCCTACGACCGACCATGAGCGACCTCGAGTCCCTTCCCGAAGCCTGGTCGGTCTGGTCGGTCGAGGACGACGGGCGAGTCGTGCTCGCGTACCGACCCGACGTCTTCGACGGCGAGGAGTTCCCGGCGGCCTGTCTGCCGACGCTGTACCTGACTCACGGAAAGCGAACGCGCAGACCCGGAACCAACCCCACCGACCGAACCCTCGAGCAGGACTGGTTCGTCACCTTCTACCTCGAGCCGGACGTCTCGCTGAACGAGACGAACCGGTTCGAGACGCGCGCCGAGGGACTCGAGCGGACCGTGGAGCTCGCCCGCCAGTTCGACGACGGCGAGATCGACTACCGGGCGCTGTACCAGGTCCCTCGAGAGGCGTACTTCGATCGACTCGACGACCTCACCGGATCGAACGCGACGGAGTCGTAACGCAGAGTCCGTCGCGATCGTTACATAGAGCATGCGTATGGAACACTGCGGGAAGTGCCGAGCATCCGTGAGCGAAGCGGAACGGTTCACCGCCGGAGCGGGGTGAAACCCCGCGACGGCGGCCTTTTTTCATCGAAGTTTTTTGCCGGGGGTTGAGGCTGACGCCAAAGGCGTCAGCCGATGCTCCCGGTAAAAAAGTTCGCTGTGCGTAACGGTTCGGCCGGAGAGTTTACGCATTAAAATCGAACCGTGGGCCGCCGTACGTCGGCGGATCGGGCTCGAGTTCGATCCCGTGTTCGTACCGAACGAAGTTGAGGTAGAACGGTCGGCCACAGCCCTCGACCGGTTCGCCCTCGAGATCCGTCGTCGGGCCGTCCTCGCCACAGACGAAGGCGATCCCGTCGGCGGCCTCTCGGTCGGGATCGTCGGGGTCGGTGTACTCCCAGCCCGGCTGTGCGAGTTTCGTGACCGAGCGGTCGGCGAGATCCGGCGGGCGCTCGAGGCTGTGGACCGCGTCGCAGTGGGGACAGGTGTAGCGGACGGTGACGCTCATCGACGGCTCTAGGGAGTTCGAAGACGTAAGCCTACGGGACGGGTTCGCGGGGTCGCCGTCAAAACGGTCTTCCGAACCGTTTACCGACTCGCTGCCCGACGAGGGGATATGACCGAGTTCGACCCCGAGCAGTTCGACGAGAAGTACGTCCACTACTTCGAGGAGCTCGAGACGGCGTACTCGAACGCGTACAACCAGCTCCACGGCCAGTACGACTCCGAGATCCTCCGCGCGATCGATCGAAAGGTCCTGAGCGAGAGCGAGCCCGTCTACCTCGGCGAGGGGGAGTTCCGAATCGACCTCCCCGAGGAGCGCGTCGAGACGGTTCGGGCCGCGGTCGGCGACCCCGAGCAGTTCGACGCCGTCCTCGAGGAGTTCCGCGAGCGCATCGCAAACGAACTGGTTCGGACCTTCGAGTTCGACTGACGAGCGCCCACTCCGTCCCGCCGTCGGCCCGCGAGACACCCGGAACACCTTTTGCGGTTACGGGAATTCGTAGAGGTATGATCGACGAGACGGTCGAGGAGATCAAGGACCTGCAGACGCACAGCTCCTCGGTGGTTGCCGTAAACGCGACGCGAGCGCTCGAGGAACTGCTCGAGCGGGAGTTCGCCACGCTCGAGGAGTACGAACGGGCCCTCGAGCAGAACGGGTCGGTGCTTCGTCGGGCGAACCCCTCCCACGCCTCGCTACAGAACGCCGTCCGGGAGGTCGTCGGCGACGTCACCGAAGCGGACGTCGACACCGTCGACGAAGCGAAGCGACTTACCCAGGAGCGGATCGACGCCGTCGTCTCCAAGGTCGAAGCCGGCAAGGATCTGGCCGCCGAGAACGCCGTTTCCCACCTCTCCGACGGCGCGACGCTGTTGACCCACGACTACTCCTCGACGGTGCTCGAGGCCCTAGAACGGGCCGTCGAGGCCGGCAAGGAGTTCGACGTCTACATCACCGAGGCCCGCCCGCGCTACATCGGTCGGAAGACCGCCAGGACACTCGCCGATCTCGAGGGCGTCGACGCGACGCTGATCACCGACAGCGCCCACGGACTCTACCTCGAGGACTGCGACCGGGTGCTCGTCGGGATGGACTGTATCGTCGACGAGACGCTGTACAACCGGGTCGGAACCTTTCCCATCGCCGCGACGGCGGCCCAGCTCGATGTTCCGGTCACCGTCGTTGGCTCGGCCTCGAAGATCGTCGAGGAGGGGTTCGTCTTCGAGAACGAGTACCGACCGGGAAGCGAGGTCATGTCCGAGCCGGCCGAGGGGTTCGCGATCGAGAACCCCTCCTACGACGCGACGCCGATCGGGTTGCTCGAGAGCGTGATCACCGACGAGGGCCGCCAGGTGCTGTAGCGGGGCTCGAGCCGATTCGATCCAGCATCGGTGCCCTCACTCGCGCTCGCCGAACGTCCGCGGCGAGCCCGCCGTCGGGCTCGCCCAGTCGACCGCGTTCCGGAGGACCCGCTGGATCTCCTCGTTCTCGTAGATCGGATAGGTCTCGTGGCCCGGTCGGAAGTAGAAGATCTGGCCGTTCCCGCGTCGGTAACAGCAGCCGCTGCGGAACACCTCGCCGCCCTCGAACCAGCTCGTGAAGACGAGGCGGTCGGGCTTGGGGATGTCGAACGGCTCGCCGTACATCTCCGTCGTCGGGAGCTCGATCGACTCCTCGAGCCCGTCGGCGATCGGGTGGCCGGGGTCGACGACCCACAGCCGCTCGCGACCGCCGTCCTCGCGCCACTGGAGGTTACACGTCGTCCCCATGAGCCGCTTGAAGACCTTCGAGAAGTGGCCGGAGTGGAGGACGATCAATCCCATCCCCTCGAGCACGCGCTCCTGGACGCGGTCGACAATCTCGTCGTCGACCTCGTCGTGGGCGATGTGGCCCCACCAGAACAGGACGTCGGTCGACTCGAGGACGTCCTCGGTGAGCCCGTGTTCGGGCTCGTCGAGGGTGGCCGTCCGCACCTCGTGGTCGTCCTCGAGGACGCCCGCGAGGGCCTCGTGGATCCCGTCGGGGTAGACCGCGGCGGCGTTCTCGTCCTCCTGCTCGTGTCGGAACTCGTTCCAGATCGTGACTGCGACCATCGGCGGAAGCTCCAGTCCCGACGTCCTTAGCTGGACCGATCGCCCCGGTTTGCGTCCGCGACAGCGGGTGACAACAGACGGTTTCTTCGCGCAATCGCGACGTCGACGGCGGTAATGTCGGTGTTCTTTCCGTATTCGTCGGTGGTCACACGCCCGAATACTGTAGTGAAACGTATATGACTCCGTGTTGTACACATTTTCGGGACACAATACTTATCTCGATCGCTGCCCGCGTTGCGATATGAACCGGGATCGCACGCAAACGACAGCGAAATTCGGGGTTTTTGAGGAAGAAACGGAATCGACGGGTGAGAAACGGGGGGTTTCCCGGTGATCGACGCCGAGATCGGCGTCGGTATCGTCGGCCTCGGCGGGATGGGGCAGCTCCACGCTCGCAACGTCGAGGAGTTCGGCGCCGACGTCGTCGCCGGTGCCGACCTCGTCGAGAACCAGCGCGAGGCGTTCGCCGCCGAGTTCGGGGCGACGACGTACGAAACCCACGAGGGACTGGTCGTCGACGCGAACGTCGACGCGGTTATCGTGACGACCCCCAACCGGTTTCACGAGCCGATCACGGTCGACGCACTCGAGGCCGGTAACCACGTTCTCGTCGAGAAACCCCTCGCTCACACCCTCGAGAGCGCCGAACGAATCGCCGACGTCGCGCTCGAGGCGGACGGGATCTGCATGGTCGGCTTCCACAACCGCCACGCCGCCTCGATGGCGATGTTCGACGAGCAACGTGACCGCTTCGGCGAGCTCACCCATGTCGAGGCGAACTACGTTCGACGGCGCGGCGTTCCGGGCCCCGGTTCGTGGTTCACCGATCCCGACCTGGCCGGCGGCGGCTCCCTGCTCGACATCGGCGTCCACGCGATCGACCTCGCGCTGTACGCGATGGAGTTCCCCGAGGTCGTCGAAGTCAGCGGCGTCGCCCGCTCGACGTTCGGCATGGACGACGACTACGCCGACCCCGACGGCTTCGGCGACGCCTGGGACGGGACCGCCGAGACCTACGAGGTCGACGACTCCGTCAGCGCCTTCATCCGCTGTGCGGACGGGCGAACGATCTCGCTCGAGGCCGCCTGGGCGACGAACCGCGAGCCGAGCATGGACTTCCGGGTTCGGGGCACCGACGCGGGTGCCCAGTTCGATATCGGTTCGACCGATATGGAGATTCTGGAGGCCAGTACGGCCGGCTGCGATCACTACGCCGACGTCGATCTCACCGGCGACGCCTCGCTGACGGGCCACCAGGAACAGGACGCCCGGTTCCTCGAGACGATCGCCGCGGGCGTCGAACCCGAGACGAACACGGTCGAGGAGGCGCTGACCGTCCAGCGCGTGATCGACGCGATCTACCGCTCGAGCGAGACGGGCCGAGCACAGCGCATCGAAACCGTCGACCTCGCGGAGCGTGAGGCGGCCGGCGCCGAGGTCGAGGCGCCTCAACAGACGGATTGAACCGGTAGACCGCGCGACGTCGTTTTCGCCCGATCGGTAGCGTCCTGAAGGTCGGTACGTCGATTGTTCCGGCCGTCCTTTTCGGCAGTTCCTCGCAGAGCACTGTCTCCCACAGAGACGCGTCTGCGGGCATCACTCGCCAACGCGGGTCCCGGCACGTTTTCCACCCTTCAAGGAGTCGGTCGTCTCGCCGGGAACGACGTCAGCCTGGCGACCACCCATACTGACGGTCGGTTCGAGGACGGTCGCAGCCTCCGGAACTGCATCGGCCGTCCCGACCGAGGGTTCGACGGACGAGATAGACGCGACGCTTGCGGGTCGAAAAGAACGAAAGAACGGAGCGGCAGTCGCGTTATATGACTTCGTCGAAGTCGTGGTGGCCCTCGATCTCGACGCCCTCGTCGGTGATCTCACAGAGGAAGACGCCGTTCCCGGAGCCGGTGTCGCGCTCTGCAGCGGACTTGATGCCGCGGGCGGCGACCGTCTTGGCCTCGTCGTTGGACATGTCGTCGTCGTAGGCCTGCTCTAGGTGACCGTAGGCCAGCTGCATCCCGGAGCCGGTGACTGTGTAGTCGTCCTCCATGACGCCGCCTGCGGGGTCGATGCTGTAGACGTGGCTGCCTTCCTGGTCGACGCCGCCCAGGATCGGGTGGATAGCGAAAAACGGACCGCCGCGGGCGAAGTTCCCCGCGAGCGTCGCGAGCGCGTCGATGCTCATGACCTCGCCGCGACGGGCCTCGTTGAGGTTGACCTCGGCGCGGAGGCTCTTGATGAACGACTGGGCGCCGCCGACGCTGCCGACCATCGTCAGCGCGCCGGTGGGGTGAATCTGCTCGACCTTCTGGACGTTCTTGTTCGAGACGAACCGGCCGCCGAGGCTGGCGCGCATGTCCGTCGCGATGACGACGCCGTCGGCGGTCGTGATGCCGATCGTCGTCGTTCCGGTCTTGTTGACGTTGTCGAGATCGGACGCCGAGATGTCGTTCTGTGGCAGCGAGCCGAGTTCGGGTTCGTAGGGGTTCATTTCGGCCGACAGCTGACTGCTCGTTCGGGAAAAGTCCGAGTCGTGAGTAGGCGTACGCATTGACCGAAGGTTACGGCCGGGACCATATAAAACATCGGCGGTAACAACCCTCGTTTCCGCTACCGACGGTCCGTACGGCATCGTGGCTCGAGGGCGGGTTGTAGCCGTCGGGAACCGTGGCTCGAGAGCGGGTTGTGGCCGTCGCGGACGGGCGGAAAACGATCGCTTAGTTCACTCCCGGCGGACCTCGTCATACGCCTCGCCGACGTTCTCGATCAGCCGGTGCAGCGGGAGGGTGTAGCCGACCTGTCGGGTCGCCATTGCGAGCGGCATCGCGAGGATGCCGACGACAATGCAGAGCTGGTACAGTGCGAACAGCGTCGCGTGGTACACGCGGGATTTCATCGACGTTCACGCGTTGGGAGATCGAGGGAGTATATAAGTGTTCTTGCTCGGAAGAGAGTGTAACGATCGGTAGTGTAGAACGAGGTCGACGCTGTCTTGCGATTAAAGCTGGCTTGTGTACCGAACAACTTCGCCTGTCTCCCGACCGAGATTCGGCTATCCAGGTTCGAATCGACGCGGTCAATTCTCGTAACTTATGCGCATTATCGGCTTCGCGTGCGCGCCGCGGTCGGAATCGCAAAGCAGGAAACCCCCCGGGCCGACCATCCGGTATGGGAAACTACCTCGTCGGGATGGAAGCAGCGTGGTTGGTTCGTGACGTCGACGAGATCGACGACGCGATCGGCGTCGCGGTCAGCGAAGCCGGAAAGCGGCTCAACAGCGAGGGCCTCGAGTACGTCGAGGTCGAGGTCGGCGCGACGGGCTGTCCGGCCTGTGGCGAACCGTTCGACTCGGCGTTCGTCGCGGCCGACACCGCACTCGTCGGACTGGCTCTCGAGATGGAAGTGTACAACGCCGATAGCGAGGAACACGCCTCCCGGATCGCAAAGAGCGAGGTCGGCGGCGCCCTGCGTGACGTTCCGCTGTCGGTCGTCGAGATCGTCGAGACGGCCGAGGACGAGTAGCGAGCCGGACCACCCAAACACCTTTCTATAACCCGTAGTTATTGGGTCGTATGGAGCTGCCGACGCCAGCGGACCTGCGCCAGCGCCGCACCGAACTCGGGTTGACCCAGAGCGAACTCGCCGAGACCGCCGAGGTCTCCCAGCCGCTGATCGCCCGGATCGAGGGCGGCGACGTCGATCCCCGCCTCTCGACGCTTCGGCGGATCGTCAACGCCCTCGAGACGGCCGAGAGCGACGTCGTTCGCGCCGAGGATCTGATGAACGAGGCGGTCGTCAGCGTCGCCCCCGACGAGGCGGTCGCCGAAGCCGCCCGCAAGATGGAGGAGGAGGCTTACTCCCAGCTCGCGGTGATCCAGGACGGTATTCCGGTCGGCTCGATCAGCCAGAGCGACCTCGTCCATCTCGACTCCGAAGCCCGCGACGAGCCGATCGAACAGCACATGAGCGAGAGCTTCCCGACCGTCTCGAAGGACGCGACGTTGGACGAGATCAGCAACCTGCTCGAGCACTACAAGGCGGTGATGATCACCGAGGCCGGCGAGACGGTCGGGATCATCACTGAGGCCGACGTCGCCGCGCGCTTTTCGTAGCCGAGGGCGATCGACTCGAGCCGGAGCGGCTTAGACCGCGAGGTACTCCGTCACCGCCTCCCGGGACTCGAGTCGATCGCCCTCGAGTTCGTCGACGATCGTCCCCTTGTCGATCGCGTAGCAGCGTTCGGCCAGATGCTGGACGACGTGGAGGTTCTGTTCGACGAAGAGGATCGTCGTTCCGAGCTCCTCGTTGACCCGTTTCAGGTCCCGCGTGACGTCCTGGACGATCGAGGGCTGGACGCCCTCGGAGGGTTCGTCGAGCAGGAGGAGTTCGGGGTTGCCGACGAGCGCGCGGCCGATGGCGAGCATCTGACGCTGGCCGCCGCTCATCGTCCCCGCCTCCTGATCGCGGCGCTCCTCGAGGATGGGGAAGTAGTCGTAGACGGCCTCGTACTGCAGCCGATCGTCGCCCTCGTTGATCGTTTCACCCATCCGCAGATTCTCCTCGACGGTCAGCTCGGGGAAGACGTCCCGGCCCTGCGGAATGTAGCCGATTCCGCGACGGGCCCGGACGTCGGCCGGCTCGTCGGTGACGTCGGCCCCGTCGAAGCGGATGCGTCCCTCGTCGACCTCGAGCAGACCCATGACGGCCTTGACGAGCGTCGTCTTGCCGACGCCGTTTTTCCCCATGATGCCGACGATCTCCCCCTCGTCGACGCCGACGTCGACGCCGCGGAGGATCGGTGTCTTGCCGTACGACGTGTGCAGGTCGGTAAGTTCGAGCATCAGTGATCCTCCCCCAGGTAGATCCGCTTCACTTCGGGATCAGCCTTGATCTCCTCGATGGGGCCCTCCCGGAAGATCGAGCCCCCGTCGAGGACCGTGACGCGATCCGCGATCGTTTCGACGAAATCGATGTCGTGTTCGATGACGATCAGGGCGACACCGTCGTCGTCGGCGATCTCCCGGAGGAGTTCCGCGATGTCCGCGGTCTCCTCGATCGAGAGCCCCGCGACGGGTTCGTCGAGCAGCATGAGCTTCGGCTCCATCGCCATCGCCATCCCGATCTCGAGTCGCTGTTGTTGGCCGTGAGAGAGCTCCCCGGCGACGGTCCCCCACTGCTCGAGCAGGTCGAAGCGCTCGAGGATCTCGCGCGTGCGGGCGTCGAACGCGTCGGGCTCGACGACCTGCTGGAGTGGTATCCGCAGGTTTTGGGCCACGGTCAGCCCCTCGTAGACGCTCGGAACCTGGAACTTCATGCTGATTCCGCGTCCGACCCGCTCGTGGGACGGCAACCCCGTGATGTCGGCGCCGTCGTAGTAGATCTCACCGGCCGTGGGAGCGAGTTGGCCCGTGAGCAGGTTGAGGAACGTGCTCTTGCCGGCCCCATTGGGGCCGATGAGACAGCGCAGTTCTCCTTCCTCTAGAGTGAAATCGACGGCGTCGGTCGCGGTGAGCCCGCCGAACTCCTTGCGCAGCCCGCGCGTCTGGAGGATCCGCGAGGAGTCCGCGCCGGTTTCGTCGACCGCCGGCGTGGTTTTGACGCTGGGATCGCTCGTCGCCATCAGTCGCTCACCTCCTCGGTGGCCGCGGGCGGCTCCCGTGGAACGGGTGACGGATCGGCGTCCTCGCGGTACTCGAGGACGTACTCGTGGAGCCGTGGGGCGACCCCCTCTGGCATGAGGAGGACGACGATCACGAGCAGCGAGCCGATCAGCACCAGCGCCCACTCGCTGCCCGAGAGCGCGAGCCGGTAGTCGACGAACTGGATCGCGAGCGCGGCGCCGACGGTGCCGAGCAGCGAGGTTCGGCCGCCGACGCTGGCCCAGACGACCGGCAGTGCGGCCGCGGTGATACCGAAGACGCTCGGGTCGACGTAGTTGTTCTGTGTAGTAAACAACACGCCGCCGAGCCCGGCGATCGCCCCGCCGATCGTGAAGACGACGAGCTTGATGAACGTCGTGTCGTACCCGAACATCGCCGTCCGATCCTCGTCCTCGCGGGTCGCGACCATCGCGTAGCCGAACTGGCTATTGACGAGCGCGCGCAGCCCGAGGTAGGTCGCCACGAGTGCTCCCAGCGTCACGTAGTAGTGGCCGAGCAGTCCGATCTCGACCCCGGTCGAGCCAACTCCGACGGCGAGATCCGGAACGCCGCTCATCCCGTTGAATCCGCCCAGCCGGGCGTCGCCGACCGCCCACTCGCCGCCCGCGGTCTGACCCATGAACGTGTACAACACCAGCGCGACGACGAGCGTGAGGATCGTCACGTAGACGTCCCGCACCCCGCCGTAGAACATGAAGTAACCGAGTGCCGCCGCGAAGACCGTCGAGACGGCGATCGAAGCGATGAGAGCGACCGTCAGCCCAGTCAGCGTCGCGACGTTGATCGCGACGATCCCGAACGCGTAGCCGGCGACGCCGAAGAAGGCAACCTGCCCGAAGCTGAGGATGCCGCAGTACCCCCAGATGAACGCGAGGCTCATCCCGAGCAGGGCGTAGGCGAGAAACACCGCGCCGACCTCCGCGGCGTAGAGCCCGAAGAGAACGGGCATCGCCGCGAGGACGGCGACGGCGACCGCGAGGCCGAGCCAGAACGCCGGTGAGTTACCCATCGTGTTCGGCCCCTCGAACGGTCGCCGGACGGCGGCGAGTGGCCCGTCGCTCGAGTCGACGCTCACTGGCCCTCACCCCGGTTCTCGCGCCAGTCGGCGAGCAGCCCCGTGATCCCGTCGGGCATCAGCCGAATGGCGACGATCGCGGCGATCAGCATCGCGACCTGTCCCATGAAGGTGCCGGCGACGTTGGTCACCGCAGCGTTGACCGTGCCGAGGAGGCCGCTGGCGAGGACCGTTCCCACGAGGACGGAGGCGCCGCCGACGACGACCGCGACGAACGCCTCGATCAGGAACCCGGTGCCGTACTCGGGCGTGATCGTCATCACGGGCGCGTACAGCGCCCCCGCGAGGCCCGCCAGTCCGGAGCCGACGGCGAACGTCGACATGTACATCCGGTCGGTGTCGACGCCCATGCTGCGCGCGGTCGCCTCGTCCTGCATCGTCGCGCGGGCGCGGATCCCGAAGTCGGTCCACATGAACAGCGCGTACAGCCCGCCGAGCACCCCGACCGCGACGACCGCGAGGACGAGGTAGTAGACGGGGCCGTCGACGATCGGCAGCTGGCCGAACGGAATCCCGATCCCCGGTGCGGTGTTGCCGAAGACGATCCGCGTGAGCTGGATCATCACGAGACTGATCCCCCAGGTGACGACCATCGAGTCGAGCAGTCGACCGTAGAGGTGGCGGATGATCAGGCGCTCGAGGACGAGCCCGTACACCGCCGTCAACACGACGCCGGTGAGCATCGCAAGCGGCAGCGGAGCGCCGGCGGCGAACGCGAACGTCGTCGCGTACGCGCCGACGAGGATGAACTCGCCGTGGGCGAGGTTGATGATCCCCATCATGCCGAAGATCACCGCCAGCCCGACCGTCGCCAGCACGATGAACGCGAAGATTTCGACGAACTCGAAGCCAAAGTTCAGCAGACCTGCGCCCGCCATCTCAGGCCTCCTCGTAGAACGCTTCTGGCTCGTACTGGGTCTGTTCCGCTTCGCTCGTCAGATCGCAGCCGGCTTCCTGGAGGAAGACCGGCTCGATCGTCCGCGGTTCGTCGAAGCTGATGTCGTGATTCTCGTCGGCGTGTGCGACGCGCATGGTGTGTTCTACGTGGTGTGTCTCGGGGTCGAGTCTGATCTCGCCTTCCGGGGCCTCGACCTCGAGGCCCGACTCGAGGGCCTCGATCACGGCCGACTGCTCGAACGTCCCCGCGCGCTCGACGGCCTCCTTGTAGAGGTAGACCGAGAAGTAGTTGTTCTGCGCTTCCTGGTTGATGTACTCCGCGTCGTCCCAGCGCTCGTAGTAGCGCTCGACGAACACCTCGTTCCGGTCGGTCGGCAGCTCCTCCATGTAGTTGACGCCGGCGTAGACGTCCTCCAGGGCGGGTGGGTCGATCCGCAGGTGTTCGCGCTCCTGGGCCATGTTCGTCGAGGTGCCGACCGGGATGTCGGTGAGCCCGCTGGCCAGGCGCTGTTCGTAGAACGCCGAGTGATCCTGGCCGACGAGCATCGACATCACGAAGTCCGGCTCCGCCGACTGGATGTTGTTGATCGTCGAGCCGAACTGAGATTCCTCGAGCGGGATGTACTCCTCGCCGACGACCTCGGCGCCGTGTTCCTCGGCGATGATCTTCACCCAGTCCCCCGAGAGCTGGCCGAAGTTGTAGTCCGCGGCGACCGTGTAGATCTCGTCGCCGTACGTCTCGATCATGTGGGGGACGACGGCGCCGAGCTGCTGGCGGGCCGTCGCACCCAGCGGGAAGACGGTCTTGTCGCAGACCCCACCCTCGTACTGGGTCGTGTAGAAGTACAGCTGCTCGTGTTCGTTGATCAGCGGCCGGATCGCTTCCCGGGTCGCGCTCGAGTAGCCCGCCCACAGGACGTCGGCATCCTCCTGGTAGATCGCGTGGCGGGCGAGATCCTGGTAGCGCATGTTGTCCGACTGCGGATCGGGCGCGAAGACCTCGAGCTCCTCGCCGAGGAACCCCCCGTCGCGGTTGATCTCCTCGATCGCCAGCAGCGTCGTCCGGTACTTCGCCGTGCCCGTCAGCGCGAACGTTCCGGATCGGTCCTCGAGAACGGCCGCTGTCGGGTTCGTGCCGCCGTCTCCCATTCCGAGGACGGCGCCCTCGCCGACGCAGCCGGCGGTGGCCGCCAGCGAACCGGCCGAGCCGGCCGCGAGCACCGAGCGTCGGGTAAGCGACCGTTCGGTCACGAACACACCTCCGAACACGTATCTCGGCTTGCCAAATATGCTGGTCCGTCAACCAAAAGGCCAAATTCGGGTGACGTTTGTCCAGATATCATCTCTGTTCGTCGGACTCCGCTACTGACATAAAAACGTTCCCTGCCAACAGTACAACGTCTCCCCCGATGGGTAGTCGTCGGTAATGATGATATAATATTGAACAGACGTTATTTTGAATAGCAACCAGACTACGCCCCTCAAATTTTGGACGCGGGCTCGTCCGGATTCAGGATCTCCGTCGAGTTCCTCTGAGCAGCAGGGAGAGCCCTCGACGAGACGAAGCTCTGTACCGAACGCTGCCGACGTTCGAGCCGCCGGCTTCGGCGAATTCTGGACGGACATCGAATACGACTATCGCCGTCGAAACTCAGCCCAACGGCCGTTTTGAGCAGTATTACCCGAGACGAGGGATCTATGAGGAACCGGTGGCGAGCAAGGGTATCGATGAACTACGGACGACGCGACGTGTTAGGTGCGGTGGGTGGGTGCTGTTCGGCCGCTCTCGCCGGCTGTCTGGACGAACCGGCAGGCGACGATGACGCGCCGGACAGCAACCTGTACGCGTCGTTCTTTACACTCGCGGAGTTCACCGCCGCGGTCGCCGGCGACGAAACGGCGGTCGAGAACGCCGTCCCCGACGGCGAACACGGCCACGGCTGGGAGCCGCCGTCGACGCTCGTTCCCGAAATCTCCGAAGCCGATGCCTTCGTCTACCTCGACGCCGAGGGGTTCCAGCACTGGGTCGACGACGCCGCCCCCGAACTCGAGGACGAGTCCGACCTCGCGCTGATCGACGCACTCGCGGGGATCGACCTGCTCGAGTACGACGACGACCACGGCCACGACCACGGTCACGGCGAGGACGACCGCGTCGAAGAACTTGGCGTCAGTGAGTTCACCCTGCTCGAGGACGGCGAGACGGTCGCGTACGCCCACGGCGGCCACTGGCACCACGATCCGTTGGCGCTCCCGCTCGACGAGGGGCGGGCGCTGACTACACTCGTCGAGGAGGACGACGGCGAGGAGATCCCGCTCGGCGACGAGTACTCCCTCGACGTTCGGGCCGAAGGTGACGACGTCGACGCGTTCCTCGAGTACGACGTCGACAGCGATTTGATGACCCTTCGAGGCACCGACGACGGCTTCGCCGAACTCACCTTCGAGGTGCGCGAAGACGACGAGGTCGTCTACGAGGCGCCGGCGCTCAAGACCGAGGTCGGCGAGCACCACCACGACCACGGCGATCACGCGGACGACGACCACGGCCACGATGGTACGGACGACGACGGCCACGGCCATGATCACAGCCACGGCGAGTACGACGCCAAGTTCTTCGCCGACCCCGTCCTCGCTCAGCGCGGCGTCGAGAACGTCCGCGACGGACTCACCCATCTCGATCCCGATAACGAGGCGATCTACGAGGAGAACGCGGCGGCCTACGTCGAGGAACTCGAGGAAATTCACGAAGCCTACGACGAGCGCCTCTCGGAGCGCGAACACGACGCCGTCGTGCTCGCCGGCCACGACTCGTTTCAGTACCTCGGCGAGCGCTACGGCTTCGAGATTCGGACTCCGATCGGGCTCTCGCCCGACGCCGAACCCTCGAGCGAGGAGATCGCCGACACCGTTGCTTTCCTCGAGGACGAGGGGATCGAGTACGTCCTCTGGGACTATTTCGACGGCGACCGCTTAGCCGAGACGATCGCCGAGGAGGCCGACAGCGTCGAGGACACCCTGATGGTGTCGCCGATGGAGAGCACGATCGAGGAGTGGGACGAAGCGGGCTACGGCGACTACCTCGGCCAGATGCGCGAACTCAACCTGCCGGCGTTCGAGAAAGCGCTCGGTGCGGAGTGAGACCGGCCATCGGCAACTCCGGGGTTGTTTATTTATTCCGCTATTAACCCGCCAGTTATTCACTTTTTGAGGATATATTAGGTGTTAGTGTGGACGGGGAGAGGATCACAGTCTATGAACGGTACAGGGGCGCATGTCCGAACAATATTTGTGTTGTACAGGGCCGAATTCACCATACAATACACTGAAAAAGCTTTTTGTAGGTTATTGATTCTGAAGTGCTGTGTCGAAAATGGTCTCGATCGTAAACCGGGGACTTACCAACCAACGACTCGCAGGACGTGATCGGAAACGCGGATCGACGGGTGTGGCGGCGATCCCAGCACCAACCAGCACGGGAACCAGGCGAGCGAATAACAAGTTCGGAGAGGTGGGCAGATGACCGACGTACTGATAGTTCTCGGTGTCGGTCTCTTTCTGGGGGTATGTATCTCGATCGGGCTGTACATGGCCCGAAACGTCGACGGCGACAGCGAGAACTACATCGTCGCGGGTCGCGGCCTCGTGTTGCCGATCGTTGCGGCGACGCTGATGGCACAGTCACTCGACGCGAACGCCACCCTCGGGAACACGGATCTCTCCGCGGAGTTCGGGTTCTGGGCGGGCGCAGCACTGCCGGTCGGTCTTGCGGCCTGTCTGCTCATTTGTGGGTTGTTCTTTGCAAAGCCGCTCAACCGGATGAACCTGCTGACACTGCCAGACTTCTTTCGTCGTCGGTACAACCGAACAGTTGAGCTGTTCGCGTCGCTTGTGACCTCGCTTTCGTTTACGATCCTACTGGCTGGCAACCTGGTCGCAGGGGGCTTTCTGTTCGAGACGTTCCTTGGAACGAGCTACGTGACCGGTATCGTGATTCTCGGGGCGATTATCCTCCTGTATACGCTCACTGGCGGGCTGTTCGCGGTCGCGTACACCGACATCATTCAGGCTGCCGTCGCCCTCGTCGGGTCGCTAGCGCTGCTCGGCTACATCCTCGTCAACTACGGGTTGACGGTTCCGAGCGGGATGGGTCCGACAGCGACGAGCCAGCTCACCGATCCGGAGTCCGGCGCGGTGATCAACTGGGCGCAGATCGTTGCGCTGGCGTTCGGCAACCTGGTCGCACTTGATTTCAACGAACGCGTCCTGTCCGCTGAATCGCCAAAAACGGCTCAGCGAGCCTGCTTTGCAGCTGCGGGCGGAACGCTTCTCATCGGGATCCCGTTCTCGATCGTCGCGCTCTCTGCGCCGGACATCCTCGCACAGTCAGGCGTCGACCCCGGTGATACGCCCGTTCTCTACGCGCTTATGCAGGACGTGATGCCGACCAGTCTGGCGATTCTCGTCCTCGCGGGCGTCATCGGCGCGTCGCTGTCGACCGGTGACGGTGCGGTCCTCGCGACCTCGTCGGTGATCGCTCGCAACGTTCTCGGCTACCGTGTCGAGGAGTCCGACGTCGAGGCGACCGATATGGACAAATTGCTCCTCGTCACGCGGACGCTTACCGTACCGATCGCCATCATCGGCGCCTTCTTCGCAATCCGGCTCCCCGAGACGGGCCTCCTCCTCGTGCTCGCGTTCGACATCAGTCTCGCTGGCGTCGTCGTCCCCTACGTACTCGGGATGTATTGGTCGAAGGCGAACGCTACCGCTGCGGTCGCAGCGATCGCTGTCGGTGCAACCAGCCGTATTGGCCTGTTTGTCCTCATGCCGGAGACGTACGGACTCGAGAACACGCTGCTGTACGTTCCGAACGACGTGTTTACGGCCGCCTTCGACGGCTATCCGACGTTCATTTGTCTGTTGCTCGCGCTCGTGACGTTCACCGTAGTATCTTTCGTCACCGAAGACAGCCAGGATTCGGCTTCGTCGGAGGATCTCGGACGCCAGCCTGCGCTCACCTTCGGCGACGACTAATCGTCCCAACGGTAGAACGCATATCGAACGTTCGTCTTTCTGCGTCCCAAAACGCCGACACGGCACCTACCGGCGTCGAGACCTCGATTGCGACGCTGTCCGGATTGTGATGACCGTTTATCGGCCTCGAGCCAGTTGCGTTTTTGCCGCCATCGAAGTTATCGATTCCGCTCGTCCTCGGCATGAGCAGCCGTTGCTCGGACCGGCGCTCTCCGTGTTCTTCCCATCAGTGCAGGTCCGGGTTTGGTCTGGGCGTCTCAGATCGATGGCTGTCGAGGAGCGTCTCGATCGGTCTCTATGTTGTAGTGACTGATGGAGACACAGACCGCCGTGAGTGCCCAGCAATCGATCAGGTCGAGGGTCGGCCGGTCATGTGCGGTCCCTCGGTGGTGTCGCCGTCGGTACCGAGCCGAGGCTATCGGATGATTGGTGTGTGGGTCGATCAGCCGGAAAAACAGGTGGTGTGGAACTGCAATCAGTCGTCGGCCGGCGCCTCGGCGTCAGTCTGCGGTCCAAGCGGTTCCTTGGGCTTGATCGGGTCCCCAACGGTCTTTCCCTCTGCTGCGAGTGCCATGCTCGCCATGACCTCGATGATCAGGCGGTTGGCAAAGCCCGAGGTGATGCCGCCGTTATATGAGTTGGTGTCGCTGACGTCATACTGGGGAGCGACTTCGACGACGTCGAAGCCGAACCGGTCGGGATCGAGGCTAGTGACGGTGTCACGGACCATCTTGATGGCCTCGCGCGGGATCAGTCCGCCGGGTTCGGGCTCACCGGTCCCTGGACAGTACGCCGGCTCCATTACGTCGACGTCGAACGAGACCCAGACGGCGTCGGTGCCATCTGTCGCACGCCGAACTGCGTCGGCGACGATCTCCTCGAGATCGAACTCGGCGACCTCCATCGCGGTGTACCATTTCATCCCAGCGTCGCGCATCTCTTCGTACGTGTCGGGACCAGGCCAGAAGCCGCGTGGGCCGATGAGCGTGTAGTTTTCGCCCGCGACGAGATCGTCGTCGTACACCCGCTTGACCCAGGCACCGTGGTCGTACTCGAACCCACAGAGGCCGTCATCACCGGTGTCAGCGTGACAGTCGAAGTGAATCAATCCGACATCTTCGTACCCGTTGGCCTCCGCCCAACCCTTGATATCCGGATACGAGATCGAGTGGTCGCCGCCGATGACGATCGGCGTCGCGCCTTGCTCGGCGATTTCGGCGACCGCGGCCTCGATGTTTTTTTGACTCCGCTTGGTGTCGCCGGGTGAAACCGTTGCGTCACCCGTATCGACGACGTTGTAGCTGTCGAACGGGTCGACACCCGTTTCTATATTGAAGTGACGGTACGGTGGCGAGGGGACCGTCGAAGCAGCGCGTACGGCTCGTGGTCCGTATCGTGTGCCCGGACGGATCGTAGTGGCCGTATCCAGCGGGGCCCCAAGGATCGCCACGTCGATGTCTTCGTCGGCCAGTTGGTCGCGGTCGACCTGCGGAAGCTTCAGAAACGAAGGTATCCCTGCAAAGATGGGTTCGTTCGCTTCGTCGTACGATTCGCCATATATTTCGCGCCCAGATTTTTCGTCTGTCATTGTCGTAGTTCGTGGATCTTAGTCGTCAAGCGTTGATCGAATGTCCTCTGTTTCGAGAGACAAGTGTAGATGTGAAACCGTGTTGAAAAAGATTGCTTCGAATGTGTACTACAGTCCCCCTGATCGGTCGAGGGGGGTCATACGGTTGAGGGACATACGTACTGATTATATATCCTAATACGCGCGTCTGTTGATGTTGGGCTCTATGGGAGTATAGTCGGCATTCGAAGAGAGTTCCGCTGTCGGTTACGACCGGCCGTCAGGGTCACTAACGACATCGGGCTCCGATCTCGCGGCGAGATGACCGGCGACGTCGAGGCTGTCTGCGGCGTGGTTGCCACTCGACCGGAGCGCGGTGAGGCTGCGCTGGAGTTCGAGCAGGGGCTCCGGCCGCTCGGTTTCGAGGTAGGTCTGTGCGTCGTCGACGGCCGTCGCGAGCTCGTCCATCTCGTTCCGTGCGTCGGTGACGGCTCTATGAGACGGGGCGGAAACAGCAGATCGGGTGGCGTCGGCTGCTCCCTCGAGAGCGGCTGACACCGATAGAAACCGATCGGTAGTCTCGTCGTTCGGTGGGGACGAGTCGCTCTCGACGATCATCGTCGCGATCTCGCGGGCGCACTCGGCCATCAAGACGACGTCCTGTGCGACCGATCGATAGCCGATCAGCGGAAAACCGGTGTCGAGACCGACCGACTCGTTCAGTCGTGGGTTGCGGTACGTGGTGAATATCAGCCGCAAAAAGAGGTAAAACAGGGTTTCAAGCTGGCGCTCGTGGTGGATCGTCCGCTGTGCAGCGTCGGCGTCGCCGTCGAGCAACGCCGTGACGGCGTGTTCGCGCATGGTCGCCTCGGTCCGCCAGAGCCGCTCGAGCAGTGTGGGAAGCTCGAAGTCGCCGGGTGCGATCGAGCAGCGGATCTCGACGCGATCGATCGTCTGCTCGACGATACCGAGTCCCATCAGCCCTCGCTCGATGTCCGCGACGGTCTCGAGAGTGTCGGTGTCGAGGGCGGTGTCGCTCTCGATTCGAACGAGCGAACGACCGAGGACGTACTGTGCGAGGATCGTACGCTCGAGTGCATCGACGTCGAGTTCGTCGGCGTCAACGGAGACTGCATCGCCTGTGGTCCCCGGAGCGTCCGGAATGATCAGCAGCGAGCCGCCGCTTTCGTCGCTCTGGACGATCATCTCGTCTCCTTTCTCGACGTCGTTCGCCCTGGCCCACCCTGCAGGGAGCGTAACTGCCAGCGTCGACGATCCCAGTTGCTGAATCTTTCGTTTCACTCGAATGTCGTCAGTAACCATCATCAGTCACCGGTCGTATAGTCGGATCCGTTGGCTTTTGTTGCGCTCATTTGTCAACCCTTCTTCGTTGGTAGCTATTTACCACCTCTGGTTGCTGTAATCACTTTTTTGTGCAGGTGTTTTAAACGGACGCCCACTTATCTCGTAAAGTTCATGCTTGATGCGATTGTCTGTTAAATTCCGACCGATTAGGCCTGGGAAGGGTATATATGTGGGCAAATATTGGCTAACAGGCAGAGGTTTACTTCGATCGTCTCGCTACTGCGCCACATGATGAAACGGTGTCTCGTCGACGGATCGAACGTCGTCGCGGTGATCGATCGATGAGCGGGATCGTCCCGGGCGAGTTGCTGCCGGCCGACGACCCGGTCCGAATCAATGAGGGACAGGAGACGACGACCGTCACGGCCGAGAACACCGGGGATCGACCGGTACAGGTCGGATCGCACTTTCACTTCTTCGAGGTCAACCCGCGACTGCGGTTCGACCGGGAACGGTCGTACGGGTTCCGGCTGAACGTGCCGGCCGGAACGGCGGTTCGATTCGAACCGGGCCAACAGCGGGAGGTCGAACTCGTCGCGGTCGGCGGCGACCGGATCGTCCGTGGGATGAGCGGGCTGGTCGACGGCCCGCTCGACGACGAGGACGTCCGGGAGCGAGCGCTCGAGCGGGCTCGGGAACGGGGATTCCTCGGGATCGACGCGGAGGATTCGGCGGCGGGGGACGACGAGCCATGAGCCGCGAACTCTCGCGGCGCGAGTACACGGACCTGTTCGGCGCGACCGAGGGCGATCGCGTCCGGCTGGGCGATACGAACCTGCTGGCGAGGATCGAGACCGACTACGGAACGCCCGGCGAGGAAGCCGTCTTCGGGGGCGGGAAGACGATGCGCGACGGGATGGGGATGCAGTCGGGGACGACACAGGCCGAAGGCGCCCTCGACTGGGCCTTTACGAACGTCGTAATCGTCGACCCCGTGTTGGGCGTCTGTAAGGGCGATATCGGCGTTCGGAACGGGCGGATCGTCGGCGTCGGGAAGGCGGGTAACCCCGACACAATGGACGGTGTCGACATGGTGATCGGCCCGAACACGGACACGATCCCCGCCGACGGGCTGATCGCGACGGCCGGCGCGATCGACGCACACGTCCACTTCAACAGCCCGCAGCTGGTCGATCACGCCCTGGGTGCGGGGGTCACGACGATGCTCGGCGGCGGCTTCGGCGGCGGCGCGACGACCTGTACCCCTGGGCCCGAGAGTATCACGCGATTCCTCCAGGCCGCGGAAGACTGGCCGGTCAACGTCGGCTTCTACGGGAAGGGAAACGCCAGCGAACCGGAGGGCCTCCGCGAGCAGATCGAAGCGGGCGCCTGCGGGATGAAGCTCCACGAGGACTGGGGCTCGACGCCCGCGGCGATCGATACCTGCCTCGACGTCGCCGACGAGATGGACGTGCAGGTCTGTATCCACACCGACACCCTGAACGAGTCGGGGTTCGTCGAGGACACGTTCGACGCCATCGACGGCCGGACGATCCACACCTTCCACATCGAGGGCGCCGGCGGCGGCCACGCGCCGGACGTCCTCGAGCTGATCGGCTTCGAGCACATGCTCCCCTCGTCGACGAACCCGTCGATGCCCTACACGGAGAACACGTTCGACGAGCACCTGGACATGGTGATGGTCTGTCACCACCTCAACCCGGACGTCCCCGAGGACGTCGCCTTCGCCGAATCGCGCATCCGCGCGGAGACGATCGCCGCGGAGGACGTCCTCCACGATACGGGCGCCATCTCGATGATGACGACGGACTCGCAGGCGATGGGACGGATGGCCGAACTCGTCTCCCGCACCTGGCAGACGGCCCACAAGATGAAGGCCCAGCGCGGCCCGCTCGAGGCCGACGAGGGAACCGACGCGGACAACGCCCGCATCGAGCGCTACGTCGCGAAGTACACGATCAACCCCGCGATCACGTCGGGGATCGACGACTACGTCGGCTCGCTCGAGCCGGGCAAGCTCGCAGATATCGCGCTGTGGGACCCCGCGTTCTTCGGCGTCAAGCCGAAGGCCGTCATCAAGGGCGGGTTCCCCGTCTGGTCCCAGATGGGCGAGGCCAACGGCTCGCTGATGACCTGCGAGCCGATCCTCGGTCGCGAGCGCGCCGGCGCACAGGGACGGGCAAAACAGGGTCTCACGATCTCGTTCGTGAGCAACGCTGCCTACGAGAACGAGGTCGGCGACGCCTACGACCTGAAGACGCCGGTCCGGCCGGTTCGAGACACTCGATCGGTCGGCAAGTCCGACATGCTGCACAACGACCACTGTCCGGACGATATCGAGATCGACGCACAGACCTTCGAAGTGGCCGTCGACGGCGAGCACGTCACCTGCGACCCCGCCGACGAACTTCCCCTCGCCCAGCGATACCTCCTGTGATTCCGATGAGCCACCTACACACGACTGCGACAATGTTGCCGAGCCGAGTGCCCGACACCAGACCCGTCTCCGTCCCCGAGGTGAGCGGCCGATGATGCTCTCGCCGAAGGAGATGGAGCGGCTGACGGTGTTCATGGCCGCCGAACTCGCCCGCCGGCGGAAGGACCGCGGCGTGAAACTCAACCACCCTGAGACGGTGGCGTACGTCTCCGATTGGTGTTGCGAGGCCGCCCGCGAGGGGAAATCGGTCTCACGAATCCGTTCGGAGGCGACCCAGCTGCTCACCCGCGACGACGTCATGGACGGCGTCCCCGAGCTCGTGGGTATGATCCAGGTCGAACCGGTCTTCCCCGACGGAACGAAGCTCGTCACCGTCCACGATCCGATCCGGGCCGATACGCGCGAGCAGCTCGAGACGGTCGATCCGGATCCCGGTGCGGCGCTCGATTTGGAGGGTGTCGACGAGCACACCGGCGATCCTGAGACGGATCAAACCGGTGGCGGTCCGGAACCTACGGAGGGTGACGACTGATGGGCTACCGCGACGTCGCCAAGGTCGGCATCGGCGGCCCCGTCGGCTCCGGAAAGACCGCGCTGGTTCGTCGACTGGTCCCGGCACTGGTCGAGGACGGCAACGAGGTCGGCGTCATCGCCAACGACATCATGACCCAGGAGGACGCCGACGTCTTCCGCGAATCGTTCGCCGATCTCGTTCCCGCGGATCTCGTCGAGGGGGTCGAAACCGGTGCCTGTCCTCATACGGGCATCCGCGAGGACCCCTCGATGAACCTCGCGGCGATCGACGAGTTTACCGAGCGCCACCCCGATCTCGACGTCGTTATCGTCGAGAGCGGCGGCGACAATCTGGCCGCGACGTTCAACCCCGAACTCGCGGACTACTTCCTGTTCGTCATCTCGGTCGCCGAGGGCGAGGACATCCCCCGGAAACGAGGTCCCGGCGTCACGCAGGCGGATCTACTGGTGATCAACAAGACCGACCTCGCGCCGCACGTCGACGCCGACCTGGACGTTATCGAGCGCGATACGACCGAGGTCCGCGGCGACGACCCGTTCGTCTTCACCAACTGCAAGGACGGCTCGGGCGTCGGGGAGGTCATCTCCCACGTCGACCGAGAGGTGCTGTTCGCGTGAGCGCCGCCCGCGGAACCGACCCAGCAGTGGTGATCCCGCCGGCGTTCGAAGCGTACGCCGACGAGTCGCTCGCACAGGCACCGGCCGGCGGCCCCGGCAAGAACGGGCTGCTCGAGGCGACGTTCGCTCGCACGGGCGAGCACCCGACCCGGCTCGTCCACGACCGCGTGAAGGTGCCGTACCACCTGACGGGCACGCTCGACACCGATCCCGCACCCGGACTCACGACGCTGGTCACCCAGGAGCCGACCGGCGGCGTCGCCCAGGGCGACCGCCACCGACTGGTCGCCGAGGCCCGAGCGGGAGCGCGCGCGCACGTAACGACCCAGAGCGCGACGAAGGTCCACAGCATGCGGGCGAACTACGCCCACCTCGAGGCGACGCTGCGGGCCGAGGCGGGCAGTCACCTCGAGTACGTCCCCGGCGCGACGATCGTCAACGAGGACGCGCGCTGTCTCCAGACCGTCTCGATCGAACTCGATAGGGAGGCGACGGTCGTCGTCGCCGACGTGCTCGTCCCCGACGGCCTGAGCGACCACGAGCCGTTCGCGTTCGACCACTATCACGCTCGCGTCGAGGCCGAGTGTGAGGGACGACTCGTCTGTGCCGACGCCGTCGACCTGCGACCCGCAGAGCGCGATCCGCAGGACCCGGCCAGCGTCGGCGAGTACGGTGTCGTCGGCTCGCTGTACGCGTTCGTGCCCTGGCTCGATGACCTCCCCGACCTCGTCGAGGCGATCGACGACCGGCTCGCGGAGTCCGAGGGAACCCACGCGGGCGTTTCGACGTTACCCTGCGAGGTCGGCGGGATCGTCCGCGTCCTCGGCCGTCGGGAGGCCGACGTCACGGCAGCCGTTCGCGCGGCCTGGGACGAAGTGAGAGAACACTCCCTGGGGGTCGGCGTCCCGGCCGACCGGCGGTACTGATGAAGCGCATCGACGGCGTCGTCGGCAACGTCCACGCCAACGACGACCTCGCCGCCCGCTTCGAGGCCCACGAGGCTGCCGGCACGCTCGAGCGAGTTGTACTGAAAGCCGAGAATCGGCGCCGATCCCGGTTCCGGGCGACGACCGATCGAGGAACCGAGGTCGGGGTCGTCCTCGATCGACCGGCCGTCTCGTCGGGCGACGTCCTGCTCGACGACGAGGAGCGGATGATCGTCGTCGCCTTCGAACCCCTCGAGGCGATAGCTGTCTCGCTGCCCGACGCGACTCCCGACGCACTCGAGGCCGCGGTCGAACTCGGCCACCGCGTCGGCAATCAGCACTGGGACCTCGCCGTCGAGGATGGCGTGGTCTACGTCCCGCTCGCGGCCGACCGCCACATCGTCGAACGAGTCGTCGACGGCGTCGTCCCCGGTGCCGAGCTCGAGGGAACAACCGTCGAGGCGGATCTGTTCGTTACGGATCGGCGAGACGGCGAGGAGGGCCACGGTGGCGATCACGAACACGGCCACGACGATCACGAGCTTTCCCACTCCCACGGCGATCGCGCTCACGGTCACAGTCACGAACACGACGGCGATCACAGTCATCGGCACGATCACGACCACGACGACCACAGCCACGGGCAGGATCACAAGCACGACCACGACCATGGAAACTGAGCCAGGAGCGTTCCTGACCGCCCTGCGACTCGGGGACTCGTTTCTCCCCGTCGGCGGCTACACGGCTTCCTACGGCCTCGAGCAGTACATAAACGAGGATCGCATCGAGGACGGCGACGATCTTCGAGCACTACTCGCGGCCTACCTCCGGCGGGTCGTCGGCCCCTGCGAGACCGTCGCGCTGGCGAACGCCCACGCCGCGGCGCGGGCCGGCGACCTCGATCGGCTGCTCGCCGTCGACGAACGCCTGCACGCCGTGACGATGCCCCGCGAGTTCCGCGAGAGTTCGACGAAAGCGGGCGCGAAGCTCTGTGAGGTGTTGCTCGCTGGCGAACTCGAGGGAGGAGAACCGGACGACGAGGCCGACGCGGATCGCGAGGGGTTCGCCACGGCAGTCGCCGACGCCGTCGACCGCGACGAGACGCCGGGGCACTACCCGGTCGTCTTCGGCGTCGTCGCCGCCGATCGGGGCCTCCCGCGACTCGAGGCCTGTCTGACTCACGCCTACTCGTTCGTCACGGGGTTGCTCGGGGCGGCCCAGCGCCTCGGTCGGTTCGGCCACACGGAGATCCAGACGGTGCTCGCCGATCTCGAGCCCGTGATCGAAGCCGTCTGCGAGCGCCACGTCGACGACGACGTCGCCGCGATGACCTCGTTCGCCCCGCTGGCCGAGATCATGGGGATGCGCCACGAACGGGCCGGACGCCGGCTGTTCATGAGCTGAACGGGTTCTCAGACCGTTCGGCGTTGAGATTTTCCTTTAAGTGCTTCTGGCTACAAGGTAGAGATATAGTAGGAAGTCGTTTTCTCGAATTTCGGTGCTCGTCAGTACTCCGACCAGCAACTCGCGAGTTCGGAGACGAGGGTTCGGGATCAAATAGTCGGGTCGTAGTCCACACCGTTCGTTCTTTAAGTAGTTCTGGCTACAAGGTAAAGATATAGCAGGGAGGCATTTTCTCGAGACTCGATCCTCGTCGCACAGGTCCTTGTTGAGCACCGGCTGTAGTAACAACTGAAACTGTTTGCACACCGATCGCACAGCCGTCGTGCGGTCGAGTGCGCATTACGATCGCGGACCAGTTTATAGGGTGTACCCCGATGTCGGTATCTCAAGCGGGTAGCAGTGGTCAGTGACACGGTTTCGCTGTTCGGTCCGCTGTTGATTCTGAGTTGGCCGGTTCGTTACCTGTAGAAGCGAACTGAGCAAGAAAAAATACATAGAACGAGACTGGTTATTGAAATGTAATGTCCACCACACCAATACAGTCTAGCTCCGATCAATCCGAGAATCGTTCTTTGGGTGGGATTTTCGTCCACGTATTGGCGCTTTTCACCAGTTTCGTCGGCCCCGCTATTATGTATGCCATCTCAGACCACGAATTTACGCGAGAGAACGCCCGAAATGCGATTAATTGGCATATCACCGTTATTATCCTGGCGGTTACTGCGTTCGTGACAGGCTTCCTTGGTGCCGACGAAGTAACAATCAACGGTGAGCCGACTGAACTGTTGGCGGTACCGTCACCCCTCGATACAGTATTTACCTTCATTGGCATCCCCTTGCTACTCGCGGTGGTGGTCGCGGTTTTCGCTACATTTGGATTTGCTGTCGTTGCCACACAGAAAGCGGCGTCCGGGTCAGCGTGGTCGTATCCCGGTTCGATTAGTCTTATCGAATGGTTCCGATAGTCGCTCTGTTGAGTGTGGGTCCCTTCCAAACCGGATAAAGACGAAGCGATAATAACATAGTGCTAATACTAATTACCTTTAAATTCAAGGCCAAAGTAAATGATTGAAGTGTTTGCAGCAGGCGTAGTTCTCTTAGCAGCACTGGTAATTTTCTTCCTGCGAAGTTGGGCAGTCAGCCAATGGCAGCCCAACAGACAAGACGGGCAACCATCGACTACGACAACGAGTGTGTCTCTCATAGGTGACCGCAGTTTGGAGATCGAGCCGTTCCTGGAGTCGGTCGGGATTTTAGTTGGGATACTTATCATCGTACCTGCGATTGGGTTATCGTTAGAAGTAGCGCCTCCCGGCAGAGATGCAACTTTGGCGTACTTCTTATCCAGAGCGCTTTGGTGGGGTAGTGTCTTTGCGTTCTTCTATTATGTTACAAGTACAAACAGTGGAAACGAATCGTAAACTGGTCTGCTTGAAAGGAATTAGGCAGGTGAAGTCCCCTTCTTGCGCTTGACGCGTAACCCGGATTCAGATAATGGGTGTATTGAGTGCCATTAGACCAAACAGTCCTCCTTCAAGTGCCGGAAATCCTATGGAAGGAGGTAGTAGATACCAACACGAGAGCGTGTCATAGAATCGTTCTTGTAGAGTTGCTCTCCTTCCTATTCCAGCGAACCAACCGGTACGTAGATGGGCTTATTGAACGCTATGGCGGAATGTTAATATGATAGTGGAGCTCTCACTTCCGAGAGAGTCGATATGCTCGAAGAGTCGACGGCGATAGAGAATATGTGGGCCAGACACTCCAACCCGAAGAGCGGGTGGAGTCGAATGGCAGCGGGGTTCGTGGCCGTGGGCGCACTCTACCATCGGCAATGGACGTTATTGGGGCTCACTCTCCTGTTCTTACTCGTCAATCCGGTGTTATTCCGTGAACCAAGTGAAGAGTTGGATGACTGGATGTACAAAGTCGTACGTGCTGAAGAACGCTGGACTAACGACGGGCACCGCCTCATTGGTCTCGGCTATCCACAGATCCTAAACACCGTAAGTATCCCAATCGGGATCTATGGCCTCTACGCGGCGTACAAACGCAAGCCTGTCTCAACGTTGGTTTTCACACTCGCATCACAAGGACTCAACCAATGGTGCTTGAAGGAGATTATCGAGTACTACGAAGAAGTCGATTCGCAGTAAGAATAGATCCCATACTGATCCTCCGCTCAGAACAATACGTGCTTCACCCGTACGGAACGCGAGTTTCACCGTTGACTCGGGCTGAAAAACGTGCTACTACCGGCCCCGCTCAACTGTGTCCCGACACCGGCACCGGCTCGTAGGGCTCCTCGAGGTAGGCGATATCCGAGGACGACAGCGAGATCTCGAGGGCCTCGACGGCCTGCTCTAAGTGTTCGACGCTCGTGGTGCCGATGATCGGCGCGTCAACCCACTCCTTGTGGAGCAGCCACGCGAGCGCGATCTGGGCCATCGTGGCGCCCTTCTCGGCCGCCACCTCGGCGACGCGCTCGTTGATTTCCTGGCCGCCGCCCTCGCGGTAGGGGTGGTCGTACATGTGCTCTTCCGTCTCGCCGCGTGTCGTCGCGTCGATCTCCTCGTGGGGACGCGTGAGGTAGCCCCGGGCGAGGGGCGACCACGGCATCACGCCGACGTCCTCCTGCTCGCAGAACGGCAGCATCTCGCGTTCTTCCTCCCGATACACGAGGTTGTAGTGGTTCTGCATCGTCGCGAAGCGCTCGAGTCCCAGCCGGTTGCTGGTGTGGAGGGCGTCGGCGAACTGGTGGGTCCACATCGAGGAGGCGCCGACGTAGCGAGCGTGGCCCCGGCGGACGGCGTCGTCGAGGGCGCGCATCGTCGTCTCGATCGGCGTGTCGTCGTCCCAGCGGTGGATCTGGTAGAGGTCGATCGTGTCCATCCCCAGCCGCTCGCGACTGGCCGCGAGCTCCTGTTCGATCGCCTTCCGGGAGAGCCCGCCCGAGTTCGGGTCGTCCTCGCGCATCTGAAAGTAGCCCTTCGTCGCGACCACGGCCTCCTCGCGCCGTCCCTCGAGCGCGTTCCCGAGGATCCGCTCGGACTCGCCCTTCGAGTAGAGGTTCGCCGTATCGAAGAAGTTGATCCCGAGGTCGATCGCGCGGTCGATGATCTCGTGGCTCTCTTCCTCTTCGAGGACCCACTCGCGCCAGTCGCTCGAGCCGAAGCTCATACAGCCCAGACAGAGCCGGCTGACCTCCATCCCGGTCGAGCCGAGGGTGGTGTACTCCATGGCGGCCCGTACTCGACGGGACGGCAAAACAGTACGTGGATCGGCAAGCGACGACGTGCTGGCCCGCCGTCAGTTCCAGGTATCGTTGATGTGCCTGCAGAGTAGGTGCGTCGCTGTTCCAGCCATCCGAAGCCAGCTACTGGGAGAGAGATGGAACGGTCGTGAGGGGCAACGATTGGCTTAGCCTCAGTGGACGGTACAGCCCCGCTTTTGTCTCTCTGTAATCGTGCACTACCCGGGTTTTTGTAACGAGGAAAAGAACAGGTCGGCATGGCAGCCAATCGTCGTTCTTCGCTCTCGACGACCGATCGCCCGCAGTGGGGGTTGGCCTTTCTCGGGTTGTTTCTCCTTGCAGTTCCGGCGATGATCCTGGTAGGGCTCGCGGTGGGAGGTGCCGTCCTCGAGGCAGAATCCATCGCTCTCGGCAGCGTTCTCCTGTCGCTTGCGCTGCTCGCCCTCCGCGGTATCGCGTTCGAATTCCGAACGGTTCGAGCGGCGCCCGAGATCGAACCGATCGACCCGACCGAGATGATCGGGATCGCAGGCGCGATTATGATCGGTGGCTTCGTGACCTTCGTGCTCGTCGTCGAAGGTGGGCTCACACCGGTGGTTGCCGCGAGCGTCACCGGCCTCTTGGCGGTCGTCGTGAGGCGGCCGCTCGCCGTTCCGGCCTACTGCGGGGCGTTCGTCGGTATGACGTCGCCGATCGTGTTTCCGACCTACTGGCAGGGTCTCGTGGCGGCAGCACTGGCGGTCGCCGTCTACCTCCTGGCCCAACCGGTGTTTCACGGAGTCGGCGGGAAACTCGGTACTACCGCCTTCGTCGGAGCGGCCCTCACAATCCTCGGAACGCCGACGTCGTTTCTCGGCGATCAGCTGCCGGCCTCCGATACCGTTGCCCTCGCCGTGGGTTTCTCCGTCGTCGCTGCGGTGGTCACCTTCACGCTGCATCATCGGTCGCCACTCGATCCGGTATCAGCGTCCGGTGTCGTCGGTCTGCTCGGCGGCGTCGCGCTCCCGTGGCTGTATCCCGCGGTCGGCGGCCTGCTGGCAGCGGCAGTGTACGCGGCTTCGTTTGCGGGTATGAGCGACTCCACTCGTATTCCGGACGAACGATGGATGGCGCTGGCGGGTATCGTGGTCGGGCTCGTCGTAGCGTTCACCGAACCGTACCTGGGCGGGTCCGGTGGGAAGCTGGGGACGATCGCCTTCGTCTCCTGTCTCGCGGTCTATGGGTTGCTCGGAACGCTTCACCAGATGATCGTAAAGATGCACGTCGAGCGGTTACCTCGAAGGGACGTTTCCTGATCTGTGACGCGTGTCCCCGCGCTGGCTCTCGTACTCGTCGAGGTCAGACGACGCCCCGGAACAGCGCGCCCAGCGCGGGCAGCCCGAGCGCGCTCGCGACCGTGACGTAGACGGCGGGCGTCATCTCGAGGACGCGCCAGGCCGAATCCCCGAGCCCGATCGCGAACGCTGCGAGGACGAGGACGCCGACCCCGAGGGCGCCGGCGAGTCCGTGCCACACGGTCGGCGAGATGAACCCCACGAGCGCCCCGGCGACGACGAGCCCGAGCCAGTGGAGCCACGCGAGGAAGAGGCCGATCGGGACGACGACGAGGACGGCCAGCCAGTGAGCACGGGGTTCGGTTCGGACTCGCTCGAGCGCGGCGTCGATAGTCCGCTCGCGGTCGCCGCCCGCGTCTCCGTCGCTCCGATCGGTCGCGGTCACGACGATCCCTCCTCGAAGACGACGTCGGGCTCGGCATCGTCGTCGAGCGTTCGATCCATCGGCGTCTGGTCGTTGGCGAGCCAGCCCTCGAGCTGGTCGCCGTAGTGATCCGAGAAGTAGTCGCCCGAGTTCCCGCCCGGCAGAACCGCCGTCGCCGCACCCCCGGGCTCGACGACCATTCGCCAGCTCGCGCCGACCGCCGAGTCGACGCGGTAGTTTTTCACCGTCGCCCGCGATCCGTCCGCGGGCAGTTCCGGATAGTTCAGAAACGGCGCCTCCGCGCCGAAGGGGTGTTCGATGACCCGCGTCGAGTTCCAGTCGCCGTAGCGCACCCATCCGGCGTCGTCGATCTCGTCGAGGGCGTCCTCGAGCGCGGCGACCATCGTCTCGTCCCGCGAGCGCTCCTCGAAAAACTGGCTGTCGGCGGGAAGCGTCGCGATCACCCAGTCGTCGGGGTAGTACGACTGGTCGAGGTCGACCTCCTCGAACTTCGGTTCGACGACCAGTCGCCGAAAGCGGTCCATCCAGCGGGCGAAAAGGAGCGCGCCGCGAGAGTCGGCGTCCATCCGGTAGTTCCAGTCGGCGAGGGTCTCGCGGGCGTCCTCGAGCTCGCTCCCGCTTTCGGGTTCGTCCTCGTTCTCGATTCGCTCCTCGAGCGCCTCGAGCAGCTCCGGCACCAGCTGTTCGGCCCGGCCGTCGTAGACGTCGTTCTGTAGCTCCCGGTGGAACTCGAGGTCGGTCGGCTCGCCGGACTCGACGGCGTCGTCGAGGCGGTCGTAGATCCGGGCGCCCCGGTAGGGAGTGGCGTAGTCGACCCCGATGTAGTGCTCGGAATCGTCGACGACCCGCTGGTTGGCCGTCGCGAGCACGTCCGGGTCGATCGCGTGGGGTTTCTCCTCGAAGGGGACGAACCCCTCCCAGGACGACTCGCCGAACGGCTCGAACCCCTCCCACTCGCCCTCGCCCGCGGAGCCGTCGAAGAGCCGGTTGCCCGAGACCGTCTCGCCGTCGACCTCCCGAATCGGCAGTTTTCCGGTGGCGTAGTACAGCGTTCGCCCGTCCGCGTCGGCGTAGACGAGGTTCTGGGTCGGCAGATCGAACTTCCGGGTGGCTTCGAGCAGGTCCTCGAGGCCGTCGCTGCGCTCGTACTCGTAGATTGCCTCGGTCGTCCGCGTCGCCGTGTGGCCGGTCCAGGCGACACCGACGGTTCGTCCCTCGCGCTCGAGGACGGGCCCGTGGACCGTTTTCCTGACCTCGAGGGTCCGATCCTCGCCGCCCGCGACGGCGATCTCTCGCTTCTCGCGGTCGAACTCGCGCCACTCTCCGTCGTAGCGGTAGCGCTCGCCATCGTCGTCGATCTCGTAGGTGTAACAGTCGAGGACGTCCGCGCCGACGTTCGTGAACGACCACGTTCCCCGATCGTTCGCGCCGGCGATGACGAACGGTACCCCCGGAAAGGTCGCGCCCCGAACGGAGGTCCCGGGGGTCTCGACGTGCTGTTCGTACCACAGCGGCGGCGTCATCAGCGCGAGATGAGGGTCGTAGGCGACGATCGGTCGGCCGCTCTCGGTGTGCTCGCCGGAAACGACCCAGCTGTTCGAGCCGACGCCGGTGGGGGACTCGAACCTCGAGAGCCAGTCGGTCAGTGCCGGATCGATGGCGTTCTCGCCCGAAACCGAGCCGACATCCTCGGTCTCCTCGAGCGTTTCGGCGTCGACCGACTCCCGCAGTATCGGCACGTCGTGGTCCAGCCGCTCGGGGAACAGCGCCTCGAGGACGTCCTCGCCGAGTCGGTCGGCGATCAGCGCGCGGCGGAGCTCACCGAAGTTCCCGGTCAGATCCCACGAGATCTGTTTTTCCATCAGCATCGAGTCGACCGGCGTCCAGGGCTCGGGTTCGTACCCCAGGAGCTCGAACTCGAGCGGCAGCTGTTCGCCTTCGATGGTGGCGTTGACGCCGTCGGCGTAGGCCTCCACGAGCGGGCCTGCGGGGGTCTCGGCGACGTACTCCCAGGTCGCCTCGGCCGTGCCGGCGAAGTCCATCGCGACGTGGAACTCGTCGTCTGCGAGGGTCCCCTCGCCTGCCAGCTCCGACACCTGTCCCCGCATGACCCGTCGCTGCAGGTCGAGCTGGGCGAGTCGGTCGAACGCCTGGACGTAGCCGACGGCGAAGTAGGCTGCGGGCTCCTCGTCGGCCTCGATGCTCGGCACTCCGTACTCGTCGTAGCGAACGGTCGCCTCGCCGTAGGGGCTCGCAACGCGCTCGGAGAGCGACCTGTCGGCCGCATCCCAGACGGTTCCCGAGAGTGGCGCGAACTGGTCGAGCAGCTCTCGAGCGCCGGTCAGCGTGAGTCCGCCGACGCCAGCGGCGAGGGCGCCGGCGAGGAGACCGCGGCGCGTGGTGGAGGATGGCACTGGCTTACGATTCGGCGCTATCGTCATAACTGTCAGCGTCGAAACCCGACGGCACCGCCGACGGGTCGCCGAATCGGACCGCGAACGGTTCCTCGGGCAGAACGTCCTTGTCGCTGGCTCGCGTCGTCCGAGTATGACACGGCTCCAGTTTGCGTCGACGCCGGACGGCCGTCGGCTCGAGGCCTCTCACGTCCTCGCGGTCCCGCCGGCGACGGCCTGGGAACTGCTCGTCGACACCAGGCGGTGGCCGGAGTGGTCGCCGCTGATCAGCGGGGTCGACGCGACCGACGCCCGCGTTCGAGCGGGAACGACGGGGCGGGTACGGCTCCCCGGTGTCTGGCTGCCGTTCAAAGTAGTCGACTGCGCGGACCGGCGATGGACGTGGCGCGTGGCTCGAATCTCCGCGACCGGCCACCGAGTCGACGAACTCGCCGCGGACCGCTGTCGGGTCGTCTTCGAACTCCCGCTGGGCGGGGCGGGCTACGCACCGGTCTGTCTGCGCGCCCTCGAGCGCATCGAGTCACTGCTCGAGGACGGCGTCGGGACGCCGTAGCGTCGTGTCGAGGTGTCTTTTGGTTAGCTGGTTCGGATCCGAACTGCTATACGGCGGGCTGTCCTACAGCCGGATAATGGCAACCCCGCAATCGCAGGACTCCGCCGAGCGCCAGGAGGAGGCCTGTCCGGTCGTCGAATCGATCGAACAGATCGGCTCCCAGTGGCGACTCGCTGTCCTTCACACGCTGCTCGAGGGAGAACACCGATTCAACGAGCTCAAACGAGAGACGGGCGCCAACGCCCGCACCCTCTCGCGGGTGCTCGACGATCTCGGGGAGATGGGATTCGTTGAGCGCCGTCTCGAGGAGGACGCCCCGATCGCGACCTACTACAGCCTCACCGAGAAGGGGGAGTCCCTCGAACCGGTCTTCGAGGAGATCGCCTGCTGGGCCGACAGCTGGCTCGAGAGTGAGGCGCTCGAGGTCGACGGATAGCGACGGGACCGATTCTCCGGCGGCGACCACTCCGTCACGAGCGCCAGCGTCGCCGGGTCGCGTCGGCGAACGCCGCCGCCTCCCGGTAGTACAGCCAGGCCAGTTCGACGGCCACGTTCCACTCGTCGTTCGACGACCCGTCTACGCCCGCCGGATGCGTCTCGAGTTCGTCGTCACCGTCTTCGAAGAACCGTTCGGGTGTCTGTCCTATCAGCGCACCGACCCGGACCCAGCGCTCAGTCGTTCGCTTCGAGTTCGACCAGCTGGAGCGAACGATCCAGATGACAGACGTCGTGTGGCGGATCGCCGATGATCTTCCGGATGCGGTACTCCTCGTCGAACTCGACGCCGTCGGGCTCGCAGTACTCGTGGCTCGGACACTCGACGTACGGACAGGGACCCTGGAGGCTCGCCTTGCTGCCGGCGAAGGCGCCCTTCGTGGGAATGTTCGCCCGCACGGGGACCGGTTCGACCTCGACTGCGCGAACGCCGCCGTCGTGCATGGCACACTCGAGGGTCTGGGCGTTCTCGCGGACCGAGGTGACGCGGTACTTCGTGTCTGGCGAGAGGTTGAGACACTGGCTGCGGTACGGACAGCCCGCACAGCCGTCGGCCTCGCCGTGGTAGACGAACTCGGTCCCCGGCTCGGCCAGGCGGGAGCCGATGAGCGTAACGGTCGACATACGAATCGGTAGTCGCGGACGGCGGTTAAGCCTCACGTCCCGCGGTCCGAACGCAGTGAGAAATTCCGAGGCGAAAAGCGGTACGTAGGCATCTCCCTGCAACACGGACACCGCGAGAGTCGAGCCGATCGCCGGTAACCACGTTCGAGTCCCCGAGCGAAACCGCAACAATTCTCGTATACGTAGCGTTCAAGGCGCCTTTGCTCGTAGCCGCGGGCAGTGACGCAGGATCTCGTTGCGGTGTTGTTCGGCGACCCGTTCGCCGTCATGAACACGATCGGGCTGGTCGCGTTCGCACTCGTCGGGTCGAGCAAGGCGATCCGGGAGCGGTTCGACCTGTTCGGGATCGCCGTCGTCGGACTGGCGATGGCCTTTGCCGGCGGCGTGACGCGGGATATCTTCGTGGCCCGCGTCCCGTTGGCGCTGCAGTCGCCGGTCGAGATCGCGCTCGGACTGCTCGGTGTGAGTCTGGCGATCGGCCTGAGCGTCGTGTTGCGCTCGCCGGACGATCATCCGATCACGCTCGTCTCGGACGCGATCGGACTCGCGGCCTTCGCCACGACCGGAGCGATCGTCGCGACGGAGACCGGCGTCTCGGCGTTCGGCGTCGTCGCGATCGCGACGATCAACGCGGCAGGGGGTGGTGCGGTCGCCGATATCCTCCTCGATCGATCGCCGTTCATCCTTCTCGAGGACTTCTACGCGAGCTGTGCGGTTCTGGGCGGATGCGCCTACTGGCTCGTCGGAACCCTCGGGGGGACCGCGGGAACCGCTGCCGCGGCGTGTGCGGGAGTGACGCTTGTAACTCGGCTGGTCGCAGTGACCTACGACTGGAGTCTCCCGACAGCACAGCGGCTGGAATCGGTCGGGAGGTAGCCCGAGCTCACCGCTTCCCTCGAGGATCGGTACCCGAACACAACCCTTTTCGACGGCGGGCCACACCCTTCGAGCATGAACGAAGACGCCGTTCGCGACCGCCTTCGGACGGTCGAGGATCCGGAACTGGGCGAGGATATCGTCTCGCTCGGGCTCGTCAACGAGCTCTCGGTCGAGGGTGACGAGGTCGACATCGATCTCGCGCTCGGGGCACCCTACTCCCCGACCGAGACCGACATCGCCGGCGAGATCCGGGAGCTCCTCCTCGAGGAGGGGCTGGAACCGAACCTCTCGGCGAGCATTCCCGACCGAGATAGCGGAGGCGACGAACAGGTACTTCCGGGAGTGAAAAACGTCATCGCCGTCGCCTCCGGAAAAGGTGGGGTCGGGAAGTCGACCGTCGCGACGAACCTCGCGGCCGGACTCTCCCAGCTGGGTGCCCAGGTCGGACTGTTCGACGCCGACGTCTACGGACCGAACGTCCCGCGAATGTTCGACGCCGACGAGCCCCCGATGGCCACCGAGGACGAGACCCTCGTCCCGCCCGAGAAGTACGGCGTGAAGCTGATGAGCATGGCCTTTCTCACCGGCGAGGACGACCCCGTCATCTGGCGGGGGCCGATGGTCCACAAGGTCATCACCCAGCTCACCGAGGACGTCGAGTGGGGGAACCTGGATTACCTGATCATCGACCTGCCGCCAGGCACCGGCGACACGCAGCTGACGATGCTTCAGACGATGCCCGTCACGGGCGCCGTGATCGTCACGACCCCACAGGACGTCGCGCTCGACGACGCCCGGAAGGGCCTCGAGATGTTCGCCAAACACGACACCGTCGTTCTCGGCATCGTCGAGAACATGTCGACGTTCGCCTGCCCCGACTGCGGCGGCGAGCACGACATCTTCGGCTCGGGCGGGGGCGAGGAGTTCGCCGAGACCCACAGCATGCCCTTTTTGGGTTCGATCCCGCTCGATCCGACCGTCCGAGAGGGCGGCGACGGCGGAAAGCCGACCGTCGTCTCCGACGACGGTGAAACCGGAGACGCGTTCCGAACGATCACCGAAAACGTCGCGAACAACACGGGGATCGTTCACCGACGCGGCGCCTCGCAGCCGAGCGGGACGGGAACCCGCGTCTCGGAGCAATGACCGACCCCGACGATACCGAGTTCGAGCCCGACCCCGAACGGGTCGCCGCGCTCCGAGAGACCGCCGACGAGATCCGCGGCGACTCGAGCGAGCGCAAACAGCTCGCGAATATCCTCTACCGGACCAGCGACCTCTACGACGAGCACGAGGACACCTCGCCCGAGGAGATCGTCCGTAACGTGAAGTTCATCCTCGAGGTCACCGAGCGTGGCGGGCTCGATCGGTAGCCCGCTCTCGCCGGCGTTGGGCGCGTCGCTTTTGGTTCCCTGCACCGAGACCCAACTGTGGACGCGAATCAGCGAACCCGCGTGAACCCGTACGGCATGGACGAGGACTGCCGGAACTGTCCGGCGCTCTGTGAGACCCGCACCCAGGTCGTCCACGGCTACGGTGACGTGGGAGCCGACTTCCTGTTCGTCGGCGAGCGGCCGACCGCCAGGGCCGACGAGGTCGGGGTGCCGTTTCTCGCCGAAGGTGAGTCGGAAGATGAGGACGAGGGAACCTCCCTGCGCCGACTCCTCGAGCGGCTGGCGCTCTGTGATTCGACCTCGCCCGACGACCGACCCGAACTCGAGAACGTCTACCTGACGAACCTCACCCGGTGTCGCGATCCCGATCGGAAGCCGACCGACGAGGAGATCGGCAACTGCGAACCCTACCTCAACGCCGAGATCCGGATGATCAACCCCGAAATTATCGTCCCCGTCGGCGAGCGCGCGCTCTCGGAGATCGGCGTCGAGTACACGACGACGCCCGTCGAGGAGCTCGACCTCGAGGCCGATCACGCGACGACCGTCCGCGGTCGTGGGTTCGAACTCGTTCCGATGATCGAGCCCCGCGAGCAGACCGACGAGCAGACCCAGGCCTGGCTCGAGCGCTTCGTCGAGCTGATGGCTTCGGATTACAGGCAGACGAAGGGGCGACAGGAACGCTAGCGGCAGTTGGGCTACCAGTACGGGTTCTCCAGTCGCCGTGTCGATCCCGATCCGAGCGCGATCAGTGCGCCGACGACGACGGCAGCGACGGCCAGCGAGCCGACCGTCGGCGCGAGCCACTCGCCGGGCGAGTCGATGACGTAGCCGGCGAGGAAGCCGCCGACGCCGATTCCGACCAACAGGGCGATCGCGAGCGTTCCGACCAGTCCAGTGCTCGAGCGCGCGTCCATACCGGACGAGTGGTCGCCACCCACATAACTCTACGTCGCCGACGGCGTCCGGAGCCGTCGCGTTCAAGGCCCGCCACGCCCGAGACCGGGTATGATCGTCGTCGTCCCCGTCTCCCCGTCCCGCGAGGGACTCGTGCTGTCGTCGCTCGCCGACCGAACGGTGCTGACCGAGGCAGAGGCCGTCGAGCTCTACGAGGCTTCCGTCGTCGACGTCCTCCGCTCGGTCGCGGCGAGCGGCGGCGACCTGCTCGTGAACTACCGCGACGAGGAGACCCTCCCCGACTCGTTCTCGGGAGAGCCGAAGGCGGAGATCCGAGAGCTTGCTACCGCTGCGCTGGGCGACCTCGAGGACGTCCGGTTCGAACGCCAGGTCGGCTCGACCCGCTCGGCGCGGATCGGGAACACGGTGACCCACCTGCTCGAGCAGGAAGACGCCACCAGCGTCGGCGTCCTCGAGCCGACGGCGCCGCTGATCGGCCGCACCGAGATCGACGGCGCGGCGATGTCGCTGCGGCGCCACGACGTCGTCCTCGGTCCCTCCTCGGGCGGGCGAACGTACTTCGCCGGATTCGGCGAGCCGATCGACTTCACAGATGCCGACGCAGTACCCGAACTGGCGACGCTCGCCGAGCGGGCCGACGACGCCGGACTCGGCGTCGGGTTCGCCCCGATGCTGCCGACGATCGCGACCGAATCCGGCCTCTGTGCGACGATCGCGGGCGGCCGGGCTCGAGCGGTTGCCGACCGCTCCCAGGGAGCGACGACGACGGCGATCGCCGACGAGATCGGAGTGGGAGTCGGGGAAGGTGAGTCCCTCGAGCGCGAGTAGACCGATAACCCTTTTTGAACGGGTGGAGAACGTAGAGGTGAGGTGGGGTGGCAGAGCGGCCTAACGCGCCTGCCTTGAGAGCAGGTGGCTGTCAAGCCTCATGGGTTCAAATCCCATCCCCACCGTTTTTCGGCGAACAACTGCGACGAGCCTCGCGAGGAGCACGTGAGCCGAAAAACGAAACGGTGGGATTTGAATCAGGGAGTGGAGCGAGCACGGCGAGCGGAACGACCGTGGTTCAAATCCCATCCCCACCGCTTTTACGACGAACAATACGTGAGGAGCAAAGCGTGGACGATGGGTTGGAACGAGAGAAGACGCAGCCCGCACAGCGAACGGAGTGAGCGAGCGGGACCGTCCTCGCGTAGTTCGAATCCCATCCCCACCGTCTTTCCCTGCGATCGACGACGAACGAAGCGAGGACGCCGGTATGGACGGATCGGATGTGTCGTCCGACTCACCGCACCGAGGACGCCGATTCGGAGTGGCGCAACAGCAAGAACAGCCCCGGTGCGAACAGGATCGTCAGCGCGATCACGAACGACAGGACTCCAAACGGGAAGATAGCAGACAGCTGAATCGCGAGGAGGATGACCAGGAGTCCGATGATAACGTTCAGCCGAAGAAGGACGTCCTCGGCGGTCATTGGTTCCGGATTTTAGACAGAACGACAAGTGTCTTTGGGCCGCCGCGTAGCGGCCCGCAATCCGACCGAAGCGCGGTGTGATTAGCGGTAGACGTTCGCATAACGCTTGCGGTACTCGAGCACGCCGAGCCGGGCACGGCGCCGCGAGCGGAACCCGAATCCGACCGCGAGGCAGTCCGGCTTCTCGCACCCCCAGCTGAACGTCCCCGTCTGCGGGTTCCGCGCAACCGTGACGTCCGTATCGCACCGCGGACACCGCCACCCCCACCGGATGTTGCCCGCCGGCAGTCTCGAGTCCGTCATGCCAACCCGTCTCGAGGGAGGTGGACGGAACGGAAATCGATCGGGCTGTACATGGTGTCGCTATTTATCACGGCCGCGACATAGAATAGTGAGAATAACTGAATGTATGTGTGTTTTGTGGGTGATCGAGCCCGCTCGAGACTGGGTAGGAGGACGGCCCCGAGAACGGACTGCGGTATCGAACGCTAAATAGCGTTCCTCGAGTGCGCTACCCGCTAGATTCGCTCGGCTCGAGCCGAGATCGAACGAAAATCGGGACGACGACTCAGCGACTACCGATAGGAGAGTTCGAGCTCGAGCGCCCGCCCCAACAGCTCGTCGTCATAGCGCTTGTCGGTCTGGTCGGGTCTGCGGTCGTGGATCGCGCGGACCGTCCGAACGGTGTTGCGGAAGTTCTTGAACGTCGCTTCGTCGACCATCTGGCCGTCGATCGTCACGGCGCCGGTGCCCTCGCGTTTGGCCTCGTTGAAGCGCTCGATCTTGTGGACGTCGCGCTCGAGCTCCTCGGGGGTGGGCATGTGGATCGTGTTCGCCTGGATCGTCTGCTTGGGGTACAGCGACCAGGAGCCGTCGAGACCGACCTGGGCCTCGCGTTCGACCTGGTCGGCGTACGCGTCGGCGTTGTAGTAGGTCAGCCCCGCCCGCTCTTTGAACAGGTCGTCGAACGGCCCGCCGATCGCGAGCAGCCCGCCCGCGCTGGCCTCATTCGACAGCGCCTCGAGCAGGCCGTCCCAGCGGGGCATGCCCTCCCCGAGGTCGCGACCGCCCAGCTCGGCGGCGTAGTCGACCGGTCCGAAGATCAAGGCGGTGAGTCGCGAATCCTCGCCGAACGTCGCGATCTCACGGAGGTCCGAGCGGGCCCGCCCCGATTCGATGATGATCGAAAGATCGATCGAGCCGTCGGGGTAACCGTGCTCGCGCTCGGCCTCTGCAACGGCGGCAGCAGCTCGCTCGACGTCCGCCACGCGGCCGACCTTCGGGACGACCACGCCGTCGATCTCGTCGCCGATCTCGGCGACCAGGCGGTCGATCTGGTCGCGACCTTTCTCCCGGAACCGGTCGTCGTCGTAGGCCCACTCGACACGTGGGTGGATCTCGCCGGGGAACTCGTACTCCGGGACGCGATCGATCGTGTTCTCGAGCCCCTCGGCTTTCATGTCGGGCGCGGTGCCGTCCTCGAGGTCGGGGACGAGCCAGTCGGGCGCTTGGAACCCCTCGGCCTCGAGCGCCGAGACGAGGTACTTCGCCGTCTCCTCCTTGGGGACGGCGGCGGGTGCGGTCTGGAACGTGCGGCAGAGTCGGATCTCGGTATCGTCGGTCATACGTGTGGATGTGTCTGGTGTGGTCGGAAACGGGCGGTCGGCGGGCGGTTCAGCTCGAGCGCTTGCGGATCTCCGCGGTACGAGTGCCGGAGTAAACCGGTGTCTCGTCCTGGTTGAACGCGATGTGTTCGAAGCGGACGGTGCCCGCTTCGTCGCAGCTCGTCTCTTCGGCCTCGAGGACGCGGGTGAACGCGTAGACGGTATCGCCGGGCGTGACGAACGTGTGGAACTGTTCGTCGTCGAACCCGACCTCTCGGTAGGTGTCCTCGTCGGAGCGGGCGTGACCCAGCGCCGTCGATCGGGTGACGTCGCCGTAGGTGACGATGTCGCCCGACGGCGAGTCGGCCATGACGTCGGCGTTGTGGTGCTGTTTGGCGGTGTTCAGCGTCGCCAGCGGCAGCCCGGCGACGGTCGTGTCGTCCTGCGTGCGACCCCGTTCGTGGCGGTAGGCGACCGCGGCGTCCCGGTCGTCGGCGCGCTCAAGGGCCTCGCGGAAATCCTCGAAGGCGCCGCTGTCGGGAGTAACGAACTCGCTCGGAAGTACGGGCTCGTCGGGTTCTTCGGCCGCCGCAGCGCTTCCGCCGCTGCCGTCGGTCGCCACCGGCTCACGTCGCGGGATCATGTTCGTCCGCTCGTAGGAACACAGCACGTCGTCGGTCGCTGCGTCCATCCCTCGAGTACGCCAGGTGACGATCCCGTACTCGGGTCGGGAACTCGAGGTCGCCGTCGAGACGACCTCGCTCTCGACGCGCAGTTCGGTGTCGGCGTAGACGGGGGTTCCGGGGAACCGGACGTCGGTGCGCCCGAGGAAGTAGCCCCCCTTCTCGCTCAGGTCTTCGACGGTGATCCCCAGCGTCGCGGCGGTGAGGTAGTCGGGGTGGATCGGTGGCTCGTCGAACCCTCGATCCCGGGCGGCGTCGGTCCGCCAGTAGGCGGGATCGTGGTTCAGCGTCTGGCTCATCCAGGCCTCGTTGCCCCACCGCGTGAGCGTGAGTCCGGGATCGTGCTCGATCAGGTCGCCCTCCGCGAACGCCTCGAAGAAGTTCCCCTTCTCGCGGGTGTCGGCGCGCTCGAGCGCGCGCGAGAACGTCTCTGCATCGGTCCAATCGATCTCGGTCATCTCATCAGTCATCTGCAGTCACCTCGTCTGCGCTCGTCGGCCGCTGTTCCCGTGTTCGCCTAGCGACGGTTCGACGCATCTCGTTCTCGACGATCATGTATCCCTCGTCAAACCCCATCCCGGGTTTCGCGAGCACCTGCGCGGCGTCTGTTGCGAGCGCGACGTGTGCACAGGCGCGCGCGGACGTTTCCGTCTCGTTGCAGGTGCCGCCCAGGTAGGCGCGGGTGTCGGTCCCCTCGCAGTACCTGACCGCCTGCCCGCTGCGGTGGATCCCGCCGAGGTCGGGGGTTTTAATCTGGACGACGTCGGCCGCGCCCCGATCGACGAACGCCCGCACGTCCTCGAAGGTGTTACACCACTCGTCGGCGACGATGTCGACGCCGACGCCGGCGTCGGCGAGCCCCTCGCGGAGCTCGACCATCGCCTCGATCTGTGCTTCGCGGTCGCCGACGTCCATCGGTCCCTCGATCTGGATCGGGTACGGGGCCGCGGCGTTCTCGAGCGCCCCGAAGTAGTCGACGACTTCGTCGCGGTCGTAAGGGGGGCCGAAGATTTCCCCGATCATCCCGTAAACGTCGATGTGGAACCGGGGATCGTACCCCTCTGGCCCGAGTTCCTGTGAGCGCTCGGCGAGCCACTCGATGTACTCGAGTAAGGTCTCGCCGTCCTCGCCGATCTTCTCGACGCTGTTGATGAGACCGTGTGGCAGAACCGGGACACCTTTGACGAACATCTTCTCGGTGTTGACGTACCGGTCGTCGCCGGACTGACCGAACACGGGGACGGGCTCGGTCGCCGGCTCCGTGTCGAGTTCATCGGCGAGGACGTCGGTTCGCGTGGTTCCGGCGTCGTGGGCTGCCGCCGCCAGCAATGCCTGGGAGACGCCGTAGCGGATCGCCGTGTGGAGCCGATCCCCGTCGAACTCGCCGTCCTCGAGCAGGTCGGCGTTCTCGAGGAACTCGCTTGCCTCTCGACCGACGAGTTCCTCGGCGACGGGACCCTCGACGATCGGGGCATACTCGGCGGCCCGAAAAAGCGGATCGCGCCCGCCCGCGCCGGAGTACTGGACCGCCGCGCAGTCGCCACGGTGGACGCTGCCGTCTGCGAGCTCGACGTCGACGATCAGTGTCTCCCCGGCCTGGCGGATCTCGTCGAAGCCGTCGGTGACGGGGTCGCCGTCGTAGGTGAACCCCTCCTGGACAGCACCCTCCTTGATCGCGCGCTGGTCGTCGAAGAAGAACCCGCTGTAGCCCGGTGTGGCGTGGATCGCCTCAATCCGCACTGCCGACACCTCCCTTGTCCTGGGGGCGGCCGATGAGCTTTCCGTCGCTGATCGCGTCGACGTCGTCGGCGACCATACGGAACGACTCCTCGCGACCCTCGGTGGTGGCCCGCTGGGAGAGCCGGGCCTTGTGGATCTCCTTGATGTCGTCGTCCATCTCGAGGTCGGCCCACTCGAAGATCCGAACCCGCCCGTCGTCGTCGCGTGCGGGCAACACCGCGCCCTTCGCGCTGTCACTCGGGGCGAAGGGGACGTCGAGTGCTCCCGAGTCGAACGCCTTGATCGTTCCCTGAACGACGTCGCCGTCGCCGTGGCTGAAGATCGTGTCCATGAGACACCGGGTCTCGCGCTCGATCAACTCCTGTTCCTCCGCGATGCCGTCGATATCGATGTTCTGCTCGATCGCCATGTCGATGACCTGTCGCGTCGTGCGGAGCCCGGAAGCGTTTGCCTCCTTCGTCGGGACGCCCTGGAACTCCTGGGGGGACTTCGTGATGACCTTGTCCGGCTGGGCGATGGCGGCGGTCATCGCGCCGAGGCTGATGACGCCGTTGGCACGGGCCTCGTCGGGCGGGAAGCCGCCCATCCACTCGTGGAAGACCGTCGTCACGCACACCTCGTCGGGGAGGTACTCGTCGCCGAGCTTCTGTAAGGCGTTCAGGGCGGCGACGTCCTGGACGACGTTACCGACCTGGCCGTAGCCCAGCGTGATCGAGCGCACGCCCTGCGTGGCGGCGAGCTGGCCCTCGACGATCATGATCGCGATCGCGATCGACGGAGGCACGAGCGTCCCCGTCAGTGGGCCGAACGGCTCGCGGTTGATCCGCACGCCCCGTTCGGTGTACGCGCCCGCGAGTCGATCCACGAACTGCCACTTCTCGATGGTCTCCTCGAGCCCGTGGCGCTTGGTATAGGGGATGTTGTACGAGATCGGACCCCCCTCGAAGCTCTGGAAGCCGCCGGCGAAGGTGATCGCTGCCAGCAGACGGGCGTCGGGGGTGCCGTGGCGGACCTCGATCGGGGCGTCGATCGCCTCGATCAGCTCGCGACAGCCCTCGATCCCGTGGTTGACCGCGGGGAAGCCGTTGAGGGTGTCCTCGCCGGTCTCGCGGGCCTTCTCGAGACCCTCCTGGGCCTTCCCGTACTCGTTGTCACGCGTGTAGGAGTCGATCGTCGTCGGCAAGAGGTCTGCTTTCCCCTCCCCATGGAGGTACTCGAGCAGCTCGATCTGATCGCCGAGTCGCGGGACTCCCGCGCGCGGTTGCAGGAGGGGGTCGTCGGCCGACTCGAGGACGTCGGCGAAGCGTTTGCTCGCCGGCAGCGACTCGTGGTAGGCAATTGCCTCCTCGAAGTCGACGTCCTCGCCAGTGGACCAGCCGGACCGGATCTCGTCGTCGATGCGCCGTAGCTCGTCGGATGGAATGCGTTCGTCTCGTATCATCGAGGGCGGGCTATGAGGTGACCGTAACCTGATCGGACTCGGTGGTCGTAACGTTGAGGTCCCGCTCGAGGGCGGCGATGGCCTCCTCGGGGTCGGTCTCGGAGTCGAAGACCCGATCGAACCCGAGCTCTTCAAAGGTCGCGCGGGTCTGATCGAAGTCGTCCTGCCCGACGGCGAGGTTGCCGCCGATGTAGGTGAGGGCGTCGACGTCGGCCTCCGCGAGGACCTCGTGGAACCCCTGGCAGTCCTGCTCGGCGTGACCGTAGAGCGAGGAGACGAGTACCGCCTCCGCCGAGTGGGCTACCGCTGCCTCCGCAAAGTCCTCTTGGGAGGTCTGGACGCCGAGGTTGACGACGTCGAAGCCAGCTGCACTCAGGGCCTGCTCTAGGATCGTGATGCCAACGACGTGGGCGTCGGAGCCGATCACGCCGAGGACGACCGTTCGGGACATCGTGTGCAGAACCATGAGGAATACCCGTATAAAGTTAATGGTTGATCATGATAATACTCCTTATACAGCCTAGCATCACCCCCTTGAGAGACAACCACACCTTCATGATCTATTGCAAAGGTTTTTGCGCCTGTCCCCAGTCACTCGCTCTCATGGGCGCACTGTCGAATCTGCGCGTGATTGATCTGACGCAGGTGCTGGCCGGCCCGTACTGTACGATGTTGCTCGCGGATATGGGCGCCGACGTCGTAAAGATCGAGCGCCCGGGCGGCGACCTGATCAGATCGAACCCGCCGTTCGTCGACGATGCGGAAGCGGAAGCCTACGGCGGTTACTTCCAGAGCGTCAACCGCGGCAAGCGCAGCCTCGAGCTCGATTTCAACGACCCCGACGATCGCGAGGACTTCCTCTCGTTGGTCGAGGAGGCCGACGTCGTCGTCGAGAACTACCGCTCGGGGACGATGGAGAAGTACGACCTCGGGTACGAAACGCTCAAAGAGCGCAACCCGGAGCTGATCTACTCCTCGATCAGAGGTTTCGGCGATCCGCGTACGGGCGAGACCCACCGACAGGGTCAGCCCTCCTTCGACCTCATCGCGCAGGCGCTGGGCGGGGTCATGGAGATCACCGGACAGGAGGAGGGTCCGCCGACGAAGGTCGGGCCCGGCATCGGCGACCTCTTTACCGCGACGCTGAACTGCATCGGCATCCTCGCCGCAGTCAACCACCGCCACCGGACCGGCGAGGGCCAGTACGTCGACACCGCGATGTACGACGCGATGCTCAGCATGACCGAGCGAGCAGTCTACCAGCACTCCTACACCGGCGAGGCGCCCTCGAGGCGTGGCAACTCCCACCCGACGCTGTTCCCCTACGACGCCTTCGAGACTCGCGACGGCCACGCCGTGATCGCTGCCTTCGGCACGAACCACTGGAACGAGGTCTGCGAGGCGATGGGGCGGAAGGATCTCGCCGCGGAGTACCCCACCGCCGCGGACCGCCTCGAGCACCGCGAGGAACTTCGCGAGGAGATCGCCGACTGGGCGGCCGGTCTCGCAACCGCCGACCTCGTCGAGACCCTCGAGGGGCGGGTTCCGGTCGCGCCGGTCCAGAGCACCGACGAGATCTTCGAGGATCCCCACGTCCGCGATCGGGAGATGCTCGTGCCGGTCGAACAGCCCGGTTCCGACGAAACCGTCGAGATCGCGGGCTCGCCGATCAAGATGACCGAGACCCCGCCCGAACCCGGTGGACGGGCGCCACTGCTCGACGAACACCGCGAGGAACTGCTCGAGGACGGCGAACTCGAGCGAACCGACGCCGAAACGGCTGCGGACGACTGATCGGTGACGAGGGGGACAGCTCCCCGTGGAGCCCCCTCGAGGCGCTCGGATCGGAGGGTAATCCTTTTGCGGTCCCCACACACACCTCGGAGTATGGACTGGCCATTCGACCCCGACGGGGAACAGGGCAGCGAGGGAATGCGGAAGTTCGACATGCGGATCATCGCCGACAAGGTCGACGAGGAAGAGGACTTCCCGATGAACCGCGACGAGTTCGTCGCCGAGCACGGCGACGATCCGATCCGGATCAACTACCAGCGTGTCGTCCCGATGCGCGAGATCTTCGAGTACGTCGAGGTCGAGGAGTTCGAGACGATACTCGACATGCACAAGGCCGTCGGTGCGGCGATGCGGGCCGGCGACTTCTGGGAGTACCACCCGAAGGGGAGCGACCCGGAGAAAAAGCCCGCCTGAGCCGTCACGGATCTGGATTACGTACCACTTATATGACGCCGATCGAAACCTTCGGATACCGTGACGAACACGCAGGTTACGCTCCTCCAGATCGACAACTACGGTCCCTGGACCGTAACGCCCGAACCGCGCCGGGAAGCCGATCTCCAGACGCTCCAGTCGCGGCTGTACGCCGACGTCTCCCAGTTCGTCGGTAACCGCGACGGCTACGTCTTTTTCACCCGCTTCGACAACATGATCGCCGTCACGAACGGACTCTCACGCGAGGACCACGCGCTCCTCCAGGAGTCCGTCGGCAACCGGTACCCGGTGACGGTCAGCCTCGGCGTCGCGACCGGGACAACCCCAGTACAGGCGCTTTCGGACGCGACCGCGCTGATCCAGGAGGCCGGCAGCGCACAGGACAAGAACCGACGCGAGTGTCTCGAGGGCCGAACCATCGACGACGCCCACCGCACCGGCGCGGACGTCCAGATCGCACACTTCGACGTTATCGACGCGACGGGCGAGTACACCGACGAGCTCAACGCCTTCGATACGTTCATCGAGATCGAGCAGGGGTACGCCTCGCTTATGCGTCACATGCGGCGGGCCCACGAGAGCCTTGCCTTCTTCGTCGGCGGCGACAACGTCATCGTCGTCTGTCCGGACCTCGACGAAGCCCAGTACGAGGAGGCGATCTATCACGTCCAGGAGGACGTCGACGTCGAGCTTCAGGTCGGCGCCGGCCGAGGGAGAAGCGCCCACGAGGCGGGCATCGCCGCCAAACACGCCCTCGAGGACTGCCGTGCCGACGGAACCAGAATCGAACTGGGCTGGTGAGGTGGCTCGCGGTCACACTCGCGCCCGTTCTTGCGAATCTTCGCAGGCACTGTCGAACCTCATACGTTTGTCACGCGCTCACTTAACCGTGCCGGAGATAGTTTTTAGCCAGTCCGTGGGATGTGTACACATATGGAACCGGAACTGTCCGTCAGGGAGGTCCTGACGACCGAATACGTCGGTGTCAGCGAGTCGGATCCCGTCTTGGGTACCGTTCGACTGATGCGCGAAGAACGGGCGGGCTGTGCCCTCGTGGTTCGCGGCTCGGAGCCGGTCGGAATCGTGACCGAGTGGGACGTGCTCGGCCTCGTCGCCGAAGAGGACGATCCGGCCGAAACGACCGTCGGGGAGGTCATGACCAGCCCGGTAATCTCGATCAACGCGGGCTGGTCGCTGGCCGACGCCGCGACGACGATGAGCCGACAGAACATCCGGAACCTGGTCGTCGAGAACGACGACGAGGTCGTCGGCGTGCTCACCCAGCGGGACGTCATCACCGCCGCCGGCTCCTTCCAGGGGGCGGCGAGCAGCAGCCCCGACAACTCCCTCGAGTCGGAACGCCCCCTCGAGCAGTCCCGATCCTCGCGTCCCGGCGACGAGCTCGAGACCGAACTGTTGCCAAACGGCGGCGACGAGTTCTCCACACAGGGCGTCTGCGAGGCCTGCGGGTCGCTCGCCGACTCGCTGTGGGACGCCAACGGTCGGCTGGTCTGTTCGGACTGTCGGTCGGTGTGAGCTCACCGCCGAAAGCCCGTTCCGGCCGTGACGGCGAGAGATAAGAAGATCTTTTGAACGCAGCTATCGACCGGAGGACAATGACTCCGGACTCACCGGTCGTCGAGCCCGCAACACAGGGGGATCTGCCGGCGATCACCGAGCTGTGGGTGCGGCTGGCTCGTGATCAGCGCGACCACGGCTCGTTCGTTCGCGACGAGGAAAACCGGGAGACAATGCGGGAGACGCTCGCCGGACACCTTCACACCGACGGGCTCCTCGTCGCACGCGACGGGGAGTCGATCGTCGGCTTCGTCACCTACTCGCTCGAGCGAGGGTCCCTCGAGCTGGACGCGACCCGGGGGCTGCTCTCGAACATCTACGTCGCAGCCGCCTACCGTGACCGCGGGGTCGGAACAGCGCTGCTCGAGGCCGCCGAGGACGCACTCGCCGACCGTGGTGCCGAGGTCGTGATCCTCGAGGTGCTGTCGGACAACGAGACCGCGAGACGGTTCTACGAGGACCGCGCGTACGAACCCTACAGAGTGTCGATGCGACGGTCGCTCGAGGACCGATCGGAAAACGATACACACTCAAAGGAGGAACGGTAACTCACTGCTGCGCCAGGGGAGCATGGGCGGTTCATGCACTCGACTTGTAATCGAGACTTCGTGGGTTCAAATCCCACCCCTGGCTTGACGTCGCGAGCGCGAATCGAACTCTCACCGATCGGCTCGGCTTTGGTTATTCGACGGACACGTCCGTCCGCCTCGAGATCCCGTACCGCTCGAGTCGACTTTCATTTTCTTCGAGTTGTTCAGTCGTTAGTCAATGGCCGAGTCGTTTCGAACGCGCGTATGAGCCCCACCCGTTCCGATTCATGGCGGACTAATTCGGGGTCGGTCGGATATAGTTCCGCAATCGATCCGCTGAACCGGGTGAAAAACCCGTAGGAGGACTGTTTCAATACGCACAACTTCTTAGTCCGTATAAGTACTCGGCCCGATCTCTCACGAAACTGTTCTTCGCCGCGATTCACACGGTCTGACGCGCTTATTTCCGCGATAACCTCGGATTTCTCGTTCCACTCGCTGGGAACGTCTCGACCCGCTCCGTCGGGCTTGAAACTGTTGAGCGGGGTCGTTCGCGAGCTGAGATACTTTCAAGTCAAATTACTTCGAGTATATGTATAACCGACCCGTTTGTACGGAAAGTCGTAATGTCGAACGACTCTGGTAACTGGCTGACAGGTCGACGAACGTATCTGAAGGGATGTCTTGCGGGACTCGGAACGCTTTCCGTAGCCGGAATGGCGTCCGCATCCACGGACGCGAGTGCGAGCGAAAGCGACTACAGCAACGTAGTCGACATGGTTGAAGCGGGCGCCGATCCGAACGGCAACGAGTCGGTCACCCCCGTTATTCAGGAAAACATCGCAGAGGACACGCTCCTGAAGTTCCCCGAAGGGGAGTACTACATGGACGATCAGGTGCGGTTCACCGGATTCAACAACGTCGGGCTCGTCGGGGAGGGTGCAACGCTGGTTCCGGCGGACTACCACACGTTCGGGAGCTCGCAGGCCCGACTGTTCCGACTCGGGACGAGCGATATCCCCGGTGGCTCGGTCTGGTTCGAGGGCTTCGAGGTCGACCAGACCGCATCGGACACCGGTATCCGCGTGATCAGCGCCGAAGTCACGGACGAACTCGTCGTCCGTGACATTTTCGTCCACGGCGTCCACGATAGCGGTACCTGGGGTCCCGCGCTGTTCAACATCACGGATCCCGACGGCACCGGTATCGTCGACTGCTTCCACGCGTTCGACGGCGCGGTACACGTCGACGATACGCCGAACGGCGGTCGATGGCGCGGCGCAACGGGGATTATCCTCAACGACAACCACCAGGGAGATATCCGGTTCAAGGACTGCATACTCGGCGGATTCCCCGATAACGGTCTGTACGCGTCCGGCGACAACGGTCGAATCGACGTCGAGGGTGGCTGGTACGAGAACAGCGCCACCGCCTCGATCCGCCTCAGCGGAAACGAGGGTTCGATCGAGGACGCGATCATCGCCGTCGACGAGAACAGCGTTCAGGCGGAGGGACAGCACGCGATTCGCCTCGACCAGGCCAATCAGTTCACCGTCTCGAACGTCACCGTCGACATTCCACAGCAGAACGGCGAAGCGATCCGCATTATGCAAGGCGCCGAGTCGACCACGATCTCCAACACTCGAGTTTCCGTCGAGGGCCAGAGTGCGGCCGTCCGCGTCGACAGCGGTGCCGGCGAGGTCGACTTCGTGAACTCCGAAGTCGAAATCAACGGCAGCTCCTACGCCTTCCGCATCCTCGGTAACAGTCCCGGTGCCGTCTCTCTCGAGGACGTCAATATCCTCGGCAGCGCCAGCGGATCCCCGATCCAGCCGGCGATCTTCTGTGAGCGAAACAACTGCCAGTTCGAAGGACTCTCGGTCGAACAACTCGGCGACGGTCGCCGACGCGGACTCGAAGTTCGCGGTAGCGACTACCTCATCGCGGACAGCGAGTTCGAGACGAGTCACGTTCCGCTCACCGTCCACAATGCGAGCGACGTCACCATCGAAAACACCACCGCAGAGGCCGCAGACGGCAGCAGCTCGGTGCGCATCCAAAACGGCTCGGGCTCGGTCTCCATGTCGGGCAACGAGTTCTCCGACGGCGTCGACGACCGTCGATAACTCGAGCTAGGGAAGGGATCGAGAACCGATATCGATCGAAGGGTGGTTCGTTCTTTTGTTCGGCTCCTGACGTCGTCAGCGTCCGGACCGTACGGGTCGTCTGCGATAGCGTACGGTGTTTCTCTGAGAGGTATTCTCGGAAAAAAAAGCGTCTCAAATTCGATCCTTGTCTGATGTTCGAATATAGTCTCTGATGGGCGTATTTGTCGTATGATGTTCTTTGTTGTACTTCCAGGGCGAGTAGAGGACAGAGGGTTTATATATGGCGACGGAAAGACTCCGGCTAATGCTACTCTCAGTCGACCGTTCCGACACAGCCTCTGCCGCGTCGTTAAGTTACGAAGTCGTCGCCGCTGTCGCCGACCGAGAGGGTGTCGAGCCGACTGACATCGAACCGCCGAAGTACGACGCACTCTACGAGGTCATCAACCCCGAGGCGCTCGACTCGCTGTTTGCCCCTCGAGAGAACGGGATGCACCGGGCCAGCGGACGGATCGAGTTCGACTACTGTGGCTACCACGTCGTCGTAACTAGCGAGGGCGACGTCGACGTCAGGGAACTCGAGTAGACCGAACCGTTCGAACCGAGACGACTGTTTTCGCCCCGCCGTCGGTTGACGACGAGCGACGGTTACGCGTCCCGACAGGCGGTCTCGAACACCGACTCGTGGAGTCGGCCGGCGACCGTCTCTAGCAGCGGTTTCATGTTCTCGGTGTCGGCGCGGTTGTACTCGACGAGGCGCTCGAGAGCGGCGTCGTCGCCGCTCTCGTATTCGTGCCAGAGCCGAACCGCGTCCCGACCGCTGAGGTCGGGCATGTCGCGACCGATTCCCACCTCGCGTTCGATCGCCTTCAGTCCACCGTCGAGTCCTACCTTCTTGCAGGGATACATGAGGTCGACGTGAGGAACCGTCACGTCGATGTCGTAGCACGTCTCGAGGAACGGAACGTCGAAGCGTTGCCCGTTGAACGTCACCAGCAGCGCCGACTCCTCGAGTTCGGCCTCGAGGCGCCGGGCGGTCAGGTCCCGACCCTGGACGAACGTCTTCGTCTCGTCACCGCGGTGGATCGATACCGTCGTCACGTCGTTGCGATCGGCACTCAGGCCGGTCGTCTCGATGTCCAGAAAAGCGGTCTCCTCCCGGACGTTCTCGTAGAGTCGCCACCGGCTCGCGGCCGGCAGCGCCTCGGCGAACGTCGAGACGTCGCCACGCTCGAGGTGGTCCCACCCCTCGTCGATGAACGTCTCGATTCGGTCGGCGAGCGTGTCGCCGACCACGCTGCCGTCGAACTCCTCCCAGTGGGTAACCCCGTTCTCCCAGAGCCGGCGCTCGGTGGTCTCTCCGACGCCACGAACCGGGATGAAGCTGTTCTCGATTCGCACACCAGTGTAGGGGAGCCAGTCGGCCAAAAACGCTTGGTTCCGCGCGAGCGACCGGTCGGTTTTCCGACTGATACGAACGCCCGGCTTTTGGTCCCGGCCCGTGTAGAGCGGGGTATGGCCGATCCTGATCCCGACGACGAGGTCGCGGACGCGATCCGCGAGCTCACTACGACGATCGAGGAGCTCCGAACCGAACTCGAGGACCCCGCTCGCCGCCCTCGTCCTCGGTTTCCCGCGCCTCGTCCGCCGACGCCCCGGGAGCTGCTCCGAGTGGCCGACGAGGTCGCGATCCCGGCGCTACTGGCGACGCTCGAGTCGAGCGTTCGAACCCTCGAGGCCCTCCAGCGCGGCCTCGAAATCGTCCGCACCGAGCGGGAGGTCCGCGACCGCGTCGACGAGAGCACCGACCGCGTCGGAACGCGCGCGAGCGAGGTGCGCCAAACGACGCTCTCGCAGCTCGACACCGTCCTCGCAGAGCTCCAGCGGGCGGCCTCCGAGGGGACGTTACCTGCCGACGAGGACGCTCGAGAGCTGCTCGTCGAGGCCCGCGAACTCCGCGACGAGGTCGACGGACGGCTGCGACGCGCCGTCGAAGGCCGTGAGAAAGCCGACGAGGACGGCCCGATCCGAATCGACATCGAGCAGCCCGACGAAACGACGGAGACGGACGAGGACGGCAACGACCCCGACTCGAGCGTCGACGTGGACGCGGAGCTCGAGACGCTCAAGGATCGGTATTCGGAGGAACCCGAGAGCAACGACGACGAAGGCCGCAACGAAACCAGCGAAGAAGAACCCGAGGACTCTGGAGACGACGATCCTCAGACCGGTTCGAACCGGTAGCCGTCCCAGTCCTGGCTGTCGGGTTCTCTGATGCCGGCGCCGGGCTCGCGGAGCTCCTCGGTGTAAACCGGTTCGACCTCGTCGCCGGTTTCTGCCTCGTCGTCCGTGAGCTGGACGAGTGCTCGAACCGACGTCTCGACGTCCTCCCCGTCGTCGACCGCGTCGCCTTCCGAGGTCTCGGCGACCTCGCCGACATCGAACTCGACGATCGCGAGATGGTTGGGTTCCCGGACCCCCGGCGGCGTCGCGGTGCTGGTCGTCCACGTTACGACCTCGGCGGTGTACTCGCTGAGATCGATCGTCTCGACCGGTTCCGCGCCGTTCCGGCTGCGCGGGTGACCGGGGTAGCTGATCGTGCCGTCGTCGTATCGGGTCGCTTCCATCGTCATCGTGCTGCCTCCATAATTGTCGTAATCACACAGTTGCCGAACCCGCCGACGTTACAACAGAGCCCGACCTCCGCATCGACCTGGCGGTCGCCGGCTTCGCCCATCAGCTGTTCGTAGATCTCGACGCCCTGGGCGACGCCGCTCGCACCGAGTGGATGGCCCTTCGATTTGAGCCCGCCGGAGGTGTTGACCGGGAGTTCGCCCGTATCCCGTTCGGTGTACCCCTCCTCGACCAACTCCCAGGCCTCGCCCTGCTCGGCGAATCCCAGCCCCTCCATTTGCAGGAACTCGAGGATGGTGAACATGTCGTGGAGCTCGGCGACGTCGATATCGTCGGGGTCGCGCCCGCTCATCTCGTAGGCGCCCTCGCCGCTCTCGACGACGCCACCCATCACCGTCGGGTCCTCGCGTTCGTGGACGACGTGTGTATCGGTGGCGCCGTCGATCCCCGAGATGACGACGTACTCGTCCGTGTACTCCTGGGCGACCGACTCGGGACACAACATCAGCGCGGCCGAGCCGTCGGTGATCGGACAGAAGTCGTACAGCCGCAGCGGGTCCGCTACGATCGGCGACTCGAGGACGGTGTCGACGTCGACCTCCTTCTGGAACTGCGCGTGGGGGTTGTCGACGCCGTTTTTGTGGTTCTTCGAGGCGACCTTCGCCAAACTTTCTCGAGGCGCATCGAAGCGCTCGAGGTAGTGACGCGCGGTCATCCCGGCAAAGGAGGGTAGCGTCACGCCGGTCTTGTACTCGACAGGGTGGGTGAGCGAGGCGATGACGTCGGTGGCCTCGCCGGTCGTCCGGTGGGTCATCTTCTCACCGCCGACGAGCAGCGTCATCTCGCTGGCCCCGCTTGCCACCGACTGCCAGGCGGCGTAGATTCCCGCCCCGCCACTCGAGCTGGTCTGATCGATGCGCTGGGTGTAGGCCGGGACCGCACCGATGTCGTGGGCCAGCCCGTTCATCACGCCGGTCTGTCCCTCGAACTCGCCGCTGGCCATGTTCGAGACGTACAGGTGTTTGACCGTTTCGGCGTCGACGCCTGCGTCCTCGAGACACTCGAGCCCGGCCTCGGCGAGGAGCTCCTGAACCCACTCCTCGCGTTGCCCGAACTTGGTCATCGAGGCACCGATGATTGCAACGCGTTCCATACCCTACCCGACTCAAGTCAATGATTTATATTGGAGGGATTGCGGCAGCGTTCGTCGGCCGTCGGTGGCTTCGAGTAGGCGTTTGCCGTCGACTTACTCCCCCTCGAGTGCGACCAGGGTGCCGTCGGCACGGAGCGCGTAGACGAGACCGTCCGCGAGCGCCAGCCCGCCGTGCGTTCCGATCCTGTCGGTCGGCTCGGTACTCCAGCGGATGGTCTCGTCAGCAATCGATACCGCAAACACCGCGCTCCGATCGTCCTCGGCGACGTATACGGTCTCGTCGGTCGCGATCGGACTCGTTCGACCGACGGTCACCGTTCGCTCGTACTCCGAGTCGAGGTCGACGCGCCAGCGCTCATCGCCGGTTTCGGCGTCGAACCCGACCAGCGGCCCGCCGGCGAGGTAGACGGTATCGTCGGCGACCGCCGGTGACCCCTGGACGGACAGCTCCGACGTCTCGGCCTGCCAGCGCGTCTCACCGGTTTCGAGGTCGATCGCGGCGACGCCGCCGTCTTCGGCCTGATAGATGACGTCGTCGTCGGCGGCCGGAGTTCCACGGAGCCGATCCGTTCCCTCGAGGGACCATGCCTCCTCGCCAGTTTCGACGTCGACCGCATAAAGGATTGGCAGCGCCGTATTGCAGACGACCGTCCCTCGAGCGACCGCCGGCGCACTCGAGACCAGCCAGCCGACGGAGCCGTCGAACCCGTCGGCCGTTTCGGGAAGCGTCTTGGTCTCGAAGTGCCACCGCTCCTCCCCGCTTTCGGCGTCGATCGCGTAGAGCCCGTAGCCGCCGGCGTACACCGTCCCCTCGGCGACCACCGCCGGCGTCTCGATCCCGGATCCGGACTCGAGCGCCGTTTCCTCGAACGTCCACAGCTCCTCGCCCGTTGCTGCGTCCACCGCGTACACGCCGTCGCTGACGAGGTACAGCCGATCGCCGGCTACCGTCACCGCCCGGACCGGAACGTCGTCGGATCGGTGCTCGCTGTCGTCCAGATCCGCGAGCGTCGACCCGTCGCCGGTCTCGGAATCCAGCTCTCGGACCCGGCCGTCCTCGGTTCCGACGTAGACGGTTCCGTCGGCCACGGCGAGTGACGGATCGTCGAATTCGAGCGACACGCCGTCGAACGTCCACCGCGGTTCGACGCCGCTTTTCGGTCCGTCGGCCGGTGAGTGTCTCGTGTTCGTTACGTTGTGACCGGCCGCCGGCCACCCGTCCGGAGACGTCGTGTCGATCGTCGACTCGTCGTCGTCCGATTCAGAGCCGTTGCTCGCCGACGAACACCCCGCGACGCCGATCGCACCGACCGTCGCGAGCCACCCGCGTCTCGTTCGCTTGTTCATACGGTTCGTCCTCCCCGCGAGAATAAGTGTTTTCTCGGCGTAACGGGCTCGGAAAACGAGCTACGCCGACTCCGCCGCAGCCGTCTGTAGCTCGCTCGCTCGAGAACGGGCCTGCGAAATGACCGTGGGCCGGGCCTCGAACGCCACGAGGACGTCCTCGTCGCCGTAGGTGACGTCCTCGACGTGGGCGTTGTCGTGGAGCCAGGAGACCACGCTCATCGTGTCGTCGGTCATCGGCAGGACGAGCCGTTCTGCCTCCCAATCGGGTAGCTCCCGATCGATGCGCTCGAGCAGGCCGTCGACGTTCACTCCCTCCTTCGCGCTGACGGTAACCGGGTTCGGCGCGAGCGCGGCCAGCGCCTCGCGCTTCTCGGCGAGCTCCTCCTCGCTCACCTGATCAATCTTGTTCAACACCGTGACGATCGGCGCCTCGTTGCGCTCGTAGAGGGTGTCGTGGCTAGTCACGAGCTTCTCGTGGATCTCGTCGACGTCCTCGCTGACGTCGACGACGAGCAAGACCAGATCCGCCCGGTAGACCGAGTCCAGCGTCGACTTGAACGACTCGACCAGCCAGTGAGGGAGGTCGCTGATGAAGCCGACGGTGTCCGTGACCAGCACGTCCCGGGGCTCGATGTCGGCCTTCCGGGTCGTCGTCCCCAGCGTCGTGAATAACCGATCCTGGGACTCGGCGGTCGCGTCCAGATCGGGGTGAAGGTCCTCGTTCTCCTCGACCTCGAGGTCGGTCGCGAGTCGGCGAAGCAGCGTCGATTTGCCGGCGTTGGTGTAGCCGGCGAGCGCAACCAGATCGAACCCCGAGTCCCGACGGCGCTCGCGGCGGTGTTCCTCCGTCTGCTCGATCTGCTCGAGCTCGTCTTTGATGCGACTGATCTGGGCTTTGATGTCCCGCTCGCGGCTCTCGTCGTACTCGCCGAGCCCCATGAACCCGGGGTGTTCCTCGCGCTTGGCGAGACTCGTTTTGGCCTCGGCTCGCGGGAGCTCGTAGCGGAGTTCGGCGAGTTCGACCTGGAGCTGGGCCTTCCGGGTCTGGGCGCGCTGGCCGAAAATCTCGAGGATCAGGGTGAAGCGGTCGATGACCTCGACGCCCTCGGGCAGCAGCTGGCCCAGGTTGTACGTCTGGTAGGGACCGAGCCGGTTGTCGAAGATCACCGTCGTCGCCTCGGTCCGGTCGGCGACCTCGGCGAGCTCCTCGGCTTTTCCCTCGCCGAGCTGAAGCGCCGCGTCGGCGGTTCGAGACTGGGTCACTTCGCCGACGACGGTGTAGCCGGCCGCCGCCGCGAGCTCACGGATCTCGGTCGTGTCTGGCGTGCCGGAGTCGACTCGTTTGGCGATGATCGCGTTCATGCAGATACTCGTGTGTAGGTCGGTCGGTGGTCGCTCGAGGCGGCTCGCTCGGCGTCGGTGCGGTCGACCGCAGTCGTCCCGGGGCCGTCGCTCGAGCGACGACGCGCGCGTCCGGAGACGCTACTGATGGCGGTCGAACACCTCCGTTGAACGGTCGCGGAGCATACCCCTGCGTACGCGGCGGATCGTCTTGAATCCAGTGCACGACCGAGAACCGTCGACGGAGCCGGCCTCCGAGGAAGGAACGAGGACGCGGCCTACCGCGTGTTGAGGTCGTCCTTGTCCTTGATAAGTTCCGTCTCGGCCTCGCCGCTCGAGTGTTCGTTGACGGTGTCGTAAAACTCGTTCTGTAGCCCCGCGGGGAAGGTGAGCACGCCGATCCAGGAGCCGTCGGCCTGCCACTCCTCACGCTCGAGGTCGCCGAACTCGCGGATCTTCGACTGCGCGCTGCCGGCGTGCTCGGCGGGGATCTGGACTGCCATCGTCACCTCCTCGAACCGGATCGGAATCACGGGCCGCAGATCGTCGAGCGCGTCGTCGACCTGCTGCTGGGCGGGTTCCATCGGATCGACGGTGAAACCGGCCTCCTCGAGGGCGTTGTCGATCCGTTCGGGAGGGTGGGGGGCGTTGTCCATCTGCGGGTTGACCGCGTTGCGCGTGATCGTGTCGATCAGCTGCTTGCGCTTTCGCTCCTGCATCTCGCGGCGCTGGTCGGCCGTAATCTGGATCTCACCCTCCCTGATGACCTCGGGGATGATCTCCATCGGATCGGTCGTGCCGAACACCTTCTCGAGATCGTCCTCGGCGGGGCGGTCCCCGCGAGAGGCGTTCTCGAAGACGTCCTCGGCGGCGATGACGTCCTCGAGATCGTCCTCGAAATCGCCGCGTTTGATCGCCAGCGCTGCGTCCGGGTCGACAAGCACTTCGAAACGCGCCCCGTGTGACTCGAGTCGCGCAGTCACCGCCTCGTCGAGCGATATCATACCGGAGCATACCTCCGGCCGGGTAAAAGAGCTTTTCCTGCCGGCGTTTCGGCGATTACTCGTCGGCGTCGTCGTCCTCGCCGTCGTCGAGCAGGTCGTTCTCCTCGAGGTGGGTCTCGATCTTGTCGTGGTCGAACTGCTCGAAGGACTCGCTCTCGACGTCGATCGTGGCGAGTCCGACCTCGCTGGGCAGCAAGGAACCGTCGTTGACCGACGCGAGCGCGTCGAGCGCGAGGGCGATGCCGCCGTCGAGGTCGGCTTCGTCGTCGTAGTTCTCCTCCAGGTACTCCTGGAGTTCGCCGCGGTCCGAGCCGACCGCCAGAGCCTTCCACTCGTAGGGCGTCCCCGAGGGGTCGGTCTCGAACAGTCTCGGCTCGCCGTTGTCGATACCGCCGACGATCAGGGCGACGCCGAACGGCCGCGCCCCACCGACCTGGGTGTACTGCTGGATGTGGTCGGTGACCTCCTTCGTCAGCGTCTCGACGCCGATCGGTTCGCCGTAGCGGAGGTGGTTGACCTGCGCCTGCCGACGGGCGAAGTCGATCAGCTGGCGGGCGTCGGCCACGTGGCCGGCGCTCGCGATGCCGACGTGGTCGTCGGCCTTGTGAATCTTCTCGACGCTCGAGTCCTCTAGCAGCGGGGAGGGGACTCGCTTGTCGACGGCGAGGACGACGCCGTCGCTGGTTCGCACGCCGATGCTTGCTGTGCCTCGCTTGACCGCCTCGCGAGCGTACTCGACCTGGTACAGTCGGCCGTCGGGCGAGAAGATCGTGATGCCGCGGTCGTACGCCTGCTGTTGTTGTTGTCCCTGCATAGTATCACGCGAAACTGCAATCGAGGTCTGTCGCTCCCACGAACGCGTCATCGAGTCGCACGTCTGCAGACCCGTCGCGCACGACGGCGACTCGCTCCTCGTTCCGGAACACGACGTTTCTCTCCTTCGATTCTTGCCGGCGGCGTCCTAAATAGTTTTCTTCACCGGCACGGATCGTGCCACTGATACCGCGGACCCGAATCCCGACCGCAGCGCCGTCGACCTCGTCGATACAGGCGATCGCCGCCCTGGCAGGTTCGGTCTCGCCGCGGCGGACCCGAACGATCGCGGAACCGGTTCCGTCTTCGAACTCGAAACGAACGACCGTCAGATCGGCCGCGGCGCTGCCCGGATCGCCGAGCAGGTTCTGGCCCGCGTACCAACACTCCCGTTGGAACGCCCGCCGGCCGATCTCGGCGTCGGGCCAGCCCTCGAGTTCGAGGGCGAGGTAGCGCCACCGGGGCTGGAGGTGTTTCGGGAGGTGTTTCATTCGTCGGGAGCCTCGGCCTCGGCGACCGGACTCCGCTCGGCGACCAGCACGCCGACCTGGTCGTGGACCCGCTCGACGGCCGTCAGCGAGAAGCCTGCGCTCGTGAACGCGTCCGCGAGCGTACCGACCGTCGCCGGGTCGTCGACGTCGGGCGAGTAAAACGGCGCCTCGGGATCGGGCTCGCCGAAGAACATCACGTCGCCGAGGACGAACTTTCGGGGCTCGAGGCCGGCGATTACGTCGATCGCCTCCCGTTTCTCCTCGTCCGAGAGGTGGTGCATGGCGAAGTTCGACGTGACGATGTCGACGGGGCCGTCGTACTCGGGCTCGCGGAAGGTACCGCGGTCGAGTTCCACGTTCTCGAGACCCTCATCCTGGGCCTTCGTTCTCGCCTCGTCCATCATCCCCTCGCTGATGTCACGACCGACGACCCGCTCGGCGTCGGGCGCGAGCGCGAGCGCGATGGCACCCGTTCCGGTCCCCAGATCGAGGACGACGTCCTCGGCGTCGGGAGCGGCGTGTTCGATCACCAGGTTCGCACAGGCCCGGTACTCGTCGGATTTCGACTCGTCGTACTCGCTGGCTTTCTCGTCGAAGCGGGCGGCGTGTTCCTCAGGACTCTTCTTCATACCTCCCCCGTTCGACCCCCGGCTCAATGAACGACTCGGAGTGGACGTGACGATTGCGCTCCGCCAGTCGCCCCCACTCGGCGAGGCCGTCCTCGACGAACTCGCTCGAGAGGCCGATCTCCTCGCCTACCGCCCGCAGTTCGCGGGGTGCGCGCAGCTCGAGGTGCGACGCCGGGTCTGCGCTGGCGACGTAGGGGGCGTCGTAGTAGTCGACGATCTCCTCGAGCTTCCGCAGTGACTGGATCGCCCGCACTCTCCGGCCGCCGCTGGCCCGGAGCACGCCCGAGAGGTCGAACTCGATGCGGACGCCGTTCTCGGCGGCCGCCTTCGCCAGCACGTGGTTGACGTCGCCGTCGCCGGCCATCGGGCCCGCCAGCACGTCGATCTTCGCCTGCTCGACGGCAAACCGGTTCAGGGCGTCGGTCCCGCCCTCGAGCGCGAGGATCGTATTCGAGGGACGGAAGTTACCGACAGAGCCGCTCGCCTGCTCGGGGTCGTCGGCTCGGATCTCGACGCCGTCGACGACGTCGATCCCGTACTCGTCGGCGATCGCGTCGGCGTCGTAGTCGGCTCGAGTTCCGGAGTGGTTGCGAACGACCACGCCCTCGTAGCCGTAGTCGGCCGCCCGTTTCGCGAGCCTGGCGACCGTGCTCTGTCCCTCGGGATGGGCGCGGACGGCCTCGTACATACTCGGAATGCTCTCGCGGCCGCGACTTGGGGTTTGCGTCCCGAGACGAGGATACAACTGTGGCCGGGAGCGGGGGGGGCCCACAACAGC
>NZ_JARUKW010000006.1 GCF_029688845.1 Natronococcus sp. A-GB1 | reverse complement strand
GGGCGGGCTCCGCGCCCCCCCCCCCCCCCCCCCCCCGCGACTCAACGGAAGAGCAAGCTCTTCCGAGCAGCGAGGGAGCGTCGATCCCTCGAGTAATCGGCGTGCTCAAAAATCGGAGATTTTTGGCATCACGAAACGGCTTTGCCGTTTCGAACGACGGCGCGCCGACGACCTCGCGAACGCGCAGCGTTCGCTCAACGGGGAAGGACAGGCGATCACACCGCAACCGACCGCGAGCGAACCCGAAGGGTGAGCGAGCGGGCCGACGACCGATGTGAACGAGCGACGACGCGGCGCGAAGCGCCGCTACGGAGCGAGAGAACGGAGGGAGGAGGCTTTTGATAAACCTTTTATCGAGGGACATCGCGGTCGCGACGGTTCGCGACCGCGATAGACCGTAGAATAAAAGGTTTTAGTTGAGAATCGACTGCGCCACAGTTGCGAGCTGGCCGTTGTCGGCCTCGGTGAGTCGCTCGTCGCCAATCTTCAGGCGCAGGCGCGGACGGCCGACGTCGATGGGAACCTTCTCGGTGTCGATCAGGCCCATGTCCTCGAGCTTGGTCTTCGTTCGGCTGAACGTCGCCTTGCTGGCGATGCCGACGTCCTCGCCCCACTTGCTGATGTCGTACAGCAGCGCCTCGTTTTTCGCGGCGACGAGCAGCGAGATCGTGACCTCGTCGAGGCCGTCGCCGTCGCCGCGGGCGGTCTCGAGCGAGTCGAGGATCGCGCTGAAGTCCTCCTGTGCGTCGGGGCTGATCTCCTCGGAGAGCGTGTTCTGGACGTCCGAGATCGGCGGCGTTCGGAGGTTGAACTGCGAGGCGTCCTCCCAGCGGGTCGCGTAGGCGTCGTGGGTGTCGGCGACGAAACTCTCATCGTCGGTGACGAGTCCGCCGACGCGGTCGTTGGCGTGAACGATGGCGACGACGCTGTCCTCGGTGACGAGCAGGGAGTTCTCGGGAGCCTCCTCGAGCGAGCGCAGCGAGAGTGCGCCCTGGCTGACGAGGTCGGCTGCGTTCGAGGCGACGATGAAGTCGTCCATGACGTCTTTGAGTGTCCGTTCGTCGGCGAGCATGTGCACCGACGGGAGGTCGCCCTCGAAGGCGGTCGCCACGGAGACGAGCTGCTCGATGGCATCCCGGGAGGGGTTTACCATGTACACGTCGCCGCTCGCGTCTTCGAGTACCGATTCGAGGATATCGTCAATCTGGTGATTGAGTAAATTCGAGGTCATGCCAATACAGAAGTAAACGAGGTACAGTTACTTAATTTTGGTGGCCGTTTTTCCCGGCAGAACCGACGGCTTCCACTGTGGCGAGACAGGGGGATCGCGGGACTACCGTCGAATCAGGCCGTCCGGTTCTCGTCCACCCCTTCATTTATGCCTGTTTCTCGTGACAGTAAATTAGTATTGTAGCCCTATACATCTATATTTATATTTGAAATTACGACAAAACTTATGTTCACCTTCTGTTATTGTAGGGTTGCATGGGTGCATTTGGTAACCTGATCGAGGCGGTGCGGATGGGTGTCGAACGACGAGTAGGAACCAGCAGCGACGACCGCTTGCTCCTCCGAGCGAGCGGCGTCAGCACGTACAGCGGTCCGTAGCGGTTCAGACTAACCGCGACCACAGTTCTCCGGACCAGTAAATATCGCCGTCGTAGATGACCGACGACTCCGTATCCTTGAGCAGTGACAAAAGTTCCGATCGGTCCAGCGTGAAACTGGATTCGTTGCCACAGAGGTAGGCGTACTCGCTGCCGGTCGTGTGTGGCACGTAGTACGATCCGGTCGCACGCGTCGAGTAACAGTCGAACGTCGCCAGATACCGGTCGCTCTCGAGTTCCTCGAGGGTGATCGTCGTCGGGAGCCGGCTGTCGCTCTGGGTGAGCGAGTGGGTTCCGTCGCCGACGACGGCGTAGTCCTTGCCCATCATGATCCGGCGGCGAGCGAGTCGAAGCGCGCGCTCGATACTGAACCCCCGGACGAGTAGCTTGGCGAACGTCGATCCGACCTTGATGGCGTGGTCGTTCAACACCTTCCGGAACGTCACCGCGCCCGCGACGCTTCCCTTCTCGATCAGCTCCATTCCCTCGTAGTAGGAGCCACAGGCGTTGAGGAAGAACGTCTGTGCGGAACACTGCTCGAGGCTCGATGCCGAGAGCGTCCCGTCGGTACAGCGAAGACCGTCGGTCTCGCAGTGACCGATGTAGTGGACGAAGTCGTACTCGCTCTCGAACACCGTCGCGAGTTCGGCCCTTGTCAGCCCCTCCTCGACGGTGATGTCGATCCGGACCTCGTTCGATCGTCGCCGGTATATCTCGGCGACGTCGTCGTGTTCCCCAGCCATCTCGGGATCGTTCAGGACGACGCAGATCGAGGTCGACTCGCTCGAGCGCTCGAGGTACTCCAGTCGGTTGTGGTAGGCAGCCGCCGTCGATTTGAAAACGTCGATCGGGACGCCGTCAGCGAGCCAGCCGTGAACCCGTGCGTCCCGGAGATCGGGCTTGACGATGTCGACCGACGCGACCTGTCCGGAGTGGGCTCCCCCCGGCGAGCCGTTTCCGCCGCGATAGAAGTCGGTCAGCGAACGTTCGATCAGCTCCTGGCCCTCGAGCTCGGAGGTACGGGCCGTGTACAGCAGGCTCATTCGATCGAGCAGGAACGGGAGCGTCTCGAGGGTTTCGTACTCGGGAGCGACGTACGTCGCGAGGTGCCACTCCGGAAGGCGGTGCTCGACCGCCTCGTAGGGAACGTCGAGGTAGGTCGCGAGCCGCGTCGAGGGTGGCGCCTCGTAGAGCCGCTCGGCGTCGAGTTCGAGGACGTCGAGGAGACTGGACTCGGCGAGCTGGGTCCCGTACGGGCCGACGTTGCGGGCCAGACAGTCCAAAAAGAACGTCTTCCGGAGGAGCCGCTCGACGTCTCGCTCGAGATCCGGCATGGGTGCCAGCTCCCGTTCGACGCCCTGATCGGGAACGCGAAGCCGCGGACGCGTTCCGACGATGTCGTCGCTGTTCGTCGTTCGCACCGTCGCCTGGAGGTAGTACGCGAGCGACGCGGTAGCGTACAGCGCCTCGTAGTTGTGCGGGACGACGAGCTCGATGCCGCTCTCTCGGTTCTCGGATCGGATCCCCGCGGGGATCTCCAGTTCGTCGCCGAACTCGATCAGCGGCGGATGACCGCGCAGCGTCGGATACGTACGGTCGGGGGTGGTTGTCTTGTACGAGGAGGCGAGATGGGAGATAGCCGTCGCGATTTCTGACGGAGAGTCGGGGACGGTGATCGTCCCCGCGGGGCGTTCGTGGCGGCTCCGAAGGCCGACGATGACTCGGATCGGCTCCGGGAAGGAGACGACGATCGACTCGAAGTCGTCGGTCTTTCGAATGGTCGCACGTCCGGAAAAACGGAGGTAGCTCTTGATCTCCGTGTCCACGTCGATCACGTACTCGTCGGGCGGCAGCGAGAGGGGTTTGCCGCCCGGATCGAGCTCGTACCGCGCGCTCGATCCGAGCGCGAACGCGTAGACGACGGCGTTCGGGAACCGAAGCTCATCGGTCGTGACGGTGATCGTCTCGTCGACCGGGCGCGGTATCTCCCGGCCGGTGCCAACGACGGAGAGGTCGCTCCCGACGACGGTGAGTTCGGCGTTATCCGTGTCCATCACGTGGAGCGTTTCCCCGGCCGTCGCCCACTCGATCATTCGGTATGCTCAATACCCGCCCGATTAGTTAGGTGTATCGGACGTGTCCTCCGATCCGGAACGTTTCGCCGGACGAGAGCTACTGGCTCGACTTGCCGTAGACGGGTACACTTATGCGCCCACCGAACCGCACACCAGATATGGATCACGAGCACGTTCGGGACGTCGACCCCGCCGTCGCCGACGCACTCGAGGGAGAGGTCGATCGACAGCGGGAGTCGCTCCAGATGATCGCCAGCGAAAACCACGTCAGTCGCGCCGTCATCGACGCACAGGGGAGCGCCCTGACGAACAAGTACGCCGAGGGCTACCCCGGCGAGCGCTACTACGGCGGCTGCGAGTACGCCGATGAGGTCGAGGAGCTGGCGATCGACCGCGCCACGGAACTGTTCGGCCCCGAGCACGTCAACGTCCAGCCCCACTCGGGCACCCAGGCCAACCAGGCGGTCTACTTCGCGATGCTCGAGCCCGGCGATAAGATCCTCTCGCTCGATCTGAATCACGGCGGCCACCTGAGCCACGGTCATCCCGCGAACTTTGTCGGCCAGCTCTACGACGTCGAGCAGTACGAGGTCGACCCCGAAACCGGCTACCTCGACTACGAGGGGCTCGCCGAGCAAGCCGCCGAGTTCGAACCTGACATCATCGTCTCGGGCTACTCCGCGTACCCCCGGGAGGTCGAGTGGGAGCGCATCCAGGAGGCCGCCGACGACGTCGGTGCCTATCACCTCGCCGACATCGCTCACATTACGGGGCTGGTCGCCGCCGACGTCCACGGGTCGCCCGTCGGCACCGCCGACTTCGTTACCGGCAGTACGCACAAGACGATTCGAGCGGGTCGGGGCGGGATCGTCATGTGCGACGAGGAGTACGCCGACGACATCGACGCCGCCGTCTTCCCCGGCGGCCAGGGCGGCCCGCTGATGCACAACGTCGCCGGCAAGGCCGTTGGGTTCAAGGAGGCCCTCGAGTCCGAATTCGAGGAGTACGCCTCCCAGACCGTCGCCAACGCGAAGGCGCTCGGCGAGGGGCTCTCGGAGCACGGCTTCTCGCTGGTCTCGGGCGGAACCGACAACCACCTCGTTCTCGTCGACCTCCGTGAGAGCCATCCCGATACCTCCGGCGGCGACGCCGAGGAGGCCCTCGAGGACGCCGGCATCGTCCTCAACGGAAATACGGTTCCCGGCGAGACCCGCTCGCCGTTCGACCCCTCGGGGATCCGCGCCGGCACGGCCGGACTGACGACCCGAGGCTTCGACGAGGACGACTGCCGCGAGGTCGCGGACCTGATCGCTCGCGTCGTCGACGCCCCCGATGACGAGGACGTCATCGCCGAGGTCCGTGAGGACGTCGAGACGCTGTGTACGGAGAACCCGCTGTACGAATAGCTCCGCTCGAGACGCTCGTAGGGACGCCCCAGTTCGACCGTTGCTGGTTTTTGTCGATGGGTCGAACGACACCTCGATCGGTGCATGCAGATGACTTATAGACGAGCGTGATGGTCGGAAACACATGCCATTCGATCGAACGGCTGTCGGTCGTCGAACAGTGCTCTCGGCCGTCGGAGCCGCGGGAATCGCTGGACTTACCGGAAAGGGCGGAGCCACGAACGGGTCGCTGGCTCACGGCGACGAGTCCGGAGCGGGAAGCGACGAACCGGCGATCGTTCCCGACGGTGTCGAACGGATTGATCGGACCTTCGAGTACCACCTCGAGCTGGGACTGCACCACGGTGCGCAGCTCTCGGTGTGGGAGGATGGCGAACTCGTCGCCGATCTCGCAGGGGGCGTCGACGGTCCCGACGGCGACGAGGTGGCCGACGACTCCCGGTTCCTGCTGTTCTCGTGTACGAAACCGTACGCCGCGGCGTGTCTCCACGTGCTTGCCGACCGCGGGGAGATCGGCTTCGACGACCGTGTGGTCGACTACTGGCCCGAGTACGCCGACTCGGAGTCGCCGAAGGCCGAGACGACGATCCGACACGTCCTGAGCCACCAGGCCGGAATCCCGGCGGTCGACGTCGACGAGACGCCGGAGCTGTGGGACGATCGGACCGCGATCGACTGCGCGGTCGAGGAAGCCACCCTCGCCTTCGAGCCGGGTGAGACGGCCCAGTACCACGTCTTCAGCTTCGGGTGGATCATCGCCGGGCTCGTCCGGCGAATCGACGGTCGGCGGATCGACCGGTTCGCGCGCGAGGAGGTGTTCGAGCCGCTGGGGATGGACCGAACCCACATCGGACTCCCCGAGGACGAGCCCGACGACGTCGCGACGCTCGTCGGATTCGAGCCGTTCGACCGCGTCGGCGAACCGGAGCCGATCGTCGGCTACACCACCGAGGAAGCCGCCGCGGAGTTCAACCGCGAGGACGTCCGGCGGAGCGTCGTCCCGGGTGCGACCGGGGTCGGCACTGCGAGCGATCTGGCCAGGTTCTACGCCTGCTACGTCAACGGCGGCGAGCTCGAGGGAACCCGGCTGCTCGAGACGGAGACGGTCGACGAGGCGGCCGCGCCCCAGGCCGAGGTCGGACCCGAGGGCGGCGTCGGCACCGCACAGCGGTACGGGCTGGGGTTCCAGCTCGGCGGCACCGTCCCGGACCGCCACGGCGTCCCCGATCCCGCAGCCACCTACGGCCACGCCGGGCTCGGCAGCAGCATCTCCTGGGCCGATCCCGAGGACGGACTCGCGTTCGCGTACGTCACCAACGGGATCCGGGACGCCTACGAGCACGACGTCCGGATGGCGACGATGGGCGAGACGGCTCGAGCCGAGAGTCGCTGATCCTCGAGCTGTCCACGATCGTAGGTATCGAGGATCTCCGTGACTGAACGATGACATGGATCCGAGCGTTGATTAGCCTCGCGGCCGCCCTCTCGAGTATGACCGAGATCATCGACGGGGAGGCCGTCGCGAGCGAGATTCGCGACGACCTGACGGACGCGATCGAACGACTGGCCGACGCGGACGCGCGGCCTGGACTGGCGACGGTGTTGATGGGCGACGATCCCGCGAGCCAGACCTACGTGAACATGAAACAGCGCGACTGCGAGGAGGTCGGCATCGAGAGTACACACGTCGACGTCGACGGCGACGCTCCAGCCGAGGCGCTGTACGACGCGATCGCCGATCTCAACGACGACCCCGAGATCCACGGCTACATCGTTCAGGCGCCGGTCCCCGACCACGTCGACTACCGCGAGGTGATCCGCCGGGTCGACCCCGCGAAGGACGTCGACGGTTTCCACCCGGAGAACGTCGGTCGACTCGTCGCCGGCGATGCCCGCTTTCGGCCGTGTACCCCCCACGGCGTCCAGAAGCTGCTCGCCCACGCGGGGGTGGACCTCGAGGGCGCGGACGTGACCATCGTCGGCCGATCGGATATCGTCGGCAAGCCGCTGGCGAACCTGCTGATCCAGAAGACCGACGACGGCAACGCTACGGTGACGGTCTGTCACTCGCGAACCGAGAACCTCGCGGAGAAAACCCGTCGAGCCGATATCGTCGTCGCGGCCGCGGGTGCTCCCGAACTGATCGACGGCTCGATGATCGGCGAGGGTACAGTCGTGATCGACGTCGGCGTCAACCGAGTAGATGCGGACACCGAGAAGGGGTACGAACTCGTCGGCGACGTCGAGTTCGAGAGCGCGAAGGAACACGCGAGCGCGATAACGCCCGTTCCCGGCGGCGTCGGCCCGATGACCCGCGCGATGTTGCTGTACAACACCGTCAGGGCCGCGAGTCTGCAGGCGGACGTGGACGTCGACCTGCCCTGACGATAGCGGTCAGTACGCACCCGGCTCGAGGTCCTCGAGCCGGTCTTGGGCCTGCGTAAACGCCAGTTCGTCTCCCCGGAGTCCGTTCGCGAGGTCGCGGGTCGCCTCGAGCAGACGCTCGGCCGTCTCCGGGTCGACGTCGCCGTCGAGCATCCGGATCCGCTTGACGTGATCGCCCAGCGTCTCGAGGGCGCCCCGTTCGGCACCGGTCAGCTCCCGGTCCTGAGTCCAGTTGCGAACGTCCCGGCGGTACTCCCGAACCGCGTTCGCGTACGCGAGCCCGCGAGCCCCTCGCAGCGTCGGAGGCACCTCGTCGGTTCCGGGTCGTTCCCCCGCGTCGGCCCCCCGGAGCAACGAGAGGAAGTACAGCTCCTCGCGGTCCTCGAAATCGCGTCTGCGGCCGACGACGTCGGCGACGTGGCGCAGTTCGGCCGCCGCGAGGTAGCGGTCGTCGAGGTCGCGGAGGTCGCCGGCGTTGATAAATCCCCGTCGCTTCGTGTGTTTCCTCGCGCGGTCGCGCGCGCGTTTCGCCAGGTCGTCGATCGAGACGTCGTCGATGTCGTTTCTGACCGGGGTGAGGTCGAGCTCGACGGAGAGATCCGTGTGCTCGGTTCGGTCGTCGAGACCGACACTACGCAGACTCCCACAGGCCGGACAGCCGACGCTTCCCGTCTCGTAGTACGACCACCGGGTACCACACTCCGTGCACTCGCGCTCGCCCCTGATCTTCATACGCGGCGACTACGATCGGAGCGGCAAAAAGATCCACCGGACCGACTACGACTCTCCCGTCAGGAGAAATCCCGCGGCAGCTCCGCCGATTGTCACCGTAAGCCAGTACGTACAGAGCCGGTAGATCAGCGCGATCGTCAACGCGGCCGCTGGATCGAGCCCGCCCAGGGTCGTCAGCGTCGCGGTAACCATCGCTTCGACGCCGCCGGTGCCCCCGGGAGCGGGGACTACGGCTCCGAGCTTCCCGAACGCGACGGCCACCGCGACGACCGCGAACGGGAGCTGATAGCCGAGTGCGCTCGCCCCGATGTAGACCGGGAGCATGAGAAACACCATCCCGAGATGGGCGGCGACGACGGCGATCAGTAGCGTCTGCCTGTCGGCGGAGATCGTCTCGATGGTCCGGTAAAACCCGTCGAGGCGATCTCGAACCGACTCCGGAGCGAGCGGGTCGTCGAGTCGGCTACTGAATCGACCGACGAGTCGTCGGATGAAAGTCGTGAGGCCGACGACGACGGTGTAGACGACCGAGGGCCGATAGACTATCAGGGCAACGATTCCGACGAGGGTAAAAAAGAGGGCGCCGAAGGCGACGAACTGGTCGATCAGCCCGTCTCCGAGCGCGTCGCCGACGGTCAACAGCCCGAGGGCGACGAACCCGAACGTGTAGTACGGGACGTAGTTCAACAGATCGGCCGAGAGGACACTCGCGAGGCCGTCCTCGTAGGCCATCGACTCGTCCTTCGAGACGAGGTAGGCGACGAGTGGCTCCGTCGCAATCTGCCCGTACGGCGTGACGTACTTGAGAAACATCGCTGTCAGGAACAGCCCACCGATCTGGGTTCGGGAGAGCCCCTCGTCGACCAGCGAGAGGAACTGCTCCCACACCACTCCACGAAAGGCAAGCGCGAGCAGTCCCGAGAGGACGCCGAGTGCGAGCATCGCGGGATTAGCCGAGAACAGCTCCGCAATGAGGTCGTCGCTACCGACGGTGTAGACCAGAATCCCCAGAAGGAAGACGGCGAATACGAACCCGACGCCAATCCGCCGTTTCATAAACATACCATCACAGCAGGTGTTCAATTACGTTGTGGATCGGCTCGTGCCGGATCCAAGGCGCAGCCACTCGACCGCCGAACCCGGGAATTGAGCCTCGTCGAAGTAATTCTCGCCGCTGTAGTTTTAATCTGAAAATACTCCGGAACTGATGACCGTCATCGGAACGTGTTCGATTACTAATAGGTCATTAACGTACGGCAGCTGCAGGCCACACCACCACCAACGCGAAGCTGTTACCGGTGAGTATGTCTCGAGAACGACTCAACCGACGGAAGTTCGTCGCTGCAGCGGGTACCGCAAGCGCACTCGTCCTGGCCGGCTGTGCCGACGACGGCCCCGGAGACGAAGACGACGAGGACGACGACCTCGAAGATGATGAGGATCCGATGGACGACGAGGACGACGTGGCGGACGAGGAACCGGAAGACGACGAAGACGACGAGGAAACGTATACGCTGACGGTCACCGTCGAGGACGACGGCGAACCGGTCGAGGGTGCGACCGTTTTCCTCGAGGACGAGGGCATCGAGGAGGGTGAGGGTCTGGACGACGAGGACGTCATGGATGACGAGGAAGACGACGGCCTCGAGGACGATGACGAGGCCGAGGACGACGAGGACATCATGGACGACGAAGATGATGACCTCGAGGACGACGACCTCGAAGATGACGACGACGTCATGGACGACGAGGAGGATGACACGGCCGACGAGGACGACTGGGAGGACGAGACCGACGAGGACGGCGAAGTCGAGTTCGAGGACCTCCACGATGGAGAGTACACGGTTGCCGCCATGTACGAGGACCAGGAAGCCGAAGACGAGGTCGAAATCGACGGCGACGACGAGGAGATCACGCTGGACTTCACCGAGGACAGCGAGATATCCGACGAGGGCGACGCGCGGATGGACGAGGACGACAACGAGCTGCAGGACGACGAAGACGCGGTTGAGGACGACGAGGACGACGGGGACGAGTAAACACGGATCAGCGCCCGCCACGGTGTGAACACACCGTTACACGGGTACAGCGTGAAGACCTCGACTGCAGCCGTGGGAGGTGGTTGATGGCCGGAAAACCGCCGCTTACTCGTGAAACGGACCGTCTCCGCGACGTGTCGCCGGTCTCGGAAGGCGCCAATAGCGAATTAGCATCGCCACGCGACCTTTTTTGCGCCCGCTTCGCTAACTGTGGGTATGCGAGACGAGGAAGAAATCCGGGAGCAGTACGAGTTCCTCGAGGAACACCTCGAGAGCGAGGAGATGCGCCACGACGGCGTCAGGGAGATGTTCACCTACTACAAGCGCGCGCTCGGCTGGGTGCTCGAGGAAGAACACATCTGAGGAGTCTCACGAATCGGAACCTGTCACCACTCGCCCCGTTTGCGACAGAGTTAAGTACGGAGAACGGAATCTTTCGAGTGACGCTTCGCTTGGAGGGCCGAAGCGTCAGCGGGGACCAATTCAGGGCGGCAAGCGGCCGCGCGACAGTTTTCCGTCGCGCGGCTCGCTTTCCTGTTTACTACTACCATCGAGCGACCGCCACGTGAGCGGTCGGTGAGCCGAACACCGACGTAACCGACAGTCCGAACTGGACGATCGGAGACATGAAAGCGGAGTTACGGTCGGTGATCGGACGTCCCCTCGCTCCTGTTATCATTTGAAACTCGGCGAAACAGCTATCTTCGATGGTAATATGCCTGTTTCACTCGAAACGACCCGATAGCCTTATTAAAATTCGACAGTAAGTACCGGTGGTACTTTCCCAATGTACGACCTGACAGGATTCCAGCGGGATCTACTTTACGTCATCGCTGGCGAGGAGGAGCCACACGGACTGGCGATCAAGGAGGAGCTCGAGGAGTACTACGAGAAGGAGATCCACCACGGCCGGCTGTATCCGAACCTCGATACCCTCGTCGACAAGGGGCTCGTCGAGAAGGGGAGCCGCGATCGGCGGACCAACTTCTATACGGTCACTCGCCGGGGCCGCCGGGAACTCGAGGCTCGCCGGGAGTGGGAGGCGCAGTACGTCGATCTCTAACGGTTTCATCTCGATTACTTCGCCAGTTCCCATCGCGGTTCGCTCCTGCCGGTCGCCCGAGCGCTGCCGTTCTCGAACGGACGGTCGCGCCGAGACGACACGTTTCGGAGGCGGGTCGCCGTCGACAGGTCGTTTACGTTCACCCGTCGCAGCGGCGTCGCGTGGACGGCGCGGCGTCGGAACCCACCGGAGCCGCTCGGCGCTGCCATCGCTCGAATCCTGCTCGCGAGGTCGTTCCCAAACACCCGTTTCACGATCGGATCGGGCTCTACGGCATAGCTCTCCCGCCCGCCGCCGGCTTCGAGACGTCGATCGCTCCGTCTCCCGCGAGACAAGCGGTACCCCTTTAACTCATCGGGATCCCAATCGCCCGCATGGACCGCGATACGGTCGAACCGAAGGTAGGGAGGATTCCCGGCGAGCGGGCGAAACGCTGGGCCGAGTATCACCACCGCTACGCCGCGCCGAGTACGTACGTCTATGAGTTCGTCTGGGACACGCAAGCCGACGCCGTCGGCCCGTTCTGTACCGACGTCGACGGCAACGTCCTGCTCGATTTCACGAGCCACGTCGCCGCCGCCCCGCTCGGATACAACAACCCCCTCATCCGCGAGAAGCTCGAGGCGTTCGACCTCGTCGACCCGCTGAAGATCGCCGGCCAGGACTTCTACGCGAGCGGCGGCTGGCCGCCGGAGGACCCCGAGTTCCCCAGTCCGACTCAGCTTCAGGACAGGCTGATCGCGATGACCGACCACTACGACATGGACCGGGTGTTCCTCTCGAACTCCGGCGCCGAAGCCGTCGAGAACGCAATCAAGATCTGTTACGCCTCGGGCGGCCACCGCGCGTTCACCTTCGACGGCGCGTTCCACGGCCGCACCCTGGGGGCGCTCTCGCTCAACCGCTCGAAGGCCGTCCACCGGACGGGGTATCCCGAGATTCCTGGCGTGGTCAGTGTTCCCTATCCCTCGAGCCAAGAAGCGTACGAGACCGACTGGCTGACCGACGGCCCCGGCGGCAACGTCGTTGCGGACAAACTCCATCCCGACCGAGGCGTGATCGATCCCGCAGAAGTCGCGTACCTCATCCTCGAGCCGATCCAGGGCGAAGGAGGATACCGCATCCCCCATCAGGAGTTCGCCCGGGACCTCGAAGGCTTGCGCGAGCGCTACGACCTGAAGATCGTCGCCGACGAGATACAGACCGGGCTCGGACGCACGGGCGAGCTGTGGGGCGTCGACCACCTCGAGCTGACGCCGGACGTCATCACCGCCGCGAAGGGGCTGCGCGTCGGTGCGACGATCTCGCGGTCGGACGTCTTCCCCGAGGAGACGGGCCGGATCTCCTCGACGTGGGGTGCCGGCGACGTGCTCGCCGCGATGCAGGGCGCCCTGACGATCGACGCAATCTACGAGGAGAACCTGCTCGAGAACGTCCGCGAACGCGGCGAACAGCTTCGCAGCCGACTCGAGCGAGCCGAGATGCCGGGTGCGATCGACGTCCGCGGACGCGGCCTGATGCTCGCCGTCGAGTTCGACACCAAAGCGCGACGGGAGGCCGTCGTCGAGGCCGCCTTCCGGCGGGGGCTGCTCACGATCGGCTGTGGCTACAAGTCGCTGCGACTGCTCCCGCCGCTCGACGTCACCGAACGCGAGATCGACCTCGGCGTCGAACTGCTGCTCGAGGCGGTCGAGGCCGCCTCGGCGTAGCGGTCGCGGCTCAGACGAAAGCCCCACGTTCATACCGCCGTCTCGCCTACCACGCGTACGATGATCGGTGCTTTCACCGTCGGCAAGAAGGTGCTACTGTTCGGCTACAAACGCTACGGAATTCCGGGGGCGATCGTCTCCGGCACGATCTTCGTGGCCGGCTACGTCGCCGTTCGCCGGGCGCTGAGCGGCGGTGCAAACGCCGACTCCCTCGACGAGGCTCTCGAGGCCGAACTGGGTCCGACCGACGAAAGCGACGGCTCCGACCTCGACGGCTCGCCGGACGACTCGAGCACGTCGAACTAACGACCGCGGTCGGTCGCCCCGACGACTGCAACACTATCCTGCAGCCGCTGCAAAGCGCCGGTAGATGTCACCGGAACCGCGGATCCGAAGACTCGTCGAGGAGCTCTCGCTCGAGGAGAAGGTTCGGCTCACCCACGGCGCGAACGATCCCGAGAGACGAGCGACGGGCTACGTGGCGGGCGTCGACAGACTCGGAATACCCCCGCTTCGGATGGCCGACGGCCCCCTCGGTGTGCGGATCCCGGACGAGTCGGCGACGGCGTTTCCCGCATCGATCGCGCTCGCCGCGACCTTCGACGTGGAACTCGCACGCAAGTACGGAGAGGCGCTCGGACGGGAGACCCGAGGCAAGGGTCAGGACGTTCTGCTCGCGCCCGGCGCCAACCTCGTTCGGATCCCTCACAACGGACGAAACTTCGAGTACTTCGCCGAGGACCCCGTCCTCTCGGCGTCGTTCGCGGGCGCGGTCGTCGCGGGTGTCCAGTCACAGGACGTCGTCGCGACGCCGAAACACTACGTCGCGAACAGCCAGGAGACCGCCCGCGCCGCCGTCGACGCCGAGATCGACGAGCGCCCGCTGCGCGAACTCTATCTTCCGTCGTTCCGCTCGGCCGCCGAGGCCGGTGCGGGCTCGGTTATGACCGCTTACAACGACGTCAACGGCACGCGAATGAGCGACCACGAGCGGCTGGTTCGGGACGTGCTGAAAGGCGAGTGGGGGCTCGAGGGGTACGTCGTCTCGGACTGGTTCGGCACCGAGGGTACGGCCGACGCGGCAAACGGCGGACTCGACGTCGAGATGCCGGGAATCTCGATGGCGGAGATGCAGTCCGCGATGGCGGGCGACGACGCCGACGCGCCCGACGCCGCGGACGGAGACGTTGACGAAGCAGGCGAACTCCCGGACGCCATCGCCGAGGGAATGCCCGACCCCGAGAGCTGCGAGCGGTTCGCCGACTCGCTGGCCGAAGCCGTCGAGTCGGGCGCCGTCCCGGAGGAGGGACTCGACGACATGGTCGCTCGAGTGCTCGGAGTGATGGACACTGTCGGCCTGCTCGAGGGTGGCGAGGCGCGACGCGCCTCGGGCGACCCGACGGGATCCGACGCCGGAGCGGTCGACACACCCGCTCACCGCGGGCTCGCAACTCGCGTCGCGACGCGGGGAACGGTCCTGCTCGAGAACGACGGCGTCCTCCCGCTCTCGGACGGCGCCGACGTCGCCGTTATCGGCCCGAACGTCGACGAGCCCGTCCTCGGCGGCGGGGGCTCCTCGGAGACGACGCCCGTCGTCGAGACCGATCCGCGAACCGGGATCGCCGAACGCGCCGAGTGCGACGTGACGATCGCACACGGCCTTCCGCGAACCGAGGAGGTGTCGATGCTCGAGGAGTTCACCGGCGGCAGCGAGGACGACCGCGCGGAACCGAGCCGGGAGCCCGATCTCGAGGGCGCCGCGGCGGCCGCTCGCGATGCCGACGTCGCGGTCGTCTTCGTCCGCGATACCGCGAGCGAGGCGATCGACCGCGAGGATCTGCGCCTGCCCGACCGACAGGAGGAACTGATCGAGGCTGTCACCGCCGCCAACGACCGCACGGTCGTCGTCGTCAACTCGAGCGGGCCGATCGAGTGCCCATGGCGCGAGGACGTCGCGGCCATCCTCGAGAACTGGTACCCCGGCCAGAGCCACGGCGACGCAGTTGCGTCGGTTCTCTACGGCGACGCCGATCCGGGCGGGCGGCTGCCGGTGACGTTCGCCCCCGAGGACGCCTATCCGACGGCCGACGACCGTCGCTATCCTGGCGTCGACGGAACGGCCCGCTACGACGAGGGCGTCTTCGTCGGCTACCGCCACTTCGATTCGGCCGAGCAGGAGCCGACCTACCCCTTCGGCCACGGCCGCAGCTACGCCGACTACGAGTACGTCGACGCCGACCCGAACCTCAAGGACGGAACGGTTCGCGTCGTCGTCAAGAACACGGCCGACCGAGACGGCCGAGAGGTCGTCCAGGTCTACGTTCGTCCGCCGTCCGTCGACGGGGTCGACCGACCCGTTCGCGAACTCGCGGGCTTCGAGAGCGTCGCGATCCCGGCCGGCGAGCGCGTCTCGGTCGCGGTCGACCTCGAGGAGCTCGCGTTCGCTCGCTACGACGACGCGGACGGGTGGACGGTCGATCCGGGCGAGTACGCCCTCGAGATCGGGCGGTCCTCGCGGGATATCCGTACGACGGTGCGAACGGAGCTCGAGGCGGCGTTCCGGGACCGGACTCGGGAGTCGCTTGCGACCGGTGAGGCGCCACCTACCGACGGATAGCAGCGGCACGGCGACGTCCGCGTGCGAACCGGATACGGAATCCCCCGCTCGGCGGAAACTATCATGGGGGTGGACGGTTTCGTCCGTGCTATGACCCGCCGATACTGCCCGAAGTGTAACGTCGAGATGGAGGCAACTGCCGTGACTACGGCGGAGACCGGAGGCCTCTACGTCAAAACTGAACGGGAGAGCGGACTACTCGAGCGGCTCGGTATCGGTGAGAGTACAGCTCTCGACGCGTTCCTCTGTCCCGACTGTGGATTGACGCAGCTCTACGCCGACCTCGAGGAGTAGTGCTCCAGTGTCCGTTCCGAGTTCGAATATTGAATCCCGTTTACTACTTCCCTCGCAGCTCCTCGACGTGGTCGATCCGCTGCTGGACCAGATCGGGTTTGCCGATATCGTGGCGGACGTGGAGTCCCTCCTCGCCGGCGACCTCGAGGGCGTCCTCGGCGATTTCCTCCGCCTCAGTTATCGAGTCGGCGACGCCGACGACGGCGAAGGCTCGCGAGGTCGTCGTGTAGATGCCGTCGTCGCGTTCGTCCACACTCGCGTAGTACAGTAAGGCGTCGCCAGCACTTTCCTCGTCAACCTGCACCTTCGCACCCGCCTTCGGATCCGTCGGGTACCCCTCCGGAACCGCGTACTTACAGACCGTCGCCTGCGAGGCGAACTCGAGCGCCGGTAGCTCGTCGCCGTCGCGGGCGGCCGTGAGGACGTCGAGGAACGGCGTCTCGAGCACGGGTAGGGTGTTCATCGCCTCGGGATCGCCGAAGCGGGCGTTGAACTCGATCACCTTCGGCCCCTCGCTGGTGAGCATAAACTGGCCGTAGAGGATCCCGCGGTAGCCCTCGAGGGCGTCGACCGTCGCCTCGATCACCGAGACGGCCTCCTCGTAGTCGGCGTCGGTCATGAACGGAAGCTCGAACGTGGCATCCGAGTAGCTGCCCATTCCTCCGGTGTTGGGACCCTCGTCGCCCTCGTAGGCCCGCTTGTGGTCCTGGACGGCGGGGGCGGTCCGGACCTCGCCGTCGGCGACGAACGCCTGGACGGTGAACTCCTCGCCGACCAGTCGTTCCTCTAAGACGATCCGGTCGTAGTCCGAATCGCGGATGTACGCCTTCCCCTCCTCGGCAGTGACCTGGTCGCCGATGACCTTCACGCCCTTTCCGCCGGTGAGCCCGGCGGGCTTGATCGCGAGGTCGCCGTCGTACTCGTCGATAAAGTCACAGGCCGCGTCCATGTCGTCGAACGTCTCGAACTCCGGACAGCCGGGGACGTCGTGTTCGGCCATGAACCGGCGCTGGAACGCCTTGTCCGTCTCGATGCGGGCCTCCTCGGCTTTCGGGCCGAAGGCGTAGATTCCCGCGTCCTCGAGCTCGTCGACGACGCCGGCCTCGAGGGGCGCCTCGGGGCCGACGACCGCGAGCGTCGCCCCGACGTCCTCGGCGTACTCGCGGACCGCCTTCGGGTTGGTCGTCTCGAGCGTCTCGAACTCTGTCGCGAGCCGGGCGATCCCCGGGTTTCGGTTGCCGGCGCAGGCGTAGAGGTCGACCTCGCCGCCGGACCCGCCCTCAAGCGCCCGCGCGATCGCGTGTTCGCGCCCGCCGCCGCCGATCAGGAGCACGTGCTCTGCCATGCTCGATAGCGAAACGCACGAACCTGTAAACGTTACCCTTTGTGCGAGCGAGAAGTATGCACGAGTACGGGTATAGTTCGCTCGAGCGTCAGTCGTCGTCGGCGGGCGAGGGCTCGAGGGGGGCGCCGGCGTCCTCGTCGGTGTCGCCCTCCCCGACACCCTCCGGACGCGGGAACTGCTCGATCGTCCGCTCGCGGAACGCCTCCTCGTCGAACTCGTACTCGCCCTCGAGGAACTCGAGCACCTCGAGGGTGTCACGCCGCGCGTTCTTCAGGCAGGTCGAGGCACCCGGCGAGGGCGTGATGTTGAAGATGATGTCGTCGCCGACGATCTTGGCCTCGCCCATGTCGAGGGACTTCGTCTCCGTGTCGACGATCTGGGGGCGGACGCCACCGTACCCCTTCGCACGCTCGATGTCGTCGAGTTCGACGCTGGGAACGACCTTCTGGACGTGGGGGAGGAACTGCTTCGGGCCGACGTTCGGGACGTCGTAGACGAGATTTCGGAGCACGTACGGCAGGAGGATCCGGTCCGAGAGGATGTTCGCGTAGCTGAGAAACGCCGCGGCGTTGAGTCCGAAGACGTCGAGGAAGTCCGTGACGGTGGAGATGCGTCCCCGCTCGAGGGTCGGGACGAGCTTCGCGGTCGGCCCGAACCGCGTGATCGAGGGATCGTGGACGTCGGCGTCGCCGTGGACCGCAGCAAAGGGGAGTTTCTTCATCTGGAGAGTGTAGACCTTCCCGTTGAGCAGGTCGTCCGCGAGGAAGAAGCTACCCGCGACCGGGAGCAGGACTTTGTTCTCGCCGTAGCCCAGCTCCTTGGCGATCTGGAGGCTGTGGGAGCCGGCGGCGACGACGGTCGCCTCGCAGTCGAAGCGCCCGTCGGTCGTCTCGATCGTGTAGCCGTCGAGCGTCGGCGTGATGTCCTCGACCTTCGTCCCGGTGTAGACGTCGACGCCCGCCTCCTCGCGGGCGAGCTCGACGAACGACTGAGTCGTCGCGCCGTAGTCGACGACGTAGCCGTCGGGCGTCTGGAGCGCGCGCAGCTCTTTGTCCGGATCCCGCCCTTCGACGACCTTTGGTTCGATCTCGGCGATCTCCTCGCGACCGATCGAGCGCAGCTTCGGGAACAGGTCGCCGAAGCCGTCGCCCTCGTAGCGTCGCTCGAGCTCCGCGACCTCCTCGTTGCCCACGCCGAGGACCATCTTGCTGCGCTTGGCGTGCATCTCCCGGTCGGGGTCGCGGTTCTCGAGGTAGCCCGCAAGCATCTCCGCGCCCTCTTTTACCTCCCGCGCCTTCTCGAGGGTGTAGTTCGTCTCGATGTCCCCGAAGTGCAGCGTTTGGGAGTTGTTCGTGTGATCGGAGTTGATCGCCGCGATTTCGTCTTCCTTCTCGATCAGTGCGATAGAGTCGATATCGGTGAACGTCGCGGTCGTGTACAGCAACGAGGCGCCGCTGATACCGCCGCCGACGATAACGAGGTCGTACTTGCCAGACATTGTTATGGTGGCCGCTACTTGCCCAACTTCGGTCCAGACGTATAACTCATCTTTTTCTATCAAACTGCCGTCGATCGACGAATACGGTATCGACAGTTGCGGTTTCGGCGAGACCTTGAGCGGTGCAGCTGTCGGAAACAGCGGGTCGAACGGGGCCGGCTCTGCCGGAGAGAAACTGGTCCGGTTCGAGTGGAGTCGCCGGACTGCGTACGACACACCGATCCGGGTGGCGTCGGGACGCGGCGCTCGCGTCGTCGCAGTCGCTTCCGGACCGGAGACGAGATTCCGCAACCGGTCGCTTCAAGGTGTCAGCGTTGGACACTGTCGGTATGAACTCGGGTGGGCCGCCCCGGACGAAACGCGAGATCACGAGCTACGAACGACACGGCGACCTCGTAGACGATCCCTATCTCTGGCTCGAGGACGACGGCGAGGCGGTCGACGACTGGGTCGATCGCCAGAACGAGTACGCCGACGCGTTCCTCGAGTCGATCGACGTTCGCGAGGAGCTACGGCCGCGCTTCGAATCGCTCGCGCGGACGACCGATTACGGGACGGTGACGGCCGCGCCGACGGGGTACTTCCAGGAGGTCGAGCGCCCGGAGGACGACCAGCCGATTCTGTACTTCCGGGAGTCCCTCGAGTCGGACCGGGCGGTCCTCGTCGATCCCAACGAGTTCAGCGACGACGGAACGAAGTCGATGGGCTGGTGGACTGTCTCTCCCGACGGCGAGCGACTCGCCTACGGCGTCCACGAGGGCGGTGACGAGCTGTACGACGTGACGGTTCTCGATGTATCCGGCGGAACCGTCCTCGAGGAGCTCACCGCTCTCGGCCGGGTGAACCCGGGGATGTTCGCGTGGACGCCCGAGGGATTCTACTACGGCCGCACGGGTCTCGAGGACGAGCGCCAACTCGAGAAGGAGATCCGCTACCACGAGCATGGCGACGCCCTCGACGCGGACGGGCTCGTTCGCGAGGTCGACGATCCCGCGACCTGGCCGCTGCTCACCACCGACAGGAGCGGGCGTCACCTGCTCGTCGCGCTTGCGATCGGCTGGGAGCGAAGCGATCTGTTTTACGCCGCCGTCGGCGACACGGAGCTGACGCCCGTCATCACCGACGCCGACCACTTCTACACGCCGCTGATTCACGACGAGACGGCCTATCTGCGAACCGACCTCGAGGCACCCCTCTACCGATTCCTCGAGCTCGAGCTCTCCGACGGCGTTAGCGAGGTCGACCCCGCCGAGCTGCCGGAGGTCGTTCCCGAACGCGACGGGATCGTCAAAGACGCGACCGTCGCGGACGACCGCCTGCTGATCCAGTACGAGCGCGCGGCCGTCTCCAACCTCGAGGTGTTCGACCTCGACGGCGACCATCTGCGATCCGTCGAGCTGTCCGGAACGGGAACGGTCGCTGGGCTGAGCGGCAACCGCGACTCCCCCGAGGCGTTCTTCAGCTACCAGTCGTTCGACCAGCCGCCGACGGTATTTCGGTGCGATCTCGAGACGGACGACGTCGCGGAACTCGACCGCCCCGACGTCTCGCTGGACTTCGACGTGACCGTCGAACAGGTTCGGTACGAGTCTGCCGACGGAACCGAGGTTCCGATGTTCGTCGTCTACCGCGCCGACCTCGAGCGCGACGGCGACAGTCCGACGCTGCTGTACGGCTACGGCGGCTTCGAGAACAGCCTGACGCCGACCTTTCAGAGGTTCGGCCGGGAGTTCCTCCGTTCGGGTGGGGTCTACGCCCAGGCGAACCTCCGAGGTGGCGGCGAGTTCGGCACGGAGTGGCACGAGGCGGCTCGCCACGAGAACAAACAGAACACGTTCGACGATATGATCGCCGCCGCCGAGTACCTGATCGAGGAGGGGTACACCTCGAGCGACCGACTGGCGATCCGGGGCGGCTCGAACGGCGGGCTGACCGTCGGCGCCGTGTTGACCCAGCGACCCGACCTGGTGACGGCAGTCTGCTGTCAGGTCCCCCTACTCGACATGCTCCGGTTCCACACGTTCCTGCTCGGCGCGTCCTGGACGAGCGAGTACGGGTCGCCGGACGATCCCGAGGCGTACGAGTGGATCAAGGAGTACTCGCCGTATCACAACCTCGAGCCGTCCGAGGAGGGTGGCCCTGAGTACCCCGCCGTCCTCTTCGAGACCGCCGAGAGCGACACGCGCGTTCACCCGGTCCACGCCTGGAAGATGGCCGCCCGAATGCAAAACGAGTGCGAGGGCGGCCCGTTCCTCTGCAAGACCAACCGCGACACCGGCCACGGGACGGGCAAACCGACCTGGATGACCGTTGAGGAACAACTCGACGTCTGGTCGTTTTGCTTCGAGCAGCTCGAGATGGAGTACGTCGAACCGTAGCCGCCCTCGATCCGGAGCCGCGAATCAGGAGTAGAACAGCGGGGGCCGCCGATCGCCGCCGGGCTCGCTTTCGGCGGCGTCGGGCTCGAGCGCCTCTCCACTCTCGTTTCCGAGCAACCGATCCAGCACGTCGACGGCGGCCTCGCGGTGTAACGGCTGGTTGTCGTTGCCACACTGGTCGTCCATCACGCAGGCCGGACAGCCGTCGACGCGGCCGCAGTCACAGTCCGCGATAAGCTCCCGCGCCCGCCCGGCGACGGCCTCGAAGTTCTCGTAGATCGCCCGCGAGAAGCCGAGTCCGCCGTCGATCCCGTCGTAGATGAACCAGCCGCTCTTCGGCTCGTGCTCGAGCCCGTCGGCGATCTGTCTGACGGTGGCCTCGGCCGCGGCGACGTTGCGCGGAGCCTCGTCCGTCCTCCCGTCCTCGCCCCGTTCCCGCTCGAGGTGTGAGTCGATCGACAGCGTCGCGAGCCCGCCCAGATCGCGCTTGTCGACCATCAGCTCGAGCGGTGCGACGCCGATGGTCGCGTGTTCGGCGGCGTGGAGGCCGCCCGCGTAGCCGAGGTGGCCCGTCTCCGCGATTCCGTCTTCGTCCTCGAGCGAGAACTCGCGGTAGCGCTCGACGAGCGCCCGCTCGAGGGCGTCGGGTACCTCGAGCCAGCAGAGCTGGGTGTCGATCGACAGCGGCGGGTTCTCCGTCGGGATGCCCTGTTCTTTGGGAGCGCCGCTGTCGACGTCGACCCGGTCGTAGGTGCCGTGGTAGACCAACACCCGTCCGCGCCCGAAGTGCAGCGTGAACTCGCCGATCTCGCGGGACGCCTCTGAGACGGCGTCGAGAACGGTCACGTCGGTCCGGGTCCGGGTGTAACAGTCGGCGTCCGTCGGCCGGAGCGTCACCGTCGGTCGGGGCGAGTCGTGATCGACCCCGACGACCTCGTACTGCTGGCCCTCGTGGAGCCTGATCGCGCCCTCGTGGAAGTCCCGCAGGACGCGCTCCTCCGCGAGAGGCTCCATCTCGGGATCGTAGCGCTCGTCGACCCCGTCGGCGAGCTCGACCGCGTACTCCTCGCCCGACGTCGCGTACAGCGAGATCGACCCCTGGGGACGGGGCGGACCGACGTAGGAGACGCCGGTCTCGAGGTGGCCCGCCAACCGGCCCGCACGGCGCCACATCTCGACGGCGCGCTCGAGTCGGTCGCGCTCGGCGAACGCGCCCGCGTCGGCCTCCTCGAGGGCGAGTTCGTTCGCCGCACACAGGAGGTGCCGAGCGAACACCGCGTCGTTGTCGACGTCGACGACCGCGTCCTCCACATCGGTCTCGAGCAGATAGTCGGGGTTGGTCGCGACGTACTGATCGAGGGTGCGATGTCCCGCCACGAGCACCGACAGTGCCCGCCTGGTCCCGCGGCCCGCGCGGCCGATCTGCTGCCAGAACGACTGGCGCTGGCCCGGGTAGCCGAGCTGGACCGTCGCGTCCATCTCGCCGACGTTGATCCCCAGCTCGAGGGCGTTCGTCGAGGCGACGCCGTCGAGCGCACCCGTCTTGAGTCGGTGTTCGGTTCCGTGGCGTTTCGTTCGGGAGTGGCCGGCGTGGTAGGGTTCGATTTCGCTCCCTCGCTCGGGGTTCGCGTAGTACCGGCTTCGGTCGCGGCGGTGGGTCGACGCCCGCCTGACCGACAGCTCGGCGAGCTTCCTCGAGGGCGTAAACAGCAGCGTCTGGGCGCCGTGGTAACACAGGTGCGAGAGGAGCCTCGGCGCCTCGACGCTTGCGGGGACGCGCTCGACGACGGCGTCGTCAGCCTCGTCATCGGTCCTGGCGGCGGTCGTCGAATCGTCGTCCGCACCGTCCGCTCGCGCTCGAGCCGGCGGGTTCCAGAGCACCAGCTCCCGCGGACCCGCGGGCGAGCCGTCCTCGTCGACGACGGTAACAGATTCGGCGATCAGCGCGCTCGAGTGCTCGCCGGGGTTGCCGATCGTCGCGCTCGTGAGCGCGAACCGTGGGTCGGCCCCGTAGTACTCGAGCATCCGCTTCAGCCGGCGAATCACCCAGGCGACGTGCATGCCGTGAACGCCGGTGTAGGTGTGGGACTCGTCGACCACGACGAGGTCGCAGGTCGAGAGAAAGCGCGCCCAGCGGTCGTGATCGTGCAGGTACGTGTTCACGCCCGCGAAGTTCGAGATGATGACGTCGGCCTCCTCGCGGATCTGTCGTCGGGTTTCGCCGGGGTCCGTGTCGCCGTCGTAGACCCGAACGGAGATATCCAGCCCCAGTCGGTCGAAGAAGTCGTTCAGCTCCCGCTCCTGATCCCGCGAGAGCGCCTTCGTCGGGTACAGGACGTACGCGGTCGAACGCTCGCCGCGAGCGCGCGCCTCGAGGACGTTCCGGGCGATCTGGAGGGCGTAGATCCGGGTCTTGCCCGAGGACGTGCTCGTCGCGACGCAGACGTTCTCGTCGCGCTCGAGCGCCGCGAGCGCCTCGGCCTGGTGGGCGTACAGGTCGTGCTCGAGTGGCTCGGCGAGTTCGGGCCGCAGGACCTCGTCGTTCGGCACCGTCGACGCCTCGCGGCCGGAAATCTCGAGGACGGAGACGTCTCCCTCGTCGCGGTAGCGGGGGAACGTCTCGAGCAGCTCGTCGCCGGTGATCGGTACGTCCCCTCGGCTTCCGTCGGTTGGCTCGGTTCCGTCCTCGATCGCGGTGTCGTCCGTATCCATGCTCAGAAATCACCCAGTCCGGTCTGTTCGCCGCCCATCGTTCCGGTCGAGGTTGCTCCCTCGGCCTCCGCCGGGGAGGTGTCGCTCGAGTCTGTCGCCCGCGGCGCGTCCCGGAGTCGCTCGTAAACGTGCCACAGCGCTCGACAGTCGTCCTCGCAGTAGGCCTCGTGGCGGGCCCAGTCGAGCTCCTCGCGGGTTCGCAGAAACCGCTGGTAGGCCGCCGCCGTCTGCGCGCCGTCGAGGCCCGTCTCCGCACTCTCGTAGCCGAGCGCGCCGGCGACGTCCTCGAGTTTGTTCGTCCGCCCCGGGAGGAGCGCGTGCCCCTCGCGGACGGCCCAGTCGTAGAGGTCGAACTTCGGCACCGACTCCCACTCGTCGACGTAGTACGGCACGTGGCGCGCGACGAACGCCCCGAGGTGGCGGTAGTCGAAGCGCCAGCCGTTCCAGGTGAGCAGCGCCCGGTCAGGGTGGCTGGCGAACAGCCAGTCACAAAGGGCCTCGAGCACCGGCGCCGGATCGTCCGGGTCGTCGCGCTCGATGAACGCCCGATACGAGTCGTCGACCGGATCGTAGACCCCGATCTGCCAGAGGATCGTCGGCGAGAGCCCGTCGGTCTCGATATCGAGACACAGCGGCGGTCGACCGCTCTCGGCCGGGAGCGACTCGTCGGTGAGCCGCCGGGGTTCGCCCGTCTCGAGCACGGTCGCGTGGCGGTGCATCCGGTGCGCGCCGTCCCGACCGACGCCGGGGTAGTTTGTGAGTTCGTCGACCGGCGTCTCGAGCAGTTCGGCTCTGGTTGTCACCTCGGCGTCGGCGAGTCGCTCGGCCGTTTTCGGACCGACTCCGGAAACCGCCTCGAGGCCGAACTCCGAACGCTCGTGGGTGTCAACGGCCGCGACGCCGGTTTCGTCGAGTTCGAGGACGGCCAGCGACGCCGCGCCGCCGTAGCCCTCGACGGGACCGACGCCCCGAACCCGAACGGAGACACAGTCGTCCCCGGCGGGTTCACACGCGAACGCCGGCTCGTGCTCGACGGCCCGAACCGCGCCCGTCTCGGCTGCGAGGTGCCACAGCTCGTCGTAGCCGGCGGGGACGCCGCCGGTCAGGACGGTCGTCACGCGGCCGGGCGGCAGTGCGGCCGCGAGTTCGGCCGCCCCCTCGAGGCCCGTCTCGAGCGCCATCGGTCGCGTCGTCGTCGTCACGTCGTCACAGACGACCGCGATCGGGGTCGAACGCGAACACGGGTCGGACAGCGCACTCGAGACGTCCGCGGGAGACGCACGAAGCGCACGGAGACTCCGAACGACCGCAATCTCGAGTCCCGTCTCGATCGGCTGTCGGGAGACGGGTTCGCCGCTCGTCTCGAGCGGTGGGTGAAACGCCGGCGCGTCGAACGCCCGTCGCGTCCGTGCGAAGGCCTGCGCCTCGCGTTCGGGACCGAGCAGCCAGACCGCGTCGGGCTCGAGGGTCGCACCGACGTCTGCGAGGGTCTCGGTCGGGCGCCCGAGAACGGCTGACGGCGGCAGGGCGAGCAGGCGGGCGCCGTCGCGATTCGTCATCGACCGGGGAGACGAGCGGGCGGACAAAGAGGGTTTGGACAGCACGGTGGAAGTGAACGGCGTCGACCGTTCGGCGCCACAACCGTTAACTACCGACTGCACACACATGTATACATGGCCGACACCGAGTACCGAAACGTTCGGCTCACCGAGGAGGCGTACCGACGGCTCGAGAGCCACAAGCGAGCGGGAGAGTCGTTCTCGGATACCGTCGAGCGGATCGCCGGTGAGCGGTCGCTGCTCGACCTGTCGGGAATCCTCACCGAGAACGAAGCCGAGGAGATGCGCGAGGCGATCCACGAACGCGACGACCGGTCGCGGGAGGAACTCGATCGTCTCGTCGACGATCTGGACTCGTGATCGTCGACACCGACGTCCTCATCGACGTGATGCAGGACCGGAATGTGGCGAAACGGAAGATCGCGTCCCTCGAGGAACGGGGCGTTCCGCTTCGCATCTCGGCGGTGTCGCAGTTCGAACTCTACCACAGTCTCGAGCGCGTCGAGAACACCGGCGAACGTCGCCGACAGATCGAACTCGTTCTCGACACGCGGACGGTGTACCCTGCCGACAGCGCGGTGATGAAGAAGGCGGGGAGAATCGACGGCCGACTCGCCTCTGCGGGACGGGCGGTCGGTATCGGCGATACGACCATCGGGGCGACGGCGCTCGTCCACGAAGAGCCCGTGCTCACGAGAAACGTCGCCCAGTTCGAGCGCATCGACGGGCTCGATGTCGACACCTACTGAGCCGAGACATCTCGGAACCCACAAGACCGAGCGCCCGAAACGCAGACACAATGCACCAGTACCTCGAGCTCGTCGACTCGGTACTCTCGGCTGGGACCTACAAACCCAACCGGACCGGGGTCGACACGATCTCGTCGTTCAGCGAACACTACGAGGTCGACCTCCGGGAGGGGTTTCCGTTACTGACCACCAAGAAGATGGACGGCTACCGCTGGAACTCGATGCTCCACGAGGTCGCCTGGTACCTCTCGGGCGAGGAGCACATCCGAGAGCTGCGCGAGGAGACGAAGATCTGGGACGCGTGGGCCGACGACGAGGGGCACCTCGACACCGCCTACGGCCGGTTCTGGCGACGGTACCCGGTTCCCGACGACGAGAGCCAGCTCGAGGGCGAGTCCTGGCCCGACGAGCGCCACCGCTGGGTTTCCGAAGAGGCCGACGGCCGAAAGACGTTCGACCAGCTCCAGTACGTCGTCGACACGCTCTCGGATTCGCCGAACTCGAGACGGCTCGTGGTCAACGCCTGGCACCCCGCGAACGCGGCCGTCTCGACGCTGCCGCCCTGTCACTACTCGTTCGTCTTCAACGTTCAGGGCGATCGGCTGAACTGTCATCTGACCCAGCGGTCGGGCGACGTCGCGCTCGGGATTCCGTTCAACATCGCGGCATACGCGCTCCTGACGAAAGTGATCGCCAGACAGACCGGGTTCGAGCCCGGCACGTTCGCTCACACCGTCGTCGACGCCCACGTCTACTGCGGGCGCGGCGAGCGCGGCGAGTGGTACGCCGACAACCTTGAGGTCCTCCAGTCCCGGCTCGCCGACGCCGACGAGCGCGAAGAGTACCTCGAGATCCGCGAGTGGCTCGAGTCCGAGGCCCCCGCCGAGGCCGACGGCGACGAACGGCTCGATCACGTCCCGGGCCTGCTCGAGCAGTGCTCCCGAGAACCGCTCGAGCGGCCGACCCTCGAAATCGGCGACGCCTCGATCGACGAGTTCTCGGTGGCCGACCTCGAGCTGCGGGGCTACGACTCCCACGAGGGGCTCCGCTTTGCGGTGGCAGAATGACGGAGCGAAAACTCGAGACCGGCCTCGAACTCGCCGCGATCGTCGCCGTCGCCGACAACGGCGTCATCGGGCGGGACGGCGAGATGCCGTGGCACCTTCCGGCGGACTTACAGCACTTCAAGCAGACCACGATGGACCACCCGGTGATCATGGGTCGGGTGACCTACCAGGGGATTCTCGAGGCGCTCGGCGAGCCGCTGCCCGGCCGAACCACGGTCGTGCTGACGAGCCGGGAGCTCGAGACGCCCAAGAACGCCGTCGTCGCGAACGATCTCGAGACGGCTCTCGAGGAAACCGAGCGCGCAGCCGAGGAGCGCCACGACGGCGCCGACACCGCCTTCGTCGCGGGCGGGGCGACCGTTTACGAACAGTTCCTGCCCGTCCTCGATCGGCTGATCGTCACCGAGATTCACGATGCTCCCGACGGCGACACCGAGTTCCCCGACTGGGAGCGCGACGAGTGGACCGAGGTCGACCGCGACGAGCGCGACGGGTTCGCGTTCGTCGAGTACGTCCGCAAGTAGTGATGGCCGAGTCGATCGCCGACGCGGTCGCCCGCGCACTCGAGGCCGACGTCGTCGATACGACTGCGCTCGAGGGCGGCCAGATCGGTTCGGTCCACCGCGTCGAGCTGGCAGACGGCTCGTCGGTCGTCGCGAAGACGGGCGAGACGCCCCTCGAGGTCGAGGCGTTCATGCTCGAGGCGCTTGCGAGCGAGAGCGAACTCCCGGTGCCGGAGGTCTACCACACCGATTCCGACCTGCTGGTGCTCGAGTACGTTCCCGGGACGACCGACCACGGCCCGGCCGCTGCGCGGGACGCGGCGGACCACCTGACCCGGCTGCACGGCGTCGAGGCCGAGGCGTTCGGGTTCGAACGGGACACCCTCACCGGTCCGGTTCGCCAGCCGAACCCGTGGACCGACTCCTGGATCGCGTTCTACCGCGACCAGCGCCTCGCACACGCCGCCGAACTCGCGCTCGAGTCGGGGTCGCTGTCGCCCTCGCTCGCGAAGCGCCTCGAGACTCTCTCCTCGGAACTCGAGGAGCTGCTCTCCGAGCCCGCGGCGTCCGCGCTGATCCACGGCGACGTCTGGACCACGAACGTCCTCTCTCGGGACGGCGGGGTGACGGCGTTTCTCGACCCCGCGACGTACTACGCTCATCCCGAGATCGAACTCGCCTATATCGACTGGACCGGAACCTTCGGCGAGCCCTTCTTCGAGCGCTACCGGGAGCGCCGCGGCATCGAGGCGGGGTTCTTCGAGCGGCGGCGGTACGTCTACCGGCTCTACCCGCTACTCGTCCACGTTCACCTCTTCGGCGGTCAGTACGGCAGGCGGCTCGAGGCGACGCTCGAGCGGCTCGGCTACTAACGCCGACCCCGAGGAGCGACTTCTCGAGCGGTCCCGGCCCTCGCCCGCTCCCGTCGGACGTCTCGAGCGTTTGAAACGCTCTCCCGAGCCACCAAATATAGGGAGTATATGTTCTCTAGGGAATATTCTCGAGGGATTCAAATACCACGGGTTCGCAGCTCCAATATGGTAGTTGATGAGTTCTCGGAGGCGATCCGGGAGTTCGAACACGACGGCGAGACGTACAAGATGGCGGATCTCACGGTGCTCGAGGAGGAGGGGCTCTGCGATCTCGAGAAGCTGCCGGTGAGCATCCGGATCCTGCTCGAGTCGGTGCTGCGAAACGCCGACGGCGAGGGGATCGACGCCGAGTCGATCCGCGCCGCGGCTTCGTGGAAGCCGGACGTGCCGGACGCCGAGGTGCCGTTTACGGTGTCGCGGGTCGTCCTGCAGGACCTTACCGGCGTTCCCGCAGTGGTGGACCTCGCGGCGCTGCGCTCGGCCGCTGACCGCAAGGGCGTCGATCCGACGGTCGTCGAACCCGAGGTGCCCTGCGACCTCGTGATCGACCACAGCGTCCAGGTCGACCACTTCGGCAGCGAGGACGCCTACGAGAAGAACGTCGAGATCGAGTACGAGCGAAACGAGGAGCGCTATCGCGCGATCAAGTGGGCTCAGCAGGCGTTCGACGGGTTCAACGTCGTCCCGCCGGGAACCGGGATCGTCCACCAGGTCAACTTAGAACACCTCGGACGCGTCGTCCACGAGCGCGAGGTCGACGGTGAGCAGTGGCTCGTCCCCGACACGCTCGTCGGCACCGACAGCCACACCCCCATGATCGGCGGCATCGGCGTCGTCGGCTGGGGCGTCGGCGGCATCGAGGCCGAGGCCGCCTTGCTCGGCCAGCCGATCAACATGAGCCTGCCGGAGGTCGTCGGCGTCCGCCTCGAGGGCGAACTCCCCGAGGGCGCGACCGCCACCGACCTCGTGCTCCACATCACCGAGAAGCTACGCGAGGTCGGTGTCGTCGACAAGTTCGTCGAGTTCTACGGCCCCGGCGTCGCCGAGCTTTCCGTGGCGGACCGGGCGACCATCTCGAACATGGCCCCCGAGCAGGGGTCGACGATCAGCATGTTCCCCGTCGACGAGAAAACCCTCGAGTACCTCGAGCTCACGGGCCGGGATCCCGACCACGTCGAGCTCGTCCGCGAGTACCTCGAGGCTCAGGGGCTGTTCGGCGAGCAGGAGCCCGAGTACACCGAGACCGTCGACTTCGACCTCGGCGACGTCGAGCCGAGCCTCGCGGGCCACAAGAAGCCCCACCAGCGCATCCCGATGGGCGACCTCGACGAGCACTTTCCGAACCTGCTCCGGGAGGAGGGCGTCCTGGGTGCGGGCGGCGAGCCCGCGATCGGAGACGGCAGCGGTGCAACCGCGGCGGATGCGACCGAGGCCGGCCCCGGCCTCGCCCTCGACGAGAAGGTTCCCGTCGAACTCGAGGACGGCACCGAGGTCGAGATCGGCCACGGCGACGTCCTCGTCAGCGCGATCACGTCCTGTACGAACACCTCGAACCCGTCGGTGATGGTCGCCGCCGGCCTGCTGGCCCGCAACGCGGCCGAGCAGGGACTCGCGGTGCCCGAGTACGTCAAGACCAGCCTCGCGCCCGGCAGCCGCGTCGTCACGGAGTACCTGAAGCGGGCTGATCTGCTCGACGACCTCGAGGAGCTGGGCTATCACGTCGTCGGTTACGGCTGTACGACCTGTATCGGGAACTCCGGGCCACTCCCGGAGCCGATCGAGAACGCGATCGACGAACACGACCTCTGGACGACGAGCGTCCTCTCGGGTAACCGGAACTTCGAGGCCCGCATCCACCCGAAGATCAGGGCCAACTACCTCGCCAGTCCGCCGCTGGTCGTCGCCTACGGCCTCGCCGGCAAGATGGATATCGACCTCGAGAACGAGCCGCTCGGCACGAACGACGACGGCGAGGCGGTGTACCTTGAGGACGTCTGGCCGGACGCGGAAGAGATCCGCGAGACGATCCACGACGCCGTCTCCCCCGAGATGTTCGCGGAGAAGTACGCCAGCGTCTACGAGGGCGACGAGCGCTGGGAGGCCCTGGACGCCCCCGAGGGCGACGTCTACGACTGGGACGACGAGTCGACGTACATCCGCGAACCGCCGTTCTTCCAGGACTTCCCGCTCGAGAAACCCGGCGTCGGGAACGTCGACGATGCTCGCGCACTGTTGACCCTCGGCGACACGGTCACGACCGACCATATCAGCCCCGCCGGCCCGTTCAGCGAGGGGCTCCCGGCGGGCCGCTGGCTCGCCGCACAGGGGGTCGAACCGTACGAGTTCAACACCTACGGCTCCCGCCGCGGGAACCACGAGGTCATGATGCGGGGGACGTTTGCCAACGTCCGCATCGAAAACGAGATGCTCGACGGGAAAGAGGGCGGGTACACGATCCACCACCCGACCGGCGAAGAGACCACGGTCTTCGAGGCTTCCGAGCGCTACCGCGAGGAGGGGACCCCGCTGATCGTCATGGCCGGGATCGAGCTCGGCACCGGCTCGAGTCGCGACTGGGCCGCCAAGGGAACCGACCTGCTCGGGGTCCGCGCGACGATCGGCAAGAGTTACGAACGAATCTACCGCGACAACCTCATCGGGATGGGCGTCCTTCCGCTGCAGTTCGACGACGGCGAGGGTTGGAAAGAACTCGGCCTCGAAGGCGACGAACACTACACGATCGAGGGGCTCGAGGACGGGCTCGAGCCAAACGCCGAACTGACCGTCACCGCCGAAGACGACGGCGAGACGACGGAGTTCACGGTCACCGCACAGGTCGACACGCCGATGGCGGTCGAGTACGTCGAGAACGGCGGCGTCCTCCACCTCGTGCTGCGGCGGCTGCTACAAGAAGAGACGAACTGATCCCGACCGACACCGATTTTTTGGCGTCGTCGGCCGAACCTGACGAGCGCGAAGCGCGGGGTAGTCCCGCCGGAGAGTGAGCGTTAGCGTCTTTGGGGTTCCGGACACAACGTCGATCGATGACCGACCTGCGATACCTCCCCGACGCGGACGACGTGACCGCGTTCACCGCGACGATCACGAAGACGGGCCAGGACAGCGTCTTCCTCGACGGGACGTACTTCTATTCCGAGGGCGGCGGCCAGCCCGCCGACCGCGGCGTCCTCGAGTGGGACGGCGGCCATGCGGACGTGGTCGACGTCCGGAAGGACCACGGCGACGTGCGCCACGATGTCGAGCTCCGAGCGGGGGAACTCCCGACCGAGGGGACGACGGTCGAGGGGCGGATCGACGAGGACCGCCGCCGGAAGCTGAGCCGGATGCACACCGCCCAGCACGTCGTCTCCCGCGTCGTCCTAGAGGAGTACGGGGCGGGCACCGCTGGCAACCAGATCTATCCGGACCGGTCACGGATCGACTTCGAGCCAGCGTCGTTCGACGACGAGGATCTCGAACGCATCGAGCGACGGTCGAACGAGGTCATCGAGCGCGACCTCCAAGTTATCAAGGAGAACCGGCCGCGGCCGGCCGTCGAGGAGTCGGTCGACGAGGGTCGCGCGCTGCTGGATCTGATCCCCGATTCCGTCGATCCGCTGCGCGTGGTCGAAATCGAGGCGTTCGATCTCTGTCCCTGCGGCGGCACCCACGTCTCCCGGCTCGGCGAGATCGGCCGGCTAACCGTCACCGATCACGTTTCGAAGGGCGAGGACGTCGAACGGATCGAGTTCGAACTCGAGGAGCCGACCTGAGCGACGGCTCGCGTTCCGGTCACGAGGAGCGGGGGCTCGACACGTCGTCACGCCCATCGTCGCGTTCACGGGTACGCCGAGCTTTTCCGGCGTCCGACCGTAGGGCGCTCCATGTCCACCCCCACCGAGCGCAATCGGCTCGACGAGGAGGAGAGTCCCTATCTGCGCCAGCACGCGGACAACCCCGTCAACTGGCAGCCCTGGGACGAGCGGGCCCTCGAGACCGCGCGCGAACAGGACAAGCCGATCTTCCTCTCGATCGGCTACTCGGCGTGTCACTGGTGTCACGTCATGGAGGAAGAGAGCTTCGCCGACGAGGAGGTCGCTGCAGTGTTGAACGAAAAGTTCGTCCCTATCAAGGTCGATCGCGAGGAGCGCCCCGACGTCGACAGCATCTACATGACCGTCTGTCAGCTGGTCAGCGGCGGAGGCGGCTGGCCGCTGTCGGCCTGGCTCACGCCGGAGGCAAAACCGTTCTACGTCGGCACGTACTTCCCGAAGCGCTCGAAACGGGGCCAGCCGGGCTTTCTCGACCTGCTCGAGGGACTGGCGGACTCCTGGGAGACCGACCGCGAGGAGATCGAGAACCGGGCCGACGAGTGGACCGCGGCCGCCCGCGATCAGCTCGAGGAGACGCCCGATTCGATCGGCGCCGCCGAGCCTCCCTCGAGTGACGTCTTAGAGCGGGCGGCCGACGCCGCCCTCCGCAGCGCCGACCGCCAGAACGGCGGGTTCGGCTCCGGCGGGCCGAAGTTCCCCCAGCCCGCCAGGCTGCGGGTCCTCGCCCGGGCGTACGACCGAACCGGGCGCGACGAGTACCACGAGGTCCTCGAGGGGTCGCTCACCGCGATGATCGAGGGCGGGCTGTACGACCACGTCGGCGGCGGCTTCCACCGGTACTGCGTCGACGCCGACTGGACGGTCCCCCACTTCGAGAAGATGCTGTACGATAACGCCGAGATCCCGCGGGCGCTGCTCGCGGGTTACCGGCTCACCGGTGACGAACGGTACGCCGACTCCGTCCGGGATACCCTCGAGTTCGTCTCCAGGGAGCTGACCCACGACGAGGGTGGCTTCTTCAGCACGCTCGACGCCCAGAGCGAGGATCCCGAAACCGGCGAGCGCGAGGAGGGCGCCTTCTTCGTCTGGACGCCCGCGGAGGTCCGGGATGTCCTCGAGAGCGAGCTGGACGCTGACCTCTTCTGTGCCCGCTACGACGTCACGGAGTCTGGCAACTTCGAGGGACAGAGCCAGCCCAACATCGCGGCCTCGCCTTCCGAGCTGGCCGACCGCTTCGACCTCGAGGAGCGCGAGGTCGAAGAGCGGCTCGAGGCCGCTCGAGAGGAGCTGTTCGAGGCCCGCGAGGAGCGCCCGCGACCCAACAGGGACGAAAAGGTGCTCGCGGGCTGGAACGGCCTGATGATCTCGACCTGCGCCGAGGCCGCTCTCGCGCTGGGCGAGGATCGGTACGCGGAGATGGCGACCGACGCCCTCGAGTTCGTCCGGGATCGGCTCTGGGACGCCGACGAGGGACGACTCTCGCGTCGATTTAAGGACGGCGACGTGGCGGTGGATGGCTACCTCGAGGACTACGCCTTCCTCGCGCGCGGCGCACTGGGATGCTACGAGGCCACCGGCGAGGTCGACCACCTCGCCTTCGCGCTCGAGCTGGCCCGCGTCATCGAAGCCGAGTTCTACGACGCCGAGCGCGAGACGCTGTACTTCACGCCCGAGAGCGGCGAGTCGCTCGTGACCCGGCCCCAGGAGCTGACCGACCAGTCGACGCCCGCCGCCGCGGGCGTCGCGGTCGAGACCCTGCTCGCGCTCGAGGGCTTCGCTGGCGAAGAGGACGACTTCGAGGGGATCGCGGCGTCGGTCCTGCGGACCCACGCCGGCCGCCTCGAGTCGAACGCGCTCCAGCACGTCACGCTGTGTCTGGCCGCCGACCGCCTCGAGTCGGGAGCGCTCGAGATCACGGTCGCGGCCGACGAGGTTCCGAAAGAGTGGCGCGAGGCGTTCGGCTCGCGGTACCTGCCCGATCGGCAGTTCGCGCTCCGTCCGCCGACGGCCGAGGGGCTCGAGGAGTGGCTCGCGGCGCTGGAACTCGAGGACGCACCCCCGATCTGGGCCGGTCGCGAGGCTCGCGACGGCGAGCCGACGCTGTACGTCTGCAGAAATCGAACCTGCTCGCCACCGACCCACGACGCCGACGAGGCCCTCGAGTGGCTCGCGGCGTCGGAGACGGGCGGAGAACTGGGCGACGACACCGACGACGTTCCCTTCTGAGGACTCAGACCGTTTCGGTCTCGAGTTCGGACTCGAGCTGTTGTGCGAGCCAGACGGCCGGCGGGATGCGCTCTTCCTCGACGAATCGGGTGATCTCCTCGCCGTCGTCGTCCTCGACGACGATCGTCGGAATGTACTCGACGTCGTAGGCGTCGACCTTCGGCCCCTCCTTGTTCTCGTCGAGGCTGATCTCTTCGATTCGGTCGTTGGGTATCTCGGCTGCCTCGAGCGCCGCGGCGAAATCGGGAAGCAGCGCTCGGCAATCCTTGCACCAGTCGCCCGCCCAAACGAGGTAGGTCAGTTCGTTGCGGTGGGCTGCGAGCGTGTCGACGCTCTCCTCGTAGGAGGCGGCGTCCCACGTCGGGTTCGGTCGCATGGTTTCGAGACTCATACGAACGGGTTACGTGGTCAGCGGCTTAACCGCCATGCTTCCGGCGTCTCACTCGAAGGTCTGGAACTCGACGGCTCGTCCCTCCGGGTCCGTCGTGAAAAACTGGTAAATGTCGTACGTCTCGTTCAACCGCGGCGGCTCGTCGCTCTCATTGGCGAACCGATCGAAAGCGTCGTCGACGCCGGCGCGATCGTCGAAGACGAACGTGACGATCCCCTCGGTGTCGGCCGGCTCGCGCTCACAGAAGCCAAACCGGAACCCGCTTGCCTGCAGGATCGTACAGTCCGGCTGCTCGCGCCAGACGGTCGCACCGAGGTCGCGGTAGAACGAGACGACGGCCTCGCGGCGCTCGGTTCCGAAGAAGACGATTCCGTCCATACCGGTGCGTCGTCGCCGTTTCGCAAAAAGCCACTGGCGGCCACGACCGTGTGGGAGACGGAATCACGCATATAACGATTGCGAGCCGGTAGTATTTTTACGGGAAGCAAAACACGTATATGACATGGTATTCGACTCGATCGGCAACCGCGGCCACGAGCAGGTGTCGTACTTCACCGATACGGAGACGGGGCTGCGAGCGATCGTCGCGATCCACGACACGACGCTCGGGCCCTCCTTGGGCGGTACGCGGATCCTCGATTACGACTCCGAGGCCGACGCGCTCGAGGACGTGCTCCGACTCTCCCACGCGATGACGTACAAGGCAGCGGCCGCGGACCTCCCGCTTGGCGGCGGAAAGGCCGTGATCCTCGGCGACCCCGACGAGGTCAGAACCGAGGCGACCCTCGAGGCCTACGGCCGCGCGGTCGACCGCCTGGGCGGGCGGTACATCACGTCAGTTGACATCAACTCGAGCGCCGCGGAGATGGACGTCGTCGCCCGGGACACCGACCACGTCGTCGGCGCGAGCGACGGGCTGGAGAATCCGTCGGGAGTGACGGCACACGGGGTGTTCTGCGGGATTCGGGCCTGCGTCGACCACGTCTACGGCGTGGACGACCTCGAGGGACTCGATGTCGTCGTTCAGGGACTGGGCAAGGTCGGGCAATCGCTGGCCGAGGAGCTTCTCGAGGCCGGCGCCGCGGTGACGGTCTCGGACGTCGACCGGGAAGCGACGGAGGCGTTCGCGGCCGAACACGGCGCCAACGCCATCGAGCCCGACGCGGTGTACGAACAGCCCTGCGACGTCTTCGCACCGTGTGCGGTCGGCGGGATTCTCAACGACGAGACGATCCCCACGCTGGAGTGTGAGATCGTCGCGGGTGCGGCGAACAATGTGCTGGCCGAACGACGCCACGCCGAGGCGCTTCGCGAGCGCGGAATCCTGTACGCGCCCGACTACGTGATCAACGCCGGCGGACTGGTCACCGTGGCGAAGGACCACTTCGGAGGGACCTACGAGGAGGCCTACGCGGAGGCCGAGGCGATCGAGGGACGGCTGCGCGGGATGATCGAGCGCGCCGACGAGGAGGGGACGACCGTTCTCGAGGCGGCCGAAGCCTACGCCAAAGAGCGGATCGCGGGCGCCGACGGCGAGGCGCAGTCGGTGCCGCGGCCGTAGTCCGTCGAGCCAGTTCGCTCGCTCCCGGTTGCCGACACCGGCACGTCCTGCGAGGGCCAGTACGGGTTTACGTCTCGGCTTCCTACGCGCTCGCAATGAAGGGAAGCATCCTGGACACGATCGGTTCGCCGCTCGTCCAGGTCGACTCGCCGGAGGGGGCGACCGTCGCCGCGAAGGTCGAATCCTTCAACCCCGGAGGGTCGGCCAAGGATCGGCCGGCTCTCGAGATGATCCGAACCGCCGAACGGGAGGGGCTGATCGAGCCCGGCGACTGGCTCGTCGAGCCCACCAGCGGCAACACCGGGATCGGCCTCGCGCTGGTCGCGGCCGCCCGCGGCTACGATCTGACGATCGTGATGCCGGCCTCGAAATCCAAGGAGCGACGGCGGATCATGGCCGCCTACGGCGCCGAGCTCGAACTCGTCGAGGGCGAGATGACGGAAGCCCGCGAGCGTGCCGACGAGCTCGAGGAACGAGGGGCGGTCCAGCTCGGGCAGTTCGAGAACCCCGCCAACCCGCAGGCCCACTACCGCACGACCGGCGAGGAGATCGTCGAGCAGGTCGGCGACCGCGAGGTCGACGCCTTCGTCGCCGGCGTCGGCACCGGCGGTACCCTCTCGGGAACCGGGCGGCGGCTCCGCGAGGAGTTCCCCGAAATGGACATCGTCGCCGTCGAGCCGGCCGAGAACGCCGTTCTCTCGACGGGCGAGCCCGGCAACGACGATTTCCAGGGGATGGGACCCGGCTTCGTCAGCGACAACCTCGACGTCGACCTGATCGACCGCGTCGAGACGGTTCGCCTCGAGGACGCCGAGGACGAGTGTCGCCGCCTCGCCCGCGAGGAGGGGATCCTCGTCGGCCAGTCCAGCGGCGCGACGAGCCTCGTTGCGAACCTGATCGCCGAGGAGATCGCCGAGCCCGAAGCCGGCTGTCCCGAAATCCCGGACGTCTTCGACCGACGCCCTCAGGCGACCCCCGAGACCGACGGTGGAACTCCCGATGACTGCCCGCTGGTCGTCACCGTCTTCTGGGACAGCGGCGAGCGCTACCTCTCGACCGGTCTCTTCGACTGATACGGATCGTTGTAGCGTTTTACCGGTGATCGCTCGGACGAGGACAGCGATCGCCGGGAAAGAACTACAACGGTCCGTATGAGACTACAGTCGCTCTTTCACCTTGGCGAACGCTCTTTATCTCACTCCACATCGGTTCGATGTATGAAAAGTCACTCGAGACGCGGACTGTTGACCGGGACGGCTGGCGCAATCGCCCTTTTCGCTGGCTGTATCGGTGACGACCCGTCGGACGCTGATAACGGGACTGACGAGGATGGAACCGTAGACGACGGGACCTCGACCGACGACGGGGAGAGCGAGGACGATGCGGAAGACGGCGAGAACGAAGATACCGGGGCGGACGACGGTGAGGAAACCGACGGCGAAGAGACCGACGACGAGGAAGCCGACGACGAGGACGGCGCCGGGACGAAGTCGATCGAGGACGCGCCATTTACCACCACTCAGCCGCGCTCGAAGCCGGCCGCGACGCTGCTGGCCGACCGGGAGGACGCCGACGCGTGGCTCGAGGACCGAGACGTCGACGAGGAAGCCGAGGCGTTCCTCGAGGAGACCGCCTTCGACGACGCCTCGCTCGTTGTGCTCGAGGCCCGCGGGCCGAACCTCTGTTACGAACTCGGTCTCGAGGCGGCGGAACTCGAGGCGGGAGCGATCCGGCTCGAGGCGGTCGCTGACGACGGCGACGACGACGGCGGCTGCGCACAACAGGAGGTGACGGTGGGTCGGCTGGTTCGGGTCTCCGACGACGGCGATCCGGTCGGTGAGGGATCCGCAACGATCGTCGACCGCGGCGGCGACGCCCACGAGTTCGAGCTCGGCGCCGACGGGTAAGCGATCGATCGGGACTCGAGACCGTCGGCTACGGCGAGTGCTCCGCTTCGGTCAGTCGGACGACCAGCGTGTCCGCGACGTCCCGGAGGTCGTACTCCGGGAGTTCGCCGTTCGTGCGACGAACGTACAGCGGCTCGACGAGCCGCGGTCTCGTCGGGGTGTTCTCGGTGCCGTCTGTCGTCTCGTCGTCCTGATTCGCCTCGGGTTCCTCCGGGCGCTCGAGCCCGTAGATCTTGCAGAACTCCCCGGTGTCGCCGGCCTCGAGGTCACCGTTTCGAAGCTCGGTCGCCAGCGACCGCGAGAGCCACTCTGTCTCGCTGACCGAGGGCTCCTGGACGAGCGCCTCGTCGACGAATCGGGTGAGATACCAGTCGAGATCGTTCAACAACGAGACCGCCGCGCCGATGCTGACGGTTCGAACGGCGAGGGCGTTCTCGAACGGCCGCTCGAGGTCGTAAGTCGCGAGCGCCTCGCGGGAGGTTTCCCTCGAGAGCAGTTCGTACTGGAGGTTCACCTCGGGATCGCCGACGAGACAGACGCGAGTCACTGCCGGGGTGTTGGCGGATCGCAATAATGGGCGTTTCGTCTCCCGACGGAGCCGTCACTCGATCTTGGAGTCGCGTCTGACGACCAGTACGTCAGCGGGCGCTTCGTTGACGACGTACTTCGAGGCGGTGCCGAGGAGCTTTTCCGACACGCCGTCCGCGCCGGTCGAGCCGATGACGATCACGTCGATATCGTGGTCCTCGGCGTAGGTTTCGATCGTCGTTCGCGGGACGCCAGTTGTCACGGTCGACTCGACCGCAATCCCGGCGTCGGCCGCGTCGCGTTCGATCCGTTCGATGACGCTCCGGGCCGTTTTTCGCTCCTCGGCGATCTTCTCCTCCAGTCCCTTCTGCTCCGGATCCTCGCGAGACTTCTCGACGACGTAGAGCACGTGCAACTCAGCGTCGTACTGCTTTGCCATCCGCAGGGCTCGCTTCGCGGCCAGTTCGGCGTTGTCGCTGCCGTCGGTCGGACAGAGAACCCGCTCGTACACGTTCCGTTGTGTGTTCCTCGAGCAGGAAAACGATCCCTCCTGCGTGTGCACAGCGGGGGGACCCGCAGTCGGTATCGGCCACGTTTCGCGGGTCCTCAGCACGTCCGGACGGACCGTCAGGCCGGGGCGCGACGAATCGTGTGCCAAACTGAGGTTCCGACGGCGCAACGCCGTCAGTACCCCTCGAGTTCCAGGACGTAGAACCCGGTGGTGGCGTCGGCCGCGTAGATGTATCCGCTGTCTCCCGCGAGCTGACTTTCCGCGCCCCAGGTGAATGGGACGTGATCGAGCAGATCCGAGCGAACCGGGTCCTCGCGCCGGACCTCGCCGACGCCCTCGTTCGGCATGTACTGGGAAATGCGAACTGGGTCCTCGGGATCCGAGACGTCGAACGCCTGGACGCCGGCCTTGTAGTCGCCGCTGAAGACGACGTCCTCCTGGTCGTCGACGCCCCAATCCGAGAAGTGACCGGTCCACCAGAACGTCGTGGAGTCGGTCTGGTTGGCGTGTTGCGGGAACTGGAACGACGAGAGCAGTTCGGTCTCGCCGTCGTCGAGGTTGAACTCGACGATGTGTTTGTACCCGGGTTCGCTGCTGCCGACCTCCTCGCCGAGCAAGACGATATCTCTCGAGGGATGCGGAACCGTGTGGTGGCAGTTCCGGAGTGGGACGTCGGCCTCCTCCTCGCGGTAGTCAAACCGGGCGAGTTCAACGGGATCGGTGGGGTCGCTCATATCGAGGATGTACAGCCCAGCGTTCCAGTGGGCGAGGAAAACGTACTCGTCGCGGACGTGCGCGGCGTGGACCATGTGGTCGTCGACCTGAAACTCCGAAACCTCCTCGGGTGCTCCGGGTTCGGAGATGTCGTAGACGACAATTCCTCGATCGCCGTGGTGGAGCGCACAGATGAGATAGTCCTCGCCGAAGGTCTGGACGTTGTGAACGCCGGCGCCAGCGCCCTCGACGCTGACGTGGGTAAGGAGTTCCGGATCCGCCCTGTCGCTGGCGTCGACGACCGCCCAGCCAGCGTCCGGGCCGCCCTCGTTGGCGGTGAACACGTACGGCTCCGTGGGGTGGATGTCGGAGTTTCGAACGTCGTTACCCCGACCGACGTCTGTCACCCCAGTCATCTCGGGATCGGACGGATCTGAGATATCGACGATCCGAACCTCGGGATCGACCGAAGCGAACGATCCCACTGCTGCGAGCTCGAGATCCTCGTTCACCGCGGCGTGGGTGTTCGCCCCGTCTCGTACCCCGAGCGTCGAGTGGCCGACGAGTTCCAGCTTCGGACTACGATTCCCCCGCCCGTTCGCCGAAGCAATGCCGCTCGCGCTTCCGATTGCACCGACCGCACCGATCGTTTTCAGTACCGTTCGCCGCCGAACTGCCTCCCTATTAACTACCATGACCATGATTCTAATCGGAAAGTTTCATATTAGTTATTTTGGTATATTTCATTATTTGAATATAGTATAGAATTGAAGCAGGCCTTCGAGACGCCGTAGTTGTGGAGCCAGGATCGATTTCGAACGGGGCTGTTTATTTACTACCAGGGCGGTCGAACGGTTTGATACTGTACGTCAGTACCGGCGTACCCGCGACCCGTGCGGCGGTTGCGCCGGGACATCGGTACAGCAACCGTATGAGAGCAAGACAACTGCTCTCGGTAGACCGCTACGGCTCGACCAGTTCCGCGTTTCGGGCAGCCTCCTCGGCTCGCTCGAACAGATCGTCGGGTTCGGCCGCGAGCAGGGGCTCGAGCCGGGCGTTGGTCTCGGCCCTGTCGGGCGCGACGCGGTTACAGCCGGCATCGATCGTCGACTCGGCGAAGGTGCCGATCTCGCGGGCCTGGGCGACGATCTCGTTTTTGTCTCGAGTCAGAAGCGGCCGATGGATCGGCAGGCGGGTCGCGCGGCTCGTGACGCCGAGGTTCTGGACCGTCTGGCTCGACTTCTGGCCAGCGGCCTCGCCGGTGACGATCCCGTGGGCGTCGACGCGCTCGGCCAGCACCTCCGCGGCTCGGTAGAAGAAGCGTCGCATCGAGAGCATCCGTCCTTCCTCCATCTCCTCGACGAGGGCGGAGATGGTCTCCCCGCCGGGAACCTTGTAGACCTGCATGTCGAAGTTCGGGGCGTACCGCGAGAGCACTCGAACCGTCTCCATCGCGCGGGCCTCGTGGTCGATCCCGCCGAACGGGCCCAGATCGACGTACACCGGGACGATCGGACTCCCGCGTTTCATCATCTCGTAGGCCGCGACGGGCGAGTCGATCCCGCCGCTGACCATCGCGATTACGGGCTCCTGGGCGCCGAGCGGAAGTCCGCCCGGACCGGATCGCTTCTCGAGGGAGAGGAAGGTACCCTCCCGGCGAACCTCGACGCCGAAGGTAAGGTCGGGATCCTCGAGGTCGACTTCGGGCTCGAACTCGTCTGCGACGGTCTCCCAGACGGTCGATCCGCCCTCTCGGGCGAGGTCCTCGCTGTCGTAGGGCAACTCCTTGTCGGCTCGTCGCGCGTCGACGGCGAAGCTGCCGCCGTCGTAGCGGGCGCGTGCGATCTCCTCAAGCGCGTCGAGGATCAGCTCCTTTTCGGTGCTGACTGTCAGACACGGACTGGCGGAGACGACGCCGAACGTGTCGGCCGCTGCGGCCGTCGCGTCTTCGACGGCCTCCTCGGTCGTGTGGATCAGCAGTCGGCTCCACCGGCGCTCGACCTCCCCGGGAACCGATCGGTCGTCGAGGATCGCCTCGAGGTTCTCCGCGAGGAGGTCCTCCATGTACCGCCTGACGGTGTTGCTCTTGGTGTTGATGTCCCCGTGGCGGACGAGGACGGTATCGGCTCCCGGCGGGTGCATACCGAATCGTAGCCGGGTGCGAGTATAAGGGGATTACGAGCCGGAAGCGTCAGCGCTCGGCGACCGCGAGCGCTCGCTCGAGAGCCGTTCGAATCTCGTCAGCGGCCGCGTCGTCGGTCGAGACCAGCGGGGGTCGGACCTCGTCGGAGGGGAGTACGTCCCGGTGGACCAGTCCCGTCTTCGTCGCCTGGGCGAAGCCGTGGGTCGCGCAGGTCTCGAACAGCGGGGCGATCGCCTCCGACTGCAGCTCCTGCCCGCGGTCGGTTCCGGCCGTCTCGACCGCCTCGCTGAACGTCCGCGGAACGACGTTCGAGAGCGCGTTGATCCCGCCGTCGCCGCCAAGCCGGATCGACGGCACGAGCAGGGAGTCGTAGCCCATCAGACACAGGAACTCCTCGGATGTCTCCCGGACGAGCGACTGGAAGTAGGTCAGATCCCCGCTCGAGTCCTTGATCCCGACGAACTCGTCCCGTTCGGCGAGGGCCGCGACCGTCTCGGGCTCGATCCGCTGGCCCGTGTACTGGGGGATGTTGTACAGCACGATCGGTATGGTCGTCTCCTCGCCGATCCGCTCGAAGAACCGTTCGTTCCCTCGAGGGGCGTTCGCCGGGGTAAAATAGGGCGGGACCAGCGCGGCCGCGTCCGCGCCGGCGTCGGCAGCGTTGTCGACGTGAGCGACGGCCTCGTCGACGCTGGTCGCACCCGAGCAGGCGATCACCGGGCCGTCGGCGTGGTCGACGGTCAACTCGATCACGCGACGGCGCTCCTCGGGACCGAGACTCGGGAACTCGCCGGAGGTACCACAGGCGAAGATGCTATCGATCCCACCCTCCCGGAGGTGTGCGAGCAGGTCGACGAGCGCGGCTTCGTCGATCTCGCCGTCGTCGAACGGCGTGACGGTCGGACAGGTGATCCCGCTGAGTGCGTCGTGAAGGTCCATGGAGGGGGCAGTATCGCTCGCGTAAAAATCGTTGCCCTCGCGGCGATACCCCGGGGATCAGGCCGCCGACTCCTCGACGGTCGGGCTCAGGCTCCCGGTGTGGCTGTAGACGCCGGCGACGAGGACGACGCCGGCCAGTAGAGGAACGACGGTGCTCACCGCGTACATCACTTCGAACCCGATCGTCTCGGCGAACGGCACCGCGATCATCGGTCCGAGTCCGCCGCCGACGTCGCCGAGAACGTTGTTCGTCCCCATCGCCCGTCCCATCCGATCCTCTTCTGTGAGATCCGCCAGCAGGGCGGTCAGCGGACCGCCGACGCCGCCTTGCCCCGCCCCGATCAGCGCACAGGCGAGCACGACGGCGGGTAGCGAGGGCGCCACCGTCAGGACCGCGAAGCCGACACAGGCCGTAACCAGGAAGACGACGAGAATCGGAACCCGTGCGCCGACGGAGTCGCTCAGCGCGCCGCCGACGATCGTAAACACCGCACCGGCCAGCACCGAAACCGCCATCAGCATCCCCGACGTTCCCTGCGCGCCGTACTCGAGGTCGTAGCCGAACGCCGTCGCGGAAATAGTCAGCGCCTCGATCTGCAGGTAGAGCACGAGCGTCGAGAACAGGACGCCGACGTACGCGAAGTAGAGCCCGAAGTTGACCAGCCCGACGGTGAGCGCGGGGACGGTTAGCTCGAGGTCCCACGGCTTGACCGAGGAGTCGCGCTCCTCAACGTGAGTCTCGGGGACGACGAAGTAGGCGATGATACTCGCCAGCCCGGCGAAGGCGGCGGCGAGAACGAACGCCTCGGCGTTGCCATAGGTCTCGCTGACGAGTCCGCCCAGCACGAGCCCCGCGGGGAAGCCGAACGTGATCCCCGCGCGGACGATGCCCATGCTCGTCCCCCGCGAACCGGAGTCGCTAACGTCGGCCGTAATCGTGTACGCCGTCGCAAACACGAGCGCGCTGCCGACGCCCCACATGACTCGAGCAACCATGAACCAGGCTTCGGGGACGTCCGGCAGGAACCACAGCGACGGATGGGCGGCGAGCAGGGCGACGACGTAGCCGAAGGTCGCGACGCCCTCGATCGCCAGCCCCGCGATGAACGGCGTTCGCGTGCCGATTCGGTCAACGAGCACGCCTGCGGGCGCGTTCGCGACCAGCCTGGTCCAGCGGTTGGCCGCGAGGATCGCTCCGACCATGAACGCCGAAATTCCGAGTACTTCCCCGAGATTCGGCAGGATCGGGAAGATGACGCCGCCGCCGAAGCCGACGAAGAAGGTGCTCACGACGACGGCGAGGACGACCGAACGGGGGGAGACGTCGAGTGGTTCGCTCGAGTCAGAGGACGCTTCTGACATGCCAGTGTTTCGATTCGTAACTCGATAGGCCGGACCGGTTCTTGACTATTCCGAAGCCCGGTGCTCGTGCCGGTATCGGATGGCGGAAAACGACGGCCGAAAGCGAAACAGCGCTAGAACGTGGTCAGCTCGCCGTTGATCACCTGACGGGTGATCTCGGTGACGTCGCCGAGTTCGGCGTCGACGATCGTCTCGACGTCTTCTTCGACGTCCTCGAGGGCGACGCCCTCGTCGGTGACGACGTGGACGTCGGCGACGTGGGGCTGGTCGATCGGACGACCGATCTGGGAGAGCAGCCGCACGCGCAGGTCGCGGATGCCGTCGACGTCGTCGACGACCGACTCGGCGATCGACGTCGAGAGCAGGTTGTAGATCTTCCCGATGTGGTTGACGGGGTTTTTCCCGCTGGTCGCCTCCATCGACATCGACCGGTTGGGCGTGATGAGGCCGTTCGCGCGGTTGCCCCGACCGACGGAGCCGTCGTCGCCCTGCTCGGCGGAGGTTCCGGTGACGGTGAGATAGATCGACCCTTCCTCGTAGTCGTCGGCGGTGTTGACGTGAACGTCGACCTCGCGGTCGGTGTGTTCGTCCGCGACCTCGCCGACGAACTCGCGAACCGACTCGACCGCGTCAGCGTACTCGTCGATGTCGGCGATGTACTCGTCGACCATCGCCGCGGCGACGGTGACATCGATCTTATCGCCCTCGCGTTTGCCCATAATCTTCACGTCGGGGCCGAGTTCGGGGTGAGTGCTCGCGTACTCGCCGTTGAGCCGTCGCTCGGCCTCGAGGACGATCTGCTCGGTCTCCGTGAGCGGCGCGTGGCCGACGCCGAAGCTGGTGTCGTTGGCCATCGGAACGCTCACCTCGTCCTCGCCGAAGACTTCCTGGAGGTCGCCGCTGCCCTCGCCGAGCTTGACGTCGACGACGATGTCCTCGCCGTAGGTGAGCTGTGGGATCGTCTCCTCGAGATACTCGCGGGCGGCCCGCAGCGCGATCGTCTCGGCGGGGATCGCCTGGCCCTCGTAGCGCTTGGTCGCGCGGCCGACGATCAGCAGGTAGATGGGATCGACGACCTCGCCGCCGCCGAAGGCGGGCGCGGCCTCGCCGGCGACCAGCTGGGTTTCGTCGGTGTTGAAGTGCAACACTTCGCCGACGCGGTCGATGTACTCGCGGGCGAGCGCTCCCGCGACGCTCTCGGCGACGCCGTCACAGATCGAGTCGGGGTGGCCGATCCCCTTTCGCTCGACGATTTCGACCTCCTGGTCCTCTACTGCCTGGCGGTCGATCGGCTCGACCCGAATATTCCGCTGACTCATTACTGGGAGTTGACCGAGCGTGGTTCTATAACTTGCGGAAACAGATTCCGACCAGAAAATGCTGAGGGGTAATACTGTCGGATGCTGTACACCGATGACCGATCCTGGTGGTCGCGACGGGTTGCCCCTTCGACGTGACGTTCAGCGAGTCGCCTATCCGGACTCGAGCAACAGCTCCAGATACGACGTCCGAAGCTGGTCGTCGGAATCGAGCCCGAGTCGCTCGAGGACGTCGAACGCGCCCTCGCGGGCGTTCTCGAGCTCGCTCTCGTCGTCGACCTCCGTCTCGACCTCGACGTACTCGCCGACGTCGTCGACCGAGTCGAGGGTGATCGTGTACCCCTCGAGTTCGAATCGCTCGCGCTCTTTGCGGACCGTCGCGGCGGGCTCGAACCCGAGCTTCGTCAGGACGGCGTCGACCTTCTCGCCGTCGCCGACGGCGGTCTCGACCTCCTCGCGGCTCTTCGAGGCGTCGTCGACGAGGGGCCCCTTGTAGGTGAGCCGGGTCTCGTCGGGGTCGTCCTCGAGTCGTTCCGTGCGGATGCGTAGCGCCTCGTCGGTCTCGGGGAACGAACGATGGGGCGCGTCGTAGTAGGTGTCCGCCTGGACGACGGCGCCCGTGGCCGTCGCCTCGAGGCCGTCCAGCCGAGCGCGGACGGCCTCGAGATCGGCGGGCACTTTGACCTCGACCTCGTACATACGTCCGAAAAGGCGAACGGATCCTAAGTATCGGTCGCTCTCGGGAGAAAACGTCGTACTTAAATGTGGACGGGCGGACGTACAACGTATGACCGAGGAAGAGGAAGCCGAAGCCGAAGCGCAGGCCGATGACGTCGACGAGAACGAAGACGCCAACGAAGCCGAGGGGCTTCAGGCCGGCGACTTCGTAACGCTCGCCTACACCGCCTACACCACCGAGGACGACCAGCTGGTCGACACGACCGACCCCGAGGTCGCCGAGGAGGAGGGCGTCGCCGACCAGGCCGAGGAGTTCGAGCCGCGGACGCTCGTCCTCGGCGAGGGCCACATCTTTGACGAGGTCGAAGACGCCATCATCGGCGGCGAGGTCGGCGACTCCGGCTCCGTCACGATCTCCGCCGAGGACGCCTTCGGCGAGTACGATCCGGACGACGTCCAGACCGTCAGCGCCGAGAAGATCGACGAGGACGACCGCTACCCCGGCGCGAACGTCCAGATCGACGGCAAGCAGGGCTACATCAGCACGATCGTCGGCGGCCGCGCCCGCGTCGACTTCAACCACCCGCTCGCGGGTGAGGACGTCGAGTACGAGTACGAGGTCGTCGAGGAGGTCGACGACATCGAACAGCAGGCCGCCGGCCTGTTCGAGATGTACCTCGGGATGGAGCCCGACCTCTGGATCGAGACCGACGAGGTCGAAGAGGAGGTCCCCGTCGAGTCCGACGAGGACGAGGACGAGGACAGCGAGCCCGAGTTCGAAACCGAGGTCGTCGAGAAGGAGACGCTCTACCTCGAGGCCACGCCCCAGATGACGATGAACCAGCAGTGGATGATGGGCAAACAGCAGATCGGCCAGGACGTCATCGACAAGCTGGGCGTCGACCGCGTCATCGTCCAGGAGGTTATCGACGGCATGGGCGGTATGGGTATGCCCGGCATGATGGGCGGCATGGGCGGCGGCGCTGGCGCCGAGGCCGACATCGAAGAGGCCCTCGAGGAGGCCGACGTCGACGCCGACGAGATCGTCGAGGAGCTCGAAGGCGCCGAGGAGTAACGGCTCCGCTTTTGCGGTTTTCGTAAACCCTGTCCAGACGCATCGCTGTTCGTTCGGTTCGGGCGACTCGAGCCGTCACAGCCAGTAGACAGGAACACGATTTCGTTATCCAGAGTGAGGAGTGAAACTCGTGTTACGTATAAGCGGGTCATGTATCAGTTCGGTTTGACCGTTCTTCCTGCGGTGGCGCGCGCTGTCAGCCGGCCGAACGCTAGAGAGGACGGTCGACGACACTGTGCGAGGTCTTCGCGAGTAACACGAGCGAATGGCTTGGCAGAGCTTGCTCTGCCAGTGGACGAGCGAGCGCAGCGAGCGAGTCGGCTGGGGAGGGCGTGGCAATCCCCTGTGTTCGTGCGAGCAGACCTCCTCCTCGTCGGTATTACCGCGAAAGCCCCTGGCCGGCTCGAGGGCTGCGGCTCGCTGCGCGCCTCCCTCGCTCCGGTCGGTCGGTGCTTGCGTCGCCTCGCTCCCCGAGCCGGCCAGCCCCTTTCAGTCCCACCCAGCGGTGGTCAGTCAGGGCTGCAGACTCATTGCCAGATGGTCCATACGCAAGTATACTGAACGGGGAAACTTATTGATGATAGGGTTAGAACTGTTACATATGAGCCAGAACAAATCCGATGGCGGGAAGTTCATTGCTTCAATCCATCGCTCAATACTTGGTGCATTACTCGCAATAGCCGGGATTGTAGGGCTTGCTGGGGTCATGGAAGCCCTCACCGGAGGACATCTATTATTTGGCATCGTTGGAATAGTAGTTGCCGGAGTCGCAGCCTATTGGATTTATTATCTGTTCATGGAAGGTCTACAAGAACGGTGAGAGAGGCCCCGCTACATACTCCGCCTATACGTAACAGTTGCTTTTACTTCTCAGGCATCGGGCGCGTGTACCACCACGACCACAGAATGAGGACGCCTTGCAGCGGAAGCCGACCCCATTGGACGGCTGGAGATGGGTCGAGCGTCCGACCAAACACACCCGTCACCGTCACGTCACTGACGGCCATATAGATGTTTGCCGGGAAGATGGCAATCAGAAGGGCAATAATTCCCCAGGCAGCGAGTTTTCGCGTCTGTGAGAACAACAACCCGACGCCAAGGGCGATCTCGGCGACGCCCGAGAGATACGCAATCGCAAGCGGATAGGGAAGCATTGGGGGGACAATCTGTGCGAACGCTTCCGGGATGATGAAATGGATTACTCCGGCGATGATATAAATCGAGGCCATCACGTAGAGCAACGGTCGTTTCAGGCGGACGAGAAAATAACTGGCGTCCATACTGTCTATGCCTTAGCTTGCGGGGACAAGAGATTTCGCCCACGAGTTGTAACCGCCGTAGGCGAGTCATGGTCATCAGCCGATCGTTCGCCTGTACTGAACGTTCGACCTCCGCATTGATCTTCCCTCGGTCCGTGAACGCAGGGAGAGCGCAGTCCCGCAACGAGGGGAGCGAGGAACCGGTCGACCGTGCCACATTCGCGCGCTGTATTCAGCACGACTTCCTCAAAATTCGTGTCCATCGTGTGGATTCGAAATAGACCGTGACTGGAACGCTGCGTTCAACGTCGAAAAACGTGGTTGGAATCGGCTAGGAGTGGTTCACTCCGAAGACACGCCTGCGGAGACTGCGACCGCTGTGGATACACTTACCGTGTCTGCAAGTCGCGTCGTTGAAACAGGAAGCCCCTGCCCCTGCCTCAAGGAACGAACGGCGAAAGCCGTGAGTGAGTAGGCAGGGGTAGTTCACTTGCTGAAAGAGGGGGCATTGACGTAATACTTCGACCGGTTCAGACTCACAAACCAGACGGATAAACAAGCCGCATTACTAACTACTGATACGATCGCCGGTTCTTCGATCGAATGGTCTGGTACTACGGCTACTCCCGGGGGAACGCCGGCAGCGCGTGAGTCGCCGTCACCGAGACGTCGACCGACGTTCCCACGTCGTACCAGTCGTCGTGAGACTGGCGACTCGAGACCCGTTCGCCGCCCTCGAGCTCGATCCGGTAGCGGACCGTCTCCCCGTTGAACTGGCGGCCGACGACCCGTCCGTCGCCGGTCGACGACGGCGTTATCGCGACGTCGTCGGGGCGGACGAGGACCTCGAGTGCCCGTTCGGTCTCGGGCAGGGAGATGCGGTCGGCGTCGAACGCGCCGAGGGGTGTCTCGACGACCCCGTCCGCGAGACGCCCGGAGAGGTAGTCGCCCCGACCGAGGAAGTCGGCGACCATCCGCGAGTCAGGCTCCATGTACAGCGCTCGGGGTGACGCGAGCTGTTCGATCCGCCCGGCGTTCATCACGGCCGTCCGGTCGCCGACCGAGAGCGCCTCCTCCTGGTTGTGCGTGACCCAGACCGCGGTGACGTCGACCTCCTCGAGGATTCGCTGAACGCTGTTTCGCATCCGGGCACGGAGCCCGGCGTCGAGGTTCGACAGCGGCTCGTCGAGCAGCAACACCTCGGGGCGGGGCGCGAGCGACCGGGCCAGCGCGACCCGCTGTTTCTGCCCGCCCGAGAGCTCGTCGGGGTAGCTGTCGCGGTACGCCGAGAGGCCGACCAGCTCGAGCAGCTCCGCGACCGTGTCGGCCCGCTCCTCGTTGCCGGCATCCTCGAGTCCGAAGGCGACGTTCTCCGCGATCGTCTTGTGAGGAAAGAGCGCGAACTCCTGGAAGACGATACCGACGTCGCGCTCCTCGGCGGGGCGGTAGGTCTCTTCGTCCGCGACCGTCTCCCCGTCGATTCGGATCGTCCCGCCGCCGGGGCGCTCGAGTCCGTCGATCAGCCGCAGGGTCGTCGTCTTCCCGCAGCCCGACGGCCCGAGGAGGGTGAGGATTTCGCCGCGGCGCACCGACAGCGAGATCCCGTCGACCGCGGGGCGGCCGTCGTAGCGCTTGCGAACGCCCTCGAGCTCGAGGACGACCTCCCGTTCCCCGGAGGCGTCTTCATCGTCCGCACTGCCCGCGCTCGAGCCGGTTCTCGCGGCGTCGACGGTCGTCCCGCCGTCCATCACGGCCCGGTCACCCGTTCTGTCCGGGCCGGAAAACGGTTCTTCCCCGACGTTCGTGGCGTCACCGCGGTTCCGGCGCCACTTGCGGAGGGCCGCCAGCGTGTCGGGGTACTCCCGGGAGACCACACCGAGGATCGAGAGCCCGGAGATGAAGACGAGCACCAGCGCCGGCACGGCGGCGTAGCCGTAGTAGGCGTTTCGCTCCGCGGCCCAGATGAACGTCGCGAGCGTGTCGAACCCGATCGGCCGGAGCAACAGCGTTGCGGGCAGCTCCTTCATCCCGTGGAGGAAGACCAGCGCCGCGCCGGCGATCACCCCGGGAAACACGAGCGGGAGCGTGATTCGGCGAAACGCCTGGAACGGCGTGTTGCCAAGCGATCGGGCGGCCTCGACGAACTGCGGGTTGACGTAGAGGATCGCCGCCCGGGTCGAGCCGACGGCCAGTGGCAGGTAGAGCACGACGTAGGCGAAGACCACGAGCGGCACCGTCTGGTAAACCGAGGGGAGATAGCGGGTGGCGAAGTAAACGAGGCTGAGCCCGATGACGACCCCGGGGACGGCGAAGCCGACGTAGGTCGCCCGCTCGAGGGTCCCCGAGAGCGGGGCGGGGTGTCGCGCGGCGAGGTACGCCACCGGGAGCGCGAGGCAGGCGGCGACGGCCGCGGCCAGCGCGGAGACGTAGACGGAGTTGATCGCGTACCCCGGCTCGAACCCGAAGCTGCCGGCGTAGGCGTCGGGCCCGGTGACCAGCCAGGAGAACAGAAACCCGACCGGAACGAGAATCGCGAGCGCGACGATCACGGCGGGGACGATCAGCGCGGGCCAGCGCCAGCGGCCGAGCCGGATCGTGTACGGCCCCGAGTTCCCGCGGGCGCTGCCGTGGATCCGCTCGTGGCTGCGGACCTGGGACTCGACGAGGAGGATCACGAGCGTGATGGCCACGAGATGTAGGGAGAGCATCGCCGCGTAGTCGTGAGCGAGCGCGTTGTACTCGAGGTAGATCTGCCGGGTGAACACGCTGAGCCGGAGGATCGCCGGAACGCCGAAGTCGCCGGCGGTCTCGAGGGCGGTGAGCAACGCACCGGCCGCGATAGCCGGTTTCACCATCGGGAGGACGATTCGGACGAACACGCCCCGGATCCCGGTCTCGAGGCTCCGGGCGGCGTCGACGTAGGTCTTGTCGAGCGCCCGGAGCCCCGCGATCGTCGTGAGGTAGACGAACGGGTAGTTGTACAGCGTGAGGACGAACACGGTCCCCGGCATGCCGTATATTTCGGGGAGGGATTCGACGCCGAAGGGCGCGAGAACCGACTGCAGCCGGCCTTGAGGTCCCCAGACGGAGACGAACGAGAACGCGGAGACGAAGCTGGGAACCACGAGCGGCAGGGAGAGCGCGACGATCCAGAACCGCTTGAACGGCAGGTCGGTGAGAACGGTGAGAAAGGCGAGCGGCACCGCGATCAGCACCGACAGCGTCGTCACCGCGACGATCAGGACGACCGTGTTGAGCAACACGTCGAGCATCCCTCGCCGAAGGACGATGGAGGCCGCCCGATCGAGGTCGACGCTCAGGGCGACGACGCCGATCCAGACCACCGGGACCACGACCGTCGCGGCGACCGCGCCGGCCAGAAGCGTGAGCCCGACCGGCGTCCGCTTGTCGTCGTCCTCGTCGGGGTCGTCCTCGTGTCGTCGGTGCTCTTCGTCCGGGTAGTCATCGACGGTCTCGAAGGGGGAAAGCGAGGACATGGGAAGCGACAGTGCTCAGAACGGCACGCCCACGTCCCGCAGGATCTCCTGGGCCGGTTCGGGGTCGGCCAGCTCGTTGAGGTCGAACTCCGGGGGTTCGAACTCGTCGGTCCCCGGCACCTCCTCGATCGGCTCGACGCCGTCGATCGTCGGATACTCCCAGGTCGTCGTCGCGAAGTACTCCTGGGCCTCCGCCGAGACGAGGTGTTCGACGAACGACTCCGCGGTCGACTGGTCGTCGCTGTCGGCCATGACGGCCCCGCCGGTGACGTTGTACATCGCGCCGGCGTCGCCGCTCGTGAACGTGATGTCGTAAGCGTCGCCGGGGCTGTCGGCAAGCGTGTAGTGGTTTGTCAGCCCGACGCTAACCTCGCCGTCGGTGACCGCCTGCGCCAGCCCGCTGTCCCCGCCCGGGGAGATCTCGGCGTCTTGGCCCTCGGTCAGCGTCTCGACCCACTCCCGGGTCTCGTCCTCGCCGTGGATGACGATCATCGCCGTCAGGAACGCCTGGGTCGATCCCTGATCGGGAGCCCACATGACGTCGCCGGCGAACCGGTCGTCCTCGGCGTAGGCGAAGATATCGTCCGGGAGGTCGTCGGCGTCGTACGCCTCTGTGTTGTACGCAATCGCACGATACCGCCTCGTGAACCCGATCCAGTGACCGTCGGAATCGCGGGAGCCGTCGCCGACGCGATCGAGGACGTCGTCGGAGAGTTCGACCGTGTACCCGTCGTTCTTGAGGTCGGTCATCGACTGGCTCTCGCTCCCGTAGAAGACGTCCGCCGGCGTCTCGGCCTCGGCCTCGATCGCACCGACGAGGTCGGCGGTATCGTCGTAGCGCACCTCGAGCGAGAAGTCGTCGTACTCCGACTCGATGTACTCCATCAGTTCGCCGATTCTGGGCTCGCTCCGGCCGGAGTACACCGTCAGCTCGCCGCTCAGGTCGGGTAGGTCCTCCATCGATACCCCGCCGGGGTCCGAACGTCCCTCCACATACTCCGGGTCCCCGAGGACGTCCTCGTCGTCGGTTCCGCCGAGACAGCCGGCTGTCAGTCCGATCGCAGTTCCCCCGATCGCCGCGAGTGTGGCGCGTCGAGTCACCACCCTTCGGTCCATGTTACCGTGCCTGTACGAGAGGGGTCATAAATCCACGTTTCCAGGTACGTTCGTTCGTTGAACAACCGTACACGCGTGACCGTTTCCCGGACCGACTGGTCCGGCCTCGCACCGATCGCGCTGTTTTTCGGCGAGGACCGCGAGCCGCGACCGAGAGCGGTGACGGCCCCGGTTCGAGAGCGAGCGAGTGGGCGTCGACGGTGATCAGGCGATGTCCCGGCTGGTGTCGATTGCGACTCCGTCGGTCAACTCGAGCGTGATCGCCTCGACGGGCTGGCCGTCGTAGCGAAACTTCGGTATCGCGAGAGTGGTCTCGAGACGACCCCCTACGCGGTCGGTATGGAGCTCGAAGACCGCGTCGGCAGCGTGGAGGGTTCGGATTCGATTGCTGGGTTCCGTGCCGCGCAAGCAGTGCAGAACCGCGACCCCGTCAATCTCGAGCAGCGTCTCCTTCAGTTCGTTCAGGAAGGCGACGTAGTCGTCCGGATCGGATCGCTCGAGACGATCGGCCGTGTCGACGATCAGGAGCCGCTCCTCGGACAGGTCGGCGACGGTTCGGGTCGCGTCCTCGAGTCGTTTGGCCGAGAGCCGCTCGACCTGCGTCTCGGAGACCGTTGCGGGGGCGGCCTCGAGCGACGACCGGACGGCCCGGATCGACCGTTCGGTGGAGAGGTACCGTGTCTCGCACGCGGCCATCAGTTCGTACAGCAGGCGTTCGGACTGGCTGGCCGGCTCGGCGGTGTAGGCGACGAGCGCTCCCCTCGGAAGGCCGCCCTCGAGTCTGCGATCCAGCGCGTCGATTCCGGTCCGAAGCCGATCGACCATACGATCGGCGACGTTGTCACAGCCACGGCATAACTCTTTATCCGCTGACGAACCCACCTTCGGCGAACAGGGAGATTCAAGGGGGTTGCAGGCCCCGTATCCAACGAGATGCGCCACGACCACGTGATCACGAGCAAACACCTCTCGCGGGCGGACGTCGAGACCGTTCTCGACCGAGCGGCCGAGATCGCCGCCGATCCGTCGGCCGTCGCAGATCGCCACGCCGGGGCGTTGCTCGGCCTGCTCTTTTTCGAGCCGAGCACGCGAACGAAGCTGAGCTTCGAGACGGCGATGAAACGTCTGGGCGGGGACGTCGTCGACATGGGTTCGGTCGAGTCCTCGAGCGTCACGAAGGGCGAAACCCTCGCCGACACCGTTCGGGTGATCGAAGGCTACACAGACGCGCTCGTCCTGCGCCACCCCAAGGAGGGCGCCGCGACGATGGCCAGCGAGTTCGTCGACGTTCCGCTGCTGAACGCCGGCGACGGGGCCGGACAGCACCCGACACAGACCCTGCTCGATCTGTACACGATTCGGGAGAACGCCGGGCTCGACGACCTCACGATCGGGATTATGGGGGATCTGAAGTACGGTCGAACCGTCCACTCGCTTGCCTACGCGCTGTCGAACTTCGACACCCGCCAGCACTTTATCAGTCCGGAGAGCCTGCAGCTCCCCCGAGAGGTCGTCTACGACCTCCACCAGCAACAGGGCGGTCGGACGGGAATCCGCGAACACCAGCGCCTCGAGGCGGTGCTCGGCGATCTGGACGTCCTCTACGTGACCCGGATCCAACGCGAGCGGTTCCCCGACGAATCGGAGTACCGGAAGGTTGCGGGCGAGTATCAGATCGACAGGGAGACGCTCGAGGCCGCGAGCGACGACCTGACGGTGATGCACCCGCTGCCGCGGGTCGACGAGATCGCGCCCGAGGTCGACGACACGGAGTACGCGGCCTACTTCGAGCAGGCCCACAACGGGGTCCCGGTTCGGATGGCGCTGCTCGATCTCCTGTTGAGCGAGGACGGAGGTGGCAGCGATGAGTGACGAGGGCGACGACCGCAGCGAGCACGAACTGCGAGTCAGCAAGATTCACAACGGAACCGTCATCGACCACATCAACGGGGGACAGGCGCTGAACGTCCTCGCGATCCTCGGCATCGACGGCAGCCAGGGCGAGGAGATCTCGGTCGGGATGAACGTCCCCTCCGATCGGCTCGCGCGCAAGGACATCGTTAAGGTCGAGGGGCGGGAGCTGAGCCAGGACGAGGTAGACGTGCTCTCGCTGATCGCGCCCGACGCGACGATCAACATCGTCCGGGAGTACGACGTCGTCGAGAAACATCGGGTCGAGCGCCCCGAGGTCGTCGTGGGCGTCCTCTCCTGTCCGAACGACGGCTGTATCTCGACCGGCGACGAGCCCGTCGACTCGCGGTTCGAGGTCGTCGACGACGGCGTCCGGTGTTCGTACTGCGGAACGATCGTCCGCGAGGGGATCGCGTCCCTGATCGAACACTGAGACGGTCCGCTGTAACCGGTTACCGGCGCACCCGACGAACGGCTCCCGGGTGCGTCGGTACCGACTGATAGCAGGCCGGCCGAGACGGTTGATCGATCACGAGCCGGACGCCCGAAATCGATAAGTGAGCGCCGTTCGACCCTTCGGGTGACTATGTCCCGCGTACGCACCATCCTGATCGCCACGTTCGTCGCCGCGCTCGTCTGGAAGGTCGCCTTCGGCGGCTCCTCGGACGTCGAGTACGAGTACGAACCGGAGCGGTAGTCGATCCGAACGGCTTACGGCCCCGTAGCCGTACACCGTTCGTATGCACGGCGTCGTCACCCGAAACGAGGAGGAGGTACGGTGGCCGGAGTTCGACCGCGGCTTCTACGAGGTCAAAGACGTCACCGGGAGGTCCGCCGAACCGATCGAAGACGCGGTGAACATGGTCTCGTGTTTCGGCGACAACGCCGCCGCCGACGCCGATCCGTCGCTCGTCCCCGTCGACGACCTGGGTCGGCCCGCCACGCGTGATCGGAAGTACTTCGACTGGGCGTACGTCTGTCCCTCCCGCGAGGACTATCGCGAGGGGTTGCTCGAGATCATCGACGACTGCGCCGCGGCCAACGAGGACGTACGGTTAGATGACATCGGCTTCCCCCGTGAGGAGTACTGTCGCTGTGGCGTTTGCGAACAGAACTTTCAGGAGAGCGAGTACGACGACCGTCTCGAGTGGCGCGCCAGCGTCATCACCGAGTTCGTCGCGGAAGCCGTCGAGTACATCCCCGGTCGGGTCTACATGACGCTGTATCCGGATCCCTACCCCGGCCACCTCTACGAGCGCGCCGGGATCGACCTCGAGGCCCTCGAGGAGTACGTCGATGAGTTCGTCGTGCCCCTGTACGATACGGCCTACGGGACGACCTACTGGCTCGAGACGATCGCGAAGGGGTTCAAGAGCGCGCTCGAGACGCCGTTTAGCATCGAGTTATACGCCGTCGACGTCGACGTCGACAATCTGATCCACGCGACGGAGGTCGCCGAGGCCTACGGAGAAAACGTCTTTTTTGGCTATCAGGCGTCGAACGCCCGAGCCGCGTTGCGCCGCCGCAGCGCGGACGAGCGCGACGGCGTCACCCACGGGGATCCCGACGGCACCTGATCGGACTCCGGGGGGATCGACACCCGGCGACGGGAGTCGACGTCCGATTTCGAGACCGTACAGTGATGACAACTAACACACCACTTTTGGTCCTCGGGATCGAACCCGAGTTCGTGTACGAGCGCGTGCTGTTCCCGACCGACGTCGGCGAACCCCCGGAGCGGGCGCTCGAGGCCACACTCGACATCGCCGAACGGTACGAGGCGGAACTCCACGTCCTCACCGTTGTCGACACGACGAGGGTCTCCGCGGACGTCGAGACGGGACCCGCGCTCGAGCAGGCCGAGCAAACCGGGTCGGCAACCGTCGATAGCCTCGTCGAGCGACTCCGCGATCAGGGCCACGAACGGATCGTCGGCGCGGTCGTCCACGGCCGTCCCCACGACGGTATTCTCTCCTACGCGAAGAACCACGACATCGACCTGATCGTGATGGGAACGCACGGTCGAACGGGGCTGGACCGATACCTGGTCGGGAGTGTTACGGAGAAAGTCGTTCGGCTCTCGGACGTGCCGGTGTTGACGGTTCGACACCGCCTCGAGGCGTGAGACGGCCATCCGTCCCCGGAACGCGGTTCTCGAGTTCGAAACGTCCCCTCTACTACTGATCGATACTCCGAACGGCGAGCGATCGGGAAAGTCGACTCTTCGCTCGAGCGAAGAGTCGGCCAGCGGCGCTATCGCGTGTCGCGGGCGCCATCATCGTCGTCACCGATGAGGTCGTCGTCATCGTCGCCAACGAGGTCGTCATCATCGTCGTCACCGATGAGGTCGTCGTCATCGTCGCCAACGAGGTCGTCATCATCGTCGTCACCGATGAGGTCGTCGTCATCGTCGTCACCGATGAGGTCGTCGTCATCATCACCGATCAGATCGTCATCATCGTCATCACCGATCAGATCGTCATCATCGTCATCACCGATCAGATCGTCATCGTCGTCATCACCGATCAGATCGTCATCGTCGTCATCACCGATCAGATCGTCATCGTCGTCGTCACCGATCAGGTCGTCATCATCGTCGTCGACGAATTCGTCGTCGTCGTCGCCGATGAGGTCGTCGTCGCCTCGATCCGCCGTGTCGGTGGCGCCGGTCGTCGATTCGGCACCCGCCGTCGTCCCGGCACCGGCCGCGCCGGTGTCCACCCCGGAGCTGGATTCGAGGTCGCGCTCGAGGTGAATCTCGTCGTCGGTTACCTCGGCGACCGCGGGCTCCTGGAGCGGGTAGGCGTTCTCGTCGGTGTCGCCCCAGCCGAGTTTCGCCTTGATCGTGTCCGTGATTCCGGGGTCCGGCTCTACGTGTGCGGTGCCGTGTTCGACGTCGGCGACGAGACCGACCTCCTCGCCGTCGGCGTTGATCACTGTCTTTCCGATGTCGTCGTCGGTAAACTCTGGGGACATTGCGATTTGAAACACGACGAAGAACCGTACAATGGTGTTGCTTGCGGTGGCTTGCGACTCGAGTGTTCTCGCGGGCGAAATCGGGCGTCGGTCAACTACCTGACTCAAGGAGAGAGTCCCGCCCTTTAGGGCGGGCGTGAATCCGACACTCCACTTCACAATCCACGCTCGACGATTACTCCGGGGTATCCTCTCGGACTTTCTTTTCGCCCTCAAGGAGCAATCCCTTCCACGTTAATCCACGGTGCGTCTTCAGTTCTTTCAACCGCTCGTACTGTTCATCGTCATCGAACTCGATGCGAACTTCGACCATACAGTAACACATAAACCACATTTTTATGTGTGTTCCGATACAAACAGTAGCCGATGAAGCGAGCCAACACGTTCGAGGTGATTCCGCAGTCCGACGAGGACGAGGAGTTGCTTCGACGCCTCTTGGACGCTTCTGCCGCTCTCTGGAACGAACTCAACTACGAGCGCCGCGAGAACTATGAAGACCCAGACGCCGACGTGTGGGAAATCAGCGAGTATCGCGGTCGCTATGGCGGGGTTCTCGGCGCGTCCACGGTTCAGCAAATCGAACGCAAGAACCGCGAAGCGTGGAAATCGTTCTTCAGCCTCAAGAAGACGGGTGAAGCCAACGGTAAGCCCGGATTCTGGGGTAACGCAGATGAAGGGCGAGAACTCCGCACGTATATCCGAAACACATCGTACTCTGTCGAATGGGGTGAATACTCCCGCCTCGAAATTCTCGTCGGTCAAGACCTGAAAGACGAATACGGGTTGGGACACCGCGAACGTCTCCTCCTTGAAGTTCGAGGCGACCCCAATTGGAAGGAGTACGAGAAGCAGGGCCGGTTGGAGTTGTTCTACGACGAGCAAGCACAGGCATTCAGGGCCTTTCAGCCAGTCACCGTCGATGATTCTCGACTGGCACAACCACTGGCTTCGGAAGAAGCCGCTCTGGACATCGGTGCAAACACCCTCGTCGCCTGCACAACTACAACCGGCCAGCAATACCTGTACAAAGGACGAGACCTGTTCAAACGATTCCGCGAAACCACGCGAGAAATTGCCCGCCTCCAATCACTCTTGGAAGACGGTCGATACAGCAGTCACCGAATCCGACGCCTGTACGACCGGCGCACCAAGCGACGTGACCACGCTCAAGACGCACTCGCGCGTGACCTCATCGAACGTCTGTACGACGAGGGTGTTTCGACAGTGTACGTCGGGGCGCTGACGGACGTGCTTGAGACGCACTGGTCGGTAGAGACGAACGCCAAGACGCACAATTTCTGGGCGTTTAGAGCGTTCGTGAATCGACTGGCGTGTACCGCTGAGGAATACGGTATCTCGGTAGAAGTACGGTCTGAGGCGTGGACGAGTCAGGAGTGTCCGAACTGCGGTTCGACAGAGGACACGACACGTCACAGAGACACTCTGACGTGTCCGTGTGGCTTCGAGGGGCACGCCGACCTCGTGGCGTCAGAGACGTTCTTGAGACGGCAGACAGCGGTAACACGGTCGATGGCACGGCCTGTATGCCTCAAGTGGGACAACCACGAATGGTTGGAGTCATCACGCTCCCCCCGTCCCAACGAGGAGCATACGAACCCGCAAGTTGCCTCCGTGGGCCGGTAGTCGATACCCCCCAGCGCGAGGAAACCCCGCCGTTCACGGCGGGGAGGATGTCATTCGTTGAACTCCGGTTCACGCCCCTCGAGGAAGGCCGCGACCCCCTCCTCGTGGGAGTCCGAGCCCCGGGCCTGGACCTGGAGGGTGTTCTCGTAGTCGGCGGCTTCCCGCCAGTGGCGGGCCATGTTCTCGTGGAGCGCCTGCTTGGTCATCCCGATCACGTCGGTTGGCCGGCGTCCGAGTCGCTCGACCGTCTCTCGGACCCGGTCGTCGAGTTCGTCCGCGGGAACGGCCTCGTTGACCAACTCGAGGTCGGCCGCTCTGCTGGCGTCGAAGAACTCCCCGGTGAACGCGAGCTTCTTGGCGGCCCGCAGGCCGACGATGTGAGGCAGCATGAACGTGCCGCCGGTGTCGGGGATGAGCCCGACCCTGACGAACGCACAGGAGAAGGTGGCGTCCTCGCTGGCGTAGGCGATATCCGAGAGGGCGACGACGGCCAGCCCGGCCCCGATGGCGTCGCCGTTTACCTTCGCGACGATCGGCACCGGTGACTCGAGCATCGCCTCGACGACTCGGCCGAACGTCTCGGTGACCTCCTCGTAGGACTCACGAGGTGGGCTGGGCGGTTCGGCCATCGCCTCGATGTCCCCGCCGGCGCTGAACGCGTCGCCCTCTCCTGAGATGACGATCGCGTGGTGGTCGTCGGGATCGGCCCGCTCGATCGTTTCGGCCAGTTCCGTGGCGACCGCCTGACTCATCGCGTTGAGAACGCCGGGTCGATCGAACCTGATCTCGAGGACGCCATCATCGGTATCGACGTGCATACGCCAACACGTCGCGGACGGCTAATAACAGTACGCGGTGTGGTCGGTTCGGTACGCGGTGTGGTCAGTTGCGCGGCCGTTACGGCAAAACGCGAGGGGCAGAACTCGAGAGCCGGCCGGGGACGGTGCTGTCGTCAGTCGGACGGGACTGGCGGGGCGGTCGCCTCCTCCTCAGCGACGTTGAGTTCGGAGGTGACCAGCGCCCGGTAGGCCCGGCGCAGGCGCTCGGAGAGCGCCTGGTGGGAGATGCCGAGCTCCTCGGAGAGCTCCTGCATCGAGACCTCGCGGGGGATCTCGAAGTAGCCGTGGTCGATCGCCGCGACCAGCGTCTCGTACTGGCGCTGGGTGAGGCCACACTGGGAGTGGCTCTCGTCGGCGACGTCGAACAGGCGGACGATCGTCGGCGTCACGTCGTTGTCGACGAGGCGGTCGTACAGCGAGCTCACGTCCTCGCGCTCGAGGACGCGTACGCTCAGAAGCCAGGAGCCGCCCGAGGCCGACGCGCTGAGGACGGTGCCGTCCTCCTCGAGGACGAGCTCGAGGGGGTCGACCGTCCCGGGATCGAACTCGATGTCGTACAGCCAGCGGTCGTCGTCGCTGCTGATCAGCGAGTAGTCCTCGATCGCGGCAGCGTCCGCCATCGCGGCTTCGATCTCCTCCTTCGAGGGACCGGACAGCCACAGTCCGTGGCCGCTCGAGGCGATGACCTGCTCCATCTCGCAGGTGAGCGATGGGACGGCGTCGAACAGCTCGGCCAGTCCGGTTCCGTCGCCCGGAATCTCGAGGTCCGCAATGGATGTCATTGTTCTCACTCACAGATACAGGAGGAAACACAATAACCGCACTTCCAAATTTATCAGCATCTACTGAAGTGAAAATCAACTATAGATAATAGTCTGATTTATCTATAGTTTGGGAGACGGAACGAACGAAGCCGATCGACGACGGCTGCGAGCATAGCGGTCCGCGAAAGCCAACAGCATCGGTGGGACATGCCCCAGTCCCATCTTCGGGATCGGCGACCGGGCGAATCAGGTCTCGCCTGCGTCCGAGGACTCCACACGCGTCGCGAGGGGCTCGAGGCCGCGCACCGTCTCGACGAGCCCGGCAAGGTCCTCGCTCCCCGTGCCGACGACCTCACCGCCGACCGCCTCGGGATCCCGGTCGCCGACGAGGATCGTCGGCAGCGGCGCCGCTGGGAACCCCTCGACGACGACGATGTCGTAGCCGCGGCGCTCGAGTCGGCCGAGGGTACTCGAGAGCGCCCGAAGTTCGGGGTTGTCCGTCCGGAAGAACACCTCGCCGGGTTCGTCGGGCGGGGCGCGCTTCCCTCGAGCGGTGATGTCGAAGGTGAGCTTGGGCGTCACGCCGACGACCGCTTCGGCACCCGCGGTTCGATGACGGTAGGTGTCGGCACCCGGTGTGTCGATCTCGATATCGTGGTGGATCGACTTGACGGTCGCGACTCGACCCGACTCGGCCAGTCGCGGAACGAGCTTCTCGACGAGCGTCGCTTCCCCGAGTCGCTCGGTCCCGTGAGAGAGACGACTCTCATAGCCGTCTCCTCGGTGGGAGTCGTTCGTGGGCTATCAGCGTTCACGCGCGGACGTGGTCGCCGTTCGACAATAGCCGTTCGGGTTCGATTTCACTCGATCGCGGTTCGGTCGAGGAGACGATCACGGACGGCATCCGAGTGCCGGCAGCGTCAGTACGAACGCCGCCCCCTCGCCGGGCTCGGAGTCGACCCGAATCTCGCCGCCGTGGCGCTCGGCGATCCGTTCGCAGATCGCGAGCCCGATCCCCGTCCCCCGCCGTTCGTGGTCACCGTGAAGCCGCTCGAAGACGTCGAAGATCCGCTCCTGGTTCGTCGATTCGATCCCGATCCCCTCGTCGCGAACGGCGACGAGCCACTCGGAGCCGTCGCGTTCGGCCTCGACCCGAACGATCGGTCGGTCGTCGCCGCTGTACTCGAGGGCGTTCGAGACGAGATTCTGAAAGAGCTGGCGTAGCTGTGTCTCGTCGCCCTCGACGCGGGGCAGCGATCCGATCGTCACGTCCGCGTCGGTCTCCTCGATTCGAACCTCCAGATCCTTGCGCACGTCCTCGAGCACCGCCTCGAGGGCGACCGGTTCGAACGCGGTTCCCTGCGTCTCGATCCTCGAGTACGCGAGCAGCCCGTCGATCATCTCGCGCATCCGGTCGGCGCCGTCGACCGCGTACGCCAGAAACTCCTCGCCGTCGGCGTCGAGTTCGTCCCCGTAGCGCCCCTCGATCAGCTGCAGGTACCCCGAAACCATCCGCAGCGGCTCCTGGAGGTCGTGACTGGCGGCGTAGGCGAACTGCTCTAACCGCTCGTTCGACGCCTTGAGCGCCCGCTCGCGAGCGTTTCTGTCGCCACCCGTGGACGGGTTCGACTCGGAATCGCCGGACTGTCCCTCGGGCCGTCGCTCGAGCGAGAGCGTCTCATCGCGTCCGCAGTCGTGACACTCGAGTTCGAGGTCGGCGCCCACGCGAACGCGGGTTACGTCGCGGCGGCCACAGCTCGGACAGCACAGCCACGCCCCGAGCTGACGCCCGTCGAAGGGCTGCCCGTGGTCTTGATCCGTGTCGTCTCCGGCATCATCGGCACACTCTCGAGCGTCCGCCGCCCGGACCACCTGACGTTCACGATCCCACTCGACGAGCCCGGAATCCGCCAGCTTTGGGAGGTGAACGTGAACGAGGGCGACTCGCATCCGCTCGGGCGACCCGTCCTCGAGTTCGCACGATGGGGTCCTCATGGCGAAACGCGTCGCGAGGTCGGTTACGGATAGGGGCTTGTCCCTCGAGCGAAGGAGTCGGAGTATCCGTCGGTGGGGACGGGAGACGGGCGGTTCGACGCCGACATCGGCGGGGTGGGTGCCACTCATTCCGTACGAACGCGTCCGGCACAAACCAAAATAGTATGGGGGGTGGTCCGAACAACGGAATTATAACCGGGGAGCTATCTCGGAGCCCGATCGACCGAATCGAGCAACACTGTCATGAGGACCTGCCTGGTCCCACCCCGGATCCGTTTGGACATCGCCTGCTGGGTGATTCCGAGTTCGGCGCCGAGCTCCGACAGGGAGGCCTCGCTCGGCGTGTCGAAGTACCCTCGATTGAGCGCGAGTACGAGCGCCGTGCGTTGTTCGGGCGTCAGTCCCAGCTGTCGCCCCGAGTTGACGTGCTCGGACAGCGAGTACACCCGCTCGAGGTGAACCGAAATCTCGTGATCCGTACAGAAGTTGTAGAATCCTGCGAGCGCGTCGTGGTTCGGGAACCGCAGCCGAAAAAACCAGCTATCGGTGCTGTAGGCCTCGAGAATCACCCCATCGGCTTCGCCGATCCCATACAGCAGGTCGTGGACGTCGCCGTCCCAGCTCGCTCGGTAGAGCGCGTAATCGTCGACCGAATCCAGCCGCGTCAGATCGTGGACCGCCGGATGCGTTCTGATCGCCCGCTCGACCTCCTCTGGATCCTCACACCGAACCCAGAAGTACGGCATCATCGACCCCGTCGCCGGAACAATTCGCTCGAGTTCGATGGTGGTGTCTGGCGCCTCGGTGAAGACGTCGCCGAAGACGAACTCCGAGGACGGGACGGTGAACTCCGCGATGATACTCATGCATCCGTTCACTTCGCCGGAACCGATATCGCTCTTGCGGAGCGCTCGAGGGATGGTTCTCGAGGAAGACGGACCGGGCGCGATTGTGAACTACGTCCAGAACTGCTCGCTCCGCTGCGCCTTTCTGGTCTTTTTCAAATCGCTCTAGCCGCTTTGCTCCTCACAAAACCGTTCGTCGCAAAAGCGGGCCGGGCGCGATTTGAACACGCGACCGTCTGATTAAGAGTCAGACGCTCTGCCGGACTGAGCTACCGGCCCTGTACCTCCGAGTTTCGGACCTGGATAAATATACGTTTCCCTTGGGAGGCGCCGTGTCAGGCGTCTCCAAAGCGACGAGAGCCGTGTCGAATCGACTTCTCCTCGAGCGTATGCCGACGTTCCAATCTTCGGGACCGTTAAGTACGGTCGGTTCGACCACACTCTCACATGAGCACGGGGGTTACTATTTCGTCGATCTCGGACTATGCGATTCTCGGCTGCGGGAGCGTCGGCTACGCCGTCGCCGAAGAACTCGTCGAGCAGGGGAAGGACGTCGTGATCATCGATCGCGACGAGAGCCGTGTCGAATCCCTGCGCGACCAGGATCTGGACGCTCGCACCGCCGACATCCGCGAACCCGAGGCCGCCGACCTCGTCGCCGAGCGAGACGTCGTCCTGATTCTCGCCTCCGACGTCGAGGCAAACAAGGCCGCCGTCGAGCATATCCGCACGAAAAACGACGAGAGTCAGTTCCTCGTCGCGCGCGCGAGCGACCCCGTTTCGGGCGACGAGCTCTCCGAGCTCGGTGCCGACATCGTCATCAATCCCTCGTCGGTGATTGCCGAGTCCGCCCTGCGGGCGCTCGAGTCGGGCGAACTCGAGTACAACGCGGGGAAACTCGCCCGGCTGGTCGAGGAGACCGGTTCGCGGATGGCGATCCTCACCCAGGACAGCCCGGATCCGGACTCGATCGCCAGCGCCGCCGCCCTGCAGGCAATCGCCGACCACCTCGAAGTCGAGGCCGACATCGTCTACCTCGGCGACGTCGGCCACCAGGAAAACAGGGCGTTCGTCAACCTGCTGGGAATCGATCTGGTTCAGTGGGACGAGATTGACGACCCCGGGGTGTACGACACGGTCGCGCTGGTCGATCACGCGACCTCCTCCGAGATGAACCTCGAGATCGACATCGTCATCGACCACCACGAGGCCGAGGAGACCTACGACCCCGAGTTCGTCGACATCCGCCCGAACATGTCCTCGACATCGACGATCATGACGAAGTACATCCAGGAGTTCGATATGAACGTCTCCGAGGAGGTCGCCACCGCCTTGCTGTACGGGATCCGCGCGGAGACCCTGGATTTCAAACGCGACACTACCCCCGCCGACCTCACCGCTGCCGCCTACCTCTACCCGTTCGCGAACCACGACACCTTAGAGCAGGTCGAATCGCCGTCGATGTCCCCCGAGACGCTGGACGTCCTCGCCGAGGCGATCACCAACCGGGACGTCCAGGGGAGCCACCTCGTCTCGAACGCCGGCTTCGTCCGGGACCGCGAGGCGCTGACCCAGGCCGCGGGCCACCTGCTCGATCTCGAGGGCGTGACGACGACCGCCGTCTTCGGTATCGCCGACGAGACGATCTTCCTCGCGGGTCGCTCGAAGGACATCCGCATCAACATCGGAAAGGTCCTCGACGACGCCTACGGCGAGATGGGCGAGACGGCGGGCCACTCCACGCAGGCCAGCGCGGAGATTCCGCTGGGTATCTTTACCGGGATCGAAATTTCGGAGGGCACTCGAGACACCCTGCTCGAGCTCACCGAAGAAGCGGTCAAGCGGACGCTGTTCGACGCGATGGGCGTCGACGGGAGCGAAGGATCGAACGGAAACTGATCAGGCGACGATCTCGTCCTCTTCCTCGTCGTCGGGGTCGCGAACGCGCTCGACGACGTCGTTGATCAGGATGACGTCGCCGACCGACCGGACCCATCGGTAGGGGACGATGACGCCTTTTCTGGCGCGAGACTCCTCCGGGAACAGCTCCTCGTTCAGCTGGCCGAGCGCGAGTCCCTCGATCGTCTCCTCGCTGATGTTGAGCTGGAGATCCTCAACCTCGCCGACGAAAACGCCGTTGTTCGAGTACACCTCGCGGCCGACGAGCGAGGTGACCTCCTGGTGTGTGTCGTCCATGATAGGTGGGATGCAGGCGTGACTCTTAACTCTTGGTCAGACGAGTTGAGTGGCACCGACCGGGGGCGTTACTCCTCGAGGAGCTCGTCGACGGTCGCGTGATCGGCCAGCAGCTCCGCCATCCGCTCGACCGTCTCGGCGTCGCGGGTGCGTCCGCTCCTGACGACGTCCTCCGCTCGCTCGACCGTCGCCAGGGTGTCCGTCTGGACCGAGAGGATCGGCATCTCCTTTTCGGTCGCCTGCCCGACGATCGCTCCCGAGGGGCGGTGTCCGCCCGTGAGGATGAGACAGCGGACGCCGGGCGCCTCGAGGGCGGCCGTGTGGATCTCGGCGCGGTCGCCGCCGGTGATGACTGCGGCGTCTTTCGTCCGTCGGAAGTGTCGCAAGGCGCTGTCGGCGCCCATCGCCCCGACGGTAAAGCGCTCGACGTAGGCGTCGTCACCCGCGTCGACGAGCGTCGACGCACCGAGTTCGTTCGCCAACTCGGCGACGGTGACGCCCGACAGCGTCCGCTCGCTCGGGATCACGCCGTGGACCGGGATTCCCCGACCCTCAAGGAAGGGAACGACGTCGGTTTCGAGCCCGTCGTAGGCCGCGTCGGAAACGTTGTTGAAGACGACACCCGCGAGCCGGTCGCCGAACGTCCGAGCCGCCGCGAGCACGTCGTCGGCGTCGCCGGGGACCTCGTAGGGCGCGACGAGCAGAACCCGGGCGTCGAGCAGCTCCGCGAGGTCGGCGTCGGCGAGTTCGACGATCTCGCCCACGTCGTAGCTGCCGCCGCCCTCGAGGATCAACCGGTCGTGGTCGGCCGCAAGCTCGTCGAACGCCTCCCGGACGCGCTCGCGGATCTCGTCGGGCTGCTCGCGGCCGCGGATCGCCTGCTCGACGAACGTCGGCGAGTAGACCACGGGCTCGAGGTCGTGGATCTCGGCCTCGAGTTCGAGCAACTCCTTGGCGAGCATCGGATCCTCGTCCAAGGTCTTTCCGACGTTGCTCTGCAGGCGGGTGCCCTTGGGTTTCATGTAGCCGACATCCTCGCCGCGCTCGCGGGCGAGGCTAGCGAGTGCCAGCGCGATCGCCGTCTTTCCGGTGCTCTCCTCGAGCGAGGCGACGAGGATCGGCGGCTGTGAGCTGTCGGCGGTCGGTTCGCTGTCCGTGTCGGTGTCGGTGTCGGTGTCAGTCATAGTTCGTCGGTGTCGACGGTGAGTCGGAGGTCGATCGCCTGTACGCCATCGGGGCCGGCCACGAGCGGGTTCACGTCGAGTTCGAGGATCGACGGGAAGTCGGTCACGAGCTGGGAGAGCCGCTGGATCGTCTCGACGACGCCGTCGACGTCGGCCGGCTCGCGCCCGCGGGCGCCGCGCAACAGCGGCGCCGCCCGAATCTCGTCGACCATCTCCCGGGCCTGGCCGTCGCCGATCGGGGCGACCCGGACCGAGGTATCCTCCAGGATCTCGACGAAGATGCCGCCCAGGCCAAAGAGCAGCAGGGGGCCGAACTGCGGATCGCGGTTCATGCCGACGATCGTTTCGGTCGACTCCTCGAGATCGAGTAGCTCCTGGACCTGGACGCCGAGGATCGTCGCGTCGGGCTGGTAGTTACGCGCCCGCGCGACGACGTCCTCGTAGGCGTCGTAGACGTCCTCGTCGCTGACCCCGATCTTGACGCCGCCGATGTCGCTCTTGTGGGAGATGTCGGGGCTGACGATCTTCATCACGACGTCGCCCTCGATCGATTCGGCGACGTCCCGGGCCCGGTCGGGGTCGTCGACGATCTCCCCCTCTGGCGTCGGGATGCCGTAGGCCTCGAGCAGGTCCATCGACTCCACGCCGAGGCGGTTGTCGTCGCGGTCGCGGGCCCGCTCCAGGATCTCCCGGGCGCGCTCGCGGTCGACGTCGAACTCGGTCGGTTCGTCGATCGGTCGGTCGCTGATGTCCCGGTGGCGAGCCAGCGCGTCGAGTCCCGCGACCGCGCGGGAGGGATCGAAGTAGTTCGGAATGCCGAACTCCCGCAGCACCTCCTCGGCGGCCCGTGCGCGATCGCCGCCCATCATACAGGTGACGACCGGCTTGCCGTGTTCCTCCCGTTTCTCGATGACGACCTCGGCGAGTTTGTCGTACTGCAGTACGGCGGTCGGCGCGCTGACGACGACCGCGCTCCCGACGTTCGGATCCTCGAGCGCGATGTCGAGCGCCTCGCGAAAGCGCTCGATGTCGGCGTCGCCGATGGCGTCGATCGGGTTGTAAACGTTGGCCTCGTCGGGCATCGCCTCGGCGAGCGCGTCGATCGTCTCGTCGGTGAAGTCGGCCATCCGAAGCGAGGAGTCCCCGACCGCGTCGGTCGTGAGTACGCCCGGACCGCCAGCGTTGGTAACGACGGCGACGCCGTCGGAGTCCGGTTGCGGGAGTCCCGACAGCGCTCGAGCGTAGTCGAAGAGCTCCTGGACTGACGTCGCCCGCACGACGCCCGCTTGTTCGAGGCCGGCCTCGTAGGCGCGTTCGCTGCCGGCGATCGCCCCCGTGTGCGAGGAGGCGGCCTGCGCCCCGGCGTCGGTTCGGCCGGACTTGACGAGCACGATTGGCGTGTCGTCGGTCACCTCGCGGACCGCACGGACGAACCCCTGCCCGTCGTCGATGTCCTCGAGGTAGCCGATGATGACGTCGGTGTCGGGGTCTTGGCCCCACTCGCGGACGAAGTCGGTCTCGTCGAGCACGGTCTTGTTACCGAGCGAGACGATGTCCTGGAAGCCGATTCCCTGCTCGTTGGCCCAGTCGAGCACGGCAGTGATGAACGCTCCCGACTGGCTCATAAAGGAGATCGAGCCCTCGAGGGCGTTCTCGGGGCCGAAAGTCGCGTTCATCCCGCTCGCGGTCGACATCACGCCGAGGCTGTTCGGGCCGACGACGTTGAGGTCGTACTCGGCGGCGAGTTCGCGGAGGCGCCGTTCGCGCTCGGCGCCCTCACCGCCGGTCTCCGAGAAGCCGGCGGTGATGACGACGACGTCGTCGGTGCCCGCCTCGGCGACGTCCTCGATCGCGTCGATCACGGCCGTCGGCGGAACGACGATCACCGCCAAGTCGATCGACGGTGCGGCCTGTACGTCGCGGTAACACTCGAGCCCGAGAACCTCGTCGCGGGTAGGGTTGACCGGGATCACCTCGCCTGCGAACTCGTCTCGCAGGTTCTCGAGGATCGCCCGACCGACGGCGCCCTCGCGGTCGGTGGCGCCGACCACGGCGACGGTCTCGGGTGCAAAGAGGTCGGATAACCGTCCCATCGCCTGGATGTTTGCCCACCAGTTGGTTAAAGGTATAGCGTGGTCCCGCAGCCCGGGAACCTAGTGCATCGAGATCGCATTCCCCGAGCGGCTCGAGGCGAGGATCGCCAGCCCGTAGATCGCGATCGCGACGACGACGATCGAGCCGCCGGGGGGGAGCCCCTGCGAGATCGCGAAGCCGAACCCGCCGAGCACCGACAGCTGTCCGAACAGGATCGACAGTGAGAGCGTCTCGCGAAAGCCGTGGGCGACCTGGGAGGCGGCCGCGACCGGGATGACGAGCATCGCGGCGACGAGGATCACGCCCATGATCTGCATGGCGCCGACGACGACGACGGCGGTCATCACGATCAAAAGCGTGTTGTACCAGGTGACGTTGAGGCGGGCAACCCGGGCGGCCTGCTCGTCGAACGTAATAAAGAGCAGCTGCTTGTAGGTGATCGCGACGACGGCGACGACCGCGACGGTCAGGATCGCGACCAGCCGCGCGCCCTCGGCGGGGATGACGGCCGCGCTCCCGAACAGGTAGTCCTCGATGCTGACCCCCGAGAAGCCGCCACGGCCGTAGCTGATGATCAGCGTCCCGACGGCGAAGCTCCCGGTGAGCATGATCGCGATCGGCACGTCGCCGTAGGTGTTCGTCCGTTCGGACAGAAACTGGACGAGCAGGGCGCCGATCACGGCGACGACGAGCGCGGCGGCGAGCAGGGAGCCGTCCCAGTCGGTCGTCGCGCTAAAGAGCAGCCCGATGGCGACCCCCGCGAACGCGGTGTGAGCGAGGGTCTCGCCGATCAGGGCCATCTCCCGATGGACGAGGTACGTACCGACCAGCGGGGCGGCGATCCCGACGAGGACGCCCGTCGCGATCGACCGCAGCATAAACGAGTAGCCGAAGACGCTCGTTCCGAGGTAGTAGTCGAGCCACATTCCGGCGACCGTGTACTGGTCGTACAGCGTCCCCGCGTAGGGGTACTCCTGAAGCCACTCGAGGGCCAGAAAGAGCATCATCACGACGGCGAACAGCCCCGTGAGCGCGATCCCGACCCGCTCGAGGTGGCGTCTTGTTGTCCGCTCCATCAGTGGTGGTGGTGGACGACCTGTCCGGTCGATCCGTACGCCTGCTCCAAGGCGTCGCTTTCGACGAACGATTCGGTATCCCCGTGGTGGAATAGCTCCGTGTTGATGCAGGCGACCCGATCGGCCCGATCGGTGACGACGCCGATGTCGTGTTCGATCAGGACGATCGTGATCCCGGCGTCGTTGAGCGAGTCAAGCAGCTTGTAGAACGCGTCCCGGGACTCGGCGTCGACCCCGACGGTGGGTTCGTCCAGCGCCAGCAGGTCGGCCTCGGAGGCCAGCGCCCGCGCGATGTAGGCGCGCTGGCGTTGGCCGCCCGAGAGCTCGTTGATCCGTCGGTCCGAGAGGTCGGTAATGCCGACCGTCTCGAGGGAGTCGTCGACAATCTCGCGGTCGTCGTCGGTCAGCCGCGAGTGGCCGGCGTGGGCGAACCGTCCCATCGTGACCGCCTCGCGGACGGTGACGGGCATCGTTCCGCCCCGACTGGTGGCCTTCTGAGAGACGTAGCCGATGCGTCCGCCCTGGTCGAACTCGTCGACGGGCTGGCCAAAGAGCTCGATCCGTCCGCTGTCGGGACTATGCAGGCCGAGCATCAGGTGCAATAGGGTGGTCTTCCCCGAGCCGTTCGGCCCGACCAGTCCGAGGAAGTCGCCCGCCTCGATCGTCAGCGAGACATCTCTGATGGCGACGGTCTCGCCGTAGGAAAACGTCACGTGCTCCATGTCGACGATCGAACTCACGGAACTCTCACTCGCGTATCGAACGCGGATATGCTTATGTCTTCCATTTCGGCGTTCTACTCGGCGCCGAGTGCTTTCGCGAGCGACGGTACGGTGATTTCCTCTAGCTGCTCGATCCAGCCGTACCCCTGTTCGTTCCACTCTTCGGTCGTTCCCTCCGCGGGCGTGACCGGTTCGGCGTCCGTTGCATCGGTCTCGTCGAGCAGCACCTCGACCATCTGCGGAACGTCGCTGTCGGTGCTCTCGAAGGGGTCGTAGAGGATCGTGTCGATGTCCTCGGCCTCGATCGCCTCGATCAGCTCCGAGACGTCCTCGCTCGACTCGACGGCGTCGGGCGAGACGCCGACGGGGGTTCGGATCTCGAAGTCGTAACGCTCCTCGAGGTAGCCGAACGACTGGTGGCCCGCCAGAACCGCGACGTCCCGGGTTGCGTTCTCGGCGACCTCCTCGAGCTCTCGGTGGACGTCGTCCATCCGATCGGTGTAGTCGGCGGCGTTTTCCTCGTAGGTGTCGGCGTTGTCCGGATCGATCTCGCCCAACTCGGCTGCGATCGTCTCGACCATCTCCTGAGCGAGCACGGGGTCGACCCAGACGTGGGGGTCGGCGAACTCCGTCGCTTCCTCGTCGTCGTCCTCGGCGACCGCGACCGAGAGGTTGTCCGCGCTCGTGTCCCAGACGACCTTGCCGTCGGCGACGAGTTCGAAGACCACCATCGTTCGACCCTCCTCGAGGCCGTGGAACTCGACGTGGTCCCCCTGCGACTCGATCTCGATGGCGTCCTCATCCGCGCCGTCGGGGATCGTGGCCTCGAGTGCGAACGGCTCGTCCTCGCCTAACGGGAGGACGCGTCCCTCCGCGTCCTCGAAGACGCCCTCGATCGCGAGCTGTCCGTCGAGCGGGACGTCTGGAACCCCACCGTGCCAGTGGTCGTCGTGCCAGTAGGCGACCTCCTCGCCGGTGCGTCCGTCGTAGAGTTCGAACTCGGCGATCTCGACGGCGGCCGGGTCGTCGTCGTACTCCTCGACGGGGTCGCGATCCTCGTCGGTCTCGCGGTCCATCGGGATCAGCTGGTCCTCAACGGTCTCGAGGGCGTCGATCAGCTCGACGTCCTCGTTCTCGAGGTCGGCCGCGACGTCCTGTGCCCAGGCGAACTCGGGCGAATCGAGGTAGACGAAAAACGCCGACTCCGTGATCTCGCGCTGGAGGTCGACCGGCGGCTCCCAGCCGTGGCCCATCTCTCCGGTTTCGACCGGGTTCTCGATCGTCAGTTCGTCGCCGACGATCTGTTCCGTCCAGTCGGCGAGCGTGAAGAAGGCGGCGTACCCCTCGTCCGCGTCCCCACCCTCGTCGTCGGGCTCGCTCAGACAGCCCGCGAGAACGCCGAGGGAGAGCGCACCGGCGCTCGAGCGCAACACTGCGCGGCGTGACCGTGTCATACAGGGAGATACGAGCGGGTGGGTAAAAGAGTTATTATGTGGCCGAGGTTGGTTAATAACTCGTTGCAGCGACCGGCTGTGTGATAACAACGGGCGGCGATCTCGAGCGCGGATTAAAAGGGGATCGTGGGCGGGCGAAACGGGAAAGACACGAGAGTCGGTTGCGGGTGCGGAGGGCGGGGCCGAGTCGCTAGTCGTCGTGGTGGTCGTCGTCGTGGTGGTCGTCGTCGTGGTGGTCGTCGTCGTGGTGGTCGTCGTCGTGGTGGTCGTCGTCGTGGTCGTCGTGATCGTGGTCGTGATCGTCGTCGTGGTAGTCGCCGTCGGCGTGGTTCTCTTCGGCGTCAAAGTCCTCGACAACCTCGACCTCGAGCTCCGGTGAATCCCAGTCGGAGTGGTCGTCGTGCCAGATCTGGAAGATAACCTCGGTGATTCCTTCCTCCTCGCCGGTTAGCTCGACGTGGTCGCCGTGGGACTCGATCTCGACGTTCTCCTCGGCACCCTCGGCCACCTCGGCCTCGAGCTGGTACTCCTCGTCCTCGCCGAAGTCGATCTCCTCGCCGTCGGCGTCCTCGGCGTGGGCCTCGACGGCGACGCCGTCCTCGAGCGGGACGTACAGCGGACCGTGATCCCAGTGGTCGTCGTGGACGTACGCGAGCTGCTCGCCGGACTCGTGGTCGAGCAGTTCGAACTCCTCGACGTCCATGTGGTGATCGTCGTCATCATCATCATGATCGTCGTCGTGGTCGTCCTGATCGTCGTCACCGTCATCAGCGCCTGCTTCGTCGTCCTCGTCGTCGTCGCCGACACAGCCGGCGAGACCGAGTACCGCGAGGGAACTGGACGCAGCGAGCAGCTTCCGACGGGTCGAGCTGGTGCGATCGATCGTCATTGTTAGATACCACTCGTAGAGTGAGAGGGGTTGATAATGAACCTGGCGATATTATTAATCGATGGGGCGGCGATCGAACGATAGTGGTAGCGCGTAACAGAAGACACAAAGATCCGTAGAGTGCGACAAGGCACCCATAGTCGGGCTCGGGGGGAGACAGCGCCGACGAGCCGAACCGCTACGCAACCGGCCCCTCGAAGTCGTCGACGACCTCGACCTCGAGCGGCGGGGAGTCCCACCCGAACCGATCGCCGTCCCAGAGCTCGACGGTGATCTCGGTCTTTCCCGCCGATCGACCGACCAGACCGACGCGGTCGCCGTCGGGTTCGATCGCGACAGTTTCGTCACCCTCCTCGACGGCAACGGCACCGACGTGGTAGCTCCCGTCCTCGCCGAGTGGCAACTCCCCGTTCGTGTCCTCGACTCGAGCGCCGACCGGAAGCCGTCCCTCGAGCGGGACGAGAAGCGGTTCGACCTCCCATCCGTCCCCGTCAATCGCGGTGAGCGACTCTCCCGTCTCGGGATCCGTGAGGGTAAGCGCCTCGACGGCGACGTACTCCTCGTCGTCCCCGTCGTCGTCGCCGAAACAGCCGGCGAGTCCGAGCGTCGCGAGAGAGCCGGACGCCGCGAGCACCGCTCGCCGGGTCCGTTCAGTCGCCATCGCTCGTGGCGTCTCGGCGGGGGTGATCGAGGGGCCGATCAGCTGGCGACGAATCCGGATTCATTACTAGATGTCTGAATTACCACCAACTCAAGTGCTTTCGGGTACGGCGACGGCGGCTCCGGACGGTTCGTACGCTCCGCTGAAATGACGAGCGCCCGGAGTGGCTGCAGGCGGCTCGGGATCGCTTCGGAGATGGCGAACGGGAGACCGTCTCAGTCGGCGACGGCAGCCGGCTCGGCGTCGGCGTACCGGCACAGTCGGTCGGGATCGATCGGGAAGACCGCTGTCGGCGTCCCCGCTGCCGCCCAGACGGTGTCGAACTCGAGCAGCGTTTCGTCGATCACGACGGGAACCTCCCGGTCGTGACAAAAGGGCGGAACGCCGCCGATCGACCAGCCGAGGGTCTCCCTGATCCGACCGGGGTCGGCCATCTCGACGTCCCCGGCTGACGCGTCGGAAACGGCGCCAAGAGCCGACTCGTCGACGCGGTTTGCGCCGCTGGTGACGCAGACGACCAGCGAGCCGCCGACGTCGAAGGCCAGCGAGCTGGCGATCTGGGCGACGTCGCAACCGACGGCGTCGGCCGCGTCCTCCGCAGTCTTCGTCCCTTCCGGAAACTCCTCGACATCGGGCTCGAACCCGTAATCCTCGTGGGCCCGTTCGGCGAACGTCGCTGCGCGCGGATGCATGCGCTACACCACCGAGACGCGCGACAAAAAGTCGTCGGACGGGGACCCGCTACTCGAGCGAGACATCGAGGCGGACGCCGTCGAGCCGTCGGTAGGCGGGACCCGGGTCGCGGACGACCTCGAACGCGTCGAACCGGATCACGAGGCGTCCGGGATCGATCGTCGCCCGGAGGATCGGTCCCCGACTGGTGACAGTGACGTACGGCGGGGCGGGAACCGGGCTCGCGCCGAGCTCGCAGCCGGTCGCGTCGACGGCGTCGACCAGCAGGGCCGACAGCTGCTCGAGCAGGCCGGCCGACTCGAGGGCCGCTCGCAGTGGGACGACGACCCGATCGGCGTTCGTCGTCCGGGAGGTATCCCAGGGCTCGGCGACCAGATCCGCACAGTCGTCGACGCCCTCGACGACGGCTCCCCACTCGCGCTGGATCCGGCGTCGGGTCGCCCGGACGGGGTGAGACACGACCGTCACTGCCACGGGCTCCCACTAAGCTCTCACGACTTTCGCGTGCTACCGTCGTCGGTCGCGAACCGTGCCGACGTTGATCGTCTCGACTTGGGACGCCGCCGCCCGAACCGCCTGCTTCCACTCGGGCTCCTCGCGCACCTCGAGTTCCGCCCGGAGCCGTTCGTTCTCGTCCTCGAGGGTTCGAGTCCGGTCCTCGAGGACGTCGACCCGATCCTCGAGGTCGTACCGTCGGCTCCGGTGGGCCTCGAGGTCCTGGCGAAGCTTGGTTCGTTCGCGGCGGAGCTCCTCGAGTTCCGAACGGAGGCGCTCGTTGGTGCGCCGACTCCGGTCGAACTTCCGCTTCTGGACGGTGAGCTCGTCGTCGTCTTCGGCGAGTGCGACCTCGTCCGATCGGGTCGCGTTGACGACGGCGCCCACGAGCAGGATCATGCCCCCGAAGTACAGCCAGGTGAGCAACAGGAGGATGGCACCGATCGCACCCGCCGACTCGGAGTCGGCCGCCAGCGAGACGTACACCTGGAACAGCGACTGGAGCGCGGCCCAGCCGACCGCGGCGACGACGACCCCGGGAAGGATCTCGCGGACAGTGACCTCCATTTTGGGGAAAAAGTAGTACATCGGCATGAACGCGATCGAGAGCCCCACGATCAACAGGAGCGGGTTTATCAGCCCGAGAAACGGCACGTCCGGCAGGATCGCGAAGGCGATCGTCGCCGCCGACGCGGCCACCAGCGCCAGGGTGATCGCACCGAGGACGATGATCCCGTCACGAACCTCACCGAGCAGGGAGCTCTCCGCGGTCGTTCCGTAGATCTCGGAGAACGCGGTGTCGATCCCACGGAAGATCTTCAGCGATCCCCAGACGAGCGTGACGAGCCCGATGATCGACGCGCCGGCCGTCGCCGGCGACTCCGTGAGGGCGTCCTCGAGCATGATCTGGCCGCTCTCGGGGAGGACGTCCTCGGTCGTCGCGGCGACGTCGGCCGCGAGCTGTTCGTCCCCGAGCAGCGAGACGAGAAAGAACAGCAAGACGAGCAACGGAATCAACGAGATGAACGCGTGGTACGCGATGCTCGCGGCCATGAACGGAACGTTTTTCTCCTGAATCCCCGTTACGACCGATTTCGCAAACGGGACAGCACCCTGGGTATCGCCGGACATACGGTACGAATCCGCTCGAGGGGTGAAAGATCACCCGCTTGCACTGACTGCCTGCGGTGTGCGTAGGGGCCTCGAGCATCCCCACCGGCCCGATCCGAGCCGCCCGGACCCTCCGTATGGAGGGGAAACTGGGAAGTTATCTTTCCACAATCACAAAAAATATTTTTGCATGGGTAAGCTTTAAGAGCGAGGCGACTGTATCCTGTAGTACGATGAGCACCCAGAAGACCGTCCGTCAGCAGGCAGATGTCGTCGAGGAGAACGAGCTTCGGCTCGACCAGGAGAAGGCCGAGCAGGTCGTCGAGGCGCTGAACACGGAGCTGGCGAACGCGTACGTACTGTACCACCAGCTCAAAAAACACCACTGGGTCGTCGAGGGTGCGGAGTTCCTCCCGCTCCACGAGTTCCTCGAGGAGGCGTACGAACACGTCGAGGAAGGTGCCGACGTCATCGCCGAGCGCGCCCAGGCGCTGGGCGGCGTTCCCGTCTCCGGGCCGTCGAACCAGGAAGCCCGTGCGACCGTCGAGTTCGAAGGCGAGGACGTCTACGACGTCCGCACGATGTTCCAGAACGACCTCGAGATGTACGGCGACATCATCGAGTCGATGCGCGACAGCATCGAACTCGCCGAGAACCTCGGCGACTACGCGACCGCCGAGATCCTCCGCGAGATTCTCGTGACCCTGGAGGACGACGGTCACCACTTCGAGCACTACCTCGAGGACGACACCCTCGTGCTCGAAGAGGCGACGAAGTAACGGCCGAACGACGGAACGGCGACGGTACTCGCGTTCACTTTTGCTTTTTGCGCCCGTCAGAAGGAGAGAGCCCGCTCTCGACAGCTCGGTCGACGAGAGAGTCGGAGCCGTTACGGTTCGAGGTCGACGGCGCAGTCGGTCGCGATCCAGCCCTCTTTGTTGTCGCGTTCGGTGATTACGAGCTTGCCTGGGCGGGGTTCGTGACTGGAAACGACTGCGGGCGGCTCTTCGGTCGGTTCCTCGGTATCCGTCTCCTCCCTGCGGGCGGGTACGTCCATTACGAGGGATTAGGTAGACCTAAATATAAAAGGTTTTGGTCGACCTAAGACCGTGGGGACGATGACACCTCGAGGAGCGTTCTCCCGGTCGGGCGTACTTTCAAGCCCGATACCGTCGTAAGCGCGCGTATGGAGTTCGACGTCGTTCAGGGTGACATCGCCGAACAGTCCGCCGACGCGCTCGTCAACGCCGCCGGCACGAGCCTCGAGATGGGGTCGGGCGTCGCCGGCGCGCTCCGGCGCGGGGCCGGCGAGGAACTCAACGAGGCGGCCACCGAGAAAGGGCCGATCGACCTCGGAGAGGCCGTCGCGACCGACGCCTACGATCTCGACGCCGACTACGTCGTTCACGCCGCGGCGATGCCCCACTACGGCGAGGGACGGGCGAGCGAAGAGAGCATCCGCGAGGCGACCCGCAACGCCCTCGAGACGGCCGACGAGCTGGGCTGTCGGTCGCTCGTGCTGCCGGCGCTCGGCTGCGGCGTCGCCGGCTTCGACCTCGAGGACGGCGCCGGGGTTATCGGCGGGGAGATCGGCGGCTACGACCCCGACTCGCTCGAGGAGGTCTGGCTCATCGCCTACAGCGACGAGGAGTACGACGCGATCCGAGCGGCGACCGGGTAGGCGATCGAGTCACAGCAGGGTGTGAGCGAAGCCGACCGGTGAGGGGATTCCCTCTCGCTGAGAACCGTTGTCAGTCTTTACCAGACAGGACGTCGAAGTAACACATGGGTGAACGAAGATGTACGATACGATCCTCGTCCCGACAGATGGTAGCGAACAGGCGTCCCGTGGCGTCGATCACGGGCTGAACCTCGCCGAGCAGTACGACGCGTCGGTAGTGTGTCTCTACGTCGTCGACGAACGGCGTCACGGACGACCGCCGGCGCTCGGCAGCGTCGAGGCCGAACACGAGAAAATCGAGGACGAGGCCGTCGAGATGCTCGAGGGAATCGCCGACCGCGCCCGCGAGGTCGGTCTCGAAGCGGAGTGTGAGTGTTGCCGCGGACTCCCCTGGGAGGAGATCATCGGCTACGCGGAGCGGGACGACGCCGACCTGATCGTGATGGGACGACGAGGGGCGACCAACGATCGTCGAACGCCGCTTGGCAGCGTCACCGAACGGGTCGTTCGCCAGACCGAGATTCCAGTACAGGCGGTCTGAACGGTCGACGCGATCGTATCACGGTCGGCCCGAGGCCTCGAGCCTCGAACTGCCCCCTCGAGAGCGGTTGCGTTCAGGACAGCGAGAGGCCGCGGATCTCGACGGCGTCGCCCTCCTCAACGCGTCCGATGAGCTTCCCGTCGGTTTCAGCGATCAGCGACTCGGCTCGCTCTTCGTGGAGCGCGACGACGAACCCGGTCCCCATGTTGAACGTGCGGTGCATCTCCTCGTCGGAGACCGCTCCTTCCTCCTGGACGAACTCGAAGATCGGCTGGGCCGGCAGCGGATCGTCGATCACGTACCGGCGCTCGCCCATCCGCGAGAGGTTGGTCCAGCCGCCGCCGGTGACGTGGGCCGCCGCGCGGACGTCGTGGTCATGCATCGGCTCGAGCAGGTCGGTGTAGATCCGGGTCGGCCGCAGCAGCTCCTTGCCGATCGATACCTCGGGGTTTAGCGGGAACGGCTCCGCGTACTCGTGGTCGCGGGTGACGGCCTCTCGAGCCAGCGTCAGCCCGTTCGAGTGAATCCCGTTCGAGGGGAAGCCGACGAGCGCGTCGCCGACCTGCGCTTCGCCGTCGAAGATCTCGTCCTTTCCGGCGAGGCCGGCGCAGGTCCCTGCGAGGTCAAAGCCCGTGACGACCTCGGGCATCACGGCCGTCTCGCCGCCGAGCAGCGTGAGGTCAGCCTGCTCGAGGCCCACCGCGAGCCCCTCGCCGATCTCGTTCGTGAGCTCGTCGTCGGGCTCGTCGATCGCGAGGTAGTCGACGAAGGCGACGGGCTCAACTCCCGCCGCGACCAGGTCGTTGACGTTCATCGCGATGCAGTCGATTCCGATCGTCGAGAAGTCCTCGATCGCTTCGGCGACGAGCAGCTTGGTGCCGACGCCGTCGGTCGCCAGCGCGAGGTACCGATCGCCGATGTCCAGCAGACCGGCGTACTCGGTCGTCAGGTCGCTGCCAAAGGCCTCGAGCAAGGCCGCCGTCGCGTCCTCGCTGGCCTCGATGTCGACGCCGGTGTCGGCGTAGGTGAGTTCGTCCCCCTCGCTCCCGTCCTCGTCGTGGTCCGTCATGGCTCAACGACTGCGTGGGGCGAGCAAAAGATCACCGGTCCCCGGAAAGGAAGGGGCTTATCCGAACAGCGCCGGAAAGCCGAAGACGACGTAAAAGCCCGCCAACAACAACAGGCTCAGCCCGAAGACGGCCCCGAAGATCGGCTTGTGCCACTCGAGGACCGACTTCCCGTCCAGCGGCCCGAACGGGATCATGTTGAACGCGGCCAGGAAGAGGTTGATCAACACGCCGAGATGGCCAACCAGTCCGATGATGCCCGGAAACAGCATCAGTGGGAGGAACAACAGCGCGAGCAGGTGGTTGGTCACCGGTCCCGCGAGCGCGATGAGGCCGTTCTCCCGGACCGTGATCCGGCCGCGGTGGTAGACTGCACCCGGCGCGGCGAAGAGGAAGCCGATCAGGGCGCTCATGATCGCTAAAAATAGCATCTGGTAGTCGGCGCGAAACTCCGCGGTCTGGCCGTGCTCGATCGCGACGACCTTGTGGGCGAGCTCGTGCAGCAGGAAGGCGACGCCGACGGTGACGAAGCTCAACCCGATCATCGTGAGGAACCAGCCGAGTTCGATGTCGAAGCGGTGGATCGGCGCCAGCAACAGCGCGAACGCGACGCTCAGGGCGACCCACGCCACGGCGAGGTCGAACAGTTCCTTGTCGCTGAACGTCAGCTCGGACGTCCGACTCGAGTAGCTCACGTCACCACCCCGCGGATGAGATCGAGGCTGTTCTCGGCGCCCCGAATCAGCTCGTTCATCAGGGCATCGACGCCGCCGATCTCGGGTGCGAGCCACGGGATGACGACGATGAAGAACAGGAACGTGGCGATCATGCTCCCGATGTTCGTCAGCGCGACGATCATGATCAGCCGGAACAGCGGGACGTCGAACATCTCCTCGACGGCCTCGCCCATCGGACGGTCGGCGTCGCCGATGATCTCGTTGAGCTGCTGGACGTCCCGGACGTTGACCGGACGGTACTTGAGCTCGACGTAGCCGGCGAACCAGCCCGGCGCCAGCAGCGGGTTGATACTCGTGAGCCAGGCGACCGACCCGCCGACGCCGGCGCTGATCCAGCGGGCGCCGGCCAGCCGGGCCAGCGCGAACGCGAAGATCCCGTTGAACGCGAACCACGCCAGGAACAGCTGGAGCAGGAACGTGTTCTGGACCCCAGCCATGATCAGCAGGAAGAAGAAGCCGACGAAGGCGAACATCACCAGGTAGCCGACGATCTTCACCGGCGAGAACCGCCGGCCCGACGCGGTACCGGTCAGCGACTCCATCGGCGGCAGCTCTCGGGGGTTCTCGAGGTAGCGCTCGATGCCGGCCTTGTGGCCCGCGCCGACGACGGCGACCACGTGGTACCCCTGCTCGCGGAGCCCGTGGAGCTTGTGGGCGATGTAGGCGTCGCGCTCGTCGATCAGGGCCTCGGCCCCGCGGGGACTGAACCGGCGGAACTCCTCCATCATCGCGGCGACGACGTCGCCGTCGGTCATCTCCTCGATGTCGATCTCGTCTAGCTCCTCGGTGTCCTCGGCGAGCCCGTCGAGGACGAAGCCGACGGCGGCGCCGACCGAGACGCCGATCCCCAGCCCCGCCAGGGCGCCGACGCCGCCCCGGACGGCGTACCCGCCCCAGTTCTCGAAGCTCCCCGGGGAGAACGGGCCGATCCCGGTTCCCGTCGCGACCAGCGCGAGACAGCCGACGACCCCGAGGACGGCCCCGGCGAGCAAGCGCAGCGAGAACCCGCTGACGAGCCCGCCGGCGGAGCGGCCGGCCGACTCGAGGGAAGGCAGGAAGATCAGTCCGACGAGTAGTCCGCCGACGATCCCGACCCCGCCAGCGCCGACGTACTGCAGGGTCGCGGGATCGGTGATCCCCAGGGCGAGCAGGTCACCGAGGCCGAACGCCGGGGCGAGAAAGGCGCCGAAGACGAGTCCGAGAAAGGCGCCGAGCGCCGCGCCGAAGGTGAGCCCGATCGTCCGGGGATCGGTGACGCCGAGCGCGAGCCCGCCGACCATCTTGAGCTTCTCGGCGAACGACAGCCGCGTCCAGAACCGCTGGATCGTGATCTGGATGTCCCGATCGACCAGCGCAACGCCGCTGGCGTTTCGCTCGGCGGCCTCGATCGCGGCCCGCATGTCCGCGCCGGGCTCGATGTCGAACCGGCTGCCGAGTCGCGACTGGACGTACGAGAGCATCCAGTAGGCCAGAAACTGAAAGACGGTGTTGCCCGAGAGCAGATCCTTCGCTTCGATATCGTCCGGAGCGCCGCCCTGCATCTGGCGGTACCGGTTCTCGTCGAGTTCGACGGCAACGACGTCCGGCTTCCGCTCGTCGACGGTCTCGTGGACCTCGTCGACGCTCGCCTTCGAGACGTGGGCGGTCCCGAGGACGTCGACGGAGCCCCGCCCCTCATCCGGGGTAGGGGGCTCCGGAACGTCGGCGTCGCCTGCATCACTCATTAGGAGTGCCAACTCGTCGCCGACTTTTACCAGTATCGAAGGCTCGAACGGGACGTGTTCACGGCCAGCAATGGAGTCCCGGTACCCCTAACTGCGGACGCGGGCAACTCCCTCTCGATGACCGATCTACTGGAGACGCTGATCGAGAACCGTGAGATGGTCCAGCCCAACCACGCGAACATGCTCGCGGTCGCCCACGGGGGTAACGTGATGAAGTGGATGGACGAGGTGGGCGCGATGTCGGCGATGCGCTTTTCTGGCGAAACCTGCGTCACCGCCCGGGTCGACCGGATGGACTTCGAACGACCGATTCCGGTCGGCGACACCGCCTACATCACAGCCTACGTCTACGATGCCGGCACCTCGAGCGTGAAGGTGCGTCTGATCACCGAGCGCGAGGATCTGCGAACCCGCGACCGCGAGAAGACCACCGAGTCGTACTTCGTCTACGTCGCGATCGACGACGAGAACCGGCCGACGACCGTCCCGGAGCTGACCGTCGACAGCGAGGCGGGGGAACGGCTCCGTTGGGACGCGCTCGAGGGAGAAACCGACGGAAATAGCGACAAGAGCTAAACCGCTACTGCGCCAACCGCTCCCATGGTCGAGCTGGAGACGGTCTTCGAGCTTCTGCGAGAGGAGCGCCGCAGGTACGCACTGTACTATCTCTACGAACGGAACGGTCCCGTCTCGGTCGACGAACTCGTCGAGACGGTCGAGAAGTGGGAAGACGAAGGAACGGCTCCCGAGCTCGATTCCGTCGACGAGATCGCGCTGGAGCTGCAACACGTCCACCTCCCGAAATCGGCCGAGGTGGAGTTCATCCAGTACGACCCGTCCCGAAACCTCGTCCAGATCAACGGCTCTCCTCCAGAGTTCGATGCGTTCGTCACGGTCGCGAAGCTCCTCGAGACGCCGGAGGAGTAGGCTACAGCAATCGTTCGACGTCGGCCAGCGAATCGAGAACGTGGTCTGGTTCGACGGTCGCAGACTCGACGGTCGTCTCGTCGGTGATCCCGGTGAGCACGAGCGCGGTCTCCATCCCAGCACGGTTGCCAAGTTCGATGTCGGTGTCGAGACGGTCCCCCACGACGAGCACGTCCGCCGGGTCGACGCCGAGCCGATCGATCGCCGCCTCGGCCGCGACGCTCGAGGGCTTGCCAAGGATCGCGTCGGGTTCGCGGCCGGCGACGGCGCCCATCGCCGCGAGGATCGCTCCCGAACCCGGCATCAGCCCGTCGTCGACCGGGATCGTCGTATCGGGGTCGGTCCCGTAGAACTCGGTTCCGTTCTCGAGGGCCCGCAGCGACTCCCACAGCGTCCCGTAGGAGAAGTCGCTGTCGAACGAGCCGACGACGACGTCCGCCGACTCGGGGTCATCGGCGAGCGCGACGTTCGCGTCGGCCAGGATCGACTCGAGACGGTCGTCACCGACCAGGTACACCGTCGCGTCGGGGTGGGTCGCGGCGAGATACTCCGCCGAGACCGTTGCCGACGTCAGGACGTTCTCGGGTTCGACCGCGATTCCGTGGGGCTCGAGTTTCTCCCGGTAGTGGGCGCTGCCCCGCGTCGGGTTGTTCGAGAACAGTAACCGGTCGCAGCCGGCCCGGTCGAGGGCCGCCAGCCCGTCGGTCGCGCCCGGAAGGAGCTGCTCCCCCCGAACGATCGTCCCATCGACGTCGAGGATCGCCGCCTCGTAGCCTGTCATCACCGGGCGTACGGTGAGGGCGGGGTTGAGTGTTCGGATATGGGAGCTGTAATGCGAGCGGGCGCTAGACGCCCGCGAGCAGACGGGGAGCGAACGCGACCCGCGAACACGAGGTGAGCGAGAACCGCGACATCGCGGCCAGAGAACGGGGGAGCCGTCAGCTGTGCGAGCGTGTGGACGTTTCGGTTGTCACTACAACGGCAGGTATTTCATCAGCACGTGGCCTACTTCGACGAGAGACGTTCTGATGTCGCTCACACCGCTGCTCGTCGACGTCGGGACCGCCCTCGAGGAAGCGACGGGTATCGTCCAGTACGCGCTCGTGTTCCTGTTCGCGGCGATCCCGGTGGTCGAGATCCTCGTCGTCGTTCCGGTCGCGATCGGACTCGGGCTGAACCCGGTGATGACGGCCGTCGTCGCCTTCACCGGCAACGTCGGTTCGGTGTACGCGCTGATCCTGAGCTACCGACGGCTGCTGGCGTGGTGGCAGAGCCGTACCGAGAACGACGAGCCCAGCGATCGCTACGCACGAGCCCGTCGGCTCTGGGATCGATACGGGCTCCCCGGCGTCTCCCTTGCCGGTCCGGTAATGACCGGAGTCCACATCGCCGCTCTCGTGGCCCTGCTCGCCGGCAGCCGAGGTCGGCTCGTCGCGACCTGGATGACCGCCGGAATCGCCGTCTGGACCGTCGTGCTGACGGGCGCTTCGGTCGCCGGCTTCTCCGCGCTCGGAATCGTCTGAGACGGGCTGGCTGTATCGGTTTCCCTGAGCGGGTGTAGCCGTCCAGGGGGCCGCTCCGGAAACCGGCATCCTATCCGCTGTGGGAATCCTTATCCGACGACCAGCCGTACTGGCGGCTATGGCACTCGAGGTCGATCCGCCGGAGCCGCCGGAGCTGTCGTTCGTCGATCCGAACGAGTACGACGACGCGACGATCAGCGCCGAGGATCCGACCGAGATCGATTACCGACGAGAGGAGCTACAGGACTTTCTCCGCGAGGGCGCCTGGGAGGAAGCGTTCGCGGAGTGGCGCGAGGATACCGATCTCGACGACCGTGAGTACGGGATCGCCCGGGATCTCGACCTCTTCGCCGAGTTCGACTTCTTCTGGGACGACTTCGCCGACCGGGTCGGCTACCACGCTCCCGGTATCCCCGAGGACTGGCAGGAGCGGGAGTACCACCCCGAACTCGACACCTGGGGCACCGTCTCGGCGATCAACGCCGAACTGACCGAGTTCGGCCAGATCGTCTCGGTGATCCTCAAAGAGGAGTACATCGACTGGGAGGCCGAGTACGAACCTCCCGAGGATCTGCCGGATTTCGACTGAGACGGTTTGCTGTAACCCGACGGTCTGTGCCTCGAAGTGACGAAGGGCTACTCTCGAGCGACGGCGATGTTTCTGAGCTGCCCACCGCAGTCAGGGCAGAGCAGCCCCGAATCCGTATCGCCTCTGTACCCGCACCCAGGGCATTCGTAGGACGGTTCCGTCGGCGTGTATGGATCGATACCCATGCGGACGAAAAGTCGTCTCGGAGCGGAAAAGTGCTCTGTATGTGTTGTCCAAGGGAATTGTGATGCCTTCATATCCAGGGAAGAAGGCATAGTTCTGACCGAATGTCTAACCTCTCCGTCACCGGACCGCGACCAGCGCGAACGTCTCGGGACGCCCTCGAGCGGTTTCGACCTCGAAGCCGGCCGCCTCGAGCCCGTCGACGGCTTCCTCAAGCGAGAACCGCTCCTCGAGAGCGGGACCGTCCTCGCCGTCCCCATCGCCGGACCAGTCGACCGTGACGAGCCGACCGCCGGGCCGGAGGACCCGCGCGAGTTCCTCGAGCGCGTCGTCCGGCGACGCCGATCCTGGCGGGGTCGCGTACTCGTGGTGGGTCATCGTCGAGAACGCTCCGTCGAGTTCGTCCTCGGCGAACGGCAGCGTCGACACCTCGCTGGTCACGAACTCGACGTTCTCGGGCGTGCCCTTCTCCCGGTACCGGTCGTGCATCGCCGACTGGACGTCGACCGCGTACACCGTTCCGGCGAACGGCGCGACGTCGTCGGTGTAGAACCCGGTTCCCGAACCCAGATCGGCGACGACGTCTTCGGCGGTCGGCGCAAGGAGTTCGAGCAGCTCCTCGCGCGAGCAGTACCGGTATCGCGAGGGATCCTCGAGTTCGTCGGCGCGTTCGAGCGGAAACGTGTGAAAACCCATGGCGGGAATTAGTGCCGCCGGTACTTCCCGGTTCCCCCACTCCCGTCGGTTCCGATCAGTCGTAGAGAGCGTCTCGAGCGTCAGCTTCGTGGCCGACGTCGGGGTGGATCGGCTCCTCGTTCATCACGACGACACAACAGGAGAGACACAGCAGCTGGTAGTAGTTCGGCCCCTGCCACTGTCGGCGCTCGAGCCACCAGCCCTCCGTCTCGTCGCCGTCGACGCGCGTCCCACACCGCTGGCAGGGTTTCGGGGCGCAGGGTGGGTTCGGACTGGGGAAGTACGGGTCCATACTCGACCTTCGACCCGAGAGAATATTGGTAACGTGGTCGCTACTCGAGTTCGGATGCCGACCCCCTCTGCAGGGCGATGCTGGGGGAGCGACACGGGAACACGTCCCCGCCGGCATCGGTTTTTTGCGTTCGGTCCTCGAACCGGCGATCATGTACTCGTTGATCGATCCCGAGAACGCCGACACTCGCGAGTTCGACGGAGAGGCGCCGACGCTGCTCGACGTGGGGTCCGAACTCGGCACCGAGCGGATGCGGCCGAGCGTCTGGCACTACCGGAAAGGCGAGGAGAACGCCTACCACCGTCAGGACGAACAGGAGGAGCTGTACGTCGTCCTCGAGGGGACCGTCGACGTTACGATCGAACGCGAGGACCGACGCGACGTCGTCAAACTCACCCCCGGCGAGGTGCTCGTCGTCCCGCCGGAGTCGTGGCGACAGCTCAGAGCCGCCGAGGAGAGCCGAGTGCTGGTCGTCGGCGCGCCAAACGTCGAGGACGACGGGATCCTCGAGGAGTAGCCGGACGGCAACGAACTGGAACTGGATCGCGACCGACGAGCTTCTTCGATCGCTATTTCGCTAAGCTGTCACTCTCGTCTCTACAGGAGTACCCTCGTTCGAAACCGAATTAGAATTACTTCTTAGGCGAGTTTACTTCCATAGTTGTATGATATGTTACTACTATCCGACCGTGCGGTATTCGGCACCTCGGCCAGTAATACGTAGGTTTGGCCTATCTCTCTCAGTCGTACGATAGAAACTGACACGCTCGAATCAAAGGCCACCATGTTTATACATAAGGAAGATGATGACCGAACCGTATGTCCGAAACCGGGGCGGAGCCGCGTCCGCCGAGCCGAGCGCTTCCCGACCCAGCGACCGCATCGAACGTCCGGTACGATCCGTCGCTCGAGGAGCTGCGCGAGCTCGCCGAACACGAGGAGACGACGACGGAGTTCGGCTCGCCGTCGTACGTCAGCGACGTTCGCTCGCGGAGTTCCGATCGAACGAAAAACGCCGTCGATCACGCGTTCGGCGAGCGCGACCACGACCTGGTCGAGACCGCCGTCGAGGCCACCGAAACCCGCGAGCTGCTCTGTGTGGACCGCCTGATGGGACGTCACCCGGAGGCGACGTTCTGCTGTCGGCTCTACGTCCCCGTCGAACACGCTCGGATCGCGTTCGCCTGGGCGAGCCTGTTCGAACCCAGCGACGGCCGCGAGCCGGACCTCCAGACGGTACAGCTACCCGACCACGACGAGACCGCGATTCGGATCCTGCCCGACGAGGGGTTCACCGCGGTGCTGGGTAGCGACTACACCGGCGAGGCCAAGAAATCGTTCCTCCGGCTGTTCATGTACCGGATCAAACAGCAGGGTGGACTCGGGCTCCACGCCGGGAGCAAACATGTCCGCGTTCGCGACGCCGACGGCGACCTGCGCGACGTCGGCCAGCTCTTCATGGGACTGTCGGCGACCGGCAAGTCGACGCTGACCGCCCACGGCTGCTGGCTCGAGGGCGAGGAGGGCGCGACCATGCTCCAGGACGACGTCTGCGCGCTGTTGCCCGACGGGACGGTTCCCGGCAGCGAGGGGAAGGGACTGTTCATCAAGACGATCGGACTCGGCGAGGACGAACAGCCCGCCCTCTACGACGCCGCGACCGACGAGTCGGCGATTCTCGAGAACGTCGCCGTCGACGACAACGGGACGGTCGACTTCGACGAGCCTCGGTACACGACCAACGCACGCGCGACCGTCCAGCGCGACGAGCTCTCGAGTGCGGCCGACGAGATCGACCTCGACCGGGTCGACCAGGTCTTCTTCATCACTCGGAACCCGCTGATGCCGCCGGTCTCGAAGCTCTCGACCGCCCAGGCCGCCGCGGCGTTCATGCTCGGCGAGTCGATCGAAACCAGCGCCGGCGATCCATCGCGGGCCGGCGAGTCGATCCGCGTCGTCGGGACGAACCCCTTCATCGTCGGTCCCGAGGGCGAGGAGGGGAACCTGTTCAAGGACCTCATCGAGGCGCTCGAGGTCGACTGCTACCTGCTCAACACGGGATATCTCGGCGACGACGCGAAGGATGTCGGCGTCACCGAGTCGGTGACGATCCTCACCGAAACCGCCCGCGGAACCGTCGAGTGGACTGACGACGACGCGACCGGGCTAACGATTCCCGAGTCGGTCCCCGGCATCGACGTCGAGGACTACTACGTCCCCGACTACGTCGACGACTACGAGTCAGCCCTCGCGGAGCTACGGCGGGAGCGACGGGACTACCTCGCCCAGTTCGACAAACTCCGCACGGAGATCCTCGAGTCGGTGTACTGAGCGTCGCATTATCGTTCAGGATTCGGTATCTGTATCAATACTGATCGACGTGAACCGATGAAGGAAACAAGATCTGAGAGGCGTACCAGAGCCGTCGGCAAGAAGACACTAGGGATGCCGTTCGACGGCTCGTCGCGACACCATCATCCAAATTCGGTCGGTCGGGAAAGGTAAACGTAATTGGTATTTTCTACGGCCAGTGGCCAATAGCGCCTGGGTTACCCGGCGGAACGGAATATTTATCACTGAAATGGCAGTCCCAGTTTAAGCGCTACGACTCCCCGTATCACGAACGCGGGACATGAGCGTACGTAACATACTCGTCGTAGTTGTCGCGCTGATGGTGCTGGGCTCGGGCGGAGCCGCAGCCGTTGCAGCGGGTCCCGCTGTAACCAGCGTCGACGACTACGAGAACGACGAAGCCGACGAAGAACCGACAGATGCGCCTGACGACGGAGCGTTACAGGTGACGATCGAACAGGCGACCGTTTTCGTCCTGATCGAGGATGCCGACGAACTCGAGGAGGAGCCGGTTGACGAGGAGGACGAACTCGATGAGGACGTCGACGAGACCGACGAAGAGAACGACGCCATCGACGAGGACGACTACGCGGACGACGAGGTCGATGAAAACGATGCTATTGACGAGAACGACCTCGAGGACAACGGTATCGACGAGAACGATCTCGAAGAGAACGGCGTCGACGAGAACGACATCGACGACGCCCAGGAGATCTCGATCGGCCAGGCGACCGCGCTCGTCCTCCTCGAGGAGGAGCCGGCAATGGATCCGGTCGATGAGGAACCGGTCGATGAGGAGGACGAACTCGAGGACGAACCGGCTGACGAGGCTGACGACTACGACAACGACGAGGCTGACGACTACGACAACGACGAGGCTGACGACTACGACAACGACGAGGCTGACGACTACGACAACGACGAGGCTGACGACTACGACAACGGTGTCGACGAAGAAGACGAACTCGAGGATGACCCCGCCGACGCACCTGACGACCAGCAGGTGACGATCGATCAGGCGACCATCTTCGTTATCGTCGAAGACGTCGACGACCTCCCCGACGAGATCGACGAGAACGACATCGAGAACGACTACGCCGACGAGAACGATGTCGAAGACGACGAACTCGAGGACAACGGCGTCGACGACGACTACGCTGACGACAACGACGAGGCTGACGATTACGAGAACGACGAAGCCGACGACTACGAGAACGATATCGACGAAGAAGACGAACTCGAGGACAACGGCGTCGACGACGACTACGCTGACGACGAACCCGTCGATGATAACGGCGTCGACGAGGACGACGGCATGTTCGTCTACCAGGGAACGATCGAGGTAACCATCGAACAGGCGACCATCGTTGACCTCGGCGTCCACCAGGACGCACCGGTGGAGGATGAACCGGTCGATGAAGCTAACGACGAGGCTGACGACTACGAGAACGACGAAGCCGAGGAAGAACCCGTAGAGGAACCGGCTGAGCCCGAAGAACCGGTCGACCCGGAGGAACCGGCGGATGAAGAGCCTGTAGAGGAACCGACCGACGAGAACGATGTCGATGACGAACCCGTCGATGCGCCCGACGAGGACGTGCTACAGGTGACGATCGAACAGGCGACCATCGTCGTCATGATCGTCGACGCCGGCGAACTCGAGGAGGAGCCGGTTGAGGAAGAGCCTGTAGAGGAGGAGCCGGTTGAGGAGGAGCCGGTTGAGGAAGAGCCCGCAGAGGAACCGGCGGATGAAGAGCCCGTAGAGGAGCCGATCGACGAGAACGACGACCTCGAGGAGCCCGTTAATGCGGACGACGAGAAGGCAGCCACCGCCTGCTGACGACGCTCGAATTACAATTTTTCGATAACTGCGACCTCGAGCCGCGGCTGTTCGCGACCCGCTCTCACTGTCCCGTGTTAACCCTGCTCAGACGTATAGTTACGGGGCTCGTACCGTCACGGCGTCGGTACCGTCCGAGTTCGAAGCAAGTGGCAGCAATTGCCGCGCAGAGACACCGTTATGTGCGTCGAGTTCGCACACCTGGTAATGAACGCACAGGTACGGAAACCGACGATGCGAGTATGCGAGTCGTGCGAACGAGCAGAACGATGGGACGAAGACCTCGGAGCGTGGCAGCTGGTTCTCGAAGACGGGGAGAAACGGGTCGGCAACCCCCACTGTATTCACGAGTGGGATATCACCGGAACGTTCAATCCGGTCGTCGGAAACGGCGACAGCTGAGGGCGTCTCGACCGCCCTCGACCAGCCAGATCGCCGATCGATCATGCTTTTGTCCGTCACCGACGTACTCACGAGCATGCCGACCGTCTACGTCACGGCACCGCCCGAGGCGGCCGAACGGATCGCCGAAACGCTGCTCGAGGAACGACTGGCAGCCTGCGTCAACGAGTTATCGACGACGTCGACCTACCGGTGGGAAGGGGAGGTCCACCGCGACGAAGAAGTAGTGCTGCTCGCCAAGACGACCGACGACGCCTACGCCGACCTCGTCGACCGCGTTCGGGAGCTGCATCCCTACGACGTCCCCTGTATCGAGCGGTTCGACGAGGCGCACGTCCTCGAGTCGTTCGCCCAGTGGCGCGCCGACAGCGTCGAGTAGCGTGCGCCAGTCGGTGACAGGCTCGACTACCCGAAAAAGCAATCCTTAAAACTCGCGCACGGGTTGTGACGGGTATGGCTGGAACCATCGAAGTGCTCGTTCCGGGTGGCCAGGCCAACCCTGGCCCACCGCTCGGTCCCGAGCTCGGACCGACCCCCGTCGACGTGCAGGCGGTCGTACAGGAGATCAACGACCAGACCGAAGCGTTCGACGGCACTGAAGTACCCGTCACCGTCGACTACGACGACGACGGCTCCTTCGAGATCGACGTCGGCGTCCCGCCGACTGCCGCGCTGGTCAAGGACGAGGCCGGCTTCGACACCGGCAGCGGCGAACCCCAGAAGGACTTCGTCGCCGACCTCTCGATCGATCAGGTGAAGACGATCGCCGAGCAGAAACACCCCGACCTGCTCGCTTACGACACGCGAAACGCCGCGAAGGAGGTCGTCGGCACCTGCGCCTCGATGGGCGTCACCATCGAGGGCGAGGACGCCCGCGAGTTCAAGGAGAAGGTCGACGCCGGCGAGTACGACGACGCGCTGTCGGCGTAAGTCGCTCGGATTTCGTTTTGCGGTTCTTCGTGGACGCACCGTAGCATCGGCTCCGTCCGTTACTCGGGCGGACGCGCGAGGACGTCCAGGTTGTGCGCGACGAACACCAACTCCTCGCGCTCGAGTTCATTCCGTCGTCGCTCGAGCCAGCGCCGTCGCTCGCCGGGTACGAGGTCCACAAGCTCGGAGTCGAGCTCGTTGCCCGCGAGCTCGGCGAGTGCGCCATCGATCGTCTCGAGCAGGCCCTCGAGGAACGTCCGTTCCCCGTCGGGATATCCCGTCTTCGCCCCCGAACCCTCGGCGCGGGGCCGAACCACCCAGTCCGAACCGCCGGCCTCGAGCACCGACCACCCGGCATCGGGGAGCCGCCACAGGAGCTCGCGCCCGACTCGACTTCCGCCCGCCGATCGCACCGCGTCCATGTGGTGGTGGTAGCGGCGTTCGATCCGGTCGTCGACCGGATCCCGCGGCGCGAACGTCGTCCCGCCGTCGAACGTGATCGGGGCGTACAGCAGGCCGTCGGGCTCGAGCAGCCCCTCGATCGCCGGCATCGCCCGCTCGAGGTCGACGATGTCAAGCACCGCCGACGCGATCACGGCGTCGGCCCGGTCCTCGATCTCGAACCCGTCTGCGACCTCGAGCGTGACCTCGATCCGAGTAGTGTCGGAGCGGGCGAGCAGCGTCGTCTCTCCCCGCTCGTCCTCGGGTCGTTCGACCGCGTAGCCCGCCCCCTCGAGCCACTCGGGGACGCGCTCGCGTGCGCGCCGAATGCTTTCGTCATCCCGATCGACGGCGCGGTAGGCGACCTCCTCCGGAAGGCAATCCCACGCCGCCAGTCGGGCGATCATCGTGCCGATCCCGGCGCCGATCTCGACGATCCGCACCGGACTCGAGCGCGCGTCGAGTTCCGCGACGAAGCGCTCGAGCACCCGTCGGTTCAGCGCCCGGTCGTCGACGGTTCGTTTTACTTCGAGGTACGTTCGCTGGTCGGTCACGGGCTCGCCCCTCCGCTCTCGGCAGCGGGTGATCCGAACCCCTCCTCGAGTCCGCGTCGCAGGAACGACCGAACCGTCGTCGCCGTCTCGGTCCACCAGGGGTGGGCGGCCGCAGTCTCGAGCGCTCGGCCACCGAGGCTCGCCAGCCGGTCCCGGTCGGCGGCGAGTTCCTCGAGACGGGCCGCGAGACGATCGGGGGCTTCGGGCGCGACGAGAAAGCCGTTCTCGCCGTCGGCGACGAACTCGCTCGCGCCTCCGTTTCGGCTGGCGATGGGAACCGTTCCGTACTCCATACCCTCGAGGTAGACCATGCCGAACGCCTCGTGTCGGGAGGGGACCGCGAGCACGTGGCTCCGCTCGTAGATCGACTCGAGGGCGTCGTCCGGGACGCGTCCCGCGAACTCGATCCTGTCAGCGACCTCGAGCGCGGCGGCCCGTTCGCGCATCCCCGTCGCGTACTCGGGATCGGCCTCGTCACCGACCACCGTTAGCTCCCAGTTGCCCTCGAGTCGGGAAACCGCCTCGACCAGCGCCTCGAGACCCTTCCGCGGAACGAGGTTCCCGACGAACGCGATCCGCAGCGGGCCCCTTCTCGCGCGGGCGACGACCGCCGAACGGTCGACCGGGACCGTCTCGTGGCGACCCGCGGGTGGGGCGACCGTCGTCGGCAGGTCGGCCAGCTCGGCGACCCGGTCCCGAGTGTGGGCGCTCGTACAGACGGCCGCGTCGACCGTCTCGAGGTAGCGACCCTCTCGGTCGCGGGTCCGCTCTCGCTTCCGGCTCGCGAGCGAGGGATCGTCGGACTGGAGGTTGTGGACGATCGAGACGACGAGCTCGGGCGCTTCGAGACTCGAACTGCAGTCGGCGAGGCGGTCGTAGCAGAGTTCGTCCTGCAAGAGGACGTCGAACCGACGATCGAGTCGGGAGCGGAGGTCGTCCCCGGTCGTCTCCGAGAGGACGATTACCTCGACATCGTCCCCCAGAGCCTGAAGTTCGGCGATGAGCCGGCGATCGTACCGGTATCCGCCGGAGGTCGTCTCCGGGTCGTCGGGAACGACGAGTCCGACCTCCATCTACAGCGCCCGCTCGTGGGCGACGCGGGCGACGTCGTCCTCGGCGATTTCGATCCGAAGCTCGGTCGCACCGTCGGGCTCGAGCTCGTCGAGCAGCCGGTCGCCGAACGCGCGGGCGAACCGCTCGGCGCTCGGGTTCACGTCCTCGAACTCCGGCAGATCGTTGAGCAGCCGGTCCCGGTAGTGGTCGGCGACGGCGTCCATCGTGGCCGTCACCGCGTCGATGTCGACGAGGTACGCAAAGCGGTTCAGTTCCGGACCCCGGAAGGTTGCCTCGACGGTAAAGTGATGGGAGTGGGGTTCTCCTTCCGGTCCCGGATCGGGAACCGTCAGGTAGTGCTGGGCGACGAGCGAGCGGTCGACCGAGACGGCGTACATGCGATAGCGTACGACGCGGATCCCGTAAACTGCTGTGCCGGAACGCCTCCGCTTGCCGTCGGAACCCGGGCCGATCGCCATCACGGTTGACGACCGTCAGCCGTACGTCAACAGCACCTGGGTCGTCGACTCCGGCCGATGTTCGAGGCGCTCGTAGGCCTCGCCGGCGTCCTCGAGCGGGAACTCGTGGGATATCAGTCCGGAGAGCTCGAGCTCCCGAAGTCGGTCCCAGGTTGTCTCGTGGCGCCGGTCTCGGTCCCACCGCCCGGAGAGAGCGGGCGCGAGGGTGCTCACCTGGCTGCTCCGGACGTCGATCCGATTACGGTGAAAGCGACCGCCGAGATCGACCGTCGCCGGCTTCGTCCCGTACCACGAGCCGACGAGAACCCGACCGTCGAACCCCGTCGTCGCGATCGCGTCGTCGAGCGCGTCGGGGTTGCCGGACAGCTCGTAGGTGAGATCCGCCCGGCTACCGGCGACCTCGGCGAACCGTTCGGCGACGTCGCCGCCCTCGGGATCGAGCGCCCGGTCCGCGCCGAACGCCGTCGCGAGGTCGCGCCGTCGCTCGTGCCGGTCGAAGACGACGAGCGCCTCGAGTGGAAAGCGGGCGAGCAGCGCCGTCGTCAGGAGGCCGACGACCCCCTGTCCGAATACGGCTACCCGTTCGCCCAGCAGCGGACGGCCGTCGAGGACGAACGTGGTCGCCGTCTCGAGGGTCGCGAAGAGCGCGGCCTTGCGTGACTCGACGGTCTCCGGAATCGACAGCAGCTCGTCGGTGGAACGACAGAAGTGGCTCTCATGAGGGTTGTACGCGAAGACCCGTCGCTCGAGCCAGTCCTCGGGGACTCGGTCGCCGACGGCAGTCACGGTACCGACCGCGGCGTAGCCGTAGGAGAGCGGGTAGGAGAGATCCCCGTCGAGAGCCTCGAGTTCGGCGTCGGCTTCGAGATCGGCGGGCGCCTCACCCCGGTAGAGCAGTCCCTCCGTGCCCGCGCTGATCGCCGAGACGATCGTTCGGACCCGCACCTCGTCGGGGCCGGGTTCCGGAACTGGGCCAGTCCGAACGGCTACCGAGCCAGGGGCGGTAAAGGAGAGTCGACGCGCGTTCATTCGTTCCCTCGAGCGTCAGCGTCGGCATCGACGTCAACGGAGGCGTCCGGTTCGTCGTAGCGATCGGTCACGGTACGGGACGGTTCCGCGGGAAGATACTTGGTCGTTGTCCGTGCTACGGTAAGTCGTAGCCACAGACCGCGAGCCAGTCCCGACAGAAGTTCGCAAGAAATGGCACCGTTACGACCGCGGCGACCGCGTAGGAGATCGGCCGACCGGGAACCGGCGCCACCGCGAGCCAGACGGCGATCATCGCCAGCGCGCCGAGCGGGCGCCGCACCCGGCTGGGCGGCAACTCGAGCACGGACCGGCCGCGTCGCCGTCGCCACCACGAGCCCAGCACGAACAGATACCGGGCCGCGCCCACGGCGAGAAACGCGAGCGGAACCGCGTCGGCGACGACGGCGACGACCGAGCCGACGAGGACGACCAGCCCGTCCATCTCAACATCGAGTCGCGCGCCCAGTTCGGTCGCCGAGTCGGTCGCCCGCGCGATGAGGCCGTCGACGGCGTCGAGCCCGGCCGCGAGCGCGAAGAGGACCGCCGGCGCCCACGCAGCGGGGCCGTCGGGCGTCGGGACGACGAGGAACCCGGCCAGAACCGCGACCGCCCCGCCACGTGTCAGGGTCACCCACGTCGCGGATGTAAGTGGCCGGGCGCTGGCGCGATCGATCGTCCGGAACAACAGCACGGACTCGAGGACGAGAACGCCCGTGACGACCCCCAGAAAGGCGATTGACGGCCCGTCTGTCCAGACCGTCTCGAGGGCGACCAGCGCGAGGAGCGCGGCCGTGACACAGCCCGCCGTGGCCCGTCCCCACTGGGGGATGGTTCGGCGTCGTCGCTCGAGGGGATCGGTCGTCACGGCCCTCGCTCCCCACGGACCAGCAGAACGACGAGCGCGACGATCAACAGCGTCTGTGCGACCTTGTCGACTGCGCCGGCGACCGTGACGTCGCCAATTCCCGTCGGCTCGTTGACGACGTACCAGAGGACGATCTGGGCGCCGGTAAAGGAAATGCCGGCGAGATAGACGAGACGGCGTCGGCGGTCGGTGAGGATGAACCAGAGTCCGACCAGGAACCCCGCGGTCGCGACCAGGAAGGCGCCGCCCATCCAGTGGGGGAGAAAGGAGAGGCCGAGGAGCAGGTGGACCGCGGCAGTTACCGCGGCCAGTCCGATCGCCGCCCAGTGGGTCGGTGTGAGCGACTCGAGCTCGAGGTCGGCGGCGGGGTCGGCCATACCGAACGTACCGGAAGCAGGGAAAAACGCCTTTCGGCGCGCGGGCTCGTCGCCCGGCTACGGGCCGGAGACACACGGGCAGGACAGTTCGACGGGTTTAAGTCCGGCATCCCACTTCGTTCAACAGAGACAGGCGCAGCCTGTTTCACTGACCCGTAGGAGCACTCCTGCGTACTACGGAGGTGAACGATGGCAGATTCGGATATTCAAACAGCAGTCACTCGCGCACTCGAGGACGCACCCGATCGGAACTTCACCGAGACGGTCGACCTCGCGATTAACCTGCGCGATCTCGACCTGAACGAACCGTCGAACCGTGTCGATGAGTCGGTCGTCCTGCCGTCCGGAACCGGCCAAGAGACCAAGATCGTCGTCATCGCCGAGGGCGAGACCGCAGTCCGCGCCGAAGAGGTCGCGGACGAGGTACTCTCGGAGAGCGACGTGGCCGATCTGGACGACGACGAGGCCAAAGACCTCGCGGACGAGACTCAGTTCTTCATCGCCGAGGAGGCGATGATGCAAGATATCGCTCGATACCTGGGTACCGTCCTGGGTCCTCGAGGGAAGATGCCGGACCCGCTCGGTCCCGACGACGACGTCGTCGAGACCGTCAACCGGCTCAAAAACACCGTGCAGATCCGCTCCCGGGACCGCCGCACGTTCCACACGCGCGTCGGTGCCGAGGACATGGACGCCGAGGACATCTCGGACAACATCGACGTGATCCTCCGGCGCCTGCACGCCGACCTCGAGAAGGGCCCCCAGAACATCGACTCCGTCTTTGTAAAGACGACGATGGGCCCGTCCGTGGAGGTGGCCTGAGATGAGCGCAGAGGCCGAGCGTAAGACCCAGAATCTTCCCCAGTGGAAGAAAGAGGAGGTCGACGAGCTCAGCGAACTCATCGAGAGCTACGAGAGCGTCGGTATCGTCGGCATCGCCGGCATTCCGAGCAAGCAGCTCCAGGACATGCGTCGCGACCTGCACGGCAGCGCCGAGCTGCGAGTCAGCCGTAACACCCTGCAGGTCCGTGCGCTCGAGGAGGCCGACCTCGACGACCTCGTCGAACAGATCGAGGGACAGGTCGGGCTCGTCGGCACGAACGACAACCCGTTCGCGCTCTACAAGGAGCTCGAGGCGTCGAAGACTCCCGCCCCGATCAACGAGGGCGAGGTGGCGCCCAACGACATCGTGATCCCCGAAGGGGACACCGGTGTCGACCCGGGGCCGTTCGTCGGTGAGCTCCAGAGCATCGGCGCCAACGCTCGGATTCAGGACGGCTCGATCAAGGTCATGGAGGACTCGACGGTCCTCGAGGCCGGCGAGGAGGTTTCCGCCGACCTCGCGAACGTCCTCAACGAGCTGGGTATCGAGCCCAAGGAAGTCGGGCTCGACCTTCGCGCCGTCGTGGCCGAAGGGACCCTCTTCGACCCCGAGGATCTCGACATCGACGTCGAGGCCTACGAGAGCGACATCCAGGCCGCCGCCGCCGGCGCCCGGAACCTCTCGATCAACGCGAGCTACCCGACCGAGGCGACCGCGCCGACCCTCATCGCCAAGGCCACGGGCGAGGCCAAGAGCCTCGGCCTGCAGGCCGCGATCGAGGACGAGGCGCTCATGCCCGACCTCGTCAGCAAGGCCGACGCGCAGCTTCGCGCGCTCGCGGCCCAGATCGACGACGAGGACGCCCTGCCCGAGGAACTGCAGGGCGTCGAGGCACCCGCCGAGCCCGCGTCGGCTGACGACACGGACGAGGCAGACGAACCGGCAGACGACCAGGAAGCCGAGGCCGACGGCGACGACGACGATGACGATGACGACGACGACAGTGCCGGCGGCGAAGGACTCGGCGCGATGTTCGGATAACTAACTCGAGGTAACTACAATGGAATACGTTTACGCTGCACTCATCCTGAACGAGACGGACGAAGAGATCAACGAAGACAACCTGACGAACGTGCTCGACGCCGCCGGCGTCGACGTCGAGGAGTCCCGCGTCAAGGCGCTCGTCGCCGCGCTCGAGGACGTCGACATCGACGACGCGGTCTCGGAAGCCGCAGCCGTCCCCGCCGCTGGCGGCGCCGCCGCGGGCGGCGCTGCAGCCGACGAGGGCGCAGCCGACGAGGAAGCCGACGAGGCCGACGAGGCCGAAGCGGAAGAAGAGGACGACGACGACGACGACGAGGACGCCGGTGGCGAGGGCCTCGGCGAGCTCTTCGGCTAAGTCGCGACGCGACGACTTCGATCGATCCCGTATTTTTCGAGCCGCGACGTCTCAGCGATAGCGCCGCGCGGCGGATCGGCGCTCGAATTTAAATCCGAAGCCGGGGCCAACTGCGGCGATGGTCGAGCTCGTCGGAGATCCGGGGCTGGCGCTACACCTGCTCGCCTGGATCCTCGCGGGCTCGGCGCTGGGCACGCTGAGCGGGCTCGTGCCCGGGCTCCACGCCAACAACTTCGCGCTGTTGCTCGCCGGGATCGCCCCCGCGGTTCCCGGACCGCCGCTGTTCGTCGGCGCGGGGATGCTCGCGGCCGGCGTCGTCCACACCTTTCTGAACGCCGTGCCCGCGATGGCGCTCGGCGTTCCCGACGCCGAGATGGCCGTCACCGCCTTGCCGGGCCACCGGATGGTGCTCGCGGGGCGGGGGTACGAGGCGATCCGCCTCTCGGCGCTCGGCAGCCTGCTCGCCGTCCTCGTCGCGATCCCGCTCGCGGTGCCGATCACCTGGGGCGTGACCGCGGCGTATCCGACGATCAGGAGCAACCTCTCCTTGCTGCTCGCGGCGATCGTCGTCGCGCTGATCGCCTCCGAACGAACCTGGCGCGGCCGAGCCGGCGGCACGCTCTCCTTTGCCCTCGCAGCGCTCCTCGGCGCGGCGACGCTCGACCTCTCGCCGGACGCACCGCTCGAGGCCGGGGGTACCCTCGCGCCGCTGTTCGCGGGGCTGTTCGGCGCGCCGGTGCTGATCGACGCGATCCGGGGCAGCGGGATCCCGCCCCAGGAGTCGGCGACGATCGCGATGCCGCGCTGGCTCGTCGGCGCGACCGCACTCGCCGGCGCCGTCGCGGGCGCGGTCGTCGGCTACCTGCCGGGAATCTCAGCCGCGATCGCCGCCGTCGCGGTGCTCGTGTTCGTCCCCGGCGACGCGGGGGACCGGGGGTACATCGTCGCCACCAGCGGGGTCGACACGGCGAACACCATTTTTGCACTGTTTGCCCTGCTCGCGATCGGTCAGCCCCGGACCGGAGTGATGGTCGCCTTCGAGAACGTCGGCGCGCCCCTCGAGCTTCCCGTCCTGCTGTCGGGCGTGCTCATCGCCGGCGTCGTCGGCTTCGTCGTCGTGATCACCGCGGGGGACGCCTACCTCGAGCTCGTCGGCCGAACGGAGTACTGGAAGATCTCGGCGGCGGTTCTGGGCCTGCTGGTCGTTCTCTCCTACCTCTTTACCGGCCTTCTCGGGATCCTGGTCTTCGTCGTCGCGGCGGCGATCGGGATGGTCCCCGTTCGGCTCCGGGCCAGACGGGTCCACTTGATGGGTGTGCTGATCGGTCCGCTGATGTTCGGGATCTAGACGTAACTAGCAGTGTGACCTCGAGCCGTCCCTCGGCACGCGCCACGGACCGGGTCGCTCGAGGCGGCTCGAATCCGTGGAAGGGACGAGCAAACGAAGCGAGCGAGCGGAGCGCGAAACCGCAGTTGGGCGACCCGCGTGAATAGTCGTGCTCAAACGCCACGAACGCTGGAACCGGAATTTCACCGCTACTCGGACTCGAACTCTCGACCCGCCGCGACGAGCTCCTCGACCCGTTCGCTCGAGACTCGGTTCGTCGTCTCACCGCTCTCTTTGAGCGCCGTGCCGACGACGACGCCGTCGGCGCCGGCTGCGAGACAGTCCCCGACCGTCTCGCTCGTCACGCCGCTGCCGACGAACAACGGTACCTCGTGCCCGTGTTCCGAGAGTGTCTCGGCGACTCGCTCGACGTCCTCGAGGGCGGTCTCCGCACCCGTTCCGGGTCCCGAGACGATCACGCCGTCGGCACAGCCTCGCTCTGTGGTCTCGAGGGCGGCCCGTCGGATGTCGTCCCCGCCGACGGGCGCCGCGTGCTTGACGTGGACGTCAGCGAGGAGCGCGACGTCGGCAGCGATCCGCTCGCGGAGGCGCACGGTCTCGTGGGCCCGGCCCTCGAGGAGGCCCTGGTCTGTAGCCGCCGTCCCGACGTGGACGTTGACCCGAACGAAGTCGGCGCCGCTGGCCGCGGCGACCGAGAGCGCAGCCTCGGCGTCGTTGCGGAGCACGTTGACGCCGACCGGGACGTCGACCGCGTCGGTCAGCTCTGCGGCGACAGCGGTCAGCTCCGCGACGGTGTGGCTCGGCACGTCCTCGGGGTAGAAGGGGGCGTCACCGAAGTTCTCGACGACGATCCCGTCGATCCCGCCGGCCTCGAGCCGGCGGGCGTCCTCGAGGGCTCGCTCGTGGACCGCTTCGCGGCCAGCGTCCGCGTCGTACCCCGGCGCGCCGGGGAGCGGGGGAAGGTGTACCATTCCGATAACGGGACGGGAGGCGTCGAAGCGCTCGAGGAAGTCGGTGGCCGTACCGCAGTCGCCGATCATACCGTCTCCTGTCTCCGGAGACGAAATAAGCGGTCCGTTCTCCCGTCACACACCGGCAAGCGCGTCGGCCTCCGGGGTGGTTAACCCTCGAGAGTCGTAACGACGACCGATGTCAGAGCTGTTCTCGACGCTGTCGCTGCGCGATCTGGAGGTACCGAACCGGCTCGCCGTCTCGCCGATGTGCCAGTACTCCTGTGAGCCGGACGGGCTGGCGACCGAGTGGCACCGGGTCCACCTCGGCAGCCGCGCCGTCGGCGGCGCCGGGATCGTGATGACCGAGGCGACGGCCGTCGAACCCCGCGGGCGGATCACGCCCGCCGACCTGGGGATCTGGAGCGACGAACACGCCGCGGCGCTCGAGCCGATCACCGAGTTCGTCCGCGAGCAGGGCAGCATCCCCGCGATCCAGCTCGCCCACGCGGGCCACAAGGCGAGCAAGACCCGTCCGTGGGATGGGAACGTTCCGATCCGTCCCGAGGAGACCGACGAGGCCTGGGAAGTGCTCTCGCCTTCGCCAGCGGGCTACCCGCCGTTCGACGGCGACGACCCCTCGATCCGGAAGGCGACTCGCGACGATATCGAGGGCGTGATCGACGCCTACCGGACCGCGGCCGAGCGCTCGCTGTCGGCCGGTTTCGAGATTGCCGAGGTCCACGCGGCCCACGGCTACCTGCTCCACGAGTTCCTCTCGCCGGCGACGAACCGCCGCGAGGACGACTATGGTGGAAACTTCGAGAACCGCACGCGGCTCGTCCGCGAGGTGACCGAGGCCGTCCGGGAGGTCTGGCCCGAGGACAAGCCCGTGTTCGTTCGGATCTCGGGCACCGACTGGCTCGACGACCGTCCGTCGTGGGATATCGAGCAGTCCGTTCGGCTGGCCCGGGAACTCGAGGAGTTCGGCGCCGACCTGATCGACGTCAGTTCGGGCGGGCTCCACCCCGACCAGAACCCGCCCGGCGGACCGAATTTCCAGGTCCCCCTCGCCGAGCAGATCCGGGCGGAGACCGGGATCGCCGTCGGCGCGGTCGGCGGAATCACCGAGCCCGAGCAGGCCGACGCGATCGTTCGGAACGGCCGCGCGGATCTTGTCCTCGTCGGTCGGGAGTTCCTTCGTAACCCGTACTTCGGGCTCCGGGCCGCCGACGAACTCGCCGACGAGCCCGAGTCCTGGCCGATCCAGTACCGACGCGCCGTCAAGTAGCTCGAGTCGGCTCGAGTACTCGAGTCGAACTCGGATCGCGATCGAACCGCTCCCGCTTTCCGGGAGTCATCGATAACGTTCTGGTTCCTCGATACCAAGACTGGGTATGACGCGACCGACGCGACGAACGGTGCTCAAAGGTGCAGGTGCGACTCTCCTCGTGACGGCGGCCGCCGGCTGTTCCAGCAACGGCGACGACGACGGCGGCGCCGAGGAGACCGACGACGGCTACGAGATCGAGCCCGGAACGACGATCCTGTTCGAGGGGCGGACGAGCGGCTGGGTCGGTATCGAGCCCGAAGCGATCGAGGGCGAGCAGAACCCGACGTTGATCCTCGAGGAGGGCGAGGAGTACGAAATCGGCTGGCCGGAGGGAGACGGTGTTCGGCACAACATCGAGATCTGGGACGAGAACGGCGACGTCGTCGACGATTACGAGACCGACCTCACCGACGACCCCGGCGACGACCAGATCCTCACGATCACGGCCACTGAAGAGATGGCCGCCTACCGGTGTCGACCCCACGGCAGCATGGAAGGCGAAATCCGCGTCGAATAGCGCTTTTCCGGCGGGATGGGGTGGTTCTCCGATCGACGCCTCGAGACGAGTCGACCGGCACGCGACGCCGAACGAGTCGAGACGAGTGACCCACGACGACGACCGGACAGGGGCCTCAGTCGTCGGTCGTCGAGATTCCCGCCTCCTCGCGGGTCCCGTTCTCGATCCGGAACCCGTCCCCGCGCGGGGAGTGAACGCGATGGGGGTAGGGGATCGAGATGTCCTCCCGGTCGAACGCGTCCGCAACGGCCTCGATGACCGCGGTGCGGGCGTCGTGGGTGCGGCGCTTCGTCGGGTTCCCGATCCAGACGTGACACTCGAGCAGGATCGAGGAGTCGCCGAACGCCTTCGTGACGACCTGAGGGTTCGGCGAACTCTTGATAATCTCGAGGTCGTCGACCGCCTCGACGATGATCTCTCGAGCTCGTGAGACGTCGGCGTCGTAGTCGACACCGACCTCGACCTCGACGCGGAGCTGGTTGTTCCGCGAGTAGTTCGTCAGCTGACTGCTCGTCACCTCGTCGTTCGGGACGAGGACGTGTTTGTCGTCGAACGTCTGGATCTTGGTTGTGAAGATGGTGACGTCGGTGACAATCCCGTTGGTCTCGTTGACCTCGATCCAGTCGCCGACGTGGAACGGACGTGAGAACAGCAGGACGAAGCCCGCGAGCATCGCCGCCAGCGTCTCTCGGGCGGTCAGTGCGACGATCGCGGTGATCGCGCCTGCGCCGAGGAAGATGTTCGTGAGGTTGATCCCCCACAGCGAGAGGATCACCGTCGCCGCCGCGGCGATGATCGCGACGTCGGCGACGTGGTGGGCGACCTCGCTCTGGTGTTTCGTAACCGCACTCGTCTCCGCGAGCGTGTCGATCGAGCGATTGACGAACCGGATCGCCAGATACGTGGTGGCCGCGATGCCGAGCGTGATGATCTGCTGGGCGGCCTCCCACCGGTCGATCGTCGCCGTCTGGAGGGTGAACTCGAGGACGAACAGCACCTCCCAGATCGCGCTGAAGCTGTAGACGACGATCACGATCACGATACCGAGGATGAGAAGCGAGACGACCTCGCCGAGCTTCGGCCCGTATCGCTGGCGGAGCGCGTCATAGACCCGAGAGGCGCTTGCGGCGCCGATCAGAATCAGCACGAGAAGCAGAGCCGTCGCAAGCAGCTTCGGGCCGAGCGTGTCGAGGTAAGTCTCCTGGATCCACTCGACGACGTCGGGCTGGAGCACGAGGTCGAGCGGGAGCGACGACGGAAGGAGGGAGAGATCGACGGCCATGCGAGCGGAGTCTGTCAGACGAACGGTGGTCCGGACACGAATCTCTTGTGGTCCGGCGGCGGTCGGATCGTCCGGAGTCGTTCACCGACGGTTTCGATCCTACGCGTCGTCGGTCCACTTGATCGAACAGCCCTGAGAGGGCTGCCACTCGAGGTCGACCTCCTCGCCGGCGAGGACGCTCTCGATGGCCTCGCGGATGTGGAATCGGGTCGGTTCGTCCTCGGGATTCAACGCGTCGTCGAGTCGACCCTGATAAACTAGCCGGAACGCGCCGTCGTCCTGTTCGAACAGGAACGGATCCGGCGTACAGACAGCACCGTAGGCTCGAGCGACGTCCTGGCTCTCGTCGCGGAGGTAGGCGTCGTAGGCGATGCGACCGTCAGCGACGTACTCGCGCATCTTCTCGAGGGAGTCCTCGGGGTACTCCTCGGCGTCGTTGGGATTGATCCCGACGACCGAAACCGCGTCGTACTCGTCGGCTAGCTCGTTCAGCAGGTCGAACTTCGCCTCCGCGTACGGACAGTGGTTGCAGGTGAAGACCACGAGCAGCGCCTCGCTGTCGGCGAACTCCTCGAGCGTGTGCGTCTCGCCATCCGCGCCCTCGAGTTCGAAGTCGGGGGCAACGTCACCGGCCTCGAGTTCGGAATCGGACTGGAGTGCCATACCCGCACGTAACAGCCATTCGCCCTTATAGGATACGCCGTCGGCCGTCGAGTCGCCGTCGCCGCGTCGGGAACGACCGTCTCTTCGCGAACGCCGCGCTCCCTTACGTTATAGTATTCTGTATTGAATCCCCAGGAATATATTTGTACCAGCAGGGTGACTGGTCCGGTATGCAGGCACTCGAGGTAACCGACGACCAGTACGCGATCGTCCAGCAGCTACGCGAGGAGATCGGCGACCACGTCGTCGGCAAGTACGGCCACGTCCGGGAACGCGACGCCGTGCAGTTCCTGATCGACAACCTCCACGACGAACTCGAGCTCGAGCCCGGAACGGCAAGCGACGACGTGGAGGTAAGCGAGGACGTCACCGCTGCCGACGACGCGGACCTGCAGACGGTCTCGTACGACGAGGCGGAGTCGGTCGACGAGGGACGCGACGCCGAACCCGCCGAGAGCCGGGATGCCTCCGCCGTCGACTCCGACGAACCGATCACCGGCGACGGCGACGCGAAACCGGGACCGTCCGTCGACCGGGAAGCCGACGACACGGCCACCTCCGCTGACGAGGGGCTCGCGGGAACGCCAGGCGTGCCGGCCGACGGCGATTCCGGTGACGACCACGAGTCCGAACCGCCTGGCGACAGAACCGACGGCGACGACGACCCCGAACCGCTCGGCGACGGAACGGACGGCGCCGCCGACGACGACGAGATGTTAGACGAGATGATGAACCTCCTTCGGACCCACGACGACAAGTGGGAGGAGGCGCCGTCGGGCGAGGCGAGGTATGCGGTCACGCTCCCGGACGGCTCGGTCGAGACGGTCCAGACGAAAGACGACGTTCGCGCGCTGCTGTTCAAGAACTATCGGTAGGGCGACGACTCCGCCGGCTCGTCCGGGCCTCGCCGGACGCAAAAAACCGGGGATGGACAACGTTTTACTTCACCCTCGCGCTTGGGAGGGATATGAGCGAACGCGAGGTGCTCGAGTTGCTCCGTGAGAACGCGCGGTACTCGGCCGACGACATCGCGCGAATGACCGACCTCGAGGAGCGCGAGGTCGAGGAGACCATCCAGGAGCTCGAGGCAGCGGGCGTAGTTCGTGGCTACCAGGCCGTCGTCGACTGGGACAAACTCGAGGACGAGCGCGTCCGGGCCGAGGTCGAGCTCAACGTCCACCTCGACCGGGAGACGGGTTACGGCGAGATCGCCGAGCGCCTCGCACGGTTTCCCGAGGTGACCGCCTTGCGGCTGGTCAGCGGGGACTACGACTTCGATATGGAGGTCGAGGGCGACTCGATCCGGGAGGTCTCGCAGTTCGTCAGCGAGAAGGTCGCCCCGGTCCCCGAGATCACGCAGACGGTCACCCACTACGTGATGACCTCCTACAAGGAGAACGGGATCGAGTTCGGCGACGGCGAGGAGGACGACCGGCTCTCGTTCTCGCCATGACGTTCGAACTCTCCGAGCGGGTCCAGGAGGTGCCACCCTCGGGTATCCGGCGGTTCTTCGAGATCGCGGAGGAGCGCGACGACGTCATCTCGCTGGGCGTCGGCGAGCCCGACTTCTCGACGCCGTGGGCCGCCCGCGACGCCGCGATCGCCTCCCTCGAGCGAGGGCGGACCTCCTACACCGCAAACCGCGGGACGAGGGAGCTCCGCGAGGCTATCGGCGAGTACGTCGCCGACCGGTTCGACCTCGAGTACGATCCGGCCGAGGAGATCCTCGTTACTGCGGGCGCGAGCGAGGCCGTCGACCTGGCCTTTCGAGCCTTCGTCGATCCCGGCGACACCGTCGCCGTCGCCCAGCCCTCCTACATCTCCTACGAGCCCGGCGTGATCTTCGCCGGCGGCGAGGTGCTGTCGGTGCCGACGAAAGAGACGGACGACTTTCGGCTCACCGTCGACGCCCTCGAGGCGGCGGGTGCCGACGAGGCCGACGTCCTCGTGCTCTGTTACCCGAACAACCCGACGGGGGCGATCATGCGCGAGAGCGATCTCGAGCCGATCGCCGAGTTCGTCCGCGAGCACGACATGACCGTCCTGTCCGACGAGATTTACGCTGAGCTAACGTACGGCGACGACGGCAAGGACGGCGTCGATCACACGTCGATCGCGACCCTGCCCGGGATGCGCGAGCGAACGATCGTCTTCAACGGGTTCTCGAAGGCCCACGCCATGACCGGGCTCCGGCTGGGCTACGCGCTCGGACCGAGCGAGGCGATCGGTGCGATGAACAAGATCCACCAGTACACGATGCTGTCGGCGCCGACGACCGCCCAGCACGCCGCCCTCGAGGCCCTCGAGTCCTGCGAGAACGACGTCCGCGACATGGTCGACCAGTACGACCGCCGACGTCGGTTCGTGCTCTCGCGGTTCCGGGAGATCGGGATGGACGTCTTCGAGGCCAAGGGCGCCTTCTACTGCTTCCCCGAGGTGCCCGAGGGCTGGACCGCCGAGGAGTTCGCCGAGGAGGTCCTCCGCGAGGAAGGGGTCGCCGTCGTCCCCGGCGACGTCTTCGGCCCCGGCGGGGAGGGCCACCTGCGGATCTCCTACGCGACGGGGCTCGAGGACCTCCGGAAGGCCCTGGCCCGTATCGAGTCGTTCGTCGAGAACAACACGTAGGCCCGCTCCAGAACCTTCTTTTCCGCCGGCGACGCGGTCGTTCGTATGGCCGACTATCGCCCGATCCCGGACGAGCCGGAGATCTTCCACGAGTACCGCAGCTACGCGTTCAGGCCCGAAGGGGGCATCCCACCCTACGACCCCGACGAGCACGAGGATCCCCGGTCGACGCGAGGCGCTCGCCGCGGGGTTTTCGTAGCGGGCGACGACCGACCGCGAACCGTCTGCCGTCACTACTGGCTCGAGGCCCGCGTCCGGGACGACACCTATCCGGTGGCTGGACTGGCGTCGGTCGCGACGCCCCCGGAGTACCGCCGGGAGGGCAACGTCCGCGAGCTGCTGGCGGGCTCGCTCGAGGAGTACCGCGACCGGGGCGACCGCCTCTCGATCCTCTGGCCGTTCCAGTACCGCTTCTACCGCAAGTACGGCTGGGACACCGCCAACCGGATCGTCACCCACGCCGCGTCGCCCGACGTGTTCGCATTCGCCAGGGGTGCCGACGACGGTTCGTTCCGCCCGCTCGCAGCCGACGAGTACGACGTCCTCGAGCCGGTGTACGACGCCGCGAGCGAGGGCCTGGCGCTCGAGCGCGACGAGGCGTGGTGGCGCCACCGGATCTTCGCGGGCCACGAGACGGATCCGTTCGTCTACGGCTACGAGCGCAACGGCGAGCCCGCGGGCTACCTCGTCTACCGCATCGAACGCGACGACGGCGCGCGGACGATGCGGGTTTCGGAGCTGGCGGCGGTCGACGGCGAAGCGCTGCTCGCGCTGTTTGCCTTCTGTGCCGACCACGACTCGCAGGTCGACCGCGTGGAGCTGCGGGTCTCCGAGGCAGTCCCCGTTCGGGAGCTCGCACTCGAGCCCGACGAGATCGAGACGACCGTCGAGAACGGCCCGATGGTCCGGCTCGTCGACGTCGTCGAAGGGCTTCCCGCGCTGACGTCGGGCGAGGTCGACGCGGCGCTCTCACTCGAGGTCGCGGACCCGCTTGCCGACTGGAACGACGATCGGTTCGTCCTCGAGACGGCCGATGGAACCGCGACCTGCGAGCGAGCTGGCAACGACCCGGACGGCGAGCCCGTCGCGGCCCTCGACGTCGGCGCGCTCTCACAGCTCGCCGTCGGCGCCCGCTCGGCGAGCGATCTCGCGTACGCGGGCCGGCTCGAGGCTGACAGTGAGACGGTGGGGTCGCTCGAGACGCTCTTTCCCGAGACGGACGTCTACTTCGGGCATTTCTTCTAGAACCGGCGCGGAACGACCTGTCCCCAGACGTGTTTGTCGAGGAGTCTGACCGTCATCGGCTCCTCGACCGTGATACAACAGGAGAGCCGCGGATAGCCGAACCGAACGGCGGCAGCGTCGTGCCAGTGGACCGGTTCCGGTGCGGGATCGACCTCGACAGTACACGTCGAACAGAGTCCTCGGCCGCCGCAGTTGGCGTACTGCGACACCGTGCCGTACACCGGGAAGTCGCGCTCGAGCAACGCCTCCCGGAGGTTCGTGCCGGGTTCGACCTCGATACTCGTTTCCTCGTTTCCGGCGACGACCCGTACCGGAATTCCCTCGGCCATAGGTTTCGGTACGGTTTCACGCCACGTGGTTCTACTGGAACGACGGATTGGAACTGCTGTCGAGTACTGCAGTCTGTCTCTCGCTTCTCCTCCCGAATGGAACCGTTCGAGTCCCGGTCTGGCTGTGGTGGCGTACGCTGTCGACTGGCCGACCGAACGGGAGGCCAGTTATTGTGATCGTACACGAGGACGTCGTGTTGGCCCGAGCCAGGATCACGAATCGAAGTCCCGACGCTAGACGACGTTCCGCTCGAGCCGCTCGCGCTCGGTCCCGAACCGATCGCTCGAGAGCGCGCCGATATCGACCAGCGAGGCCTCGCCGTCGGCGATCAACTCGGCGACGATCCGTCCCGTCGCGGGGGCGTGCTGGAAGCCGTGGCCCGAAAAACCCGCCGCCGTGATCAGGCCGGGGACCGTCTCCTCGAGGACGGCGTTGTCGTCGGGAGTGACGGCGTACAGCCCCGCCCAGCCGCGCTTGATCCGCGAGTCGGGTCCGAAGTAGGTCGCCCACTCCGCGGTCGTCTCGAGGACGTCGGCCGCCCAGTCGAAGTCGATCCCCCGGTCGTAGCCGTCGGGGTCCCGGTCCGGATCGTCGTTCGCGAGGTGGCCCCCAACCAGCGCCTCGCCGTCGCGTTCGGGCCGGAAGTAGGTGCCCGTCTCGAGGTCGACCGTCAGCGGGTCGGTCTCGGGAACGGGCGTCTCGGAGTCGACGACCATCATCTGGCGGCGCTTGGGCGCGATCGGCAAGTCGACGTCGGCCATCGCGGCGACCCGACGCGCCCACGGCCCCGCGGCGTTGACGACGTACTCGGCCTCGAGGCGGCCGTCGGGCGTCTCGACGCCGACGACGCGTCCGCCCGATTCGGTCCCGTCGTCCTCGCGCAGGACGTCGGTAACGGGCGTTCCGGTCCTGACGTCGACGCCCGCGTCGGCAGCGGCCCGGGCGTAGGCCTGCAGCGCGAGATGGGGGTCCGCGAAGCCGTCGGTCGGGGAGTACGTCGCCGCCACGAATTTTTGGGAATCGATTCCCGGACAGCGCTCGCAGGCAGCCTCGGGCTCGAGCACCTCACTCGGCACCCCCCGTTCGTTCTGCATCTCGACGGCCGTCTCGAGGGTTGCGGCGGTCTCGTCGGTTCGAGCGAGAAACAGGTAGCCGTTCCGCCGGTAGTCGATGTCGACGTCGAACCGCTCCTCGAACCCGTTCCAGACGGCCATGCTCGCGAGCGAGAGTTCGACGTTCGTCGGCGTCGAGAACTGCGCGCGGATCCCGCCGGCGGCCCGCTCCGTGCTGCCGCTCCCGATCGACCCCTTCTCGCAGACGACGACCTCGAGCCCGCGCTCCGCGAGCTCGAGCGCGCTCGCGAGTCCCACGATCCCGCTACCGATAACGACGGTGCGCATACGAGGTACGTTGGCACGGGTCGGGATAAGCGTTCGTCGTCCGTCTCAGAACCTGGTCGGCGAGAGCCGACGCCGGTACTCAGGGTCGACGTCGCCCTCGAGGTGCCCGTGAACGACGTCGGCGACCGCGGGCGCCAGCGTGATCCCCTGGCCGCTCAGCCCGACCGCGACGAGGTAGCCGTCGATTTCGGTCTCGCCGACGAGCGGGCGGCCATCGGGCGTGACCGTCCGGTAGCCGACCCAGTCGTCGACGATCGTCGCGCCCTCGAGGCCGGGGACGAACGCCTCGAGTTCCCGAGCGGAGTCGCGAAACGACGCGGAGATCGATCGGTCCGCAAGGTCGTAGCGCTGGTCCTCGGTGTAGTCGGTTCGGTAGGCGCCGAGCCAGGCGCCCGTCTCGGTGGGTCGGACGTACCGTTTGGACTCGAAGATCGCCGTCGGCCCCTCGAGGGTGTCGCCCGTCTCGACCGCGAGCATCGGCCCGCGGGTGTGACACAGCGGTAGCTCGACCCCGACCGTTTCGTTCAGCTGCGGCGCCCACGGACCGGTCGTGTTGATCACCCGATCGGCCGCGAGCCGACCCTCGCCCGTCTCGATTGCCGTCACGGCGCCGTCTCGAGTCTCGACGTTCGTGACCGAAACGCCGGTCCGGACGTCGACGCCCACCGAGCGCGCGCGCTCGGCGAACAGGGTCGCCGCGGCTTCGGGATCGCAGACCCGATCCTCCGGCGTGTAGAGCCCGCCCTCGAGGCCGTCGGGCTCGATCCCGACTCCGACGAGTTCGTCGGGCTCGAGAAACGAGGCGTCGATCCCGGCCTCGCGAAGCGCCCTCGCGGAGTCGGCGAGGCGGTCGGCGAACGCCGCAGTTTCGGCGACGTAGACGATGCCGATCCGATCGGTCTCGAGGTCGCCGTCCTCGCGGAGCTCCCGGTACCGGGCGTGGGCGCGCTCACGGATCCGAAGGTCGAACGGGTCGGGGTCGACGACGGTCCGCATCAGCAGTCCGGCGGAGGCGGCCGTCGTCTCCTCGCCGATTTCGGCTCGCTCGAGCAGCGTGACCTCGCGGTCGGTCGGACCGAGGCGGGCGGCGATCGCAGTTCCGACGATCCCGCCGCCGACGATGACGGTGTGCATACGCTCCCTTCGGGGGCCGGGAATACAGTCGTTTCCCGCCGCGCTCGCGAGTGTGCCGTCGATGACGTACAGCAGTCCGTATGAAGTAGGGGGCCGACGATAGTCGGCACATGGTACGCGTACTTTCCGATACGGACGTGGCGTCGGTGCTCGAGCTCGAGGAGCTGCTTCCGGTGCTGGGCGAGGCCTTCGAGAGGCAGTACGCGGGCGAGGTCGAACGCCCGGAGCGACCCCACTACCCGATCGGGACGGGGCTCGATTCCGACGACCCGACGGAGCCGACCGGGACGGGGCTCTGTATGCCCGCGTACATCCACGGCGAGCCCTACGCCGTCACGAAGCTGGCGACGGTCTGTCCGGACAACCCCGACCGCGGGCTGCCGACGGTCACCGCCCAGCTCGCGCTCACCGATGCCGAGACCGGTCAGCCGCTGTCGTACATGGCCGCAAACCGGATCACCAGCGCCCGAACGGGCTGTATCGGGGGGCTCGCCGCCCGCGAGCTGGCGCCGTCGGGACCGGTCGAGGTAGGCGTGATCGGCGCCGGCACGCAGGCCCGCTGGCAGACGCGGGCGATCGCGGCCGCGGTGGGCTCCCGACTCGAGGCGATCCGTGTGTACTCGCCCAGCGACTCGAAGGTCGCCTGCGCCGAGGAACTCGAGAGCGAACTCGACGTTCCGGCGAACGCGGTCGGGACGCCCCGCGAGGCGGTCGAGGAAGCGTCGGTCGTCGTGACGGCGACGACCAGCACCGAGCCGGTGTTCCCGGGGGAGGCGCTTTCGGCGGGGACGCTGGTCGTCGCGGTCGGAGCCTACACGCCAGAGATGCGAGAGCTGGACGCGACGACGGTCGACCGCGCGGCGACGATCGTCGCCGACGTCCCCGAGGAGGCGGCCGAGACGGGCGATCTGCGCGAGCACGGCGACCGGGAGCTGGTGCCCCTTGGCGGGGTCCTCGCGGGAGAGTTCGACCGGGAGTCGCCCGACGAGATCGTTGTCGCCGCGAGCGTCGGCTCCGCGGTGCTCGACGCCGCGACGGCAGGGTTCGTCTACGACCGGGCGCTCGAGGCCGACCTGGGGACCGAGAACCCGCTGTAGGCCCGACGTGGCAGGTGCGGCCGCGGAACTCAAATCCCCCCGTCCCGAACGGTTTTTTGTATCGATGATCGGAAACCAGACCCGTTCGACTCGAGGTGACGGGCGGGGGCGAGACGATCGAGGGGAACGGCCGTGACGGTTCGCTCGGTTCCGTTCGCCGATCGGATCGCAGACGGCGTCTTCGCGCTCGACGCGTCGCTCCAGTTCACCTACCTCAACGACGAGGCGGCGGCACTGTTCGACGCCTCGAGCGAGGAGCTGCTGGGTCGGTCCGTTCAGGAGGGAGTACCCGCGACCCTCGAGAGTCAGTTCCCCGAGGCGTTCTACCGGACGGTCGACGACGAGCTTCCGACGACGTTCGAGTTCTATCACCACGAGCGGGAAGCGCGGTTCGAGCTGCGAGCGTACCCCGCCGAGGAGGGGCTCTCCGCGTTCGTACTCGAGCTCGACGACCGACGGCGAAGCGTCAACCACCACGCCGCGGTCATCGAGGCGATCGACGACGGCGTCGTAACGATCGACGGCAACCGGCGAATCGTCGCCGTCAACGGGGCGATGATCGAGTTCCTGGGCGCCGACCGCGGCTCGATCGTCGGTGAACGCGTCGAGACGCTGGCCGAGCTCGCCGGCATCAGCGAGGACGACTGCGAGGCGATCCGCCGGGGCATCGGCGACGTCGAGTCGGGGCTGGCCCGACAGCGCCGGTTCGAGCTCCCGATTACCGACGGCGACGGGAGCGAACGGATCGGCGAGCTGCGGATCGTTCCGGTGCGGGACGGAACCGCGACCGCCGCGGCGGTCGTCAGGGACGTCACCGATCGCCGCGAGTACGAACGGGTCGTCGAATCCCTCCACGAGGTGACCCGCTGGCTCCTCGAGGCCGACGACCCCGAGGAGATCTGTGCCGTCGCCGTCCGCGCCGGCAGCGACCTGCTCGACCTGCCGATCAGCGGCGTCTGGCTGCTCGAGGAGGAACGGGGCTACCTCGAGCCGGTCGCCGGGACGGCCGAGGCGTACGACGAGTTCGGCGGATTTCCCCGATTTCGCCCGGGCGAGGGGATCGTCTGGGACGTCTTCGAAGACGGCGAGATCGAGCGCTTCGACGACCTCCGGACCGTCGACGACCTGTACAACCCCGACACGCCGCTGCGCTCGGAGATCATCGCGCCGATCGGCACCCACGGCGTGCTCATGACCGGATCGTTCGAGCCAAGGGCGTTCGACGAGACTGACGTCGAGCTGCTCTCGACGCTAATCGAGAACACTCGGGCTGCACTCGACCGAACAGACAGGGAACGGGTCCTCCGCGAGCGAACTGAGCGAATCGAACGCCAGACCGAACGTCTCGAGGAGATCGCGCGGATCCTCTCGGGAGATCTGCAGTACCAGCTCGAGCAGGTAGCCTCGATCCTCGACGCTGACGACGACCGGGAGCTCCCGCTGGCCGAATCCGAGATCGAGGCCTCCCTCGAGCGAACAGATCGACTCGTCGACGACGTTCGCGAACTCGCCCGCGAGGCCTCTGCCGTCGGCGCGCGATCCCGGATCGATCTGGGAACCGCGATCGAGTCGGCGGTCGCATCGTCGCGACTCGACGCTAACGCGATCACCCTCGAAGAGCCGGCGACGCTCCGGGCCGACCGCGAGCGGTTCGGCCACCTCCTCGAGTCGGCGTTTGACGAGATCGCCGCCCGAGCCGACGGTGCGGACGTGACCGTCGAGATCGGGCGCCTCGAGTCCGAGTCGCGCGGACTCGTCGTTCGCGACGACGCGACCCAGCCCGAAGACCGGGTCGACGATACCCGCGGGCTCGAGCTGGCGGTCCTCGAGGCGATCGCCCGCGCCCACGGCTGGCGACCCGCAATCGGGCGCGACGAACGGGGTAGAAGACGGATCGAACTAGCGGGGATCGCGACCCTCCAGTACGGCGAGGAGGGCGGTCAGTCGGGGGCCGACGAGACGTCCTGATAGAGCAGTCGATTGTGGTCCCGTTCGAGAAGCTGCGAGCGCGTCTCGTTGACCTTGGTACGAAGGACCGCGATCCGATCCTCGAGCTCGGCGTACTCCTGGCTCGACTGGAGTTCGGCCTCGCTGAGCCGTCCGTCGAGGGATGCCTTCTTCGAGGCGAGTTCGAAGTACGCGCCGAGTTGCTCGTCGTAGGTGCGTCGCAACAGCAGGTTTTCGACGCTGTGTCGGAGGTCGTCCCGCGAGATCGGCTTGAGGAGATAGTCGTCGAACGCCGCGTCTTCGGGGTCGACAGTGGGTTCGACTCCCGTAACGGCCACAACCTGGCTGTCGATCCCTCGGGAGCTGATCGAATCGCACAGCTCGCTGCTCGGCCCGTCCGGCAGGCGGTGACAGTCGACAATGACGACATCGAACCCCCCGTCGACGACCGCACCGACCGCCGACTCGTCGCGGACCGTTTCGACGTGGTAGGCGCCCTCGAGCCAGGAGGCGTACAGCTCGGCGAGGTCGGGCTCGGCCTCGACGATCAGCACGGAGGGGGTGTCGGTATCCATTTGACGGACGAACCAGGAGCTATCAGTTCGTCGTAGCGTTCGGTCCGGTCGTATATCAAGATACCGGGCCCGTCTACGGAGCGGGACACGGCTGCAGCACGAACGTCCACGTCCACAGCCGGGGGATCAGTGGAGTTCGCGTTCGATCGTCGCCCGCCAGTCGGCGATCGTGGCCGCGCCGACCTCGAAGCTCTCGCCGTCGGCGTCCCGAACGGTGAGTGTCCCGTCCGTCGTCGCGGTGCCGAGTTCGCGGACCGGGGCCACGCCGTCGAACGCCTCGCGGACAGCGTCCGGATCGTCGGTCTGGATCAGCGCGCGCCCCGGCTGCTCGTGGAACAGCGCGCCAGTTGGGTCGCTGCCGGGGACGGTAACTTCGAGGCCAACGTCTTCGGTGATCATCTCCGCGAGCGCGACGACGAGCCCGCCGTGGCTGACGTCGTGAACCGCGAGCGTCGAGTCGGCGTTTGCGACGTCAGCGACCGTCTCGATCAGGGCCGCCGGCTCCTCGGGCAGGGCGGGGAAGCGATCGCTGCCGTCGAACCGTGCGAGGTACTCCGAACCACCAAGGCTAAACTCGTCGGCCTCGAGACCGCGGTCACCGACGAGCAGGAGGTCCCCCTCGGACTCGATGGACAGCGGCGGGGCGTCGTACCCCGCCTTCGTGCCGACGAGGGCCAGCGTCGGCGTCGGCGGGATCGGTCCAGCAACGGAGTCGTTGTACAGCGAGACGTTTCCGCCGACCACCGGCGTCGACAGCTCGGCGCACATCTCGGCGAGGCCGTCGACGATCCCCGTAAAGCCGCCGTAGACGTCGGGCTTCTCGGGATTGCCGCCGTTGAGACAGTTGACCGCCGCGAGCGGAGTCGCGCCCTTGGCCGCGACGTTCGTCGCGTTCTCGAGGGCGATCGCTCGAGCGCCCTCGTACGGCGCCGTCGCGGTCCAGTTCGGGGCGGCGCCCGAGGAGATCGCGAGCCCGGTGTCGGTCTCGCGGTTACCACCGCTCGACTCGTCCGCGGAGCGTGGCTCTGCGCTTGCCTCTCTGATGGCGACGATCGCCGCGTCGTCGCCCGGCCCGACGGCCGTCCGAACGCCAACCTCGTGGTCGTACTGGCGGTAGACCCACCGCTTCGACGCCGTGTTCGGGCTCGAGACGACGGTCTCGAGGGCGTCCTCGAGGTCGACCTCGGGCAGGTCCGTCTCGGGCTGGGTGGGCTCCTCGGCGGGCAGGTCGTTCATCGGCGCGCCTTCGCCGAGGAACTCGGCGCCGACGTCGACGACCGTGTCCCCGTTAAAGGTACAGGTGTAGTTTCCGTCGGTAACCTCGCCGATGACCGAACAGCCCAGATCGAACCGTTCCGCGATCTCGCGAACCCGATCGACGTTCTCCGGCGTGACCTCGTAACACATCCGCTCCTGGGACTCCGCGAGCAGGATCTCTAAGGCGTTCATGTTCGGTTCGCGCTGGTGGACCCGCTCGAGTTCGATCTCGGCACCGAGTCCGCCCTTGGCGACGAGTTCGCTCGAGGCGCCGCCCAGCCCGGCCGCGCCGAGGTCGCGGGCCGACTCCACGAGGTTCTCCTCGACGAGGACCTCGTTGGCCTCGATCAGCAGTTTTTCTGCATACGGGTCACCGACCTGGACGGCGGGTCGGTCCTCCGTCTCGGCGTCCTCCGCCAGGTCCTCGCTGGCGAAGCTCGCGCCGCCCAGCCCGTCCCGTCCCGTGGCGTTACCCACGAGCACGAGCTCGTTGCCGGGCTCCTGGGCCACGGCGGTGACGAGTCGGTCCTCGTCGGTGAGTCCGACGCAAGCGACGTTCACCAGCGGATTCCCCTCGTAGTCGGGGTGGAAGTCGACGCTACCCGCGACGGTTGGGACCCCGATACAGTTGCCGTAGTGGCTGATCCCCTCGACGACGCCCTCGAGCAGGTACTTCGAGTGCTCGCGGTCGAACTCGCCGAAGTACAGCGAGTCCGCGAGCGCGATCGGGTAGGCGCCCATCGAGAGCGTGTCCCGGACGATTCCCCCGACGCCGGTCGCGGCGCCGTCGAACGGGTCGACGTAGGAAGGGTGGTTGTGGCTCTCGATCCCCAGCGTGACGTAGGTGTCGCCGTTCTCGCCCGTCTCGGGGTCTGGCAGCGCGACGACCGCCGCGTCGTCGCCCGGCCCGACAACGACCTGCTCACCCTCGCTGTCGAACGCCGACAGCAGGGGCCTCGAGGAGCGGTACGCGCAGTGTTCGCTCCAGAGGTTCTCGAACAGCGCCGCCTCGGCCGGCGTCGGCTCCCGTCCGAGCTCCTCGACGACGAGTTCGCGGTCCGAATCGGCAAGGCTCATTCATCTAGGTGATGAAAGTCGGGGAGTATAGGGGTTTCTATATGCACGTTCGTGACCACCGAGTGGCTCGAGAACGCTCCCGACTGCGGGTCCGCGACGGACTCACGGGAACGAGCGTTTGCGCATCCGTTTACGTTTCCGTTTTCATTTCCTGCTCGAAGTGGGACCGCTCCGCTCGGGTCCGATCCGTCGACCGTCGAGCCGCGGCTCCGGCCCACGGGCTCGAGCCGCCGATCGGGGTGTTTTTGACCGACCGGTGAAAAGGCGTACTCGTGCTGTCGGTCGAACTTCACGCCCACTCGTCGCTGTCCTACGACGGCCGGGACTCCGTCGAGCTCATCCTCGAACAAGCGGAGGCCGTCGGCCTCGACGCGATCGCCATTACGGATCACGACGAGATCGACGCGAGCCTCGAGGCCGCAGAACGTGCCCCCGAGTACGGACTCGTCGGCGTTCCGGCGATCGAGATCTCGAGTGCGGCCGGACACATCCTCGGGCTGGGCATCGAGGAGGCCGTGCCGCCGGGGCTGTCCTACGAGACGACCCTCGAGCGGATTCGCGAGCAGGGGGGGTTAGCGGTGATCCCCCACCCATTCCAGCAGTCACGCCACGGCGTGACCGCACGAATCGCGTCCGAGGAGCTCACGAAGGCGGACGCGATCGAGGTGTACAACTCGCGGCTGTTGACCGGGCGAGCCAACCGCCAGGCCAGGCGGTTCGCCCGGAATCACGGGATGCCGATGACCGCGGGCAGCGACGCCCACATCAGCGAGATGGTCGGACAGGCGGTCACCCGCGTCGACGCCGACGAGCGCTCGGCCACGGCGATCCTCGAGGCGATCCACGAGGGCAGGACGTCGGTCGAGGGGAAACGAACGCCGTGGCACATCAGCTTCCGCCAGTTCGGTGGGGGTGTCACGCGCCGTATTAGAAACACCGCGCTCGGACTTCTCAGATGACCCTTCGCGGGACCGATCCCGACACCGTCCGCGGAGCCCTCGAGACCGGAGAGCCGCTGCCGGGGACGTTCGGCTTCGCGGGCGAGGTCGACGGCCGACTCGTTCGAGACGTGCTGGGACGGGTTCCGCTATTCGTCGAGCGGGGTGCCGACCACTCGACCGACGCGTGGGCCTTCGAGCCCGGCTCGCTCGCGGACCCCGCGCTCTTTCCTGCGGGCTCGATCGCGGCTCCCGGCGAGCCACCGTCGAACGTCTGGTCGCTTCCCAAGCCGACGCCCGCCGAACCCGGGGCCGCCCTCGAAGGCCTCGGTCGAGCACTTCGGACGGCGATTGACCGCGTCCGCGAGCGCGACCTCGATATTGCGGTTGCGTTCTCCGGCGGCGTCGACTCCGCACTGGTCGCCGAGCTCCTCGACGCGCCGATCTACGTCGTCGGCTTCCCGGACAGCCACGACGTCGAGGCCGCCCGCACGGCAGCCGTGGCGATGGACCGCGAGCTCACCGTCGTCGAACTCGAGCCCGCCGACCTCGAGCGAGCGGTTCCCGATGTCGCCCGCGCGATCGGGCGGACGAACGCGATGGACGTCCAGATCGCCCTGCCGCTGTACCTGGCCGGCGAGGCCGTCGCTCGCGACGGGTACGAGGCGCTGGCGGTCGGCCAGGGTGCCGACGAACTGTTTGGCGGCTACGAGAAAGTGGTTCGCCTCGACCACCGGGTCGAAGCCGAGACGGTTCGAGAAGCCGTCCGCGAACAGATTGCCAGTCTCCCCGAACAGCTCCCTCGAGACGTCCGCGCCGTCGAGGCGACGGGGCTCGAGCCCGTCGCACCCCTGCTCCACGACAGCGTCGTCGACGCCGCGCTCCGCTTGCCGGACGAGTTGCTCGCCGACGAGGAAGTCCGAAAGCGGGGCTTCCGGCGGGTGGCGAGCGAGTCCCTGCCCGAGGCGGTGGCGATGCGGGACAAGAAGGCCGTCCAGTATGGCAGCCTCGTCGCCCGCGAGCTCGATCGGCTGGCCCGCCAGGCGGGGTACAAACGGCGGATGGATGATCACGTGACGAAGTACGTCGAGTCGCTGCTCGAGGCCTGAGAAGACGTGGGAATCGAAGGCGGCGGTCGTGATACCGTGACTCTCGGAACGCTTATGCAGGCGATAGCCCTACCGTTAGTTGTAATGGCGAAAGGTAACGTTGACTTCTTCAACGATACAGGCGGCTACGGTTTCATTTCCACGGACGACGCGGACGAGGACGTTTTCTTCCACATGGAAGACGTCGGCGGCCCGGACCTCGAGGAAGGCGAAGAGATCGAATTCGACATCGAACAGGCCCCCAAGGGCCCCCGCGCGACGAACGTCGTCCGCAACTAATCTCGCTTCTCTCCGTTGGAAGACGGTGAACGGCGATTCGTTTTTTTGGAGCACTCACAGACGACAGCCGACGCTGTCGGCAGCGACGACCGTTCGGCCGCCGAACCCGCTCTCTCGCGGAGTCTCGCGATCAAACCACAAGAAGTGCGTCCGTCAGGACGGCAGCGGGCAGAGACTCGCGGTGAAGATTACCGTCTCGTCGGTCTCGTTCTCCGCGCCGTGTTCGACGCCGCGCTCGTTGAGCACCACACCCGGTGCCTCGAGTTCCTCGCGCTCGTCGTCCCGCAGCACCGTCACCGTCCCCTCGAGGACGTGGAAGACGTTCGTACTGTCGCCGTGTTCGTGGGGCTCGAGGGTCGCACCCGGTCCGAGGGCGAACGCTTTGACGAGGACGTCGTCCTCGACGACCAGTTCCGTGCTCTCGACCTCGCCGTCTGCGGGCTCGAGGTCAGCGACCGCGTCGGTGTAGCTATCGAGTGTCATCGGGTTCGGATTCGGTCCCCGCGGCCAAAAGTGTCGGTCATGACTCGGCACGGAACGGGTACAGACTACTCGCGAGAGCCCACGTGTCGCGAGCCTCGCGGCGATCGTGCCAAAAACCAGATGGGGAATCAGGCGACATAGATCGTATGATCGTGGCGTTCGCGTTCGGATTTCTCCTCTCGTTTCTGGACGTCGCCGTCGGCTCGTACGTCGGTGCGAAGCTCGCGCTGCAGTCGTTCTTCGGCGGCAATTTCACCGACGCCGGACGGTTCGCGCTTCCGGCGACTGCGATCGACGAGCCTGCCGACGTCGACGAGCAGTAACCGAGAAAATCGTTCCGACAGTCCGCCTAGTCCTCGAGTTCGGTCGGCAGGGCGTCGTCGGGCGTATCAGAGGTGTTCTCCGAGACGGTCCGGCGGTTGGCCTCGCTGACGCGGTCGGCGACGTTGGCGACCAGCTCTTCGAGGGTCTCCTGGACTTCGCTGTCGTCGTCCTTGACGAGGGTCCCCTTGCTGCCGTCGGCGCCGAAGTCGGGGTGGATCGGGATCTGGCCGATCAGCGGGACGTCGTAGTTGTCGACGATCTGCTGGGCGCCGTCGGTGCCAAAGAGGCTGTACTCCTTGCCCGTGTCCGGGGCGATGAACGTGCTCATGTTCTCGACGACGCCGAGGACGGGCGTGTCGTGTTTGTTGAACATCTGGATCCCCTTTCGGGTGTCGTCCAAGGCCATCTCCTGGGGCGTGGTGACGACGACGGCTCCCGTGACGGGCATCGACTGCAGCAGGTTCAGCGTGGCGTCGCCGGTGCCCGGCGGGAGGTCGACGATGAGGTAGTCGAGCCGGCCCCACTCGACGCCGTCCAAGAACTTCATCATGAACTTGTTGACCATCGGCCCCCGGAGGATCGCCGGGTCGTCCTCTTCTTCCATCATGAAGCCCATGCTGATCACGCGGACGCCGTCCGATCGGGGCGGGACGATGTCCTCGTTGGGCGTGACGCCAGGGTCGCTCTCGACGGGCAAAATGCGGGGAATGTTCGGGCCGTGGATGTCGGCGTCTAAGATGCCGACCATCGCCCCGCGCTTCTCGAGGCCCGCCGCGAGGTTGGCCGCGACGGTCGTCTTGCCGACGCCGCCTTTCCCCGAGGAGACCGCGATGACGTTACGAACCCGCGGCAGGACCTCATCGTCGAACCCGTGCTCGGCGCCGGCGTGGGCGCGCAGGTCGGGCTCGAGGCCGGCCTCCTGAACGACCTCGCGGATCCGGTTGCCGATCTCCATCTCGGCGGGAGCGTAGGGCGTGTTGAACGCGAGCGAGATCCGGGCGGTCTCGTCGTCGATCGTGACGTCGTTGACCAGGCCGAGCGTGACGATGTCCTCGTCGATGTCAGGGTCCTCGATGCCCTCGAGTTCGATCTTGAGTTCGTATTCTGTGATGCTCATACTGGGTGGAGGCGTGTTCGACGATCGGTAGGGTGTGCAACGGGATACGTGTGATGGTTCGGTGGGCGAAACGGTGGCCGAGAACGACCAGCGGGGGCGAACGCGGGGCTCGGTCGGTATCGGCGCAAAGAAAGGAACGTCGGTTCGGTCGGGGCGATCGTCCGGGTTACGGACCCGGTGACGCGAACGGTTCCGGCAGTCCGCCGTAGAACAGGACCGCGATGATCATGGTCAGGATGAACATCCCGATCCACATCTGGGCCGTGATTCCGACGAGGTAGCCGACACCGAGCAGTCCGGTGCTCGTATCGCGGGGTTCGCCGAGGAACCACGCGGCGACCATCACGTAGACCGGCACGAGAACGACCCCGAAGATCAGGTAGGTCCCGATGTTGGGGAATCCGGTGAGACCCTCGGTGCCGTCGTACCCGTGGTACATGATATGGGAGAGGGCGTTTGCGACAGCCGGTGCCGAGATCATGCTTCAACCTCCGGCTGCTTCGTACTTTCCTCTACCGGTTCGTGCTCGTGTTCGTGACCGTGTCCGTGATCGCCACGAAGGTGTTCGATCGCGTGGAGTTCGACCACGGGGATGACCTTCGCGACGACCAGGAAGAACAACACGACCAGGCCGATCGTGCCGAGCAGCGAGGAGAGTTCGATCGCGCTCGGGAAGTAGTCGCCGGGCGTCGCCTCGTAGATGCTGAACGAGGGGTACCAGAAGCCCGAAAGGACGAAGTAGAGCTTCTCGGCCAGCGTCGCCGTCAGCACGATCACGCTGGCGACCATCGCTCGGAGCTTCGTAAACAGCGCGGGACGGATCGTCGTCGCGAAGATGAATCCCAGCACGCCGAGGACGCCCCCAATCGGGATGATGTACAGCGGGTGCGTGAACTTCGAGGCGGTCGCCTCGCCGTGGTCGATCGTCGGGTGGAAGCTCCCGGCGGTGAGCTGCTGGAGCTGGAGCCAGAGGAACAACATGCAGAAGAACCCGAGCCACAGCAGGAGGCCGCGGAAGATGTCGTCCGTGATGATGTGATCCCAGTCGTAGGCGCGCCGGAAGGCGGCCGACAGCAGGATCACGCCGCTGATCGCGGAGGTCAGCGCGATGGTGAGGAACTGCGGGCCCTGCACCGCGCCGAACCAGCCGGGGTAGTTCGGCAGCACCGCGAACAGCCACGGAATCACACCGCCGTGAAGCAGGAGCGGGGCCATAATGATGATCGCGAGGGCGACCCACCAGACCATCCGATCGATGATCTGGTCCTCCTTCTCGGAGTAACCGAGGGTCAGCCCGTCGTAGATCGGGTCGAAGCGGTCAGGCAGCTGGTCGCGCAGCCGCGTGACGTCGTAGCGGATCGTCAGCGCGAGGTAGGTCGCCGTCAACACGAAGTAGGCGGTGATGACGGTAACGTCCCACACCAGCGGCGAGTTGTTGACCGTGATGTGGTAGTGGCCGAGGACGCTCGTGACCATCCGGTCGGGACGGCCCATGTGGACGAGGATGTAGAATCCTGCCGCGGAGAGGCCGGCGAGGGTCAGCAGCTCGGCGAGACGGGCGACTGGCATGTACCGTTCCATTCCGAGGAGTCTGACCGCCGCGGAGAGGATGATCCCCCCGTGGGCGATCCCGACCCACCAGATGAACGCGCCGATGTACAGCCCCCAGGTGACGCCGCCACCGCTCCCCCAGTCGGAGAGTCCGGTGACGACGAGCCCCTGGTACAGCTGGTAGCCCCAGGCGACGAGGAACCCGCCGAGCGCCAGCCCGGCGAGCGCGAACATGATGAAGTACAGCTTCGAGACGTTCTGGATCGGACGCAGGATGTCCGCCTCGGTCGGCGACTTGGTGCTCATAGGGACACCCCGGCGTCACCGACGGTACCCTCGTCGAGAACGTCCTTGCGGTTGTCGACGGCTTCGACGGACTCGCCGTCGGCGCGCTCGTAGCTGATGTCCTCGTAGTTGACGCCCGTTCCCGTCGGCTCGATCTGTTCGGCCTGCGGGCCGGGCTCGTTGCCGAGGTAGATGATATTGGGGTTCGTTCCCTGCTCCTCGAGGAGCTTGAAGTTCGAGGCCGGCGTGCCGGCGAACTGCTCGAGCAGGAACTGTGCGGCCTCCTCGTCCGGCTCGAACCCGTTGTCGTCGTCCTCGTCCTCGTCGTCGTCCCCGTTCTCCTCTTCGTCGTCTTCGTCGTCGACGTCGACACCCTCCTCGTCGCCGTCGGCCGGCTCCTCGAGGTCGGGTTCGTCGGCGAGGTCGAGTTCCGCGAGGACCTCCTGGCTCGCGAGGCCAAGTCCATGGTCTTCGATCGCAGCCAGCGCCTCGGTGACGTCGTTTTCGAGCTCTGCGACGTTGCCGTCACCCTCACCCATCTCGTCGCCGCCGGTGATCTGCACCGCGATCATCAGCGCGAGCTCTTCCTCGTCGAGTTCGGCCGCCTCGAGGACGGATTCGAGGTCGTCGTCGGCACCCTCGAGGTCCTCCTCGAGTTCGTCGGCCGACGGTGGGTTGATCTGTGCGAGAGTCCGACCGCGGGCCGGGTTGGCGGCGTACGTCTGCGGGTCGCTCGTCTCGTCGTGCATGTTGCCGAACTGGATCGCGTCCGGTGGACAGGCCTCCTGGCAGGCGGTCGTCCCAATCATCTCGTCGCCCATCTGACCGTCCTGACGGGTCGGACACATGGTACACTTGCTCATGACGCCTCTTGGCGCGCGGCTGTCGACCCAGCGCTCGCTGCCGTAGCCGTCGTCGGTCGTCATGTGATCGCCCTCGTGGTCCTCGTGGAACTCCGCGATCTCGTCGGTCGAAATGTCGGGTTCGTCCCACTGGAAGTAGTTGACGCCGTAGGGACAGGCGACCTGACAGTATCGGCAGCCGATACAGACGTCGTAGTCGGTCAGTACGAGGCCGTCCGAATCCCGCGTGTGGCGGGCCGTCGTCGGACAGACCTTCTCACACGGCGCGTCGGTACAGTGTTGACACGGACGAACCATCCGGTTTCGGCTCGTCGTGCTCGACGCACCGGGGTCCTCGAACTCGAGGACGTACATCCAGTTGACACCCTGGTCGAGGTTGTTCTCCGAGGAGCAGGCGGTCACACAGGAGAGACAGCCGTCACAGCGCTCGAGGTCGATGGCCATCCCCCACTGAAAGTCGCCCTCGCCGCCCTCGGGCGCGCCGGACTCATCCTCGTCGTCCTGGGCGGCGGCCGCTTGCTGCTCGCCGTCGTCGACGGTCGCCCAGGCGCCGAGACCGACTGCGGCCGCGCCGGCGCCCATCTTTTTCATTACGTCGCGGCGGGGTTCCTCACCGTCACCATCGAAGCGAGAGAGCATCCTGCCGACGGTCCCCTTCGCTTCCTCCTGGGCCTTCTCGTAGGCCTCCTGGGTCGGGCGGTTGTCCTCGCCGAACTCCTCGAGGACGTCATCGTGGTACTTCTCGTGAAAATCGGCCTCCGAGAGCTCGCCGCGAGTGACCCGCATGGCGTCCTCTGCCATCGCCATCCCGAGATCGGTGTCGTACTCGGTGTCGTCGAGCATCCCCTCGAGGTCGTTCTCCCACTCCTCGCCGAGTGGGTGGAACGACTCGTCGTCCGCACTCATTCCCCGAGAACACCTCTCGTCGGAACGGTTCGATTACACGTCGGTACGAAGTTGAATACAGCCATATCTGTAGCCTCTATCCCGCACTCGCAACTAGATGGTGTTGAACCATCGAGGCGATTTCCAACTTCTGAGAACGGGTCCGAACATGTTCGTCAGCATATTAATGACCAGAACCGAAATCCTTTAGCACTCGTTCGGTTCGGCACTGCGATTCGCGACGGCGTTCGCTGGACGAATCGAACCCGGGTTCGGATCCGAGGTCGGAAGGCGATCTGGGTCAGTCTCCCGCGAGCGGTCTCTCGATCATCTCGTCGTCGTCGTGGAGCGCCGGGAGGTCCTCGACGAAGTGTTTGACAATTGCCTCCTCCGCCCGATGTAGCGTCTCGCTACAGGTCGATTTGGCGATCCCGAGGTGGCCAGCCAGCTCGGTCAGCGAACAGCGCCGCGGCGTGTCGTAGTACCCCTCGTCGACGGCGGCGGCGACGACCTCGAGCTGGCGCTCGGAGAGGAGCTGGCTCTGGTGGAGGTGTTCTTGGACCTGCTCGATGCGGTACTGGAGCCCGAACTGCTCGAGCTGTTCGGCCAGTTCAGCGAGACGCTCGCGCGAGCCGGTGACTTCGATGGTCGCCTCGCCGCCCCGGATCTCGACGGGGAGTTCGATCGGGATACCGGACTCCCGCGAGGAGAACAACAGCAGGGGTGCCGTCGTCTCGAAGTGGATCGTCGCCTCCCGTTCGCTCCGCTGGACGACCGTGATCTCGAGGACCTGCGGGTGGGCCTCGATCTCGTCGATCATCTCGGGAACCGCCGACCCCGCGAGGCGAACGAGCGCGAACCCGGATTCGTTGCCGGGAACGGCGGCGAGTACACGGAACGTCGCCTCCGGGTACGCCGTCGACACCTGCTGGATCCAGACCTGTTCGGGCAGCGTGATGGTGAGTGTTGCCTGGGCCATGCGAACCAGTTCGGGTAGAACCTATGGGACACGGGAGCAAGATATCCCCCACGATTCCTATCGCGTGGGAATGGAACATACGGGCGTGCTCCCGCTAAATGTCGTGGAGTACGACCGGTTTCGACGGCTGTCGAGCTCAGTCCTCGCTCCCGTCGAGGTGGTCACACAGCAGCTCGGTCGTCCGGGCCGGCCGTTCGTGGGGCACCCAGTGGCTCGTCTCCGGCAGGCGCTCGAGACGTCCCCGATCACAGAACCGGACGCTCGCCGGGCCCAGTTCCGGAACGAACGCGTTGTCGGCCTCGCCCCAGATTACGAGCGTCGGCTGCTCGACTCGATCCCGCGACGCCTCGGGCGGATGTCGCGCCATCGCCCGGTACCAGTTCAGCGAGCCCGTCAGCGCGCCCTCGCGGGCCCAGGCCCGTCGGTAGTGGGTCAGCTCCCGCTCGGTGAACGTCCCCTCAGCCGCGGTGTCCCGGAGGGCCCGCTCGAGGAGGCGAAAGTCGTCGTACCGGCAGAGTCGTTCGGGCAGCCACGGGAGCTGAAACGCCATCGCGTACCAGCTTCGACGGAGTTGCTCGAGGTTCGACCGGAGCTGTCGGCGGTAGACGGTCGGATGGGGTGCGTTGATGATCCCGAGGTGGTCGACCCGGTCGGGGTAGCGACGCGCGAGGTCCCAGGCGACGACGCCGCCCCAGTCGTGGCCGACGACGTGGGCGCGCTCCCGACCCTCGCTCGCGATCAGATCGGCGACGTCCCGTGAGAGATCCCGGAGCTGATACGCTCGGGCCTTTCGGGGTTTCTCGCTCAGGTTGTACCCCCGCTGGTCGGGGACGACGACGCGGTAGCCGGCCTCGACCAGCGGCTCGATCTGTTCGCGCCACTCGTACCAGAACTCGGGAAACCCGTGTAGCAGGACGACGAGGGGGTCGTCCGCCTCGCCGGCCACGACGACGTGTTCTCTGAGTCCGTTGACGACCCGCGAGGTCGATCGCGCGCCGTCGAACGCGAGCAGCGAGGCGTCCGTCTCGAGGGGCGATGGTGTCGTCTGCACGGGCGACGATGCGAGCCGACGGCTGATTTACGTACTGGTCGCGGAAAACGCGCCGAGCGCCGAACTCCCCTCGAGCGCCTCAACGGCCCGTCCCGATTCCACGGAGCGCCCTCAGACCGGCGCGCCGCCCTCGGCCTCGAGCAGCTCGTGGTACCGGTTCCGAATCGTCACTTCGGAGATGCTGGCGACCTCGCTGACGTCGTTCTGTGTGACCTTCTCGTTGGTGAGCAGGGCCGCGGCGTAGACGGCGGCGGCCGCGAGCCCGACCGGCGACTTCCCCGAGTGAACCCCCTCCTCCTTGGCCGTCTGGAGGAGCTGTCGGGCACGCCGTTCGGTCTCGTCGGAGAGTTCGAGCTCGCTCGCGAATCGGGGCACGTAGCTCTCGGGGTCGGCGGGCTGAACCTCGAGGCCCAGCTCGCGGATCACGTAGCGGTAGGTGCGGGCGATCTCGTCCTTCTCGACCCGTGACACCGCAGCGATCTCGTCGAGGCTACGAGGAGTACCGGCCTGGCGAGCCGCGGCGTACAGCGCAGAAGTGGCGACGCCCTCGATCGAGCGCCCCGGTAAGAGGTCCTCCTCGAGGGCCCGCCGGTAGATGACGCTTGCTGTCTCGCGGACGTTCTCGGGGAGGCCGAGTGCACTGGCCATGCGGTCGATCTCGCCGAGGGCCTGCTTGAGGTTGCGTTCCTTGGAGTCGCGGGTGCGGAAGCGCTCGTTCCAGGTGCGAAGACGCTGCATCTTCTGGCGCTGGCGGCTCGAGAGCGAGCGGCCGTAGGCGTCCTTGTCCTGCCAGCCGATGTTCGTCGACAGTCCCTGGTCGTGCATCATGTTCGTCGTCGGGGCGCCGACACGGGACTTCTCGTCTTTCTCGCTTGAGTCGAAGGCGCGCCACTCGGGGCCGCGGTCGATCTCGCCCTCGTCGACGACGAGCCCGCAGTCCTGACATACCGTCTCGGCGTGTTCGCTGTCGGAGCGCAGCCGGCCGCCGCATTCGGGACACCGCTCGCGTTCGTCCTGTTCGGTCGACTCCTCACGCTCGCTCGAGCGTCGCTCGTCGCTCCGGGGTCGGATTCGTGAGTCTGTCATCGTGGGGAGAATCCGGCCGGTGTGCCGACCGGAGACCGTTTCCGTTCCCGCTTCAAGGATTCGACGGAGTTAAGTACTCCGATCGTCCTTGCCGCGCCCGAACGGTAATACGCGATTACGATGGGCGGGAGACACCGATCGCCGTTCCCGCGGTATCGAAACCCTTACTCTCCGGAGGCCGGTGGGATCTGGTATGACCGACGACGCCGTCAGTGCCGAGGAGGTCCGCCACGTCGCGGAGCTGGCTCGCGTCGACCTGACCGACGAGGAGGTCGACCAGTTCACCCGACAGTTCGCGGACGTCCTCGAGTACTTCGACAGCCTCGACGAGGTGCCCGAGGTCGACCGCGAGGCCGACCTCACGAACGTGATGCGGCCCGACGAGGAACGCGACTCACTGGACCGGGAGGCGGCGCTGCGGAACGCACCCGAAACGGAGGACGGCTACTTCAAGGGGCCGAACGTCTCATGAGCGAGAACGTCTTCATTACCGAGGAGACGATCGAGGGCGACGACGACGGCCCCCTTGCAGGGAAGAGCGTCGCCGTCAAGGACAACATATCCACCGAAGGCGTCCGGACGACCTGTGGATCGCGGATGCTCGAGGAGTATGTCCCCCCCTACGACGCGACCGCAGTTTCGCGGCTCAAGGAGGCCGGCGCGACGATCGTCGGCAAGGCCAACATGGACGAGTTCGGGATGGGGTCGACGACCGAAACGTCGCACTTCGGCGCGACCGAGAACCCGGCCGCGCCGGGGCGGGTTCCGGGCGGTTCCTCCGGTGGCTCCGCCGCCGCCGTCGCCGCCGGCGAGGCCGACCTCGCGCTTGGCTCCGACACCGGTGGATCGATCCGCTGTCCCGCCGCTTTCTGTGGCGTCGTCGGCATCAAGCCGACGTACGGCCTGGTCTCGCGGTACGGACTCGTCGCCTACGGCAACAGCTTAGAGCAGATCGGCCCGTTCGCAAACACCGTCGAGGACGCCGCCGCGTTGCTTGACGTCGTCGCGGGGAACGACGAGCGGGACGCGACGACCCGCGAGCCGCAACTCGAGGGTGCGACCTACGCCGACGCCGCGACGGGCGACGTCGACGGGCTCACGATCGGCGTCCCCACCGAGTTGCTCGAGGGTGCCGACGAGGGCGTCGTCGAGACGTTCTGGGATGCCATCGCCGATCTCGAGGCGCAGGGCGCGGAGTACCGTGAGGTCTCGCTGCCGTCGGTCGAGCACGCCGTCGAGGCCTACTACGTGATCGCGATGTCGGAGGCCTCCTCGAACCTCGCCCGGTTCGACGGGGTGCGGTACGGACACGACGCCGACGCCGACGGCAACTGGAACGAGACCTTCGCGCAGGCCCGCAGGGAGGGGTTCGGCGACGAGGTCAAACGCCGGATCCTGCTCGGCACCTACGCCCTCTCGGCGGGGTACCACGACAAGTACTACAAGAAGGCCCAGGACGCCCGGGCCTGGGTCAAGCAGGACTTCGACGAGGCCCTCGAGGAGGCCGACGTGCTCGCCTCGCCGACGATGCCCGTGCCGCCGTTCGAGCGCGGCGAGAGCCTCGAGGATCCCCTCCAGATGTACCTCGCCGACGCCAACACCGTCCCGGTCAACCTCGCCGACCTGCCGGCAATCTCGGTTCCCGCAGGCGAGACCGACGGTCTCCCTGTCGGACTCCAACTCGTCGGTCCCGCCTTCGGCGAGGAGCGACTGATCCGGACCGCGAGCGCTCTCGAGTAAGCGATCGGCCCGCAGCTTTTTGCTAACCCGCTGACAACTGGTGACCTATCGGCGCGTCGCCGGTCGATTCCAATGAAGCTCACGGCAGACGAGGCGGTTCGGTTCGACGAGTTCGCTCGAGCCTGCGATCTCGTCGCGGCGTACTTCGGTGAGACCGTCGACGCCGTTGCGCTCGAGACTCCCGTCTCGCGCCCACAGCTCGTCGCCGTGCTCGCCCGGGTTCAGCTCAGCGGCCGGCAGTCCGCGATCGACGGCACGCTCCCGGATCGCGACGTTTGCTACCGGTCGAACGACGAAACGGTGCTGTGGCTCGAGTCGGGGTTCTGGACCGGAATTGGAGAGCGCCACGGCCTCGAGGTCGCCGAACGGCGGGCGGCCCGAGACGTTCACCGGCGGCTGCTCGAGGCGATCGTCGGCGAACCGTCGGCGACGAACCGCGAGAAAGAGCCGTTCGTGCTTATCGAGCGCTTCGAACGAGACGGCTAAGCGAGTCCTCGAGGGCCGTCACTCCTCGTAGGCGAGGTTCATGATCCACTGCGAGAAGGCGTCGCTGTTGGGGTCGACCTCGTCCTCGCCGATAAACGGCGAGAGCATGTCGCCGGCCATCAGCAGCGTAAAATCGAGGTCGCGGGCGATCGGCGTGATGTAGTAGGTGTTGTGCCCGTTGTAGATCGTGTCCTCCCGGTCGACCAGCCCCTTCTCGACGAGCGATTCGACGATCCGGCTCCCCTTCCGCGAGGAGACGTCGAGTTCCTTCCAGAAGTCGCTCTGGTGGATCCCTCCGCTGTCGCGGACGAGCTCGAGCCCGGCCCGCTCGTCCGCGGAGAGCTCGGCCTCGATTTCGGAGACGCTCACTGCGACCACCCCGTGCTCGCCGCTACGGGCGCAAGTGCGTGCATACCTGTATCAGGTGGAGCGAGCCGCTTAAATGTGCCCTTCGCGGTTCCCATCGGAGGCCGCGGCGGCGACGGGCTCGTAGGTCGTCTCGCAGGGCGGTCCCGGCGCGAACAGGTACCGCGAGTTCGCGCCGAGCGCGATCAGCGACGAGGAGCGGGTGCCGTAGCCGTCGCCGTGGACGCAGACGCCGTAGTCGTGGTCGCCGAGGACCCCGCCCGCCCGCTCGAGCCAGTCGTCGACCTGTTCCTCGCGGCCGACGGTCAGCTCTCGACGCACCCTGCGGGCGTTTCGAGCCTGTTCGCGGGCCGCCTCGGTTCGCTCGGACGGGAGGCGAACGTCGTCGTCGACCGCGGCGTTGACAACGACGTGGACCCCCGGCTCGAAGTCGGTTCGCTCGAGGGCGCCGTTCCACTGCAGGCAGAGCGCGTCGCGCTCGTCGGCGAGGACGAGGTAGAAACCGTCGTACTCCCGTGCTGCGGTCTCCTCTTCGACGAGTGCGGTCGCCTCGGCTGCCGACTCGGCCTCGAGGGCGTCGGCAACGAGCAGTCCCCGAGAGCGCTCGGCGGCGAGCTCGGGCGTTCCCCAGCGGTTCGTAACCCCGACGAACAGGCCGTGCTCGTTGGCGCCGATCCAGGTGCCGCCGGCCTCGGCGTCTCGAGGCGCGATCACTCGGGGGCTATCGCGGTAGACGCCGGGCGGGAGGGACTCGCGCTCGAGCGATTCGTCGCGGTTGGCGGCGACCGCCACCGGCGCGTCGTCGAAGACCTGCCAGGCGAGCGTGAGCGTACACACGGGCGGGGGTAAGAACGGGAGGGTCTTAACTTCGCGTCCGATTGAGCCTCACTCCCTGCGCGACCACGTCGAGACGTCCGTCCCCGACTCGAGCAGCCGCGTCCGGACGACCTCGCGGTCGACGGTCCCCGAGTGAGTTCGCGGTAACGATTCGGCTACGGCGATCGTCTTCGGCCGTTTGAAGCCTGCCAGGTGGTCGTCGCAGTGGCCGAGAACCGACTCGAGATCGACGGATCCCGCCTCGGCAGCGAGCAGCGCAGCGACGCGCTCGCCCCACTCGGGATCCTCGAGGCCGACGACGGCCGCGTCCGCGACCGCGGGGTGGCCCCGGAGGACGTCGGCGACCGCGCCGGGATCGACGTTCTCCCCGCCGGTGACGATCCGGTCACTCCGGCGGTTGAGCACCCACAGCCGGCCGTCGGCGTCCGCGTAGCCGACGTCGCCGGTGTGGAGCCCGCGCTCACCGAACGCCGCCTCGGTCCGCTCGGCCTCGAGGTAGCCCGGCGTCACCGTGGGCCCGGAGACGACGAACTCGCCAATCTCACCCCGAGGAACCGGTTCGCCCGACTCGTCGACGACGGTCACGTCGGTGAACAACAGGGGCTGGCCCGCGGTTCCCTCGTGAGTTTCGGTCTCGGCGGGCGTCGCGGTGGCGATCTGTGAGGCCGTCTCGGTCATCCCGTAGGTCGGGTGGACCGGAACGCCGGCCTCGCGGCAGCGCTCGAGCAACTCGCTCGAGGCGGGTGCACCACCCAGCAGGACGAACCGCAGCCGTTCTGGGGGTTCCCAGCCGGCCTCGAGCAGGCGCGTACACATCGTCGGCACCAGCGAGACGCCGGTGGCCTCGAAGCGCTCGAGGGCTCGCGCCGTCCTCCGTGGACCGAACTCCCGCTGGATCACGACGGGCGTGCCGTACAGCGCCGAACGGACGACGGGCGCGAGGCCGCCCATGTGGTACATCGGGAGACAGCACAGCCACCGGTCCTCGCGGTCGACGCCGAGGCGAAACGCCGACGCGGTCGCGCTGGCGACGAGGTTGCCGACGGTCAGCCGAACTCCCTTCGGCTCGCCGGAGGTGCCGGAAGTAAAGAGGATCAGCTGGACGTCGTCGGGCTCGAGTTTGGCGGGTTCGACGGCAGGGCGGAACTCGCCGTGTGTCGGCTCCTCGCCGACCGCCAGCGTCCGTACCCGACCCGAGGTCGGTTCGTCGACCGAACGAACCGGAGTCGGAGCGTCCTCGAGCGCGTCGGCCAGCTCGAGGGCGGCCGCCTCCGTCTCGTGCTCGCAGACGATGGCGTCGATCCCGGTGCGTTCGGCCTTCCCGGCCAGTTCGGCGGTCGTCTCACGGACGTTCAGCGGGACGACGGTCGTGCCGAGTCGCATCGCGGCGAAAAACAGCGTCGCGAACGCGGGCCGGGTATCGAGCAGGAGTCCGAGACGGTCCTCGCGGGGGACCTCGAGGAGCTCCTGAAGCTCGCGTGCGGCCGTCTCGACCCGTCGGTCGAGCTCGCGGAACGTCCACGATTTGTCGGCGCCGGCGTCGATCACGGCGGTCCGTCCGGACGTCGAGGCGACGCGGTGGCTCACGAGGTCCCGGGCGGGCCACTCGAGGGGACTCACTCGGTCCACACCCCCTCGACGCCCAGCCCCTTGGCCTGGGGGACGACCGCCGCGCCGTTCTCGAACAGGACGGGATCCCGGCCGAGGTCCTCGGCGAGCAGGTCGCCGGTCGCCAGCCCACAGGCCGGCGGATCGGGCAGCGACGCCGCGAGGTGGACGGCGCCGGCCCGGGCGACGACGCCGTCGATCGTCGTCGTCACCAGCGGCGTCACGCCGAGCTGGTCGACCCACGTCGCGACCTGCTGGGCGACGTCGAGTCCGCCCAGCGCCATCGGCTTGAGGACGACGGCGTCGGCGGCCTGTGCCTCGCAGATCGCGTCGACGCCGTGCTCGAGCAGCCCCTCGTCGAGGCCGATCCCGACGCCCCGCCCCCGGAGGTCGGCGTGGCCCTCGAGGGCGCCCGCGGGCAGGGGCTGTTCGACGAGCGAGACCTCGAGATCGTCGAAGGCCTCGATCGCCTCGAGCGCCTCCTCGTAGTCCCAGACGCCGTTCGCGTCGGCCCGGAGTTCGATCTCCGGACCGACGGCCTCCCGCACCCGCCGCATCCGCTCGACGTCGGCATCGACGCTCCGGCGACCGACTTTGAGCTTACAGCAGCCGAAGCCGCGCTCGACGGCGTCCCGGGCGGCGGCGACGGTGTCCTCGGTCGAGCCGTCGCCGACGGTCGCGTTCACCGGCACCCGGGCGACCAGCGCGTCCGGGCTGTAGTACCGGTACAGCGGGGTCGACTCGCTCGAGGCCTCGAGGTCGGCCAGCGCGAGCGAGACGCCGTACCGGGCGGCCACGGCCTCGTCAACGGCCTCGAGGACGTCGTCCTCGTCGGAATCGAGCGCCGTCTGCGCGCGCTCGAGGGCGGCCTCGCAGTCCGCGAGCGACTCGGTCCACCCCGGCAGCGGGGTCGCCTCGCCGTAGCCGACGGCGTCGTCGTCGGTGCGGGTTACGCGGACGAGGAAGCCGTCTCGGGACTCGATCGCGCCGCTGGCGGTCTCGAGCGGTTCGACGAGCGACAGCGAGAACGACCGATACTCGAGATCGTATCGGCTCATCCCAGCACCAGCCCTCCGGCGAACAGGACGGCGTACAGCGCGAGCAGCTTTCCGGTTTGCTCGAGGGCGGGGTTGAGCGCCTCGCCGTCGGTGCGGGTCAGCATGGTGCGGCCGATCATTGCGGCGTAGGGGAGCGTAACCAGCGGCACCAGGACTGCGGGGTCGAACCCCTCGCCGAGCCAGAACCACAGCGGGACGAGATACGCCAGCCCGAGCAGGGCGAGATACTCGAGGCGACTCCACCGGTACCCCAGTCGAACGGCGAGGGTCCGCTTCCCGGTCTCGGCGTCGGTCTCCCTGTCGCGGACGTTGTTGACGACGATGATCGCCGTCGAGAGTCCCGCGATCGGGAGGCTCGCGAGGATCGCCTCGCGGGTCACGGTCCCCTCGGGCAACGTCGTAATGAACGGCTCGAGCTGGGCCGCAGCCTGGACGTAGAACGTACCGACCACCGCGACCAGTCCGAAGAAGACGAACACGAACAGATCCCCGAGACCGTGATACCCCAGCGGGTAGGGACCGCCCGTGTAGGCCCATCCGCAGAGAACGCTGACGAGGCCGATCACGAGGATCGGCACGCCCCCGACGTAGACGAGGTAGGTCCCCGAGAGGATCGCCAGCCCGAAGGTAACGATCGTCGCCAGCTTGACCCGTTCGGCCGGGATCAGCCCCGACTGGGTGACTCGAGTGAACCCCTCTCGGTCCTCCGTGTCGGCCCCCTTGATCGCGTCGTAGTAGTCGTTCGCGAAGTTGGTGCCGATCTGGATCAGCGCCGCGCCGACGAAGGCCATCAGCGCCGGCAGCGGGGCGAACACGCCCTCGTGGATCGCGATCCCGACCCCGACGATGACCGGCGCCGCCGCCGCGGGCAACGTCTGCGGGCGCGCGGCCATCACCCACGCCTTCGTCCGCGAGATGTCGAACTCCGCCGTACTCATTGTCCGACTACTCCGACTCGAGGAAGTGTCAACGTTGGCATTGACGCCGACCGGACGTTCAGCCCGCGGTCGAACCGCCGTTGCTCCCGACACAGAATCGTCTCTCAGACTCGGCGGCGAGCGACGAGGAGCGCGATCGTGAGCGTGAGTCCGGCGACGGCGGCCGGAACGGCGAAGCCGGGGACCGAGTCGGCGTCGCCGCTCGACTCCGCGTCGTCCGCAGCGTCGTCGGCCGTCCCGTTCTCGTCGGCTCCGGCGGTATCGCCCGAGTCGACCGTACTGTCATCGTCCGCGTCCGTGTCGTCGCCGTTCGATTCCTCGACGTCGTCGGCGAGGGTCACGCCGTCGGTCTCGGCGTCGTCAGCCTCGTCGTCCGCCACGTCTCCGTCACCGCCGGCGACGTGGATGGTTGCGTCGTACTCGAACGACGCCTGCGGGTAGTCCGTGACCAGCGTCGTCGACGCGTCGGCGATCTCGATCGTCTCGCTCGTCGCTTCCGCGTCCTCGGCGACCGCGAGGGTGATCGTCGCCGCGACGTCGGACGCGGTCGCGCCGTCGCCGGATGGCGTTCGCTCCTGTTCGATCGTCACCGTCCCCGTCCCCTCGTCGACGCTGCTCGAGCCCTCGACCTCGGCGTCGGAGTCGCCCGCGGCGAGCATCGAACCGTGTTCGACGTCGACGACCTCGAAGAGGTCGCTCTCGTATGCGAGGGTCGCCTCGAGCTCGTCGATCCCGTTGCCGTGGAGGTCGCCGTGATCGCTGGCGATCAGCTCCAGTTCGACCGTCTCGCCCGGCTCGGCCGCGATCTCGTCGTCGTCGAAGTAGAAACTCGTCGCGTTGTCGCCGGCCAGCGCCGTCGCCGGGAGGAGGACGCCGACGGCGAGGAGCGCGGCCAGTACGATCGCGAACGCCCGTCGCGTCCGATCGGGGTTCATTCCGTCTCCTCCGGCACCGTCAGCTCGAGGGGCTCCATCTCGAGGAAGGCGGTCTCGTACCCCTGATGGCGGGCGACCTGCGGTGGCGCCTCGAACGACACCGTCACGTCGTCGCCCGGTTCGGCTGCGACCTCGGCTCCGTAGTGAAGTCCGTACTCGCCGTCGAGGGTCTGTTCGAGGACGGTGTCGGTGCCGGACCCGTCATCGCGCTCGACCGTTGCGGCCAGCGTTGCGTCCGCCAGTGGCACCCGGTTGTACGGCGTCCGCGGGGAGACCAGCAGGTACCGCTCGTCGCCCGCGAGCCGCGACTCTGACTCGAGCAGCGTCGCGACGATCGCCGCGTCCCCGCTTCGGGGGAGATCGGCGTCGTCCGGCGGTTCGGTCCCGTCGGCGCCGTCCTCGCGGAGCAGCGTTCCGGGGTACTCCTCGGCCGGCGGGAGCTGGGAGTAGGGGATCTCGTGGTGGGCGTGCTCGTTCTCGTCGCCGTGTTCGTGGTCGTCGTGGTCGCCCCCGTCGCCGTGGTCGTCGTGGCTGTGGTCTTCGTGACCGTGATCGTCAGCCTCGCCGTGATGGTCGTGCTCTCCGTGATCCATCGGCTCGAGTGCGCCCCGTTCGCCCCACAGCTCCTCGTCCAGATACTCGACCCCGTCGACGACCTCCTCGCGGAACGCCTCGTCGTACTCGAACTCGAAGCTGGCGCTCGCAGCCTCGGTCAGTCGGTCCTCGAGCCCACCCGTCTTTCGGGTCGAGAGCGCCGGCATCTCGACCTCGACGGTGTAGCTACCGTTGCCGGGCAAGGAGACGTTGTCGCCGAAGTGAAAGCCCATCTCCTGGGAGAGCATCGTCCAGGGCGACAGCGGCGAGCCGACCTGCTCGCCGTCCTGGAACACCCGGAGCTCCGCCCCGTCGTCGACCGGGAGGACCGTCCCCGTCTCCCGGTCCCAGGCGGTGAACATCATATGGACGCCGTGGCCCTCCTCCGGGTCGACGCGCTCGACCGAGTCCTCGCCGCCGCCGGCGACGATCCAGAACGGATGGGGGTACGACAGCATCGGCGCGATCGCGACGTCGCCGTCCTCGATCGGCTCGAGCGTTCGCATCTGCTCGCGGTGGGTCGGCACGTAGACCGCCTCGGGCGGGTCCTCGACCTCGACGATCTCGGGGACGGCCTCGACGTCGTCGTCCTCGTTCCCGTCGTCGGCTCCGTTCTCGTCGTCCGTTCCGTCTCCGTCGGTTCCGGTACAGCCGGCAAGCGCGACCGCTCCGGCGAGCGCGCCAGTTCGCCGGACGAGCGTCCGGCGGTCGATCGTCCGTCGCGTGTCGTATCGTTCCTGTTTCATGTATCGTTCGCACCGTGATCAGCTATCATCGCCCGGATCGGCCGGCGGGAGCGCTCGCAGCGATCGCGGCGGGACGAGATAGTTCCCCCGCCGGTCGACGAAGAGGTAGTGTAGGATGCCGTTGTTCGCCGTCGCGACGTCCAGATCCGTCCCGTTCATCGCCTCGCGAACCCGGACGAAGTCGGCGATCTCCCGCTGCAGCGAGAGGAAGTGGAGGCCGGGTCGGTCGCCGTCGACGGTGTTGAAGTCCCGTCGCAGGAGCGGGGGCTCGCCGTCCTCTCGAGCCCGCGCGGCCTTCTGAGCGTGGCCGACGACGCCCCGCCCTCGGGCGTCGTCCTCGGTCGCCGCGATGCGTTCGTCCGTCAGCCCGTTCGTTGCGCCGAGTTCCTCCCCGACCTCGCCGACGGCCTCCTCGTCGGCGTGTTTGGGGCTGAACAGCTTCGAGACGCGCTGGTAGTGGTTCTCCTGGTCGAACCACTGCTCGAGGTTGATCTCCATCGAGGACACCTGCTGGGTCGTCCCACCCGCGAACGGCCCCGACTCGATCGTCACGCGGTCCTCGCTCGCCTGACTGTCGGCGAACCCGGAGCGAAACCCCATGAAGAAGGGTGCATCCCCGGGGACGGTTTCCGGAACGCCGGGGATGTCGGTCCGTTCGGCCGGCAGCCCGTCGCCGACGAACCCCGTCCGACGGCGGTCGTCCTCGCGGTCGAAAACTCCCGAGAGCTCCGCCTCGGGTTCGACCCCGTTGACCGACTCCCGCTCGCCGAACAGCCCCTCCTCGGCCTCGAGGACGACCTCGGGCCGATCGCTCGCGAGGTGCAGGAGAGCGTCGAACTCGTCGAGCGCGGGCGTCTCACCCTCGCGGAGCGGCTCGGGTTCGGGGAGATCGACCGACTCCGGCAGCGGCTCCTCGAGCCGATCGAAGTACGACGGCGTGTACCCCATCGTGAACAACAGGCCGTCGTTGCTCCGCTCGTAGGCCCGCTCGAGCGTTTGGAGGGCGTTCTCGACGGTCTCCCGGACGTCGGGATCGATACCGCCTCCGTTCTCGACGCCGTCGTTCAGCGACAGCGCGACGAGGACGTGGTGTGCAGCCGGGCGAACGTTCTCGTCCCCGTCTGCCGGGAGGGACCCGTCCCAGGCGTGCTGGCGTTCGGGCAGCGACGACGGGTCGTCGACGCCCGCGGGAACCTGATCTTCGTCCTCGTTCTCGCTGTCCGACAGCTCGAGACAGGCGCTCAGCGCCGTCGCTCCGCCGGTAGCGACCAGCGCGCGAACGTACTCACGGCGGGAGAGCGCGGATCGATCGGGGAGGGACACTACCCCAGTGTCGGGGCGTAGGCGCCATATGGGTTTCTCACGCCGTCGGTTTCGACCGCCGTCGGCGACGGTATGGAGACGATCGTTGCCGATAGCGGCAATCTTTCCTCAGTAGTGCCAGGGGTAGTCGTCGAAGTCGGGCTCGCGGCCCTCGACGAAGGCGTCCCGGCCCTCCGCCGCCTCGTCGGTCATGTAACCCAGTCGGGTAGCCTCGCCCGCGAACACCTGCTGGCCGACCATCCCATCGTCGGTCATGTTGAACGCGTACTTGAGCATCCGCATCGCCGTCGGGCTCTTCGAGTTGATACGGTCGCCCCACTCGAGGGCGGTCTCCTCGAGCTCGTCGTGGGGAACGGCTTCGTTGACCATTCCCATCTCTGCGGCCTCCTCGGCCGAGTACGTTTTTCCGAGGAAGAAGACCTCGCGAGCCTTCTTCTGGCCGATCTGTTTGGCGAGATACGCGGAGCCGAAGCCGGCGTCGTAGCTCGCGACGTCGGGGTCGGTCTGGAGAAATTTCGCGTGTTCCTCGCTCGCGAGCGTGAGGTCGCAGACGACGTGCAGCGAGTGCCCGCCGCCGACGGCCCAGCCGGGGACGACGCAGACCACGACCTTCGGGATGTGGCGGATCAGCCGCTGGACCTCGAGGATGTGCAAGCGACCCTGCTCGGAGGCTCGTTCTTCGTCACCCTCGTACTGGTAGCCGTCCTCCCCGCGAATCGTCTGGTCCCCGCCCGAACAGAACGCCCAGCCGCCGTCCTTCGGCGAGGGGCCGTTCCCCGTCAACAGGATGCAGCCGACGTCCGTCTGGCGTTTCGCGTGCTCGAGTGCGTCGTACAGCTCGTCGACCGTGCCCGGCCGGAAGGCGTTGCGAACGTCAGGCCGATCGAAGGCGATCCGGACCGTTCCCGAGTCGACCGCCCGGTGGTACGTGATGTCGCGAAAGTCCCGATCGACGTCCTCGATCGGCTCCCAGCGCGCCTCGTCGAAGAGTTCCGAAACCATCGCTCGAGTGTGGTCGCCGTCGCGTCAAATAGGTTCGCGTCGCCGGTCGAGAGCGTACTCGGGCCAGTCACCCTCCGTCAGTACGGATCGTACTCCTCGACGTCCAGTACGGCTCGGACGTCGTCCGTCCAGAACTGCTTTTCAGCCGTTGCAAATCGTCCGCCGTGCTCTCGGGCAGACGCCGCGATCAACGCATCGAGTTGATCCACGGGTGCGCCTCGTTTCTGGAGCGCTTGCTGCAGCTCGTAGCCTTCGGTTGCTGTTTCCCGGGTGGTCTCGAGGATCTCCATAGATGTCGTTACGGAGTGGATGATTTCTTCCGGAGGCGCGTCGATATAGCCGTACAGACTCCCCATGAGGGCTTCGAAGAGAACGATAGACGGCACACCCCACGGATCTCGTTCGTGTTCTTCGAGGAACGATCTCGCGTCGTCGACGCCGTTGAGATAGTCACTGAGGAGGTTGTTGTCGAAGACGAGTACTGTCATCGATCGCTCTCCTCGACTCGGTGATCCATGCGGCTTCGCATCTGCTCTCGGATCTCCTCTATTCCCTCCTTCGACCGCTCCGAATCGCTCGACGCGATCCCGAACCCGGCCCACTTATCCTCCGATGTGAGACGGAGGATCACGTCGTTGTAGCTCTCTCCCTCCCGTTTGAATCGATCTAATCGTGACTTTGCCTCCTCCGAAAGCCGGATCGAGGTGCTCATGTATGCACCAATGCATGCAGTCAGAATAAAGCTAGCTACTGGACTTCTCGTCCCACACTCGGAAAGAAGGAGATTCTAGCTCGAATTCATTTCCGAATCAACTCGTCTGGTGCACGACCGAGGACGCCCTGTCCGTCAGTCGTCGCTTCTTTGCCCGGGAGCACGGTCGAAGCCGACGGCCTGCCCGTCGCGGTTCGGGTCTGCCGCACCCGTCAGCACGCCGTCCTCGCTGGCGATGACCTGGACGTTGCCGATCTCGCTCGGCTCGTCGTCGACCTCGTGGCCCCACTTGGTGAGGGTGTCTCGGGCCTCGGACGGGACCCCTTCGTCCCACTCGATACCCCCGAAGTGATGGGTGTAGATCGACGGCTCGGTGATCGACTCGAGCGGGCTCAGCCCGTAGTCGTAGCGGTGGAGGATCGACTGGAACGTCGCGCTGACGATCGCCCAGCCGCCCGGCGAGCCGGCCGTAAACTCCGGTTTCCCGTCCCGCATCACGATCATCGGACTCATACTGCTCAGCGGGCGCTTCCAGGCGTCGGGCTCGTTCGGGCCGCCCGGCTCGTCGTCGAAGTCGGTAAGCTCGTTGTTGAGCAGGAACCCGCGGCCGGGAACCATCTTGCCCGAGCCCATGAACTGCTCGATCGTGGAGGTGTAGGAGACGGCGTTGCCCCACTTGTCGATGACCGAGAAGTGGGTCGTCTCCCCGGGCTGGCCCGGCCCCATCTCGTCGTCGTCGGGGAAGACCGTCTCCCCGAACTCGATGGGGTCGGCCCGCGACTGGAGGTAGTCGTCGTCGAGCAGGGCGTCGACGGGGACGTCGACGAACTCGTCGTCGCCCATGTACTCCATCCGATCGGCCCAGGCGGAGTAGATCGACTCGGCGATCAGGTGGTACTTCTCCGCCGAGCGGATGTCGTACTCCTCGACCTCGAGGAACTCGAGCATCCGCAGAACCATCGCGACGACCGTCGGCCCCGAACTCGGCATCGGCTGGCCAACGAGTTCGACGTCGCGCCACTCCTTGCGGACCGGGTCGTCGATCGTGACGTCGTACCTCGAGAGGTCGTCCTCGTCGACGACCTGGTCGGGGTCGCGAGCGTACTCCCGGATCGTCGCGGCGATGTCCGCCGCGACCGGGCCCTCGTAGAAGCCGTCGGCCCCTCGTCGTTGGATGCACTCGAGGGTGTCCGCGAGGTCCGGGTTGGTCATCGTGTCGCCCTCCTCGTAGAGGTTCCCCTGGTCGTCGCTGTAGGTCTCGATGGCCGCGTCGTTGAACTTGTCGGTGTTTTCGGCGATCTCCTCGGCGAGGAACCAGTCGACGGTGAACCCGTCGCGTGCGAGGCGGATCGCCGGGTCGATCAGCCGCCGGCGCGAGCAGCTCCCGTACCGTTCGCGGGCCGTCTCGAGGCCCTTGACCGTCCCCGGCGTCCCCATCGCCTCGCCGGTTTCGATGTCTTGATCGTACTCGCCGTCGTAGTGGTACAGCTCCGGCGACGCGGTTTGGGAGGCGCGCTCCCGGCTGTTCACGCACTCGACCGTATCCGAGTCGGCGTCGTAAACGACCATGAACCCGCCGCCGCCGATCCCCGACCCGTGGGGCTGGGTCACCGTCAGCACGTACTGGATCGCGACGGCTGCGTCGATCGCGTTCCCGCCCTCCCGAAGGATCTGCGCTGCGACCCCCGAGGCGATCGGATCGACCGTCGAGACCATCCCGTCTGCGGCGGTGACCTCCCGTCCACAGGTGAACTGCGGCTGATCGCAACTGAACCCGGGGACGTCGGTGACCGGCTGGTAGTCGTCGGCCGCGACCGTCGGCGTTCCAAACGCTAGCGCCCCCGCAGCGACCCCCGCACTCGAGAGGAAGGCCCGACGCCGAAGCCTCGAGGAGGTCGCCCGTTTGCCCGTCTGTCCCTCCGCTCGCCGTGGGTTGTCATCTCGTGACATGACTTTTCTGCCATCCGGACACTCACTACTCGTACGCAAAACCGTTTCGGAAACTACGACCTCCCGATCGGGAAGAAAATCCGCCGTCGAGACCGCTCGAGCAGCTACAGTTGTCCGGCCCTATCCCGCCCTGAAGCAAAACCGACGGTTGAATTCGATCGTCAGCGTTCGGAGCCGATCGACTGGAGTCGGTACACCGGAATACGGTGTACTCGATCCGGTTCGACCACACGTCGAGACTCAGTCGGTCGTGAGCGCGGCCTCGAGTCGCGTCTCTAGCTCCTCGCGGCGCCGGTGGTTCGCCCCGGAGTCGAACTCGAGGGCGAGCACCTGCGTCCCCGCACGCTCGAGCGACCGTCGGTACGCCGTCGCGAAGTCGACGGGTGCGACGCGCTCGAACTCGAGGCCGTACAGCTCCGCGAGGGGCTCGAACTCGAGGCCGTGAGGCGTCTCGAACTGCTCCGTAAAGGGGGGCTCGAAGTCGGCGATCGGCAGCTTGTGGAAGATCCCGCCGCCGTCGTTGTCCAGCAGGACGATCGTCGCGTCGACGCCGCAGCGACCGACCGCCAGCAGACCGTTCGAGTCGTGATAGAAGGAGAGGTCGCCGGTGACGAGCACGAGCGGGTCGTCGGTCGCGCTGCCGGCACCGAGGGCCGTGCTCGCGGTGCCGTCGATGCCGCTGGCGCCGCGGTTTCCGAGCACGGTGAGATCGGCCGCTCGAGGCCGAGCGAACCGGTCTGCATCCCGAATCGGCATGCTGTTGGCGACGGCTATCGTCGCAGGATCGGGCGCCTCGGCGAACACGGTCGCGAAGACGCCCCCCTCGAAGGGGTCGCGCTCGAGCGCGTCGGCCTCGAGGGCACGCTTGAGAACCTCCCAGTGGGCGCGTTCGGCCCGATCGAACCGCTCGAGCCACTCGTCGTCGGCACCGACGGAGACGTCCTCGCCGGACTCCTCGAGGCGTTCGCGGACGCTTTCGAACACCGACTCCGGCGTCGCAGCCAGCAGGTCGGTCGCGGTAAACGTCGCCTCGCGCCACTCCCCGGCGGGGTCGAGCAGGTACTGGTCGGCGTCGGCCGTCTCGAGGGCTCCCCGAAGGGACTTCGAGGTCGGCGAGGCACCGAACCGGACGACGACGTCGGGCTCCGGGAGGACGTGGGCATAGGCGTCGTAGCCGCCGTAGACCAGTCCGTCGGCGACACCCTCACCGAACCGCAGCCCCGAGAGCGGGTCCGCAAGTACGGGGGCGCCGACGCGGTCGGCGACTGCGAGAACCGTCGCGGGCTCGAGCTCGACGAGGTCGACGGGATCGGCGGGGCCCGCCACGATCAGTGGGCGGTCGGCCGTCGCGAGCGCCTCCGCGAGGGCGCCGACCGCGTCGCTCGAGGGCTCGAGGGTCGGCCGCCCGGTATGGGCCTCGACGAACGCGCTCTCCCGTCCCCGTCCGGCGAGCGTCTCGGCGAACGAGTCGGGGATCTCCTCGGTCTCGGTCGGCTCGAGGGGTTTCCGGAACGGGCAGTTGAGGTGGACCGGTCCCGCGGGGGTCCCGACCGTCTCCGAGAGCGCGCGGGCTGCGGTCGTCCGCAGATTCCGGACCTTCCGCTCGTCGGCCTCGGGGTCGGGGAGTTCGGCGTACCAGCGGACGGCGTCGCCGTACAGCTTGACCTGGTCGATCGTCTGGTTCGCGCCGCTGTCGCGAAGCTCGTGGGGCCGGTCGGCGGTCAGCACGAGCAGCGGGACTCGAGCCTGATCGGCCTCGATGACCGCGGGATGGAAGTTTGCGGCTGCGGTGCCGGAGGTACAGACCAGCGCCGTCGGCTCGCCCGTGCGTCGGGCCCGACCGAGTGCGAAGTAAGCCCCCGAGCGCTCGTCGAGGTGCGAGAAGACCTCGATATCGCTCTCGGCGAAGGCGACGGTCAGGGGCGTCGATCGGCTCCCTGGCGAAATGCAGACCGCCTCGAGCCCGCCCTTCGCGAGCTCGTCGACGAGCGTCCGACCCCACAGCGTCGCGCGGTTGGGCGCACTCATCGCAGCTCGTCGAGGATGGGACGGAACTTCAGCTGTACTTCCTCCCACTCCTCGTCGGGATCACTGTCGGCGACGATCCCGTTGCCCGCGAACAGCGTCACGGTCTCGTCGGTCGCCACGCCCGACCGGAGGCCAACTGCGAACTCGCCGTCGCCGTCGGCGTCGAACCAGCCGATCGGAGCGGCGTACCAGCCCCGGTCGAACGATTCGGTCTCGCGGATCGTCTCGAGAGCCGTCTCGGGGGGGACGCCACCGACAGCTGGCGTCGGATGCAACGCCTCGACGAGCTCGAGGACGTGGTGTTCGGCCTCGAGGGTCGCCTCGATCGGGGTCTGCAGGTGCTGGATCGTCGCCAGGCGGCGGATCGTCCGGTCGTCGACCGTGAGCTCGCTCGCGAGGGGGGCGAGCTGGTCGCGGATCGACTCGACGACGAGTCCGTGCTCGCGCCGGAACTTCTCGTTGTCGAGCATCCGCTCGGCGTGTTCGTCGTCCTCCTCGGGAGTCTCGCCGCGGGGCACCGAGCCCGCGAGCGCCTCGGTCTCGACCCGGTCACCGCGTTTCGACACCAGCCGCTCCGGCGGGGCGCCAAAGAACGTGCCGCCAGTCGTGTTGCCGACGAGAAACCGGTAGCAGTTCGGATACTGCCGGCGTAGCCGTTCGACGGTCGCGGGGACGTCGATCGGCCCCTCGAGGTTGACCGATAGCGCCTGCGCGAGGACGACCTTCGTGAGCTTGCCGTCCTCGATCCGATCGAGCGCCTGCTCGACCTGTTCTCGCCAGCTCTCGAGGGGTGTGGTCCGCCGGGTCGAGGCGACGCCGGGACCCGTGCCGCTCGGACGCATCGCCGGTAGCTCGAGCAGACCGTCGTGCCACTCCTCGAGTCGGTGTGTCGCTTCCATGGCGTCGGCGCCAACCGCGGTGAGCCACGTCCCCTCGTCGCTCCGACTCACCAGTACTTCGGGGACGACGAACGAGGCGGCCTCGAACCCCGTCCAGGGAGCGACCGGCTCGTGGCCGTCGTGAAACGAAAAGCCCCCGAAGGCGCGCGGGCGGGCGGCGTCCGGACCGGTGTGATCCAGTCCTCCGAAGACCGAGGCGGCCCGCTCGCGGATCCTCTCGAACCGTTCGGGGCCGCGGGCCGTAAGCCGAGCCGCGACGCCGCGTCCGACGACCTCGAGCCCCTCCGGGGTCGCCCACTGGACGCGACAGGTGCCGTCGGCCTCGCTGATCGCACCGAAGGAAACGTCCTCGAGTTCGCGACTCCGACTCGCCAGCCCGGTGTCGTCGCTCCCGTCTGCGGGCCTCGAGTCGCCGGTCGGTTGTCGCCCGCCCAACGTTCGGTCCATCGAGGGAACGTCAGGACTGGCCCGCCTTCAGCCTAACTATTCACCAGGAATGAGCCTAGCTGTATCGTTCCTCGCTCCAGGGATCGGCTGTCTCCGAGTAGCCGCGTCGCTCCCAGTAACCCGGCTCTGGATCGGTGAGGAACTCGATCCCGTCGACCCACTTGGCGCCCTTGTAGGCGTACTTGTGGGGGGTGACGACCCGGAGCGGGCCGCCGTGGTCGGCCGGCAGCTCCTCCCCGTCGTACGCCCATGTCAGCAACACCTCCTCGCGCATGCAGTCCTCGAGCGGGAGGTCGGTCGTGTAGTCGTCCAGCGCCGAGAACATGACGTGAACGGCGTCGTCTCGCACTCCGGCGCGTTCGGCGAGTTCGGTGAAGGGAACGCCCGTGAACTCGCAGTCGAACTTGCTCCAGCCGGTAACGCAGTGAAAGTCCTGACGCTGGGTCACGGTCGGCAGCTCGCGGAACTCCTCCCAGGAGAGGGCGAGTTCCTCCTCGACGGCCCCCGTGACGGTGAACTCCCACGTCTCGGGGTCGAACTTCGGTGTCCCGCTCTTCGAGAGCACCGGAAACGCCGTCGTCTCGCGCTGGCCAGGCGGGAGGCGTTCGTCGCCGAACTCGAGGTAGAGCTCCGTGACGTCGGTTACGTCGTCCATGTTCGATCCTCGAGTTGCGGTCACGTAGGTCTGACGTTGCGGGCGGTTGCCGGATCGTCCGGATCGAGGGTGGCGACGGTTTGGTCGGGGGTGGTTCCTATCGCGACGGAAACGATCGATTCGACGGACGCAGGGGACGCCGGAACCGTTCGAAACGATCGAAACCGTTCGGTAATCCGAAGGTACGTCTCGAAACCCTCGCCACCCCTTAGTACGGCCTCGTCGACCGAAGCAGTGTATGGAAGGCAAACAACAGCTAACGGAACGGGATGTCTCCGGGCGTGCAACCGAGGAAGTCGGCAAACAAGCGATGGGACCCGCGTTCATGGCGGCCGTCGCCTCGGTGGGCCTCTCGTGGTACTACTTCTTCATGCGCGGCGACCGAGAGAGAGGGATCTTCGTTGGCCTCTGGCCGCCCACCATCCTCGCGTTCGCGAGCTACTTCAACCAGCGAAAGATGCGCCAGCAGATGGATACGATCACTCGACCCGGAACGACACTCAAGAGCGCCATCGACTCGATGATGGGTAACAAGTAACTGTCACCACTGCGGGCGGTTCGTCGACGAAACCGATAGCGGGCGCCGCGAACCGCCTCTCGACGTCACGGGACCGGAAACAATAGTTGCACCCGAGAGATCTTTTCTTTCACGTCGGCGTAGATTCCCCGCCAGAGCTAAATACCCCCTCGCCGAAAGCCGAATCAGATGCCGAAAGTAGAGATCACCATCCCCGAACATCTCGAGATGCAGATCGCACAGATGGTCGAGCGGGGAGAGTTCGTCAACCGAGAGGAAGCGATCGAGGACCTCCTGTCGACGGGAATCAAGGCGTACAAGACGAGCGGTCCGATGGAAGACGAAGACGAGGGTATGGGCAGTGGCCTCGAGGACGACGGGATGATGGGCCACGACGACGAGTACGTCTTCTAGATCGCGAGCAGGGGAATCCCGAACGTCACCAGAAGGCCAACCAGTGCGACGACGAAGCCGATACCGACGTCGCGTGCGGTGTACTCACCCATCGGTGCAGTAGTTCGCTCGGCCTCGAGGTCGTGGCCGACGTCGGCTCCCGAGTCGTGATCGACCGCCGGATCTGTCTCGCTGTCGTCTGCCATACTCGCGTCTACTCGAGTCGGCTTCTTAAAGACACCTACACGCGTCGACGAGGAGCGGTGACTGCCCGATCCAGACGGCTTTACTACCCGGGGTGCCAACCCTCGCACAACGAATGACCCTGACGAAACGCGTCATCCCGTGTATCGACGTCGACCTCGACGAGGACGGGAACCCGGCGGTGTACACCGGCGTCCACTTCGAGGACCTCGAGTACACCGGCGACCCCGTCGAGATGGCCAAGGCGTACAACGAGTCCGGCGCCGACGAGTTCGTCTTTCTGGACATCACGGCGTCGGCCGAGGGCCGCGAGACGATGCTCGACGTCGTCAACGACGTCGCCGACGAAGTGTTCATTCCCCTGACCGTCGGTGGGGGGATCCGCACGACCGACGACATCAAGGAGACGCTGCGGGCGGGAGCCGACAAGGTCTCGATCACCACCGGCGCCCTCGAGCGACCGGAACTCATCACCGAGGGCGCCCGCGCCTTCGGCAGCCAGTGTATCGTCATCAGCGTCGACGCCCGTCGTCGGTTCGACGAGGACGGCGAACACTACGTCGAGGTGGACGGCGAGTCCTGCTGGTTCGAGTGTACCAAGAAGGGCGGCCGCGAGGGAACCGGGATCGACGTCCTCGAGTGGGCCGCCGAGGCCGAAGAGCGGGGTGCCGGCGAGCTGTTCGTCAACTCGATCGACAAGGACGGCACCAAGAATGGCTACGACGTACCGCTGACGAAGGCCGTCTGTGACACCGTCGACACCCCTGTCATCGCCTCTTCGGGCTGTGGCAGCCCCGAGGACATGTACGAGGTGTTCACCGAGGCCGACGCCGACGCGGGGCTGGCGGCCTCGATCTTTCACTTCGACGAGTACTCGATCGAGGACACGAAGGCGTACCTGGACGAGCGCGGCGTTCCGGTCCGACTCGAGTAGCTACGGAACCCCGTCGAGGCTCCCCCACGAGACCGTCGAACCGATCTCTATCTCGAGGACGGGTCGTCCGGAGAGGTCGTGGTCGGCGTACTGATCGTACTTCGTCTCGAGTGCGGAAACGGCAGCGTCGTAGTCCGCCGCGTCCGACTCGAGGACCGTCGCTCGGCCCCGGACCTGCACCCACGCGAGCCGCGCCCAGTCCTCGACGTACCGGTCGACGACCACCGCGACCCGCGGGTTCGACCTGACGTTTCGAACGCGACGGAGCTCTCGGGTCGACTTCGGCTTCTCGTCGACCGCGGAGACGAGCCGCGATCCGTCGGGGAGGGCGTAACAGATCGGGACGGCGTGGGGTCGGCCCCCGTCGTCGACCGTCGCCAGCCGTCCGACGCGGGCGCGCTCGAGGAACGCCCGTTCTTCCGGTTGCATACGCCGAGGACGGCGGCGAGCGCCGAAAGGCTGTTCCCGCGCTGCGAGCACACGGATGCGATGGCGGTCCCGGGCGAAGACCTCGCGATCCAGTACGCTTATCTCGTCGCGGTCGTGCCCTTCTACCAGTGAAGTGGCGGTGTACCTGGTGTGGGGAACCACACGACGAGAACGACCCCCCGTGTCGCGAGTGCGGACACAACAGCTTCGAGAAGGCGGTCGTCCGAGAGGACGAGGCAGAGCCGCGGACGGATACCGTCGACACCGGGACGACGTACGTCTGGCGCTGTCAGAACTGTGGTCGGGACCACGTCAAGAACAATCCGCCGTGTTCGCGCTGTAACGGCCACGACCTGGAGAAGGTCGAGCAGCGCTACGATGACGTCGACCGGGACCTTGAGGTCCCGGGCTGGGTCGACGTGGCGAAACCCTACCTGCCGGTGTTCGCCGTGATCGGCGTCGTCGTCCTGCTCTTTGCGACGGGGATCATCTCGCCGTCGGTGCTGCCGGGGATCGGCTCGCCATCGCCGCCCGATGCCCCCGGCGAGGGGACCGAGGCAGCCGGGATCGACCTCGAGGAGACCGAACTCACCGTTCACGAGCGACTCGAGGCCGAACGAGCCGACGGCTCGAGCGCGTACGACGACGACCTCGCGGCGTTCGCGGAGTACCAGAATCGGGCGTTCGTCGCGAGCGAGTACGACGACGCGGAGCCGAGTCCCGCCGATCCCGGGGAGTTCGGGGTCGACTGCGAGGCGGAGTTCGTCGGCGTCCAGTTCACACTCGAGTCCACGGTCGACGACTACGACGACGAGGCCGCCCTCGCCGACGACGTCGCGGCTGCGCTAGCGGGAACGGACGACGGCGACGCGATCCTGGCCGGGCCGCCCGGCGAGGGGCTCGACCTCCACGTCGTCGACGGGACGGTCCACGTCGTCTACGCAGCCTGCTGATCGAACGCGTGGCTCCGTTCGGAAACGGTACCGAGAAGAACAGTCGAAAGCCGGTCTACGCGGCCGCTTCGAACGCGTCGCGAAACGCCGTCGTCTTCTCGCGGACGTCGGCCGCGGCCGCCTCGAGCGCCTCGAGGGGGTCGACGCCGCCTTCGGTCTTGATCGTCAGGATCGGCTCGGTCTGGCCGCCCGACTGTTCGGGGTTGACGTCGTAGGTCGCCGCGGCGATGTCCTCGCGCTCGAGGAGCGTCCCCTTCAGCACGTTCATGAACGTATGGTCCTCGCCGGCGATCTCGATCGAGAGTTCGGTCTCGCTGCTCTCGGTGACCCGCAGTTCCATACCCGCCAGTGGGGCCGTCGGGCGCTTGTACCTTTCCTTTTCGACCCCCGCACGGCAGCAATTCCTATACGGGTTCGGTCGAACCACTGGGTATGGATCCGATCGCGGTCGGCTTCGGACTCGCCGTGCTGGCGACGCTGCTGGGTTCGGTGGCGGTCGTCAGACGGCTCTACCGCCCGGAGCGGCCCTGGGGCGAGGCCGCACGGGCCCGACTCCTGTGGGGCGTTCCCTGGGGGTCGATCGTCGTCCTCGTCGGGGTCTGCTGTGTCTACCTGTTCGTCCAGGACGGGATCACCGACTTCGCCGATCCCGTCACGATTCCCTACCGCGCCTGGTCGTACTTCGCTCCGCTGGGGATGCTCACCGCGTCCTTTTCCCACGCCGGTCCGAGCCACCTGCTGGGAAACCTGGCCGGGGCCGCGGTCGTCGCACCGATCGCTGAGTACGCCTGGGGACACTACCCGGACAAGGAGCGGGGCTCGCGGCTGGCCGACCCTCGAGTGCGCGCGCTGGTCGTGTTCCCCCTCGTCGTCGTCGCCGTCGGGCTGGCGACCAGCCTCTTCGCGCTCGGCCCGGTGATCGGCTTCTCGGGGATCGTCTTCGCGTTCGCCGGCTTCGCGATCGTCCACTACCCGATCCCGACCCTGATCGGGACGGTCGGCCTGCAGGGAGCGCTGCTGACGGTGTTGCAGGCCCTCCAGAGCCCGATCACCGTCCACGTCGCCGAGGCGAGCCCCCCGGAGCCGCCGTCGTGGGCGACGATCGCCATCCAGGGCCACGGCCTCGGCTTTTTTATCGGGATCGTCCTCGGCGTGCTGGTGCTCGAGCGACGGAGCCGACGCCCGAACCCCCTCCATCTCTGGCTGGCCATCCTGCTGTTCGGATTCGGCAAGTCGCTGTGGGCGATCTACTGGTTCGGCGGCGAGAACACGTTCGTCCTGCTGCGTGGCCCCGGGATCGTCGTCGTGGCGATCCTCGCGGTCGTCGTCACGGTTGCGGTTACCGGCTCCGCGACGCCGCTGCTCCCGCGTCGCCTCCGCCGAAGCGAGGGATCGGTCGACCGAACGACAGCCGACCGCGCGCTCGAACTCGCCCGGCGGAGCGCCGACCGAACCGGCGCCCGCCTCGAGCGCGTCGCCGCGATAGCCGGGGGAGCGAACGTCGGGCGCCGACACCACAAGCGGGCGGCGTTTCTGGCCGTCCTGCTCGTCACCGCCTCGCTGGCCGGGGTCGCCGTCCCGACGAACCTCCTCGTGATCGACGGGGAGACGACCGCCGACGCCGCCGTCGAGATCGAGGGCTACACCGTGACCTACGAGGAGGGCGCTCAGAACCAGCTCGTCTCGCCCGTCGCCGTCGGTCCGCTCGAGGAGGCCGTCTCGATGGAGTCGAGCGGCGTAATCGTCTCGAGCGACCGCCACCAGGTCTGGCTCGACGCGGTGTCGAGCCAGCAGCTCGCGTTCAGCGGCGAGGAGACGGTGTACGTCGGGGGGCCGGGCTGGCGGGAGGGCGTTACCGTCGAGCGAACCGGCTGGGAGCCCGTCGGCAACGAGACGGTCTACCAGGTCTGGCTCGAGGGCGGCGGCGAGGAGCGCCAGCTCGCCCACGAATCGACCGAGTCGACCGCCGACGCGCGGATCGACGACCGGAACGTGACCGTCGCGACCGAGGACGGCGAGTTCCTGCTCGAGGTGAGCCACCAGAACGAGACCGCAATCGTACCGGTTCCCGCCGAGAACGAGTTGGCAACCGCGGACGGGATCGCGTTCGAACGCGAGGACGGAACGATCTACGCGGTTTCGAACGGGACCGAGGTTCCGATCGCAGCCGAAGAGACGTACGATTAGTCCCACTCGATTCGGAAGACCTCGGCCTCGAGCGTGCGCTCGCTCTCGGTGTGAAAGTCGAAGCGCCTCTCGATCGGGAACTCGGCGCGAAACGCGTGGGTGACGGTACCGCCGGCGTCGGCGACGAACGACTCGACGAACGACTGGCTCCCCTCGTTGTGAATCGTATAGGAGACGGTCCCGATCTCCCGTGCTGTCTCGAGGAAGGCCCGATCGGCGTGGCGGTTGCCCCGCTGGGCGCCGAAGGGCGGGTTCGAGACGACGGTCGCCTCCCCGAAAGCGAGCGGGACTCGCGTCGCGTCGCCGCGAAGCCAGTCGATGCGGTCGGCGACGCCGACCCGCCCGGCGTTCTCCCTGGCCAGTGCGAGCGCGTCGGCGTCGACGTCGATCCCGACGACGCGGTCGGCCCCCGAGAGCGCGGCCCCAACCGCGAGCATCCCCGTTCCGGTGCCCAGATCGATCACCCGGCGCTCGAGGTCTTCCTGCAGCCCGGCGAGGTGACAGAGGTGGGCGGCGACCTCCGGCGGCGTCAGGTACTGCTCGAGTGAGGCCGACGGTTCGGCGAAGTCAGCCAGCGACTCGAGCCGACGGGCGAGCGTTCGCCGGGAGGGACCGGACATTACGCCGGCGTCAGGGCTCGAGCGTAATGGGTGCGTCGAGTTCGAGCGCGATCCCCTCCCGGTCCGCGCGTTCGGCGCAGGCCGCAAGCGCGGGTCGGACTTTCTCGGCGTTCGCGACGGCGTCGGCGGACACCGTCACGGCGTCGACGCCGAGGAACGCGCCGGCTCGGACGTAGCTCCGGATGCGGTCGACCTCGTCCTGGGTGGCGAGCGAGCAGTCCTCGTCGAAACAGGCCTCGAGGATGAGTTCGGTCGGCGAGAGCCCCTCGCCGTGCAGGTCGCGCTTGAGTTCCCGGAGGTACTCCGGCGCGGTCGATTCCAGTGCGGTCGCCTCGATCGTGACCGGCGTGACGTCTGCAGGTCGACAGCGGTCGATCGGCGACTCGAGTTCGGGACCGGACGTCGTACTCATTGCGAGTGCATACATGGCCTGCATACAAAAACATTTCTGATGCACAGAAGTAATATGCTGGCGTTGAACGGCATGGCTCGGGGATGGCGATCGACCGCGAGAACGACACTACCGCTGCTCGGTCGAAAACGGCGTATCGAGCCGGCCGGGAGCACGAACGGGCCGGCTCGAGAAAACGTTCAGTACGGAGACAGCCCGCAGCAGCTCACTCGCTCGGCGGCGCCGGTTTCGCTTCCGGCTCCGGTTCGGGTTCGGACTCCTCGTGATCGACATCCTCGTCGGAGCGAGCCGCGACCAGCCCGCCTCGAGCGACGCTGTACAGCGGTTCGCTGGCGTGGGAGACGCCGCTGATCGAGAACGGGATGCTCGCCTCGCGAAGGTGGTCGCGGAACAGCTTCTCGAACCCGCGCGGGCTCGAGGTCCCGCCCGTGACGACGACCGGGATGTCGGGTCCCTCCTCGATGTCCTCCTCGTCGACCTCGCTGACGATGTTCTCGATGACGTAGTCGAGCAGGTTCTCGTAGTAGATCGACAGCGCGCCCTCGACCCCGCCGACGTCGGTCGTGAAGTCGAGTTCGAAGTCGTCTTCCTTGATCGAGGTGACCTTGTCGACCGGCGTCCCCGTCGCGCGGGCGGCCTGCTCGTCGACCCAGTCGCCCCCGCGGGCGACCGAGAACTTCATCACCGGCACCGCGTAGTACGCCAGGCAGACGTTCGTCATCCCGGCGCCGAAGCTGATTCCCAGCCCGGTAAAGTTGTTGTCCGCGAGTTCGCTGTAGATAACGGACATCCCCTCGTTGATGGGTTCGGCTTCGTACCCCATATCGCCGAGGAACGACTCGATCGTCTTCTGGTGGTACAGCGTCGAGAGCTCCGAGTCGATCGGATCCGCGGGCGTCGAGAAGTACACCTTCTCGCCGGGGCGGTCGGGTTCGCCGACGACCTGCTGGATGATGAGTTTCATCTCGATTCGTCGGTATAGTAATCTTCTTCAACATCGCCATTGAACTCGAAGTCAGAACGATGGGAGACTCAGAGAACTCAGCCAAACGGACTCAGGTCAATTTCGTAGCATCGGAGGAACAGAAGCAGCAGTGGGAGGAATACGCTGATGAAGCAGGCTTCAGGAGCTTCAGTGAGTTCCTGAGGACGTGTATCCAGAAGGAGGTTCAAGGAGACTCATCGTCTCGAGAAGCCTCTGAGAACGTCACTGAGAAGCTATCAGAAGTTCTCGAGGGGATCAATCGGATGGAGGGTCAAATCCATGAACTCGATAACCGGGTCGGCTCGATCGAGAATGAAGTGAGAGAGGATCCTGAGATCAAGAAGCTCGCTTCGGATGTGTTCTCTGCTCTCCCTGAGCGAGATGAGTTGATCAGCTATGAGAAGAAGATTCAGAAGTCGGGAGCCCGTCCCGATCCAAGGACTCCGATCTCTCACACGGGGAAGCCTGAGGATATCGCTCATGAGCTTGAAGAAAGCGAGCATCGGGTTCAGCAGGCTCTCGAGAAGCTCCGTGAGGATATGAGCCAAGTCCACTCCCTCACTCTAAACGAGGAGATCGAGGGATGGGCTCAGCATTACGAGAACGGAGATGAGCCTCGCTTCTACAAGGAGGCTTAGGCCGATGGATAGCCACATAGAGCGACATTTGGACCGGGTGAAGGGGATGAAGTCAGAGGGAACGTTCAAGCGGCGTAGAGTCGATCTCAGGGACTACAATGAGTGGCTGGAGGATCAGGGGTATGGGGACTGTGCATCCCTCGATTGGCTCCAGATTGAGAGCTATCTCCTCGAGCAGAACAGCAAGGGCTACGCTCCTTCCACTGTGGCCTCGAAGTACCAATCCCTCCGAGAGCTATACGACTTCCTCACCGATATCGATGAGTACGATGATTCCCCGTTTGAGAAGCTCTCGAGGAAGGATTACGTGAACGGGAACTCCTCGAAGAAATTCGATGAGAGCGAGGTGATCTACGTCACTCCTGAGGATGTAGAGCTGATGACTGAGAACGTTCCAAAGCCAACTCTCCGGAACGAACTGATCATCAGACTCATGTTTCAAACTGGAGTCCGTCGCTCTGAACTCGTATCGATCGAACTCGAGGATATCAATCGAGAGGAGAGGTCTATCGAGATATGGAGTCAGAAAACTCAATCGAGTCGGACTGTGTTCTATCAACCGTCTCTCGATCTCCTGATGGAGCAATGGATCGATGGGGGCTACCGGGACTCCTACCTCGCTGCTGCTGAGTCCGATCACCTATTCCTCGGTCAGAAGGGGGAGCTGAAGAAGGATCGACTCGGGAATATCATCAAAGAGGCCGCTGAGAACGCTGATATACAGGAGGTGATGTATGAGGATCAGCAAGGTCGAAAGCGATACCGGATCACCTGTCATGCTCTACGTCATGGCCATGCTGTTCATGCTCTGAAGTCGGGGATCGATATCAGGAACCTCCAGAAGCATATGGGCCATGCTGATATCGAGAGAACCAGTGAGTACCTCCAGTTGATCAACGATGACGTGAGGGAAGCGTTCCGTCAGTTCGGAGTTACTGACGACTAACTACTGCAATCGATTCTAAGACCGCTGAGTTCCGTTCTGATCGATCTTTTCGAGAAGTGAGTCTATTTCCACTACGGAGAAATAGGATCGATTGTATCGCTTCTCATGGCGATATGAGGATTAGCTACTCTGTAGTAGATCAGTATCCTCAGGGAGAATGTTTGTAGCTCCCGGTGTGATTACCAGCTTAATCGATTCGGAAAAGGTCTGTGATTGTGGCACTACTAAGTCATCGCCATCACGTTTGTGTCTTTCCTCCTCAGGTACTCTGATTTCCTGTTCTCCGAGTTCGAATTCCTTCACAGTTTCAAAATCTTCAGGGCGAGTGTTCTCATCGTTAATTTCGAGTGTGAACCTAACCTTCAGCTCTCCTATGTCTTCCTCCATTTGTGCCTCAGATAAATCGCCTGAGATTTTCTTGAAAGGATAGCCCTTGACTCTACCATCTAATCCAGTCTGACCTATCTCTACTCTCGCTTTGTACTCTTTCGGAGGGGAGAAGGGTGGCAAAGAGGAATCACCTTCCACAGCAGTCAGCTGAGAATATCCCGGCTCAACCTCTACTGAACCTGTGTCTCCTATGATCTCACTTCGGAGATACATTAACTTCACAGCCCCTCTACCGGAGTTTTTCAGGCTAAGGTGGATTTTATCCCCATCAGCAGTAATCTCTCCCACTCGAGCAACCGATGAGTCCAATCTCCGCTCCATCAGTTCGTTCTGTGTCTCTTGGATCGACCGCTGCTGATCCATGATTTCAGCCTGTCTTTCCCAGATAGATTGCTGGTCCTCCATGATACTCGTTTGTCTTTTTTGAACTGACTGTTGATCCTCCATCAGATCCGTTTGCTTGCTTTGAGTAGAGTACTGCTGAAAGTATAGAACGACAAGAGCGAGAGTGAGAAGTCCTGAAATCGAGATGGAAGTGGACTGTAGACCTGATTCACCGTGCCACATATATATCAGATCAGGGACGGTGATGATCAGGAACGCTGCTACCCCTATGAGAGTCATCTGCTGTCGAGTAGAGAGATCGGGGAGGTTCATTACCAAGGACAGTCGGAAGCCCTATTATGTAATCGTTCGGATGAGTCCGTTGAATCCGCCGGTCCCCATGAGACGTTGAGAGGCTCATCAGGCGACTCCGGACTATCGATAGTATCTCCATCATCCTTCTTCGAGGAATCGCTCTCAGACGAATCTGAGCCTCTCTCGACTACCTCAAACTCATCGTTCAGCTCGAGTCCGGAGTGAGCCTCATCACTGCTCTGAGCAACGTGGGAGAATAAACCAACTCGATCACCGACGGTTACCCGGCCACATCCCTCAACAGGACACTCGAGAATAGCAGGGCTATCCGAGTTCTCGGTACTGCCCTCCCTCGCTGAACGAATACGATCAAGATCCTCCGAGGGATCACTCAGACTCATCGATGATCACCCTTCTCGGGAACGTTCACATCATCTAAGTCGTCGTAATACTCTACGAGTCCACTGAGTTGCTGATATGTCCTCTCTGGATCGAATTCAGAGCCGAATACGTCTCTACACCACTGATAGGCTGAATCCCATCCATCAACCTTTAACAGCCGACAGACCACTCTCAGGACGTTATCGTAGCTTTTCTCCCGAGTCCCGTTCTCTATCCCGTGTTTGATTTTCATCGCTTCAGTCTCTCCACTACTGCTACTCACAGCAGATCGATCTCCGTTGTAACCACTCTCTCCTACCTCGTAACCACTCTCCGAGAGGAACTCTAAAGCAGCCTCACGTCCCTCTCGATTGAGCTTTCCGTAGACTCTCCCTGCTGTCTTCTCATCGGGATTAAAGATACGAGATGATCCCGATCTCCCTCCGATGATAACGACGTAATCTCCCGGCTCGTAGTCCCACTTAGCGTAATCTTGCTTCGACAGTTCGATCAGTGTGGTATCAGTATCCGATCGACTGTAAGAGCCGTCTCCCCCGCCTACAGCGGATTTGATCTCAGCAGGGAGGTAGACCTTCTTCTGATCATCTCTCCGACAGAGAAGGCCATCAACCTGCTTAGCAACGATCAGAGAGCGGGCGCTCCCCTCCCCCGACTTCTTGTATGGAGAGAAGGGAACGATCTCCTCGTAGTCCGGAGTCCGATCGAGTCCGAGATAGTCCTGATCCTCCTTTTTCTTTAAGTACCCCCAAAGCAACTGGTCATCGAATTCTTGGGGTATAGACTCTATACTTACATCTCCTGGACAACAATGTGGTTGTGGTGCTGTAGTATGGCTGTTAGTGGATGAAGTATAGTAGGGATGCTTCTGAATCGATCGGTCCCATCGATCGTTATCGAGATGGGATTCTTCGATGTGTTCCTCGGGAGTCGGGAGATCATGGAAGGTCTCTTTCTCAGTCTGATCGGTGATTCTACGAGTGATATCTGATCGGTGATTCTACGAGTGATATCTGATCGGTCGGAGTCGGAGGGGATCTCTCGTTTGTAGAGTCCCGTTTTTCGATGCTCTGCTCCCTCGATTCGGAATACACTGTTTGGATCGTAGACACTCGTATCGAGTTTGACCTCACTGTACTGATTGAACTGCTCAGCTTCCTCCTTGAGCCGTGGGAGGCCTTCTACAGTGACATACCGATCGGTCTCGAGATGGATTGATCGATTTCCGGAGTGATAGAGACCATACTCACTGATTCCCAACCACTCCTCAGCGAAGGCCTCGAGAGCTTCTATACACTCTCTGACAGTCTTTCCATCCTCAAGATCATCCGTCTCGGCTATGACCGAGCAGAGTACTCTACCGTCATCGAGACACTTGTTCTGGATTTCCTTCGGTGGAACTCTCTCATGGACTCGATCCTCCTGATCCTCGTTGAGAAAGTAAATTCCTGTACTGACGTAATTCGCGCTTTCCGGGATATGTTCTGAGACGGATCTTAGGGACATCTCCTGGAAGGAATCAAAATCTTCGGAAGCGTACCGAACATGAGCATGGAACTTCTCTCCTGATAGCTCATCGATCGGTACGCCGCCTTCTGGTACGAGAGACGGCTCACTCCCAGCGAAACTCCTTTGGCTACCGCTATCTATGGTTGACATGGCTCGATTGATCGATTGACGGTCGAAGTTCAGTCGCTCGATGCGGCATAAGGCAGCTCAATCCGGAACTGACCGAGCCATCCCATCCATCCTCAGCATCCCGGGAGATCCCTACTCTCCCGATCAATCCCTGCATCATCGAGCTTGCTCTGTAAGTTGGCTCAGTTCGTTCTGAAGCGATTCGATGGTTAGAATGAGGAAAGCTACCCACAGTACTCCAAAGACTATCTGGAGAGCCGTTACGGGCTCTGAAAGCCCATAGAAGCATAGGGCTCCGGTCATCCAGAGTCCCCATCGAGTTGAGGATCTCACGACTGATCCTCACCCTCGCTTTCAGGCAGTTCTCGGGCTGCTAATTCGAAGAACTGCCGGTAACTGAGGTTCATCTCGTCTTTAGCAGCTTGGACTCGATCTCTGGTTTCAACTGGAACCGAAATCGCGGTTTGGTTTTCATAAACCATAATTGCAACCTCTCTGCTAACCAGTACTGTACGGTTTCCTATAATGCTTCTCACTGTACCACAGAGAAGTGTGCTCTCAACCCTCCTCTAAATCGATTAGATATCTCTGATCAGAATGATATATCGCCGATGACCCTAAGGTGGTGGATCATCTACTGGATGATACCGAGGATTTGACTCCTCGGATCAACTCGAGCGTTTCCAGTAGGATCTTGCACGATCGGGTGGATCCATCATCCATTTTGGATCCACACTCTCCGATCTCAGAAGCTCTATTGCAACCAAATAATAAGAAGCACGCCGTGTAGTTGGTGAAGGCCTTAGAACGGGCTATCCGTCACTGCAATCGTATAGTCGTCGATTTCATCCATCTCCTCCATGGTCATCACTTCAAATGCCCATTCTTCTCCGTCTGAGAGATCGGTGGTGTTTGTAAAGGAATCAGCGATCCGCTGGCCCTCAGCGTTGTACAGCACAACACCGACCTCGACGTAATCGAGTTCTTCTCCAGTGTTATTTGCGACGACACCTTCGACTGAGGCCGAAAATTCATCTCCAACGAGTTCGTGTTCGAGTAGTTCAAGCCCGTCCCGGGTAGACTCAGTATCTTCGTCCTCAAGTACTTCTTCAGGGTCTTCGCCGTTTTCATCGGCACCGTCGTCAGCGCCATTATCTTCCCCATTTGCGTCGTCATCCCCATTGTCCCCTCCATTCGCGTCGTCATCCCCATTATCGTCCGTGGTATCATCGTCAGCACTGTCGTCTGCCCCGTTTTCATCATCAGAGGTCTCACCACCACAGCCTGCGAGGATTGTTGAAAGAGCAACACCTGAACCCAGCAGCACCTTACGTCGATCCATAACAACAACAGAGACTCACCATCTCCAAAAACTTATCGATGTTAGCAAGTATTCTTCTCGGTGTTAATTACAGAGGACTGTTATTCAAATCAACACCCGAGTAGAAGAATCGCGCTCTTGCAAAAATCGACGAAACAGTTCGATTGGGACCACGACCGGGGTTGATTGAACGGTCCAATAAGGCTCCCTAACTGTTCCTCTCGATATTTGGTATGCGGCTGTTTCAGATCAGAGCGGAAAGAGGGAAGTAGAAAGAGACGATATCGTGGATACAGGCTGTGATCAGAGTATTATCATGGCTTTCGCCGTTACCGTTATCATTCTCGATGAGTGTGTATGATACATGGCAAGTCCGATCGTGGAGAACGCGCTTCGAGTTGGTGGAGAGGAGTTCGCTAAGGAGGTTGCTCGCTTCGAGGCTAAGCTCGAAGCCAAGGCCAACACTGCTGATGAGGAGGAACAGCTCAATCAGCGCATTCGAGCTAACTCCTCGATCCCTGAATCTGCTCTCGAGGAGATGACTCCCAAGCAGAAGCGAGAGGTCGCTGAGGAGTTCGAGGGTTCGAACTCTGAGAGCACTGTTGAGATCCCCGTTGCAGGCTCTCGAACGAACTCGAATACGACTCAGGTCAATCGAGATAGTAACTCTGAGACGTATACTGAGGAGATTTCCATCCCATCGCCCGGTAGCGGTGCTCGGGGAGATGATCAGGATACAATCGAGGTTGAGCGAGAACGAACGCCTGATCTAATGGAGCAGAAAGGCCGTTTCAATTCGGAGATGAAGCGAATCCGGGAGGAGCGAAAGCGGGAGCAGAAAGAGCGAGAGAAAGCCAACTCCGGCCAGTCTGATGATGGAGTCTACACGGGGTTCTCTACGACTAACGTCGATACTGACGGCTCCGATATGGATATCCCCGAACCCGGCTCTGGTGCTCAGGGTGATGACGATGAGTGACGACCTCACAGAACGTCAGAAAAACGTCCGGAAAGCAGTGAAGCACAATGTGAACCATCACCGGAATCCGGTAGTCACTACAGAGGAGGTTGCTGAGGAACAGGATCTCCCTGTCGATGTAGCTCTGGAGCTTCTCCGGGATGAGCCCACTGTCTCGAGTAAGCAGATTGGCGATCACTACGTTTGGTGGTGAGATGACAGGGCGTAGATTCGACTACGAGAGAGCCAAGAAGTACGGAACGGAAGTCGATGAGTGGGTCATCGAGCAGACTGGTACGTGGGATAATCCAGTTGTGGGCTTCGAGGAGATCGTTGATGAGTTCGATGAGATGGATCAGAAGGAGCTTCGAGAACATCTCCTTACCAGTGAGCATCTCTCCTCGAAAGAGATTGGAGATGAGACAGTCTTCTGGTAGCCCTCACTCTCCATCTCATCCGACTCATCATCATCCGAAGGGAGAACAGTAGCCAAGAATCCGATCCACTGAGAGCCAACTGAGAGCCTATGAGTCAAAGAGAATCCGATCACAGCAGAGTAGAATATCGTCTCAATACCATGCCTGAGCATCCTCGAGAGCAGTCATCCTCGATATCTACAGTCGATCTCATAGGGGTGATGAGATGAGTCTCGAGGATGAAGGTGAGATGATCGGTGAGAGATCAGAGAGCGTTCCGACTGTAGATCCCGGCTATCGGTGTAACGGGAAACGGATCAATCGGGATGATGATGGAACAGTCCGGTTCATCGGCTACTGCTCTCAGAGAGCAGGACATGGAACGGATCATCTCGGTGAGGGTCGATGTAAGTTCCACGGGGGTAATGCAGGAGCCCCATCCGGGAATCGTAACGGAGCTACTCATGGACTCAGAAGCGATCCTGAGAGCTATTACGAGTCACTCGAACCCGAGAGACAGGCAGAGATCGAAAGAACGACTGAGGCCATCCTCGAGCGATTGAGAGCAAAGTATGATGATCGGGATCGGATCGATCGCGAGTTAGCTCATCGAGTCGCTATCAAGCTGGATATCGTAGAGCAAGCGTCGGTCTACATCGAGGAGGAAGGGCTGATCCAAGTCATCGAGACGGCTCACTCGAGCAAGGAGACTCGGAATACTCTCCTCGCTCAGTTGAGACGGTACGACAAATCGATCATCGATGATCTCTCCAAGCTCGGAGTATTCGATGATCAGACTGAGAAGGTAGATCAGTGGAGAGAGTTCATCGAGTGAAGATTAGGATGAGAGGTCAGCCGTTTCACAGTGTTCAAGGCACTGTTCAGCGAGTTCGGGAAGATCACGGACCAGAAGTTCCTCAGAGCGTCTATCGTACTCGATGAGTTGTGAGCCCTCGAGCTGGGGGAGATGGTTATGATGAAGCTCTACTTTGAGTCTCTCTACTGTTTCGTCTGAGACATCATCAGGCGGGGAATCATGCTTCCACGCAATCAGTCGATCAGCTACTTCATCTCGAGAAGCAGAGTCTACCTCCCTCAGATAGTGAAGAATACGCCGTCGCTGGGTATTGCTGAGGGCGGTCAGGATCTCACTGTTACGCTGGTTCCCATCGAAGTTCGTGTCTTGAGGCGTCTTGTCTGACTGGTTAGGTATGTCCGACATTGGGTTCAGTTCAAGATAGGGCGCATTAAAGACCCTGCATGACCGGAGTAGCTCTGATTATGTGTAACAAGGTCGAAAGAGCAACTCACATTATTGGTCAGTAGGATCACCTCCATCCAGTATCAAAGCTCTTGAGCAGCTGTGAGAGCCTTCTAATCGGAGCGCTTGATCGACTCGAGTAAGGATCGATGAGCGGTGATAGTTGGTTTCTACACTTCTGAGGTCGTAATGTTATAGAGGACTACTCGCTTCTTGTGTAGAGATGAGTTTCATCATCGGAATCGCGCTCTGCTCGTCGTTCGAGAGGATTCCGTGTTTCATCGGGCGGCGTGTCTCCTTGTTGAAAATGTTCGCGAAGTTCAGGGCGTCGTCGCCGACGACGTACACCTTGTCGTCCTTCCGGATGTGTAACACCTCGCTTCTAGCGAGCATCTGCTCGGCCATATCCGAGTAGCCGATCTCCACGAAGGAGTTGCGTTGCTGTACGAACACCGTGTCGTTTCCGTCCTGCTGTGCCGACAGGATATTCATCGTGCCGACGTCTAGGCCTTTGGCCATACCGCCAAACGTACCTGTCTGGTTATAAGTTTAATGGCGAGAATGTGTTGATTTATGAACTATCCGAGGAGAACGGCGGCCTACGATCGATCGAGCAGCGCGCGGACGCGAGCGACGACCCTGTCGAGGACGCTGCTCGAGCCGGTATCGGCCCCGTTTCGCTCCTTTCGCTCGCGGAGCTCGGTCAGCTTCGCCGTCTGGTCGTCGACGGTCGAGTTCGAGGCGGTCGTCTTCGTCTCCCGGCCCTGAAGTCCCTTCAGGCCCGCGACCGCGTCGTCGACCCCCGACGAACGGATCGTCGTCGTCCCTTGTTCCGGATCCATCGAGACGTCGTCGAACCCGTCGTCGTCGAACTCGAGACGTTTGTGGTCGGTCTTCTCGACGCCGCCCCAGGAGAGGTCGACGCTGGCCATCGCGGCGTCGATGTCCTCGCGGATGTCCTCCATCGTGAGTCCGTCGTCGGCGTCGTCTTCCTCGTCGGCTTCGGCCGACTCCGCCCGGCGCGCCAGCTCGAGGTAGTGACCGACCAGCGCGGCACCGGTCGAGGCGATGAGCCCGGTGAGACCGACCGCGTACGTGGTGACGATCTCTACCGTGTAGTCGACGTCGCCGACGAAGTACCAGTGGTACGCGTACACGAAACCGGCGACAGCGAGGGCAGTGATCGTCGCACCGCCGGCCGCGGCATACAGCGTTCGCCGATCGGAGGGCAACAGGACGACCACCCCGAGCATCGTCGCCGGCAGCGACAGCAGCCCCAGCGCGTACGCCGGCTGGAGCAGGTCGTAGTAGGCGCTCTCGAGGGTCCGTGCCTCGTAGGTGCTTCCCCAGAGGAAAAGCAGGAGGGCCGTCGCTCCGATACCGATTCCGCCGAAAAAGAGGCCGAACCCGACGTAGACGTCAGTGTACCCCTCGGGCTCGCCGACGTATCGCCGGTAGAGCTCGAGGAGGGAGCCGTCAGGGGACTGTTCCGTTGTCATGCCTCCCTGATTTTAACTCCACCACCATGACTTTTTGGCCTATTTATATATGAAATAGTGAGTGTATGTTTGCCAGAGTGGTCGGCAGTCGTCCGGGAAACGCCGCCGTTATACGTCCGTGGCCGTAACCGGAGACAATGAGCCAGGAGTCGGAGTACAGCGAGGGAGACCTCAGAAACGTGGGGATGAGCCTCAAGCACGACCGGGAGTGGGACTACGAACTCGAGCGAATCATCGAGGCGATCGAGGAACGAGACGCCGAGACCGTCGGCCTGCAGTTCCCCGAGGGACTGAAACGCCGCGGCCCGAAGGTGGCCGACGACCTCCGGGAACTGGCCGACGACGACGTCACGTTCATGCTCTCGGGCCAGCCCTGCTACGGCGCCTGCGACCTCGACACCTACCTCATGAAACGCACCGACGTGTTCGCTCACTTCGGTCACTCGCCGATGAAGGACACGGACAAGGTGATCTACGTGCCGCTGTTCTCGAACGTCGAGGTACAGCCGATCATGGAGGAAGCCCTCGACACGCTCGAGGATCCCGACGAGACGGAGGGTGTCGGCCTCGTCACGACCGCCCAGCACATGAATCGCTACGAGGAGATGACCGAGTTCCTGGAAGAGCGGGGGTACGATGTCCAGAGCCGTCGCGGCGACGAACGGCTCACCCACGAGGGACAGGTCCTTGGCTGTAACTACGCCAGCGCGGACGTCCCTGCCGATCAGGTGTTGTACGTCGGTGGCGGAAAGTTCCACCCGCTCGGGCTGGCGATGGAACACCCCGAGAAACACGTCGTCATCGCCGACCCAGTCAACAACGTCGTCACGGTCGCCGATACGGAAAAGTTCCTGAAACAGCGCTACGCCTCGGTTCACAAGGCGATGGACGCCCAGAAGTGGGGCGTCATCTTCTGTACGAAGATCGGACAGGGTCGCTGGGATCAGGCCCAGGAGATCCTCGCGGACAACGACGACGCCTACCTCATCACGATGGACGAAGTCACGCCCGACCGCCTGCGGAACTTCAATATGGACGCGTTCGTCAACACCGGCTGTCCCCGCATCACGACCGACGACGGCCCGCAGTTCCACAAGCCGATGCTCACGCCCGGCGAGTACGAGATCGCCGTCGGCAACGAGCCGCTCGAGAACCTCTCGTTCGACACGTTCCACGGCACCTGGTAACCGGGTTGCCCGTTTTCGGTCAGAACGTATATGATATTCCAGTGACTATTTCGGCGTGTGTCACTCGAGCGCCGGTTCCTCGTGATTGCGTCCGTCGCATGCTGGCTTCTCCTTAGGCCTGCCGCGGCCCAGACGGCGGATCCGCTTGCGTCCCCGGCCGGGGAACTCGTCGCCGAAGCCGTAGTGACGCTCGCCATCGGCGCGCTTCTCTTCGTGTTCGCTCCATCGGACTGCTGGTCGTCGTTCCGGGACTGTTCGGGCTGGCCGTCGTCCTCATCGTTGGCGCCGTGCTGGTCTCGGTGAGCCTCGGGACCGACAACCGCTGGGCCGCGTTGCTCGCGGGAACGATCGTCCCCTCGGCGCTGTCGCTGCTCCCGGTCGCCGGCCCCGTCGGTCGATATCGCCGTTCTCGTCGTCGGCTTCGGCGCGATCGTCGCCGACGTGCGGTCCTAGCGTCTCAAATCCCACAGGCCAGCCGCGAGGACGGTTGCGCCGATTACCCGTCCGTCTCGTCGGCGTGGTCGTCGTCCTTGCCCTTTCCGGCCTCGACCTGCGTCAGGAACTCGTAACGATCGCAGACGTCGTCCCAGTCGACGACGTTCCACCACTCCTCGACGTAGCTCCCGCGCTCGTTCTCGTACTGGAGGTAGTAGGCGTGCTCCCAGACGTCGAGGGTGAGAATCGGGATCGAGCCCTGATGGGCTAGCCCGTTCTGCGATTCGGCCTGTCCGATGAACAGGAGATCCGCGACCGGTTCGTAGAACAACATCGCCCAGCCGTCGCCCTCCACGTTCTCCGCGGTGGCGGTGAACTCCTCGCGGAACGCCTCGAACGAGCCGAACCCCTCGTCGATCGCGGCCCCGAGGTCGCCGTCCGGCTCGCCACCGCCGTCGGGACTCATGTTCTGCCAGAAGATGGTGTGGTTGATGTGTCCCGAGAAGTTGAACGAGAAGTCCCGTTTGGCGGCCTTGACGTCCTCGTAGTCGCTCTCGGAGCGCATCTCCTCGAACGTCTCGAGGGCGGCGTTCGCGCCGTCGACGTACGCCTGGTGGTGGGCGCTATGGTGGAGTTCCATGATCCGTTCGTCGATGTACGGCTCGAGCGCGTCGTACTCGTAGGGGAGTTCGGGAAGGGCGTATCGGCCGTTCTCGGTCGCGCCGTCCCCCTCTACGTCACCGTCGTCGCCGGCACCGGCCGCCGACGTCGAGCCGATGAGCGCGAACCCGGCGAGCCCGCCGACAGTCTGGAGTACGTCTCGTCGCTGTCCGGTCGGGAGGATGGAATCGTTCGACATGTGTGAGTCACACCGGAACGACTCCGCATCAAGATTCACCCGGCAGTGGAAGGTCTGTAACCAACAATAGCCCGAGGTCGAACCAACCGTCGGTCGGCGTGACTCGGAGGGGTACCGAGCCGGGAGACACAACACTTACCCAGCCGGTTCGCACATCCTCGAGTATGACATCCAGCGACTGGGACGACTGGCTGGTCCGCGAGATCGAGGACGCCGCCCCCGACGGCGTCGCCGTCTGGTATCTCGGCTGTAACGGGTTCGTGCTCAAGGGCAGCGGCGGGACGACGATCTTCATCGATCCGTACGTCGGCGTGGGCGATCCCCCTCGAACGGTGCGGATGATCCCCGTTCCGTTCGACCCCGAGGATATCGACGAGGCCGACGCCGTCCTCGCGACACACGAACACACCGACCACGTCCACGGCCCGAGCCAGGCGCCGATCCTCGAGAACGCGGGCGCGACGTTCTACGCGCCCGACGACAGCCTGACCGTCGCCCGCGAGGACGAGTCCTGGACCGAGGAGTACGACGTCGCGGACGACCAGCTCGTCGAGGTAGCGGAGGGCGAGACGATCGAGATCGGCGAGTTCACGGTCCACATCGAGGACGCGAACGATCCCGACGCGACCCACCCCGTCAGCTACGTCGTCGAACACGACGCCGGCACCTTCTTCCACGGTGGCGACACCAAACCGTCCGAAGAGTTCGAGCGGATCGGTTCGGCGTACGACATCGACCTCGGCGCGCTCGCGTTCGGCACCGTCGGGCGGATTCCCGACAAGGAGACCGGCGAACCGAAGCGGACGCGGTGGTACAACGACGAAAACCAGATCGTTGAGGCCGCCGCCGGCCTCGAGCTCGAGGCGCTGTTGCCGAGTCACTGGGACATGTGGCGCGGCCTGACGTCCGATCCGAAGGTGCTCCACCACCACGCCAAGAGCTTCGAGTATCCGAATCGGCTCGAGCTCGTCGAGATCGGCGATCGTGTCGACCTCTAGCATTCCTGCCCGAAACGCAACTCGTTTACCGCTCGACGGCCGAGAACCGGTCGATGGGCGAGACGATTCCGATTGCCGTTCCGCGAAAGGGTCGCCCGCTCGAGTGCGTGCTCGATCGCATTGCCACGCGCCTCGACGTACCGGCCCTCGCGGACGATATCACCTCGACGCTCCGCCACGAAAAGGCCCTCACCAAGGGACGCCTCGACGCCGAGGCGGACGTCTACCATCGCCTCGCCACCTACAGCACCGTCGACGATCCGACCGAGCCCGAGTACACCCTCTTGCGTGACGACCGGGCCGGCAAGCCTCGACGGATCGTCTTCGATAGTGTCACGATTCCCCTCGAGGACGGGAACGGCACCGAGATCCAGCTCGTCGGCCGCGAGGAGCCGTTCCGCGCGCTGCGGACCCACGAGTTCGCGCTCGGGTTCGACAGCGCCGACTTGGTCCTCGAGGAGGTCGTCGAACTCCGTCCCGAACCGCTGAACCGGATCGCCGACGTCAACGCCCGGATCAACCCCGTCGACACCGACGTCCGTGTCGTCACGGGGCTCGGTGACACCGTCTACCACACGCTGATGGCGACCCCGGAGACGGCGCCCCAACAGGCGCCGATCGACCGCGACTTCCTCGAGGACTACGAGGGACCGCTCTGTATCGAACCCCGCTACGAACGGCTGGTACAGGCCGTGTTGGGAACGAAGACGCTCGGCGGCGTCGACTTTCGCTACCCGACAGAGGGCCGCGAGGAGGAGGCCGCAATCGCCGACGCGGGGCTGGGCGTCTACCTGACGGTCACCGGTTCTACCGCCCGCGAGCACGGCCTCGTGCTCGGCGAGCAGCTGTTCCCCAGCGAGACGGTGTTGCTCGAGAACGGGTCAGAGGTGACCGACGCCGTCGCCGCGGTGCGATCGGCGATCGCGAACGGTGCCCCCGAGACCGAACTCGCGCTCCCGAACTAACCCTCCCGTTCTCGAAACGATCGATACTCACCTCGAGAGCGTCTGCCCCGGCCGAATCTCCCACTTCGACCACCGAAATCGATTCCGGAATTTTGTATATCGATATGTGATTTATGTGTCCGAGGGCAGTCGCTCGAATTCGAGGGAAACCGTTTCGTCGAGAGCTGTCATGATGGCGGTCGGACACGAACGACGCCTAACGGAGTTCGAGTGACGAACGCCTCTCGGACCCTCGAGTTCCCCGTCCAACGTTCCCCGAGGTGACGGCAACTCCGTCGACTTGCGGCATCGACCCCGCGCTCCGACGCACCATCGGTCCAACAGAAAGTGAGGAATCGACTCGTAGCCTGCACGAGGTCGAGACCGTCCACGACCGCGACCCATCGGTCTGTGTATCCGCAGACCGAGACCCCACTAATTCCCGCCGATGCGAACGGTTCACCGATTCCCCTCGAGGGAGTAACTCGGTCTGATCATAGTGACCGACCGACGGTAACCCGGCGCGGTACCCACGTCGAACGCATCCGCTACCTCGCCTTCCGGAGAGTCGACGGCGACCGATCCGAGATCGCGGTCGGGAGTGCGTGTACCTCGAGGAGATCGGTCGACGGCCACCGCTCTCGAGCGTCTCCCGCAGTCCCCCAACTCCCTCGCTCGAGCGTCGATCCGGATTCGACCGTCGGCCGCTCAGTACAGCGAATAGATATTCCGCTCGTAGATTGTTCGGACCTGATCGCCCCAGTTGTGGGTGTAGGTGTCGATGATATCGCTCGCGACGTCCCCGCGGAGGTACTTGACGATCCCCCGATCACCCGTCCGATCCCGCAGGTGGGTCGTGAAAAAGTGCCGGAAGTAGTGAGGTGTGACGTTCTCGGTCGCCCCGCCGCCCGTTCGGTACCAGCCCCGTTCCCGGGCGTGTTTCTCGACGACGTACTGCACGTCCGCGGGCTCGAGTCGCTCTCCCCAGTCGTCGCCGGTACCGAGAAAGAGCGGGTCTGCTGGCGACAGTGGGTCCGGACGGATCGCCAACCACTCGAGCAGTACCCGGCGGAGTTCGTCGTCGACGGGAATAACCGTCTCCCGTTTTCGTTTGTTCGAGGCCGTTCGCTGTTCGCCGTTTACCGTCTTTCCGCGAGCCGGCTCGGAGTCGACGAACAGCGAGGCCGGGCGTCGCTCGAGTTCTACCCGCGACGTCCACTCAAGCTCGAGCTCTGGAACCGCGAGGTGACAGTCCCGCAGATCGAGGTTACAGAGCTCGCCCACCCGCATCCCCGTCTTCAGCAGGGTGACGACGACCGCGTGCTCGAGGGGGTGAACGATCGAGCCGACGAACTCGCGCATCTCCGGCACCGAGATATCCCGTCGGGTCGGGTTCGTGTCGATCGACTCGGACAGTTCCTCCATCACGAGCACCATCGGATTCTCTTCGAACGCGCCAACCCGATTCATGTACTCGTAGAAGCGGTTGAGATAGGAGGCGTAGGTCGCGATCGTGCTCGGCTCGAAGCGTTCGCGAAGCGAGTGGACCCAGGCCATACACTCCCGGCGACCGACCGACGAGACGTCCTCGGCGTCGAAGCGCTCGCGGGCGAACGCCTCGAACTGGCGGAGCACTCGTTGGTAGGCCTCGAGGGTGCGCTCGCTCTTGCCGTGGTAGCGCTGGTCGTCCAGGAAGTACGCGATCGGATCCTCGATCGTGTCGGGGGCGTCGACGCTACTCGCCATCGTCACCCACGATCGTGTACCCGCCGTGGCGTCCGCTGTACCGAACCCGGTTCTCGGCCTGGAGCTCCTCGAGCGTGTCGTCGAGGCGAGACTCGATATCGTCGCTAACCGCCTCGAGGAGTTCCTCCCACGTGTAGGTGTCAGCGGACAGTAACTCGAGGAGACGTGTTTCGAGGTCGTTACCCCCGGGGTCTGCGTCCGGAGAACCGGGTTCCTCGATCTCCCGCTGGAACCCCTGACGTCCGGCCTGGACCATCGTTCGGAGAAACTCGCTCTGGCTCATTCCGAGGTCGTCGGCGTGGTCTTGCCACGTTTCCTTCTGGTAGACGGGAACGTAGGTCTTCACGGCGGTTCGAGAGGTATCCTGGGAATCGGCCATACGCAACCCATCAGACTCCGAACCCTTCAATCTGACTGTGCCTCAATCTAAGTGATCTTATACCCACTCTTGGACCGAATTCAGGAGCATAAATAGTACTAGATTTCAGTCTATAGTTGTAGAAAGTGCCACAAGGTGATATACTCATCTCTCCCTACTGCAGGGTCACGAGTTGGGATAACTAGATAGTGAGAACAGTCCAAGTCCTCGAGCGAGAGTCGTCGTTCTTCCTCGAGGGTTTCATGGGTATTGCAGCGACGTCCGCTGTCGGTCGCTCTTCCGAAGAAGAGAACAGTCAAACGAGGTAACCAGATCCAGTGGAAGAACCGGTGGCCCCGTATCGCCAGTTCGGATGGCACAGTTGGGGGACGTCCATGGAGTGTGTGTTACACACGATCGGGTAGGCACTCGAGGAATCGCCATCATCGGTAGCCGTCAGGAAGGGGTTGCTGAGCAGAGCGGCGGGGTTCGACGGGGCAGCCTCCTCCAAGATGCGTTGACTCGGTCAGTCTATGGACCTGATTGCTGGAAGAAGGCTTATTTATCCCTGACAAGTGCGGACGGTGTGTTCTCGGCTGGTCGACGGTATCCCTCACAAAACACAACCTTCTGACCGTCTGTAGATCCTGCATGGAGTCGGTGTACTCGGCGGAGAACGAACACGGGTCGAGACTCGTGATGGCGATACCTGCGATCTCCCCCTGCTAGATATCTCCCCGACCAACTAGCCCCTTTCTAACTACGACGGCGGAAACACTCGCACCGTCTCGACCAAACATCCGCCTGGGGCTGGGCTATCCAAGGTGGAGAGTGTTGGCATCCAGAATCCCGAACTACCGGTCACAGTTAACGGCTCGGTTTCGTCGCATTGGTAGCAGCCGAGTCCACCGCCTCCTACGCGCTCCATGCTGGGGAGGAGATGGACGAGACCGGACTCTATCTCGGGAGAGAGAGAGACTTTCGCTCGTCGTGGACGGTGATTCCCTCTTTTATCGACTGGATCGGGAAGCCGGAGAAACGGTTTCGAAGGCGTTAGCCACGGCTGGCGGAAGCGAAGGACGGACGAGCGAGGCATTTAGCCGACGTATTGTAGCGATACTCGATTCGGGGTTGCTCGTACTTCCGAGATCGTCCGAACCCGATCGCTATCGACGCTCACACCGGCGAAGCGTGCTGGCGAGATCGCTTCACAAACCGTCTCAGATAGTCCCGTCCATACCGGAGCGGTCGTTACGATGGATACCGGTACGGACGGCGAACCCACCGCGCTTGAGGCGGCGACAGGCAAGCGGCAGTGGAAAGTCGACATCTCCGACTCTTTTCAGCCGGACGAGAACGATTTCAACGACGCCGTTCGGGGTAATGCCGTCGCCAGGATTGATCCCGTTTTTTCGGGCGTTCGATGAAACGTCGATCACTCTCGACGCGGCGACCGGTGAAACGGACCAGGTAACGCCAGCGACTCCGCCGGAGACGCCTATATCGAAGACGAGACGAAACGACGTTCCGACTGGGAACGAACCATCGTCTTCTCGGACGGTTCGCTGGTGGTTGTCGAATCGAACGGGGCGGACAGGTCGAATAGTCTACACGCAATCGATCCTGGGACGGAAAGCGAACGGTGGACGTTCGAACCGGAGGAGAAAGAGACGGACGTATCCGTTCGGTGGCGGTGGTGGCTGAGGAACGGTGTTTCTCCCCGCAATAGTGGTGTCCCACTCCATCAACCTCCGAGTGAGGTCCTTGAACACGAGCTCGAGGGGCACGCTCGGTCGATGACTATCGCTGATGACGCCTGTCTCGTCGCTCCAAAGACGAGTGATCGACCTATAGACCCCATCGGCGGTGAGATCGACCCGCTCTCTCGATCGGCTCAACCTGGGGGATTCGAGACGTGTTTTTGACTCGTTCTTCGATCGAGAGGACTGGTTCCACGGTAGTTCCAGATAGGTACGATACTACTCCGATTGTTCGGCTTCCACCGTATAAATTCTATACCGCTACATGAATTCGGCCGATATCTCGGTCACGGACTCGGACGTTTCGGTGCGGTGATTCGCGGACGGTGAGCCACCTACCGCTCGAACTCTTCCGAGTTGTCGGACGGGGTATCGGAATTCGGTTCGAGGCCGGTCGATTCGTTCTGACCGCCAAACCACTCTCCGACCGTCCGCTCTCGCTTTCGTGCCCGAAGCCGTTCCTGCAACCGCTCCTCGATCTCGAGTTGCATCTCGAGCCCGCTCTCGTCGTCGACGTCGTAGGCGGTCGCGGCCCGGCCGAGAAGCGACGCCGAGCTGGCGGTGTCGGCCGTGACGCTCGCCAGGCGGCGCCGTCGCTGGAAGATCGACTGGGTGTGTAACACCGCCTGGACGCGGTAGTAGGGGACGACCTTCGTCGTCCGGTTCCAGAACCCGGTTCGGGTGAAGACGTAACGGTCACCGAGCTGGTGGCCTCGATTGCGCCACTTCAGGTGGGCCGCAACGGGGACGAGGACGACCAGGACAGCAGGGAGGTACCCCCGCTCGAGCGCCGTCGCGGTCGTGAGCAGGTAGCCGGCGGCGACTAACGTACCGACGACCAGCAGGTACCGAACGCCGTACCGTTCCCGTGCGCGCTTGGGCGGCGCCTCGAGGTCGACCTCGCCGAAGGGCTCGATCGATCGGGCCAGCCTGACAACGCGGTCGTAGCCCGCAAGCGGGATCGCTGACTCCGTTCCACGAGAGCCCTGCCCGGGCGCGTAGCCGGCGGTTTCGACCGCTAGTGCGCCGTAGCCGAACCACCGGAACGGCACGCGTTCGGTGATCGTCAGGGTCTGGACCTTCTCGAGGGGGATCGTTCCGCTGTAGCGCTGGACGAGCCCCCGCTCGTAGTAGAGTTCGTCGCCGACGCGAGTGAGTCGGAACCCGTAGTAGCGGTTGAACGTGAGGACGGCGCTGACGACCCAGGCTGCGAGCAGGAACAGGACGACGAGCCACGCGAGGGCGACGAGCCCGCCCTCGGCGCCGGGTAGGCCGTCGACCAGGTCTGCCGGGATCAGCGTCGTTGGATCGAACCCGCTGAGAAAGGACAGCGCGATCCCGCCCAGCAGGCTGGCCCCAGGGTCGATGGTGAACACGCTGAGGATCGCCAGCTCCCGGGGTTCGATCTCGAAGAGAAGCTCCTCTTCGTCGTCCGGGCTCGAGTCTCGAGTCTCGGACGCCGACTCCTCGTCTTCGTCGTCTTCGGCTCGCGCGCCGCGTCGAAGCTGGCGTCTGAGTCGTCGAGCCTCCTCCTCGTCGACGTACTGCAGGGAAACCTCCGTCTGACCGCCACCGGCGGTCTCGATGTGGACGGCCGCGAGCCCGAACAGCCGGCTGAGAACCGGCTGACGGACGTCGACGTTCTGGATTCGTCGCAGCGGTACCTCCCGGTCGCGTCTCGCGAGGACCCCGGAGGCGACGTCAAACGTGTCCGCCGTGAGTTCGTACCGGAACCGCTCGTAGTAGGCGACCTCGTAGACGACCGCGACGACGATTCCGAGCAACACCATCCCACCGACGGAGACGAGCGTCCCCCCGGCACCGCCGGGGGAGGCGAAGACGCCGGCGATAAAAAAGAGGAGCCCGACGTTGACGCTGCGCGAGATCGATCTGACCGCGATCGAGAGCGGGTGAAGCTTCTTCATACGGCGTCCTCTCCCTCGCTCTCGATCGCGAGCCGGCGCAGGTCCTCACGGAGCTGCTCGGCTCGCTCTGGCGTCAGACCGGGGATCGCGACGTCGGCGCTTCGCGAGCCCGCCGTGTAGACGACGACGGTCGCCAGCCCGGTCGTTCGCTCGATCGGCGACCGCCTCGAGTCGACGTGCTGGACGCGAACGTAGGGGACGACGGTCTTGATCCGGGTGAAGACCCCTCGCTCGATGTAGAGGCCGTCGTCCTGCACCTCGAAGCGCCAGACGGCGTAGCGCCGCCAGGCGACGGCGACGCGGACGAGTCCGAGGGTGACCGCGAGACCGATCGCACCCGGAACGAGCAGGTCCGGCGAGTTCGCCCACAACCCTGTCTCCGAGAGTACCAGCGCGGCGCCGACGAGAAATCCGCCGACGATTCCGGCCCGGAACACCGCCAAGAACAGCCAGACGACGCGGATCCGGGGATTGAGTCGCTCCATGAGGAACCGAAGGGAGGGGGCGCGAATAAAAAGTCGGATCTCGAGATCGAACGGGAGCGAGGAGTGGAGAGCACGTCGAGTCGACAGAGAGCCGAAAACCGGGCGGAGTGGTCAGTGTGTCGCCGTTCGGACGTCGTCGACCTGATAGAGGTCCTCTCGAAGCCCCTCTCCGTCGCAGCCCTCGGCGGGGCACTCGTAGTGCCACCCGTCCTCGGTCGCGTCTCGCTCGCGGAAGCGGTCGCCGCATACCTGACAGAACAGTTGGGCTTTCTCGCAGGTATCCCGGTGGAGTTCGAGGGCGAGTTCGGTCTGGAACGACTGGTTGCAGTTACGACAGGTGTGCATATTTCGTCTGACGCGAGCATCCGTAAAAACTGCTTGGGTTCTTTTCTTGCGCCCGGATCGCGCTTGATTCGGCCTCATTCGGTCGGTTTGGGTTCGACCGACAGACAAGAAAGAACGAACAGTAGTCGATAGTACTCGAGTCCGTGTGCTTCGTTTCGCGAGACGTTCCCGAGAACGCACCCTCGAGCAGTCGACCCCTGTCACGCTATGACAGGATTGTGATGGATGGGCCGATACTCGAGTCGGTCCGCGGTGAGCTACGAGACGTTCGTTCGAAACGCCGGACTCACTCCTCGCGGCCCAGGATACCGCGCTGAGTCATCTTCTCGGGGTCGAGCACCTCGTCAGCTTCCTCCTCGTCGAGGTAGCCCTTCTCGAGGACGACCTCGCGGACCGTCTTGTCCTCCTTGAGCGCCGTTTTGGCGACCTCGCTGGCCTTGTCGTAGCCGATGTGGACGTTCAGCGAGGTGGCCATCGCCATCGACTGTTCGACGCGCTCCTCGCAGTGTTCGCGATTGGCCTCGAGCGGGTCGACGAACCGCTCGGCGAAGATCTGACTCGAGTTCGCGAGCAGCTCCGCGGACTCGAGGAAGTTGTGGGCGAGGACGGGTTTGTAGAGGTTGAGGTCGATCTGGCCCTCCGCGGCGCCGGCGGAGACGGCGGCGTCGTTGCCGACGACCTGCTTGTGGACCTGGTTGACCGCCTCGGCGACGACGGGGTTGATCTTGCCGGGCATGATCGAGGAGCCGGGCTGGTTCTCGGGCTGTTCGATCTCACCGAGGCCGTTTCGCGGACCGGAGGCCAGTAGCCGAAGATCGTTGGCGATCTTGTTCAGCGAGCCCGCGACGACCCGGAGGGCGCCGTGAGCTTCGGACATGGCGTCGTGGGCGGCCTGGGCCTCGAAGTGGTTGTCGGCCTCGCGGAACTGGACGCCGGTCTCTTTCGTGATGTACTCCGCTGCGCGACCGGGGAACTCCTCGTGGGTGTTCAGCCCCGTCCCGGTAGCGGTGCCGCCCAGCGCGAGCTCTGCGAGGTGGTTCCGAACCTTGTCGACGCGGTCGAGTCCCTTCTCGACCTGGGTGCGGTAGCCGCCGAACTCCTGGCCGAGCGTCACCGGCGTCGCGTCCTGGAGGTGGGTCCGTCCCGTCTTGACGACGTCGTCGAACTCCTCCTCTTTGCGCTCGAGGGACTCCCGGAGCGTATCCAGCGCCGGGATAACGTCCTTCTCGACGGCTTCGAGGGAGGCGACGTGCATCGCGGTCGGGATCACGTCGTTGCTCGACTGCCCGTAGTTGACGTGGTCGTTGGGGTGGACGACGCGGTCCCCGATCTCGGCGCCCATGATTTCGGCGGCGCGGTTCGCGATGACCTCGTTGGCGTTCATGTTCGAGGAGGTCCCGGAGCCGGTCTGGAAGACGTCGACCGGGAACTGGTCGTCGTGCTCGCCGGCGATGACTTCGTCTGCGGCCTCGACGATCGCCTCGGCGACGTCGTCCTCGACTAGGCCGAGGTCGCGGTTGGCCTGCGCGGCGGCCTTCTTCACGACGCCGAGCCCGCGAACGAACCGGCGGCTGAACGAGATGCCCGAGATCGGGAAGTTCTGGATCGCGCGCTGGGTCTGGGCGCCCCAGTAGGCGTCGGCCGGCACCTGCATCTCGCCGAGACTGTCCTCCTCGAGACGGAACTCGTCGTCGCGTGTCATACCCGACACCTCGAGAGGGGTCAGGTAAAATCCACCGAAAAGCTGGCGTCGTCGGTGCGAGCCCGCTCTCTCAGGGCCGACTGCAGACGCTTCCGGCCGGTTCGGTGGGCGCCACGGGCGTCCTCGAGGTCGACGTCGTAGATCGTCGGGGTATCCCAGAACAGCGTTCGCGAACTGGCGGTGTCGACGACCAGCGAGGCGATGCCCAGCCGGCGCTGGAAGATCGATCGTCGGGTGGAGACAGTCTGGATCCGGAAGTACGGAATAACCGTCGTCCGGCGGCGCCAGAATCCACGGCGGATCACCAGGTGGTCCTCGCCGACGTAGTAGCCAAGGTTGACGTACCGCAGGTGGGCCGCAGGTGGGACCGCCACAAAGACGACCGCGGCGAGATACCACCGCTCGAGGGGCGTTACCTGCGCGAGCGCGAGAGCGGCGGCGACGACGCCGGCGGCGATCAGGGAGTAGCGAACGAGATAGCGACGGCGGGCGATCGGCGGCGGACTCGCGAACGCGGGGGTCTCGACGTGCGTGAGGTTTTCCGCGAACCGGTGGACGTGAGCCGCGCGGGCCATGGGAACGGCCGACTGGCTGCCGCCGCTGCTGTCGGGGCCGTAGCCGGCCGTCTCGACCCATAGCCCGGCGTAATCGATCAGTCGCTGGAGCGGGTTGTCGGTGATCGTGACCGACTGCACCTTCTCTGCCGGGATCGAGCCGCTGTAGCGCTGGAGCAGCCCCCGCTCGTAGACGAAGTCCTCGTCGACCCGACCGAGTCGGAAGTCGTAGTACGTTGCGAACGTGTAGGCAACGCTGACGAGGTAGGTGATGACGATCCCGTTAACCATCGAGACGACTGTCAGGACGCCGTAGCTCTGTGTGTCGCCCGTCTGGAGGTCCTGCGGACCGCCGAACGGCTGCGAGAGGGTCACGAGGAAGTCGAGAACCGTATCGGTCGCGAAGAAAAACAGGAACCCAACGGCGGCGAGGGCAGCCGGTCGCAGCGTCGTCAGCGAGTAGAGGAGAAGTTCTCGAGAGTCGAGGGCGAACAGCCGTTTTCGGCTCGGTTCGGTCGGTTCGCGCCGGGATCGCGTCTCGGAAGCTGGCGACGCCTCGGCGGTTCCATCGACTCGAGACGACTGCTTGTCGAGCGGTTCATGATCGAGCGGTCGACTGTCCTCGGATGCCTCGGAGGTGGGTCGGTCAGGGTCGTCAGCGTCGACGCCGGCGGTTCGGCGGCGGATCTGGTGCTGGAGGCGATCGGCCTCCGACTTGCTCACGAGCTGGAGTGCGGCCTCGCTGTGTCCGCCGCCAGCGGTTTCGACGGTGACGACCGCAAGCCCAAGGACGCGCTGCAATACGCCCTGGCGGACGTCGACGTTCTGGATCCGCCGATAGGGAATCTCGCGGGAGCGACGCGCGATGACCCCCGAGGCGACGTCGAACGTGTCCGGCGTGATCCCGTACTCGAAGCGGTAGTAGTAGACGATACCGTATGCGGCGCCAGAGAGGAAGCCGAGCAGGGCGGCGACGGGAAGCCACGCGATGTTGACGACCTCTATCGCGCCCGCAAGGGCGGTGACGAGGAAGAACGGAACCCACAGCCACAGCAGGCCGTACCGGAGCGCGTAGACGGCCGCGCTGAACGGATGCAGCCGATTCATACGGCGTCGTCGGCCTCGCTTTCGACGGCAAGTTCTCGGAGCGTATCCTGTAGCCTCCGGGCGCGGTCCGGCGTCAGGCCGGGAATTCGGACGTCGGCGTTTCGCGAGCCCGCGGTGTAGACGACGACGCTCGAGAGCCCGAGGACTCGTTCGATCGGGCCGAACTGCGTGTCGACGTGTTGAACCCGAACGAACGGGACGGCGGTCTCGACGAACGTGATGACGCCACGCTCGAGATAGAGGGCGTCGCCCTGCAGCTCGAACTGCCAGATCTGGTAGAGTCGGACGGCGTAGGCGATACCCAGGACCGCTGCGACGGCGACAATACCCACCAGTCCGGCCGTCGGCACGGGGACGAGCCACCGGTCGACGGCGACGAGGACGGCACCGAGCACAGCCGCCAGGATCGCCGTCTGTGCGATCCACAACAGCCTGATCCGCGGGTGAAGCGACTCCATACGAACGTTCTCGCGAGCGAACACGAGTATCCTGCGGTTCGGCCGTCGGTGGGGACGGATCGGAGCGCGGGTCGCAGGGCCGCCCGACGCCAGCTACTCGAGGTCGTCGTACTCCTCGGGCGTGTACGTCGACAGCTCGAGAGCGTGGATGTCGGTCGTCATGTGGTCTTCGAGGGCGTCGTACACCTGCTGGTGTTGGCCGACGAGCGACTCACCTTCGAACGTCGGCGAGACGACCGTCGCGGCGAGGTGATCGTCGTCGTGTTTGTCACGTGCGTGCGTGACGGCTGCCTCGGCGCCCTCGAGTTCGGACTCGATCACGGCTTCGACGTCGTCGGGTTTCATACTCGACCGATGGAGCGCTCGCGGCAAAAGCGCCGCGGTCGCCGCCGATCACGAGGCTTATCCCTCCGCGGTTGTGTGTCACAGCTGTACACCTATGTCGCTCGCGAGCGAAACGCGTCGAGCCGTCGACGGGAGCCCGTTTCTCGTCGACGCACTGCGGGCCGGAGTCGTCAACTACACCGCGGCAGCACGGTATCTCGACGTCGACGGCGAGACCGACGCGGTCGCGACGGCGATCCGTCGCTACGCCGAGGAGCTTCCCGCCTACGAGACCGACGCCCGGGAGGTCCGGGTTCGAATGGAGCGGGGAATCACGCCGGCCTCGATCGACGGCTCTCAGCCCGAGACGGCGCTGTTCGCGATCGGCGGGACGTCGTTCAGGTCCGACAGCGGCGACCTGACGGCGATCGTCGCGACGGGCGACGTCGACGCGACCGCGCTCGGGACGACGCTGAGACGGCTCGAGATCGAGGGGATCGATCCGATCGCGGCCGGCGTCGGGGAGGGAGCGATGATGCTCGTCGTGGAAGGGGCCGCAGGAGCCGACGCCCTTCGAACGGTCGAGGGCGCCCTTGAGGCCGTTCCCGTCCGGGAGTAGCGCTTCGAAGGTAAAGACACGTTTTAACTGCAGGCCACGGATACACCCCTGTAATGACCCTGAACGTGACGAACACGTTGACGGGCGAGACGGAGCCGTTCGAGCCGCAGGATCCCGACGACGTTCTGCTCTACTACTGCGGCCTGACGGTTTCTGACCCGCCCCACCTGGGCCACGCCCGCTCGTGGGTCCACGTCGACGTCATGCACCGCTGGCTCGAACAGCTCGGCTACGGCGTCCGCCACGTCGAGAACTTCACCGACGTCAACGAGAAGATCGTCGCTCGCGTCGGCGAGGACGACCTCGGCGACGACGAAAGCGAGGTCGCCGAAACCTACATCGAACGTACCCTCGCGGACATGCGCTCGCTGAACCTCCTGCGGGCGGAGGTCTACCCCCGCGTCTCCGAGCACGTCCCCGAGATCGTCGCCCTCGTCGAGACCTTGCTGGAGAAGGGGTACGCCTACGAGGCGAACGGCTCGGTCTACTTTGACGTCACTAGCTTCGAGGAGTACGGCAAGCTCTCGAATCAGGAGCTCGAGGAGATCGAGTCTCAGGGCGATCCCGACGAGCGCTCCGAGAAGCGAAACCCCGCGGACTTCGCGCTCTGGAAGGCTGACGGCGTCGACAGCGACGCGATCGAGGAACACCGCCACGAGGGGGCCGCGCCCGCCGAGGAGGCCTGCGAGACTGCGCTGACCTGGGAGTCGCCGTGGGGCGAGGGCCGCCCCGGCTGGCACATCGAGTGCTCGGCGATGAGCACGACCCACCTCGGTGACACCCTCGACATCCACGTCGGCGGTCGCGATCTGGTCTTTCCCCACCACGAAAACGAGATCGCCCAGTCTGAGGCGGCGACCGACCAACAGTTCGCGAACTACTGGCTCCACTGCGAGCTGTTCCAGATGGACGAGGAGAAGATGTCCTCGAGTCTGGGCAACTTCGTCACCGTCGACGAGGCCGTCGACCGCTGGGGGACGAACGTCGTCCGCACGTTCCTCACCGCGGGTTCCTACAACAGCCAGCAGCTGTACTCCGACGAGACGATCGCCGAGGCAGAGGAACGGTGGGACCGACTCGAGCGTGCCCACGAGGCGGCGACCGCGGCGATCGACTCTCCGGACGCAGGCACCAAAGCCGAGGACGGCGAACTCCGCGAGGCAGTCGCCGAGGCCCGCGAGGCCTTTAGGGAGGCGATGAACGACGACTTCAACACCCGCGAGGCCCAGTCGGCGCTGCTCGAGATCGCAGCGGCGATCAACCGCCACCTCGAGGGACGCGAGGGTGAGCGGGCCGACTACCGCGGACTGCGACAGGCCGTCGAGACCCTCGAGGAACTCGGCGACGTCCTCGGACTCTCCTTTACCGGCGAAACCGACGGCAGCGCGGAGCTCGCGGGCGACGTCGTCGAACTCGTGCTCGACGTGCGCGAGCACGAGCGCGAGGCGGGGAACTACGAGCGGGCCGACGAGCTCCGCGACGAGCTCGAGGGGCTCGGCGTCGAGGTTCAGGACACCGACGACGGGGCGAGCTACCGGCTCCCTTCCGGCGAGTAGCTGTCGCCGACTTCTGCTCGGACCGGATCGGTTTCACGCGCCTCGTTCGGCGAATTTCTCGAGCGGTGCGATCGGCGGTCGTCCTTGGACCGTCCGCCCTGCGTCGTGTAAACCTCATCCTGTTATATCGAAACTCCCCGATGGTCCCACATGACTTCGGAGCTTGTAGATTGACGAACAAAAAGCGACCCGCTGATCGATCCGTGTGGCTGTGAAACTCGCGTTACGTACAGACGAACGACGTAGTACTTCGGCCCGTCCTACTCTTTTTGCGGAGGCGCGCGCTGTCGACCGCCTGAGCGCGAGCGAGGGCGGTCGATAACATTGTGCGAGGGATGAGCGAGCGAGCGCAGCGAGTGAGCGAATCGGCTGGGGAGGACGTGGCAATCCCGTGTGTTCGTGTGAGTAGAACTTGCTACTCGTCAGTATCACCCGAAAGCCCCTGCCCCTTTCAGTCCCACCCGACGGTGATTAGCCGGGCCTGCAGACTCGAGGCCGGACGGTCCATACGCACTAGACACAACGCCGGACGGTCCATACTACTCATGTCGGGAGGTAGATCCGTCACTAGTCGGGGGGTTGTCGAAACTCTTCGGCCAAACTGCTGATCACGAAACGGACGCCTCGAGTCGGCCGCGCCACTTATGGCCGGCAAGCGGTTCTTTCAGGCTAGATGAACCGACGACAGTTCGTCGCCGCGGCCGCGGTCGGGGGAGTCACTGTGTCGGCCGGCTGTCTCGACGACTTCCTCGAGGACGCGACGACGTTTTCGGCCACGCCGGCGGTCGTCGCCGAGAGCGCGACCGACGACACCGGCTACGAGTACCAGGGAACTGAGGAGATCGTCTCCACCGAATCGGTCGCCGGCCAGGAGATCGAGGTGACCAGCTACGGCTCCGAGTACACCCGGACGATCGACCTCCCGCTCGACATCTTCGGCGGCGAGATCGAGGCCGGCGTGTTCGCCGTCATCTCGACGCCGCAGGTCAGCGTCGCCGGCGAGGAGTTCAATCCCGTCGGCGAGATGGAAAACGAGGAGCTCGTTCAGGAGATCCAGACCCAGTACGAGGAGCTGCGGATTGAGGAGTCCGTCGGGGAGCGGTCGGTGAGCGCGCTCGAGGAGACGATCACGCTCGAGACCTTCGAGGGCGAGGCGGTGTTACACGGCGAACACGGGATCGACATCCTGCTCGATATCGCCCAGCTCGAACACGACGACGACTATCTCGTGATCGTCGGCGTCTACCCCGATCTCGAGGACTTCCCGATCGACTCCGAGCGCGATCGGATCGACGCGATGGTCCAGGGGCTCGAGCACGACGACGACGTCGACGCGGAGATCGTCGAGAGCCGCGAGGAGGAAGAGCCGCTCTCCGATTAGAGGCCGAGCGCGGTCGCGATCGAGACGCCACTCGCGAGCGCCCCCAGCAGGTACCCCCCGATCGCGCCGCCGTTGAGCAGGGGGAGCCCGGCGTGAGGTCGCCCCTTCAGAACCATTCCCATGAGCACGAGCAGTCCAGCAAGTGTCCCGAGAATTGCCCCCAGCGCGGGCACGTTCAGCGCGATTCCGGGCACGTCGAGGGCGCCCGCCTCGAGGAAGTACGCCGCGCTGGCGACCAGAATCGTCGGGATGATGGCGTCACCCAACCCGATGAACAGGGCGTCGCGGCCGGCGTCGCCCGGCTTCTCGGCGTCGGAGTCGGCTTCCGGTGACGTTGGTGAGTCGGGTTCGCTTTCGGCGGTCGGCGTCCCGTCGGCCGAGCCTTCCTTGGCCCGACTCGAGTCGCGCTCGTCGGGACCCGGCTCGCCGCCCTCTCGATCGTCCTCGAGCGACGCCTCGGAGCCGTCGGCGAGGTACGAGTACGACAGCGTCGTCGGAACGACCAGCACGACCGGAATCTTGAGATCCATCACGCCCTCCGCGAGGTCAAGCATATGTTCGGTCCGGTAGACGCTGATGGCGTCGTAGATCGCAAGCGCCGAGAGCAACAGGATCGCGGGCAGGAGACCGAAGCTGATCCCGAACAGCGCCGCGGCGCCGGCGCCCATCAGGACGCCGGTGAGGTCGATGACGTACCACTCCGGGTACAGCAGGAGTGCGGCGCCGACACCTAGGGCTGCGCCGACGGCGACGACGTTGACCGGCCCCGCCGTAACCACTGGCGGAACGAGTTCGGTGAGCACGAACCAGGCGAGGAAGACGCTCACGCCGATGACCAGCGCCCTGATGACCCACTCGAGGTCGTACCGGAACGTCGCGAGCATGAATCCGGTTGCGACGAGGATCACCGCGAAGTAGACCAGGCTGTTGGTCGGGTTCTCCGGATCCTCGACGGCCTGGCGGTCGGCGTCGTGGAACGGCTCGATCAGCGCCAGCGCGCCGAGTTGCACGGCCAGAAACAGCGCCACGGTCGCGCCGACGGCCGCGAGCACCCGGGTCCGGTGGTCCATGCCGCGGCGTTCGCACCCGCTCCTCTTGGTGCTTTTCGTTACCCCCTCGAGCCCTCGCCGCCGGTCAGCGCGCGTACAGCGCCGACCCGACCAGCGTCGGGAGGTGGACGTCGTCGTCCGGCGTCACCGCCAGGTAGGGACCGTCGACGGGGCCGAAGACGTCGACGACCCGTCCGACCGACTCCAGCGAGTCGTCGAGCACCATGGTTCCGATCTCCTCGCGGAGCCGATCGTCGTCGGCGTCCGGGTTCGCCCGCAAGATTGCGAGCCCCTGGGCGGTACGGACGACCTCTCCGACTCGGCGCATCAGTCCCGCATCGCGACGACGTACGCCGCGACGGCCTGGACGAGGTCGTTCTTCGAGTCGTCGGACCCTCGGACGACGACTCGGCCGCGATCGGCCCAGTGCTCCCGGGAATAGGATTTCTCGCGTTCGATCGTGGCGTCGTAGCCGATCTGCTGGACGGCCTTTGCGATCTCGTCGACCGTCGGCTCCTCGACGGCCAGCTCCTCGGCGACGCGTCGTCCCTCGGCCCGGGAGAGGTCGGCATCGAGATAGGCGGGCCAGATGACGTTCTCGACCATACCTCCGACTCGAGCGGCCTCCGGGTAAACACTTTTCAAAAGTGTCGGGTCCGCGCTCGAGGAACCGACTCGAGCGCGGATGGTCGGTCGGCGGTATGCGAGTCGATACTACCGACGGCGAGCGAGAACGGCCAGGACGGCAACCAGCGCGGCGACGACCGCGGGAACGCCGAAGCCGGGGATCGAGTCGTCGTCCTCGGCTGCGTCGTCCGCGGGTTCGTCGACCGCGTCGTCGGCGTCCGCGTCGTCAGTGTCCGCCTCGTCGTCTGCATCGTCGGTCTCGTCCGCGGCGTCGTCCTCGGCCTCGTCGGTCGCTTCGGCGTACGCCTCGGGGTGGACCTCGGCGACGATCTCCTCGATCGCCTCGACGACGAGCGGACCGGGCTGGCTCATGAACTGGTCGTTGACCGCGACGAACTGTTCGTCCTGGAAGGCGGTCGTTCCCATCACGGCCTCGCTGACGGGCGGCTCGTCACCCCAGGATTCGCCGTAGATAATCCACTCGGGATCCTCCTCAACGACGACCTCGTCGCTGATCTCGGCCCAGCCCTCGATGCCGGCCTCCGCGCCGAGGTTCTCGACGCCGGCGGTGGTGATGATCTCGTCCTGGAAGGTGCCTTCACCGGCGGTGAAGCCGTCGCCCATCTCGTAGTACGCGAGCGGGTGCTCTTCGTCCTCGACGGTCGCCTCGATGGTCTCAAGGCGTTCCTCGAACTCCTCGAGGGCGTCCTCGGCGCCGTCGCACTCGCCGACGATCTCGCCGGTCAGGCGGACGTTCTCGGCAACGCCGTCGAGCGATTCCTCGGTCGGGAAGACGTAGACGTCGAGTCCGGCGTCCCGGAGCTGGTCGACCACGTCGTCGCCCTCGAGGGCGTTCGCGGCGAGGACGACGTCGGGATCGCGGTCGATTACCTCCTCGGTGACGGGCGTGACGCCGTCGTCCTCGGTGATGTCGAGCTCCTCGTCGGCCCCGAGGTAGTCGGTGTACTCGCCGACGGGCATCCCCGAGAGCTTGTCTTCGGCCCCGATCTCGTGCATTACCTGCGCGTCACTGGGCTGTAAGGCGACGACCGAGTCGGGCTCCTCATCGACGGTTACCGTCTCACCGGTTGCGTCCTCCCCCTCGAACGGAAACTCGCAGGTCGGTTCCTCCTGTGCGACGTCGGCCATCCCCCCTCCCGCCGCGACAGCGGGAGTAAACGCGGCCAGCGCCGTCAACACCGCAACGAAAACGATCACTGAATTTCGCATCGACCGACACTGCGAGACACTCCAACAAATATTTGTCTACTGCAAGCGAGTTTGCAGCCGTGTCCGCTCCGAACCGTATCGTCGCGTGGTCGGTCGCGCTCTCGACGTTGCTGGTCGGCGTCGTTATCGCGAGCGCGGCACTCGGCCCGGTTCGGATCGACCCGCTGACCGTCTCGCGAGTGATCCTCAGCCTCGTCGGCGTCGGCGCCCACGAGGTACCGGCGACCCACCGGACGATCGTTGCGGACGTCCGCCTGCCACGGATCCTACTGGCCGCGACGGTCGGCTTCGCACTGGCAGCCGCGGGGACGGTCATGCAGGGCTTTTTCAGAAACCCGCTCGCGGATCCGTCGATCATCGGCGTCTCCTCGGGCGCCGCGGTCGGCGCCGTCGCCGCCATCGCGTTTCCGGCGCTGGTGCCGATCGGGAGCGTCCACCTGCCCGCGTTCGTCGGCGCTCTGGTCACCGCTTTCCTCGTCTACGCCATCGCGACCGAGGGCGGGCGGACCCCGGTCGCGACATTGCTGCTCGCGGGCGTCGCGATCCAGGCGTTTCTCGGCGCGGTGATCTCGTTTATGATCGTCCACAGCGGCGAGAACCTCCGGGAGGCCGTCATCTGGATGATGGGCCACCTCCACCGCAGCACCTGGGGCGACGTCGGCTTCGCGTTACCCGTCACGCTCGTCGGCGTGCTCGTGCTCGGCGCCTACACCCGCGAGATGAACGTCCTCCTGCTCGGCGAGGAGGACGCCCAGAGCCTCGGCGTGAGCGTCGAGCGGACCAAGCTCCTCCTGCTCGCGCTGGCGAGTCTCGTCACCGCCGCGGGCGTCGCCGTCGCCGGCATCATCGGTTTCGTCGGCCTCGTCGTCCCCCACATGATGCGCCTGATCGTCGGCCCCGACCACCGGATCCTGCTGCCGACCAGCGCGCTCGCGGGTGCCTCCTTTCTCGTGATCGCCGACACCGTCGCCCGGGTAGGTGCCTTCGGGCTGCCGATCGTCCCCGTCGGGATCGTCACCGCGACCGTCGGTGCACCCTTCTTTCTCTACCTGCTGACCAGCCGGGAGGTGCACGCGCTGTGACCGACGGTGATGCGTTGCCGACGGCGAGAGATGGGGCGCAGATCGACGTCGAGGACGTCGCGGTTTCGTTCGGCGAGACGACCGTCCTCAAGGACGTCTCCATCACGATCGAACCCGGCGAGCTCGTCGGTCTCGTCGGCCCGAACGGCGCGGGAAAGACGACGCTGCTTCGAGCGATGAGCGGCTCGCTCGAGCCCGACCGAGGGGCCGTCGACGTCGACGGCGCGCCGTTGCACGAGCGGTCCTCGAAGGCCGCGAGCCGACTGGTTGCGGTCGTCCCGCAGAACACCGACCTCTCCTTTTCGTTCGACGTCCGGACCATCGTGGAGATGGGCCGGTACCCCCACCGCTCGCGCTTTTCGCCGCCCGGTGAGGCCGATCGGGCAGCGGTCGATCGCGCCCTCGAGCGCACTCGCACGGCGAAGTTCGCCGACCGACCGATCGACGAGGTCAGCGGCGGTGAGCGCCAGCGGGTCGTCCTCGCGCGGGCGATCGCCCAGCAAACCCCCATTCTCCTGCTCGACGAGCCGACGGCGAGCCTCGACGTCAACCATCAGATCGAAACCCTCGAGCTCGTTCGCGAGTTCGTCGCGGAGGGCCGCACCGCCGTCGCCGCGATCCACGACCTGAACCTGGCCGCGCGGTACTGCGATCGACTCGTCGTCCTCTCGGAGGGGTCGGTTCTCGAGTCGGGGCCTCCGGAGTCGGTGCTGAACCGGAGCGTCCTCGCCGCGGCGTTCGACGCGAACGCCGTCGTGACCGAGAGTCCGGTGACGAGGACGCCGACAGTGAGCGCGCTGCGATCGACCGACGCCGAGGCGACCGTTCCCGATCGGGTCCACGTCGTCGGCGGTGGCTCGACCGCCGCGAGCGTCGTCGCCGAACTCGCCGCGGCCGACTGTACGTGTACGGTCGGCCCGGTCGCGAGCGGCGACGCCGCTGCTGAACTCGCCCGCGGACAGGGGTTCGAGACGATCTCGGTCGAGCCGTTCACCCCGCTCTCGGACGCCGATCGGGAGGTGGCCCGCGGAGCGATCGAGGACGCCGACGTGACGGTCGCCGCGGATCTCGAGGTCGGCGCCGGAAACCAGCTGTTACTCGAGGAACTCGCCGAGATGGACTCGCTCGCCGTCCTTGAGGACCGGCCGTTCACCGAGCGGAATCACGCGGGCGGGCGGGCGCGGGAACTGTACGAGCGCTGTCGGCAGCGAGGTGTCGTCGCTCCGCCGACGGACGTCCTCGAGGCGGTCGCCGAGGCGGCAGCCCGTCCGGAACCGTCGAGGACGGAGCTCGAGGCCGACGACGACTGAGTTCGCGAGGACGAACGGGCCGACGGGGTTGGCGGGACGAAGCGCTCGCGTCCGCGGGCCGGACTGAACGGTTTTTTACCCTCGCGCCCCAGAGTGGCCGTCAATGACCGAGTACGACTACGACGAGCTCGGACTCGTCGCCGGGCTGGAGATCCACCAGCAACTCGACACGGCGACGAAGCTGTTCTGCCAGTGTCCGACCGAACTGCGCGAGCCCGAGGAATCGACGCGGCGGTTCACCCGCTATCTCCACCCCACCCGCAGCGAGCTGGGCGAGATCGACGACGCCGCCTTGGAGGAGAGCAAGGTCGACCGCGAGTTCGAGTACCTCGCGTACGACTCGACCTGCCTCGTCGAGGAGGACGACGAGCCGCCCCACGAACTCGACCGGGAGGCCCTCGAGACGACCCTCGAGGTGGCCCAGCTGATGGAGATGAACCCGGTCGATCAGGCCCACGTCATGCGAAAGCTGGTCGTCGACGGCTCGAACACGTCGGGGTTCCAGCGCTCGACGCTGATCGCCACCGGCGGCGAGATCGAGACGAGTGCGGGCACGGTGGGCATCGAAGATCTGCTGCTCGAGGAGGAGAGCGCCCAGCGCGTCGCGGAAACCGACGACGGCGTCCGGTACAGCCTGGATCGGCTCGGGATTCCGCTGGTCGAGATCGGTACCAGCCCGGACATCTCGTCACCGGAGCAGGCTCTCGAGGCCGCCGAGCGGATCGGGATGTTGCTCCGCTCGACGGGGAAGGTAAAGCGCGGCCTGGGGACGATCCGCCAGGACGTCAACGTCTCCATCGCCGAGGGCGCCCGCGTCGAGATCAAGGGCGTCCAGAGTCTCGACGACATCGACGACATCGTCCGCAACGAGGTCGCCCGCCAGGTCGAGCTCGTCGAGATCCGCGACGAACTCGCGGAGCGGGAGGCGTCCGTAGGCGCGATCCAGGATGCGAGCGACCTCTTCGAGGATACCGACAGCGGCGTCATCGGCGGCGCCCTGAGCTCCGGCGGGTCCGTGATGGCCGTTCTCCTCGAGGGGTTCGATGGCCTCGTGGGTCGCGAAATCGCTCCTGACCGCCGTCTCGGTACCGAGTTCTCGGACCACGCGAAGCGCCACGGCGCGGGCGGGATCTTCCACACCGACGAGCTGCCCGCCTACGGCGTCACCGACGAGGAGGTCGCGGCCCTTCGCGAGGCCGTCGGCGCGGACCCCGAGGACGCCGTCGCCATCGTCGCCGACGACACCGACACTGCCGAGTCGGCGATCGAGGCGGTCGCCGAGCGCGCCCGGACGGCACTCGAGGGCGTCCCCGAGGAGACCCGCGGTGCGAACGACGACGGGACGACCCGCTACCTGCGGCCGCTGCCCGGCGCGGCGCGGATGTATCCCGAAACCGACGTTCCGCCCGTCGAGCCGGATCCGAGCGAGGTGCCCGAGCCCGAACTCCTGACCGAGAAGGTCGAGCGCTACCAGGACGAGTTCGACCTCGGCGAGGGACTGGCCGAGCAGGTCGCCTACGGCCGCCGGATGCCGCTGTTCGAGGACGTCACCGCAGCGGGGATCGACCCGACGCTCGCGGCCTCGACTCTCGAGTCGACGCTCACTGAACTGCGACGGGACGACGTCCCCGTCGAGAACCTGACCGACGAGCACCTCGAGGCGGTGCTCGAGATGGCCGACGACGGCGACCTCCCCAACGAGGGTGTGGGTGACCTGCTCGCGGCGCTCGCCGAGGAGCCCGATCGCACGGCCGAGGAGGCCGCCGAGGCGGAAGGGCTCGGCGGCGCGGACGAGAGCGAGGTCCGCGAGGCTATCGTCGAGGTCGTCGAGCGAAACGAAGACCAGGTCGAGGAGGAAGGGATGCAGGCCTTTTCTGGCCTGATGGGCGAGTGCATGGGCGCGCTTCGCGGGAAGGCCGACGGCGACCTCGTCAGTCGGCTGCTGCGCGAGGAGATCCAGCAGCGGGCCTAAGTTGGAGATCGAGTTCGGCTCCGAGCTCGAGGTGATGGTTGCGAGCGAGCAGCGTCGTTACTGATAGGCCTCGAACTCCTGGCCGAAGAGCGCGAAGTAGACGACGCCGATCATCCCGACGACGGTGGCGATCGTAAAGGAGAGTTCGGGGCTGACGAACTGCCAGAGAAACCCGCCCAGCGCACCGCTAGGGATCACGATCGCACCGCGGATCAGGTAGTACGATCCCGTCACGCGGCCGCCCGACCCCTGTTTTGCCGGGCCGACGACGAGCGCCTTGTGAGCCGGCAGGCCGGCGAATCGCAGTCCCGAGAAGGCAAAGAGCGCGACGAGGAGCCACGCCTCGTCGATCCCGCCGAGGTACTGGGGGCCGAAGATCAACAGTACGGGAAAGATCGCATAGACGAAGAATCCCAGCCCGACGACCGGTTTGAGGCCGACATACTCGGCGACCTTCGCGGTCGGTGCCATCGTCAACAGCGCGACGACCATCTCGACTCCCAGAAGGACGCCGAAGAAGGCGGCGGGCGAGAGGTCGATCGTCCCCACGAGAGGTAAGGAGAGCGTCAGCCCGATCTCGAGCAGCTGGGTGATCACGAGAATGAAGAAGGCGTACACCATCCCGTTGGCGAAGCGGACGAACGTGTCTGCCACGAGCAACGGTCGCAGCGGGTCCGGCAGCGCCTGCAGGTCGTCGACGATCTGGCCGATGCCCTCGAACTCCTTGCCGACGGAGTCGGCGTCGACCTCGTACAGCAGGTGCTGGACGATCGTCCCGAGGAGGGCGAAGACGATCGCGATCGCGAGCACCCAGAGGAAGCCGGGCATGAGTTCGTCGGCGACGAGCGCTGCGACGATCAGCGGCGCGATCAGGAACGCGGTCCGGCGGAACGTCTCCGTGCTGGCAAACCCGCGAGCCAGCCGACTCGGCTCGGTCGCCTGCTTGACAATGGCGTAGTGACCGCCGATGCCGAAGGACTTCCAGCACTGCGCTAATAGTAGCCCGACGAACACCCACACCCACGGCTCGAGGATGACGACGCCGAGATCGATCGCGGGCACGTAGGCGGAGCCGAGCCAGATCGCGAAGCCAAAGGTAGAGAGAAAGCCGAAGACAGTCAGGGCGTACCGCGAGCCGACGCGATCGGAGACGACCCCACCGTAGTATGGGTAGATGGCACCGATGACGTTGCCCAGCGTGGCGAACAGCCCGACGACAAACCCGCCCGCGCCGAGGTACACGAGGTAATCCGGCAGAAACCGGTTGGTCATCTGGAATCCGAGGCTGAACGCGAACATCGCCAGCGACAGTACCAGCACGTCACGCTGCAGCGAGAAGAACTGCCGAAACGCGTCGAGCGGGCCGGCGACCTCGGCTTGCTCCTGTGCCATGGTACAGAGTGGAACGGTACCAGGTCAAAGTTCCAGCGGAATCGGTGATTCGCGTAGTGGGCGGGGTATACTCGAGCGAAATCACGTGTTGCGTAGAGGTGAACGATGTCTCAGCTCGGTCCGACCATTCCACCTGCAGTGGCGCGCACTGTCGACCGGCCGAACGTCAGGGAGGACGGTCGACGACATTGTGCGAGGTCTTCGCGAGGAAACGAGCGAAGGCTTGGAAGACGCGCTGTGTCTTCCTGTGGACGAACGAACGGAGTGAGCGAGTCGGCTGGGGAGGGTGTGGCAGCCCCTGTGTTCGTGCGAGCAGGACTGGTCTCGTCGGTATCACCGCGAAAGCCCCTGGCCCGCTCGAGGGCTGCGACTCGCTGTCGTTCGAAAGGCGCGGAGCGCCTTTCGTGAGTGAGCGAATCTTCGATTCGCGATCTCTGCGAAACCGACGGTTTCGCTTGATGACGAGAGACCGAAGGTCTCTCGAACCACGCGCTTCCCTCACTGCGTTCGGTCCAATGCTTACTTCGCCTTGCTCCCCGAGCAACGGGAGAGCGAAGCTCTCCCGAGCGGCGAGGGACCGTTGGTCCCTCGAGCAGTCGGCGCTTCGTGCCGACGACCTCGCGGATGCTTCGCGTCCGCTCAACGCACCAGCCCCTTTCAGTCCCACCCAGTTGCGGTTGATCGGCATGCAGCCTCAACGCCGGCCGTTCCCTTCGAACTCGCTACATAGCGGCCCCTCGGAATCGCGGCGACGATGATCGAGTCCGGAGGCGCTATCGATCCGCTTAGTCGACCAGCTCCTCGAGCAGCGTTTCCAGCTCGTAGCTCTGTAGGGCCTCCCGCTCCTCGATCGCCGAGATGACGAACGTCGAGTCCGTGCGGTCGACGCCCTCGAGCTGTTCGAACTCGGCGATTAGCCGTTCGACCATCCCGCTCTCACTGAGGCGGGCGACGACGATGAAGTCGGTCTCGCCCATCGTGAAGTAGACGTTCGTCACGCCCTCGACGGTCAGCAGGCGGTCCGCGAACTCCTCGTAGGAACCCCTGTAGTCGGCGTGGATCTCGACGATGACCGTAACGTCGAGGCCGAGCTCCTCGAGGTCGATCTCGTAGCGGTCGTTGGCGATGATCCCCTCCTCGCGGAGGTTGTTGAGTCGGTAGTGGATCGTCGACACTGGAATTCCAGTCGCCTCGTGGAGCGCTTCGGGGCTGCCCGTCTCGCGCTCGGAGATTGCCTTCAGCAGGCGCACGTCGCGTTCGTCCATACCGCGAGTTCGAGCGATGACGTGATCGGCCTTTCGACTCGGACGCTCGAGGTTGGATCTTTCTCTAATAGTAACCCCTCTTTTCGGGGACCGGCTCGGATCGAATTCATATGTGTGATTCTGCATCCGATCTCGAGAGTGTTGTTGTAGAAGGGTCTAAGTATGCCGACTGATTTCGAACGTTCTATGATTCGACGCGCGTTCTTTCGGTCTGGGTACGGAGATATACTGTTGTTCTCGATCCTCGCGATCTGCTGGGGAACCTCCTTCGTCGCGATCGAGATCGGCCTCGAGTACGTACCTCCGTTGCTGTTCGCCGGGCTCCGCTACGGCGTCGCGGGACTGATCGTCTTCGGCTACGCCGCCGTCGTGACCGATCGGCTCCGGCCCGTCGACCGAACCGAGTGGCTCTCGGTCGGTGTCGCCGGGCTCTTCCTCATCGCGTTCTACCACGCGTTGTTGTACGTCGGCGAGCTGTACGTCTCGGGTGCGATCGCGGCGACGGTCGCCAGCACCGCCCCGATCCTCACCGCGGCGTTCGCCGGAGCGATCCTGCCGCGGGAGCGACTCTCGTCCGCGGGGGTCGTTGGGCTCGTGCTCGGCCTGATCGGGGTCGTCGCCGTCGTTCGCCCCTCGCCGGCGGGACTCGACACCGAACTCCTGCTGGGTGCGGGACTCGTCTTCGGCGCCGCGATTGCGTTCGCGGTCGGGACCGTTCTCGCGCGGCCGCTCGACGCCGGGCTTCCCCTCGAGACGCTGCAGGCCTGGGCGATGCTCGTCGGCGCGGCGGTCCTGCTGGTCGGCGCCCCGCTCCGAGGCGAGTCGGTCGCAGCGATCGACGTGACGCCGACGGCGCTGCTCTCGTTTACCTACCTGACGCTCGTCTCGAGCGTGTTCGCCTTCCTGCTGTACTTCCAGCTCCTCGACCGAGCGGGCCCGACCCAGGTCGCGCTGGTAGGGTACGCCGAGCCCGCCGTCGCGATCGGCGTGAGCTGGGTCCTGCTCGGTTACGTCGTCGACTCGCTGACGGTACTGGGGCTGGTGACGATCCTCGCCGGCTTCGCCGTCATCAAGCGTCGACGGCTCGCTCGCGTCCTCGAACGTCGACCAGAGGTACTCCGGCGTCCGGTCACCGGGATTCGGACGCTGCGAAACCCGACTGAGACTCGTCGCTCGTCCCCTGCCGAGGCTAGAACCGACGGCGGTGTTCCTCGCGATACCGAGCCCGTCAGTCCGGAGTCGAGGGCCGACTGAGGACTCGCCGCTGACGACGAACTTCTACGTTAAGTGGTACCGAATGCCTCGAGAAACACCTCCACAAAGGTTTATACGAAATAACGTCGGCTAGCTCACACGAGAGAGGGGATCCAGTATGAACGCACAGACACGAACACTAACGGTGGTATGTCACGTCCGGGCGCCGCTGTTGCTCGAGCCCGTCGACAGTCAGGTCGAGAGCTTGCGCGCCTGCGAGGAGGAGGGAACGATCGACGAACTGCTGGTACGAAGCTGGCCCAAGGAGGTGGGACTCTCCGAGAACAGTCCCTACCAGGAGGTCCTCGAGACGTACGACCGGTTCGAACAGTGGGCCGACCGACGAAACGTCTCGATCCGGCCGCCGTTTCGGATCCGAACCACGACCTCGCAGGTGACCGACGAGCGTCGCGAGGTCCTCGTGACCCCGCTGCTGTGTCTCGAATGTTACGCCGACGACGAACTGGTCGCCGTCTACCCACACTCGACGGACGACGAGACGATCACGACCGAGGACGTGATCGCCCGCATCCGGTGTGGCGAGGGTCTCGTATCGGCGGCTCCGATCGGTATCGGCGAGGGTAGCGACGTGGAGGCGAACGGTCTCGAGCGCGATGACACCGGCGCCGAGACGGCACCGTCGCCGCGATCAAACGACTGTCCCGACTGCGGCGAACGGCTCGTCGACGGACAGGGGCTGGTGGCCTGCCCGGACTGCGGATGGACGGGAACGATTACCGAGGATGGCGGCTACGCGCCGGCCCCGGTAGAACGCGTCTCGGATCGGAAGCCCACAAAGGCGCTTTCGGATCGATAGAGCCGCGAACCGCGAATCCGCAGAACCGCGACCCTCCGATCGATTTGCATCTGAGACTCGAGGGGAAAGTCTACGACTTCAGTTGTGGGAAGAAGTCAGACTCACCGATCCGTTCTCGGAGCGCAAGCGACGTTCAGTCTTCGGCGGGGCGCTCCGTCGCCCTGCGGAGGATCCCGAGCAGCGTGTTCGCCTCGCGTTCGGTTAGATCCGCGCGGCCGAACACTCGCCGGAGCATCCGCATCGTCTTGTCGCGTTTTTCGTCGGGATGGTTGAGCTCCTCGAGCAGGGCACCCCACTGGTCGTAGAGCCGATCGAGCGTCGGCTCCGGTGCTCGGGTGCGTTCGAGGTCGGGTAGCTGCGTTCCATCAGCGGGAAGCGTGAGCGTACGGAGTTCGTACAGCGTCACCGTCGCGGCCTGACCGAGGTTCAGTACGGGGTAGTCCTCGCTTGCGGGAATCGCGCAGACCTCGTCGATCCGCGCGAGCTCCTCGTTGGTGAGCCCGACCCGCTCGCGACCGAAGACTAGCGCCGTCGACGCCTCGACGGTCGGCAGTCGCTCGGCTAAGTCGGCCGGCGTCGAGTAAGGATAGCGCATGTGACTTCGGTCGTCCTCGTTCGTGACCGCGGTACAGCCGATCGTGTGATAGCTCTCGGCGAGCTCGCCGAACGATAGCTCGGTCGCATTCGGGAGGATATCCTCTCGAGCCTGCCCTGCAAACCCGTACGCCTCGCCGTCGGGATCCAGCTCCGGCGGATCGACGAGCAGGAGGTCCTCGAAACCGAAGTTCTTCATCGCGCGGGCGATGGTGCCGACGTTTCCCGGGGTCTCAGCGTCGACAATGGCGACTGCCGGCGGCGTTCGGTCGGCGGGGGTCGCGTTCGGATCATCCGTGTTCGTCTCGGCTGGTTCAGTCATGGATCGGACGTCGCTGGTGGAGGCTGTCTCGGCGTCCTCGGGACCGGTCGTCGACTCGAGGGAGAGGACGGAAGCGAAGGTTCATACCGTCGGTAGCGAGGCCGCTTGCAAAAGTCGACTGGTCCCGAACGCACCTCGAGGCGGGAGGTGGCTCGAGAACTGCCCTTGAGGCGACGTCGGTTCGGCCGGCCGAGCCGTGTTGAAGACTCCGTATCGGAATTCGTCGGGCCCCACTACCGATCGGACACTCACTCGCTTGGAATGGATGGGTTAGCTACAATAGTTACAATACCTACTATAGTCACAAATGGCAGGCGGTTTGAAATAGCTACGATAGGTACCATAGGTGGGTTAGATGTAGTTTGTGCCGTCTGTGCTATCTGTGTTGTCTGTGTTGATTGTATTGGTTGTGTAGTAGTAGAGTAGAGTACTAGTCTAGTAAGGAGGAAAGAGGAGGGACGTCCCGCCTTCACGCTCTGAGGCCTCATTCAACTCGAGTGTCACCTTCCGATCCGCCGCTTGCAACCCGAAGAGGGTCTCCTCGCTCTCGTTTGTTTTCCCCCGTAGCCGACGGCTGGAGCGGGCTCGAGGAGGTCATTCCGATCGAACGCGACGGTCGGAGGGGACACACCCCCCTCGCGTTTGTAACGCTGAACGAGCGTGGGGGTTCTGTTTGGTTACACACCTCCGTCGCGGCTGTAAATCTTCTCTCTCAGCGAGAAGAGCGGGCGATTTTCGGCTCTCAGCTCGAGACCCCCCCCACCTGTTTGCCGTTACATCCGCGACGGGGGTGTGTGTCCCGAGCGAATCGGCTGATAGGTTACGCAAACGTCGACATACCGACCTCTGGACCCTGGAACGACGATACTCGGTTTTCAGTTTCGGACCCTCGGCTCGGTTAGAAGAGCCACCAGCAGTTTCCGCGGGGGAGACGCGCTTGGAACCCGTTACATCCGCGAGGGGGGTGCCCGTCGGAAGTTCTCACGCATCTACCCGCTCACAAGCGCGAGGACGGCGATATCGGTAGAAGCGAGCGCACACTCTCAAAACACCGTCCAGAACGCCCCACGAACCCGTTTTACATCCGCGACCAATCTCCATACCTTTATTTCAGTTCGGTGGGAAGGGACGGTGTACTGCAATGTCCGCGAACGACGACCGCGATCCGCTCTTCCGATACGACGATCCGATCTTCGCCGACGAGCGGCTGCTCGAGATCACGCACCTGCCCGGTCCGGACCGGATCGTCGGTCGCGATGAGCAGATGCAACGCGTTGCGGACGCCCTGAACCCCGCGATATTCGGCAGCGAGCCCAACCATCTCTTTATTTTCGGCAAGACCGGAACCGGCAAGTCCCTGATCTCGAGGTCGGTGGCGAAGCGGGTGATCTCGGAGGCCAAACGCGACGACGTCACGGTCAACTACGCCTTCATCGACTGTGGCGAACAGAACACCGAGGCCTCGATCGTCAAGACGATCGCCCAGCTGGTCAACGATCCCGAACAGAGCGGGATCACCGTTCCCGATCGCGGGCTGGGGACCGGCGACTACTACAAGCGGCTTTGGCAGGCCGTCGACCGCTGTACCGACGTCACGATCGTCATCTTAGACGAGATCGATATGCTCGAGGACGACGAGGTGCTCCGAAAGCTCTCGCGCGCGGGCGAGAACCGACGGATCTCGGACTCGAGCATCGGTATCATCGGCATCTCGAACAAGATCGACTTCCCCGATCACCTCTCGGAGCGGGTCAAATCGAGCCTTTCGCGGGACGAGCTCGTCTTCTCGCCGTACGACGCCAACCAGCTCGTCGAAATTCTCGAGAAACGCCGAGACGCCTTCCACGACGGGGTGCTCTCGGGCGACGTGATCCCGCTGACGGCCGCCCTCGCAGCCCAGGAACACGGCGACGCGCGCAAGGCGATCGACATTCTCCGGAACGCAGGCCGCATCGCGAAGAAACAGAACGCCGACCGCGTCACCGCCGACCACGTTCGCGACGCCAAGGAGAAGACCGAGGCCGACCGGTTCAACGAACTCATCGAGGGCTCGCCCCAGCAGGCGAAGGCGATCCTCTACTCGCTGACGATTCTGACCGAGAACAGCACGGAAAAGGAGTTTCCGACGAAGATCATCTACAACCAGTACAAGGAGGTCGCCCGTCGGCTAGGCTTCGACGTTCTCTCGGAGCGACGGGTCCAGGAAATTCTCCAGGAGCAGAACTTTTTGAACGTTATCCAGTCCGAGCGTGAGGGTCGCGGGCGCGGACGAGGCGCTCACGCGAAACACCGCCTGCTCGAGAACCCCGTCATCGTCAAGAAGGTCCTGCTGCGGGACTCGCGGCTGGCTCCCCTCGAGGACGATTCGTAGGCGACCGATCGGCGTCGGCAGCTCGTTGCTCTCCTCGGAACCGCGTTCGTCGTCCGTTCTCCTCTTCGGGACCGTAACACCCCGACCGCGTCGTTCGCCGGGACCGCGATGCCTTTTTACTTCGCTTTCTCAGGGCCGGGTATGGATAGCGTCGACGCGGCCGGACTCGGGATCGGCAACGGCTACCCGACCCGGATCATGGGCGTCTTGAACGTCAGCGAGGAGTCGCCGTACGATCCGAGCGTCTACGACGACCCCGGCGAGGCGGCCCGATACGTAGACGAGGAACTGATCGGCGAGGGTGCCGACATCGTCGACGTCGGCCTCGAGTCGGCGAACAAGCGTTTCGAGGTGCTGCCGGCAGAGGAGGAACTCGAGCGGCTCCACGTCGCCTGCGAGACGATCGACCGCGTCGAGGGCGAGGCGGTTTTTTCGATCGAAACCCGGTATCACGAGGTTGCAGACGCGGCCCTCGAGCGGGGGTTCGACATGGTCAATGACATCTGCGGGTTCGCGGATCCGCAGATGCCGGCCGTCTGCGAGGCCCACGACGCCGCCGTCGGGAAGATGGCAAGCCCACCCTACCTCGAACGTCCCGGCGCGGTCGAGGAAACCGACTGGGCCACCCGGAAGTCCCCGGAGTGGGCCGAACGTGCGGAGTACGTCGATCAGGTGTACGAGGCGCTGAAACAGAACGGGCTCACCGACAGGACGATCGTCGATCCCGCCTTCGGCGGCTGGAGCGAGGCCCAGACGCTCGAGGACGACCGGGAGACGTTCCGTCGGCTGGCGGAGTTTCGGGCCCTCGAGCGACCGATACTGGTCTCGATCAACCGGAAGAACTTCCTCGGCGATCTCGTCGGCCGGGAGACCGAGGACCGCCTCCCGGCGAGTCTGGCCGCAACGGCAATGGCGATCGAACGCGGCGCCGACGTCGTCCGAACGCACGACGTGGCGGAGACGCAGGACGCGGCCGTGATCGCCGACGCGTTCGGCGGGCGGACCGACTGAGGAGCACGGACCGTTCGGCGTTCGGCGGTTTCGACGCGATTCTCGCGGGAGAGGGGACGGTATCGGTCCGTTCGGAGCCGTTCAATCGAACTGGTAAGTCAAGAGAAAGCTTATGTCGGAGGCTCCGAAAGGACGTGATGGACGCCGGGCGGTCTCCCGGGTAGGGGTACTTTGGAGGCGACGCCCGGCCCACAACACGGAATTATTGTGTCGTTACGTCGACCAGTGACGACGCCAATCTCCGTCGAACGCACGGATACAGATAGTGGCAGCGAAACGCACAGACACATACGCCATCAGTGGAACGCACAGACACATACGCCAGCAGCGTAGAGTACGCGTATGGAGTTCGACGAGTGGGAACCGGTGTACGAGGCGATTCGCCGTGATTTCGGCTACGACCGCAACGGCGACGAGCGCGCACGGGACGTCCTGGCCTCACTCACGGAGCCGTTCGACCTCAAGCGACTCGACGCAGCTGACGGAGCGACCGTCGCGATTGCGGGGGCCGGCCCGAACCTGTCGGACGAACTCGACGACGCCCGCGAGGCCGACGTCGTCTTCGCCGCCTCGACGGCCGCCGACACCCTTCTCGAAGCCGGCGTCGGCGTCGACTGCATGGTCACCGATCTCGACAAGAACCCCGACACCGTCAGGCGGTTGACCGAGCGGGAAACACCGGCCGCGGTTCACGCCCACGGCGACAACGTCCCGCAGCTCCGGGCCGTCGTACCCGACTGTCGCGGCGAGTGGCTCCTGCCGACGACGCAGGTCGCGCCCCGCGGTTCGGTTCGGAATCCCGGCGGCTTTACCGACGGCGATCGGGCCGCCTTTCTCGCGGACCACCTCGGAGCCGCCCGACTCCGGTTCGTCGGCTGGACGTTCGACGACCCGTCCGTCGACCCGACGAAGGCCCGCAAACTCGAGTGGGCCGAGCGACTGCTACACTGGCTCGAGCGCCGACGGGGGGAGCGGTTCGACGTGCTAGACGGACGGCGAGGGTGCATCGAGACGACTCCGCTCCCGATCGAGTGATCGTGCCTATATTCGCCCCTCGAGACGGCCCACCATCGGTCGGTGACGCGACACCGGGGACGCCTCACCCGCAGCTCAGTATCAGAAATCCTTATTATGATGTACGATGAACAGTCTTCCGATAGCAGCCGATATACGGCCTAGAGGGCGAAGTAACCACGACTGAGGTTTCCGAGACCGTTCCGCTCGAAACGTTGTATTTAATTTTGAGCTGCTTTTTATTATACAAGAAAGCTTATGCCGGAATGCTCAACTTATGGAATTATGTCATCAGAAACTTCGGTGCAGAACGACGCTTCCGGTAGCCGGGACGATCGGCTTCCGAATCTGGTTACGATCGTCGGCCGCGGGGTGCCGTCGAACTTCGAGATCGCGGTCGGCGGCGAGATCGAGATGCTCGCGGACGATCCCGTTGCGGAAGGGACGGTCGTCTCGGGCGGCGTCGCGGAAGGAACGATCGAGGTCGGAGTCCAGCGGTTTCGCTTCTCGGGCCAGATGGCCAACGTTTACGTCGTCGACTGGAATGGCGTCGAGATGTCCGACTCAGCGAGCACACCCGAAGTACACGTCGATTACGGGATCTCGTCACGGTAGCGGGACCGGCGCCCGATGCTTGCAGCGATCGATCTCTGCACCGAGGGATTTCCGCTCAGTTTTGCAGCTCCTCGTGTCGGCTACGGGTCCGTTCCCATCCTCGCCTTCCCCGTAGCGACGGCTCTCGTCCGCTCTTTCAGTGGTCGGGTGCGAGCGCTTCGATCGTCGCCTCGATCTCGTTGCGGTCGGCGCCGCGAGGAAACCCGATTGCGAGATCGTCGACGCCATCGATAGCCGCGAACTTCTCGAGTTCCTCGCGGGCGCGTTCGGGTGTTCCCGCAGCACCGAGGTCGTCGAGCAGTGGGTCGGGGATCCGCTCGACGGCGCGGTCCTGTTCGCCGCTGGCCCACGCGGCGGCGATCTCGTTGGCCGCCTCCTCGTACCCCTGCCGGGCGAGTGACTCCCGGTAGTACGTTCCCATCGCACCGACGTAGAACGCCAGGTGCTGTCGGGCGAGGTTGCGGGCGCGATCGCCGTCCTCGAGCGCACAGGCCGTCACCGAGAGCGTGACGCGGACGTCCTCGGGGTCGCGGTCACCGAGTTCCATCCCGCGCCGGAGATCCTCGAGACGGTCCTCGAGCCCGTCGGGGGTGAAGACGATCGCGTGCCAGCCGTCGGCGAACCGACCGGCGAGCTCGACCGATTTCGGTCCCATTCCCGCGGCGTCGATCGGGACGGGTTCGGACGGGGGCTCACAGCGCAGTCGAAACCCCGCCAGCGAGAAGATATCACCGTCGTAGTTGACCGTCTCCCCGCTCATCACCGCGCGCATGATCTCGAGGTACTCGCGGGTCCGCCGGAGGGGACGGTCGAACTCGATCCCGTGCCAGCCCTCGATGACGGCGGGGCCGCTCGGCGCAATCCCCGCCCGAAGCCGTCCGTCGGCGACCTCCTGGAGTGTCGTCATCGTCTGGCCGAGCAACGCTGGCGATCGGGAGTAGACGTTGACGATGCTCGGGCCGAGTCCGATCTCGTCGGTCTCTCGGGCCATCGCGGTCAGGACGGTGACCGCGTCCCGGCCCCACGTCTCGGGGAGCCAGGCGTACTCGTAGCCGTGGGACTCGCCGAACGCCGCGAGTTCGACGAGCGAGTCGACCGAGGGCTGTGCTGCGACCGGAAGGTGAAGGCTTCTGTCTGTCATCGGGATCACGCTGTCGGCCTCCGACGCGTTCGATCGCGGACCGATCGGTCCCAGCCGGGAGTCGCGACGGGAGACGGATCTGACGTACACAATCAACTCTCTTAACGTTTCCTCCGCCTAGCAGAGCTGCTCCAGGTCGTGGTATGGCGCGGTAGATCCTCCGTACGGCAGATATACGAGTTGTCGATTTGGGAGTAAGTCCTATACACCGCGGTACCATACCGTTGCGTATATGGAGGACGTCGGTTCTCCGACGACGCGTCGGAGGCTACTCGCGGGGACCGCAACCGGTATCGCCGGCTCCCTCGCCGGCTGCACCGAGAGGCTCTGGTCCCGCGCCGAGAGCCCCGGTCCGGACCAGGTCTCGTTGACGATCAAGGCGGTCCCCGCGGACGACGACATCATCGCCGCAAAGATCGCGAGCCAGCTCCGGGAGAACTTCGAGACCGCCGGAATCGACGCTACGTTCGAGCCGATCGCCAAAGCGGAGTTACACCGCAACGTTCTGCTGGGGGGCGATTACGACGTCTTCGTCGCCAGACACGCCGGTATCGACGAGTACGACGCGCTTCGTGGGCTGTTGCACTCCCGGTACGCCACCGAAGCGGGCTGGCAGAACCCGTTTCAGTTCTCGGACGTTACCGCCGACGATCTGCTCGAGACCCAGCTTACCACCGCGGACGAGGACCGCGACCGGGTGCTCTCGGAGCTGTTCGACCACCTCACCGAGACGGTTCCGTACACGGTCGTCGCCTTTCCGTCCCGGATCGGCGCCGTCGGAACGACGCTGTCGGAGACCGTTTCGGGCCCGCCGTACCGACCGATCGACTACCTCGAGATTCTCTCGGAGCCTCCCGACGAGGGGCCACAGGACCGCCCACTCGAGGTCGGCGTCTTCGGCGAGGCGCTCACCAGCCGACTGAATCCGATCGTCGTCGACTCCAACCAGATTCCCGCGCTGTTGGCGCTACTCTACGACCCGCTCGTGTATCGGACCGACGACGGGGCGATCCCCTGGCTGGCCGAGGACGTCGAGTGGGACGGCGGCTCGCTGCTCGAGGCGAGAGTCACCCTGCGAGACGACCAGCGCTGGCACGACGGGGAGTCTCTCGATGCCGAGGACGTCGCGTTCACCCACCGATTCCTTCGAGATACGTCCCTCGGCGATACCGAGAGCGGCGTCCCCGCACCCCAGTATCGGGGCCAGCAGAGTCTCGTCGAGAGCGTCGAGGCGGTCGACTCCCGGACGGTCGAGTTCTCGCTTCGAACCACGAACCGAGAGACGGCGATCCGTGCGTTTCAGGTTCCGGTGTTGCCCGCTCACGTCTGGGAACCCCGGTCGACCGTCGTCGGCGAACGTCAGACCGAAGCGCTCGTCCACGACAACGAGGAACCGATCGGTTCGGGACTGTTCGAACTCGAGGCAGTCACCGACGACACCGAGGTGGAGCTGGTTCCGTTTACCGACCACGTATTCTACGACGCGGACGATCGACCCTCCGTCGTCGAGGAGTTTCCGCAGTTCGACGGGATCAGGTTCGTCGTCGCGCCGAACTCGGGGGCGGTCGTCGACCTGCTCGAGGAAGAGGAGATCGACCTCACGGGGACCCCGCTCCCGGCCGACGAGACCGGACGAGTCAGCGATCTGCCGGGCGGGTCCGTGCTAACCGAACAGACCGACGAGTTCTACATGGTCGGCTACAACAGCCACCACGAACAGCTCGGCAACCCCCACTTTCGTCGGCTTCTCTCGCGACTGCTCGACCGGGATCACGCCGCTGCCGAGCTCCTCGACGGATTCGCGGAGCCGGCCCGATCGCTGGGTTCGCTGTTCGGGGTTTACGAGAGCGAACTGACCGACGAGGAGACCGAACTCACCACCTTTCCGGGCTCGGACGGCGAGGTCGACGCGGAGCAGGCGCGGTCGCTCTTCGAGGCCGAAAACTATCGGTACGAGGACGGCGCCCTGCTCGAGTGAGACCGTCTGTCGTCCCGAGTATCCGGACGGTCTGCCGTCCCGAGTGTCCGGAACGACCGTAGCACGGCTCGCGGTCGCTCCGAAAACGACGTCCGTCGGTCCAAAAACGATGTCCGGTCGTTCGTGCGAGACGGCGATGATCCGACCGGGCCGTATTAATGTCTCCCGCGACGTACGTATCCCGTATGAGCCTCGCCCAGGTCGTCCTCGAACTCGCGCTCGTCGTGACGACGATGCTCGTCACGGCGACGCTCGTGTTCGTCGGGCCCCGACGTCTCGTCGCCGCGGTTCGGGGCTATCGATGGCGACTGGAGGCCTGCCTGCTGCCGATCGCTGCGCTCGGAGTCGTGCTCGCGTTGCGGTGGTCCACCCGGGACGTCGCCCTGCGTCTCGAGCGTCGGGTGGTCGGACACAACATCACTCACACCCTGTTCGCACTGGAGCAGCGACTGCTCGGCGAGACGCCGGTCGTTTTCCTCCAGTCGATCCAGACCGAGGCGCTGACCGAGTTCTTCGTCTTCATCTACATCTACGGCTACGCGTTCCTGTTGCTGTTCCCGATCGTCGCCTACTTCGCGCTCGAGGAGATGGAGGAGCTGTCGACGCTGCTGCTCGCGTTTACGGCCAACTACGGGATCGGTCTGGTCTGCTACATGCTCTTTATCGCCTACGGTCCCCGGAACTTCGATCCGCTGGTGTTCGAGCCACTGCTGTACGACGCCTTCCCGCAGTCGCGGGCGCTCACCAACCAGGTCAATCAGAACACGAACGTCTTCCCGTCGCTGCACACGTCGTTATCGATGACGGTGTTCTTCCTGGCCTGGCTGACTCGCGACCGGTACCCGCTGTGGGTTCCGCTGTCGGGCTTTCTCGCCATCAGTGTCGCGCTGTCGACGATGTATTTAGGTATTCACTGGTTCCTGGACGTCGTCGCGGGGACCGTCCTCGCCCTGATCAGCGTCTACATCGGCGTCAACTACACCGTCGACGGGATCGTCTCCACCGGTCGCCGGTACCTCGCCAGACGATTCGATCGGATCGGGAAGCCAGGGAGCGAGTGACTCCCAATCGAGTAAGGGTCCAAAACTTTCCCCCTTAGCCGTGTCGCACCGAATATGATCGTTCACTGGCACCGCAAGGACCTGCGGGGCGTCGACAACCGCGCCCTCGCCCGGGCTGCCCGAGCCGATCGGGTCGTCCCCGTGTTCGTTCTCGACCCGACGATTCTCGAGTACGCCTCGCCGGTCCGCGTCGCCTGTCTCCTCGAGGGGCTCGCCGACCTCCGGGCGTGGTACCGCGACCGCGGCTCCGATCTCCTCGTCGTCCGCGGGAACGCGAGGGAGGTAATTCCCTCACTCGCAGCCGAGCGCGACGCCGCTCGAGTGGTCTGGAACGAGGACTACAGCGGACTCGCCGCCGAGCGCGACGAGGCAGTCCGGGCGGCCCTCGAAGAGGTGGGAATCGATCACGAGTCGGTTACGGACGGCCTTCACCACGAGCCGGGATCGATCTCGCCGAACGAGGGCGACCACTACTCGGTGTTTTCCTACTTCTGGAAGAAGTGGCGCGACCGGGAGAAAGCCGATCCCGCGCCGGCGCCGACAACCGATGAACTCGCCGACCTCGAGGACGCAAGCGAGAGCGAGGCCAACCCGATCCCGTCACTTTCGGAGCTTGGGTTCGACGAGCCCGACGCCGACCCCCCAACAGTAAGCCGCGACGCGGCGCGGGAGCGCCTCGAGACGTTCTTCTCGGACGCGATCTACCGTTACGCGGACGAACGGGACGTCCCCGCCGCGGGGTCGACCTCCCGGCTCTCGACGCACCTCAAGTGGGGAACGATCGGTCCCCGTGAGGTGTACGTCGAAACCGCCCGGGCGCTCGAGGACGCACCCGACGAGGACGCCCGTGAGAGCGTCGTCGCGTTTCGCCGGCAGCTAGCGTTCCGGGAGTTCTACGTTCACCTGCTGGCGTTCAATCCCGAGACCGTCACGGAGGATTTCAGCGGCTATGAGAGCGACCTCGAGTGGCGAAACGATCCGGACGAACTGGCAGCCTGGCGGGCTGGTGAGACCGGGTACCCGATCGTCGACGCCGGGATGCGCCAGCTTCGCTCCGAGGGATGGGTCCACAACCGGGTCCGGATGCTCGTCGCCTCGTTCCTGACGAAGGATCTCCTGGTCGACTGGCGCGAGGGGTACGACTGGTACCGGCGCCACCTCGCCGATCACGAGACCTCGAGCGACGTCGCCGGCTGGCAGTGGGCGGCTTCGACCGGAGCGGACGCCCAGCCGTACTTTCGGGTGTTCAATCCGACGAAACAGGGTCGAGAGTACGATCCCGACGCTGCTTACATCCAGGAACACGTCCCCGAACTCGAGGACGTCCCGGCTGATCGGATCCACGAGTGGCCCAGCCTCGACACCGAGGAGCGAGCCGAACTCGCCCCCGACTACCCCGAGCCGATCGTCGATCACGCGAACAGGCGGGAGGAGGCGATCGCGACGTTCGAGAACGCCCGCGACGAGGGGTAGGCGGACCGTACTGGACGGTTGTCAGAAACGTACACGGACCACCACCCTTATCGGTAGGTGTCTGGTACTGCTCGTATGACTGCTCCGAGCGCTCCGTCGGCGGCCGACGGAGCGGAGTATCCGATACGAGCGATCATCGAGGCAGTCGCCGAACACGAGGGGGTCGACGTGACGGCGATCGAGCCGCCGGCCTACGAACCGCTGTACGCCGTTGTCGATCCCGAGGCGCTCGACGCACTGTTTCGGAGCGATCCATCGACCGAGCTATCACTCTCCTTCGAGTACGCCGGATACGACATCACCGTTTCCGGTAACGGTCGGGTCGACGTGACCGATCAGTCGACGGGAGAAACGACCGTCGGTCGCTTTCGTGAGTGAGCCCCGGCTACTCCTCGTCGATCGCGACCGTCCGACCCGTCTCGCTCGAGCGGTAGATCCCGTCGATCACCCGCTGGACGGTAAGGGCCTGCTGAATGCTCTCGTTGTCGACCTCGCCGGCCGCGATCGAGTCGAAGAACGATCGCTGCTCCTCGGTGTGGGTGTCGTTCTGCCGGGTCTCGATCGAGGTATCCTCGAGGTGGTCCGGGCCGGCGGTGCTCGCGGAGTGAACGGAGAGATCGCCGTCGAGGAGGTCGAACACCGCGGCAGACTCGGTTCCGCGAACGACGAACTCGTTGTTCTCCGGACGGTTGGTCGCCCAGGCGACCTCGAGCGAGATCGTTTGATCGTCCGCAGTCCGGATGAACGCGCTGGCGGAGTCGTCGACGTCGAAGCCGGCGGGTCCCGCGTCGTCGCCCCACATGTCCAGGTAGGCGTACTCCTCTCGAGAGCCGAACTCGCCGCGGGTGACGCCGGTTACCTCCACGATGGGCGGGTCGCCGAGCAGGTACAGCGAGAGGTCGATGGCGTGGACGCCGAGATCGATCAGCGCGCCGCCGCCCGCGATCTGGCGCCGGGTGAACCACGACCCGCGCCCCGGAATCCCCCGTCGGCGCACGTAGTTCGCCTCGATGTGTGACACGTCGCCGAGTTCGCCCCGTTCGATCCGGTCGCTGACGATTCGGACCGTGTTTGCGAACCGATTGTTGAATCCGACCATGCAGTAGCCGTCGCTGTCGGCCGCAGCGCTCGCGATCCGTTCGGCGCTCTCGAGGGAGTGAGCGAGCGGTTTCTCGAGGAGGACGTGCAGACCCTGGTCGAAGGCGTCGACGGCGTACTCCTCGTGGTACTTGTTCGGCGTCGTGATAATGATGGCGTCGACGGCGTCGTACAGCTCGTGGTGATCGTCGTAGACGTCGACGTCGTACCGACGGGCGAAACGGGTTCGTGCGTCGGCCGCGACGTCCATCCCGCCGACCAGCGGAACGTCGAGTTCGAGGAGGCGTTCGGCGTGGTAGCGACCGATGTTCCCGAGTCCGACGATACCGGTTCTGATGTCGCCTCGTGCTGTTGTCATGTGGTCATGCTTGGGGTGTGGTGGTTCGAGCGGCGGTTCGAATTCGGGGAGTCGTGCGGGGTTTGGTATTCGATTTCCTTTGTTCCGTCGTTCGTTCACTGACGCCTCCCGTGACACGAACACGTTTCGCTCGGTCTACTGGTAGCTATTCTCTATGTAGGAGAGTCTATCGGCCCGCCGCCGTTCGGCTGCGGTCGAAACTATCGAACCGGCAACGAAACGAAACTCAGTCTTCGGCTTCGGTCGGCGCCGTCCCCGGATCCGACCCCGAACGATCGGCGATTCCGTGGACGAGCGCCTCGCCGCTCGCGGTGTCGAACAGGTGGATCTTCGACCCGTCCAGAACGACCTCGAGGGTCTCGTCCTCGCTGATGTCGGTGTCCGGAGAGACGCTCATCAGGAGCTGGTCCGGGGAATCCAACGGGTCCTCCTCCATCGTCCGCTCGGCTCCTTCGTCAAGCACGAGGTAGACGAAGATCTCGTCGCCCATCGGCTCGAGCACGTCCGTCGTCACTTCGATCCCCCTGGTCGGTCGAGAGAGATCGTCGGCGTTCCTCGAGAGGTGGACGTCCTCGGGCCGGACCCCAAGGGTGACGTCGTCGCCGACGCCGACGCCGGTCGCTCCCGCGGGGTCGAACTCGAGCGTGAAGTTCTTCGTCTCGAGGCCGTCGGCGACGACCTCGCCCCGGACGAAGTTCATCGACGGCGAGCCGATGAAGCCGGCGACGAACAGGTTCGCGGGCTCGTTGTAACAGACCAGCGGCGGATCGATCTGCTGGAGTTCGCCCGCGTTGATGACCGCGATCCGATCGGACATCGTCATCGCCTCGGCCTGGTCGTGCGTGACGTAGATGATCGTCGTCTCCAGTTCGCGGTGGAGTCGCTGGAGTTCGGTTCGCATGTGAACCCGAAGTTTGGCGTCCAGGTTCGCGAGCGGCTCGTCCATCAGGAATACGTCCGGGTTGCGGACGATCGCCCGGGCGATCGCGACCCGCTGGCGCTGGCCGCCGGACATCTCGTCGGGCATCCGGTCGAGCATCCCCTCGAGCTGGACGATGTCGGCGGCCTGTTCGACGCGCCGTTCGACCTCGTCGTCGTCGAACGTCCGCAGTCGGAGGCCGAACGAGACGTTGTCGAAGACGTCCATGTGGGGAAACAGCGCGATGTTCTGGAAGACCATTGCGACGCCCCGATCCTTGGGAGCGAGGTTCGTGACGTCGGTGTCGCCGATGTACACCGTTCCCTCCGAGGGGCGAGTCAACCCGGCGATGGTCTCCATCGTGGTCGACTTCCCGCAGCCGGAGGGACCCACGAGGCAGACGAACTCCCCGTCCTCGATCTCGACGTTCATGTCGTCGACCGCGACGACATCGTCGTAGCGTTTCGTAACGTGTTCGAGTCGTACTCGTGCCATAGTGTCTTACTCCTTGAGTGCGCCCGCGGTGAGCCCGCTGACGATCTTCTCCTGGGCCACGATCACGAGGATCGCGACCGGGAGCACGCCGATGATGCTCGCAGCGGCCATCAGGTTGAACAGGATCTCGTACTGGCCCTGGTAGCCCAGAATCCCATCGAGGATCGGCGCCCAGTTCTCTGCCTCGCCGTCGGTCATCAGGAACGAAAAGAAGAACTCGTTGTACACCGCGATGAACGTCAACACGCCGGCAGTCGCGACGCCGGGCGCCGACAGCGGGATGATGACCCGAAACAGCGCGCCTAATCGGGTGGTTCCCTCGACCCGAGCGGCGTCCTCGAGCCCGTCGGGAATCTGGGCGTAGAAGGTCGTGAGGATGAAGATCGCCAGCGGCATGAAGATAGCCGAGATCGGCATCACCATCGCCCCCGGCGTGTTGTACAGCGTCCCGTCGCTCATCACCGGCTCGAGGATCTCGACGGGGGTGTTGAACAGGTCGTTCAGCGGGATGAAAAACGCCGCCGGCGGGAAGAACGACACGACCAACACGAGCAACATCAGCGGCGTCTTCCCCGGGAACTCGAGGCGACCGAAGGCGTAGCCCGCGAGGCTGGCGATGACCAGTACCAGCACCGTCGAGGCCGTCGCGATAACGAAGCTGTTGAACATGTACCAGTGAAACGGCAGGGTCTGGAACACCTCGACGAACGCGCCCGGATTGAACCCGTTCGGCGTGAAGACGATGTCCCGGAGCTGTCCCTCGGGCGTGAGCGCGACCATCAACAGCCAGTAGAAGGGAAACAGCGTCGTGAACAGGAAAAAGATCGCCGCGACGTAGAACATCGCCCGGTAGACGCGCTGGGGATTCTGGATCGATCGGTCGACCCACCGCGAGAACGGGCCGCGATCGAGTTCGGCGTCACCGCCGGCCCCGAGTGTGGCGCCACCGTCGGCGAGACGACTCGGAGCCCGACCGCCGTCCGGGAGATGACGGCGCGGATCCGCCCGGTTTCCACGAACGTTGGCGCTCTCGTCGCTCGATTCGGAGGGGGTTCCGTCGTCTCGTGTCTCGTCGTAGTCATTTGGGCTCATCAGTAGAATCCCGCCTCCGTATCCCGGAACAGGGCGATGTACACCGAGATGAACAGTCCGATCACCAGCGCGGTCATGAACGCGACGGCCGCCGCGGTCCCGAAGATGCGCGTGCCGCCGAACATCGCCTCGACGACCATACACGTCAGCGACGGCACCGTCGTACAGCCGACGCTCGACTCGATCAGCCCGTACACGCGCATCGCGTCCATCGTCCGGAACAACATTGCGACCAGTAAGGCGGGCAGAATCAGCGGCAGCGTGATCAGCTTGAATCGCTGCCAGGGGGAGGCGCCCGCGACCCGGGCGACGTCGTAGAGGCTCCGGTCGACGCTCTGGAGTCCGGCGAGAATCAAGAGTGCCATAAACGCCGTCGACTTCCAGATGTCGGCGACGAGGACGATGACGAACGCGTCCCCGCTGTCGGCGAGCGGGTTTGGTCCGAACAGACCGAGCCACTGCATCAGATCGGTCCCGAAGCCGACCTCCGGCTGGAACAGCAGGAAGAAGATCATCCCCTGGATGACGATCGGGACGGCCCACGGGAGGATGATCGCGACCCGAACCCAGCGCCGGCCGCGGAACTCCTGGTCGAGGATCAGCGCCTGCCCGAAGCCGAAGACCGTCTCGAAGAAGACGCTGATGACGGCGAAGCCGAGGGTAACGAACAGCGCCTGCTGGAGGAGTGGAACGCCGAAGTCGACGAACGGAAACGACGCGGACAGCGAGACGTCCATGAACTGCTGGGCCAGCCTGACGTCGCCCGTGAGAACATTGACGTAGTTCTCGACGCCGACGAAGCCGCCCAGGGTCTCCGCGCCCCGCGTTCGGTCCTCCTGGAGCGACATGACGAACGTCATGAGCAGCGGGTAAAAGGCGATGAAGGCGAGCAGCAGGAACGCCGGGATCAACAGGAGGTAGGCGTAAGCCGCCTCGCTCAGCCCCTCCATCCAGTTGACGACGGCGTTGCCAGTTCGTTCGCGTTCGGGGGTCTCGCTTCCGATTCCGGTATCACTCGACATCTTGCTCACCTACGTCGGCCTCGCTGGCCTCGAGTCGGTCCGCAAGGTCGGCCATCGCCTCCTCGGGCGACTTCACGCCCCGGTAGGCCCTGTTCACCTCCTGGTAGATGTGGGCCGACTGCTCCGGCCAGATGTCGGTTACAGGCCGGGGGACAGCGTTCTCGCCCGCAATCTGAATGGTCTCGGCGTACTCCGCGACGGGACCGGTCTCCTCGGGATCGACCTCCTCGAGCAGCTCGACGATCGGCGGGATCCAGCCCTGAATCGCAAAGATCGTGAGCATGACCTCCTCGGTCGCGAACGCCTCGAGCACCTGGAGCGCCTCCTCCTGGTTCTCGCTTGCGGGGTTCAGCGTCAGGTGCCAGCCGCCGAGCGCGGCGGCGGTCCCTCCGAGGCCGTCGTAGGCAGCCTCGTCCTCCTCGACGCCGTAGGGCATCGGCATCATCCCGACCTGGTCGCCCATGCCGTCGTCGTGAGCAATCGCGATTGAGTACGGCCAGTTGCGGTGCATCACGACGTTGCCGGCCGCGAAGGGACCGCGAGCGTCCTCCTCGGTGTACTGAGCGATCGCTGTCGGTGCGATCTGCTCGTACCCCTCGAGGGCGTGCTCGTCCTCGGCGCCGTGAACGAACGCCCGCATCATCCGGATGGCGTCGAGGACGGGTTCGTCGTCGACCGTAACCTCGCGGTTGCCCGCCTCGAACAGCTCGTCGAGGCCGCCGAAGTACGCGCCGCCCCAGGTGCTTATCACCTCGTTGAACGTACAGCAGGCCAGCCCTTCGTAGGCGGCCGCCTGCGTGGTGAATCCGAAGTCGACCCCGGCGTCGACGCGGACGTCGGCCGCGACCTCGGAGAACTCCTGCCAGGACATCGGCTCGGTCCCCCAGTCGTCGGTGTCGTACCCCGCGTCCTCGGCGAGATCACGCCGGAACTGCATCGTCCCAAAGTCGGGAAACAGCGGCAGCGCGTGCAGCTCTCCGCTCTCGGGGTGGCGAGCGGTCTCGACTGCGGCATCGAGGTAGTCGTTCTCGATCAGGCCGAGGGTGTCACTCGAGAGCCGATCCTCGAGGTCGACCGTCTGGCCGCGCAGGATAAACGGGATCGTCCATCCGCTGTCCATCATGAAAATGTCCGGTTCGGACCGCTCTGCCTGGAGCGCGGACTGTGCGGCGGATCTGCGCTGTTCGGTCTCGTCCGGCCCGGTGCGGACCGCAACGGTGATATCCTCGTCAAGACCCGCGTCCCAGAGCGCCCGATGTAGCTCCCCCGCCGGATCCATGATGTCCTGAAAGTCGGTGTCGCCGTAGGCGACGACAGCGCCCTCCTCCGCCCCGCGCCCGAGACACCCCGCTATCCCGACCGACCCGGCGCCGGCCGCCGAGGCCGCCGCGACGAACGATCGGCGAGAGACGCCGGTGGGTGTTGTGTGTTCACACCTGTCTTTCACCATCCCTGTTCGCGACTACATTCAGAACCTTAATCGTTGGCGTATAAAGGTCACAATGTACTGAAAATCTCCACGAACGGACCGCGTAATCGTCGAATACCGTTACGATCGGAGATTCAACCCCTCCGAGGAGATCACACTCGAGCGACTACTCCTCGAGTTCGGGCGGTCGGTGTCGGCCGATGTGGATCTCGTGAGCCTCGACGTCCTCGAGAGCGGCGACCCGGCCGCCGACCGTCACCTCCGAGCCGTCCTCGTTCTCGAGGGTGATCGCGGCGACCTCCTCGCTGACCTCGAAGGAGACGTCGATGATCTGCCCGCGGACGATCCGCTGACCGCCGACGGCGACGTCCTGGCCGACGATCGTCGCGTAGAACTCTCCCCCCTCCTCGATGACGTCCTTCACGCAGCGTCGGATCGAGGCGTACTTTCGCGGGTAGCTTCGAGGATCCGCGTCCTCGCCGAGCGTCTCCTCGGCGGTCGTCCAGAGCACGGTACCGAAGAAGCCTGAGACCAGAAACCCGAGCGCGGAGCGGTTGAAGATGACGCCGTAGCGGTCCTTGTCGTCTCGGAGCGCGTCCTGGGTCGCGTAGATGGAGTAGTTACCGTCGGCGACGGCGAGCACCGGCGTCGTGATCCCGCGTCGGGCACGCGTCGTCGTCGCGATAGCGGTGTAGTCGAAATCGTCCGGTGCGGGCGCCTCTGCGGCCGGGGTCACGATCAGATCGATGCTCACGCCCCGATCGAGTGCCCCCGAAAGTTCGTCTTCGAATCGGGTGAGCAGATCCGGCGTCAGCGACAGCGAGAGTTCGTACTCGGCGTCGGCGATGATCTCCTCGAGATAGCGCAGGATCGTCGAGCGGGACTTGACGAGCGACACCGCCTCCGTGTCTCGCGCGGGCGCCGTGTATCGGGCCTCGAGTTCGTCGATCATCTGCTCGAGGGAGTGTTGGACCTCGTCGAAGGCGTCGGCCGGATCGATCGCGACGACCTTCATCGGTCGGGACTCACGCAGCTCGACGAGTCCCCGATCGCTCAGGCTACGGACGGTGTCGTAGACGCGGGGCTGGGGAATCTCGGTCCGATCCGCGATCTCGCTTGCGGTCAGCTGTCCCTGCTCGAGGACGGTCAGGTAGGCGTCGATCTCGTACTCGCCGAGGTTGAACCGATCCCCGACCCGCTCGACGGTCGAGCGAAGTTCGTCTGGTGCCATACCCGATGGCAGGATTCGGACGGATAAATGATTTATTACAACGCGAGTACTACCGCGTTCGAAAATCGAGTCATCGTTCGGCGTCGATGACGGTCAGAACCCTTAACCACGCCGGCCATGAGTGTGCTGCCATGCTGGAGGTCGCACAGGTTCCGGAGGAGGAAGCCCTCGAGCGCACCAACGAGATACTTCCCGAGGCGATTCCCGGAATCGTCGGCCAGCTTCTCCTCGCGGCCGTCGTGGTCGTCGTCGGCTGGTACCTCTCGAAGCTCGTCGTTCGGCTGACCGGCCGGACCGTCGCGCGCCGCATCGAGCGCCCGAGCGTGACGCGAACGGTCCTGCGAGCGGTCAGGTTCTCGGTCCTGTTCGTGACCCTCATCGTCGTCGCCGGCATTCTCGGCGTCGGCGACACGCAGATCCTCCTCTCGGTGACCGTCATCTCGGCCGTGGTCGCGGTCGTCCTCGCGCCGCTCGTCGGGAGCTTTGTCAACGGCCTGTTCATTCTCGCCGACAGACCCTACGAGATCGGCGACATGATCGAGATCGTCGACGAGGGCCACACCGGGTTCGTCGAGGACATCACGATCAGGTACACGAAGATCTTCACCGTCCAGAACACCTTCATCGTCATTCCGAACTCCGAGATCCAGCAGCGGGACGTGATCAACTACTCGGCGGAGGACGAGCGAACGCGGCTCTCCCTCGAATTCGAGATCACCTACGAGAGCGACCTCGAAGCCGCCCGCAGCCACGCCAAGCGGGCGGCGCGGTCGGTTGACGTCGTCATCACCGGCGGACCCGACATCCGGATCGGAAGCGCACGCTACGCCGCCGCCCCGATCTGTAACGTCCGCGAGTACGCCGACAACGGCATCGTGCTGGAGCTGTTCTTCTGGGTTCAACACCCCTACAAGCAGGCAGTCGCTCGGTCGGCGGTGCGGACGGCGGTCCGCGAACGCTTCGCCGACGCCGACATCGAGTTCGCCTACCCCCACCGCCACCACGTCTTCGATGCAGACAGTGGAACCGCAAGAGTGGTCGTCGACGATTCCCAGACGGCCCGTCCGAACGTCGGTCCCACAGTCGACGCCGACGGCGACACAGCCAACCCCGATAGGTAATCGTTACCTCGCGCGGGCTCCCTCGACGGTGATGACCTCACAGTCGAGATGCGTTCGCAGGTAGCCGTCGATGTCGGGGTTGTCGGTAAACCGCCGAAAGAGACGGCGCAGCCGGCTCGCCTGTTTGGTTCCGATCACGACGGCGTCGGCCTCCTCGGCGGCGACCTCGTCGAGGATGCTCTCCTCGACGAGAAACCCCGTCCGGACGACGTACCGGGCGTTCTCGATCCGACCGAACGTCGACTCGACGGCATCCTTGAGGTCGATGCGGCTCACCTTCTTCCCGTTCTGGTAGAGATCGACGTGCAGAATCGTCAGCTCCGCGTCGCGCTCGCGAGCGACCTCGATCGCCCGCTCGAGGGTTCGTCTGGAGTGTTTCGACAGGGGGTATCGGACGGGGACCACGACCAGCGTCATCACAAAGTCGGACGGTATCCGCCCGGGTAAACCTTTCAGTTGGGACAGTTCTGCACGCCAATCCTTCACACGAAAGGCACTAACTCGCACGGATCCGGAGAGACAGTCCTTTACTCCGAGCGATACTACGGCGGGTATGGAAACGAGGTCGACCGCCGACGGCGACACCGTCTACGTCTCGGAGACGGACGGCGACAGGGGATCCAAGGGACCGTTTCTCGTCGCCTACGAGTCGCCCGAGGCACGGCGACGGTACGGCTGGTTCTGTACCAACTGCGAGAGCTTCGACAACGCGATGGACTCGATGGGACGTATTCAGTGTAACCAATGCGGGAACTTCCGGAAGCCGACCGAGTGGGACGCCGCCCACGAGTAACCGCGATTGACTCGAGGGGTGACGTGCCACGTTCGGCGACTACCGACGACAATCGCGTCTTACTGTCGTCCGGACGGACAGTCGGCTTGTAGTCGTTGTCCGCTCGGCGATATTAGTTCGCGATCTTTTGCTCCCGAGCCGAATGCATGTGCCAGACATAGATTTATGAGGGTGGGTCACATACTCTGTACTGAATGGGACCTGTTAACATGCGTCTCGTCGAACAGGCCAAGTCGATTTTCGCCGACCTGGGTTACACCGTCGAAGGCACTGGCCCCGTGTTCCGCGCCGAACGAAAGTGGAAGGTCGTCCACGTCAATCCCGTCCTTGAGCCCGGAACGCTTCCGTCCGCGGCCGGACAGTTCCACTGTTTCGTCGCCCGACCGGAAGACGCCGACTCACTCGAGCGCGAACTCGAGCGCACGAATCCGAGCTACGAGTGGGCAATCATCGTCGTCGACGGCGACGACTATCAGGTCGAACGGGTTCCGTCGGGACCGCCAGTCTCCGCCTGATACCCTCGTTCCCTTTTCCGAGCAAGTCACTCCAGTGCCCCGCGCGTCGCAGTTACACCGGCGCCCGGGTCGACGTCCGCCCCCATCGACTCGAGGACGTCGCCTAACGCCGTCACCGCGTAGATCACGTTCTGGGGTCGCGCGGAGTGGCCCATACAGCCGATGCGGAAGATCTCGCCCTCCAGATCGCCGAGTCCACTCGCAACCTCGAGATCGTAGCGCTCGAGCAGTTCGGTACAGACCTCGCCGTCGTCAACCCCATCGGGAACTCGGACGGCGTTCAGACTCGGGAGCCAGTACTCGTCGGGGGCGTTCATCTCCAGACCCATCCCCTCGACGCCGGCTTTCAGCGCGCCGGCCAGACGCTCGTGGCGCTCCCAGCGCTGTTCGATCCCCTCTTCGGCGACCAGCCGCAGCGCCTCCCGCAGCGCGTAGACGTTCGTGACGGGTGCAGTGTGATGGTACGCGCGCTCGTCGCCCCAGTACCCCTCGAGCAGGGAGAGGTCGAGGTACCACGATCGGGTCTCCTCCTCGCGGGAGAGGACCTTTTCCATCGCCGTCTCGGACAGCGTCAGCGGGCTCGCGCCGGGCGGACAGGAGAGACACTTCTGGGGGCCGGAGTAGGCGACGTCGATGTCCCACTCGTCGACGCGGAGTTCGACCCCGCCCAGCGAGGTGACGGTGTCGGCGATCACCAGCGCGTCGTGGTCGTGAGCCGCTGCCGTGAGTTCGGCGACGCCGGGCTGGAGCACGCCCGTACTCGTCTCGGCGTGAACGAAGCCGAAGACGTCGGGATCGTGTTCGGCCAGCGCGTCCGAGACGGCCGTCGGCTCGAGCGGTTCACCCCACGGCGCGTCGACCTCGACGACGTCGCCGCCGGCGCGGCGAGCCATCGAGGCCATTCGGCCGCCGAAGTAGCCGTTCGTCGGCACCAGCATCGTATCGCCGGGCTCGACGACGTTGCCAATCGCCGCCTCCATCGCGGCCGACCCGGTCCCCGAGACCGGGATCGTCCACCGGTTGTCGGTCCGGAACGTGTATCGGAGCAGCTCCTGTACCTCGTTCATGATCCCGACGAACGAGGGGTCGAGATGGCCGACGAGCGGGGTGCTCATCGCTCGCAACACGCGGGGGTGGACGTCGCTGGGACCCGGTCCCATCAGCGTCCGGTCCGGTGGAGTCAGTTCGTCGATCTCGGTGACGTCGATCGAATCGTCGAAACCGTTCATATCTCGCACTGCGGTGGGGACGTCAAAAGCGTTGACGAACCTTCTGTGGGGCAGCGGAGACCGCCTCGCCCACCGGCGTCTTGCTATTACCGACCATACATTGAATACCCACAGCGGTGTACGATTACGGGCGATGGTATTCAAGAAGATCACGCTGATCGGCACGAGTACGGAGAGCTTCGACGACGCCGCGGACGACGCGATCGACCGCGCGGAGAACACCCTCCAGAACGTCTACTGGGTCGAGGTCGACGAACTCGGCGTCGAGATCGCAAGCGCCGAGAACCGGGAGTATCAGGCCGAAGTAACGGTCGCGTTCGAACTCGAGGAGTAACTACGTCCGGAACGATTCGCCACAGCCACACTCGCTGACGACGTTCGGGTTCTCGACGTGGAACCCCTCGGCTTGCAGTCCGCTTTCGTAGTCGAGGATGCTTCCCTCGATGTACTTGAGACTCGCCGGATCGACGAACACCCGAAGCTCATGGTGTTCGTAGATCGTGTCGTCCTCGTCGGGCGCGTCGTCGAACCGCATCCCGTAGGACAGCCCCGCACAGCCGCCTTGCTGGACGAACAGTCGAAGACCGGCTACTCCGGCGTCGAGCCCCTCGCTCTCGAGCAGAGACAGCGCCTGCTCGGCTGCCGTCTCGGTTACCTCGATCTCTGGACGCGTCTCCGCGCTCGCGCCATCCACGCTATCAGTGCTCATGTACGTCCCTTCCCGCGCAACGGTGTTAACCTTGACGCCGAATTTCCGACCCCTGAAAGCGGGTCGACTCGCGGTTTGCACCGCTCCGAGTCCGTCGCCAACCATCGATACCCCGTTCTGCGCCCTATACGCGCGGGCGCTGCTGAACCGACCGATAGTACGTCCCGAACAGCCGTTCGTCGTTCGCCGAGAGTTCAACATCGTTCTCTGCGAGCAGCTCGATCATCCGTTCGAGCTCGCACTCGTACCACATCGAGAGTAGTCGAACGTTCTTCTGTGCGTAGTCGTAGTTTCGCTCGAGGACGCGTGCATCGGTCGGATCGACCTGACACGGCTCCATTTCCTCTGGTACTCTGTTCCGCAGCTACGTAAATCCAATTACAGATTAGTGACGTGTATCGACGGTGCTTACCGCGCGTAGGATCGGGCTACGCGTCCCGCTCCCGATCGAGTCGGATCCGAACGCTCTCGGCGTGGGCCTCGAGTCCCTCCGCGTCGGCGAGGGTCGTCACCGTCTCCCCGAGGTCGTCGAGAGCCCCGGCGGAGAGGCGCTGGACGGTCGTCGACCGCAGGAACGTCTCGGTCGAGAGCCCCCCGGTGATCCGGGCGGAACCGTTCGTCGGCAGCACATGGTTCGTCCCGCTCGCGTAGTCCCCCGCCGCGACCGGCGTCTCGGGACCGAGGAAGACGCTGCCCGCGCTGTCGATGCGCTCGAGGATCGACTCGTCGTCCTCGGCGACGATCGACAGGTGTTCGGGCGCGTACGATTCGGTAAAGAGGATCGCCTCGCTCATCGAACGAGCGAGAAGCACGCCGCTGGCGTCGTTCGCGAGCGCCTCTCGGATCACGCCCTCGCGCTCGCGTTCGCTCGTCTGCTCGTCGACGGCGTCGGCGACGGCCGCCGCGGTCGCCTCGTCGTCGGTGACGGCTACGACCGACGCGTTCGGATCGTGCTCGGCCTGGGCGACCAGTTCGCTCGCGACGAGTCCCGGGTCGGCCGTCCCGTCGGCGACGACGACGACCTCGCTCGGCCCCGCGAGGAAGTCGATCTCGACGTCACCCCGAACCTCGGCTTTGGCCGCCGTGACCCACTTGTTTCCGGGGCCGACGATCTTCTGGACGCTCGTGATCGTCTCGGTTCCGTACGCCAGCCCCGCGACGGCCTGCGCGCCGCCGACGCTGAACACTTCGTCCGCGCCTGCGACGTGGATCGCCGCCAGCGTCGCCGGGCTGAGTTCCTCCGCGGGCGGGGTGACGACGACGACGTGGTCGACGCCCGCGACGACCGCCGGAACGACGCCCATGATCGCACTCGAGGGGTAGGCCGCCGAGCCGCCGGGGACGTAGACGCCGACGCGCTCGAGCGGACGGAATCGCCGTCCCAGTTCCCGTCCGTCGCCGAACTCCTCGCGCCAGTCCTCGGGGAGCTGGGCCTCGTGAAACTCCCGGACGTTCGCCGCGGCCGTCTCGATGGCCTCGAGCAGCTCGTCGTCGACCTCCTCGAGAGCGCGCTCGCAGTCGTCGGTGATCTCGAGATTGCCGACCTCGACGCCGTCGAACTCGCTCGTGAACTCCCGAACGGCGACGTCACCCTCCTCCCGTACTCTGTCGACGATCTCCCGGACGTCTCCCCTGACGGCCTCGATACCGGCGTCGCGCTCGAAGAACGCGACCCGGTCGTCCGGTCCGAGATCGGCGATCTCCCGCATCTCGACTGTCATATCCCGCCCTTTGCGCGGCGTTCGAAAAACCGTTTCCATCACGACTCCGAGCGTCCGATCGGCCAGATCCCGGTCGCGTCGAGAGTCGCTCTAAAGAAGAGATAGACCAGCAACGCGAACCCGACCACGGCGAACGGCGCCTGGAGCACCTCCGCGACGCCACGACCGAACAGCAGTTGGCTGAACCCGCGGACGAAGAAACTCAGGACGACGAGTCCGAGCGCGACGAGAGCGAGTCTGACGAACCCCGAACGATCCATACGCGACCCTACAGCCCGTTACCGCTAAATCGTACCGATCGCCGTTAGGGGGGGAACGGACAACCTCGGACTAGGAGGGTATCCAGCCCGAGATCGGGATCGGGCTAGTCTCGAGTCGATCTTGCCGTCTCGTGCGCGTTTCGCTTACTTCCCTTCCGGAGCGCGATCGAACTACACGCTTGCTCGAGCGTAGGAAGATCTTACCCTTCGTGATTCGCTCGCTCGGGAACGATCAACGTGGACCACTCGCCGATCGAGACGATGGCCTTATATATACGCCGGGCACTCGTCAGTAATGCGAACGACGTGGCGCACCCGCCGCGTTCCCTCCGGCCGAATCCCGGCGCGGAGGCAGGCGCTCCATCCCGACCCGGCCGCTCTCATACGAGTGCGGTAGTTGACTTCGATGGCTACGATCGACCCCGTT
>NZ_JARUKW010000057.1 GCF_029688845.1 Natronococcus sp. A-GB1 | reverse complement strand
GAGCGTGTCATAGAAAGCGTCACGTACGAAGCAGCAGGGTGCGCGAAGTGTGTCCAACACAAGCGCAACCCTGCAAGACGTAGCTTCGGTAGACGACTTCTTGAATGCCGCGGCTACCGAGACAGTACCGCTGTTCGAGCACCTTGAGTTCGAGTTTCTGCTGGAGTACGACGTGTTCGCCCCCTCGAAGCGGGGGCGAACACGAGTTCACCAGCCACCAGACCTCTTTCGCGGCTTTCTGCACTGCTACTACAAGGACATCTATGGCACACGACCGGTTGCACGAGAACTCCAGTACGGCCTCGTCTGGTACTACTGCGGACTCGACAAACCACCATCCAGAGACACGATTGACCGCTTTCTCACCGACCTCGAACACGTCGTCGACGATATCTTTGAGAGACTCGTCGAGCAGGCCGCCGTCCGCGGCCTGCTCGACTCGGCGTACTCCATCGATTCGACGCACATTGAGGCGATTCAGTACAACGACGCTGCCTCGTGGAACTACGATCCAACAGCTGAAGAGTACTACTACGGCTTCGGCTGTACGATCGTCTCGACCGGCGCAAAGATCCCGATAGCAGCGGAGTTCACACAGGCCAAACAAGCAGACCAAGAGACGGCGATGCGCGTCACTCGTGACGCGCTCGCCGTCGGTACACCGATCTGGATGCTTGGAGACAGCGCCTACGACATCCTCGATTGGCACGACCACCTGCTGGCCGCAGGGGTCGTGCCAATCGCCCCATACAATCCGCGAAACGCTGACGATCCGAAAGACATCGAGTACAGGGTCGAAGACCGCATCGAGGAACACAGCGAGGACGTTCAGCTGAAGCAGTCCATCTTGGACGAGACGTACAACAACCGGACAGGAGTCGAACGTACCAACGACGCAGTCAAGGACTGCGGCCTCGGGCACGTCCGCGCCCGAGGCCGCGTCCACGCACGAACAGAAGTGTTTCTTGCGCTGTGCCTCCGGCTCGTTGTTGCGATCACCAACTACGAGCGAGGAAACGAACCGGGCTGTGAGAAGCTATGAGATGGATTCTATGACACGCTC
>NZ_JARUKW010000056.1 GCF_029688845.1 Natronococcus sp. A-GB1 | reverse complement strand
TGCCTTGTTTTGCCGCCGATTGACGACAACTTCAGACGCTCTCGCAGGAAGCTTCCGTCACATTCACCCTGAAATGGACGCCGTCTGGCGATATGGCATCGCTCAGACGGCTCGCACAGATGTGTCGGGATCTTGCCAAACAGCACGTTGACGATCCGGACGTACCCGCCGCGCCGGACGGCGCGGGCGGGTACGCCAAATGGGTACAGATCGCGTTGATTCTATACCGTGTCGAACTGGAGAAGAGTCTCCGTGAAACTGAAGACTACCTCAACGAGATGCCCGGAGTTCTCGCCGTGTTCGGACTTAACGAGGCACCGCACTACAGCTCGCTGTGCCGGTGGGAGCAAGAGTATCGGATGCGTGAACTCCGCCGCCTGCTCCGCGCTTCGGCGGAGCAGGCGGGCTGGAGTGGTGAAGCCGCAATTGACGCAAGTGGCTTCCAGCGCGATCAAACCAGCTACCACTACCGCGACCGCGCGAACTACTCGTTCCAGTCGCTGAAGACGACGATCTTGATCGACGTGAACTCACTAGCGATCAAGGACGTTCACTACACGACGCAGAAGGCGTGGGACGGCCACATTGGGATGCAGGTCTTCCGCCGGAACGCGGAAGACCTGCGTGTACTGTCCGCTGATGCGAATTACTCGTGGAGCGACCTCCGTGAGGAGTGTCGCTCCAACTCAACGCGACCGTTGATCAAGCACAGGGAGCAGACACCGCTGCAAAAGGCCCACAACGCCCGAATGAACGAAGACTACAACCAGCGCTGGATGAGTGAAACCGGCTTTTCGCAGTTGAAGGAAGACGACGGCGAGAAGCTCCGCTCCCGGAGCTGGCACGGCCAGTTCCGGGAGCTGACACGGAAGTGCATCATCCATAACCTGACGCAGGCGGCGAGTTAGGGCTCGCCGCCTGCTCCCCTTCTCCGGACGTATCTGGGAGAGGCATCGCCGTCGTCACTGGAACAATGACGCAAGATACCATAATCCTGACCCTTCGACAAACACCGCTAGCGACAGCTACTGCATCTTCTGACTCCAAGAACCGGCCTCTGACGCCGTAA
>NZ_JARUKW010000055.1 GCF_029688845.1 Natronococcus sp. A-GB1 | reverse complement strand
ATGCCGTGTTGATCGCAAGACGGCAGCCGAATAACGATCTTGACATTCTGTTTCTGTGAGTGAGAACGCCTGTCTCTGCTGATTTCGATATCCGGATGATGAACGACTCGCCATCGTGACTAATTCTCGAACCATCAGAATTATGGAACATTGTGAGAACCTTCGAACGGATGACGGAGATGTCTCTGGGCAATACGTCCAGAGAAGGAGCGCAGGCGGCGAGCCCTTAACTCGCCGCCTGCGAGAGGTTATGTACGATGCACTTCCGGGTCAGCTCTCGGAACTGGCCGTGCCAGCTCCGAGAGCGTAACTTCTCCCCGTCATCCTGCTTCAACAGGGAGAAACCCGTCTCGCTCATCCACCTCTGGTGATACAGATCCTCGTCCATTCGAGCGTTATGTGCTTTCTTCAGTCCGTTGTGCTCTTTGTGCTTGATCAATGGCCGCGTTGACTTAGCGCGGCATTCGTCACGGAGATCACTCCAGGAGTAGTTCGAATCAGCGGTCAGAGTCTGCAGGTCTTCCGCGTTCCGACGGAAGACCTGCATTCCGATATGGCCATCCCAGCTTTTGCGGGTCGTATAGTGGACGTCTTTGATTGCCAGCGTGTTCATATCGACCAGGATCGTCGTCTTCAGCGTCTGTAGCGAGTAGTTCGTTCGGTTTCGGTAGTGGTAGCTTGTCTGATCGCGCTGGAACCCGCTGGCGTCGATGGCAGCTTCTCCCGTCCAGCCAGCCTGCTCCGCTGAGGCGCGGAGCAGGCTGCGAAGCTCACGCATGTCGAACTTCTGTTCCCACCGACAGAGCGTCGTGTGATCGGGTGTGGTGTCAAGGTTGAGTTCGTCACGGATGGCAAGAGAGTCGTTGAACCACGCCTCGGTCTCGCGGAGGGTTTTGTCGAGTTCAGCATGCAAGAGAATAAACGTGATCTGTGCCCACTCGGCGAACCCGCTGTCGCCGTCCGGCGCAGCGGGTTCATCCGGGCTATCAACATGCTGTTTGGCAAGATTCTTACACTGCCTCACGCGTTGCCGTTTGGACTTCATATCGCAAGACGGCGTCCAATTCACCCGTCAATTTCACGAAAATCGTTCACAGAGAGACTGAAAGTCCCGCTAGCCGGACCTGCAACAAGGCAT
>NZ_JARUKW010000054.1 GCF_029688845.1 Natronococcus sp. A-GB1 | reverse complement strand
TGCACACTGGCACAGGAATATTAACCTGTTTCCCTGTTGTCCCCTTCGAATTACGGGGGGACTTAGGACCGGCTAACCCTCAGCTGATCAGCATTGCTGAGGAACCCTTACTCGTTCGGCCGTCGGGGGTCTAACCCGACTAACGCTGCTACTATGACCAGGATTTTCGTTACTGAACGGTCCACACGATCTCTCGACCGTGCTTCCACCCGAACAGAACGCCGACCTACGGGATCATCCGGTAAAGGATGCCGCTAGGTCTCGGTGGTGGACTTGAGCCCCGATCATTTTGGGCGCTCCGAACCTCGGCCGGTAAGCTGTTACGCTTTTCTTAGAGGGTAGCTGCTTCTAAGCTCACCTCCCGGCTGTCTAGGGCTCGGAACCACCTTCGATCGCACTTAGTCCACACTTGGGGACCTTAACCCAGCTCTGGGTTGTCTCCCTCACGGTACACAGGCTTACCCCGCGCACCGGACTCCCTGCGTCAGCGGCGTTCGTAAGTTTGGAGTTGGACAGGGGGGCGCACTCCTCTCGGAGTGCGGTCCCCCAATCCGTCGCTCTACCTCACGAACTACCTCAGCAGAGGTCATGCTTCGACATGTGTCGGTCGGAACCAGCTGTTTCCGGATTCGATGGGCCTTTCACCCCTAGACGTAGGTCACGAGAGGGTATTGTAGGACACCAACTCTAACAGACTTCCACGTGCCTTTCGGCACGCTTCATCTTGCCCACGCCTAGATCATCCGGTTTCGGGTCATGCCCGATTGACTCCCCGCGCTTGAACACGGCGGCCCTCACACAGAAGTGCTGCGGCCCTGTCGGTTTCCCTACGCCTTCCCCGATGATCGGGTTAGACTCGTCAATCAGGCATACTCCCTGGTTCGTTTTTCAAAACGTACGACTGGACACCGGCTTCTGCTGCTTCTTACTATGGGTTCGCACCCGGTTCATTTCGCAGCAGACCTTTTGTGCCCAGTCGCTCCATCGCCAACTGATTTCACGCCCTATTGCACCTCCCTTCTCGGGGTGCTTTTCAGCGTTCGCTCACGCTACTTGTTCGCTATCGGTCTTGAGGAGTGTTTAGTCTTCTCAGTCGATGCCTGAGATATTCACGAGGGATATCCAACCCCCGATACTCTGGAGCTGACTCGTCTTGTACTCGTCTTCGGTACGGGACTGTCACCCTGTTTCGTGCTCCGTTCCAGGAGACTTCGCGAAGAGTTTC
>NZ_JARUKW010000053.1 GCF_029688845.1 Natronococcus sp. A-GB1 | reverse complement strand
GAGAGCTCGAAATGCCCCGGCGCCAGAGGATGTGGCTGCGGCCGATTAGGTAGACGGTGGGGTAACGGCCCACCGTGCCAGTAATCGGTACGGGTTGTGAGAGCAAGAGCCCGGAGACGGTATCTGAGACAAGATACCGGGCCCTACGGGGCGCAGCAGGCGCGAAACCTTTACACTGCACGCCAGTGCGATAAGGGGACTCCAAGTGCGAGGGCATAGAGCCCTCGCTTTTGACGACCGTAAGGAGGTCGTAGAATAAGTGCTGGGCAAGACCGGTGCCAGCCGCCGCGGTAATACCGGCAGCACGAGTGATGGCCGCTCTTATTGGGCCTAAAGCGTCCGTAGCTGGCCGCGCAAGTCCATCGGGAAATCCGCACGCTCAACGTGCGGGCGTCCGGTGGAAACTGCGTGGCTTGGGACCGGAAGATCCAGAGGGTACGTCCGGGGTAGGAGTGAAATCCTGTAATCCTGGACGGACCACCGGTGGCGAAAGCGCTCTGGAAAGACGGATCCGACGGTGAGGGACGAAAGCTCGGGTCACGAACCGGATTAGATACCCGGGTAGTCCGAGCTGTAAACGATGTCTGCTAGGTGTGCCACAGGCTACGAGCCTGTGGTGTGCCGTAGGGAAGCCGTGAAGCAGACCGCCTGGGAAGTACGTCCGCAAGGATGAAACTTAAAGGAATTGGCGGGGGAGCACTACAACCGGAGGAGCCTGCGGTTTAATTGGACTCAACGCCGGACATCTCACCAGCATCGACAGTAGCGATGAAGATCAGTGTGATGAGCTTATCGGAGCTACTGAGAGGAGGTGCATGGCCGCCGTCAGCTCGTACCGTGAGGCGTCCTGTTAAGTCAGGCAACGAGCGAGACCCGCACTCCTAATTGCCAGCAACACCCTCGTGGTGGTTGGGTACATTAGGAGGACTGCCAGTGCCAAACTGGAGGAAGGAACGGGCAACGGTAGGTCAGTATGCCCCGAATGTGCTGGGCAACACGCGGGCTACAATGGTCGAGACAGTGGGATGCAACCCCGAGAGGGGGCGCTAATCTCCGAAACTCGATCGTAGTTCGGATTGCGGACTGAAACTCGTCCGCATGAAGCTGGATTCGGTAGTAATCGCCGTTCAGAAGACGGCGGTGAATACGTCCCTGCTCCTTGCACACACCGCCCGTCAAAGCACCCGAGTGAGGTCCGGATGAGGCCCCCTTCCGGGGGTCGAATCTGGGCTTCGCAAGGGGGCTTAAGTCGTAACAAGGTAGCCGTAGGGGAATCTGCGGCTGGATCACCTCC
>NZ_JARUKW010000052.1 GCF_029688845.1 Natronococcus sp. A-GB1 | reverse complement strand
CATTGGTCTTTAGCTAAGCCTCAGCAGTCCGTTGGATGGTGGTAGCAAGCTGTTCTTGGAGGATCGGTCGTTGCTTGTGGATCTTCTGAGCGTCTTCGATCAGTCGCTCTAGCAGCGGCGGCGGCGAGTAGGCGAGATATTCCCTCAGTTCGCGGAGAATGAGCTGGGCGTGCGACCGGAAGGTCGCCGCCCAGCGTTCCGGCGGGAACACGAGCCCATCATCAGCGTGCTCGATGACCAGACCAAGCAAATTACGACTCACGACCAAGGATAACAACGCTGCGTACACCAGAATCTCTACGATATGCTTCTTCGTCGTGTCGAACTCGTCCAGTTCGTACTGTGTCTTGAGTTCTCGGAACAGCAACTCTACCTCCCATCGACATCGGTAGATCATCGCTAGATCGGCCGGGAGAAACTCCTCCCGAGACAGGTTCGTGATGTACAGATGGTAGTCGTCGGCGTCCTCGTTGCGGACGCCGACGACGCGGAACTGTTTCGTATCTCGTGACTGTGTCCCCGAGTATTCTCTCCGGTCGAACTGGACCTCGACTTCCACGTCGATGTACTTGCGGGAGAGGTCGTCCACGACGTCGAAGATTTTCTCGCCTTCCAAGGGAATGGCGCGACCGCGCCATTCCCGTAATTCCTCCGTCACAACCGGGTTTGCGTTCTTTTTCAGTCGGCTCACGAAGTAGCCGTCGTTCTCGTCGATCAACGCGAACCGCCGGTACTTGAAGTAAGCAAGGTCGAAGATCGATAGCCGTCCTTCCAGCCACGATCCTGTGTTAAACAACGTGCTGTCGTGCGTTTTCTCGTCTGTGACGCTGAAGTGTTCGACCGTCTGGTCGGTGACGTTGTGGAGCAGGTGGAGCTTCGCTCCAGCCTGCTCCTCGTGACGTGCTTTGTACTCTTCAGAGAGCAACTCGTGCAACCGCAGGACGGTTCCATCAGCAATCATCACATCTCGAAAGCGGTCGAACTCCTCAGAGACGGTGTGAGGGACAGCGACCTCGTCGAACCCGTATTCGACGAGGTCGCGGAGGTACTCTGCAAGGGTCGGAGTCAACCGTTGGTAGAAGCCGCCCGGAGAGAGCGACTCGTCAGCAGTGGAGTTGTAGGTGCGTCTAAAGGCTGCAAGCGTTCGGCTTTCGCCTGCGGCGAAACCGAACGCGAACGACCAAACAAGTGGTGGAATCTGAAGCTTCCCCTCGCGCTCGACCACGCCGACAGTATCGGCGTGGTCTTCGAGCGCTTCAGAGGGAAGGAGGTTAGTGAGACGACGTTCAATATCGTGTGAGGAGGCTTCGGTGTGCACAGCTGTCGCCTCCTCATTCCTTCCGAAAAGTACCACCGATAAGCCGCCGCTGTCATGCGGTTCTTGGCTTAGCTAAAGACGGATG
>NZ_JARUKW010000051.1 GCF_029688845.1 Natronococcus sp. A-GB1 | reverse complement strand
TTCGCATCTCGGACGGCGTCCTCGTCAACGACGGTCGCGGGCTGGTCGCCGCCCGTCGTGTAGCCGAGCTGTGATCCCTTCCACAGCTCCTGCTGGCGGGGGCGGATCCCCGCGAGGAGGTCGTGGTCGAAGTCGAGATCCTCGAGGTTGGCGAACTGAACCTCGATCTCGTGGACGTCGTCGGCGTCGACGTCGGCGGCGTCACCCACGTCGAGGACCCCGAGCAGGTTGACGCCGCTGTCGGTCAGCACGAGGTCGCCCCCGGCCTTGACGAACGCCTCGATGGCCGAGATGTACTGGGAACCGTCGAGCCCGTTGTCGTGGGAGACGACCAGTTTGTCGTACTGCCGCTTGCCAGACTGACCGCGGAGCAGTCGCCCCACCCTGACGTGGTGGACGCTGATCGCGTCCACGTCGCCGTCCTCGACGAACGGTTCCAGTTCGTCGAAGAACTACATCGGGTTGACCTCGTACTCGGTCTGTTCGTACCCCAGGGTCTCTCCTCTATTCGAACGATCATGAAACGGCGCTTGGAGCACGACCAGGTTGATGTCTCGGTCGAAGTTCGTCCCGAAGAGTCGCCCAAACGAGTTCGAACTGAACCGCCCAAAGTCGAACGGTTGTTCGCCACTTCCATGATGATACAACAGCGTCGGTGCGTCTCGTCCTCGCCACTGAGAGACGAGATATGCTGCCTGGAACTACCCAATGGGAGTGGATGCAGAGACTCCCTGAACACCCCCGGTTCGAATGTTCTCGATATCGATCGCCGTACCACTGACGACGTCACCGATCGGAGCGCTGGAAACTGACCGGGAAAAGAACCTGGAATTCCGCAAGAGCAGCCCACTCATCGAGATGGTCGCAACGTCGATGAGTTCGTGTCTGTTCATCGGTGTTCGGATTCAGGTTCGTCGTACGTGTTCCGACCTAGTGCGCGATTCGCCGGACACTTCTCGGCACCGGCTGTACCCAACAGTACGAACGCAGCAAAGAGGAGGACGGCAGCGACGATTCCCTGTGTGGGATCGCCGAGGGGTTCTCCGAAGGCGACCGTCACCATCATCGCTGCAACCAGGACGAGCCCGACGGCGATTCGGATCGTTCGATCAGTTCCGCCAACGTTTTTCTCCATACCAATTACTCCGATCGTTCTTCGCCGCGGGATAGCAGCCACCAGAGGGCTACGAACATGGCGATGAAGACAGCAGTTCCTTGAAGAAATTTGGTTCGTCGTGATTTCGAGTTATCAGTTGAATTTACCCGAATCGCTGCTCGGTCAGACCCTTCGTCAGTTGTGCGCTCGAACGTGGACAGAAATTTCATACTCAGTTCGCAACTCGTCACGAACGAAGGTAAGGATACGAGTCAATTCTTCGGCTCCGAGATCAATCCTCTTCCTTGTTCTACCATCGTAGCTCGTCGAGAAACGATGAGACCAGCACGGCTCTTGTGAGTGAAGG
>NZ_JARUKW010000050.1 GCF_029688845.1 Natronococcus sp. A-GB1 | reverse complement strand
CATCCCTTGGAATGTGATGTCGGTCGTAGTACCGGTCGCTACGCGTGGTGATCCACTCGTCGAAGGCTTGGTCCCCCTTCGATTGATTCTCATCGATGAGCTGGAGATTGGCGACGTGATCCCGAAGAGACTCGTAGCGTTCGGCCTTGGCGGGATCGAAGCCGTACTCCTCGATGAGGTTGTCCTTCTCCAGGAGACTTCGCGGGAAGATGTGATCCACCTCGTGGGAATCGTCCAGCGCAGGCTCGGGGTAATAGAGCACGGATAAGAGAAGGTAGATCTTCGTGCTGTTGTAATCAGTCTCGTCAAACAGGTCCTCGATGATCTCCTCGCTGAACCCGACCGCTTTTCCACGTGTGCGAATCTGGCGCTGAATTCGCTCTAACGGGAACTCACACGATTCGGTTTCTTTAATCGCTTCCCGGGCATCCTCGATGATCTGGTCGGGTCGGGAGTTGAAGTTGCTGTTAAGCAGCGCCGAGCAGAGCCACTGAAGGATGCGCGGCCGGACGTTCACGCCGAGTTCCGAATCCGTAGTGAGGTTCGGATTCCCGTTCGCATAGAAGTAGTAGACGATCGGAATGAGCGCGTTCCGACTGGTGAGGCTTCGTCCAGTCAACCCGAAGTCGTTGATGAGTTCGACCGTCGATTCGATCGCGTCCTCGACCTCACCACCTTCCCAGATCTCTTTCATCAAGGAGAGGTTCTCGTGCGTGAACGAGCGAATTCGGTATTCCGCTGAAAGGTCCGCCGCCACGAGAAGCGACTTGAGGACGAAATCGCTACCAAAGTCGTATCCCTCATCCACATATCGCTGATTGAGATTCGTCACGAACGCGCTGATCTCTTCTTTCGCGTCGATCGGATTCTCCGCGTCGGATGCCCAGTAGGATGTTGCGATTGAGAGGAGAATTTCAGACTTGCTGAGTTGTGTTCCACCCTCGTTCGCACGAACGAAGATATCCAGGATTCGCTCGTTATCCTGGTTCCCCTCCTCGTAGTAGTTGATCACGTCACGGGCGTGAATCGCGTTGTAGAGGGAATTGAGGTTCTTGAAGATGTAATGTTCTTCTGCGTCGGAAATTCCATCCAGTTCAGCACCGATTTCATCTGCTAGCGTCATCGCCTTCTCCAGCGTGTCGATCTCCAAGATATCGCCAACGTGGAACCAGTACTCGTCGCTGGTTTGGGGCGGGTTTGGCTTCTTGAATTGGAAGTCGTACCTGAGTTTCAGTTGGTCGTCCCGCTGGACACCGGGATTCGAGAGGAGGTTTAAGTACAGCTGCTTCCGGTTCCACGAATCCGGGTTCTTGCGCTGTCGGTACTTTTGCTTCTCGACGTACGTTCCCATGAGACTGATGTAGAACGACGTGAGTCGTTGTTGGCCGTCAACGACGAGCGAGACGCTATCGGGTACCTGCTCGTATTCAGGGACCTTCGGATTCCGATGGTGGACGTTATCGAACTCCTCGGGGTAGATGCTGTCTTCGATGTGATTTCGGACGAAGTGATACTTGATTTGGTTCTCTGCGAAATCGCCGTTAAGATTCCAGAATATGAACGACCCGATCGGATACTCACGAAGGACAGAGTCGAAAAGTTGAACGATCTGGTCGGTATCCCAGACGAACTCCCGTTGAATCGCAGGCAGGAAAATCGATTCGTTGATCTCCGG
>NZ_JARUKW010000005.1 GCF_029688845.1 Natronococcus sp. A-GB1 | reverse complement strand
GAGCTCGGTCCAGTCGTCGACGCCCTCGCGCTTGTCGACGTCCGGACGGATGTAGGGAACGATCTCCTCGATGTCCAGCTCGGTCAGGTCGGGCTGACCGGGCCAGTCCGTCGGCATCGGCATGTTCTGGTACTGCTTGAGCGCGCGGAGACGCCGCTCGAGCATCCAGTCGGGCTCGTCCTTGTCCTCGGAGATCATCCGGATGACCTCTTCGGTCAGGCCCTTGTCGGACTTGACGGCGGCGTTTTGCTCCTTCTTGAACTCGAAGCGCGCCTCGGTGTCGGTTTCTTTGAGGTGGTCTTGTTCGGAACTCATGATTGGTATGTATTCGTGTTTACGGCTGCAGCGTTATTACGATTGTTCTAGTCGAATTCGGTTACGCCGTGCCGTAGACCTCTTCGCGGACCCAGTCGTACCCCTTGTCCTCGAGCTCCTCGGCGAGCGAGGCGTCACCGCTCTTTGCGATCTGGCCGTCGAGCATCACGTGGACGTGATCGGGCTCGACGTAGTCGAGGATACGCTGGTAGTGGGTGATCTGGAGGATCCCGGTACCCTGCTCATCGCGCAGGGCGTTGATCCCGTTCGAGACGTCCTGCAGACGGTCGATGTCCAGCCCGGAGTCGATCTCGTCGAGGACGGCGACCGACGGCTCGAGGATGGCTGCCTGAAGGACCTCGTTCTGCTTTTTCTCCCCGCCGGAGAAGCCGGCGTTGAGGTAGCGCTGGGCGAACCGCTCGTCCATGTCCAGCTGTTCCATCTTCTCCTGGAGGATCTCCTGGAACTCGGCGACGCCGACCTCGCCTTCGTCGACATCTCCCTCCATCGGGGACGTCTCGAAGCCGGCTTCCTCTTCGTCCTCCTCGTCGCCGTCTTCGCCCTCGAAGAGCTCCTCTCGCTCCTCAATCTTGGCGTTGAGCGCCGTGCGCAGGAAGTTGACCATCGTGACGCCCTCGATCTCGGCGGGGTACTGGAAGCCGAGGAAGACGCCGAGCGCCGCCCGCTCGTTTGGCTCGAGTTCGAGAAGGTTCCAGGTGCGCTGGTCCTCGTCGATCTCGATGTCCTCGCCGAACTCGTCGTCCTCGAGGTGGAGCAGGACCTCGCCCTCGGTGACGTCGTAGGCCGGGTGGCCGGCGATGACCTTCGCACAGGTCGACTTCCCGGAGCCGTTCGGTCCCATCAGGGCGTGGATCTCGCCCGACTCGACCTCGAGGTTGACGCCCTCGAGGATCTTCTCGTCGCCGTCCGCCACTTCCGCGTGCAGGTTGCGTAGTTCGAGGCGTGCCATAGTAGTCTGTCGTGTGAACCGTAGGTCGTCCGCCTGATAACGGTTTCGTATGCGGTTGGATACGGTTTCGAATAACCAAGAATATTTCACCGAACGAGAAGCGCCGAGCGGTAGATGCAAACCGCCGCACCGCCGACGGTTTCGAGCCGTCGGGCGCTGAACCGACCGATGCCGTCCCACACGAGTCCGCGAGGTGACGTTGTCGAGCGACGGTTACCAGTACTGGTCGAGCCCGGTCTGTTCCTGGCCCGACTTTATCTCCTCCCAGGAGACGTCCAGCGCCTCGAGGATTCGCGAGATCGGCCCCTTCAGCGTCTTCTCGAGCATCGTGTCGTAGTCGACCGCGAACGCCTCGGGGATCTGGTCGTCGTACTCGAAGCAGATGACGTCGGGGTCGCGCTTGAACGCACCGTAGACGGGATCCCGGCGCGCGTCGAGCCCTTCCTCGTCCTCGAGTCGCTCGAAGAAGGCGGGATCGACGCGCTCGAGGTAGAGGCGTTTGGGCTTGCTTCCGCGCTGGAAGTTCGTCCCGAGCATCCGGTTTGCGTACTTGGCGCCCCGAACCTGGGCCGTGTCGGTGTCGTAGTTGTCCAGGCGCTTGCCGATCCCGCCCGGGATGGCGATCTCCTCGAGGCTCACCTCGCCCGTGCGGACGTCCTCGATGACGCCCTGGACGTACTCCTTGGCGCCCTCGATATCGCCGTCCCTGACGATCATCTCGATCACGCGGTGTTGGACTTCCTTCGTGATCGGGGCGATGTCCGAGCGCTGGTACTCGAAGCCGACGATGTCAATGTCGTCGACGTCTTTCCCCTCCTTCCAGGTGATGTGTCCGGCGTAGCGTTTCTTCTTGCCCGCCTGGAAGAAGCGCCGGTAGAGCTTCTCGAACTCGATCTGGAAGCGGTGGAACTCCGCGTTGAGTTCGGTGCGTGCGAAGTCGTCGTACCGGTCGTTGATGTGTTCCTCGATCTCGAACGATTGCTCTATCGCCTCGGACTTCGAGACGTCGGGTCCGAGCTCGAGCATCACGCTGTCGGTATTGTGGAGGACGATACCACCGACTGCATCGACGAAGTTCTCATTTTTAGCGACGCTAAGGTCGTACACGTACCCATCGTGTTCGGTCTCGCGTCTCACCGGATCGCGGCCGGATCGATAGTAATCGCACGTCCTGATCGTATAGCTCTCTTTTTCGTCGCGATACTTCAGTGAGTGTTTCTGGTTGCGCTGAGTGAGCAGTGTGGAGAGTCCAGCAGCGAGTTCACGACTCACTGTCTCGTAATCGAAGTTCCGTTCGCAGTATTCAGCGGAGTATCGGGGGAATTTTCGAGAGCCATCACCCTCGACGAGGACACCCAAGAACAGTTCCTGAAGATCGTCCGGGAGATGAAAGACGAACGACGGAATTCGTTTTCCGTGGGACGTCTGGCCGGCGAACTCACGGAAGAATACCGCAGAGAGTTCGTTCATCATCTGGAGCTTCTGTGTTCGATCGTCGTATGAGATCGGTGGTCCGTCTCGAAGCGACTCGGAGTCGATCGTTCGCTCGTCACGAGTATCGGAGGCGATGACGGTCGTTGTTGCGTTCTCGAAAAGGCAATGGTAGTCCGTTTTGATCTGCTGGAGCCACTCGGGACGTGATTCGGCGATCGATGCGCCAAACTTCGCCTCAGAGGTTTCGGCTGTCGATGCACTACCTTCTGTGATGTACGCTGCTAGGAGGCGGATGAGCGCTCTTCCCTCTTCGGCGTGAATATCGACGTGTCGTTTCACTTTGATAGCCGACTCGAGGTCACCATGGTGGCGATGGCCGAACCAGACGTACTCGTCGTCCGCATGAACGCGTTTTACCTTCTCCGCTGCGTTCGCTCGACCGACACTTCGGCCGTCCATGTATGTTCGTGTATATCCATCTAGTACCTCGTACACGTCGATGGTTTCGACGGAATCTACAGCTGGTAACTCCGGGATTCGAAGCGGCTCATCGACTTCTTCGGGTGTCGCTTCGACGTACTCTCCCCCCTCTTCGACGACGAACGAATGATCACGAGTCGTCGTTGATTCGCCGAACTTGTGCTGTAGCGTAACGACTGGATCATCAGTTTCGTGACGGATCACCTGCTGAATCGGTTGCCACTCGGCTGTACCCTCGTTTGACAGCGATAGCGCGTCCCAACCGTCGAGTTCACGCCGTTCTTTTCCAATCGGGGCCGAGCCGACAGGTCCTCCATCAGCGGTGATGAGGACCGAGGATCCGACCGTCGCTGTCGCGCGTTCGAACAACGTTTCGATCGGTGTAGTTTGGACGTACCCGTCTGGACCGCGAACAACTATTGGCCGATCGCCAGTAACACTATCACCGTATGTAACTTGATAATTCAACTCAGTTGCAGCAGTCTCGGTAAATTCGATTACCTCGCGCCCAGTAGCGGTGATTGCAGATGCGGCTTCTTTATCATATAGCCTGAATTGTTCCCAACCCGACACTCCGTACAACGAATTCATAATAACCTTGACAGCTCCTTGCTGTCGGTCGTACTGCTCGTATTCGGGTGAGCCGGGCTCGTGGTCGTTCCGAAGCCCCTTCTTTTCCTCGCGCTCGGCGAGCAGCTCCGTGATCATCTCGCGCATCACGCCGTCGGGCTCCTTGCGAAAGTGGATGGGCTCGGGTTGGGTCGGCGCGGTGTAGGTCTCGCCGTCGTACTCGGCGGGATCCACCCGCGTCTCGGGCGAGGCGTTGATCGTCGTCATGCACATCGGATACAGACTTTTCAAATCTAGAACAGTTACGTTCTCTTTGACCCCAGTAATCGGGTCGAAGACGGCCCCTCCCTCGTACTCCTCCCCGCCTTCCTGTTGGCCTTTCGAGGGTAGCGCGAACTGCCCGTGGGCCTGGTGGAGGACGTACATGTCGACCGCGTCGCCGGGCGTAGGGGCGTCCTCGAGCTTGCAGCCGACGAACGCGCGCACCTCGTCCCAGAAGGGGATAATGCTCTGCTGGCGGTCGAGCTCGACGCAGATCTCGACGTCTCGGAGGTTGTACGCGAGCAGCTGGGTGGGATCACCCTCCCAGAGGTCGCCGATGTCGCCGGCGTAGCGTTCCTTGCCGACCCCAAGCTCGGACTCGCCGACGGCGTCGAGCCGGTAGGAATCGAGTTCGGAGAAGACCATCCGCTGGTAGCCGTATAGCAGGTCGAAGACGACCCGACCCTTGATATCGGGGCCACCCCAGTTGCTGCGCCAGACCTCGTCGACCCGCGAGAGGCGGTCGATCTCGAGGTCGTACTCGTGGCCGCCCTGGAGCACCTCGAGTCGATCCAGCAGGTACGGCGCGTCGAAGTCCTCAAAGTTCCACCCCGTCAACACGTCGGGGTCAGTTGCTCGGGTGTAGTCGATAAAGGCCTCGAGCATCGCTTCTTCCTCCTCGAAGCTCCGTACCTCGTGGTCGAGCGGTCCCTCGATGGGATCGTACTCCTCGACCGCGTCGGGGATCGGTCCGTCGCCGATCGGCGCCTCGTAGAGCCACATGACGTACTCGTCTCGGTAGGAGTCGTGGCTCGTGAGACAGATGATCGGCTCCTCGCCGTCCTCTGGGAACCCCGATCGGTCGTCGACTTCGATGTCGAACGTCTGGACCCGGGGTTCGGCGTCGACGTCGGCCGCCTCGACCTCCTCGTGGGGAACGACCAGCGAGTCGTCGTCGGCCCGTCGCTCGGGAACCCGGATTCCGCTGCGAACGTCCTTGTCGATGAGAAACCGGTTCGGAAAGAGGATGTCGGCCTCGTAGTGTTCGAACTCGTCGCGGACCTGGCCGACGTCCCGCGGCGTCTGGCCGAAGATCTTCGTCAGCTTCTCGCCGCGGATGCTCTCGTAGGGCTCGCCGTCCTCGCCGACCTCGCGGCTGCCGGTGAGCCGGTCGTAGGCCTCCTCGGGCGGCCGCTCGAGGGACTCCGTCGGCGCGTAGAAGTACGGGCGAAAGCCGACGACCTGGACGTGCTCGAGCTCGCCGTCGGCCGTCCGGCCGAAGACGTGCATGATCGGGCGTTCGTCGTCGCCGTAGCCGGCGATAGTGTAGTCGACCTGCATCACGGCGAGTTCGAGCGCTCCCGTCGGTTCCGGAAGCGTCTCCTCACGAACGTCGATCACTGCTGTGCTCTCTCCTGTCCCGTCGCCGGCGACGGCGGCTGCCTCTTCGTCCGGCCGTTCGGAAGACTCGCGGGAAAACTCCGCGAGTCCGGTCTGGCCCGCCTCGGTCATTGTGTCGACGTTTGGCGCCGCCGGTTAAAAACCCACCATTCCCGTCGATACCACCCAAAACTGAAGGAAGAACAAAGCATATAATGTGGTAACACATAGCAAGGGTTGAGGTGACCGATGTGTCCATTCGTGCCAACGAAGACGAGGTGGCGGATCGAGGCGAACCGAGTAGCGAACCCGAGGGCACAGCGACGATCGAGGCCTACGAGATCGAGGACGGCGTCGTGTTCTACGACGCGGAGAACCCCCTCGCGTGGGTCGAGGCGAACAGAACGCTGACGCTCGAGGAGTTCGTCTAACGCTCTCCGCAGGTGAACGCGAATCCTTTTCCTTGCGCTTCCCGTCTTTGACCGTGTGGTGTTCGACCGATCCGAACACGAACCCGAGGAGTGGGACCCCGAGGAGGAGTTTACCGATCCCGAAGAGGAGTTCACCGACCCCGACAGCGACTCGCTGACGATCCCTCGAGTGTCGACCGAGGACGCGGGCTCCAACCTCAGGTCGGACCTACGCTCGGAGTTCGGAGCGTCGGCTGACGCGGAGACGACGGTCGAAACCGACGTCTCGAGCGACCTGCTACAGGCGTTCTGGTCGATCGTGCTCGTCGTCAACGCGGCCGTGCTCGCGTTCTCGGTCGGCGTGTTGTTTCTGCTCTTCGACGGTCCCTCGACGAACGGTTTCGCTCTCGTCGCCGGCGGAGTCGTCCTCTCGGGGTTCGCCGTCCGCCGCTACCGAAACTACCGAGCGACGAGCCACGAGGATCCGCCGACAACGGATGACGACACCGACACTGACGCCAACACCGACACTGGTGCCGACACGGATACCGAACCGTCAACACCCGGCGAAACGACTTCGGAGCCGGAGTCCAAACACCGATCACCCGACGACCCCGACCGCACATGAAATCCGTCCAAGACGACACCGGGAAGCGATACGTCCTTCTCAAACGCTCCGAGCACGCGAGTCTCGTTCGTGATCCCGAAACCGGAAACGAGTGTTACGTCCAGAACGACCGCCTCGAGCACCTGGCCGAGGAGTCCGTCCTCGAGACTGCCGCCCGGACGGTCGAGGAACCCGTCCGAACGCTGCTGTCGGCCGTCCACGACGAGACCGGTCTCGGGCTGCTCGTCGAACTCGGCAAGCGCGGTCCGCTTGGCGTTCGCGAGATGATCGGCGTCTACGACTGCTGCGAGAGCGATCTCCACGGCCGACTCACGGTGCTGACGGCCGCGGACCTGATCGCCGAAACCGACGTCGCCGGCGAGCGCGGGTATCGGCTCACCGACGACGCCGAGGCCGCGCTCGAGGCCATCGGTGCGGACATCGACGAGGAGTCGGCCGCGACTCGATCGACTGACGACGATCCGTCCGGGACCCCATCCGACTCCTGATCGGCTCTCCGCACCGTTTCGAACCCGTCAGTCCGAACGCAGCAGCGCCGCCTCCGTCGGTCGGCCGCGCTCGAGCCGGGACCGGTTCGAGGTCGCGTCCTTCTCGACGCGGACTAGCGAGTCCGCCGCGCCGATCAGCTCCTCGTCGTGGCTGACGACGACGATCTGTTCGACGCCCAGATCCCGCATCGACTCGACGAGCGAGACCAGCTGCGTGACGTGTCCCGAGTCGAGGAAGACGGTCGGCTCGTCCAAAATCAGCGGCGGCATCGGCGCGGTTCCCTCGACGCCCTCCGCGAGCAGCCGGTAGATCGCACACCGCAGGCTGAGGTTGAACAGCGCCCGCTCTCCGCCCGAGAGCTGTTCGGGCTCGAGCGGTTCGCCGTCTTTCTGGTAGACGGTCAGTCGGTACTCTCCGTCGAGGTCGATCGCGGCGTAGGAGTCGTTCTGGTAGACCAAGTCGAACGTCTCGTTCAACAGTCGTTCGAGGGTTTCGACGTTTCGCTGGCGAAGCTCCGCGCGCAACTCCCCGTAGGTCGTCTGCAGGGTCTCGGCCTCGTCGTACAGCGAGTCGAGCCGCTCGAGTTTGTCTTCGACGGTCTCGAGACGTTCCCGGAGCCGCTCGAGTTCCTCGAGTTTCTCCTCGACGCCGCCGATCTTCCCCTGTAGCTCGTCGCGGTCGGACTCGAGTTCCGCAAGCTTCTCGTCGACCCTCTCGAGGTACTGCTCCGCGTTGGACCGCTTCGTCCGAGCGGTCTCGATCCGATCGTCGTCGTACTCGGATTCGAGTTCACGCTTGCGTTCGCGGTCGGCCGAGAGCTGGTCGCGGCGCTCGTCGTTCATCGTCTCCCAGTCCGCGCGCCGCTCCCGCAGCGTCTCGATCTCGCGGGCAAGGTCGGCGCGCTCGGATTCGATCTCGCTCATCCGACGAAGCGCCTCCAGGCGCTCCTTGATCTCGCCGCGCTCTGCGTTGATCTCGCCGAGTTCGGTCCGCGCGTCCGCGACCTCGCTCTCGAGCTCGGTCGCCCGCTCGCGTTTCGTCTCGGCTTCGCGCTCATGCTCGTCGGCCTCCTCGCGGAGTCGATCCCGCTGTTCCCGTCGGTCCTCCAGGCTCTCGCGCTTCTCTTCGAGCAGCTGTGCGACGTTCTCGCGGTTCTCCTCGAGGCGGTCGACGCGTCGCTCGGCCTCGACCAGCGACTCGGCGCGCTCGATCCGCTCCTCGAGCTCCTCGCGGTCGTCCTCGAGACCCGACAGCCGTTCCTCGAGCATCGCGAGCGTCTCACGCTTCTCCTCGAGGACGTCGACGTGGGGCGAGCCTGCGACGTCCTGGCCACACTCTGGACACTTCCCCGCCTCGCGGAGCCGCTCGCCCTCCTCGATCGCGTTCTCGACGGACCGGATCTCGGCGGTGACGTCGTTGATCGTCGAGACCAGCTCCTCGCGGTCGCTCTCCAGTTCCTCGAGGTGGTTCTCGGCCTCACCAAACGCGACCGGTGCGTCGTCGAACGCCGAGCGGGCGGACTCGACGTCGTCGTCGAGATCGTCGACCGTCTCCTCGCGATCCGCGATGGCCTCGCGGTCGTTCTCGATCCGCTCGTCGAGCTCCTCGGCCTCCTCGCGGGCCTGCTCGGCCTGGGACTCGAGCTCGTCGGCCTCCTCGCGCAGCCGCTCTACCTCGCCGTTTCGCTCCGTGATCGAGACGCGGACGTCCTCGAGGTCGTCCCGGAGCTCCTCGTCGCGGGCCTCGAGTTCCTCGATCCGGGACTCGACCGCGTCGGCGTCGCCCGTCTCGAGTTCGGCCTCCTCGAGCAGTCCGTCGCGCTCGTCTTCGAGCTCCTCGCGTTCGCTCCTGCGCTCGCGGAGGGTCTCACCGGCGTTCTCCCGTTTCCGTTCGGTCTCGGCGATCTTCGAGCGCAGTTCCTCGATTCCCTCCTCGAGGTCGGCGATCTCCTCGCGGGTCTCCTCGTGGCGCTCGAGGACGTTCTCGGCCGTCTCGAGGGTCTCTCGTGCGTTCTCGCGCTGGGACTCGAAGCGTTCGATCTTCGAGACGACGTCGGCGTGGCTCGACTCGAGGGCGTTGAGCTGTTCGTGGAGCTCCTGAGCTTCTTTGCGCTCGATCTGTCCGCGGAGGTCCTCGAGCACCTCGCGCTGGCCGTCGAGCACCGACTTGACGCCGAGTCGGGCGTCGCTCGCCCGCTCGCGGTACTCCTCGAGCGCGCCCAGCTGCAGGAGGTCGTCGATCATGTCCTGGCGCTCGCCCGGCGAGGCGTGGATCAGCTTGTTCACCTCGCCCTGGCGGACGTACGCGCAGTTGACGAACGCCTCGGCGTCCATCCGCAGCAGCTCGGTCACCTCGTGACGGACGTCTCGGGCCCCTTCGATCGTCCCGTCCGACCCCTCGAGAACACACTTGGTCGTCGTCGCGCGCTCACCCCGCAGCTTGAGCCGTCGCTCGACGCGGTAGCTGCGACCGTCGTGGATGAACTCGAGTTCGACCTCACACTCCTCCTCGCCGGTCGTGATCACGTCGTCGAGGGTGCGATCGCCCAGCGCCTTCGAGCCGTACAGCGCGAAGAAGACGGCCTCGAGCAGCGTCGACTTCCCGCTGCCGTTGACGCCGTGGACGATCGTCACCCCCCGCTCGAGGCCGAGCTCGGCCTCGCCGTAACACTTGAAGTTACGCAGGCGGACGCGGTCGACCCTCATTCGAAATCACCCAGCGAAGCGTACTCGCCGTCGGAGCTCGGCTTCGACTGGGTCCGGTCCCCCGACTCCGCGTCATCGGTCTCGTCGGCCGACGGTCGGTTCCCTTCGGCTCCGTCGCCGTCGGCAGTGTCGTCGGACGTCGCGGCGACGTCGGGTTCGGAATCCGCGCTCGAGTCGTCCGTTGCGGATTCGTCGGTGGCTGCTTCCGTCGCCGCGTCGGTCGGCTCCGCATCGTTCGCCTGCACGTCGGCTACCTCCGAGCCGTCCGCGTCCGTCAGTTGATCGGCGACCGTTGACACGTCCTCGTCGCCCGGCTCCCGATCGGGTGCGGGTTCGAAGGCCGTTTGGTCGTCCTCGAGCAGCTCCCGCGTGCGTCGCTCGACCCGTTCGCGGACGTTGGCGTCCGCGAGGTCGTTGTCCCGAACGGTGCGGTCGATCTCGAGGGCGGCGTCGCTGAGGCCGAGTTCGCGAACCCGCTCACGGACCGCGTCGTCGGGGTTGGCGAAGCTGACCGAGACTCCCTCGCCCTCGTCGGGCAGCTCCCGGCGGTCATTTACGCGAGCGACGAGCGCGCCGCGGCCGACGGCGAGTTCCTCGACGGCCGCGGGCGCGATCGGCTTCCCCTCACCCTCGATCGTGACGATGACGACCGCGTCCTCGAGGTCGTGCTGGCGGACCCGCTCCTGGACCCGGTCGACGCCCTCGTTCTCGGCGAGTTCGACGTCGACGAAGACAAACTCGCGGGTCGACTCGATCCCTCGGCGCCGGATCGCCGGCTCCTCGCCGGGCTCGAACGCGACGAGGTTGTACCCCCGATTCTCGCGTTCACTGGCGCTTGCGCGTTCGGTCGATCCACAGTAGGTGACCCACGTCTCCCGCAGTTCGGCGGTGTCGGGGTGGTGGTTGTCACCGAGCAGGACGGCGTCGAACTCGACGGTCGACTCCGCCAGGAGGCGTTCGGTGTCCCAGTCGGCGTGAGGGAACGGCTCGAACAGGCCGTGGCTCACGAGCGCGGCGTGTGCCGCCCCGTCGGGAATCGGGGCGAACTCGTACTCGAGTTCCTCGCGTCGGGAGCGGGGCACGAAGTCGAGGCCGTAGAACGCGATATCGTCGAGCACGTAGGGGTCGGCGCCGAGTCGGGTCGCGAGCCCGAGGTCGGCGAACAGATCGAGCCACTGGGCGTCGCGTTTTCCCTCGTGGTTGCCGACGACCGCAAGGAAGGGGACGTCCGCGTCCTCGAGCGAGCGGAGGATCTCGACGGTCCCCTGGAGATCGACCAGGTTCGGCCGTCGGTCGTGAAAGAGGTCGCCGGCGTGGATCACGGCGTCTACGTCGCCCTCGATGGCGTCCTCGGCTACGCTCCGGAACGCCTCGAGGAAGTCCCGTCGTCGCTCGGGCGAGTTGTACTGCTGGTACCCGATGTGGGTGTCGCCCGTGTGTATCACCCGCGTCATCTACCGGGAGTTGATTACGGGGCCCTAAATGGATTCCGCGACCGGAGTGAAAGTAGAGCGCGCTAATGAAAACGAAGCTTACCCCCTCGCGCGGGATCGGTCTGAGGTTCCGTTACGATTCGATGTCGAGGCTGTACAGACGCTTGCGCGCGTCGGAAAACGAGAAGCGGGAGTCGACGACGTTCTCCTCGTCGAGCCGGTTCAGGGCGTACCGGACCGTCCGCGCCGGCAGGAGCGTCTCCTCGGCGATCTGCTGTTGGGTCATGGTGTCGTTGTACTCGAGAACTTTCGCGACAAGTTTCGCACTCGGCGGGAGCTCGCGGACGTCGTCCCACGACCCCCGGTTCGTGGGTTCGGGCTGTGGCGACTCTAGAGAACTCATCCTGTACTCCCATTGCGAATACGGCCTGATAATATTTTCTGTTTCATTCTATGTCCTATGGTAATATTCCGGCGGGGCTGTAGTTACCCGAAGCCTCTTATGAGCCAACACCCAACTCACGAGTGATGAGCGACACTGTGGACGACGTCGACCTCCCCTACGACGAGGACGAGGCGTCCCAACAGGAGAAAATCCAGGCACTCGAGGATCGGTTAGAGATTCTCGAGTCGCAAAACGAGGAGATGCGCGACAAGCTCCTCGATGCGAACGCCGAGAACAACAAGTATCAGCAGAAGCTCGAGCGGCTTACCCACGAGAACAAGAAGCTCAAGCAGTCTCCCCTGTTTGTCGCCACGGTCCAGGAACTGACGGACGAAGGCGTTATTATCAAACAACACGGGAACAACCAGGAAGCGCTGACCGAAGTGACCGAGGAGATGCGCGAGGACATCGAACCCGACGCCCGCGTGGCCGTCAACAACTCGCTGTCGATCGTCAAGACCCTCTCGAACGAGACCGACGTCCGGGCCCGCGTGATGGAGGTCACCGAGAGCCCCGAGGTCAGCTACGAGGACATCGGCGGCCTCGAGGAGCAGATGCAGGAAGTGCGTGAAACCGTCGAGATGCCCCTCGAGAAGCCCGGGATGTTCGACGATGTCGGCATTGAGCCGCCGAGCGGCGTCCTGCTCTATGGCCCGCCGGGAACCGGGAAGACGATGCTCGCGAAGGCCGTCGCCAACCAGACCGACGCCACCTTCATCAAGATGGCCGGCTCCGAACTCGTACACAAGTTCATCGGCGAGGGCGCAAAGCTCGTGCGGGACCTGTTCAAGGTCGCCCGCGAGCACGAGCCGGCCGTCATCTTCATCGACGAGATCGACGCCATCGCCGCCAAACGCACGGAGTCCAAAACGTCGGGTGACGCCGAGGTCCAGCGGACGATGATGCAACTCCTCAGCGAGATGGACGGCTTCGAGGACCGCGGCGAGATCCGCATCATCGCCGCGACCAACCGCTTCGACATGCTCGATCGCGCGATCCTCCGGCCGGGCCGATTCGACCGCCTCATCGAGGTCCCCAAGCCCAACCAGGAGGGCCGCGAGATCATCTTCGAAATCCACACTCGCGGCATGAACGTCGCCGACGACGTCGACTTCTCGGAGCTGGCCGCCGAGGCCGAAGAAGCGTCGGGCGCCGACGTCAAGGCGATCTGCACCGAGGCCGGGATGTTTGCCATCCGCGACGACCGCACCGAGATCCGGATGGAGGACTTCCGCGGCGCCTGGGAGAAAGTTCAGGCCGAGACCGACGAGACCGACGAGGTCTCGAAGACGTTCGCCTAATCGAACTGCCGGGTCGACTCGTCCCGTCGTCTTCTCTTTACAGCGCGGCGAAGACGAGCCACGGCACCACGAACAGCGCCGCCGTCAGCACGGCGATGATCAGGAGGTAGCCAGCGACGGTGCTTCCCGCGGTGAGCCAGGCGGGATGCTCGAATTCGCGTGTATCGATTGCCATGTGGGTACGAACCGGGGAGGCGTCCATAAACGTACCGACGAACTCGCGGTTCCGGTCCGCTTTTACCGGCCGACTGGCTATACCGTCGTAATGACGAAGATCGTCGTGGTGGACAACCACGGACAGTTCACCCACCTCGAGCAGCGGGCGCTTCGGGACCTCGGCGTCCAGGCGGAACTGATCGACAACGAGACGGATCCCGCGGACGTCGACGCCGACGGCGTCGTCCTCTCGGGCGGTCCCGACATGGATCGGATCGGCCGTTCGGCGGAATACCTCGAGTCGGACGTCCCCGTCCTGGGGATCTGTCTTGGGATGCAACTGATCGCGACGGAGCTCGGCGGCTCGGTCGGCAGCGGCGAGTACGGCGGCTACGCCGACGTGACCGTCGAGATCGTCGACGAGGACGATCCGCTCACGGGCAGTCTCCACCCCGAGACGCGAGTCTGGGCGAGTCACGCCGACGAGGTCACCGAACTCCCCGACGGGTTCGAACGCACCGCACGCAGCGACGTCTGTGACGTCGAGGCGATGAGCGACGCCGATCGCGACCTCTACGGCGTCCAGTGGCATCCTGAAGTGGCACACACCGAGGAGGGCGAGGAGATCTTCGAGAACTTCCTCGAGATCTGCAAGAAAAACGGCGCGTAACGAACGGAGCGTCTCTTCCCGTTCCCGGTCTGCGTTTCGCTCTTTTCGAACCGAGCTTCCGGACAGCGACGGCTCGGCGCACACGGGCCGATAACACCGGTGTTACGTGGTATCTTCGGTGTCGCCAAACGCGTATATGGTTACGTGGCGAATCAGGTAACGTAATGCAACCACAAACCGCCGCCGCTCGAGCCGAGTTCGCCGCACCGACCGCGACCGACGAACGGGGTGGAACATGAGCACGAGCGTTCTCGTCACCGGCGCGACCGGTAACCAGGGCGGCGCGGTCGTCGATCACCTGCTCGAGAGCGACACCGAGTTCGACGTCTACGGACTCACGCGGGACGCCTCGAGCGAGACGGCCCAGGCGCTGTCCGAGCGAGGGGTAACGATGGTCGAAGGCAATCTGGACGAGAAGGAGTCGCTTGCCCCCCACGTCGCCGAGGCCGACGCCGTCTTCGCCGTCACCAACTTCTGGACACAGGGCTACGACGCACAGGTCCAGCAGGGCAAAAACATCGCCGAGGTCGCCGCCGATGAGGGGGTCGACCAGTTCGTCCTCAGCGGCGTCGGCAGCCACTGGGAGGACACCGGCGTCCCCCACTTCGACTCGGCACAGGAGATCGACGAGTACGCCCAGGACCTCGAGCTCCCGATGACGGTCCTCGGCCCCGTGTTCTTCTTCCAGAACTTCGAGGCGTTCGCCGAGGACGTCGTCGAGGACGGTCAGATCGCGCTGCCCCTCGAGGAGGGCGTCTCCCTGCAGATGATCGACACCGACGACGTCGGCCACGCCGCCGCCGTCGCGCTCGCAAGCCCGGACGAGTTCGTCGGCGAGCGCATCGAACTCGCGGGCGACGAACTCACGCTGGCGGAAGCGGCCAACACCCTCTCCGAGGTGACGGGCCGCGACGTCGAACCCGTCCACGTCCCGATCGAGGACGCCTACGACTCCTTCGGCGAGGAGTTTACCGTCATGTGCGAGTGGTTCAACGAGGTCGGCTACAGTGCGGATCTCGAGGGACTCGAAAATCGCTTCGGCTTCGAGTTCACCGATTTCGAGACCTACCTCCGCGAGCACGGCTGGGAGGACAAGGAGGGGATGGCCTCGGTTCCGGGCTGGGTCAAGGCGATGCAGTAGCGCTCTCGAGTCTTTCTCAGTCGTCGCTCGCGACGGGCACGCTCGCACGCACCTCGAGTCGATCCAGCTCCCCGACGAAGGAGGCGAGCATCTCGCGGGTGACGTGGGGCATACAGACGACTCGAAGCTCGCCCGTTGCGGTCCTGGAGATTCGCCACCCCTTCGCCCGGAGCGCGTCGAACGTCGCTCGAGGGACCGTCGCCGCCACCAGCGGCAGAGAAGGATCGACGACCTCGTACCCGCGTTTTTCGAGGGCGTCGGCCAGCCACTCGGCGTTGTGCTGGGAGCGAACGTACTGTTCGCGGTAGCCCTCGGGCCACAGCGCCTCCATCGCCGCCACGGCACTGGCAACGCCCGCACCCGACCGAGTTCCAGTTAGTGTGGCCTGGGCGGTCGACTCGAGGTAGGGCGTGTCGACGGCCAGTTCGTCGAGCAGCTTGTCGGAACGGGCGAGCAATCCGCCCGCCGGAATCGCGGCCTGGCCCATCTTGTGGGGATCGATCGCCATCGTGTCGACGGTCGCGTGGCCGAAGTGCCACTCGTGATCCGTGAAGGGAAGAACGAACCCGCCCCAGGCGGCGTCGACGTGCAACAGGGCACCGACCGAGTCGGCGATTCGACCGAGTTCGGGGATCGGATCGACCCGGCCGTACTCCGTGGTGCCGGCGACGCCGACGATCAGGGCGGTGTCGGCATCGACGCTGGCCCGAACCGCCTCGAGATCTACGCGGTGATCGTCGTCTGTCGGCACGAGCCGCAGCTCGACCTCGAGCACGTCGGCGGCCTTCTGGAAGCTGAAGTGGCCCGACTCGGGCACGACGACGTTCGGCCTCGGCGAGTCGGCTCGCTCGCGAGCGATCCGGACGGCCTGGATGTTCGCCTCCGTTCCGCCGCTTGCGACGTAGCCGGCGGGATCCTCGAGGCCGGCAAGCTCCCCAAGCATCGCGACGGCGTCGTCCTCGAGGGCCGCGACCCGCTGGTAGGTGGCGGGATCGCCGGGGTTCGTCGCGAGAAACCGTTCGGCCACATCGCGCGCGTCCGGGTGGGGTGTCGTACACATCGAGGACAGCACCCGGTCGAACGCCTGCGGCTCCGCTTGCATATCACTCAGCAGTCGGGTCAGCCGCTTAGTAGTTGCGTTCTTCCCGAACTGGGTCCTCGAGAGTGGCGGCCTGCTCGATCGATGGTAGATACATTGTTACATCCATACAAAGCTACGCTAGGAACACTTACGGGTGATCGACGGTAAGAGCACGTATGGCGATCGACATGGAAACGTTCGAGAACACACCCGAAGACGAACTCCAGGAGCTAAGTAACCCGGAGAAGGTCCTGCAATTTCTAATCGCGAACGACGATCACGCGTTCAAAGCGACGGAGATAGCCGACCGGACGGAAATCAACCGGAACTCGATTAGCACCGTCCTCGGTCGGCTCAAGGACCGCGATCTCGTCCGTCATAAGGGTGAATACTGGGCGATCGGCGACCGAGAACGGATTCGGTCGTTCGACCGATACCGACGGGCGACCGAACGGCTGAACGAACGATACGGATCCGAGGACAAGGATGCGTGGCGAGCGCATGCAGCCGACGCGGAGACGCCGAACGACGAGTCGGATAGTGACGAGTGATCTCGAGCGCTGTGACGTCTGCTACGGAGCGGATCCGTTCAAGGGAAGCGACTACGCTCGCCCGTGGCTGATAATCAGCAACGAGCACCACCCATTTCACGGAGAACAGTACGTCGTACTCGCGCTGACAACTCGAACGTGGCACGACGGCTTCGTTCACATCGCCGAAGACGAGTGGATAGAAGGTGGCACACCGGAGTCGAGTAGTATCGTGCCGTGGAGCGTCGAAACGATCGAACGCGGTGATATCGAATTTCGGCAGGGACGAATCGAGAGCAGCCTCGTCGATCGGACGGTTGCTGAACTTACCGACTACCTTCGATCCGAAACGATCGACTGATAGCTGCCACGAAAGCGCGAACCGAACGACTGTCCTCGATCAGCGCACCGAGTCGAGCAGCAGCTTCTGCTCGACGCGCTTGACCTCGTGTTGGACATCGCGGACGGCGTCGATGTTCGCCGAGATCGAGTGAATCCCCTCGTTGACGAGGAACTGGACCATCTCGGGTTTCGAGCCGGCCTGGCCGCAGATACTCGTGTCGACGTCGTGTTCGCGGCAGGTCTCGATGACGTCGCCGATCAACCGGAGCACGGAGGGGTGAAGCTCGTCGAAGCGATCGGCGACGTGTTCGTTGTTCCGATCGACCGCGAGCGTGTACTGGGTGAGGTCGTTGGTCCCGAAGGAGGCGAAGTCGATCCCCGCTTCGGCCATTCCCTCGACGGCCAGCGCCGAGGCGGGGGTCTCGATCATTACGCCCCAGGTGCGCTTCTCGGGGTCGATCCCGGCCTCCGTCATCAGCTGTTTGGTCCGGTAGACGTCCTCGGCGTCGTTGACCAGCGGGAACATGATCTCGACGTTGTCGTAGCCCATCTCGTAGAGCCGGCGAAATGCCTCGAGCTCGTGGGCGAAGACCTCGGGTCGGTCGAGCGAGCGGCGGATGCCTCGGTAGCCGAGCATCGGGTTGTGCTCGTGGGGTTCGTCCTCGCCGCCCTCGAGCTGGCGGAACTCGTCGGTCGGCGCATCCAGGGTCCGGACTCGGACGGGTCGGGGGTAGAACTCGTCGGCGACGCCGCGAACGCCCTGGACGAGCTCCTTGATGTAGGCGTCCTCGCCGTTCTCTTCGATGAACTTCGCTGGCGTCTGGTTCAGCGAGAGGATCATGTGCTCCGTACGAAGCAGGCCGACGCCGTCGGCGCCGGTCGCGGCGGCGCGCTCTGCGGCCTCGGGGATGGAGACGTTGACTTTGACCTCGGTCGCGGTCATCGGTTTGACCGGTGACTGCGGGCGTACCTCCTCGACGGGTTCGGCCTCCTCCTCGGGCGAGACGACGTCACCCTCGAGCACCGAGCCCTTGTCGCCGTCGAGCGTGACGACCTGGCCGTCCTCGAGGGCGCTGGTGGCGTTGGTCGTACCGACGATGGCGGGCACGCCGAGCTCGCGGGAGACGATGGCTGCGTGGCTGGTCATTCCGCCCTCGTCGGTGATGATGCCGGCGGCGCGTTTCATCGCGGGCACCATATCGGGCATCGTCATCTCGGTGACGATGATGTCGCCCTCGCCGACCTTGTCGAGCTCGTCGAGCTTGGTGACGATCCGGGCAGCGCCGCTGACCCGACCCGGACTCGAGCCCAGCCCGTCGACCACCACGTCGCCGGTCCCGGCTCCGGTCGCGCTCTCGGCGCTGTCGGCGGCCCGAGCCTGCGTCCCGCTGCCGTCGGTGAGTCCCGCCGTGATGTCGCCGGTATCGGCGGCGCTCGTCGCGTCTGTGTCACTCTCGTCGATCGTCGTGATCGGGCGCGACTGGAGCATGAAGACCTCGCCATCGAGGATCGCCCACTCGACGTCCTGGGGGGTGTCGTAGTGATCCTCGACGCGCTCGCCGAGTTCGACGAGCCGGTCGATCTCGTCGTCCGAGAGGACGCGGGCGGTGCGTTTGTCCGCCGGGACCTCGCGCTCGACGGTTTCACCAGTTTCCTCGTCTTTGGCGTGCATCACCTTCTTTTCGGCGATGGTGACGTCGGTGTCGCCGCCGTCCCGCGGGACGATGTAGTTGTCCGGGGAAACGGCCCCCGAGACGACGGCCTCGCCCAGTCCCCAGGCGGCCTCGATGATCATCGTCGGATCGCCGGTCGAGGGGTGGCTCGTGAACATGACGCCGGATTTCTCGGCCTCGACCATCTGCTGGACGACGACGGCGATGTTCACCGCGGAGTGGTCGAACCCCTTCTCCTGTCGGTAGTAGATCGCCCGCTGGGTGAAAAGAGAGGCCCAGCAGCTCCGAACGCGGTCGAGCAGGTCGTCCTCGGTGATGTTGAGATATGTCTCCTGCTGGCCGGCGAAGGAGGCATCCGGAAGGTCCTCGGCGGTCGCGGAGGATCGGACGGCGACGAACGCCTCCTCGCCGGAATCGCCGACCTGTCGGTAGGCCTCGAGGATCTCCTCGCGGACGTCCTCGGGGAACGGCGTCTCGAGGATAAGTTCTTGGGCGCGCTCGGCCGCCGCTGCGAGCGCACTCGAATCGTCGACGTCGACGTCGACGACCTCGAACAGTTCCTCGTCGATGTTCGCGTTCTCGATGAACGATCGGTAGGTGTCCGCAGTCACGACGAAACCAGGTGGGACGGGAAGTCCAGCGCCTGTGAGCTCGCCCAGAGAAGCTCCCTTGCCGCCGACTCTCTCGAGGTCACCGGCGCTGATCTCGTCCAACCAGAGTACAGCCATCTGTAGCTGGAAGGTCACCCGACCGGCTAAAGAAGGTTGCGAACGGCACACATGATTCAGAACTCGTGACCGAATGAGTTTGTCGAAGCCGCGGCAATTTTGAACTGTCAGCCTTCGATTATTTCATCGCTGTCGTCGTCGGGAACGACGAGGCTCCCGTCGAGTGCCGTCACGCCGCGGCCGCCGACCCTGACGCGGTCGCCGACCCGAACGAAGACCGTTCCGGGACGGTTGACGTAGTAGCCTTGTTCGAGGCGGAGCTCGTCGGGGAGGTCGTCGTCGAACGCGCCGAACCGATCGAGGTACGCGCCGACGGCACCGCTCGCGGTTCCGGTGACCGGATCCTCTGGAACACCGGCGCCGGGGGCGAACATCCGTCCGTGCAGCGTCGACTCGCGATCGAGCGCGTCGAACGAGAAGAGGTAGATCCCGGTCGCCTCGAGTTCCTCCGTGAGCGCCTCGATAGTGGCCATATCGGGATCGGCCGCGCCGAGATCGGAGAGATAGGTTATCGGGACGATCAGAAACGGAAGCCCCGTCGAGGCGACCGCGAGCGGGATGTCGTCACTGGCACCCTCGAGGGCGGCCATCTCGACGCCCAGCGCGTCGGCGACGCGGTCGTAGCCGACGTCGATCTCCCGGATCGTCGGTTCGCTCTGGGTCATCCAGACCGTCCCGTCGGCCTCGAGTTCGATCTCGAGGACGCCGACGTTCGTCTCGAGGGTCGTCGTTCCCGGCTCGAGGCCCTCGTCGTGGAGGTGGGCGTAGCTCCCGATCGTCGCGTGGCCGCAGAGATCGACCTCCTGTGTGGGGGTAAAGTACCGAATTCGGCGGTCGGCGTCGTCGCTCGAGCGGAGGAACGCAGTCTCGCTCAGGGACAGTTCGCGGGCGATCGCCTGCATCTGCTCGTCGGTGAGTCCGTCGGCCTCGGGGACGACGCCGGCCGGATTGCCCGTCAGCGCCTCGTCGGTGAACGCGTCGACCTGCAGGACCCGAATCGTCTCCATACGTCGGGGTCGAACGCGTGGCGCATCAATCCATCGTCGCCCTCTCACGGTCCGTCGCTCGGATCGACGAACTCGGAGATAGCGGTCCGAAGCCGTCGAGTAGGTTCTTACCCGATCGTGCCGCCGCGGATCGGCACGGTGACCGTCGAATCCGCGTCGTCCGGAAGGGGGACCGTCACATCGATCTCGTGTTCCGCGTCGTCCCCACCGCTCTCGAACGTTTTCCGTTCGTCACCGACCTCGAGCCAGTACTCACCCGCCTCGGTCGCCGTCACGACGACCGTCCCGCCGACCGTTGCACCTGGCTCCGGCTGTTCGTCGAACGTCACCGACTCGAGTGCGAGCGTCGCGTCTCGAAGGTCGATCTCGAGATCGGTCTCGAACGACGTCGTGTACACCGGAACGTCCCGATCGGCGTCCTCGTCGTCTTCGTCGTCTTCGTCGTCGTCTCCGTCCCCGTTACCGTCGTCCGGTTCCTCGAGGAGGATCTCCACCCCGAGCTGCCGTTCGACGTTCTCGATCCGGTTGCAGATCGTCTGCTGGAACGAGCCCGCAAACAGGAGACCGACGAGCTCGCCGTTCTCGAGAAAGACCGGCGAGCCGCTGTCCCCGCCCTCGGACATGTAGTCCGTGATCAGCTGGTCGCGCAGCGTCACCGACCCCTGCTCGGCGCCGAACTCGACCTCGACGGTCGCGCTCGTGGCCTCCACGGTGGCGCTGGTTACTCCCGTCGTCCGTCCCGTCTTGGTCAGCGTCTCGTCGCGGAGGTCACCGTACTCGTCCCGGCGGATCTTCGTCGGCCACGCCTCGTCGAGTTCGTGATACCGGTCGGACTCCCGCTCCGGGTCGACGGATCTCGCGGCGACGTCGACCTCGACGCCGTCCTCGACCGGAACGTACCCCACGAGCTGGCCGACCTCGTCGTCGGGTCCGCCGCCGTCGTGGGGCGAGGGCTGAAGGATCGACTCGCCGAGTTCGGCCTCGTTCGAGCGCGCGTAGACGTGGTTGTTCGAAAGCCGAACCAGCTCACCCGGTTCGACCGCCTCGTCCCAGACCGCGCCCTCGCCGTCGCCCGTAACCCGCGCGGGGTAGGGCCCTCCGGTACCCGCAGACAGGTCGTCGTTGGCCTCGCTCGCTCCGGCAGGCACCGGGCGCTTGCGGTCGCTTCGCCCCTCCGCGGCCTCGGGAACCACCTCGAGAGTTGCCAACGGGTCGAACCCCTGTCGTTCCTCGCCGTAACCGGCGTCGACGACGTCGACGGTGATATCCTCGTCACCGACCTCGCGGATCCGTTTCTCGACGTCGTCTTTATCCTCGAGGGTACCGGGTGGCTCCTTCTGTGAGACGAATACCCGAACCTCGTTTTCGCTTTCGTCGTAATCGACGCCGATCACGTTCTTGCACTCGAGCAGGTACTCGAAATCCTGTGTTTTAGGCATAATTTGAACCCATGACTAATTTGTACCGAACCATCTTAGCTGTGTGGCTGTCTATCGTACACCGAGAAGCCGTCCGTTTAGTCCCACTTATGGGGACGGGACGAATTCCTTCGGGTAGGTGGCTACCAGATGTCCGACTTACCGGACGATTTCGACTGTACCATAACGAACTGGGACTACATTTACAGCCTCTGTCGAGACGTCAGCGACGAGGTTCGCCGGGACGACTTCGAACCCGACGTCATCGTCGCACTCGCCCGCGGCGGCTGGTTCGCGGGGCGCTGCATCTGTGACTTCCTTGGGATGGACGACCTGACGAGCCTGAAGATGGAACACTACGTCGGCACGGCCGAGAAAAGCGGCGAGCCGACCGTTCGCTACCCGATGCCGGAGGGCAGCGTCGAGGGGAAGGACGTCCTCATCATCGACGACATCGCCGACACGGGCGGCTCGATCGAGCGCGCCCACGAGTACGTCGATGAGCGCAACGCCGGCGAGGTCCGAACGGCGACGCTCCAGTTGCTTCAGACCAGCGAGTACGAACCCGACTACATCGGCGAGTGCCTCGAGGAGTGGACCTGGGTCGTCTACCCCTGGAACTTCATCGAGGACATGATCGATCTGATCTCGGGGGCGATGGAGCGGGCCGACCGGGAGCAGTTCACCAGCGAGGAGATCCGCCACTTCCTCTCGGAGTACCACGGGATCGAGCGCATGGAGATGGAGATCGCCCAGCCCGACCGTCTTCAGGAAGTTCTCCGGGAGATGGATCGACGAGAGGTCGTCGAGATGGCCGACCACGGCGAGTGGCGGCTGCTCGAGTAGTCGGTCCGAACCCACACCGTTTACGTCCTCGCCCGCGCGAGGTGACCGTATGACCATTGGTGTCATCGGCGGCAGCGGTATCTACGAGGCACTGCCACTCGAGAACGTTTCGACGGAGTCCGTCTCGACGCCCTACGGCGAACCGAGCGAGGACGTGACCCTCGGCGAACTCGGCGGTCGGGAGGTCGCCTTCCTCCCGCGCCACGGCGGCGACCACCAGCACACGCCGACGCAGGCGAGCTACCGGGCGAACATCTACGCGCTGAAGTCGGTCGGCGTCGATCGCGTGATCTCGACGAACGCCGTCGGCAGCCTCCGCGAGGACCTGCCGCCCCGAACGCTGGTCGTTCCGGATCAGATCTACGACCGGACGAAACACCGAACGCCGACGTTCTTCGGCGACGGCATGGTCGTCCACATGAGCTTCGCCGAGCCGTACTGTCCGGAGATGACCGCACACCTCGCGGAGTCCGCCCGCGACGCGACCGACGCCGACGTCTCAGAGGACGGCACCTACGTCTGTATCGAGGGACCACAGTACTCGACGAAAGCCGAGAGCGAGTTCTACCGCGAACAGGGGTGGGATATCGTCGGGATGACGACGATCCCGGAGGCGAAACTGGCCCGCGAGGCCGAACTAAGCTACGCGACCGTCGCGGGCGTCACCGACTACGACGTCTGGAAGGACGACAGCGAGGTCAGCCTCGAGGAGGTGCTCGCGAACGCCGAGGCGAACCAGGAGTCGATCAACGCTGTCATCGAGCACGCGATTCGGACGATGCCCGAGGACTTCGAGAGCGAGGCCTGGAACGCCCTGGAGGGAACGATCAACACGCCGACCGACGCGATCCCCGAGGAGACCCGCGAACGGATCGATCTGCTGGCCGGCGAGTACCTCCGATAGCGGAGGTCCATCGGCGCTAACACGTCGACTACCGCGGTTCGTTCGTTTCTTGGAACCGTTTCCGTTCGACAATCGGTCCGTTATCGACCGCGTAGCGGAGACGTATCGACTGGATAGTGACTCCCGCGTTCGACAGGAGTCCCGGCAGCAGGGTAGGCCTGGGCGTTATGGTCATACTATCCGAATCCTGTCAGCGAGTACCATACCAAATATCGTTGGAGCAACCCCTATGCCACTCTCACCCCTCTCCGTAAGTACGAGACGAACCGAACCCGTCGATATGTTCGAGGAGGCGATCGGCGAAACACTGCCGATCCCGAAGTGCAACAGTTGTGCACTTTCTCAGTGTTTAATTCTTCATTAGTATCCTATAGTTACGTATATCTTCAAAATTTGAGATTGTCACGGAAAGTTTTATGTATGTACGGATACCACTGTTCGAGTGAAGAGCATGACCCTCGAAACTGACCACTCAGCCCACTCATCGGACGACGAGGAAGAGACGGCGTCCGACGAGACGCCGACCCTCTCCAGTGACGACATCTTCCACCTGCTCCAGACCAATCGCCGGCGGGACACCATCCGCTACCTCCTCGAGGAGGAGGGTCCCGTCAAGATGCGCGACGTCGCCGAGTACGTCGCCGCTCGCGAGAACGACACGACCGTCGCCGAGCTGTCCTCGACCGAGCGCCAGCGTGTGTATATCCCGCTGTACCAGTCACACCTGCCAAAACTCGACGAGGAAGGCGTCGTCGAGTACAACCAGCCCCGCGGGATCGTCAAACCGACCGACAACCTCGAGATCTTCGCGCCCTACATCGAAGCGACCGAGAAGGGAACCGCGGAGCTCGACTCCCAGCTCTCGAGCAATCGCGCGGTCCGGGAGTACTACGTCACCGCGGTCGCCGCGAGCGCGAGCCTGTTGTTCGCCTCCGCGGTCGGCCTCCTCTCGATCCCCGGTGTCGCCCTCGCGGCGATCATCACGGCGCTGTTCGCGCTGATCACGCTCGTCACGAACCTCTCACAGTTCGTGGAATCGGCGAACAGTCTCACCGCCCAGTAACGTCTCTCCCTCGTCTGTAGTGGTTCGCGTGCGGGTTTGCCCGACCGAACCCGCTCCCAGTTTTGCAACGACCGTTAGTTCGCTACCGGCTCGGCCCGATCGGTGTCGGCGTCGGCCCGCCGGAGCCAGAGATCACCGAACAGCTCGTCCTGCTCGAGCGTGATCGTCCCTCGGTGTGACAGAAAGAGCACGGCGAGATACGTCATCACGCGCGAGCCGCCGACCTCGTCGATCTCGGCGTACAGGACCTCCTCGCGGCCCCGCTCGTACCGGCTCTCGAGTTCGGTCGCGACGTCGTCGATCACTCGCTCGATGTCCTCCTCGTGGGTCGTGTGCGTGACGTCGTCGCTGGTCGGCTCGTCGTCGACCCGAAACTGGTCCTCCGCGTGGTAGCTCAGCTCCTGGACGCCGCGGTCGTATCCCCGAGGCGAGTCGCTCGTGTCGTAGCTCCGGGACTCCTTCCACCAGGTGTCCCGCTCGGCGTCCCGGAGGTCACGAACCAGCTCGTCGAGCGTCTCGGGCTTTCCGCGGGCTTGTTTTCGATCGAGACGGCGTTCCATCTCCGCCTCGAGTCCCTCGACGGGGTCGAACGCGGGCGCGTCGTCGCCCTCCTGAATCGGCGTCTCGTCGGCAAAGGGGGCCTCCCACGGCGGCAGCTCCTCCTCCTCGGGCTCGTCCGGACCGAACAGCTCGTCGCTTTTCATCCGCAACAGGACGCTGGCGTAGAACAGCGCCCGACCCGAGGTCCGCAGGTCCGCGTCGTCCAGCGCCTCGAGGAACCGATCAGTTACCTCAACGATGTCGATGTCCCAGGGATCGATCTCCCCGTTCTCGGCGAGCTGGACGAGCAGTTCGACGGGCTCGACCTTCTCGTCGTCGTCACCATCGTCGTCGACCGGCCCGACCTCCCCGTCGTCGAACTCGAACACGGCATCCTCGTCGCTCGCTCGGGCTCGCTCGTCGTGTCCGGCGATATTCAGCGGAATCTCGTCGTCGGAGTCGCTAGTCATCGGCCGGAACCTCCGTCGCCTCCCCGTCGCCCAGATCGATACCGGTCACCGCGCTCACGTTGTCCCGCTGCATCGTCACCCCGATCGCGCGCTCGGCACGGTCGAGCATTGCCGAGCGGTGGGAGACGACCGCGAACTGGGCGTCCCCGGAGAGCTCGTCGACCATCTCGCCCACCCGGTCGGCGTTGACCGCGTCGAGGAAGGCGTCGATCTCGTCGAGCGCGTAGAACGGCGCCGGGTTGTGCCGCTGGATCGCGAAAATGAACGCAAGCGCGGTCAGGGACTTCTCGCCGCCCGACATCGCGTCCAGGCGCTGGATCGGCTTGTCGCCCGGCTGGGCCTTCATCGTCAACCCGCCCTCGAAGGGGTCGTCCTCGTTCTCCAGGTGCAGCGATCCGGTCCCCTCCGAGAGCTGCTCGAAGATCTCGGTGAAGTGACCGGCGATCGCCTCGTAGGCGTCCATGAACGTCCGCTTCTTCTGGGTCTCGTACTGCTCGATCCGGTCCCGGATGCCGTCTGCCTCCTCGACCAGCGTCGCCTTCCCCTCCTCGAGCTCCGCGAGATCCTCCCGGACCTCGTCGTACTCGTCGATCGCGAGCATGTTGACCGGTTCCATCGCCTCCATGTCGGCTCCCAGGAGCTCGATCGTCTCGAGAACCGTCTCGTGGTCGGGCACGTCCTCGGGATCGTAGTCGCCGACCTCGGCCTCGAGGCTCTCGATCTCCCACTCGAGGTCCTCGAGCCGACCCCGCTTGTCCTCGAGCTTGCTCTCGACGGCGTTGACCCGGTCCTGTTGCTGGTCGCGTTTCGTTCGGGCGTCGGCGAGCTCCTCCTTGAGCTCGCTGCGGTCGGCCTTGAGCTCGGTCAGCTCGTCCTCGAGTGTCGCGACGGCCTCGTGTTTCCCTTCGAGCTCCTCGCGTTTCTCCTCGATCGTCGCCTCGTGGTCGTCGATCCGCTCCTCGTGGTCGGCCTTCCGATTCTGGGCCTCCTCGATGTCGTCGTGGAGCTCCTCGATCGCGTCCTCGGTGTACTCCTTCTCCAGGCGAAGCTCGTTGAGTTTGCCGTCGAGGTCGTCGATGCGCTCTTCGCGCTCGTCGATCTCGGCCTCGAGCTCCTCGATCTCCGCGGTGAGTTCGGGGATCTTCGAGTCGGCGAGTTCGGTCTCGAGCTCGTCGATGTCGGCCTCGATCGCCTCGATCCGCTCGGTCTTCGCGTCGATCTCGTCGGAGATTTCGGTCATCCGCTCGTCGACCGACTCGCGCTCCCCGCGAAGCTCCTCGAGTTCGCTCTCGAGGTCGTCGATCTCGTCCCGAACCGTCTCGCGGTCGCTTTCGATGCGCTCGAGTTCGCTCTCGATCGAGCGGACCTCGTCGGCCGAGTCGGTCTTCCGGTCGCGAGCGTCGTCGAGGCGATCCTCGACGCTCCGCAGCTCCTCACGCAGCTCCTCGCGCTCTTCTTGCAGGTCGGTGATCCGTTTCGCGACGCGCTCGAGCTGGCCCTCGCCGCCGCCGGTGAAGGAGTACCGAGAGCCCTTCCGGGAGCCCCCGGTCATCGCGCCGCTTTTCTCGACGAGGTCGCCGTCGAGGGTGACCATCCGGTAGTCGCCCGTGTACGAGCGGGCCGTCTCGAGGTCCTCGACGACCAGCGTATCGCCGAGCACGTACGAGAAGATCCCCGCGTACTGCTCGTCGAACTCGACCAGATCGTACGCGAAGCCGACGATACCGGGATCGGTCGGCGCCGACGGGAGTCGTCGCTCGTGCATGTCGGTCATCGGGAGGAAGGTCGCGCGCCCGGCGTTGCGCGATTTGAGGTGTTCGATACACCGCTGACCGACGCCGTCGTCGTCGACGACCACGTTCGCGAGTCGGCCGCCCGCGGCGGTCTCGCAGGCGACGGCGTACTCGCCCGGCACCGACCCCAGCTGTGCGACCGCGCCGTGGACGCCGTCGACCCCCGCGTTCAGAATCGTCGTCACCGCGCGGCCAAAGGAGGAGTCGCCGCTCTCGCCGGCGTTGGCCTCGAGTTCGGCGTACTCCTGTTGTTTCGCCTGGATCTCGTCGTCGAGTTCGTCGAGTTCGGACTGGGTTCGGCGCTTCTCGGCTTTCAGGTCGTCGACGACGCTCGCGATGTTCTCGCGGTTCGTCTCGGCTTTCTGCAGCTCGCGTTCGAGGTCCGACTCCCGTTCCTCGAGTTCGGGAAGCTCCTCGCGTTTCTCCTCGATCGTCGCCTCTTTCTCGCTGATGGCGTTCGAGCGTCGGCGGGCCTCGTCGAGCAGCCGATCCTGCTCGCGCTGGAGATCGTTTCGTTCCGTTTTGACCGCCTCGAGGTCCTCCTTGCGATCGGCGAGGTCCGCCTTGAGTTCGTCGAACTCGGTGTCGACGGCGTCGATCTCGGCCTCGAGTTCGTCGCGTTCGGCCTCGCGCTCGGCGATCTCGGTCTTGACCGACGCCTTCTCGAGTTTGTGCTCGCGGATATCGGCGTCGAGCTCGTCGACCTGTTCCTGCTTGCGGTCGATCCCGACGAACGCCTCCCGTCGGTCGGATTCGGCGGCCTCGATCTGTTCCTCGCTGGCCTCGATCTTGTCCTCGAGCCGGGAGATGTCGCCCTTGATCTCCTCGATCTCGCCTTTGATCCGGAGCTGTTCGTCCTCGCCTTTCCGCTCGATCTCGGCGTTCAAATCCTCGAGATCCTCCTGGAGGCGAACGACCGTTCCCTGGCGCTCGTCTAACGTGCGCCGGAGTCCCTTGAGTTCGTCCTCGAGCTCGTCGACGGTCGCCTCGAGCCCGTCGAGCTCCTCGCGTTTTTCCTCGAGCTCGCTGGCCTTCTTGTAGCTCTCGTACTCCTCCTTCTCGCGACGGAGCCGTCGGTAGCGAAGCGCCTCCCGTCGTTCGTCCTCGAGCTGCGTGAGCCGGGTTCGTTTCTCCTCGATCCGGAGTTCGGCCTCGTCGATCCGCTCCTGGACTGTCTCGAGCTCCGCGAAGGCGTCTTCTTTCTTCGCGTCGAACTCCGCGACACCCGCGATCTCGTCGATGATCTCCCGGCGGGCGTAGGGCGTCATGTTGATGATTTCGGTGACGTCGCCCTGCATGACGACGTTGTACCCCTCGGGGGTGACGCCGGCCTGTGCGAGCAGGTCCTGAATATCAGAGAGGTTGACCGAGCGATCGTTGAGGTAGTAGTAGGAGTAGTAGTTGTCCTCGGTCTCCTTGACCCGGCGACGGATGCGGATCTCGTCGACGTCGCCGACGTCGTCGCTGCCGGCGGCGTTGACGACCTGGGAACGCTCGAGCGTTCGATCCGAGTTGTCGAGGATCACCTCGACGGTCGCCTCGCGGGGACCGCTCGAGGCGGCGTCGTCCTCGTGACCGGGGTTGTAGATGAGGTCGGTCAGCTTCTCGGCGCGGATCCCCCGTGTTCGTGCGAGCCCCAGCGCGAACAGCACCCCGTCGATGATGTTCGACTTCCCGGAGCCGTTCGGTCCGGTGACAACGGTGAAGTCCTCGTAGAACGGAATCTTGGTCTTGCGTCCGAAGCTCTTGAAGTTGTCTAAGACGAGCGCCTTGATGTACATACCCTTCTCGAATCCTCCGTCAACTCGGCCGTCTCGGCCCGGCTGCGATGCGGTTATGCGACGATAATGTCGTCGCTACCTGAGTCTTCCGTTTCGTCGGCGTCGCTCTCGCCGTCCTCGTCCGATTCCGGCTCGGCTTCGGGGGTAGCGTCGTCCGACGACTCCGACTGTTCGGGTGGCTCCTCGTCGACTGGCTCCTCGCTCTCGCTTCGCCGCTCCGGAACGCGGGTCGGCGTGTCGGCGTCCAGTTCGGCCTCGAGGACGCGAATTCGTTCTTTCGCTTCGATAAGTTCGCTCGTCAGTCCCTCGACGGTCGACTCGAGTTCGGCGACGGTCGACTCGAGTTGCTCCACGCGGTTGTTCGACATACCATCTAGGGAATGGTCCGGAACCATAAACGTACGTCAGACACAACTAACAGTTCTGGTAACTTACTGTGAATCTGTACCAAACTACAGCTCGTCGTGATCGTCCATCCCCTCGATCGCACCCAGTGCGGCCTTTAGGATCTTGCGCTCGCTGCGTCGTAGATTCATCGAGACGGCGGTCTTCGAGATGTCGAAGTGGTCGGCCAGCTCGTCGAGCGTCGTCTCGCGGGGCGTCTCGTAGTAGCCGTTCTTTGAGGCGACCTCGAACGTCTCCTGTTCGGTCTCGGTGAGGGAACGACAGCCCTCGAGCAAGCGCAGCGCGCTGTCGGAGTTTTCGAGCAGATCGAACAGCGTCGTCGGACCGAACTGGTCTCGGCCCTCGACCTCGTAGTCGTTGTGTCGCTCGAGTTCAGCGAGGGTGCGGTCCTCGGCGTCGTCGTCGTCGAAGCCGACGTGCCATCGCTCGCGGCCGTCCTCGATCCGGAACGGACCAGTGATGTAGCCGTCGTTTTCCTGGATCGCCCGCATCGCGTTCGTCTGTTCGATCGTCGTCCCGATCTGAGCGACGTTGTCCCGTTTCGTGAGGATGTAACAGTCGCGCATGTTCGGGTGGGTCCGAAGCTCGTGGAGTCCCTGGTCGAGCGCCGCCGCCGACTCTCCCTTCGCAATGAGCCGCGTCTCGAGCTTCTCGGCGTCCGTGTCGAGCTGCCACTGGACGGCCGAGAACGCGACGTCGACGTCGTCGGTCGTGTCGATGAACGGGCAGTCGTACTGCCGCATGTCGAGATCGAGGTCGATCATAGCACGGTACATTATAACCATAATACGGATATTAATCGTTCGCATTTGCGGTCGGCGCCGACTGTGGCCGCGACGGCGGGTCGACGACCGCCGTTGATATGTTAACAGGGTCGCTTTAGCGCCCTGCGACCCACCTACACGGTATGCCTCAGGACAAAGTGAGCCCGCCGACGATCACGCGGGAAGATATTCACACGATCTCGGACGATTCCTTTACCGACCGAAACGTCTGTCTGGTCACGGGTGGTGGATCCGGTATCGGCCAGGCGACCGCGCTGGCGGCCGCAGGCAACGGCCTCACCGTCGCGATCACGGACATCGACGAGTCCGGCCTCGAAGAGACCGTCGCTCGCGGCGAAGAGCTGGGTCTCGAGGGGAAGATCGTGCCGATCGTGGGCGATCTCACGGTCGACGACGACATCGAGCGGATGGTTGCCGAGGCCGCCGAGCTGGGCGATCTCAAGTATCTCGCGAACATCGCCGGGATGCAACACATCGACTCCATCGAGGAGTTCCCGATGGAGACCTACGATATGCTCCACGAGATCATGCTCCGGGCGCCGCTGTACCTTTCGAAGCTGTGTATGCCCCACTTCCGGGACACCCAGAACGGACAGGGTTGTGTCGGGAATATGGCGTCGGTCCACGCCCACTACGTCACCAGCGACAAGGTCGCGTACAACGTCTCGAAGTTCGGGCTGCGCGGGCTCACCCAGTCGATCGCCGCCGAGGGCAACGGTAAGATCCGCTCGTTTTCAGTGAGTACGGGCTACGTGAAGACCCCGCTCGTGACCGCCCAGCTCGAGGACACCGCCGAGCAACGCGGTATCAGCGTCCAGGAGGTGATCGAGGACGTGATGGTCGGCCAATCCCGGGTCAAGGAGATGATGGAACCGATCGACGTCGGCAACCTCTTCGTCCTCGGCTTTTCGGATCTCGGCCGACACCTTGACGGTGGCGACCTGTTGTTTGATGGGGGCATGACGCTAACATACGAGTGAGAGTCCAATGGGAGAAACCACCAGTCTGGAAGACGTCGACGAGATCGTTCACGAACCGAGCGAGGAGTTCGTCGAGTCGACCAACGTCGCCGCGTTCATGCGGGAGTACGGGATCGACAACTACGAGGCGCTGATCGAGCGGACGACGACCGAACTCGAGGGCGAGTCCGAGAGCGGCGTCGACTGGTTCTGGGACGAGCTGGTCGACTACCTCGGGATCGAGTTCTACGAGGAGTACGACGAGGTCAGGGATAACAGCGAAGGGCCCCAGTTCACCGACTGGTACCCTGGCGGCGAGCTCAACCTCGCCCACAACGTCGCCGACCGCCACGCCGCCCGCGACGAGGAGCGGCGAAACAAGGTCGCCACTATCTGGGAGGGTGAGGACGGCGAGGTTCGCGAGATTACGTACCACGAGCTTCGTCGCCAGTCGAATCAGGTCGCGAACGCCCTCGAGGAGCGAGGGATCGAGACGGGCGATACGGTCGGGCTCTACATGCCGATGGTCCCCGAGGTCGCCGCGATCCTCTACGGCTGTTTCAAGGTCGGCGCCATCGCGGTGCCGATCTTCTCGGGCTTCGGCGTCGACGCCACGGCGACTCGGATCGCCGACTCGGAGTGTTCGGTGCTGTTCACCGGCGACGGCTTCTACCGCCGGGGGAGCCCCGTCCGTCTGAAGGGGTCGGCCGACGAGGCGATCGAGGAGGCCGGCTACGTCGAGGACGTGATCGTCTTCGATCGGTTGGGTAGCAATGACGACGGCGACGTTCCCTGGACCGACGACCGCGACGAGTGGTGGGCCGACGCCGTCGAGAGCCAGTCCGACGAGTACGAGACGAAGTCCCTCCCGGCGGATCAGGAGTCGATGCTGCTGTACTCGTCGGGGACCACCGGGAAGCCCAAGGGGATCGTCCACACCCACGCGGGCGTCCAGGTCCAGTGTTCGAAGGAGGTCCACTTCGGGATGGATCTCAAGCCCTCGGATCGGTTCTTCTGGGTCTCCGACATCGGCTGGATGATGGGTCCCTGGACGCTGATCGGCACCCACACCTTCGGCGGCACCGTCTTCATGTACGAGGGTGCGCCCGATCACCCCGAACCCGACCGGTTCTGGGAGATGATCGACCGCCACGAGCTGACCCAGTTCGGCATCTCGCCGACGGCGATCCGAGCGCTTCGCAAGCACGGCGACGAGTGGCTCGAGGATCACGACCTCTCCTCGCTCCGACTGCTGGGGTCGACGGGCGAGCCCTGGGACCCCGAATCCTGGCGGTGGTTCTACGAGCACGTCGGCGGCAGCGAGGCGCCGATCGTCAATATCTCCGGCGGCACCGAGATCTGTGGCTGTTTCCTGATGCCGATGCCGAGCGAACCCCTCAAACCGTGTACGCTCGGTGGCCCCGGTCTCGGCATGGATATCGACATCGTCGACGCCACTGGCGAGTCGGTCAGAGAGGAGAACGAACGGGGCTACCTCGTCGCCCGCGACTCGTGTCCGTCGATGACCAAATCGCTGTGGTCGGGCGATGAGCGCTACCTCGAGGAGTACTGGTCGCGGTTCGACGACATGTGGAACCACGGCGACTGGGCCCAGAAGGACGCCGACGGCTTCTGGTTCCTCCACGGCCGGGCCGACGACGCCCTGAACGTCGCGGGCCGCAAGGTCGGCCCCGCCGAGGTCGAGGGCGCGCTGATCGATCACGACGCCGTCAACCAGGCTGCGGCGATCGGCGCCCCCGACGACACCACGGGCACTGCGGTCGTCACCTACGTCATCCTCGAGGACGGCCGCGAGGAGAGCGACGACCTCCGCGAGGAGCTTCGTGCGCAGGTCGGCGAGGAGCTCGGCAAACCGTTCCGGCCGCGCGAGGTGCTGTTCGTCGACGAGTTCCCCAAGACCCAGTCGGGCAAGATCATCCGGCGGGCGATCGAAGCGACCTACACCGGCGAGGATCTCGGCGACATGAGTAGCATCGAGAACCCCGACGCGCTCGAGGATCTCGAGGACGCGCGGTAGGTTCAGGGAGGCTCGAGTTCCCTCGATCTCCGTTTCCCGGACGGGTGTGCATTTCGCCCGTTACTCCGACCCGCTCGTCGGTACCCCACACGTGAACGACCACGAGTGAATCTCGTTGATTTTATACTGATCGACTCTCGGTACGGGATATGGCGAAGCTACCACGCCCTGGTACCAGCACTCGGCGAACGTTTCTGACCGCGACCGGCGGGGCCGCCTTTGCGGGACTGGCCGGCTGTCTCGGAGAGGGCGACGGCGGCGGCAGGGAGGACGACGATCCGGTTCGGTTCGTCCTCAATCCCGCGGAGGAGCAGACCGACATCGTCGAGGAGTACACGCCAATGAAGGAGTACCTCGAGGAGGAAACCGGCGCCGAAATCGAACTGATCCGCGCCGGCAGCTACGTCGAGACCTTCGAGGCGCTCAACACCAACCAGGCCGAGATCGCAGACACGTCACCGACTGGGCTCCCGGGGAGCCAGGAGTTCGCCGACGTCCTCGGCATGCGGACGGCCTTCGGCGGGCCGCTGTACTTCTCGACGATCATCACCACACCGGACAGCGACATCGAAACCATCGACGACCTCGAAGGTGAGACGATGGCCACCGGCGCGCTCCTGTCGTTCAGCGGCACGCTCGCGCCGTCGATGATGCTGAGCGAGGCCGGGCTAGACATCGGTGATTTCCCGCAGGGCGACGCGAACGATCTGGAGATCCAGACCGCGGACGACCACGATACGACCCGCGAACAGATGATCAACGACGACACCGTCGCGGCCGCGGCGACGGGTGCGTTCGCCTCCGCGCCGCAGATCCCCCAGGAGCAGTTCGACGAACACGAGGAGTTCGTCGAACACTCTGCGGAGTACGACGACGCGGGGAGCGCCCTCGAGGACGGGGCGGAGGAACTACAGCTGGTCGCCGTCTCGGATCCGCTCCCCCGAGCGCCGATCGCGGCCCGGAGCGACTGGGACGAGCCCGTTCGCGACGACGTCAGGGAGGCGCTGCTCGACGCCGAGGAGGAGGATCTCATCCCGGAGGACGTCGACGAGGACTACGAGCTCTGGTTTACCGGCATCGAGGAGGCCGACAGGGACGACTACGAGCTGGTCGTCGAGCTCTTCGACGAACTGGATCTCGAGTTCGAGGACTTCGAGGACGAGTAGCGCCGGCCGTTACGGACGGTCACGGCGGGCGTTTCGAGCGGTACCGTAGTCGAAATCGACGTTCGGCGGGTTCCGTTGGGCGACAGGACCGCGTGCCCTCCCTCGACAATTCCGTTTCGGAGTTCCCCTCCTCGAAACGCCGACCGCGGTCGTACTCCCAAGCGGACCCGGCTCGACCCACTCCTCGAGTTCGATCGGCTCCCGGCGTTCGGTCTTCCGCTTCTCGAGGACCTCGAACGGGCGCACTAAGGGACGGTCGGTGACCGCGGGGACGTCGCCGCCCGCGACTCCAGATATAATATACCGAATGTTTCTAAGGATGGGTGTCGAGTCAACGTGTAGAGCTATGTCCGACGACGAGACCGCCGGGCCGGATTCGACCCCGGCCGACGACGCGAGCGACGGGATAGAGTTCACGACGCCGGCGGTCGACGACGCCAGCGGGTACGGTTTCTCGATGACCCTGCTCGGCGGGGTGTTGCTCGCGCTCGCGTACTACGGCTACCTCGCCGTGAGCGCCGTTGGTTTCGGGGCCGTGCCCGAGCCGTTCTACGTGCTGGCGCTCGCGTTGCTGTTCGTGGTCGAACTCTTTCGAAGCCCAGGGTACGACGGGGAAGCGCTCGTCCGGGCGGTCGCGTTTACCGCGGTCTACGGCGGGCTGGTCGTGTTCGCCATCGAGGGCGGCGCGTACCTCTTCGAGCGGCCCGAGGCGGCACTCGAGGGATTCGTCGGCGTGACCGTCCTCGCCGTCTCGATCGTCGTCGCCGCGCTCGCGTACTTCCTCTTTCTCGCGGTCGTCAAGCCGTCGCTCACGAACGAAAACTGACGGCCGGCCGGTGGCGGTTTCGGGCCCCTCGTCTCGACCGATCGGATTCATGAACGCTGTTCTACGGGGACGAGGGCGGGCCGAACGACGCCCGGCAGTCGCTCGAGACGGCGATCCGTATCACTCGTCGAGTTCCATCGACTCCTGGCGGTCGGTCTTCCACTGCTCGACGTCCTTGATCGCGTGCTCCGGCGGGACGTCGATCGCGGGGTTTTCCTCGAAGAAGTGGGCGGGCTGGAGCTTGAACGAGACCATCTTCGCGGGCAGGATCGGCCAGTCCTCCGGTACCGAGACGTGGGTCTGACAGAGGTTGTACCAGACGACGAGGTCCTCGTTCGCGATCGAGCGGTCCGCCTCGGTCCAGGCCGGCAGCCCCTCGCCGCCGGGGTTCTGGTTGGGGTACTCGCCCGCGGGGTAGCGCTCGTCGTCGTCGTACCGCGTGACCCAGAGGTGTTTCTTCGCGAAGCCGGCCCGTTTCACCACGCCGGAGCCGGCCTGCATCGGGAACGCGGTGTTCGTCCCGTCCCCGCCGACCAATCGATAGCCGACCGGTTCGCCCGTCGCGTCGTTCCGGACGTCCTCGTTGACGATTTCCCAGTAGCGACCCGCGTGGGTATCGGTCAGGCGCCTGGCCTCGGACTCCCGTTCGAACCGCGTGCGGTCGACGTAGGCGGCGTTCCCGTGGGGGTTCAGGTGGTTTCGGTCGGCGTCGGCGTGTGGCGTCGGATCGTACCCGTCGGGCCCGTAAGGCACTTCCTTGAGGTTTACCTCCCGGACGGTGTTTGTCGGGCCGTCGACCTCGAAATCGAGCCGACAGTTGAACACGTGCTGGTGGAGCATCGACTTGTGGCCCGGACCGATCGTCTCGGAGTACCCCGTCTCCCGATCGTCCTCGCCGAGCAGTCCCGTCGCGTTACACCCCGTCAGTCGGACCTCGCCCTCGACGCTTCCGTCCTGGTAGAAGTACCAGTAGAACCCGAAGTCGTAGTTCCCGATCGTCGAGATGAACGAGATCACGAGCCGCCGGTTGCGCCGCACCTCGTGGTCGCCGACCCGCCAGTCGTAGTGCTTCCAGAGGAGGCCGTAGTCCTCCTCGTGGAGACAGATCGCGTTCGGGATCACCTGCGCGTTGCCGTCGGCGTCGTTGAGCGCGGCGTCCCAGTAGTGCATGTACCCCAGGCAGTCACACCCCTCGGTCAGCGAGTTCGCCAGGCGCCCGAGCCCGTACTCGCCGACGTCGAAGGGGGCCTTCCAGTCGTGGTCGGGATCGGGGTCGTTGTAGGCGGCGACGACCTCCGGCCAGGAGGCCCGCCGGAGGATCGTCCGCTCGTCGCCGTCGTCCTCGTAGCTGACGTCGTGAAGTACCAGCCCCTCTCGGTGGTTGAATCCCACTCGGACGTTCCAGTTCTGCCACTCGACGGTGTGGCCGTCGACCTCCCAGCTCGGCCCCTCCGGCTGGATCACGTTGTACGGCTCGAGGTCCTCGCGCAGCTCGCGTTTGTCCTCGCGGTAGTAGCTCGTCCGGAGGTTCCCGACGACGTCTTCCGTTTTCGGCCCCGTGTCGACGACCTTCACTACCTCGCGGTCGTCGAGGTCGACCCAGGCGTGGATGCCCGATAGCGGCCGATTGTACGCCTCCGCACCCTCGTCCTCGGCGTCGCCCTGCACCCAGGCGATACCGTGTGCCAGCCGGCGCTCCCGGTCGACGTCCTCGGGGACGAAGTCGTAGCCCGCCGACCAGGCGGTGACGATCGCCAGATCGGGATCGGCGCCGCGCCGACGCACCGCCTCGCGGAACTCCTCGTTCGCGGTGACCGTCTCTTCGACCTCGACGAACTCCTCGCCGATCATTCGCGGCTGGCCGCGCTCGATCTCGCTCCACTCGACGACCGCCTCGTCGTCGAGCGAGACGATCCCCTCGTAGGATACCCGCTTGGTCTTGTCGCGGGCGACGATCGATACCCGTCGTTCCGGTCTCGAGTCGCCGTCCTCGAACGCCCGAAGCGCCGCCTTCGGTGGTTCGGCGAGCGTGATCTCGATCGCTCGAGCGTCCTCCGAGAGGCTCCGCTCTTCGGTCGCGATCGACCAACTCCGTTCGATCTCGGACGGTGCTAGCGGGTCCAGTGGATGGTCCGCACTGTCGTCTGTGTGAGACATTGACAGCCACATACGATCGCCTTCGATTTATAGCTACCCGGCACTACTGTGGTCGGTTCTCGAGTTCGTCGGTCGGTCAGCGCCCCGGCGCCCAGAGTCCGATCCGGCGATCCAGCAACACGACGACGACGACGTGTGGCAGTGTTAACACTGCGATGCCGACCAGGTAGAGTCCCAGCAGATCAGCGACGGTCGCCGGTGTCGTCGGCACGAGGAGCGCGAGGGCGACGAACAGGACCAGTGCACCGGCTGTCAGCGGCGCGGCGTCGCGAGCGAACCGACCGAACGCACCGGCGAGAGGACCCCGGGCGAGCCGACTGCGGGCCGGCTCGTCGAGCAGCATCGCTCTGAGGATGTGACGAAGCGAGTGCCAGAACGGAAAGTACAGTCCGATCGCGAGGATCGGAGGGACGACCGCGAAGTACGCAACCAGTCCGAGCGTTTCGCCCGCCTCGAGCAGCCAGGGACCGTGGTCGTCGGCCGCGCGAAACCCGATCGCGAGCGATCCCAGTATCGACGCCGCGAGGACGACACCGACGACGAGGCGCGCCTCGAGCGTGAAAGCGGGCTCGAGAGCCGCCACGGCGGCGGGATCGAACAGCCCCACCAGCGCCTGCGCGACGAAGGCGTACTCGGCGGGAAACGCGACCAGCGGGACGAACATTGGGATCCCGCCGCGAACGAACGCCGTCAGCGCGCGGGCCGCCCGCGTCCGGAGGTGGTCCGCACCCGCGATCGCGACGAGCGTGTAGACATCGCCCTGTCCCCAGTGGACGAGCGTCAGCCCGATGAACGCCGCGAACGCGGCTGCGGGCGCGAACCACCAGACGACGGCGTACAGACCGCCGACGGTCAGGTACAGCCCACCGACGAACGCCAGGGCTCGAGGGGTGACCGGGCGGCCGTATGCACGCGGGAGCACGAGATGGTCGACGGCGCCGTGAGGGAGCCCGAAGACGAGGACGCTCGCCGCGAACGGAAGCAGCTGTGCCCATAGCGGGATCAAGTCGGTGACGACTGCGGCGGCCGCGCCGACGGCGAGGGCCACGACGCCACCGACGACGGCGATCCGGGTGGCACGCTTCCGTGCGGTGCTTGTCGCCGAATCCGCGCCGAGGTCGCTCGATGGCGGTAGCTCACTCATCGGCTGGTCGGCCGTCGAGTCGCTCGACGAGCGACCGAACGGGCGAACTGGCCGGATCGACGTCCAGGCGGTCGAGGACCCAGACGTAGAGGACGATCCCTTGCACGATGAAGACGTTCGTCATCAGGAAGAATAACATCTCCTCGAGCGGCAGACCGGCGACGCCGACGCCGATCGTGTGCGTCTCCGAGATCATCCAGATGCCGAGCGAGATCGCAACCCAGTCGGCGAGCCACAGGTACAGCGTCGGGACGGCGATCGCGAGCAGCACCTGTCGTCTCGCGCGGACGAGGTAGGTGAGACCGAACCCCCACTGAATCGCGAGGATCGGGCCGGCCCAGAACAGGATCGCTCCGAGGTAGAACGTCGACGTCGTCCCGAGCAGGAGCCAGCCGACCAGACAGAGAGTCGCACCGGCGAGCACGCCGATGAGTCGGTGACTGGTTGGGAGGTCGAGCGAGACGTCGCGGACGTCGAGCAGGTGAAAGAGCCAGAACGCCGTGAGCGCCGTCTGGAGGACGAAAAAGAGGTACTCCTCGACGGGGGTGTACCAGATCGTGGCGAGAACGGCGTCCTCGCCGTACCACCAGACCCCTTCGGGGATCAGCGCGTTCGTCCACGGCGTCGTGTACACCATCGCCAGCGCGACCAGGATCGCAAACCCCGAAAACGACTGCCAGTTCCACCAGGCTCGCTCGCGTCTGACGGCGAGCCAGCCGAGCAGCGCGATCGGCGGAAGCGTGAAGACGAGGTGGAATTCGAGGTAGGTGAGCGGTGGCGTCATCGTGTGGAACTGTAGGGTAGCATCGGGTCGGTTGCGTCCGGGTCAGTCGTCGGCGGGGGTCCCGACACTCTTCAGCGTGGTGCCGTAGTCGGCGTCGGCGGTGATCGTCTCGGGTTCCTTGACGACGTACATCACGATCAGCACGGTGACGATGTACTTCGTGATGATGTCGAGGACGCTGTAGCCCCAGGAGGTCATCCAGACCTCGAGCAGCGCGAACCCTTCGACGCCGAGCGCCCAGAGGATCGGGTAGCCGAACCAGCCGACGACGGTGAGGATCTTCAACGTGTTGAACAGATCATCGGTACCGGTCCGCTCGGCCTCCCGGGTCCAGTCGACCATGATGACGTAGACGATCACCAGGAAGAAGGCCGAACTGAGCACGAACCACCACCAGCGCATGAGGTACGAGGAGGTGGTCAGCGCGGCGGCCAGGCCGGTGACACACATCGCGATCGTCATCGAGACGGTGGTCAGAATCTTCGTCAGATTCGAGCCGGCAATCATCCCGAGCACGATCAAGATGAACGGCGTGGAGAACGTCCAGGTGAGGTAGCGTCCCCACATGGTAAGCACCTCCTCGCCTGCAAGCGGGTGGCCCGTGGGCATCTCGATGAAACTCAACGTCAGCCCCGACATGAGCCCGGTGTAACTCGAGATCGAGACGACCGAGATCAGCATCGTTGCGACGACGATCAGTTTCGTCCGTGGGTCGGTCACACCCCGGGCCATCGCGACGATAAAGAGGATCGTCAGGCCAGCGAGGGCGATGTTTGCGACGAACGAGAGCGTGAGCAACGTGTCGTCGAGCACGAACTCGACGATCTCGCCCTGGGTCTCCGGTGCCTGCAGGGTGATGTTCCGCGTGATCGCTGCCAGTGATTCGGTCAGTTGCATGGTTACGCTGTCATGTTAGGTTCCATCCGAAGTGAACGGGGTCCCATACTGGTAAGGGATCGGCGACCCGGCGACGGATCCGAACGGGTACCGACGCGAATTCGCGTCGATCGTCGTCCGTCGGGCTCACTGCGGCTGCGGGACGGCCGCCCGTCGGCGCTCGCCCTCGCCCGTGATCAGGAGGTAGAGCAACAGGAAGGCGAGCGTGATCGCGACCGCGAGGCCGGACGTGACCTGCGTGTCGACGGCGAAGAGGCCGCCGGCCTGGACGTAGATCTGGACGCCGGAGCCGTAGAGAGCCACGGCTAGATCCGGGGCGAGAAGGCCGATCAGCGCCAGCGTCACGCTTGCGACGACGATGATCGTCCCCGTCGAGATGGCGACGGTCAGGATCGCCTCCTCGATCCGAACCACCTCCGTCGCCTGCTCGACGGAGAGGGCGTCGGTCTCGACCAGCCAGAGGAAGCGCAACAGGAGGATCGCACAGAGGCTCGTCGAAACGACGCCGGCGAGAGCGATCGTGCTGAAACCGGGCTCGATCGCACCCGAGGAAGCAGCGTCCCCCTCGAGCGACCCGATCAAGCCGCGACGGGCGTACGTGGCGGGCGCGAGCAGGATCGTCGACGCGATCGTCAGGATGCAAAACAGCACCTTGCCCCGGAGCCCGAGCGGGTAGAATCGTCTCGTCGACAGCGCCGCCCGGGCGTACGCCTCGCCCGAGAGCACCGTCTCCGTGACGTCGTCCTGATCGTCCATCGAAGCCGTCTGACGTCGTGGGGGCGTATAATGCTTCGCTCGCGAGGAGTGGCCCGTCGCGATCCGCGGCCGGCGGTGGCGTATTACTGGTTAGGTGTGTCACACATTACCCGACCGTCCTAACGGTCGAACGTCGTGAACGCGTTCGACTGGAGGACCGACGGTGCCAACTGATCTCAAGCGGGATCTCGGACTGTTGTCGACGACCGCGCTCGCCATCGGGGCGATGGTCGGCAGCGGCATCTTCATCCTGCCGGCGATCGCCTACGTCGCAGCGGGACCGGCCGCCGTGGTCGCGTTCCTGATCGCCGGGTTGCTGGTGCTTCCGGCGGCGATCAGTGCGGCCGAGATGGCGACCGCGATGCCCGAGGACGGCGGCGCATACATCTACGTCGAGCGGGGAATGGGTCCCGTCCTCGGCACCGTCGCCGGTATCGGCACCTGGCTGATGCTCTCCCTGAAGAGCTCGCTCGCGCTCGTCGGTGGCGTCCCGTACCTGGCCCAGCTCGCGCCGGTGCTCGCCGACTGGATCGTCGTGCTCGCAGTCGCTCTCGCGCTCTTTTTCACCCTGATCAACATCGTCAGTGCGAAGGGGTCCGGCTCGATGCAGTTCGTCATCGTCGGCGTCATGCTCGCCGTCATGGCGTTTTTCGTCGTCAGCGGCTTCTCGAGTCAGGCGTTCGCTCCGGAGCAGACGGCGGGGAGTTTCGACCTCACGGCCGACGGCATTCTCGCCGCGGTCGGCGTCGTGTTCGTCTCCTACGCCGGCGTGACGAAGGTGACCGCCGTGGCCGAGGAGGTGAAAGACCCCGGCCGGAACCTCCCGCTGGCGATGGTCGGCTCGCTGGTTTTCACCACGGCGCTTTACGTCGCCGTCGTGTGGATCGCGATCGCGCTCGCCGACCTCGAGCCCGGGGCCGGATTCGTCCCTGCAGCACCGGGCGAGGAGACCGCGCCGATCGCGGCCGCCGCCGATGCCGCCTTCGGCCAACTCGGCGTCGTTGCGATCGTTCTTGCCGCCCTGCTCGCGCTCGCGTCGACGGCGAACGCGGGGTTGCTCGCGGCGTCTCGGTTCCCGTTCGCGATGGCTCGCGACGGCCTCGTCCCCCCCCAGTTCGAGTCGATAAGCGCCAGGTACAACACGCCGGCCAACGCCATCGCGCTGACCGGTGGCGTAATGGTCGTCCTCGTTACGGTCTTTCCGGTCGAGCGGATCGCCCAGTTCGGCAGCGCCTTCCAGATCCTCGTGTTCATCCTGCTCAATGTGGCCGTGATCGGATTCCGCGAGGGGGCGGTCGAGGAGTACTCCCCCGTGTTCGTCTCGCCGCTGTACCCGTGGCTCCAGCTGGTCGGGATCGGAGGTGGCGTCCTCGTCCTGACCCAGATGGGGTTCGTTCCCTTCCTCGGCTCGCTCGTGATCGTCGGTGGCTCGCTGGCCTGGTACTACCTCTACGCCCGTCCGCGGATCGATCGCGAGGGAGCAGCGCGATCGGGGGTCAGACAGAGCGTGGGCGAGAGCGCCGTCGAGCGGACGGCGGAGCTGTTCGCGGAGGATCGACGCCACGACGTCCTCGTCGCGATTACCGACGTGACGAACGACCAGGCTCGAACGAATCTGGTCAGGATCGCCACCGACCTCTCGCGACTCAGGACGGGGTCGGTTACCGTCGCCCGGTTCGTCGACGTCCCCCACCGGGCGTTCACCGGGAGCGGGCCGTCGGTGACGCGACGTGAGGCCCCCGACTGGCTTTCGGTCGACGATCCGCCGAGTTGGATGCAAGAGACCGACTGGTCGCTCAGACCCTCCGGCGGGACGGAACTGCGCGGGGCGGCCGGCGCGTCGTTCGACTACCTCGAGATCGAGAGCGAGGACGTCCCCGACGCGATCGTCGAGTTCGCCACCTTCGACGGCTACGACCTGCTCGTGCTCGAGCGACGTCGGGAGGAGTTCCACCGGCCGTTCACCGGGGGCCTGAACGATCACGTCCTGCGAAACGCCCCCTGTGGCGTGTTGTTGGTCGAAGACCGGGGGTTCGACGGCGTCGACGAGATAGCGGTCGTCGCGAGCCGCGGGGCCTACGATCCGCTGAAACTGCTCGTCGCCGACGCCATCGCCGAGGAGACCGGTGCGGAGCTGGTCCTGTTACAGGCGGTTCCGGCCGACGCACCGGGCCAGCGTCGCCAGGTCATCGAGGACTACCACGCAGAACTCATGCGAATCCTGACGGTCCCGGCTCGATCGCACGTCGTCGAGACCGACGACCGCGTCGACGGACTCGCCCGCTTCGCCGAGTCGGCGGACCTTCTCGTGACCGGTACGGAGAGCCGCGGCATCTTGGGTGACATGCTCGGCCGTCCCGGGGATCGGCTCGTGGATTCGGTCGACGTGACTGCGGTGATGGTCCAGCCGACCGACGAGCATCGCCCCGGACTCGTCCAGCGGCTCGTCCTCGACAGGCTGTTCGGCGGCTGATCCTGTTCCCGTAGCTCACGCCGACAGTTCGAGTCGGGTCCTGACGTTCTCGAGCGTCGTTCGCAGCTCGCGCTCGTTGTACCGCCGGACGAACGGCTCGGCGGCTTTCGAGAGTACCCGCCCCGGGAGGTCGTACGTTCCCGTATACGTCAGCCGGGTGCCGTCGTCGTGCTCCTCGAGTTCGATATCGATCTCTCCTTCGAGGGTGCCCGACATCGCGAACGTATGCCGTTCCGGCGGCTGGTGGATCGTCTGGACCAGTTCGCCGTCGAGGCCGACACCGGCCATCCCGTAGGTGAACTCGAGACGCTTGCTCCCATCTTCGAGCGACTCCACGTTTCGGATATCGGAGAGACTCGGCGTCACCTCGGCGTGGTTGTGGGGATCGTCGAGGTAGTCGAAAACCCGTTCGGGGTCGGCGTCGATCTCGATCGTTTCGGATACCGTGACCATATGCGAACGGGGACGACAGCGCAAAAGAACGACTTCCCTAACCAGTCCGGGTTCCGCGGCACAGATCCACCGGAGCGATCGGTCGCGACCTCGCGGCGTCGGTCGGTTGACGGCTCATACGTACAGTACCGCCGCGGGCGCGACGGGACGTCCGCCCGAGGACGTGAGAGAAGCTGGAACGGGGTCGAAGTCGGTCAGCAACCGTTCGACCAGGAGTCGACATAGGTGTCGACGAGCTTGCGCTCTGCCGCGCGAAGGTGCTGGTGAAAGGTCTGACGAGTGATGTCCATCGTGTCGGCGATCTCGTCGCCGTCGGTCGGCCGCGGCCACTCGAAGTACCCGTTCATGTGGGCCGTCTCGAGCGACGTCCGCTGGCGGTCGGTTAACCGCTGTTCGAGATCGGATGCGAACTCCTCTGGGGTACGCTCTCGCCGATCGTGTTCGACCTGCGATCGGAGTTCGACGCCGCCGTACAACGATTCGAGCAGTTCGAGCACCGACCGAACGTCGTACTCCAGCGGGAGGTCGACGGCGAGTCGCGCCCGGGTCGGGTTCGCGGTGACCCGGGAGACCAACGCCCCGTAGTCGGCCAGTTCGTCGAAAGGCGTCGCCGCATCGACCGTGAGGGCAAGCGTGTGGACGTCGTCGGTCCGGGCGATCTCTCGGACGTCCTCGACGAACGAGAGCGTCGTGAGGTCCGGTACCGGCCCCTCACAGCGGATGGTCACGAACAGCTCCGTTCCCTCGCCCGCCGACGTCATCCCGACGTACTCGACCTCGCCGTTGACCGCGGCCGCGACGGCCGACAGGGGAAACGACGGGTCGGCGATCGACACCGTCACCTCGACGGCGCGATCGGCCGTCAGGATCTTCGACATTTCGATCGCGTTGAATCGGGTACCGATCATCGCGCCGATCGAGTCGAACAGCCGACGCTCGCGGGCGTCCAGCGCCGACTCGGTTTCACCGTAGACGCCGAGCAGCCCGTACCGCTTGTGGCCGTAGACGAGCGGAACGACGGCGAGCCGGCGCGCGCCGACGGCGGCCGCATCGAGCATCTCGGCGTCACACTCCCGGACCGACTGGGAGGCGATCTCGTTCGTCTCGACCGCCCGCGAGACGGCGTCCGGGAGGGCCGCAAGCGATCGGCTACCCGTTCCCGCTTCGATTCCGACCGCTCCGGTCAGCTCCAGGGTCTCGCCGACCGAGTCGACCGATCCGATCCAGGCAGCGACGTACCCCTCGGCGTCGACGAGCTCGTCGCAGATCCGTCGATCGACGATTGGTCGATCGTTCTCCTCGACCAGGACGCGTGTGATCTCACTGAGGACGCCGTTGACCCGCGTGAGGATCCGCTCGAGCGCCTCCTTCTCGTCGACGAGTTTCTCGGCACGCTCCTCTGCGAGACGCTCCGCGGTCTTGCGATCGGTGACGTCCGTCTGGAACCCGACGTAGTGAACGAGCTCCCCGTCCTCGTCGTGGATCGGTGCGACGGTCAGCTCGTTCCACCATGGGGTGCCGTCGGGCCGATAGTTTTTGAGCTCGACGGTGGTCGGCGCTTCTTGTTCGAGAGCCGTCGACAGCGTCTCCCGAGCCTCGGGATCGGTTCCAGGGCCCTGCAGGAATCGTGGGTTCCGCCCCAGGATCGTCTCCTGATCGTAGCCGGTGATCTCCTCCCAGGCGTCGTTAACGTAGACGATCGGGTTGTCCGGCAGCGAGGGGTCGGTCATGCTGATGCCGACGGAGGCGTCGTCGATCGCCCGAACGATCTCTTCGGGTGCCGGCTCGTGGTCGGAGACGTCCCGTTCGATCGTCCCGGTCGCGGACGTGACCGCGGCCACCTCCGCAGCGAGTTCGCCCGCGGAGTCGCCGCCGTTTTTCGCGACGAACCGGTCGACGCCCGCCTCGAACGCGTCCTCGGCGGTCTCCTCGTCGGCGTACATTACGAACTGGAGCTCCGGCTCCACCTCCCGAACCGCGTCGAGCAGCGAAAGGCCATCGTCGCCGGGCAGCGACTGTTCGCTGACCAGACAGTCGAACCCCTCGGTCGACAGCGTCGCGAGCGCCCGCGTCGCGGAGTCGACCGTCGTCACCCGACACCCCACGTCCTCGAGCGCTCCCGTCGCTTGGTCCACCACCCCATTCTTCGGATGAACGAGGAGCGTGCGAGCTCCTGTCATAATTCGATCTTCAGCCCCCAGGCGAATAAACGATTGCCCCTACAATGTTCCGCTGTGACCCCGCTCCCGAAGAACGAGGCGGTGACTCCGTCCCGTTACGTTTTACCCGGCCCGGCCCGAACCGAGGTTCAATGACTGCCCAGACCGCCCAGCAGGGCGACCTCGTCACCGTCATCGGCCTCGAGGTCCACGTCCAGCTGGAGACTAACACGAAGATCTTCTGTGGCTGTTCGACCGAGGCGACCGACGAGCCGAACGAAAACGTCTGCCCGGTCTGTCTCGGCCTGCCGGGTGCGCTGCCGGTGCTCAACGAGGGCGCCGTCGAGGCCGCGGTGAAGATCGGGAAGGCGATCGACGCCGACATTCCCGAGGAGACGCGGTTCCACCGGAAGAACTACTACTACCCCGACCTGCCCAAGAACTTCCAGATCACGCAGTACGACGAGCCGATCTGCCAGGAGGGGGAACTCGAGATCAGCGTCGAAGGTGACCGTCGCACCGTGACGGTCGAACGGGCCCACCTCGAGGAGGACCCCGGAAGTCTGCAACACGTCGGCGGTGGCGGCGGGATCGACTCCGCGGAGTACACGCTCGTCGACTACAACCGCGCGGGGACGCCCCTGATGGAGATCGTCACCGCACCCGACTTCCGCAGCCCCGACGAGGTGCGGGCGTTCCTCTCGGAGCTCGAGGAGGTCCTCGAGTACCTGGGCGTCTTTGACGCCGAGCGCGACGGCAGCCTGCGGATCGACGCCAACCTCTCGATCATCCCCACTGAGGAGATCGAGAGCGACGACGTCACCGAGATCGGTCCGGACGCCCTCGCCGCGGCCAACCGCACCGAGGTCAAGAACATCTCGAGTCACAAGGGCGCCCAGAAGGCCCTGGCCTACGAGGAAACCCGCCAGAAGAACGCGATCCAGCGCGGCCGCGCGGTCGAACAGGAGACCCGCCACTGGGACGAGTCGCGGGGGATCACCGTCTCGATGCGCTCGAAGGAAGAGGAGAAGGACTACCGGTACTTCGAGGAGGCCGACCTGCCGCCGCTGCGGGTCTCGGGCTGGAAGGAGGAGATCGCGATCCCCGAACTTCCAACTGCCCGCCGGGAGCGTTTCGAGGAGGAGTACGGGCTGAGCGACGAGGCCGCCTCCAAACTCACCTCGACCAAGCAGGTTGCGGACTTCTACGAGGACGTCGCCGGGGAGTACGACCCCGATCTGGCCGCGACCTGGGTCGCGGACAACCTGCTCGGCGAACTCAACTACCGCGACATGGAGATTACCGACATCGAGGGCCGACTCGAGGAGGTCACCCGACTCGTCGAACTCGTCGCCGAGGACGAGATCACGGCGAAAAACGCCCGCGAGACGGTGCTTCGAGGGATGCTCGACGACGGGAAGGGACCCGACCAGATCGTCGAAGCGGAGGGGCTGGGCAAGACCGGCGAAGACGAGGTCCAGCAGGCCGTCACCGAGGCCGTCGAGGAGAACCCCGAGGCGGTCGCGGACTACGAGTCGGGTGACGACGGCGCGATCAACTTCCTGGTCGGCCAGGTGATGCAAAAGACGGGCGGGAGCGCGGATCCGGGCGACGTCAACCAGCTGCTGCGAGCGGAGCTCGAGGAGTAACCCCCTTCCATCTATCCCGGAGGTCGGATCCGACCGCGCCGACGGACGTTTTGTTATCGCGCAAACTAATAGCGGGTAGCCGTTTCCTACTCGATATGGACAGGATCACGCTGGGCAACGAGGAGTTCGAGGGACGGAACAACGCCTACGTCCTCGCCGACGGGGACGAGCTCGCGCTGGTCGACACCGGCGTCTCGACCGACGACATCCGGGCCGACCTCCGGGACGGACTGGCCGAACGGGGCTACGAGTTCGCCGACGTCGACGACATCGTGCTCACGCACTTCCACGTCGATCACGCGGGACTGGCCGGCGAGATTCAACGCGAGAGCGATGCGACGGTGTACGTCCACGAGGCCGACGCCCCCCTCGTCGAACAGGACGAGGCGGCCGTCGCCGCCCTCGAGGACCGCCGCGAAGAACTGCTCGAGGAGTGGGGGCTTCCCGAGGACGCCCGCGAAGAGCTGCTCGCGTTTCTTGACGGCTCTGTCCACATCGAGGGGCTGCCCGCGGAGCCGACACCCATCGAGGACGGAACCGTCCTCGAGGTCGGCGGGACGACCCTCGAGACGGTCCACGCGCCCGGCCACGCCGCGGGGCTCTGTTGTTTCGAGATCGGCGACGCCGCGGAGACGGACCGCGGCGGCGCGGCCGACGGCGGATCGCGAACCGGCGGGGAGGCGTTCGTCGGCGACGCCGTCCTCCCAGTCTACACCCCCAACGTCGGCGGCGCGGACGTCAGGGTCGAGCGCCCCCTCGAAAAGTACGCCGAGACGCTGCGGTCGTTTATCGATCGGGAGTACGACCGGGTCTGGCCGGGACACCGCGATCCCATCGAGGAGCCCTCCGAGCGCGCGCAGACGATCCTCGACCACCACCGCGAGCGGACCGGAAACGTCATCGACGTCCTCGAGGAGCACGGCCCGGCCGACGCCTGGACGGTCAGCGCTCACCTCTTTGGCGAGCTCGAGGGGATCCACATCGTCCACGGCCCCGGCGAGGCCTACGCCCACCTCGATCACCTCCGTCACGAGGACGTCGTCGCGTACGACGACGGCGAGTACCGGCTGCTCGAGCGGCCGACCGATCTCGAGGCGCTCGTCTAGCTTCGTCCCCGAACCGCCGGATCGGCGGACGACCACGGTCGACTCCCGCGTACGAATCGACTGCGCAGGGTCATGCTGAACTCATTTTTGTCCGAACAGTGATGAAAGCGTATGCCAATCCGTCCGCCGTCCGAGGACGACGTCCGGGAGCTGGGCGAGGAGCTGTTCCTCGACCTCACGCCGGGGGAAGTCGAGTTCTACCACGAGCAGCTCACCGACAATCTCGAGGAGTACGAGACGATCCAGTCGTACGATCCCGAGCCTCGCGGGCCGATCACGCGAACCCGGCCCCGGAGTCCGGGAACCCGACTCGACGACGACGAGGATCCGCACAACGCCTGGGTCACCAAATGTGAGGTCGAGGGCGACGAGGACGGGCCGCTGTCGGACTGGGAGGTCGCGATCAAGGACAACGTCGCGGTCGCCGGCGTCGAGATGACCTGCGGCTCGAACGTCGTCGAGGGCTACGTTCCGAACGCCGACGCGACGGTGGTCAGCCGGCTGCTCGAGGCCGGGGCCGATATCGTCGGGAAGACGAACATGGACGACATGGCCGTCACGCGGGTCGGCCACACCGCGTTCGGCCCGATCACGAACCCCCGCGACGACGACTACCTCGCGGGCGGCTCGAGCGGGGGGAGCGCGGTCGCGGTCGTCGAGGACGAGGTCGACGCCGCGATCGGGAGCGACCAGGGCGGGAGCATTCGGATCCCCGCCTCGCTGTGTGGCATCGTCGGCCACAAACCCACCTACGGACTGGTTCCCTACACCGGCTGTGTCGGCCTCGAGCACACGATCGACCACCCCGGCCCAATGACCCCCGACGTCGAGACGGCCGCGGAAATGCTCACCGAAATCGCCGGCAGCAACGCGGCTCACCTCCGGCGGCCGACGGACGTCCCGACCGAACGCTACCAGGACGCCCTGGATGGCGACGTCTCGGAGCTCTCGGTCGGCGTCCTCGAGGAGGGGTTCGACAAACCCAACGGCGACCCGGGGGTCGACGAGCAGGTTCGAGAGGCGATCGACCTGCTCGAGAAGCGTGGCGCGACCGTCGAGGAGGTCTCGATCCCGCTGCACGCCGACGCCGACACGATCCACGAGATCTGTACGAACGAGGGGCTGGTCGCCGCGATGATGGGCCAGGGCGTCGGCCACGGCTGGAAGGCCTGGTACAGCACCTCCTGGGTCGAGGCCTTCGGCAAGTTCCAGCGCGCACAGGGCTATGATTTCCCCCCGAACCTCAAGCTCAAGCTGCTCCAGGGGCTGTACACACTCAGTCGGTACCACTCCCGGTACTACGCGGCCGGAATGAACCTGATGCTCGAGCTGGCCGAACAGTACGACGCGGCCCTCGAGGAGTACGACGTCCTCGCGATGCCGACGACGGACGTGACCGCACCCGAACACGACCCCGACCGGGACGCGTTCGATCGGCTCCTCGAGACCGACGTCCCCGCCAACACCTCGCCGTTCAACCGCAGCGGCCATCCCGGCATCAGCGTCCCCGCGGGCGAGGTCGACGGGCTCCCGATCGGACTGATGCTCGTCGGCGCGCGGTTCGACGACGCGACGGTACTCAACGCCGGCTACGCGGTCGAGCAGGCTCGTAGTGGAGGGTAGCGTTCGACGAGAACGGACACCGTAACCGAAACCGGGGCGCTCAGACGGACGACGTTAATCCCCCGTCGACGCGGATGTTCTGGCCAGTGACGTAGCTCGAGGCGGGCGAGAGCAGGTACGCGACAGTGTCCGCGATCTCCGCGGTTTGCGCCGGTCGCCCCATCGGGATTCGGTCCCGAGTCTCCTCGTCGACGTCGTAGCTATCGACGAAGCCGGGCTGGACCGTGTTCATTCGGATCCCCGCCGCCGCGTACCGGTCGGCGTAGAGCTTGGTGAAACTCCCGAGTCCGGCTCGAACCACCGACGAGACGGGGAACTCGAGCGACGGCTCGAACGCCGAGAACGTGGAGACGTTCACGATCGACCCGTGGTCCTGTTCCTCCATGATGGGTGTGACGAGTCGAGCCATACGCACGACGTTCAACAGAGCGAGGTCCATCCCCTCGTACCACTCCTCGTCGGTGAGCTCGAGGAGATCGCCCGAGGGCGGGTGTCCCGTGTTGTTCACCACCGCGTCGATGCGCCCGTAGCGTTCGTGGGTCGTTTCGACGAGAGCGGCCAGATCGTCGTGGTCGGTCACCGATCCCTCGAACCCGTCCCCGCCGAGGCCGTTTGCGACCTCGACGGCGCTACCCGACGGCGACAGCAACACCGGCGTGTATCCCTCGTCGGTCAGTCGTCGGGCACACGCCTCTCCGATTCCGCTTCCAGCCGCCGTCACTATCGCTGTCTTCTCCTCAGCCATGCGACCACTACCCCGGCAGCCCTCATAAGAATCGGCTCGGCGCACGTTCGTCGTCTCCGTCGGTGATTCGGACTCCTCGCGCGCAACTCGTTCGGACGGGATGCGAGGCCGACGTCCGGCCCGCCGCACCGACCGACCGCTACAGCTCCTGCAACGTCTCGAGGTCACGCTCGTCGTGCCCGCAGATAATCGTCGCGTCGTGGCGCCGTTGTTCCTCCTCGAGCAGCCGGTGGCTCTCGAGCCAGGAGCGCTTGCACCACAGTAGGCCCCCACCCATCGGGTGTCCGTCCTCGTAGTTCTCCCGGACGTAGGCCTGGTCGCCCGCGATCAGGACGGTGCCCGCGTCCTCGAGTTCGAGCCGAACACCGAGCAGGCCGGGCGTGTGACCCGGCAGGCGGACGAGCTCGAGGTCGCGAAACCACCGCTCGCGGTCGCCGTGAACGACCTCCCAGTTCAGCTCCCGGTCGAAGTCGCCCGCGAGGTAGGCCTCGTCGCCCTCGTCGGTCTTGGCGCTGTAGTAGGCGTGTTTCAGCTCCCGCTCGTGGACGATGATCGGGATATCGGTCCCCTCGAAGGCGTACAGCCCGCCCGCGTGGTCGAGGTGGGGATGGCTCTGGATCACGCAGTCGATATCCTCGAGCGCGTAGCCGGCCGTCCCGAGGTCGTCCTCGAGGGGCCGGAGTCCGGTGTGTTCGAAGGCCGCGTACAGCGCCGCGGGCCAGTGGCCCGAATCGGCTTCAGGGTGGGAGCCGGTGTCCCAGAGAATCGTCGCCTCGGGGTGGTCGATCACGACGTTGTAGACGGGGCCGTCGCCCATCGTCGTCTCGGGGTTCGGGTCGTCGGCCGTCCCCACCGTGTGGCCCTCGAGGATGTGGTTGTAGTCGGTCGTGATCGTACCGCGCTCGATCGGCGTAAGTGTCGCATCGACCATGCCGTCCCTACGGTCGGTCGGAAGTTATAGTAGCCACTGAACGTCAGTGCGCACCCGATCGCACGACGGCTGTGCGATCGGTGTGCAAACCGTTTCAGTTGTTACTATAGGAGTGGGCCTCCGTCGGTCGCCGATCGAATTGGCGCGCGCTGGAGATGCCTGCCACAGCGATACCCGCCACGAGGCTCACCGAACGGTATGGTCAGAGTGTCGACGATCGTCGCCCTGCTTGGTGTTGCACTGCTTTTGGTCCCGGTTCCGCCGTTTATCACCGCCGCGATCGGCATTCCGGTGATTCTGGTTGGAGTCGCCTTCCGGCTGCTGACGGACCACTGACGGGTTCGGAGTTCGCCTGGCGACCGCGACGGGTACGACTTTCCGTCTCGGTTTCCAACGACCGGATATGACTCAGACGCCGCGAGCCGTCGTCGCCGGCGGCGGGCTCGCCGGACTGGTCGCTGCACGGCATCTCGCCGGTGCGGGACTGGACGTAACGTTGCTCGAACGGTCGGAAAACATCGGCGGACGGGTTTGGACCCGGGAGCACCGGGGATTCCGGTTCGACCGCGGATTTCAGGTACTGTTCCCGTCGTACCCCGCCGTCCAGCGGGAGCTCGATCTCGAGCGTCTCGATCTGCGCCGGTTCGCACCGGGAGCGTGTCTCGCTCGACCCGGCCACCGATCGACGCTATCGGATCCGATCCGGGATTCGAAGGCGCTGCTCGAGACGCTGTCGAACACGGACGTCTCGACGGGGGACAAGCTCCGCGTCGCGCGGCTGGCGGTCGAACTCGCCCGACGCGATCCGGAAGCGATCTTCGACCGCTCCGAACCGGACACGACTATCGAGGGATTCCTTCGCGATCGCGGATTCTCGGACAGGTTTATCCACAACTTCGCAGCACCGTTCTACGGCGGGATCACCCTCGATCGGTCGCTGTCGACCTCGAGTCGGGTCTTCGAGTACACGTTCCGGACACTGCTGACGAGCCGAGCGGCCGTTCCTGCGACAGGGATGGCCGCGATCCCGGCCCAGCTGGCCCAGCACGTGCGGGACGCCGGCGCCAGCATCCGACTCGAGACCGAGGTGACTAACGTCTCGGTCGAGGGCGCGAACGGGGAGTCCGCGACGGTAACCGCGACCGACAGCGAGTACGACGCCGACGCCGTCGTGGTCGCGACCGATCCGTCCGCGGCACGGGAGTTGACGGGCGTCGAATCGATCCCCACCGACGCCCGGGCCTGCGTCACCCAGTACTACGAGCTACCGGCGGGAACGGATCTCGAAGCCGGCGGAAAGCTCCTCCTCAACACGGTCGACGAGGGCCCGAACCAGATCGTTCCCCACAGCGCGGTCGCCCCCGAGTACGCCCCCGACGACGCCGAACTGATCAGCGCGACCTACCTCGGTGAGCGCGAGGAGAGCGACGCGGAGCTCGAGGAGCTCACCCGCGAAACCCTCGACGCGTGGTACCCCGATCGCCGATTCGAAGCGCTCGAGACCCGTCGAACCGATCGGATCGAGTTCGCGCAGTTCGCGCAGCCGCCAGGCTTTCGCGATCGACTGCCCGATCCCCGCGATCCGGACGGTCCCGTTTACCTGGCGGGTGAGTACACCCAGTGGTCGTCGATCCAGGGCGCGATGAAGAGCGGTCGCCTCGCGGCGAAGGCGGCGGTAGACGACCTCCGCGGGCGTCGTTGAACACCGTCGTACTCCCGCTCGCACTCGAGCGGTGAAGTAAACCGTTTCAGGACCTCGATGGCCGAACGTCCGATCAGAGTCGGTCCTGAAAGAGGACTCCGTTCGTAACGAGCAGTACGCTCATCACGGCGATTTCGAAGGACGCGGCGCCGGCGAGCCAGAACCCGAGCGCGACGCCGTTGAACCCGAGTGCGATAGCGGGCGCACTCGTCCGGATCGTCCGCAGGTAGGGAGCGATCCGATTGTCGCTCCCGTCGTCCACCGCTCGGTCCGCCTCGACTCTCGCTTCGGGACCCGTTTCGCGGCCGTCGTCCCCCGGACAGCCGTTCCCGTCGCGGGCCTCGTCGGGCGCCAGGAAGTCGGTTCCGCAGCGCCGGCAGCTGATCCGTCGCCTCGAGAACGGCGTCGGGTAGTCCGCCGGACAGTTCGGGCAGACGAGGCGATCCGCAACCGGCTGGTGTTCCAGGGGTTCGGCCATCTTGCTACCGAAGCGTATGTGCGATCTGGCATATGTCTTTCTGTGGATACAGTCTTTTAATTTTATACTTATGGTCAGAGGAGGTGACGCGACTCTCCTAACGGCGGGAACCACAGGACATCCCCACTCGAGCGGTCGTAGACGCCCGGATAGTATCCGTCGAGATCGCCGATCAGGGGCGACTGTAGGTTGCTCGAGCGGAGTCGGTTGACGGTTCGACCGCCCGCGAGGCGGGTAAACGCCGGGAGGATCAGGGTCGCCGCGCGGTCGTCGCCGCCGGGATCGTACAGCGTGCAGGGCCGTTTTCGCCCGTCGATCTCGATCGCCGGATGTTCGTGTCCGATGACGTACCGCGTTGCGTCGCGAACGTCGTCCGGGGGCGACTCGTGGCCGTGACAGACGACCGTCTCCCCGTCGGCCAGCTGGTACGCAGGTGCCGTCTCGCCGTCGAGCACCGACTCGAGCATCGTATCGTGGTTACCGGGGGTAACGACCAGCGAGGCACCGGCGGCCTCGACGCCGTCGACGAGCCGGGTGATCGATCGTTCGACGCCGCGAGGGATCCAGGAAAACGAGTGCAGCAGATCGCCGGCGATCACGACCGTTTCGGGATTTCGGGTGACGAGCAGTTCCTCGAGCCTGCCGCCGACGTCTTCCTCGCCGCCGATCGGCGCCTGAACCCTCGAGGCGGCGCCGCGTCCGAGATGCAGGTCCGCGAGGACGAGCGTCTCGGCGCGGGGAAAGTAGACCGCTCGATCGTCCAGTTCGAAGGGGACGTCGACGGCGTCAGTCATGGGTCGCGAGAGCCGCCGTCGGTCCGGACGTCCGCGCCGAGGGCCGTCTCGAGATCGTACTCGGTGCCGGTGAGCACGAACAGCACCTCCTCGAGGGGCTCGAGAACCTCGGGGAGGATCTTGACCACCAGGTAGGTGACGCCGATCAAGGCGACGACCGCGAGCAGCTGGGAGATGTAGTTGTGCGCGACGAGATAGGAGACTCGGGCCTCCTCGGCGCCCATGTAGGTCGTCACCAGCGAGACGACGAGGTCCTGCTGGAACCAGCCGTGTGGGGTCGCCAGACCGATGAAGACGTTTCGGACGAGGTTCAGCAGCCAGATAACGCCGATCGCGAGCGCGAACGCGGTCAGCTTTCGCCGCAGCGGGGCCGACACCGCGGCGATCAGCCCGCCGAAGATGGCCATGCTCCCGAGCCCGGTACAGGCGAGGACGATGTAGGTGGTCCGTCCGGTTGCCGTCTCCTCGGAGTCGAAGTTAAACCGGCTTTCGTACCCGTTCATGCCCTCGTTGATACCGGGGCTGTGGCCAAGCAGCTCCATCCCGTAGTGGGTCTGGACCGCCGTCGTCTCGATCAGCCACTGGCGGACGATCGGGATCGTCTCCGCGGGCAGGTAGATCAGTCCCATGAGCGCGACCGCCTTGGTTAGCACGAACAGCGACTCCCGGCCGTTCCAGAGCAGGTAGCCGGTGTAGGCACACAGCGGTAAGGCGAGGAGCGCCAGTATCGTTTGGAGGGGGCTCTGGGCGTCGTAGTAGTAGTACGGCACCATCGTCAGCCAGTAGGTCCCAAAGAGGAGCCAGGCGACCCCCGCGATCGGGCGGACGGGGGCCGCGACGTCCGACCAGCGGACGAGCAACGCGAGTCCGAAGGCAACGATGGCGATCCAGGCCAGCGCGTCGATCGGCTGGGCGCTTCTGAGCGCCGAACCGACCGCCCCGTTACCCGCCGACGCGACGCCGACGGCGGTCTCGAGTTCGACCGACGTCGAAGGGGGCGGCGACATAGTCATTCTTTCTGATGAACTCTCCCGGTATCAACTTGTTGCCTCGGCGACCGAAGCGGACCCGCGACTGCGTACCTTTTTTGCCGCGCTGGGGGAAAACGACCCGTATGGTCGACGTCCTCGACAACAAACGGGCTGCGACACGGTTCCGGATCCTTGTCCAGATCGCCGAGCGCCAGCCCGCCGTCAGCCAGGGAGAGATCGCCGAGGAAGTCGGCGTCACGAGCCAGGCCGTGAGCGAGTACATCCGCGAACTCGTCGACGACGGGCTCGTCGAAAAGGAGGGGCGCTCCCGGTATCGAGTCACCAAGGAGGGCGTCGACTGGCTCTTCCAGGCCGCCGGCGACGTTCGACGATTCGCCGACCACGTCACCGAGGACGTGCTGGGCGCGATGGGCGAGGACACCGCGATCGCACTCGAGGATCTCGAGGAGGGCGACATCGTCTCGCTGTCGATCGACGAGGGGCTGCTCCACGCGGAACCCGGCGAGGTCGGACCGGCGACGGGCGTCGCGACGACCGATGCCGAGGCGGGCACCGACGTCGGCGTCACGAGCTTCGAGGGCGTCATCGACCTCGAGCCCGGCTCCGTCACCGTCCTGCAGGTACCCGCGGTGCGGTCGGGTGGCAGCCGCGAGATCAGCGCGAAGGCGATCACCGAGCACTGCGAGGGCGCCGACCTCGTCCTCGCGACGGGCGTCGAGGCGGTCGTCGCCTGCCGACGGGCCGACGTCGATCCCGCGGTCACCTTCGCCGTCGGCGAGGTCGCGACCGACGCCGCCGAACGCGGGCTTACAGTCACGGCAGTTGCGACGACCGAGGCCGTCGGTCGGGTCACTGACACGCTACGGGATGCTGCCGTCTCCTACGAAGTCTTGGAGGGGTAACGGTAGATTCGGAGATATACTAAATCTACAACCAACTCCATTCGATTACACAGCAGCCGTTTCGTCCGTAAGGTCGGTTTCCGCTGTGGTCGAGTGGCTGGACAACCAGGTGCTCAGAGCCACTGCTACGCCAGTCAGAACGCCGATTCCTACCCCGAGTTGCCTCCCGCCGACCGCGCCGGCGACGGCGGTCGCAACGACGAACGCGACGAGAGCGCTTGCGAGAACGCCTTTCGATGCCATACGTGCTCCTTTCCGGAGAGAATCAAAGACCCGTCGGTCGAGAGTCGACTGACGGAAGCAGTGCTTGCGATTTCCGCGGGACGAACCGACGAGGTATCGCCCGCCGTGCTCCGTACTTCGACACCATCGCTATGATCGGTCGATGGATGCGTGGTAGACTCGAATTGCTACGTACCGAACTCCTCCGTTCGGACACGGTCTTCGACAGAGAACCCGTACTGCTGACTACCGGTACGTCAGACGTCAGCTCCCTCGAGCACTGCGATCCTCGAGCATTTCGCTCGCGACCCGCTCCCCCGAGCGGATCGCTCCCTCCATGAAGCCGCGCCACTCGAGGGCCGTCTCCGAGCCGGCCCAGCGGACGCGGCCGACTGGCTCGCGGAGCGCGTCGCCGCAGGTCGTCAGCGTCCCCGGCGTCATCGCGGCGTTGTACCCGCCCGCCGACCACCGGGTCTTCGGCCAGACCTCGTCGTCGTATTCCAGGGGCTCGGTCGCCTGCGGCCCGAGGTAGCGGCCGAACTCCTCGAGCACCCGCTCCTGGCGCTCGGCCGCGGGACGGTCGCTCCACTCGAGGGCGGCGGCCCCGGCGACGAATCCGACCAGGAGACCCCGGTCTCCGTCGGGGAGCGTTCCGTCTGCGATTTCGGTTACGATGCCGTCGGTCGCCAGCACCGACCCCGAGTAGCCGTCCTCGCGCCAGAACGGCTCCTCGTAGGCGGCGAAACACTTGATCACCGCCCCCATCGGCATCCGCTGGACCAGCCCCTGTCGACGGGTGGGCAGCGGCGGCTCGTGGTCGATGCGGTCGATCAGCGGCGGCGGGACGGCGACAATGGCGTCCGAGACCACGTACGCTCCGTCGTCGGTCTCGAGGGTTACGCCGTCGTCCCGTCGCTCGAGCCGGCGAACCGGTTCGCTCAGTCGGATCGCGTCGCCGAGACCGTCAGCGAGCCCGTCCGAGAGCTGCTGGGTGCTACCGGCGAGGCGATACTCCTGCGTTGTGTTGGTCGACTCGCCGGGAATCTCGAGTCCGCCGCCGGCGTCGACGGCCGCGAGGAAGTACAGTAGCGAGATCGCGCTCGGCTCGACGGTGAACTCGGCCCGGACGAACGCGTCGAACGCCTCCCGGGCGGCCTCGGTTGCCATCGTCTCCCGCTTCCAGGACTCGAGGGTCGTCCCGTCCCACCGCTCGGCGTCGGGCGCCTCGTCGGGCGACTCGAGGGGAACGTCGCGACGGAGACTCTCGATCCGTTCGAGCGCCGCCCGCAGCTCCGCGGCCGACTCCTCGGGAAGCGCCCGAAAGCGGTCCTCGTGGTCGAACAGCTCGCCCGCGACGGCGACCCGATCGACGCCCGCGCCGTGCTGTTCGCACAGCTCGAGGTCGAACTCCTCGACCAGCTCGAGGACGCGGTCGTGGTCGGCGCCGATCCACTCTGCACCGCGATCGATCACGTCACCGGTCGACAGCGATCCCGCGGCCGTCCGACCGCCGACGCGGTCCCTGGCCTCGAGGACGATTACCTCGAGCCCGGCGTCGATCAGCTCCCGTGCCGCCGTCAGTCCGGCCAGTCCTGCGCCGACAACGCCGACATCGTAGCGTTCGGCTGTTCGAGAAGCGGTCATATGCGGTCCGTGGGTCGGCACGAAAATAGCGTTCGCGGTTCCCGCAGCGATTCTCGGAGCCGATCGGCCCGTGACGGCAGGCGAACCACGCTACCGATCGACGTGGGGCCAGTCCGCTTCGGATACGAACTCGGTCCCGTCACAACAGCCACACGCTTCGGGTGGCTCGTACCGGTGGCCGGTGTCAGTACGCTCGGCGACCGTCCCGGCGTGTATCGTCTGACAGTCGACACAGACGTACCTCTTGGGGAGTTCGGGGCTGTGTGCCATGTCCGGGACCACTACGTCCAGAACGATATAACACGAGTACGACGTTACCCGCGGCAGCTGACTCGACTCGAAGCGACTACCCGATGTAGCGCAGGTCGTCGTCGGTCGGCACGTCCATCTGCTGTTGTTGTTGCTGCTGTTCCATCTCCTGGATCTTGCCGATGACGTCCTCCATCTCGTCGGCGCGCTCGTCGAGACTCTCGTAGTCGAGTTCGAACCCGAGCAGCGCCTCGAGCACCTCGAGCACTGCGCGGGCGCTTTTGGGGTCGACGAGGTAGCCGCTCGTCTCGCCCATCAGGCAGGCGGCCTCGAACCCGCGACGCTCGCCTAATCCGAGCAGGAGTCCGGAGACGCCGACGATGCCGCCGGCGGGCTCGTCCTCGCGGAACTCGACGCCGGCGTCCTCGAGGGTTTCGACCAGCGACTCGTCGCTGACGGCGCCGACGACGGCGTACTCGTCGATCAGTTCGCCGGTCGGCACACCGCCGAGTGCGTACAGCTCGCTCGCGCCGAACTCCTCGGCGACGTCGAGAAACGCCGACGCCAGCACGTAGTGGCCCTCGTTGGTCTGGGCCTGGTGGTCCCCGGTCAACACGAGCAGATCCCGACCGTCGGGAACCGAGACGGCGTGGATCTCGGCACAGGTCAGGTCGGCGACGCCGTCCTCGATGCTCACCTTCGGCGGGAACTCGTGGGAGTAGATCCGCCGGACGAGGGTGCTCTCGCCCTCGAGCTCCTCGAGGAGGTGTTCGGCCGCGAGGCTGCCGACGTGTCCGACGCCGGGCAGCCCCTCGACGAGTACGGGGTCGTCCAGCTCGACCTCGGCGACCGCGTCGATCTCGAGTTCGTCCATACCGTATCAGCGACTGCGACGTTTAAGAGCGCGTCGGTACTCGCCGTAGGCGTCTTCGGGGTCGAACGGCGCCGGCGCGCTGTTTACGGCCTCGGCACCGCAGTCGGGACAGGTCGACAAAAGGGTGTACACCGGGCGGTCGTGGGCGTCGCGCCACGCCGAACAGACCCGGATGTCCGACTTCATTACTCGTCGTCGGTGCGCCGTTCGCGGTGGAACTCGCCGGAGCCGCCCTCGCCCTCGATCGCGGCGACCGCACGGCGGGCGCTCTCCTCGAGCTGGGACTCGGCGGTCTTGTAGTTGGGCGCACGGACGTTGATTCGGTACTCCGGGGCGCCGACGTAGCTGACCTCGAGGTCGACCTCGTCGGGGACCTCGCCGTTCCCCTCGGCGGCCTCCAGGGCGGTTCGAATGCCGTCGACGCCGCTCGGAGAGGCGTTCTCGAGATCGACGTAGCCGGTGACGTCGACGTACGGCACCGAGACGTTCTCGCGGGCGGTTTCGACGAGTGCGTCGATCTCACCCTCCGAGAGGTCGGTTCCCTCGAGCGCCTCCTCGCCGTGGATCGCGGCCTGCTTGAACCCGTCGTAGAGGCTGCCGTGGGCGCCGATCAACTCGTTGGCGACGGCGGTGTAGGTCTCGTCGTCGGCGTCCTCGCCGAGCGCGAGGGCCATCCAGTTGTCGGCCTTCTGCTCGTTTTTCCACTCCTGGATCTTGTCGGAGCGCTGGTGGTCGTTGACGTCTTTGAGCGAGAGGTCGATCTGCTGGGACTCGGTGTTGACGTCGAGTACCTTGCAGACGACGATCTGGCCCTCGCGAACGTGATCGCGGACGTTCTTGATCCAGCCGCTCGCGACCTCGGAGATGTGGATCAGGCCGCGCTGGTCCTGGTACTCCTCCAAGTCGACGAAGACGCCGAAGTCCTCGATCTCGTCGATCTTGCCGACGACGAGCTCGCCGGTGTCGGGCCAGCCGCTGTACTTCATCGTGACTCGACTGTCTCGAGGATCTCGTGGTCGATCTCGGCTTTGCCGCCGGTCGGTCGCGCCAGCGTCGTTCCGCAGACGGCACACGCGACCTCGGTGGAGGCCTTGCCGAAGACGGTCTGTTCGTTCTCGCAGTCACCGCAGCGGACGTTGTAGAAATTTCCTGCCATAGTAATCACTCCTGGAACTCGAGTCGGCCGGCGCGCCATCCCTCGCGGAGGTGGGCCTTGCCACACTCGCTGCAGCGGTACTTCAGATCCGTTTTCTTCGTCGGCTTCTCGCCGCCGGGGACCTTCGAGAACCGACCGGCGTTTCCAATCGTCGCGGTGTTGCGCCGGGTGCGGCGCGCGTCCCATTTCATCCCCGAGGAGCGGCCGGAACGGGACTTCTCGACCTCGTGCTCGTGGTGTTCGTTGCAGTGCGGACAGTACGTATTGAATCGGCGTGGCATCTGCATCGTTAGCTCACTTGACGTGGGCTAAGACAGCGCTGTTTAAAACCCGTTTGGTTCGTCGTCGACCCGATGGCGGCCCCCTCGGGCCTTCGAAGCGTTTAATCCCCTCTCGCGTGAACGCACTCGCATGAAGCGTCTCATCATCCACGGGGACCCGGGAATCCGGAAGGGGGCCATCGTGGAGTACGACGGGGAGGAGGTGGTGTGTTTCGCCGTGACGCGCAACGGCGAGTGGCACGGCCCAGAGAAGGTCCAGCTGTGGTGTACCGTCGGCGCCGACTCGGAGTTCGAGGACTTCGAGAAGCGCAACTTCACCCCTCACTTCCTCGATGTCGACCGCGTCGACGCCGACGACGTCGACGTCGTCCGCGCGAAAGCCGACCTCGAGCTGTAGCCACGAGCGCCGATCGTTCTCTCGAGACCGACACTCCAGCCAGAGACGGCGATGTCACGATCACTCACGGACGCGCTCCGGGTGCGGATCCGGGCGCTGCTCTCGGCGACTCGGTTCACCCAGTTCGCGAGTGTCGGCCTCGTCGGCGCGACCGTCGACAACCTCGTTCTCGTCACGCTCGTCGAACTCACCGTTCTGGGACCCGTCGTCGCGAAGGTGATCGCCTGGGAGTTCGCCATCGCGGTGATCTTCGCGATCAACGAGCGCTGGACGTTCGCGAGCCACGGCGGGACGAGCGCTCGGGCGCTCGGCCGGCGCTTTCTCCGATCGAACATGGTTCGGCTCGGGGGGCTTTTCGTCTCACTGAGCGTGTTGGCCCTGCTGGTGTACGGTTTCGGCGTCTGGTATCTGGCGGCGAACCTCGTCGGAATGGGGATCGGCTTCTTCGTCAACTACACCTGCGAGAGCCTCTACACGTGGAAGGTCCACCAGGGTTGACGACAGAAACCCACATACGGCGGCCGAATCACAACCCTTAACTAGCGCACCGGGTTACGAAGAAGTAGCGGGATGGGATAGCCAGGAGATTCCGGCGGGCTCATAACCCGCAGACCGGTAGTTCAAATCTACCTCCCGCTATATTTTGCCGCGAGCAAGCTCGCGAGCGGCAAGTATAGCACGGAGTAGATTTGAACCAGGGTAGTCGCAGCGTCCGAGCAACGCGAGGACGACCGTCTACCCGAGGTTCAAATCTACCTCCCGTTTTTGTCTGGAGAACGCTCGCGCCGTCCTCCGACAACCGATTCGGGACATACGACCATCTGACCGCCGTCAACTCGAGTAGAGGCCTGTTTTCCAGACAATCACTGTCGCCACCAGCTCTTGTGCCGTCCAGTGACGCCCTCCACACAGGTCACGGTAGCGAGGACGACCTCGAGTGGACCGGCCTCGAGCCGTTCGTGAGTTCGCTCCCGAAAGACGGGACGAGCGACCGCTCGAGGGATGCCACGGGAACGACGACGTCGACGACTGAACCGAGTGAGTCGGCGAGGCGACCCCGCTCGAGCCGTCCCGTTTTTGGTGACACCGGCACAACCGACGGGTATGAGAGAGTCGATTCGGACGGCGCTGGCTCGCGTCCGAAACCCCGAGTACACCGGCGAGAACAGGTGCGTTCCGTGTACGATGGTCAACGTCTCGCTCGCCGCGGCGGCGAGCGCCATCGTCGGTAGCGTCTCGCGAAAGGGTGGCGCAGCGGCGTTTGCAGGTTCGCTGGCCACGATCGGCCTCCGGGGGTACCTCGTTCCTGGAACGCCGGCGCTGACGAAGCGGTATCTCCCGGCGTCGATCCTCGAGCGCTTCGACACGCACCCGCTCGAGGAGCCCGACGAGGACGCCGAGGAGTTGACGACCGAGACCATCGAGGAGTACGAACGCCAGCAGAAGCGGGCGGTCGATCCCGAGCGGTTCCTGCTGGAGGTCGGCGCCGTCGAGCTCCGGGAGAACGACCTCCGCTTTACCGACGACCTCGCCGACCGGATCGACGATCGGCTTCGAACGCTGCCCGACGACCCGCTCGAGCCGGCGCTCGTCGCCGAACTGTACGGCCTCGAGCCCGCGGCGGTAACGGTCGCGGACCGTCAGTACCCCGCCGTCAGGATCGGCCGTCGGATCCACAAGTGGCCGTCGACGGCCGCCCTACGGGCGGATCTCGCGACCCACCGCGCGCTCGAGGAACAAACCGAGCGCTGGGGGGAGGTTCCGCAGGCCCAGCGGATCGAACTGCTCGAGGTGTTGCGATCGTTCCGCGAGCGCTGTCCGGACTGCGGGGGGCCAATCACGCTGACCGAGGACACCGTCGACTCCTGCTGTCAGACCTACGCGGTCCACGCGCTCAACTGCGACGGCTGCGAACAGCCGCTGCTCGAGTTCGATCCGGACGATGTCGACCACGGTGCTGGGGGTGGGCTCCAGCCCTGAAATCGGCGCGTGCTACGCGGACCCAAAGTTGCATCGACGCGTACTACTGTGGGGCCGGATCCACTCATCGGGAGTCCGTATCGACACGGGGATCGAGGATAGTGTATGTGAGATCCTGGACGACGTTGCCGGCGATTCCAACGGCGATGATGACGAGCGTACAGCCGAGAACCACCGGCAGATCCCGCAACTGGACCGCTTCGAACAGCAACAGCCCGAACCCTTCGATTGTGAACAGCGACTCGATCACGAACACCGTGAGCACGAGCAAGGCAAGCGCCTCGGTAAACACCATCGAGAACAGCGGGATCGCCGCGTTCCGGAGGACGTGTCTCGCAACGCGGATCGGACCGGCTCCTTTCGCCCTCACGAGCGTCACGAACTCAGCGCTGGCGTACTCGAGGGCGTGCGCACGCGCGTAACTGACGTACGCACCGAGAAGCGTCGTCGCGGTTAGCGTGATCGGGAGCAGATGCTCGAACACGAGCGTCGAGTCGGGGAGTCGACCGGCGGCCGCGAGCGAAAGTGCCATTCCGCCGATCCAGAAGTTCGGAACTGCAAACAGCAGATACGTCGTTCCCGAACTCGAGTTCGCAAGCCGTCCCTTCGGGTTTGACGCCGCATACAGTCCGATTGCGGTCCCCGCTGCGAGCGCCAGTACCAGCGCGGGACCGACGTACAGCACCGTGCGCGCAGTCGCCTCTATCACCATCTGGAACACCGGGGCACCGGGCTCGAACAGTGTGGCTTCCGAACCGGACTCGCCATCGATAAAGAAGGCACGTCCCCAATCGAGAGTCAACATACTACCGATCCAGTCGACGTACTGTTCCCACAGCGGCCGGTCGAGGCCGTGGATCGCGAGGTACTCTTCGAGGGCGAGTTCGACCTCCGCCTCGCTTGCACCCTCGTACCGCATCGTTCCCTCGATTCCACCGGCGACCCAGTCACGGCTCGTCGTAAACGCGAGAAACGTCACCGTCAGCACTGCCCACGCCGCGACGAGGCCCAGTGCGATGCGTTTGACGAGGAGCCGAAGGACACTCACTGCCGACACCCCCGCCGTCCAGTCGAGGCGAGCGGACGGCCGGCGCCTCTCGCGGGGTACTGCATCTACAACTGGTAGCTAGTGTCACACGAAAAGCGTATCGGTTGCCTGTCCAGTCAGATTCGACTGGTTTTCGAGACGACATAGTTTTATTAAACAGCGGGCACTCGGTCCGATCATCCCGATGTCGGCCGGGGACGATCCACAGCGCTTCGAGGACGTCGACTGGACGGAACTCGAGCGTTCGCGACGGACCGTCACGCCGGCACGAGCAGTGTTTGTCGCCGGGCTGGCGCTTTTCGGGGCACTCCTCGCGCTCCAGGCGGCTGCGGTCGTCCCCAACTGGGGGTTCGATCACCTCGACTGGATCACGGCGCTCGGCGCACTCGTCGTGCTCTCGTTTGGCGTCGTCCCGGCACTCGAGCACCACGCGTTAGCACGGCGAGTGCTCCGAGAACTCCTCTCGCGACCGCTCCGTGGCGCCGCCGCGGTGTTTCTCGGCGTCTTCGCGATCGTCGCGGCCCTCGGACCCGTTGTGCTCGGATCACCGGATCTGGCCTTCGAGCACCGGTTTCACGCGCCGTACGGGTTTACGGGTGCCGACCGCTGGCACGCGGAGTGTCTCGGGGACATCGTCGAGGGCGAGGGAATCACTCGCTACTGCGAGGGGACGCTGCAGTATCCGCTCGGGACCAACGAGCGCGGCCATCCGATGGGCCACCTCCTCGTCGAGGGAGCGAGCGTGACTCTCACCGTCCTCGTGTTCACCGCTGCGTTCGTCGTTCCACTCGCGACCGCCGTCGGGGTCCTTGCGGGCGTTCGGGGCGGAGCAGTCGACGACCTGTTGATGAGTTACGTCGACGTGCAGCTGTGCGTGCCTGCCATCGTGGCGTTTTTCATCGGCTACATGTACTGGAACGTCTCGCTTGCCCTCTTGCTCGTGACGTTTGGTCTCCTCAGCTGGGGCGGTATCGCACGGCTTGTCAGAAGCGAAACGTTACAGCGCCGCGATGACGGCTACGTCCTCATCGCCCGCAGCCTCGGCGGCTCGTGGACATACGTCGCGAAGCGACACGTCGTTCCGAACATCACGAACACGCTCGTTCCCGCCGCGTTCCACCTGCTCGCGTTGCTGGTGCTCGTCGAGGCTGGCGTCGCCTTCCTGGGATTCCACCACGTTGAACTCTACTCGTGGGGGTCGACGGTCCAGGAGGGGCTGGATCCGGAGTTTGCAGGGATCGGCCTCGAGATGCAGCCCCACGAGATCTGGTGGGTCTCGACGTTCCCCGCACTCGCACTCACGCTGACGATCGCATCGCTGAAACTCATCGGCGACGGGCTGCGCGACGCGCTCGATCCCCGACTCTAACGATGACTGACGATCACATCTCCGACGAGCGAACGAGTACGGAACCGCTGCTGGCCGTCGACGGCCTCCGGGTGCACGTCCGGACCGAACGAGAGACGATACGTGCCGTCGACGGGGTCAGTTTCGAACTCTGCCGTGGCGAGACCGTCTGTCTCATCGGCGAGTCCGGCAGCGGCAAGAGCGTTACCTGCGAGTCGCTGACGCGACTGGTTCCGGAGCCGCCGTTCGAGATCGTCGGCGGCTGCGTCGAGTTCGAAGGCCGAGATCTGTTCGCAGCCGACACAGGGCGATGCCGCCGTGTGCGCGGCGACCGAATCGCACACGTGTTTCAGAACCCCCAGAGCGCGCTCGATCCGGTGTACACGGTCGGCGAACAGCTGATCGAGACGATCGAAATCCACGAGGACGTCCCGAAGACGAACGCCCGCGACCGGGCGATCGGGCTCTTACGACAGGTCGGGATCCCTCGGCCCGCCGACCGCATTGACGACTATCCTCACGAATTCTCGGGTGGGATGTGCCAGCGCGTTGCGATCGCGATCGCGCTCACGGCTGAGCCTGACCTCGTGGTCGCCGACGAGCCGACGACGGCAGTTGACGTCACCGTTCAGGCCAGGCTGATCGAACTACTCAGAGAGGTGACCGACGGCGGCACGTCGCTCCTGGTTGTCACACACGACCTGCGGGTCGCCGCCGCACTGGCCGACCGCCTCCTCGTGATGTACGGCGGGACGATCGTCGAGCGAGGACCGATCGAGGAACTGTTCGAACGGCCCGCCCACCCCTACACGCAGGCGCTGTTCGAGAGCTACGCCGGCCGTTCGGCGGGTAGCGATCGGACGGCTCGCGGAGACGTTCCAGCGGACGGCTGTCGGTTCCGTTCGGAGTGTCCCCACGCGGTCGAAGCCTGTTCCGACGGCGAGCAGCCTCCCTTCTATGCCGTCGGCGATGACTCCGATCGAAGAGCTTCCTGTGTCCACTACGGTCCCGGCAACGATCCGGGGGCCGTGCTCGAAGCGGGTGCGACGATAGCAGAGGCGGAGGGGAGCGATGACTGAGCGGTTCCCAAAGGGCGACGCCGAGGCCGACCGCGCCGGAGCGTCGGACACCAACTCGCCGCTGCTCGAGGTCGACGGCCTCGAGACACACTTCCCGATCACGACGAGGTGGCTCCGGCGAGAGGTCGGTCGGATCCGAGCCGTCGACGGGGTGAGCTTCGCGATCGATCGCGGCGAGGCGTTCGGACTCGTCGGCGAGTCCGGCAGCGGGAAGACGACTGCAGCCCACTCGATCCTCGGTCTCGAAGAGCCGACAGGCGGGGCGGTCCGATTCGACGGGCAGCTGGTAGACGAGCTCACAGGATGGGAGCTCCAGCAATTCAGGCGACGAGCGCAGCTTGTGGTCCAGAACCCCGACGACGCGTTCAATCCGCGGCTCCCCGTCGGAAAGTCGGTCGCCGAACCGCTCGCGCTCCACGGGATGGACGACGAGGAGCGGCGACGGGCGATCGTCGCGGACCTCCTCGAGCGAGTCGGACTCGAAGCGACGGACGCGAATCGCTTCCCTCACGAGTTCTCCGGTGGGGAGAAACAGCGCCTCTCGATCGCTCGCGCGCTCGTTGTCAATCCCGATCTGATCGTCGCCGACGAGCCGACAAGCGCACTCGACGGCCGAGTGAAAGCTGACGTGCTGTCGCTGCTGGACGAACTCCGCCGGGAGTTCGATATCGCGGTGCTGTGTATCAGCCACGACATCGACGTCGTTCGTCGGTTCTGCGATCGCGTCGGAGTCATGTACCTCGGCGAGTTGGTCGAGCGGGGCGAGACCGAGGCGGTACTCGAATCCCCCGCCCACCCCTACACCCGCGTTCTGATCGGCTCGATACCGAGCCTGGATCCGTCGGACCGCTCGCTCGTCCGGCCGCTGACCGAGACCGTCCCGGCCCCGTCCGATCCACCCTCTGGCTGTCGGTTCCACCCGCGATGTCAGGAGCTGATCCCCCCGACGGCGTCGCTCGAACGGGAGGACTGGCGCGCGATCGCGAGGTTTCGATTCGCGCTGCAGGAAGGGACGGTTCCCGAGCCGATCGCCGTCGACAGCGGCACGCGGGTCGATCCGGAAACGGTGCGAGACGCGTTCGATCTCCCGACCGACCTCCCCAACGAGGGGATCGAGGACGCGGTCGAGGCCGCAACGCGAGCGGTCGCCGACGGTGATCTCGAGCGCGCACGGGAACGGCTCGCCGAGTCGCTCTCGACGGTTTGCGAGCGCACTCAGCCGGAAGCCGGCGACGAGTGTGAACACCTCGTCCGGTGTCATCGCTACGACTCGACGATCGAGGCCGAGCCGATCCCCTGGCGCGGGTAGCGGATTCGGTCGCGTCTGGATCGCAGGCGTTCAGGTGTCGTCCGGTTCGACGGTGATCGTCGTCTCGTCGTACAGACCCTTTTCGGCAGAGTTCTCAACGTTTAGGCCGGCACCGATCGTGTGGGTTCCGGGCTCGGCGGCCTCCCACTCGTCGTCAGCGACCCGAAAGTGCTGGTGCCAGCGCTTCGTGAACTGCTTTCGCTCGCCGCGGTCGAACCGGAACCCCTGCGGTTCCGCGGGCGGATCGTGGAGCGGAATTTCGGCGGCGTCGACGAGCCCGTCGACGCTCCAGCGCCAGAGAATCGGCGAGCGCGTCGTCACCGTGATCGGGAACGGCATCGCGTTTCGCATCGTCACGCGAAACGGGATCGCGACCCCGGCCGGGTACGTCGACCGCGGCGTCGAGACGTCGATCGAGATCGCCCAGTGACAGAGCCGGTCGGGAACGAGCCGACGGCTCAGGCTCGTGCTGTCGATCGACCGCATCGACTGCGGCTCGGTCTCTCGCTCCCGGGGGGAGAAGGGTTCGTCGTCGTCCCGGCGGAGAGCGCTCGACTCGTAGATCCGACGCATAGTCGATACAGGCGCGACGAGAACTAAAACGTTCGGAAGCCGCAGGTCAGTCGTCGGCGACGGCGTCGCCCGCGCCGTCGTCAGACCGGAACTCGCCGTCGGTGTACCGGTCGTCGTACAGCAGACAGGCGATCTCGTGGGTCTCGCCCGTCGGAACCTGATGTGGGTCGTGGGTTTCACAGGGCGACGTGAACGTCTCCTCGAGTCGCTCCCGGGCGGCCTCGAACTCCGCGTCGCGAAGCGCGTCGAGACTCTCGTCGAGCGCTTGCTCGGCCGTCGGGTCGGAAACGGTCTCGGGAATCTCGAACTCCTCGCGGACCGACCGATCGAACGCCTCGCGTGTGAGGTCGTTTGGATCGGTCGCCTCCTCTTCGATCTCGTCGACCGCGGTGACCGCCTCGAGCTCCTCGGCGCCTCGAACCCGTAGCTTGAGATCGACGATCGAGCGCCAGACGTCCTGCGGGAGGTCGATCCCGTCAGGCGGGATGATCCGCGGACACCGGGTGTGGAACCGACAGCCCGACGGCGGGTTCATCGGCGAGGGAACGGTTCCGGGAAGCAGGATCTGCTCGCCGTTCCAGAGCGGATCCGGCTCCGGGATCGCCGACAGCAGCGCCTCCGCGTAGGGGTGGTGGGGCGGCGAGAACACCTCCTCGGTCGTCCCGACCTCCGCGAACTCGCCGAGGTACATCACTGCGATCCGATCGGAGATGTGCTCGACGACGCTCAGGTCGTGGGCGATGAAGATATACGAGAGACCGAACTCCTCCTGGAGGTCCTCGAGCAGGTTGAGGATCTGGGCCTGCACCGAGACGTCGAGCGCCGAGACGGGTTCATCACAGACGATGACCTCCGGGTCGACCGCCAGCGCCCGGGCGATGCCGATCCGCTGGCGCTGGCCGCCGGAGAACTCGTGTGGGTAGCGGTGGGCGTGGTTCTGGCTGAGGCCGACGGTCTCTAACAGCTCGTAGATCCGTTCGGTTCGCGCCTCGCCCTCGGCGATGTCGTGGATGTCGAGCGGTTCGCCGATGATGTCGCCGACCGTCAGCCGAGGGTTCAGACTCGAGAACGGGTCCTGAAAGATGTACTGGACGTCCGTTCGCAGATCCCGCAGCTCCGAACTCGAGAGGTCGGTGATCTCGACCTCCTCGCGGGCGTCGCCCGCACCGGTCCGCTGGCGGTAGTAGACCGAGCCGTCGGTCGGCTCGAGCAGACGCAGCAGCGATCGGCCGAGCGTACTCTTTCCACAACCCGACTCGCCGACGACGCCGAGGGTCTCGCCCTCGTGGAGCTCGAGGTCGATTCCGTCGACGGCCTTGACCCACTGCGTTCGGCCGAGCAGCCCGTCGATGAACCCGCTGCTCGCGTCGTAGTACTTCGTCAGGTTCTCGGCCCGCAGAATCGGCTCCTCGCTGGACCGGCTCATCGCCGATCACCCTCCGGGTTCGGCGCGGTCGCGTCGGCGCGGGTCTCGTGGCCGTCGCCGACCGTGACCTCGTAGTCGAGACCCTCCTGGAGCTCGCCAGTGTACTCGAGACACGCCGCCGCGCGTTCGGCGTCCACGCCGGACGCGTCCTGGCCCGTCTCCGGATCCAGCAGCGGAGGATCTCGCTTGGTACAGACGTCCTCGGCGTACGGACACCGGGGGTGGAAGCTACAGCCCGGCGGAAGCTCAACGAGATCCGGCATCGTGCCGGGGATCGTCTGGAGGCGCTCGCGCCTGTCGCCGACGCGAGGGATCGAGCTCATCAGCCCGACCGTGTAGGGATGTTTCGGGTCATAGTACAGCTCCTCGACGGGCGCCTTCTCGACGGGACTGCCCGCGTACATGACCATCACTCGGTCACAGACCTCGGCGACGACGCCCAGGTCGTGTGTGATGAGCTGGATCGCCGTGTCGAACTCGTCGGCCAGGCTCTCGAGCTCTTCTAAGATCTGGGCTTCGATCGTCACGTCCAGCGCCGTCGTCGGCTCGTCACAGAGCAACAGATCGGGATCACAGGACAGCGCCATCGCGATCACCGCCCGCTGTTGCATCCCGCCGGAGAACTCGTGTGGGTAGTCGGAGTACCGCGACTCGGCCTCGGGGATGCCGACGGTGTCGAGGAGCTGGATCGTCCGTTCGCGGGCCTCCTCCTCGTCGTAGTCGAGGTGGTGTCTGACCGCCTCGCCGATCTGTTCGCCGACGGTGTAGACGGGGTTCAGCGCCGTCTGGGCGTCCTGGAAGATCATCGCGATCTCGTTGCCCCGGACGTCCCTGATCTCCTCCTCGCTCATCTCGAGCAAGTCCTCACCTTTGAACAGGATCTCGCCGCTCTCGATGCGACCCGGACTCTCGATGAGCCGCATCAGCGAGAGGGCGGTGACGCTTTTCCCGGCACCGCTCTCGCCGACGACGCCGAACTTCTCGCCGCGCTCGATGCGATAGGAGAGGTCGTCGACGGCGGTGACGACGCCCTCCTGCGTGTAGAACTTTACCGTGAGATCGTTGACCTCGAGTAGTGCCATCTTAGCCACCTCCCTGCCCTTCGATGCCCGTCTCCTGGGCGTCGAAGGCGTCGTTGACCCCGTCGCCGATCATGTTCATCGCCATCACGAACAGGAAGATCGCGCCGCCGGGGAACACCGTGGCCCACCAGGGGATCGCACCGCCGGGACCCTGGATGAGCGTCTCTCGCGTCTGATCGAGCATCGTCCCCCACTCGGCGGTGCCGGGCGGCATGCCGAGCCCGAGGAACCCGAGCGCGGCGACGCCGATGACGACGGTGCCGATGTTGAGCGTCCCGTAGACGATCAGCGGCGGCATCGCGTTCGGGACGATGTGTTTGAAGATCACCGATCGATCGCGCGCACCTAACGCCTTCGCGGCCATAACGTACTCGTTTTCCTTGATCGTCAGGACTTCACCGCGGATGAGGCGAGCGTAGGTAATCCAGCCCGGAATCGCGAACGCGGCGACGAGCTGCCAGTAGCCGCCGCCGAGCGTGGCGACGATGATCAGCGCCAGGATGAGACCGGGGAACGCGTAGACGGTGTCGACGATCCGCATCAGGATCTCGTCGGTCCAGCCGCCGTAGTACCCCGAGATCGCCCCGTAAACCAGTCCGAAGGTGGCGCTGAGCCCGACGACGATGAAGCCGATCGAGATGCTGTACCGGCCGCCGTACAGGACCCGCGAGAACAGGTCACGGCCGTCGCCGTCGGTCCCCATCGGGTGAGAGAGCGTCGGCGAGTCGTAGGTTCCCGCCGACGACTCCGGGCTCATGTACATGATCGTCGTCGGATCGTAGGGAGCGAGCGAGAACGGCTGGACCGTCATCCCCATCATCGTAATCGGGCGGGCGAAGACCGCGAGCAGGGTGAGAACGGCGACGACGAAAAGCCCGATCAGCGCCGTCCGATTGCGCTTGAACCGCTTCCAGGCCCGTTCGAACCGCCCCTCGGTCTCGCCGCCGCTCTCCTCGGTCCAGTCCGACAGCGAGTCGCGCTGTCGGACCTGCTCCGGGTCGAAGCCGGTCACTCGGATTCGTCCGCGCTCGGTGTGTTGCTCGTTACTCATATCTGATCCTCGGATCGAGAACCGCGTACAGGATGTCCGCCAACAGATTCGCCAGGACGATGAACACGCCGGTAAACAGCGTGATCGCCATGATCAGGTTGATCTCGCGCTGGTTGATCGCTTCGATGAACTCCCGGCCGAGCCCCGGCCAGTTGAACACCACCTCGACGACGACCGAGCCGGCGACGATGCTCGCCGTCAGCGTCGCCGCGAGGGTCACGACCGAGATCAGCGAGTTTCGCAGTACGTGCTTGAGGATCACCTGTCGTTCGGGGAGCCCCTTCGCTCGCGCTGCGGTCACGTACTCCTTGTTCAGCTCCTCGGCCATCGAGGTCCGCATTACGCGCATGATACTCGCCGCCGCGGCCGTCCCGATCGTGATTCCCGGAAGGATCAGGTAGAACAGCATCTGCGGGTGGTACAGCGGAAGCCGAGAGGGTGGCAACACGGTCCAGATCTCCAGCCAGAGCGCGCCGATCAGGATCAGCATCAGGCCGAGCCAGAAGTTCGGGATCGAGATCCCCGACAGCGCGACGAAGCGGCTGACGGTGTCGGCGATCTGGTCCTTGTTGATGGCCGCGTAGATCCCGGTCGGGATCGCGATCACGAGACCGAACACCCAGCCGAACAGGCCGAGTGCGATCGTCTCGGGGAGTCTCGCGATGATAACCGACGAGACGTCCTGGCCGGAGCTGATGACCTCGCCGAAGTCCCCAGTCAGGACGTTGCCCATCCAGGTCAGGTACTGCTCCCAGACGGGGCCGTCGAGCCCGTATCGGGCACGCATCTGTGCCTCGTCGGCCGCCGTCATATGGGGGTTCGTTGCGGTCATCTGGCTGATCGGATCACCCGGGGTGAGATGCACCAGCGCGAAGGTGATCACCGAGACGCCGAACAGAATCGGAACGATCGATAACAGTCGCTTCAGTATGAAACGTCGTAAACTCATGATATTTTTCGAACACTGCAAACGGCTACCGGGGCGACCTCACTCGAGGTCGTGGTCGTCGATCACTTCTTCGATCAGCTCCGCGGCGGCTTCGGGATCGTACTCGTTGTAGGGCCGGATGTTCTCCTCGAGGGCGTCGGCGTCGGTCGTCCCGTTCTCCTCGGCGAGCTCCGGCAGATCGGTCCAGGCAGGACGCGCCCAGCCGTTAAGCACGTTGTCGACGATCTCCTGGCGCGGCACGAGGTGGTTAACGGCCCGGCGGAGACGCTCGTCGTCCCACGGCTCGACGTTCATCGGGTACTGGATGTACTCGTAGCCGCCGGCCTCGACGCTGTCGATGACGTAGTCGTCGTCCTCCTCGAAGTCGTCGAGGACGCCCGTGGCCAGCCCGTAGGTGATGTCGATCTCGTCGCTCTGGAGCGCTCCGGCGCGACTCGAGTCGTCGGGAACGATCTCGAACTCGAGTTCGTCGATGACGGGGCCGTCCGGGAAGTCCTCGGGCCCGTCGAACCACTCCTTGCTCTCGAGGCCGATCTCCTCGAGCCAGTAGCCGTCGTTTTTCGTGTACTCGATGTACTGTCCCTCCGAGTAGTCGCTGAGCTCGTACGGTCCGGTCCCGATCGGGTCGTTGTCGGCGCTGGGGTCGATCTCGCCGCCTTCGAGTTCGGCCTGTTCGAGCGAGTGGATGTACAAGCCGGGCAGCTCGCGTTCGGCCTCGGCGTCGGGGATCTGTGCGTAGAGGTTGACGGTGTACTCGTCGACCTCCTCGGCGTACAGCAGCGAGTCGTACGTCTGGGCCTCGAGGTCGGAGTTCTCGTAGCGCTCGGCGGTCGCGACGACGTGCTCGGCGGTGAGCTCCTCGCCGTTGGTGAACTCGATTCCCTCGTGGAGCTCGTACTGGAACTGCATCCCGAAGGTGCCGTCGTCGACGGCGTCGCCGGCCTGCTCCGGCGTGAGCACGCGCACCGTGTCGTCCTCGATCGGGTTGTCCTCGGGGTGGGTGACGACGACCTGCTCCTCGGTGTCGAGGACGCCTTCCTCGTCGGCGTCGACCTCGATCATGTACTCCTCGTAGTCGGCTCGGTCGACGTCCTGCGTCTCGACGAGTTCGTAGTCCTCGGCGAGCCACGGGTAGAGGTTCCCCTCGCTGTCGCTGACGACCAGCTGCTCGAAGATCAGCACCTGGACGATCGTCGAGTTCGCGCCCGTCGTGTACGGCGGGTCGAACAGCTCGGGATCCTCGGTGAGTCCGCCCCGGAGGGTGCCTCCCTCCTCGAGGTCCGAGAGGTCGGTCTCGTCGGGATGGGCGTCCTCGTCCATCCAGGTGACGACCTCGTCCTGTGGCGCGTAGAGGCCGTATTCGAACGTGCTCTCGGTGAACGGGTTCTGACGGAACCCGTGAACGTTAGTGTTCATCACGCCGGCCTGCAGGTCGAAGTGAGTGATCGAGCTGTACCGTTCCTCGGCGAGGTACTCCCAGATCTCGTCGTAGCGCTCGCGTCGTTCCTCGTCGTCGTCCGCCACGTCGACGCCGTAGCGGGCGTCGTCCATCATCTGATCGAGTTCCTCGTCGCTGATCCCGTTCAGGTTACAACACTGTCCGATGTTGTCGCTGTGGTGAAGCGCCTGACAGAAGCTTTCGGGGTTGAACGTCCCCGACAGTCCGATACAGGGGACGTACCCGTTCTCGGCGTACTCGGGATCCATTACCCGCTGCGTGTAGTCGTTGAACTCGTAGGTGTCGATTTCCGTCGTGAAGTAGCCCGACTCCTCCAGGGAGGTCGCGATCAGGTCGACCATCTGGACCCGGTCGTCGTTGTCGGAGTTGACCTCCAGCTGAACGTGAATCGGCGCGTCGTCGTCGCCGTCGTCTCCACCAAGACAGCCGGCGACCGCCGCGATACTTACCCCACCAGCACCCTGCAGTAATCGCCGTCTATCGATATCGATTGAGGATTGCTTGTGATCCTGCACCATGATCTTTCATGTGTAAAGCTAATATATATATGTATTGCTTCAGGACGACGCAACACTTACCCCGTCTAATTCGGCGTTACTCTGGCGGATGGACGTCCAGTAGAACCACCAGTAGGAGACGATCGTTGGAAAGCCTCGGTTACCTGTTGAAGGAATAGAAAACAATTAGAGAGTTTCAATCGACCAGAAACGAACGTGTAACTTAATCGCCCTCTTCGTCGACGATGACGACTTCACCGTCGACGACGTCGACGTTGATCAGCGTCTTGACGTCGTAGCCGGCGTCGGCCACCTTGTTCTCGCCACCGGCCTTCTTGATCACCGCGACCGTGTCGATGACCTCCGCGCCGATATCGTCGAGCGCCTCGAGCACCGCTGCCAGCGTGCCGCCCGTCGAGAGCACGTCGTCGAGCACGAGCACCCGTTCGCCCTCGCGAACGTCGTTGATGTACATCTCGTTCTCGGAGTAGCCCGTCTCCTGAAAGATCGCGACCTCGTCGTCGAGCCCGTACTGTCGTTTCCGGATGACGGTCAGCGGGATGTCGGTCATCAGCGACACCGCCGTGGAGATGTGAATCCCCATCGCGGCGGGCGTGACGATCCGGTCGACGTCCTCGAGGTCGGCCTTCCGGATGATGCGGATGACGATTTCGCGCAGGAGGCCGGGATCGAGCTTCGGGACGCCGTCACTGATCGGGTGGACGAAGTAGTGGTAGCCGTCTTTCTCGATGATCGGCGCCTCGAGGAGCGACCGCTTCAGCTGGTCCATGTCGTGGGTCGGACGGTAGGCGAGTAAAAGTTGACGATACACGCCGGAGCCGTCCGCGCTGAATCGTCCGTACCACGGCTCTCTCCGACATCGAGCGCTGTAACCGAGCCACACGGCCGTCGGAGCGCGTTCTCGGAACCCCGACGTGTCGCCGGCCCTACGTCTCGAGGACGGCCGCAAGCGAGTCGGCGACCTCGAGGGAGAGCCCCGTCTTCGAGCCCGTGTACGATGACGTCTCCTCCCCTCGGACCAGCAGCGCGCGCGTTCGATCCGATCCCATGACGCTCGCGTCGTTGGCGACGACGAACTCGAGGGTCGCCCGCTCGAGGGTTTCCCTGGCCCGGTCGATCATCGCCTCGTCGTCGCCGGAGGTCTCGGTCTTGAAGCCGACGATCGGCAGGTCGGGGTGGGTCTCACGGATCTCGTCGATGAGCTTCGGCGTGGGCTCGAGCTCCAGGGACAGCTCCTGACCGGAGCGGATCTTCTCCGAGCTCGACTCGAGGGTGTAGTCGCCGATAGCGGCGACCGACACGAGCGCGTCAGCGTCCTCACAGCCCTCGCGGGTCGCGTCGAGCATCTCCGCTGCGCTCTCGACCCGCTCGACCTCGACGCCGGGGATCGACTCCCACTCCGACCCGCCGCCCGCCTCGAGCGAGTGCGGGCCGACGACGCCGTGGACCAGGGTCACGTCGGCGCCCCGAACCGCACAGGCCCTGGCGACGGCCCGTCCCGTCTTCCCCGACGACCGGTTCGTCAGCACGCGAACAGGATCGATCGTCTCGCTCGTCGCGCCGCTGGTGACGACGACGTGACGTCCCTCGAGCGGGCGGCCACCGACCGTGCGGGCGACGCCCGCGACGATCGCTTCCTCGCTGGCGATCTTCGCTTTCCCCTCCTCGAGTCGGGGGTCGACGAACTCGACGCCCCAGTGTTCGACCGTTTCGATCGCCTCGAGCACGCCGGGGTGGTCGTACATCGGCTCGTGCATCGCGGGGGCGATCACGACCGGTGTGTCGGCGCCGAGGGCCGTCGTCGCACACGTCGTCACGGGCGTGTCGTCGACCGCACCCGCGATCTTGCCGACGGTGTTCGCCGTCGCGGGCGCGATCAGGAACACGTCGGCCCAGCCGTCGTACCCGCAGAGCTCGACGTGCTCGACGCTACCCGTGATCTCGGTGACGACGTCGTTCTCGGTCGCGAACTCGACGGCCCAGGGGTGGACGATCCCCCGCGAGCTGTCGGTCATCACCCCTCGAACCGCTGCGCCGTGGCGTCGCAGCTCGTGGGCCAGTTCGACCGTCTTTACGGCCGCGATCGACCCCGTCACTCCGAGCGCGACGTTGACTCCCTCGAGCATTCGTCCCCTACTCTCGCTCGGGACGTGTTAAGCGTAGCGAGGGCCGCGACGTTACGGGTCGATCCGATCCCGTCCGCGCGCCGAGAGGGGGTTCGCGACCTCGCTGGTCACGTACTCGTGGCGCTTGCCCCGCAGGCGCATCGCGGTCAGAGCCTTGTGGGTCGTCGACGCGGCGAACAGCGCCCGCTCGTCGCGCTCGAGGCGGTCCTCGGGAACCCTTCCCTCGGCCCGGATCGCGTCAAACGCGCGCTCGCAGCGGTCGGCGATCACCTCCCAGCAGTCGCGCTCGTCGATCGCGAACTCGTCTGCGACCGTCGCGACCAGTTCGGCGAGGTGATTCTGAAACAGCGCGTAGTGCAGCTTCCGGTAGCAGTCCGCGGCATCGTCGGCCTCGAGGTCAGAGTCGGGGTAGGGCTCGACTGAGAGGCCGCGTTCGGTGAGTCTGCCTCTGTGGACGCGGATGCCGCCCAGATCGCGAACCAGCGTTGCGACCGGTTCGGCGTCCTCGAAGATGATCAGGCTGTTCTGGAGGTGGCTCTCGAGGGCTACCCCGTACTCGCTCAGCAGGGCCAGCTGCTCGGGGACGACGACGTCGGCGTAGCGCTCAAGGAACGACAGCACCGCCTCACCGGTCGTCGACGCCCCCGTTCGGTCGCCGTAGCGTTCGATCACCCCACAGACGAGCGGGCGCCCGGTCGTCGGGGCGTCGGCGACCAGACTCGAGGCGACCACTGGAACCCCCTCTTCGGGGACGAGCGGGTGCGAAGCGGGGTTCTGCCGTAACAGTCCCGAGAGATGTCTCGCGTCGTCGAACGCCTCCCCCTCTGGGTGGGGACCGCCCGGCGGGTAGTAACAGGTCGCGGCCGGTTCGGCGAGCAGCCCTAGTCGCTCGAGGTCCTCCCGCTGCTCGATCGCCCGGACGACGTCGGTCACCTGCGGCCCGTTCGAGACGGCGTGGGGCGATAGCGTGCGCACGACATTGGTCGTCTGAACCGGGATCGCGAGCTTGAGGTGGGGGAGCGGGCCGTCGGCGGTGCGGTCGGTGGCGTAGGGAACGACCGTCCGGAGGTTGAGCTGAGGCGTCGCTGGCGACGCGTAGTCGGGGATCGGAACGACCCGTCCGTCCTCGATCCCGTCCGCGTACCGCTCGGGAATCGTTCGGTGGTACTGCAGCGGATGGACGGGGACGACCGCGTACGACTCGCTCGAGCGACCCGCGGGGATCGCCCGCTCGAGTGCGCCCTCGAGGTCCTCGAACGTCGCGTACAGGCGATCGGTTAGTTGCCCGTCTTCGATCGCTTCCGCTCGCGTCTCGAGGGCGTACTCCCGGTCGACGGCGACGAACCGGAGATCGATTCTGCCGGTGAACTCGGGCGCGTACGCGAGGCCGTCGGCGGCGTTCATACCCCGGCGTATCTTCCCGGAAGGGTGGAACGGGTGGCCGTCCGTGACGATTCGCTCGAAGGCGGTCGCCGGATCCGCGGCCGGAACGCCGCTCGCGACGGCCTCGAGGACCGACCCGCTCTCGGCGGCGGCCGTCTCGACGTCTCGCGCGTGAGCCGGTCTCGCCAGCCGCGCCAGCGCGAGGTTGGCGACGCTCTCGGCGACCTCGAGGCGGATCCGCTCGGCCTGCTCGCCGTCGCTGAACGCGCCCTCACGCTCGAGGAGCGGAACGAGGTCGACCGGGTGTGCAAGCTCCCGACTTGCGCCGTCGCCTCCCGCCGGCTCGGGCGACCAGCGACGCATCGGTCCGGCAAACCGAAAGCGGTCGTAGCCGTGTCTCGACGCGATCGGCGCCACGAGCACCGCCTCGGAGGCTGAAAACGGCAGCAGCGCGACCCGACGACACCGCTCGGATAGCGGATCGGCGAGCGACCGGAGTTCGTCGGCTCCGAGGCCCTCGAGCGGAGTCGGTTCGTCCGGAACGACGGGATCGCCCGGCTCGACGAACCTGACGTCGGGAAGGCCCGCCGGCCGCCCGCGGAGCAGTCCCCGGACGAAGCGCTGGAGAACCTCCCGGCGAGCGCCGGGGAGCGCCTCGAGGTACGCCGCCTCGGCCGGAGTCCCCAGACCGTTCGCTCGCGCGTAGCTGGTGGCCGCACCAAGGGTTTCCCGTTCGGCGCTCGTTCGGAGCCGGATCGACTCGGCGCCGGCTCGGTCGCTCATCTTCCCCTCGACGGGACGGTCACCGTCGACCAGGTCTCAGTAGTCGGCCTCATTCTCGGTCACGCTCGACGCTCGGGTGCATCGTCGGCCGCTCCTCGAGCGGCTCCGAGAGCGCCTCGACCATCGTTTCGCGGGCGCGTTCGTCCCGGCGGCGGCGCTCCTCATCGTCGATCTCCTCGCACGCTGGCGGCACCTCGCGGCCGCGCCCGGTGAAGTACCCCTCCGGGACGACCCAGTCCTGGTAGTAGTTGACGTCGGCGTCGTGGATCACCGCGAAGCCGACCTTCGCGCCGTGACCTGCGGCGATGATCGCCTGGTGGGGCTCGTCGGCGATCCGGCCCGCGGCGTAGATGCCGTCAACGGCGGTTCGGCCGCCCTCGTCGACGCTGACGAAGTGTTTATTCCCGCGCTGGAGCCGACCGACGTCCAGCGGCACGAGGTAGTCGCTGTCCGACCAGGAGGCCGCGATCACCCGCCGAGCCTCGAGCGGGTCTCCACCGTCGGTCTCGAGGACGAATCCTCGATCGAGGTCGGTCTCGTCGATCGCCGTGACGCCCTCGACGTGGCCGAGTTCGAACGTCGCGCCGGCGTTTGTGGCCTGTTCCCGGGTCAGCTGGAGGTACCGACGGGCGTCGATTCCGTCTGGAAACCCGGGGTAGTTCTCGAGGCTGGCGTTGCGCGCGAGGATCGATTCGCCCCCGTCGACGACCAGCGTGTCCAGTCCCGCACGGGCGGTGAAGATCGACGCGGCGAGGCCGGCGACGCCCCCACCGACGATACAGACATCTCGCATACGTGACCGTTGACGGCCCGCCGTATAGAAGATTCCCAACCAGGTGCGCCCCCGAGTGCGAACCGTCGGCGCTGTCCCGTCGCACCGCGTACTCTCCGAATGGGAATCCTTACTACCGACGCACGCCCTACATCCGTCGTGGACAGGATCCTGCTCAGTACGGTCGCGTACCGTCCGCCCGAGGAGGTGTTTCCGTACGTTCGGTCGTTCGTCGACTACCCGCGATATACGGACCACCTCGAGGAGGTTCGCGTCCGCGGAAACGGCGACATCGGCTCGGTGTACGATCTCCGGCTCGCCTGGTGGAAGCTCAACTACACCGCCCGGTCGAAGGTAACCGCGATCGACGCCCCCCGATCGCTCGAGTGGCACCTGCTCAACGACATCGACGCCAGCGGCGAGTGGCGCGTCGAGCCCGAGCCGGACGCCGCACCCGCGGGTGTCGAGACGGCGAGTCGGGTCTACTTCGATGCGACCTACGATCCGTACTCGGCCGACGAGAGCGCGCTCTCGCTACCCCGGTTCGTCTCGCTGGACTGGGTCGTCCGAAAGGTCGAACCCAAGATCCTCGACGAGGCCGAGACCGTCGTCGAACGGCTGGTCGCCGACATCGAGGGCCAGTACCGGGACGTCGAGCTGACGGTCCACGAGATGCCATAGCCGCCGATTACAGAGATTCGAGGAGAAAGCCCACGACTTCAGTCGTGGGGGGAGGCCAGTCCGAACCGCTGCTGTCGCTGACTCTCGAACGCTGAGAGACCGCTTCGACTCGAGAAGAACGTTCTCGCGTGGCTCGTCGGCATCGACAGCGGCGTCGCCGGACGAGTATATAAAGGCGTTACATAGGTAGTCCGCATTCTCTCGGTGGTCGGTAGTCTCCACTCCGACATGGGACTCTCGAGCACGCACCGATCGGCGACCGACGCACTCTCTCTTTCCATCGACGAGCTGCCGACGAACACTGCGAGCTCACGGTCCGTACTCGAGGAGCGATGACCGACAGCGAGGCCTCGAAACGTGTTCCTCCGTCGGAACCCAGCTCCGAGGATGCCGAGATCCTCCTCGTCGAGGACAACCCCGGCGACGTCCGCCTGCTGCAGGAGGCGCTTGCAGTCACCGCGATTCCACACCAGCTGCACGTCGTCACCAACGGCGACGAGGCGGTCGAGTTCGTCTACCAGCGCGGCGAGTACGCCGACGCTCCCCAGCCTGATCTGATCCTGCTCGACCTGAACCTGCCCCACACGGACGGCCACGAGGTGCTCACCGAGGTGAAGTCGGACCCCGAACACAGCCGTATTCCGATCATCGTCCTCTCGAGTTCGAACGACGACGACGACATCCAGCGGGCCTACGCGGCCGGCGCCAACGCCTACCTGACGAAACCGGTCGACCCCGACGAGCTCGTCGAGCGGGTCGAGCTGATCCAGACGTTCTGGTTCTCGCTCGCCCAGCTCCCGGACTGAGAACGGCCAGGATGGGGCGAGTTCGTTCCGCGGAAGCCCGTGGCGTCTCCGAGGGACGTCTGGGAAAAAGCGACGGGGTCGGTGTATTCGACCGACGTCAGTACTGGCTGCCGCTGACCCCGATGTCGTAGTCGTCGACGTCCTCGGCGTCCTCCATGATCATGATCTCGAACGCCCAAGTCTGGTCGCCGTCGAGGTCCTGGGTGTTGGTCATGTACCGGTCGAGCTGATGGCCGTCCGGATCGTAGATCCGAACGCCGACTTCGACGTAGTCGAACTGCTCGTCTCCGGTGTTCTCGATGATCCCCTCGACTTCGATATCGTCGCTGAACTCGTCTTCCTCGATCACGAGCTCGTGCTCGAGGATCTCGAGGTCGCCGAACTCGAGGACGTCCTCGCCCTCGTCTCGGTCTTCGACGTCCTCCTCGTCGAGTTCCTCCTCGTCGCCGTCGTCGGTTTCGTTGCCGTTGCCGTTCTCGTCGCCACCGTTCTCGTCGCTGTTCCCATCACCGTCCTGGTACTCGTCGTCGCCGCTATCGTCGTCGCTGGCGCAGCCCGCCAGAACGCTGGTCAGAACCACTGATCCACCAAGTAGCACGTTTCTTCGTTCCACGAGACAGTCAACATCGACGCCACACAAAAGATTACTGTATTGACATGAGTTCGAAGAGAACTTTCACTACTATTTTTATATCACTACATTAACTGATAGTGTGGATCGTTCGAACCGGGAGCCATTCGCCGCTCTCAGAGCGTGTACTCGTGGTGACCATCCTCGCTCTCGAGGAACGCATGGAGCAGGTCGATCGTCGCCGCGATGTCGTCGACGTGGGCGGTCTCGGTGACGGTGTGCAGATAGCGCGTCGGGATCGAGATGGCGCCGACGGGCTTCGCGCCCGCCGTGTTCTGGAAGCCGGCGGTGTCGGTGCCGCCCGCGGGGAGGATCTCGAGCTGGAAGTCGATCTCCCGCTCGTCGGCGACGGCCTGCATCCGACGGTGGACCTTCGGGTTCGTGATGACGCTCGAGTCCTTGAGCTTGATCGCCGTTCCCTCGCCGAGTTCCGTGACGTACTCGCCGTCGTCGAACTCGGGGAGGTCGTTGGCGACGGTGACGTCGAGCGCGATCGCGAGATCGGGGTCGACGTCGACACCCAGCGCGTTCGCGCCTCGGAGCCCGACTTCCTCCTGGACCGTCGCACAGAAGTGGATCGTGACGTCGGGTTCGGTGAGCTGGCGCGCGGCCTCGAGCATCGCGAACAGACAGACCCGGTCGTCAAGCGCCTTTCCGGTGATCGTCTCGCCGACGCGTTCGGTGGTTTGCTCCATCGTGACCAGATCGCCCGGGGAGATTCGATCGGTCGCCTCCTCGTAGGGGAGGCCGACGTCGACGTCGACGTCCTCGACTTCGGCTTTCTTCTCTCGCTCTTCCTCGTCCAGGGTGTGGGGCGGCGGTGAGCCGATGACGCCCGGGATGTCGCCCTCCTCGGTGTGGATCGTCACCCGCTGGGCCTTGAGCACGCGGGCGTCCCACCCGCCCAGTGCGTCGAGTTCGACGAATCCGAACCCCTCGTCCTCGCCGCGAACGTTCCGGACCATGAAGCCGATCTCGTCCATGTGGGCCGCGACGGCGACCGAGTACTCCGAGTCGCCCTCGAGGGTTCCGACCACGTTGCCCATCGCGTCGGTTCGAACACGATCGACGCTCTCCTCGAGTTCCTCGACGGCGAGTTCGCGGACGCGATCCTCGTAACCGGGGACCCCGCTGGTCTCGGTCAGCTTCTCGAGAAGGTCGGTGTCGAACGGCGCGGATTCCATACCCGAACGTGCGAACGAGTGGGTGATAAGCGCGTGGAAACTGGACAGTGCGTGCCACCGAGTTGAACTCACATTGGAGTTAATTCGAACCGCAGGCGGCCAATACTGCCGACGTTGAGATATTAACCGCGGGGTATTAACGGGTCCGTCCACAATGGATGCGTATGTCTGACGTACGTGTCGCAGGTTCCGGGCTGACCGCGTTCGGTCACAGTCCCGAACGGACGAGCCGGGACCTCTTCGCGGAGGCAACCGTCACCGCCTTCGAGGAAAGCGACGTCCCCCGATCGGATGTCGACGCACTGTTGTACGGAAACTTCATGGGCGAACTGTCGGAGCACCAAGGCCACCACGGCCCCCTGATGGCCGAGGCCGCGGGGATCCAGGCCCCGGCCACCCGCTACGAGTCGGCGTGTGCCTCGAGCGGGGCCGCCGTCCGCGACGCCGTGTTCCGGATCCGCAACGGCGAGGACAACGTCGTCCTCGTCGGGGGCGCCGAACGGATGACCAACCTCGGCACCGCGGGCGCGACCGAGGCCCTGGCGATCGCGGCCGACGACCTCTGGGAAGTCCGAGCAGGGATGACCTTCCCCGGCGCCTACGCGCTGATGGCCCAGGCGTACTTCGACGAGTACGGCGGCGAACACGAGGACCTCGCTCATGTCGCGATGAAAAACCACGAGAACGCCCTGACCAACGAGAAGGCCCAGTATCAGAGCGCGATCGAGATCGAGGACGTCCTCGAGGCGCCCCCGGTTTCGGAACCGCTCGGGCTGTACGACTCCTGTCCGATCTCCGACGGCGCTGCCGCGGCCGTCCTCGTAAGCGAGGAGTACGCCGAGGAACACGACCTCGACGCGCCGGTTTCGATCTCCGGAACGGGACAGGGCGGCGACCGGATGGCCCTCCACGACCGCGAGTACCTCGCACGCTCGCCCGCCGCCCGCGAGGCCGGCGAGGAGGCCTACGCCGACGCGGGGATCGACGCGGCCGACGTCGACGTCGCCGAGGTCCACGATTGCTTTACGATCGCGGAGGTGCTGGCGATCGAGGCGCTCGACCTCGAGCCGGTAGGCGAAGGAATCTCTGCGGCTCGCGACGGTCGAACCACGGCCGACGGCGAGACGCCGATCAACCTCTCTGGCGGGCTGAAGGCCAAGGGCCACCCCGTCGGCGCGACGGGCGTCTCACAGATCGCCGAACTGTCCGACCTGCTTTCGGGCGATCATCCGAACAGCGAGTTCGTCTCCGACGCGGCGACCGGCGTCGCGCACAACGCGGGTGGAACGGTCGCGAGTGCAACCGTTCACGTTCTGGAGGTGGACCGATGAGCGACGACGACGTCCAGGACGCCGGCTTCGACGAGTGGCTCGACGCCGCCGAGGACGACGCGGCCTACTGTCTCGAGTGTCCCGAGGGCCACGCCTCGCTGCCCCCCCGTCGGGTCTGTCCGGACTGCGGCGCGACCGACCTCGAGGAGACCGTCCTGCCCGACAGCGGCGAGATTCAGACGTTTACCGTCACCCACGTCCCGACGCCCGCCTTCGAGGAGGACGCCCCCTACGCGACGGCCGTCGCCGCCTTCGGCCCCGTTCGGCTCACCGGCCAGGTCGTCGGCGCCGACCTCGAGACCGTCGAGACCGGCCTCGAGGTCGAACTCGAGATCACGGTCTCGGAGACGACCGGCGAGCGCATCCTCGGGTTCAGCCCGGTCTGAGAGCTCAAGCCACAACGGTCTTGACTCCGCGCGGGAGAGTCGTGCTCGATTCGGAGGGTGCGTCTTCTACAACTGAAGCTCGACGAGATCTCGGGACGGTTCGCGGAGGGCCGCGCAACCAGCGCGGGAGCACCCACCGGAAGCTCCGTGCGAAAGTCGAGGACCTCAAACCTGGACAGAGGTCGAGGCTGCCCTCGAGGACCCCCGGTACGAGGAGCTCGAGCTGGTGTCGGTCTCGGCGGAGTACACGACCCGCGGGGCGTTCGACGACCAGCAGGTCGTCACCGTTGAGGTCGCGAAACCGACTGACAGCGAGTTCCCCGCGCTCGGGACCGAGTTACACGGGCGACTCGCCGCTGAAATGGACCAGTCGATTATGCTCGAGGCTCCATTCGGCGACTACTAGCACGCGGGAACCGAATGGCCCGAGGAGGGCGAGGTCGCTGATGATCGTTCACCCGAAATCGGAGAGATCAGGCCCTGATCTGATAACGAAAGCGTATGGCTTTTCAGTCACACGCCCGGTTATCCAGTACTCACAATGGACACCCTCTACGAGCAAACACAAGAGGAGATCAGCCCCGTAGACCTTCGATTTTCCGAAGACGAGATGGAAGCGCAGATCGACCACCTGACCGACTTCATTCGCGAGCGCGTCGACGCGATGGGTGCCGACGGTGCGGAGATCGCGCTCTCTGGCGGCATCGACAGCACGGCGACCGCCTACCTCGCCGTCGAGGCGCTCGGCGCGGAGAACGTCCACGGCGTGCTCCTCCCCAAGGAAGTAAACGAGGACGAGAACATGAGCGACGCCGAACACGTCGCCGAGGAGCTGGGTATCGACTACGACGTGATCGGCATCGACTCGATCATGAAGGAGGTCCTGGACCAGGGCGACGCCGAGACCGAGAACCCCTCCGAGGACGAGTGGGAAGGACGCTACGTCGGCAACACCAGCGCCCGCGTCCGGATGACACTGATCTACCTGCTGGCCAACCGCGAGAACCGGATCGTGCTCGGCACCGGAAACCGCGCCGAACTCGGGACCGGCTACGTGACCAAGTACGGTGATGGTGGCGTCGACTGCAACCCGCTCGGCAACCTCTACAAGCAGCAGGTCCGACAGGTCGCGGCCCACCTGGGCGTCGACGAATCGGTCGTCCGGAAGACGCCGACCGGCGGGATGGTCGACTACGGCACCGACGAGGAGGAGATGGGGATGAGCTACGACACGCTCGACGCCGTCCTCGCGTTCCACATCGACGGCAACCTCCCCGCATCGGTGACGGCCCGACTGACCGACACCTCGATCGAGGCGGTCGAGCGCATCCAGGAGTTCCACGAGGAAAGCGAACACAAGCGGACCCCGCCGGCAGAACCGGAGCCGCTGTTCTGAGGTCTTCTCCTCTCGAGCCGTTTCGTTTTCTTTTCAGTCGAAAACTCGACAGCAGCGAGCTCTCGAGTCGGTCGCCCGTCAGACCTCGAGATCGGAGTCGGAGCCGATGCCAGAGTCCGAACCGGCTCCGGAGTCGACGCCGAGGTCGCTCTCGAGCAGCTCCGTCGTCAGGTACTCGACGAACTTCTTGGGGTGTTCGGCGTGGGGGAGCTGGGTCGCGTAGTCGATGACGACAAGGTCCCGATCGGCCGCGTCCGCGAGGGTTCGTCCCTCCCGCAGCGGGACGAGTTCGGCGTCCCGACCCCAGACGAGCGTGGTCGGCGTCTCGAGCGCGGCGAGTTCGGTCTGGAGGTCGAAGTCGGGATCGAGCGTCCCCGCAACGAAGGAAGCGGGGGCGTACCGGGCGCCGGGCTGGTGGGCGCTCGTCCAGGCGTACTCGACCTCGTCGTCGTCGATCCGATCTGGATCGTAGTAGCCGTCCCGGTCGTAGAAGTACCGGATCGACGGCTTGCTCGCCACCAGATTGAACAGTGTCGTGCCGACGACGGGTGCGCGGATCAGCGATCGTAGCCACGGGCGGCTGTCGCCGGTGTCGCCGGTCGGGCCGATCAACACCAGGTGCTCGAACTCGCTGTCCGTGGCCGCGTCGACGGCGAACGTCCCGGTCAACGAGGACGCGATGACGATCGGCTCGTCGGTGACGTCGGCCGCGAAATCCCGGACGAACTCGGCGTACAGTCCCGCAGAGTAGACCAGCGGTGGCCGCTCGGAGCGGCCGAAGCCGGGCAGGTCAACGGCGACGACGCGGTAGTTCTCGGCCAGCAGCTCGATGACGGGTTCGAACTCGTAGTTGCTGGCGCCGGCGTGGATTCCGTGGAGCAGCAGTAGATCGTCGTCGTTCGGATCGCCGGCGACGGTGTAGCTCACTTCCATTCCCCGCCAGCGGTACGTCCGCTCGAGTCCGGGCAGTCGGTGCTCGAACTTGCTGGCGCGGCGCTTCAGGAGTCGGTTGCCGAGTACGGCCGCCCCGGCGGTACCGACGAGACCTCCCAGAACTGTTCGGATTCGCATACCATTCGTACCGCGGCGAACGCCTTATGCCTGCGGTTGGCACAGCTACGGGTTCCGAGTCTCGAGCTCCGCGAGGCAGTCCTCGACCGGCGACAGCACCTCGTCGGCGACGGTGTAGGGGTCGGTCTCACCCGCCGCGACCGCCGCCGCGAGGTCGTCGATCCCGCCAGCGCGCTCGAGTTCGTCCTCGAGCATGGCGTGAACGTCCTCGCGCAGCAGGGTTCGGATCTCCTCGGCCGAGCGCTGGCGGGCCTTTTCCGCGTGGGCGCCGGAGTCGACGAGGTACTCGCGGTGGGCCACAAGCTCGTCGATGAAGTCGTCGACGCCGGTCCCGTCGGTGGCAACCGTCTCGACGATGGGCGTCGTCCACGTCGCGCGCTCCTCGGGGTCGTCCTGCGTCGCAACCGCGGAGCCACCGACGTCGCCCCCCGCGTCGGCGCCGTGGTGACCGCTCCCACTGAGGCCGCTCCCGGAACCGAGTTCGATCATCTCTCGGAGCTCCTGGACCGTTCGATCGGTGCCGGGACGGTCGGCCTTGTTGACGACGAAGACGTCCGCGATCTCGAGGATGCCGGCTTTGAGCGTCTGGACGTCGTCGCCCGATCCCGGCGGGACGAGTACGGCGACCGTATCTGCGGTACGGACGATGTCGATCTCGTTCTGGCCGGCGCCGACGGTTTCGATGATGATTTTGTCCTTCCCGAAGGCGTCCATTGCCTTGACGGCGTCCGCAGTGGCGGTCGAGAGCCCGCCCAGCGTCCCGCGGGCGCTCATCGAGCGCACGAAGACGTCCATATCCCCGACCGTCGAGGCCATTCGGATCCGATCGCCCAGCACCGCCCCGCCGGTAAACGGCGAGGAGGGGTCGATCGCGATGACGCCGACGGTCTCGCCGCGCTCGCGGTAGGTCTCGGCGAGCTTGTCGACCAGCGTCGACTTCCCCGCGCCGGGACTGCCTGTGATCCCGATCACCTCGGCCTCGCCCGTGTGGGCGTACAGCTTGGAGATCAGCTCCCGGTAGCCCGGCGCGCGGTTCTCGATCTTCGAAATCGTCCGGGCCAGCGCGCGGTGTTTCCCCTCGAGGAGTTCCGCCAGCAGCGTCTCGTCGTCGGCGTTCATCGGTCGGGAGCGTTCTCGCGGACGAACTCGATCGTCTCCTCGATCGACGTCCCGGGGCCGAAGATCGCGGAGACGCCCTCGGCCTCGAGTTCGGGACGGTCCTCCTCGGGGATGACGCCGCCGACGAGGACGAGGGTGTCGTCCTTCGCGTCGTACTCCTCGAGTCCGCTCATGATCTTCGGGACGAGCGTGTCGTGGGCGCCGGAGAGGATCGAGATCCCCAGCACGTCGACGTCCTCCTGGACTGCCGCCTGGACGATCTCCTCGGGGGCTTTGTGCAGTCCCGAGTAGATGACCTCGAACCCGGCGTCGCGGAACGCGCGCGCGATGACATGTGCTCCCCGATCGTGGCCGTCGAGACCGACCTTGGCGACCAGACAACGGATCGACTCCTGCTCCTGTTCACTGCTCATACGCTCCCTTCCCGAGCCGGCTGTTTGACTTTAACGGAAATTCCTGCAAATCTCTCCGGCCCGGTCCGTTCGTCGGCGGGGGATCGGCTCGGTCGCGGTCGAAACGGTACCGAACCGGACAGCTCCAGGCGACCGTGCCAACAACCACCATTCCGAACCAAAGGCCTAAGAGCGAAACCAGCTTACATTCACCCAATGAGTATCGTACATCTATTGCGGAGGGATCTCTCATGGGCGTCGAAATAAAAGAAACCCGAGTAACCGACGCCGAGTTCGAGGCGATGCAGGAGTTCGTCTTTGAGTACCTCGCCGCGAGCGTCGAGAAGGAAGAGGAGGGCGGACGGATGCGCTGGTACCCCTGGCACTCCGCGGAGTACCGGCACAACCACATCCTCAACGTCGTCTCGCTGGCCGAGGAGATCGCTCGGAAGGAGGGCGCCGACGTCGACATCACCCGCGTCGCCGCGCTCTTTCACGACGTCGCGAAACTCGAGACCGACCAGGACCTCCATCCCGAGGCCGGCGCCCGCGTCGCCCGCGAGTACCTCGAGTCCCGCGCCGAGTACCCCGACTCGTTTATCGACCAGGTGTGTCGCGCCGTCGAACAGCACGCCTACCAGGGCGACCTGAACGACGTCTCGCTCGAGACCCAGTGTCTGATCGAGGCCGACCTGCTTGACAAGATCGGCGCCAACGGCACTGCCCTGATGCTGTTGCGGATGGGCTACGAGGCTCGGACCCACATGGACACCGACGAGATGGTCGATCGGGTCTTAGAACGCGGCTACGACGCCGCTTCGCGGGTCGAAAGCGACACCGCCGAAGGGATCGCCCACCAGCGGCTCAAGCGCGTCAAGTGGTTCCGCGAGTGGCTCGAGGACGAGATCGCGGCGATGGGTTGAAACGGGACCGACGTCCAACAACCCGTCCGCCTCGTCGTCGAACCGACCGCTTTTGCGTATAACGGGCTGCCTCGAGCGACGCGTCCCGGCCCCGTCTCAGGCGAGTCCCATCGTCCCGACCGCGAGGAAGACGACGCCGAAGCCCGCCAGCACGAGCGCGCTGCCCGCGGCGACGATCGGCGCCAGCGCGTCGACCCGCCGACCGGCCGACACCAGCCCCGCAGGGTAGAGAACGATCCAGACTGCGATCCCGCCGAAGAAGCCGGCCAGCAGCGCGGGCGAGCCGGTTTCGACGACGAGCGCTCCCTCGAGGGCGGCGCCGGCGGCCGGAACGTGTGCGAGAACGTCCAGCGATCCCGGTCGGAGCAGGCCGACGCCGGCGGTGAGCCAGAACCCGATCTGGTAGGGGTTGGTCAGCGACAGCGCGAACGTCTTGCGAAACCCGGTCGAGGTCGCGTGGCCCCCGTCGGTAAAGGAGGTCGCGGCCCGCGCCTCCCGGATCGCGCCGACGGCGAAGTAACACATGAGCAGTCCGCCGAGCAAGTAGAGCACGGGACGGACGAGCGGGTAGCGATCGATCACGGCCACGACGCCGGCAAGCGTGAGCACGAAGAACAGCACGTCGGCGAGCATCGCGCCGAGTCCCGCCCGGAAGCCAGCCGACCAGCCGCGGACGACGCTCTCCTCGGCGATTATCGCGTTCATCGGTCCCGGCGGCGCGGCGAGTGCGATGCCGAAGAGGACGCCGGCGAGCGCGGTGGCGACTGGCACGGTGTTCGGTCCATACTCCGTCGCCGATCGTGAAAAACGACGCGTTCGGCGGCTACTCGAGGCTGCCGGGAATGAACTGGCAACCACAGGGCGAGGCCACCCCCTCGGTCGGTCCGGTCAGCGTCACCGTTACGATCGGTCGCCCGCAGACGGGACAGTCGGGAAGCGTCCCTGGGGACGTCGAGTCGGCGGCGTCGCGGGTCATCGCTCACCCTGATTGGGGGCCTGCAGTCGTCTCGAGCGAGGCATCGAACGTGTCGCGCGGTCGTGGATCATGGATTTGGCTCGGCTCCCACTCGAGACGGTGGCTCCCGAGTCGGCGTTCGACTGAACGTTCACCCGAGCAATCTTATTCCTACTGGTGATTATCGTTCGCTGCGTCGTGACCGCTTCGCGGCTGTGTCGGACGGCAGGTAACTCTTTGCCGTCGACGCCCGATACTGCGCATATGGATCGACTCCGCGACCGTCTGCCGGCGGGTACGCTTCGGAGCCGACGTCCGGGGGCGGCGAGGGTGCGATGGGACTGAGACGCCGAACGCTGCTCGTGGTCGCCGGGGCGAGCGCGGTCGCGGGCTGTCTCGAGGACGACGCAGCGGACGATTCCGATTCCGACGGCAACGGTGACGACGGCGGCGACGAGCCCGAATCGCCGCCGCTCGAGCTACGAACGGTCGACGCACCCGGCAGCGAGGCCGGGACGACGACCGTCCCGGGCGAGGGACAGGTCACGTTTCTCAACCCGACGCGGACGCTGTGTCCGACGAGCGAGGGGCTGATCGAGACGATCGGCGACGCCAGAGCCGACCTCGAGTCCCGGTACGACGTCGGTCCGGACGGCGACGTTCGGTTCATCTCGATGGTCGACCCCCGCTCCGGCCCGAATCCCTCCGAGGAGGAACTTGCCGACTGGTGGGTCGAACACGGCGGCGAGTGGACGGTCGGGATCGACGAGGACGGAACGATCAACGACTACTACGAGGTCAACGGGTTCCCGACAGTGCTGGCTCTCGACGCCGACGGCGAGGTCCACTGGCGCGACACGGGCGGCACCGGCGCCAGCAACATGAGAAGAGGGATCGAGTGCGCCCTGGAGGCCGAGCCCGAAACGCCGGATCCGGAGGACGCACCCGACGACGCGAACGAGTCGACGGAGTGACCGAATCGGAGAACCCTTTTTCGTCCGGATCGTACGCGTGAGCATGAACGACCGTCCCGCTCGTCGACCGATTGCCCGCGTCGATCGCCCTCGAGGGGGGAGCGACCGATGAGGCGTCGCGACCTCGTCGCCGGGATCGGTAGCCTCGGCGTGCTCGCGGGCGCAGGGTCGATCGTGCGCTACGGCCCGCCTTCGGTTGGCGGCGACGGCGATATCGACGACGAGACCGAGGACGACGGAGACGAGGACGAGGAGTGGCCCATCGAGGTCGAGACGATCGAGGCCCGCGGAAGCGAGGCCGGGACGGTGACTGTCCCCTCCGAGGACGTCATGGTCCTCATGTTCTTCGTCAACGGCTGTGGCAACTGCCAGGTCCAGGCCGGACGGCTCGCCGACGCCAGGGCGGAACTCGAGGCCGACCACGGCGAGGACGTCCGATTCCTGTCGCTGACCTACGACTCCGAAGAGCAGATCCCGCCCGACGAGCTCCGTGAGTGGTGGGAGACCCACGGCGGGAACGGCTACGTGAGCTACGACGCCTCGAGACCGATGCAGGAGTACGCGGCCGTCGGCTACCCCGTGACGATCGTCGTCGACCCCGACGGGGAGGAACACTGGCGCGAGACGGGGACGACGGGCGGTCGCGAGATCGCGTCGGCGGTCGAGCGCGTCCTCGAGGCGACGGCCGACGAGAACGACGAGGAGTCGAACGGAAACGAGTCGTCGGACGGCGACGCTGCGAACGAGAGCGACGGCGCGGACGACGAAGCGGAGACAGCCGAAGACGACCCCGAGGGGTCGGACTGATCGTCTCGAGTCGCCACCGTTCCTGGACGGCTTTGTGACCGACCTGGCGACTGTCGAAAGTTTCGTCTTAGGGGGAAGACCGATAGTGGAATCTGCCCTCTCGACGCGTTCGCCGTTCTCAAGATGGGCAGATCGAAATAGCGGTCCAGCTGGCACAATAGCTAAGTTCTGTGTGTACGAATGTACACACGTGAGTTCGAGCAAACGAGTCCAGTTCCGCGCGCCCGAACAGTTGATCGAACAGGCGGATATCCTGGCGACGGCAGCGGACCGCGACCGAACGGACGTGATCATCGAGGCACTTCGTTCGTATCTGCGTGAATCGTCCGAGAGCGATGACGTGAAGCGTGATATCGCTAACGCGTACTACGACGGGACCATTCAGTACGACGAAATGAAGGCGGTTCTCGGACCAAAAGAAGCCGAGAACCTTCGACTGCTCAAGGACCAGCTCGAGGATGACGAGCTCGCGGAAGACGTTGCGAACCTATAGATGGTCGTCGTCGCAGACACGTCCGCTCTCGTCAGCCTCGCGATTGCGAGCAACGAGCGTCCAATTCGGCTTCTCTTTACGGAGTACGACGTTCAGGTTCCGCCCGCAGTCGTTGAAGAACTCGAGGAGATCGCTGCCCACGACGATGTGCATGCGGAGGCAGCAACGCGGGTACTTGGTCACCTAGCCGAAGAGCATATCCGGCAACCGAGTGAGCAGCCGGAGTATCCACTCGACGAGGGTGAAACGGCGGCTATCGCGCTCGCGAACGAGGTGAACGCCGAGATATTCCTGTGTGACGAGTACGGTGAACTCTCGACAGTGCACGCACTCTTATCGGGTTCCCGGCTTCTCACGACGCCCAAGATGATCGAAGCACTCGTTCTGCGGGACGTTCTTTCGGCCGAGGACGCACGAGTAGCGCTTTCGGAGATGGTGGATGAGCGAAGCTGGCGCAACAATTCGTACGTCCGGCAGTTTCTTGCTCGCTTCCAAGATTGAATCCCGGAGCGCGTACCGACACTACGCCTTCGCCTGCCAGCTCCGAACCCGATCCGCGCTGACGCCGTCGACGTCGTCGGCGACCGCGTCGGGGTCGGCGTCGCTCAGATCCTCGAGGCTCTCGATACCCGCGTCGACGAGTTTCTCGACGGTCTTGGCGCCGACGCCGTCGAGGCTCTCGAGGTCCGACCCGCTGTCAGCCTCGCGGGCCTGGAACTCCTGGTAGTTACAGATCGGACAGCCGAGCTCCCAGGGCTCGTCGCCGCTGTGGACGACGAGTTCGGGGAGCTCGTGTTCTTCACAGTGCTCGTCGGTGACCTCGATCTCGCCACGGCGGGGTAGCGGCAGCGAGTACTCACAATCAGGGTAGCGGGTACAACCCACCAGTCGGGAGCCGCTCTGGAGGGTCTTGATGACGAGTTCGCCGTCCGCTTCGGCGGTTTCACCGCCTTCGCCTCGCGACGTCGGAGACGTCGCGCCCTCCCCACAGTCCGGACAGTCGCCCAGGATCTCGCCCTCGCCCGCCTCGTCGGCCTTACACAGGGGACAGCCGTGGACGAACGTCTGGCGGCCGGCGAGCATCTTCACCTCGTTGAGCCCGTGCTCCTCGCACTCGCCGTCCATGATCAGCGGCTTGCCCGTCGAGGGCAGCGGTAGCGTGTTCTCGCAGTCGGGGTAGCCGTCACAACCGATGAAGTACGAGCCGTGGCGGCTCTGACGGACGAGCAAGTCCTCGCCGCACTCCGGGCAGGGGCCGAGGCGCTTGTCGTCTTTCAGCGACTTCCGGAGGTGGTCGCCGATCTCCTCGCGTGAGTCCGCGAGGTTCGCGAAGATCTCCTCGAGCATCTCGCGGGACTCGTCGGTCACGTCCTCGAGGTCGGCCTCGCCGGAGGCGATGGCGTCCATGTCGGCCTCGAGCTGGGCGGTCATCCCCTCGCTGACGACGCGGTCGGCGTAGCTCTCGGCGGCGTCGACGACCGCCATCGCCAGCTTCGTTGGCCGGGGCGGATCGCTCTCGATGTAGCCCCGGTCGTAGAGCTTCTCGAGCGTGTTGTGGCGGGTCGACTTCGTTCCCAGCCCGAGATCCTCCATGGTCTCGATCAGCCGCGACTGGCCGTACCGGCGGGGCGGCTGTGTCTCCTTCTCCTCGAGCCCGACGCCCTCGATCGAAAGCTCCTCGCCGGTCTCGACGTCGGGGACGTAGTTCTCCGTCGTGTTGAAGTAGGGGTAGACGTCGTGATAGCCCGGTTCGACGAGGCGCTTGCCGTTCGCCTTCAGGCGGGCGTCGTCGACTTCGGCGACGACCTTGAGGTGTTCCCATTCGGCGGGGTCGGCGACGGTCGCGTAGAATCGGCGGACGACCAGCTCGTAGATCTCCCACTCGTCGTCGCTGACGTCCCCGCCGCGGCTCGGAATCTCGCCGGTCGGGTGAATCGGCGGGTGGTCGGTCGTCTCCTCGTCACCCTCCGTGGGTCGGATCTCGTCGGCCTCGAGCAGCGAGTCGGCCGACTCGCCAAGCGTCGAGTGGCCAACGAACTCCTCGAGCAGCTCCTCGGGATCGAGGTCGTCGGGGTAGACGGTGTTGTCCGTTCGGGGGTAGGTGATGTAGCCCGCCGTGTACAGATCCTCGGCGATCGACATCGCGCGCTTGGCCGAGTAGCCGATCGCGCTGGCCGCGCGGATGAACTGGGTCGTGTTGAACGGCGCGGGCGGCGCGTCGGTTCGCGTCCGTCGGTTGACGTCGACGACCGTCGCGGCGTCGCGTCCCGACAGGGTCTCGTAGACCTCGTCGGCGCGGGCCTCCGCCCAGACGCGCTCGGCCTCGTTGTCGTCCTCGTCGCGGTAGAAGTACTGAGCTTCGAAACTCGTCTCGTCCTTGACGAGGTCGGCAAAGAGCTCCCAGTAGGTCTCGGGATCGAACGCCTGGATCTCCCGCTCGCGGTCGACGATCAGCTTGAGGGTGGGGGACTGCACCCGCCCGACCGAAATAAAGTCGTTGCCGAGCTGGCCGGCCGACAGCGAGAGGAATCGGGTGAGCGCGGCGCCCCAGATCAGGTCGATGATCTGGCGGGCCTCGCCCGCCGCGGCGAGGTCGAAGTCCAGCTCGTCGGGCTCGTCGAAGGCGTTCTGGACCTCGTTTTCGGTGATCGAGGAGAACCGAACCCGTCTAATGGGGACGTCCTCGTCGACCTCGCGGACGATGTCGTAGGCCTCCTTCCCGATGAGTTCGCCCTCGCGGTCGTAGTCGGTCGCGATCGCGACCCGTTCGGCCCGGCGGGAGAGGATCCGCAGGGTGGCGACGATGTTCTCCTTCGTCGCCGTCTTCTCGATGTTCGCATCGATGAGCTCGACGGGTTCGACGTCGCGCCAGTCTGAGTACTCCGCGGGGAAGTCGACGCCGACGACGTGGCCAGATAGCCCCACACAGCGCTTACCGCCCCACTCGTAGACGTTGACGCCGTTCTCGCGGCTCGAGTCGTACGTCCCACCGCTCAGGATGTCGGCGATCCGGCGCGCGGCGTTGTCCTTCTCCGTGATGATCAGCTCCACCGCCGATCACCTCGCGGCTCGAGCGGTAGAACCGGTGCGACAGTCACGATCATGGTCGCCCGGTACGGCTGAGGATTTGATAACGCTTTCGGCAAAACCCGCAGACAGCGCGGGTGTGCGTGCGTTACGCGGGCGTTGCGCTCGCGCGCGTGTGAGGACCCTACTTGGTCCAGTAGCGGCGACGAGGTCGCCCCGACCGCGGATCAGCGCTGGTGTAACCGCCACCGGTCGACGTACAGGCACAGGTCGTCGCCGTCGCGCTCGAAGCGCACCGGCTGGCGATCGCCCGCAGTCGTCAGCGCGTGGAACTCGCCGGCCTCGAGGTCGTCCGGGATCAGCGGCGTCCAGGAGCCGTCCTCGATCGGACCGCCGACGCGCAGGCGAAGGGTCCCTCCCTCGACGCTGACTTCACCCCGCTTGATGCCGCGATAGGATTCGTACTCGCCGGCCAGTTCCTCGAGCCGGCGCTTTCGCGCGAAAAACGGCAGGTCGACGGGATTCTCGCCGACCAGCGCCGCGAAGACACCCTTCCCGAGTTCCGCGAGACCGTACCCCGGCGAGGCGTTTGCCAGCAGCGCGACTCCGAGCCCCTCGTCGGGCGAGAAACCGGCGTACGCCGTCGAGACGACGACCGAGCCGCCGTGACCGATCAGCTCGCGACCGGCGACCTCGCGGGTGCGCCAGCCGTAGCCGTACGGACCCGACGGCGTCTCGGCATACGCGCCGTAACACGGCTCGAGTCTCTCCTCGCTGATGATCTCCGTACCGTCGACCGTGCCACCGTTGAGGTGCAGTCGCAGGTAGCGCGCGAGGTCGGTCACGGGCGCGAGCAGGCCACCCGCTGCCGCGCTGCGCTCGCGGACGGGGACGGGGGCGGGTTCGAGGGAGGCGTCCTCGCCCTCACCGGCGAAGTACGGCGTCATCCGATCGTCGAAGCCTTCGAAGACGTCGCCGTCGTACGTTGAACGGGCCATCGCGAGCGGCTTGAGGACCTCGTCTTCGACGTACGCCGTAAACGAGCGTCCGGTGACGGCTTCGATCACTTCGCCGACGAGCGTGTAGCCGGAGTTGCAGTACAGCCAGTGCTCGCCGGGGTCGCCGACGATCTCGTCGCGCGCACCGTCGACGTGAGTGTGGAAATCGTCCCGGGTCCCGAGGGGGACGTGCGACTCGCCGACCTCGAGCTGGCGGGCGATCAGGGCCTCACTGACCGCGAGCGAGGGGTAGCCGGAGGTGTGACTGAGCAGATGGTGAAGCGTCACGTCGTCGGGAACGTCAATCTCGAGATGTGTCGCCACGGGGTCGTCGAACGCGAGGACGCCGGCGTCGACGAGTCGTGCCACCGCAAGCGCGGCGAACGATTTCGAGACTGAGCCGATGCCGTAGACGGTTTCGGGCGTGGCGGGATCGTTCGCCGCGAGATCCCGCGATCCGTAGCCGCGCGCGTAGACGGTGTCGTCCCCGTCGGTGATCGCGAGGCTCAATCCCGGAATCTCGTCTCCTTGCAGTCGGTCGCGCAGCAACGAATCGATCCGATCGGTGGTCGTCGGCTCGAGGGTGTCGGCCATAGCGATGTGCTTCGGCCGGCCGTTCATCAATGGTGAGGTGTTCGCATCGAAGCCGTCGGCCTCGCCGCGCTCGGTCGGGCTCGAGATCGGCAAAAGCCGGCAACGAAACTGGGGAGTCGAGCCCTTTTCTCCCTCGGAGCGAGAAGGCATCGAAAGCGCCGTGGCAGAGCCGGAACCCGACCGTAAACGCGTCGACATGACAACGGGGGCGATCCCGCCGAAGCTGCTCCACCTAGCCTGGCCGCTCGTACTCGGCAACCTCCTGCAGACGTTCTACAACCTGGCGGATATGTTCTGGGTCGGCCGCGTGAGCAGCGAGGCCGTCGCCGCCGTCTCCCTGATGTTTCCGCTCTCGTGGATGTTCGTCTCGACGGCGATGGGACTCACCGCAGCGACCATCGCGCTGGTCTCCCAGTACGTCGGCGCCGACGACGACCGGATGGCCGATCGGGTCGTCGCCCAGACGATCCTGCTCGCACTGGCCGTCTCGACGGCGCTCGCCGCCGTCGGTCTCTACTTCCGGCGACCGCTGCTCGTCCTGATCGGCGCCCGCGACCGGGTGTTCGTCGAGGCGCTCGCCTACATCGAGGTCATCTTCCTCGCGCTGCCGCTCACCTTCCTCTTTTTCGCGTTCCGCTCGTCGCTCCAGGGCGCCGGCGACACGAAGACGGCGATGTGGCTCGTGCTGATCTCGGCCGGGCTCAACGTCGTCCTCGATCCGTTCTTCATCCTCGGCTGGGGACCGTTCCCCGAGATGGGAACTCGAGGTGCGGCCGTCGCGACGTTTATCGCCCGCGCGTTCGCCACCGTCGCCGGGATCGCCATTCTGCTCGACGGGCGGTTCGGCGTTCGGCTCCGGCTCGGCGACCTGACTCCCAACCTCGCAATTCAGCGCCAGCTGGTCGACATCGGCTACCCGGCGACGATCGACGGCTGGGCACGCAGCTTCGCGTCGGTCGCGATGGCCGGCTTCGTCGCCCGCTTCGGGGCCGCGCCAACCGCGGCGTACGGGATCGGCGTCCGGTTCATGTCGGTGACGTGGGCCGTCGCTGGCGCGGTCGGCAACGCGACCGCAACTGGAGTCGGGCAGAACCTCGGGGCGGGTACGCCGGATCGGGCCGCCGCGGTCGCCCGGGTCGCGACCGCGGGGACGATGCTCCTGATCTTCGCGGTCGCCGCCGTCCTCGTCGCCTTCCCCGCCCAGGCGATGCGGATCTTCGTCGCCGACCCAGAGGTGATCGCCGAGGGCGTTCTCTTTCTCCGGATCATGGCGCCGTTCTGGGCGCTGTTCGCCGGCGTGATGGTCCTCCAGGGGGCGTTCCGGGGCGCGGGGAACACCCGCGAGGCGATGGTGCTTTCGTTCCTCTCGCGGTGGATCTTCCGGGTCCCGGTCGCGTTGGTGCTCGCCTTTACCGCCGTGACGGTGCCGTTCGTCGGCGTGACGATTCCGACCGTGGCCGCGATCGATCTCGGCGTCGCGGGGATCTGGTGGGCGTTCTCGTTCGGGATGGTCGCTTCGTTCGTCGTCGCCGTGCTCTGGTTCCGGCTCGGGACCTGGACCGAGGGCGTCATCGACGAGGCAGGCGAGCAGCGAGAGGCTCAGATCGGCTCGAGCGCTGGCGACGAAAGCGAGGTGCTCGATCCCTAACTCGAGCCGCCGACGGGGAGCCACTTTCGCAGCGTCGGGCTGAACTCGGCGGCCATGCGGGCGTCGTCGTCAGTGAAGGCGTCCGTGAGGACGAGCGTTCCCGCGTAGGTGGCGACGACGACGATCGGCAGGACGACGACGGTCAGGAGATCGGACTCGAGGACGTAGACGATCGGCGCACCGGCGACGGCCGCCGGGATACCGGCACCGACGATCTTCGCGAAATCCCGGGTGAACGGGTGGATCCCGTCGAGGTAGTAGATCTCCGCGAGGGTGAGTCCGCCGACGAGAAAGAGCGCGGTCGCCGAACCGATCGCGGCGCCCTCCATCCCGAGAAACGGGACGAGCGTGAACGAGACGAGGAGGTTGACGCCGAAGAGGACGAGGGTGTTAGCGAAGACGAACCGGGAGTAGCCAAGGCCCTGCAGCAGCGAGCCGTCGGGGCCGCCGAAGGTGACGTTGAAGAGGAAGGCGACGGCGAGGAGGGCAACGACGGCGGTCGCCTCGGCGTACTGGGGCGTGTAGAGCACCGCGAGGAAGGAACTCGCACCCAGCGAGAGGAAGATGGCGACGGGCAGCGTGATGCCGGCGATCCAGCGGGCCATGATCCGGAACCGCTGTTCGACGAGGCCGATATCGTTCCGGCTCTCGGCGATCAGGGGTTTGAACACGGGCGACAGCGAGTTGAAGATGATCATCAGCCCGGAGCCGAGCATGTAGCCGACGCGGTAGATCCCAACGTCATCGGAGTCGAGGAAGAAGCCGAGCACGAAGTAGTCGACGTGGCCCATCAGGACGAAGACGACACTGGTCATCGCCAGCGGGACCGAGTACTTCACCAGCGGACCGGGCGCGACCAGCTCGAGCTCCCGCGAGAGCAGATCCCAGGCCTTGTAGGTGAAGACGGCGGCGCCGACCGTGATCGCGACGAACAGCCCGACGATGTAGCCGGCGACGAGCCCGAGCAGGCCGAACCCCGCGAGCAACAGCCCGGCGGTGGCCGTAAACCGGACGATCGGGCGAACCAGATCCCGCATGATGACCCGGTACTGGAGCTTCTTGATGCTGTAGTAGGAGGTCAACAGGACGTTGTAGATCGCCAACATCGGGATCGTCACCGAGAGGAGCAGGAGTCCGACCCGCAGTGCCGGCTCCTCGAAGAACTCGGCGAAGGCGGCGGCGCTGAGCGCGAGCGCGAGCGCGACCAGCGACGACGTCACCAGCACCGTCGCGGTCACCTGGACGATCACGCCCTTGGCCTTCCCGTACTCGTCGTCGTCGAGGTACTGGGGGACGAAGTAGTCGATCGCGAGCGGGAGCCCGAGGTTGGCGAAGACCTGCATGAACAGGATGACCGACGTCGCCAGCACGAACAGCCCGTAGACGGAGGGGCTGACGAACCGCGTCATCAGCATGACGATCGCAAACCCCATCGCGCCGTTGATCACGTTTCCGGCGAACGTGATGCTACCCTGCTTGGCGAGCGTGGTAACGCCCTCGTCCTGATCGGTCATGACAACGTTGGGTGTGGGTGGTCGCGACGTCCTGCGAGCGTCGTGTGCGGCCGTCGGCACGTCCCTGCGGTCGGCTCGAGCACGTCAGACACCCGTCGCCGGCTCGAGCTCGTAGCTATCGACCGCGGCGGCCTCCTCGCCGAAGTGAGGGAACTCCGCGTCGAACGGCCACTCCTCGCCCTCGGCGACGTCCTCCTCGACGTTCTCGATGACGCTCTCGAGCTCCTCGCCGTCCTCGTCGAAGAACGTCGCTCGGATCTCGACGTACGACAGCGTTCGCTCCCCCGCGTTCCTGACGACGCCCCAGACGTAGACGCGTTCCTCGTCGGTACCCGGGTCGTCGCGCACGAGGTCGTCCCAGACGATCTCGACGTCGGCGGGTTCGGTGATCTCCTCGGCGTCCTCGGTGAAGTACTCGAGACAGCCCGACACCGACAGCGAGGTGGCGACGGCCAGGAACGCGCGGCGGTGCATCGAGTCGGTCGTTTGCAGCCGCGGGTCTTGAGGGTACGGATTCGAGTTAGCGATCCGATGTATCGCGACACACTTTTCACTACCCACTGTTACCACCTAGTTGTATGAGCGAGTTCGATCAGTTCAGCGACGTCGGTGAAGCGGACGTAACACGGGCAATCGGCCAGGAGTGGACCGAGGAGTTCATGGACTTCTCGGACTCGGACGTCATCATCGTCGGCGGCGGCCCCTCGGGGCTGACCGCGGCCAAGGAGCTCTCCGAGCGCGGCGTGAAAACGATGGTCGTCGAGAAGAACAACTACCTCGGCGGCGGGTTCTGGCTCGGCGGCTTCCTGATGAACAAGGTGACGGTGCGTGACCCCGCACAGAACATCCTCGAGGAGCTCGAGGTCTCCTACAAGCAGTCGGCCGACAGCGAGGGGCTGTACGTCGCGAACGGCCCCGAGGCCTGTTCGGGGCTGATCAAGGCCGCCTGTGACGCGGGCGCGAAGATGCAGAACATGACCGAGTTCACGGACATCGTCATCCGCGAGGACCACAAGGTCTCGGGGATCGTGATGAACTGGACACCGGTCCACGCTCTTCCTCGGGAGATCACCTGCGTCGATCCGATCGCCGTCGAGGCCGACCTCGTCATCGACGCGACGGGCCACGACGCGATGGCGGTCAAGAAACTCGACGAGCGCGGCGTCCTCGACGCGCCGGGTATCGGCGACGCCGAGGCCAGTGCCACGGGAATGGACCAGACCGACGACGACAGCTACGGCGCCCCCGGCCACGACTCGCCCGGCCACGACTCGATGTGGGTCGGCAAGAGCGAGGACGCCGTCGTCGAACACACCGGTCTCGTCCACGACGGCCTGATCGCAACGGGAATGGCGACCGCGACGACCTACGGGCTGCCCCGCATGGGGCCGACGTTCGGCGCCATGCTCGTCTCGGGCAAGCGCGCCGCCCAGGAGGCACTCGACGAACTCGAGGTCGACGCCGACCCCGTCGACATCACGTCGCGTGCCGCACCAGCGGACGACTGACGTCGCGGTCGGCTCCCACCGCGGGTAACGATAATCACTGAATTGATACGACGTCCGGCTGTCGGCCGTCGTATGGACGACGACCGCAACGACGTAACCGCCCTCCGGATCGCCCTGCGACGCGAGCTACACCGATTTTTCAAACGGGTCGTCGGGCTGGTCGTCGCCACCGTCGGTATTCTGCTCGGTCTCGCCGCGATGCTCCTGCCGTTTATCGTGGGGTTCGGTAGTTCCGCTCTGTTCGGAGCGGGCATGCTCGTGGCTACCCTCTGTAGCTGGTGGATCCTCGGCGCAACCGGGAGCCCCGATTTCGAGGACCTGACGGACGACCTCGAGTGATCGATCGCCGAAACCCACACTGTTTTCGTCGGCCCGCCGCAGCCTCCGGACATGAAACTCGTCGTCACCGGTGCGACCGGCGGGATCGGAAGCTGGATCGTCGAGGGTCTCGCGAGCGCGGGCCACGAGGTGCTCGGCGTCGACCTCGAGCGTCCGCCCGGCGAGCGCGAGAACGCCACGTTTCTCGCGGGGGATCTGACGGATCAGGGCGTCGCCAGGGAGCTGATCCGCGATCCCGATCCCGACGCCGTCGTTCACTGCGCCGGAGTCCCCGCGATGGGAATCCGCGCTGGCGGTGAGACCTTCGAGACGAACGTTGTGAGTACCTACCACGTTCTCGAGGCCGCCGGACTGGCGGGCGCGGAGGTGGTCTGGACCTCGAGCGAGAGCACCTACGGGATGCCCTTTGCGGCGACTCCATCCCTGCCCGACTATCTGCCGATCGACGAGGCCCACCCGCAGCGCCCCGAGGACCCCTACGGCACCTCGAAGCTCGTCGGCGAGCTGATCGCCGAGCGAACGGTCCGGGCGTTCGACGTTTCGGTGACCTCGCTGCGCCCCGCGTGGGTGAGCTATCCCGGCAGTCAGCAACTGGCCCGCGTGAGGGAGGCGTTCGACCCCGAAACGGTCGAACCCGGGGATCAGGGAAGCGGTAACTTCTGGTCGTACGTCGACGTCCGCGATCTGGTCTCGCTGGTCGAGGCCGCGCTCACTGCCGATATCGAGGGCCACGAGGCCTACCTCGCGGTCGCGGCGGAGAACTACCTCGGTCGACCCACGGCGGCGACGATCGAGGACGTCTACGGCGATCTGCCCGAGGACTGTACGCTCGAGGGCGAGGATGCGGCGTTTGCGACGGCGAAAGCCCGCGAGGAACTCGGCTGGGAACCGGAGCACACCTGGCGGGAGACCGAAACGGAGGAGGCGGTAGAGCCGTCGTTTCTGGACGGCTGACGCGAGTGCGAGTTCGAGCGCTCGAGACGGCTACCGGAAGCCGAACCGTCCGGTTCGCCGCTCGTCGTCGACCGCGTCGCGGTCGTCGGTTTCAGCGGGCGGTCGCTCGTCATCGTAGGTATCGACGTGGTGGACCGCGCTCGGCGAGAGCAAGCGGTTGCCCTCGAGTTCGAGCCAGCCGTTGGCGTGGACGACGAGCGGCCCCTCGTAGAGGGGGTCCTCGGCGTCGGCCTCGTCGTAGACGACGGCGTCGTGATACGCCTGCGTCGGGGGGTTCATCTCGTCGGTGAGAATCGACTCGTTCGAAAACGGTGGCGGAAACATATATACAGAACTGAACGAATGGCGACGGCATAAATCGGTCGGCAACCGCGAGACCGTAACTGATTCACCCAGTGGTACGACTAGGTAATACATGGTCGAGCAGATCCTGTGTTATCGGGCGCCGACGACGGTCGCCGACGCGGAGGGAATCGCAGATTGGCTCGAGCCTCGCGTCGAGGCGACGGTTTCGGTCCGGGATCGGTTCCTCGAGGTTCACCGGACAGACGACCTCGGCGAGCGGTTCGCCGAGGCGCGGGTTCCCTCGCCGTACGACCGCGAGACCGGGAACACCATGCTGGGGACGATCCGCTACGAGGAACGCGCCCTCGAGCACCCGGAACGCGAGGGGGGCGTGCTCTACGACGGTCGGCAGGTCCAGCGGGCGTTGAACAGCGCGCTCCCGACCGCGGAGCGCGGACTCGAGACGCTACACGTTGCTGTCCTCGACCGGGCGATCGGCACCTGGGGCGACCACGACGGGCGCTGGCACAAGCGCGTGAACGTCCTCGGCCAGCCGGCGCTGCTCTCGGTGCCGGGGCTCTACGAGGCGCCCGCCAAGCCCGAAGAGTACTACAAGGAAAAGCAGCGTCACTCGCTGCTCTCTGGTGACACACCGCCCCGGGAAGTGCTCGAGAACCGCGTCGAGGGCGACTTCCTGATCGAGGACGACCCGCGGACGACCGACGCGCTGAAGGGGTACGCCCTGCAGGCGTACCACTACCTCGAGACCGGCGAGGCCTTCTGTGACCGCGAGGGGTGTCGGCTGTTCAACGCCCACTACCACGAGGACCTGATCGCGGCCCAGCTCCGCGAACCCGAGTTCTGTTCCGAACACGCGTCGCGATACGAGCCCGCGTGATGGGTTACCGATCGCGCGCGTCCGAAAGGGTCACCGAGAACGTCGATCCCTTCCCGGGTTCGGAGTCGACGGTGATCTCCCCGCCGTGGCGCTCGACGATCCGTTCACACAGCGCGAGCCCGATCCCGGTTCCGTCGTGTTCGCCCTGGCTGTGGAGCCGGTGGAACACCTCGAAGACTCGTTCCTGTTCCTCCGGCGGGATACCGATCCCGTCGTCGCGGACGGCGATCGTCCACTCGTCGCCCCGCCGATCCGCGTCGACGCGGACTCGCGGCGGATCGTCGCCGCTGTAGGTGATCGCGTTCTCGAGCAGGTTCTGAAACACCTGCCGAAGCTGGTCTCCGTCACCCTCGACCCGCGGCAGCGGCTCGATGGTGATCTCGGCGTCGCTCTCCTCGATCCGCAACTGCAGATCCGCGAGTACGTCCTCGAGGACGGCTTCGAGATCGACGGGAGCCAGCGGCTCTCCACGCGCTTCGACCCGGGAATACTGGAGCAGCCCCTCGATCATCGCTCGCATCCGTTCGGCGCCGTCGACCGCGTATGCGAGGAACTCCTGACCGTCGTCGTCGAGGGCCTCGGCGTACCGGCTCTCGATCAGCTGCAGGTAGCTCGCGACCATCCGCAGCGGCTCCTGGAGGTCGTGGCTGGCGGCGTAGGCGAACTGCTCTAAGCGCTCGTTCGATTCCTCGAGCCTGCGCCGGTACTCCCTGCGCTCGGTGACGTCGGTCTGCGTGAGCACGCCGCGAACGATCTCGCCGTCCTCGTCTCTGATTGGCATCCCGTGGATCATTACCGTGCGTCGCTCGCCGTCGACCGTTTCGATTTCGACGACGTCCGGATCGAGAATCGTTTCGCCCTCGAGGACGCGGCTCATCGGCCACTCCTCGGGCTCGATCGGCTCACCGGTGTCGAGCCACCAGCCGTCGTAGCGCTCGTAGTCGCCGACGGTTTCGGCGTCGAAGACGTCGCCGCCCCAGAGCTCGGCCGCGGCGTCGTTGGCCTCGACCAAGCGGCCGTCAGCCTCCGCGACCACGACGCCGACCGGGAGGAGTTCGAACAGCGTCTCGAGCTGTGTTCGCTGTTTTTCGGCCTCGAGTTCGGCTTGCTTTCGGTCGGTGATGTCGGTGAGTGCACCGGGGAACGTTTCGGGGACGCCCTGTTCGTCGGACTCGACGTGGCCGCGGGCGATCACCCACCGCAGATCGTCGTCGGCGTTCCAGACGCGGTACTCGGCCTCGTACTCGCCGCAGGTCTCGACCGCCTCCTCGATTCTCCTCTCCACACGGTCGCGATCGGCCGCGTGGATCGACGAGAGCAGTCGTTCGAGCGGAACGCCCTCGCGGGCGGCCTCGGGTTCGACGCCGAACGTTCGGGCGAAGGACGCACCGGTAACGAACCGATCCTCCTGAATCTGCCACTCCCAGGTGCCGACCGCGCCGGCCTCGGTTGCCGCCTCGAGCTGCGCCTTGGCGTCGCGCAGGTACCGCTCGCGTTCCTTCCGGTCGGTGATGTCCTGGGCCATCGTCATCCCCGCGGAGACGTCGCCGCCGTCGTCGGTCACCGGGACCGCGTGGACGATCCAGTCCCGGCCGGCGTACTCGAGTTCGACGGATCGTACCGTTCCGTCGAGCGCATCCCGGAACGCGGGCTCGAGCGTAGCGGCGACCGACTCGGGCCAGATCTCGCGCACTCGACGTCCCTCGAGATCGGCCGGCTCGAGGTCGAGTTCCTCGAAAGCCTGGCCCGCTGCCAGCAGGTACTCGAGATCGTGATCGAACAGGGTGACGACCCCGTTCGGGAAGTGCTCGACGAGCGCGCGGTAGCGTTGCTCCGATTCCTCGAGTCTGCGCTGAGCCTCGGCCCGTTCGGTGATGTCCTGTGACAGCCCCATGGCGGCGACGACGTCGCCGCCGTCGTCGCGAACCGGCACGAAATGAAACCGGTAGACCTCGTCGCCGATACTCGTCTCGAACGTGCTGGTCTCGCCCTCGAGGGCATCCTCGTACCGCGGGGCGACGATCGTTTCCAGCTCCGTCGGCAACACCTCTCGGACCGGTTCCCCCTCGATCTCGGTTCTCGTTACGTCGGCCGTTCCCTCCGGTGCCCCGCCGAAAGAAACGTACCGAAGCTCCCTGTCGACGAGCGCAACGGCTCCGTTCGGGAAGTGCTCGACGAGGGTCCGGTAGCGTCGTCGCGTCTCCTCGAGTGCCTGTTTCTCCACCTTCCGGTCGGTTATATCTCGGAAGTACACCGAGAGGCCGGTCTCCGAGGGGTACGCCCGGACTTCGAACCAGCTGTCCAGCGGCTCGGGGTAGTACTCCTCGAACGCGATCGTCTCCTCGTCGGCCATCGCACGTTCGTAGAGCGGTTTAAACTCCCGAGAGCTCGCCTCCGGAAACGCCTCCCAGACGTTCGTCCCGATCAGCTCCCGATGGTCGGGATTGATCAGCTCGTGGGCGCGCTCGTTGAGGTAGGCGAACTCCCAATTTTCGTCCAGCGCGAAGAATCCGTCCGAGATACGGCCGTGAATCTCCTCGAGTTCCCGATAGGTGCGTTTGGTCTCGATCGCGGTCGCGAGGACGTCCGCGACGCGTTCGATGAAGTCGACGTCCTGTCGGGTAAACGCCCGTCTTTCCGTCGCGTGGGCTCCCAGCACACCCCACGGCTCCTCGGCGGAGCCGACGACGACGCTGGTCCCGCTGACGGCGCCGTCGACGAGCGATTCAGGCCCTGAAAACCGCTCGTCGCTCCGGAAGTCGTCGACGACGATCGGCTCCTCGGAACGCAGCGTGTAGTCCGCCTGGGATCCCGCCTCGACGGGGATCGCTCTCGAGTCGATCGACTCGTCGGGCCAGCCAACACTCTCTCTCAATGCGAGTGTGTCGTCGGGACGCAGCTCGAACAGCTCGACGCACTCGATCCCGAGCGTCTCGGCCACGGAAACCGACGCGTCGTGTAGCAACTGGTCGAGATCGTTACCTTCGAGCGCTCGCTGGGCAAGGTCGGCGATGACTTCCTGTTGTCGTATGCGGCGACGGAGCGTCGCGTCCGAGTCGGAAGTCGAATCCATGATGAGTTGTGTATCAGCGTGGTGCGTGTAAGGGCTTCTATCTGGGGGACGGTCTTCGTCGCCGGACGACCGGAGTCGGACGACGGCGTCCGGAATCGGAGTCTACAGGCGGAGCAGACCGAGTGCCTCGGGGTCGTACAGAAATCGAAGGTTTCCGTGATGACGAGAATCGGAGATTCTCGAACCACTTGACCCCGAGGCGGTTCACTTTTGTCCGAGCGCCCTGGAAAACGCACAATGAGTGAGAAGTTTACCATGGAGGTCCCGGTTCGGTTTCGCGATCTCGACCCGCTGAACCACGTCAACCACGCCGTCTACGCGAGCTACCTCGAGTCGGTCCGGATCGACTACATCGAAGAAGTGCTGGACCAGCGCCTGCGGGAGCTGTCGTTCGTGATCGCGAATCTCGAGCTCTCCTACCGACGGCCGATCGAGTACGGCGACGAGCCCGTCGTCGCCCTGTGGGTGACCGAGCTGGGCGAGACGAGCTGTACGATGGCCTACGAGATCCGGGTCGACGGCGAGGTCGCGGCGACCGCCGAGACCGTGATGGTCCACACCGACGGCGAGACCGGGAAACCGGCGCCGATCGACGAGGACGTCCGCGAACGGATCCGCGAGTACGAGGGGCTCGAAGCGTCGACCTAAGCCTCGCCGATCCGTCCGCCCGTCAGCCGAACGACCCCGAAGACGTGCGTTTCGTCGGCAACCGCCCGCGAGCGCTCCCGGAGCCGCGCGTGGGCCGCGTCGATCTTCGCGTCGAGTCGCAGGTGGGGCTCGTTCTCGTAGCGCAGCTTCGTCGTCGGCGGCGTCGAGAGGACGACGATCGCCCGGAAGACGGCGTTGACCGGCGGGGCGTACCACTCGTCGCTCCGGGCGGCGTTCGCGAGCACGACGTGACCCCCGGGTTCGACGAGATCGCACCAGTCGTCGACCGACCTGGCGGGGTCCTCGAGCATGCCGACGACGAACGTCGCGAGGACGGCGTCGACGTCCTCGTCGACGGGCGGTTGGGTCGCGTCGCCGCGAGCGACGTGGACGTTGTCGTACTCGGCCGTCAGATCGCGGGCTCGCTCGAGGATCGGTCCCGTGAAGTCGATCCCGACGATGGTTCCCTCGGGACCGACCTGCTCGCGCAGGTAGGGAAGGTTCGCGCCCGTCCCACAGCCCATTTCGACGACGGTGTCGCCGCGCTCGAGTCGGCAGGCGGCCGCGGCCCGTCGGCGTAGCGCGGGGATGCCGGGCGTTCGGCGCGCGATCAGGTCGTAGAGGCGCGCCCAGCGGCCGTAGAACTCCTGTGCGGTCTCGCCGCTCGTGCTCGCCGACATGTTAGAGGAGCCGTCGAACGCTGTCGGCGACCGACTCCGCATCGGGCCCGAGCACGTAGATCAGCGGTTCGATCCCCATCCCGCCGGTCTGGTAGAGCACTGTCGCGTCGGGCTGGTCGTCGATGGCCGCCCCGACGCTCTCGTCGACGTCACCCGACTCGTCGAACTCGGCGGTGACGTGGCCCTGGTCGGCGAGCTCCTCGAGGACGTCGGGATCGTAGGCGACGTTGATCGCCGCCGAGGCATCGGCACCGTGGCGACGCGCCGAGAGCAACACCGTCGCAACGTGCTCGGAGACGCCGAACTCGGGGCTCGTGGGCACCGTCGTCCGTCCCTTCACGTCGAAGATCCGGCCCGGGACGCCGGCGACGTCGTCGACGTCCTCGGCGTCGGGCGTGCAGGCGACGAGGTTCGAGCCGACCGCAGGGATCAGCGTCGCGAACCCGCTGGCGTTCTCGAGGAGCCGCAGCCCCCGCCGCAGCGAGGACAGCACCCGCTCGCTGGTCCGAAGCTCGCTCTCGGGATCGTGGATCCGAAAGCTCGTGCCGTGGTCGGCCAGCTCGGGGACGGCCTCCTCGTGGAGCTGGGCGAGCAGGTCGCTCCCGCTCTCGAGCTCGCGGATCAACACTTCGGTCTCGATCAGCGCCTGCACCGGCGCCATATCGCCGCTGGCGAGCCCCTCGCCGAGCTCGTCGACGAGGGCGGTGACGCGCTCGTCGTCGGCGATGCGGTCGTTGACCGTTACGTCCCCGTGGGCGTACTTCGAGACGGCGCTCTGGCTGATGCCGAGCACCGCCGCGACCTCGCTCTGCGTGAGTCCCCGCTCCCGGAGCTCGCCGGCGAGCAACGACCGGAACGTCGGCAGGAACTCGTCGACGACGATCTCTTCGACGAATTGCATTTCGTACGTGAGCAGACGCGCGCCGCGGAAATAACTCCTGGGTCCCGGCGGTCAGCGGACGATCGTCACCGGAACGGGTGCGCGCCGGGCGACGGTTTCTGCCACGCTGCCCAGCAGGATCCGCGAGACGCCGTCCCGACCGTGGCTGCCGAGGACCATGTGGTCGACCCCGTTGGCGGCCGCGTACTCGGTGATCGTTCGCGCAGGCGATCCCAGCTTCAGCTCCGTTCGGATCTCGCGGTCGTACTCCGCGGCCGTCTCCTCTGCCTCCTCGAGCACCGCCTTCCCCTGACCGCGGAGCCACGTCTCGATCTCGTCGTTGTAGATGTAGCCGTCCGTGTCGCCGTACCAGTAGCTCGAGGGGTTAATTACGTGCAACGCGGTGAGTTCCGCGTCCGGAAACGATTCGATGGCGTACTCGAGGGCGCGGTCGGATCGCGCCGATCGGTCGACGGGGACGAGGACACTCTCTCCCATGAGTATCGTAGCTGCCGAGCGTACAAATCGCCGCCGACGTCGCGGACGATTTATCCCGCTCTCGACGAAACCCTCTGCTGATGAGCGACCAATCCATCGGGCTCGTGATCGGCTCCGGCGTCGCGACGTTTTTCATCGTCAGCGTCGCCGTCGGCGAGCTCGCTCGCGAGCTGATCGGCGTGGGACTGCTCGTCGGCCTGCCCGTCGGCGCGCTGGCCGGCGCCATCGCCGTCGCGAGCGTCGCGACCGGGCTCGCCGAGTCGACCCCGCCACGCCAGCGCCGGCTGACCGGGGGGTTCGCCGGGTTCAGCATCGGCTTCGTGATCGGGACTGCGCTGTCGGCGTACCTGCTACACTTCGATCTCAGCTCGTCGGTCGCCGCGGGCGCGGCCGTCGGGATCGTCCTCGCAGTGCTGGTCTCCGATCGAGTCTAATCCTCTCGCTCGAGCTGGTCACCGCCGAACTCGTCGTCGCTCTGGATGCGCGAGGCCTGCGGACCGGCCTGATCCTGGTACTTCGAGCCCCGCTCGCTGCCGTAGGGTCGCTCCGCCTCCGTTTTCAGCTCGGTGAAGGTGAGCTGTGAGATCCGCATTCCGGGCGTGAGCGCGACTGGCGCGGTGCCGAGGTTCGACAGCTCGAGGGTGATCTGGCCGCGGTACCCGGGGTCGCAAAGCCCGGCTGTATTCGACAGGAACACCCCGCCCCGGCCGCCGAGGAAGTTTTCGATCGTCCGTCCGTTCGGCTGCACCTCGAGATCGTAGGTCGGCTCGACGCGATCGGTCTCCTCGACGGCTGCTACCTTCTCGAACCGGATTCCTCCCTCGAGGAGTTGCTCGAGCCGTTCGGTGTCCGCACCTTCGTCGGCGTAGACGTTGCAAAACCGACGCAGCGTCGATCGTTTGACCGAGCCGTACTCCTCGTTTTCGACGTTCGAAATGCTCGATTTCGAGGAATAGTCCATCTTCTCTGCGGCGTCGATCATACGGAGCCCCGCTTCCTCGCGGAGCGAACGGAGCAGTTCGCTTGGGACGGGAACGTACTGGCCCCGCTTGTGAGCGTCCGAAGCGAGATCGATCGCCCATTCGGTGCTGCTGTTGTGAACGTCGCTCGGTTCGATGTAGGTCTCACGTTCCCTGCTGTAGGTCGAACTCAACAGTCCCAGCCGACTCGCGAGATACAGCGTTCGGTCGGCGAGCGCTTCGTTTGCCGTGTACAGCGTGTCTCTCGTCTCGCGCTGACAGCCGTCTCCGTCAAGCATCCCCTCGAGCAGCGCCTCCAGCACCTCGTCGGACCAGTTCCACGCACGTTCCGGGACATTCTTTTGGCCACCCTCGCCCGCCAGCCGGCGGAACAGTTTCGCCCAAAGTGCCGAGCAGACGGTCAGCCGTTCGATGCCGTCATTTCGTTCCCGTCGGTAGATACTCGTCTCGTACTGCTCGAACCACGATTCGACGCGGTCGAGCAGCTCCGGGTCGGTGTTCGCGATCTGGACCTGCTTTCGGCGGACGGATCCCTCGGCGATGTAGAAGCCGAGGACCCACCCGAACTCGGGCGTGATCTCGAGGTGCCGGGGGAGCCGCGCGTCGCTTCGTTTGAACGCGACCTCGGCGTCCTCCGGCGTCTTCACGGATGAGACACAGGAGAGCGGGGCCGCGTTTCTCGACTCGTAGTGCCGGCGGGTCGTTCGTCCGATATCGTCGGTCCACCGAACGGCTCCTAACCCGTCGGCTGCATACGCGACGACCTCGTCGTCTCCCTCGAACAGCGTTACGAGGTCCAGTTCGGTCTCCGTTCCGCGCGGTCCGGGGAGCTGATCGGGAACCATCACGTGCGTTCCCTCGGCGTCCTCGCTCGGAATCCGGGTGACGCCGCCCCACTCGTCGATCGTGAACAGGTTGTGGTCCTTCGTAACGTGTACCTGTCGTCCGGACTCGAGCGTGACGCGGTAGATCCGTTTCGTCGGATTCGTGATGTAGTTCGTCACTGGGTGCGTGCTCACTCGAAGCGTCTTCGGATCGAACGCGACCGCGTGAGCCGGGCGCTCGTTTTCGACGATGTCGCCGATCTCGTAGAAGCCGTATCCGTCCTCCGGGGTCCACAGGAAGACCTCCTCGTCGGCGGGCAACGACGCGTGCACGACGACGGCAAGGCGGCCCAGTGAGGAGCGGCCCTCGACGTGAGCGATCAGGTCGGCCGGAATCTCGACGCGCTCGTGGGTCGTCCCCAGCACGAAGTCGCCCGGATGGAGGATGAAGTCGTCGCCGTCGTCGACGACGGTCTCGGTGACGTACTCGTCGACCTCGTGTTCGGCGTCGGGGTGGATACAGGAGATGTTCGTCCGCTGGAACTCGAGGAACTCCCGGCCCAAGCGGAGGTCGACGCTCGCGGGCTGGATCTGCAGTTCGGGATCGTCGAGGGGGTCGATCGCGAGGTCGCCCTCCTCGAGGCGCTTCAGAATATCGGCGTCGGAGAGGATCATACGCGACGAGTCGAACGGTGGGGGTGTAAACGGTTCGACTTGGGACCGGACTGACCCAACTGCTCAGACGAGGGTCGGGAAGACGAGCATGACCGCACAGACCCCGCCCGCCAGCAGGGCGGTCGCGGTGGCGCTCGAGCGCTCGAGGCCAAACCCGACCGCGAGCCCGCCGCGCCAGACGTACGCGGCCCAGCCGCAAGCCAGGAGCGCGAGAGGGGCAAACAGCCAGACGTTGGGGTCCGACGGAATCGCGCCTGGATCGACGCCGAGGGTCGCGAGCGCGGCGAGCGCGAGGTTGAAGACAGCCATCCCAGCCAGCAGGGGAACGAGCCCCCAGGCCGCAAGCGAGAGCGTCTCGGCCGGTTCGCCCTCGGCGCCGACAACGAGGACGAGCCCGTAGAGGACGACCGTCGGCACGACCCAGTACAGCAGCGTTGCCTCGAGCTGTTGGAGCGCGGAGAGCAGCGTCACGGGATCGCCAGCGAGGTCGCCGGCGAGCCACCAGCCGAGATCGACGGCGAGCGAGCCGAGCCAGTACGCGACGACGAGCCCGGCCGCACGCGGAAGGGAGAACGCGTCCGCTCGAGCGAAGTAGCCGTCGGGATCGACGAGCGGGGTCGATGGCTTCGTCACGGTTCGACCGTCAGAGTTACGGCACAAAACGGTTCGGATCGCGCCGGGACTTTCGCCGCGGCTATAGGGATCGGCCCCGTTCACTCGAGCATGAAACAGGCCATCGTCGCCCGCACCGACATCGGAATGGGACAGGGAAAGCTCGCCGCGCAGGTCGCCCATGCCTCGCTGTCGGCCTACGAGAAAGCCGACAAGCGAACCCGCGACCGCTGGAAGTCGGGCGGCCAGAAGAAGGTCGTCCTCAAAGGCGAAAGCGAACGGCAGCTCCACGAGCTCTCCGAAATCGCGGAGAGTCGCGGCCTTCCAAGCGCCGTGATCCGGGATGCGGGCCACACCCAGCTCGAGTCGGGCACCGTCACCGCGCTGGCGGTCGGGCCGGGTGACGAGGACGTCGTCGACCGCGTCACGGGCGAACTCTCGCTGTTCTAACTCGCTGTCCGCTTCGCCGGCTCGCAAACGTCTTTCGGCTGGCGGCCCTCGATCGAGTATGACTGGCGATCCACACGGCGGACAGCCGATCGAGCGGGCCGGTGCTGCTCTCGCCGACGCCTCGGCGGCGATGATCCTGATCCACGGCCGCGGCGCCCGGGCGCGAGGGATGCTCGGGCTCGCCGAGGAGATCGGTCGGGACGACGTCGCCTCCCTCGCCCCGCAGGCGGCGCGGGGAACCTGGTACCCGAACTCGTTTCTCGCCGAAATCGAGTCGAACCAGCCCCACCTCGAGTCGGCACTCGGGCTGCTCGAGGACGTCCTCGAGGAGGTGACGACCGACGACGACGACAGGAGCGTCCCCCTCGAGCGAACGGTGCTGCTCGGGTTCTCGCAGGGCGGCTGTCTCGCGACGGAGTACGCCGCCCGGAACCCCGACCGCTACGGCGGCGTCGTCGCGCTCAGCGGCGGCCTGATCGGCCCCGAGGAAACCCCTCGGGAGTACGAAGGGTCGATGGACGGGAGCCCGGTGTTCGTCGGCTGCGGCGATCAGGATCCGCACATCCCCGTCGAGCGCGTCGAGGAGACCGCCCGCGTCTTCGAGGCCCTCGAGGCCGACGTCGAGAAACGGATCTACGAGGGCGTCGGCCACACGGTGCTCGAGGACGAACTCGAGTACGTCCGGAGCCTCGTCGACGGCGTCGCCGAACGGCCAAACGGCGACAGTTAGTTTTCGTTCTATAATAGATAATCCAAAGTAATGTGATGTGCTGTTAATCACCACCGGTTCGGTACCTAAAGCGGAAATGAACGCTCGATGTCCGGAGTGCAGCGACGGGCTGGGAGAGCTGATCGGGAAGAACTACGGTAGCGGCGACGTGTCGGCGGACTTCGAGTGTCCCGGCTGTGGCCACGCGTGGGACGTGACGCTGTAGTCGACCACGCCACCGACGGTCGAATCCGCTGGCTCGAGAACGAACCGATTTACCCGCGGCGGCCGAACCGCCGGCAACGAGCATGCGCCCAGCCCACCCTACAGAGCAGGCCGTCGGGATCGATCACTACGTCAGCGACACCGACGGCGTCGGCGGCCGCCTCCGCGCCGCGGACGACCAGTTCCGGGTTCGCGAACTCGAGCGCTTCGACACCGAACCCCTCGAGTCCTCGACCGATGCCTACCCCCACCTCGTCTTTCGGGCGACGCTGCGGGGGTGGGACACGAACGACTTCGCCTCCCGAATTTCGGACGCCCTGGGGATCTCCCGCGAGCGCGTAAACTGGGCCGGCACGAAGGACAAGTACGCCGTGACCACGCAGCTGTTCTCGGTCTACGGCGCCGAGCCCGCGGACCTACCCGACGTCGACGGCGCCGACCTCGAGGTGCTGGGGCGGGCGGGACGGAACCTCGAGTTCGGCGACCTGGCGGGCAACGCCTTCGAGGTCGTCGTCGGCGACCCGGAGCGCCCGGAAAACGCCGAGGCGATCACCGACGAGCTGTGCGAGTTCGGCGGGCTCGAGGGCCCACGAGGCGACGGCGAAAGAGACGAAAACCGCGCGACGCCGATCGGCGTTCCGAACTTTTTCGGCCAACAGCGCTTCGGCAGCCGACGCCCGGTCACCCACAAGGTCGGTCTCGAGATCGTTCGCGGAAACTGGGAGGGGGCCGTGATGGCCTACCTGGGGAACCCGACCGACGCGGAGCCCGAGGGAACCCAGGAGGCACGGGCGTTCGTCCAGGAGACCAGAGACTGGCAGGAGGCGCTCGAGCGGATTCCCAACCGACTGCGCTACGAGCGCTCGATGTGTCACGCGCTGGCCGAGTGCGAGGACGAGCCGGGTCCCGAGGAGTTCCGGGCGGCCCTCGAGCGCGTCCCCTCGAACCTCCAGCGGCTGTTCGTCCACGCAGCCCAGTCGTACGCCTTCAACCGGATGCTGAGCGAGCGACTCGAGCGCGGGCTCCCGTTCGATCGACCCGTCGCGGGCGACGTCGTCTGCTTCTCGGACTCGGACGCTCCGGACGGCCTCGAGCTTCCCGACACCGACCGGCTCCAGCACGTCGACGAGCGACGGGTCGACTCCGTCACCCGCCACTGCGAGCGCGGCCGGGCGTTCGTCACAGCGCCACTGGTCGGCACCGACTCCGAACTGGCCGACGGCGAGCAGGGCGAGATCGAACGCAACGTGCTCGAGGAGCTGGGGCTCGAGCCCGGCGACTTCGACCTGCCGGGGGAGTTCCACTCGACGGGGACCCGTCGGGCGATCCTCGTCCGAACGGAACTGGGGCTCGAGCGCGGTCCGCTGACGCTCTCCTTTGCGCTGCCGAAGGGGTCGTACGCGACGGTCGTCGCCCGGGAGTACCTGAAGGTCGACCCCGTCGACCTGGGCTGACTCGTCTCGACGGCTTTCCCGTCGACGGGCCACGCTGAACGCGTCTGATAGGCTTTTGTCCGCTCGAGTCCTCCCTCGAGCATGCGAAGCGAACGCCTGCAGCGGGAGATCGACGACCTCGTGGCGCAGGGATGGAAAATCGAGGACGAGGGTCGGGACCGAGTCGTGATGGTCGACCGGGAGTTCGGCTCCGTCGCCTCCCACATCCTCGTCGCGATCCTGACGATCTGGTGGACGATGGGGATCGGAAACGTCCTCTGGGGGGCGTACAACTACATCTCCCGATCACGCCGGCAGGTGCTCTGGGAGGGACGAGAGCGCTGTCCGGACTGCGGCGCCGACGTCTCCGAGGACGCCGCGTACTGCCCCTCCTGTGGCACCGACGTCGAGACCGCGTCCGTCGACGGCTCCGGGCTCGCGTGTCCGAACTGCGAGGCCGTCGTCCTCGAGGGATCGCGGTACTGCCGGGCCTGCGGAACGAAACTCGCCGACGAGATGGGCTCGGCGTAGTCCGAGGAAAAACAGGGCCGTTTTACACCGCTCTCCCGAATCGCCACTATGGAGTGTCGCCACTGCGGCTCGGCCCTCGAGAAACCCGGTGACTTCTGTCTGGTCTGCCGGGCCGAGAACACCGAGGCGATCGTGCTCGAGGCGACCCGCGAGCGGGCGACGCTGACGATGCTGGCCGGCGAGGACGCCGACGATCCCGTCATCGCGGAGACGACGGTCACCACCACGCCCGAGGAGGGCGAGAACGGGGTCGTCGAACTGCGGAACTTCGCGGGGCTGCTCGCCGACGAGATCCGCCGCAAACGTCCCGAGGAGGTGTACGCCAGCGGGAGCCGGGAGGTGATCCGTGCCGTTCGACGCGAGGTCCACTACCCCTTCTATCGCGTCGACGGCGACGCCGAGGACCCCGTGGAGGCGACCCTCGAGCGCCGCGGGAACCGAGCCCTCGAGGTCGTCGAGACCCCGCCGGCCGAGAAGATCGGCGGCAGCCACTCGACGCTGATCGGCGGCCGCACCGGAATGCGCGCGATCCAGACCGTCGCGGGCCATCCCCACGTCAAGAAGGTAATTCCGGGCCCGATCGACGCGGGCGGGAAGGGCTCGCAGTCCGGGCTCCGAGCGAAAGTCACCCGCGCCGACGACGGCGGCAACGTCCGGATGCTCATCCGGGACGGCTCGAGCGTCCAGGAGAATCGCGTCGTCACGACAGCACCCAATCGGGAGCTGGGCGAGCGGATCCGGGACGACCTCAACGACGTGCTCGGCGACTCGGAGTTTCAGTGACAGTCATACAAGTTTTGCACTCCGTACATTGCGTGAAACTCGTGTTTAGTACGGGTGAACGACGTATCAGCTCGGTCTGATCATCCCTTCTGCAGTGGCGCGCGCTGTCGGCCGTCCGAACGTCAGTGAGGACGGGCGACGACACTGTGCGAGGGATGAGCAAGGGAGCGACGCGACCGAGCGAATCGGGTGGGGAGGACGTGGCGATTCCCTGTGCTCGTGCGAGCAGGACTGCTACTCGTCAGCATCAGCCCGAAAGCCCCTGGCCCCTTTCAGTCCCACCCAGCGGTGGATAGTCGGGGTTGCAGACTCGAGGCTGGACCTTCCATTCGCACTCTCTACATGGCGAACCGACCGCTTCGGACGCACAAACGAATCGAACGGTAAAATCGCACCACCAGCTACTAGTAACGAACCAGTCGGAAACGATCGTTTTCCTCACTCCGGAGAAGCGACAGGTGCTGCTGGTTGTCGGCCCCTTATCCGACCAGGCGTAATTAGATATAATTAGCCATGCTCGAGCGACCCGACGCGATCCTGGCTGCGATCCCGCTGCTCTCGGTGAGCGGTCTCGCCCTCCAGACGACGATCGCGGCGACGGGACTCGGGACCGGGCTGCTCGCCGCACCGTTGGCCCCGGCCGGTCCGGTCGCTGCGCTCGCGCTCGTCTTCCGCGAGCTGCTCGCCGGCCCCGTCGCCGAACGTGCCGCGGAGGAGTAGTCGCAACTCAACAGGTTTAAGAATCCAGTAGCGATAGATAGCGGTACTATGGGTAACCAAGAAGTCGGCAGCGCGGGCCGTTTTGGCGCACGCTACGGTCGCGTCGCTCGACGCCGCGTCAGCGAGATCGAAGACGACATGGAAAACGCCGAAGTCGACGGCGACAGCGTCACCCGCGTCGGCACCGGCATCTGGAAGAACGACGAGACCGGCGAGGTCTTCACCGGCGGCGCCTACCGGCCGGAGACTCCCGCAGGTCGCACCGTCCAGCGCTCGATTCGAGCCGCGCTGGCCGAAGACGAATAACGGTCTCTCACTCTCTACGCATGAGCTACAAGTGCTCCCGCTGTAAACGCGACGTTCAGCTCGACGAGTACGGCGGCGTTCGGTGTCCCTACTGTGGCCACCGCGTCCTCCTGAAGGAACGCAGCCGCGACGTCAAGGAAGTCAGCGTTCGGTAGCGTCCGTGTCCGCCCACGGCGCGACCCTCGACCTCGAGTACGACGACCCGGCTCGAGCCCGCCTCGTCGCCGAATCGGTCGCCCTCGAGGTCGGCGAGATCGACGACGACCGGTCGCAGACGACGATCGACCGCGAGGGATCGATCGTCTCGCTCGAGATCGAGGCCGCGGATCCGGTCGCGCTTCGCGCGGCGCTGAACACCTGGTTCTCGCTGGTCGACGTCGCCGAGCGAACCGCCGACGTCGGCGACCAGGTTCGGTCGCGTTCGGAAACGTAGCAGTCGTCGGCCGGCCGTTTTTCCCTGCGGTCCGCGAAGGACTGCGGTATGGTAACGGATTCGAGCACGGGGAGCCCTCGGCGCGTTCTGCTGGCCGGTGGAACCGTCGGCTTCGGCTTCGGTGCGATTATCGACGTCGTGATCTTCCATCTGACGCTGCAGACCCACCACCTGCTGTCGGGGATCTACGACCCCTACAGCCTCGACGGGATGCGGACGAACGTCATGTTCGACGGTCTCTTCTTGTTGTTGATGCTTGGCGTGATGGGCGTCGGTCTCGGGCTCACCTGGCGACTCGTCAACGGCACCGACGCCCGCTTCTCGACGCGGTACCTGATCGGCTCCGTCGTCGTCGGGGCGGGCGCCTTCAACGTCTTCGACGGCGTCGTCAGCCACTACGTGCTCGACCTGCACAACGTCGTTCACGGCACCGAAGCCTGGAACCCCCACTGGCTCGCGGTGAGCGTGCTCATGCTCGCCGTCGGGATCCTCCTGGTCCGCAGCGCGGACGGCCACCTCGCTCGAGCCGACTGATCGGTTCTACTCGAGGGCGATCCCCACCGTCGCTGGCTCGAGGTCGAAAAACGCCGTCTCGTACCCCTCGTGGCGCGAGAGCTGCGGCGTCGCGTCGACGACCACCGCCAGCTCGGCCGTCGACTCGAGGCGCTCCCGCTCGAGGGGAGCGCCGTAGTGGTGACCCAGCTCAGCGTCGAGTCGCTCCCCGAGCGGGGTTTTCTCGCCGAGCGATCCGTCCCGAACCGGAGCGACCGACAGCCCAGCAAACGGGATCAAAAACTGGTTGTACCGCGTGCGAGCGCTCACGACGACGGTGTCCTCGCCGGTCCCGTCCGACCCCCGCTCGAGGACGCCGACGCCGAACTCGAGATCCCCGCTGTGGGCGGTTCCGAACCACGTGTCGGTAGCCGTCTCGAGGTCAGCTTCCGCGTCGTAGTCGTCGTCGTGAGCGTCGTGATCGCCGTGGTCGTTCTCGGACTCGTGGTCGCTGTGGCTGTCGTGGTCATCCCGGTCGTTCTCCGCTTCCGACTCGTGGTCCCCGTGGCCGTGACCGTGTTCCATCGGCTCGACTGCCCCGCTCTCGCCACGCCCCTCGTCCTCGTCGATTAGCCGGCGATCGAGCGACTCGATCTCCGCGGCCGCGTACTCGAACTCGAGGTCGACGGTGCGGGCCGCGTCGAGCCGGTCGGCGAGAGTGCCGGAGACCTGGGCGCTCGTCGGTTCGATCCGAACGGTCGCGTTGTGGTGGCCGTCCTCGCCCAGCGGGACGTTGTCGCCGTAGTGAAATCCCATCCGCTGGGAGAGCATCGGCCACAGCGTTCGCTCGTCGATCCGTTCCTCGCGGCTGTTGATCGCCGTCGACACCGACGTCGGAACCGCGAGACCGGTCTCGGCGTCGGTGACCGTCGCCATCAGGTGGATGTCGTGGTGGTCCCGGACGTCCGCACGCGCCCGCTCGCCGTCGGCGACCGTCCAGAACGAGTGGGGTCGCGTTGCCGACAGCGAGACCTCGAGACCGTCGGCGGTCGCAGTGCCAAGCGGAAGCATCTCGTCGACCTTCGGCGGTACGTAGGCGCCCTCAGGTGGGTCGACGACCAGCTCCCGCCAGGCGTCCTCGCGCTCGAGCGTCTCGAGACAGCCCGCAAGCGAGAGCGCGCTCGAGAGGGCGCCGGCAGCGAGCAGGTCGCGTCGTCGCATCACCGGAGGGACGACCGCGAGGGGGATAGGTTTCGAGGTTGCACGCCCAACGGGCTCGGGCGCTCGCTTTCGTTCGAGCGACAAAGCTTGGCTTTATCAGTCCGGAGGGCGACGGTCGAGATATGCAAGGAAACCTGCCGCCGGAAGCACAGGAGAAGATCGAGCAGCTCCAGGGCCTTCAGGAGACCGCACAGGAAGTCGCCATGCAGAAACAGCAGGCCGAGACGAACCTCGAGGAGGCCGAGAGCGCCCTCGACGAGCTCGACAACATCGACGAGGAGACGACGATGTACCGCAACGTCGGCGAGCTGTTCGTCGAGACCGACTACGACACGGCCGAGGACGACCTCGAAGAGAAGGTCGACACCCTCGAGATCCGTCTCGAGACCTTAGAGAAGCAAGAAGAGCGCGTCCAGGAGCAGTTCGAGGACCTCCAGGGCGAGCTCGAGGAACTGCTCGGCGGCGCGGGCGGCGGCATGGGCGGCCCGGCAGGTCCGGGCGGTCCCGGTGCCGGCGGCGCGTAAATGTCGAGTGAGGAGCCGACCGACGAGGAGGTCGTCCAGACCGCGTCCGACGCGGCGGAGGGACTGATCTTCTCCCGGTACAAGCAATCCGAGGTTCGGGACTACGATGTGACGATCGTCTTCGAGGACGGCGTCCTCGAGGTCGACGTCTACCTGAACGCGCCCGAAGATGAGACCGACCCGGAGCAGGTCGCCGACGACGCCGCCCTCGCCGCGCGCGAGGCCGTCGACGAGCTGTTCGGGGAGTAAGGTATTCGGCTCGCTTTTCGCGACGAGTTCGATCGAAACGGCCGTACTCCCGAGAGGATATGTCACAGCTACCCACACTACCACAACCGATTAGTGGTATGCTCGGCAAATCCACGCCACAGCAGATGGAGATCGTTTTCGCTCGGTGAGTCGGGTTCGCCGCCGTCGTCGACGGTTCGGTCGACGGCGACGCAGCCCCCGGTCCCCGCTCGTTTCGCCCGGCACGGACTCGAGCCGGAGCCACGCAGTACTCGCAGCTACAGACGCTCATGTCACGATCAGCACCCACGCAGACCGCACGCACAGTTATCGCGAAACGATCGCCGAACGCCCCCGTCGAGACCGACGAGATCGAGGCGCTCGTCCGGGCCAACGGGGACGACGTCGTCGCGACCGTCACGCAGGTCGGGCCGAACGACTCCGGGACCTACCTCGGCAGCGGGAAGCTCGAGGAGCTCGCGGCCGTCGTCGAGGAGCGGGAAGCCGGCCGCGTCGTCGTCGACGGCGAGCTCACGCCCGACCAGCACCACACCATCGAGCAACGGATGCCCGAGGAGACGATCGTCGTCGATCGCTACCGGCTCGTCCTTGAGCTCTTCGAGAGCCAGGCCGGCACCCGGCGGGCCCAGCTCCAGGTCGAGCTGGCGCGCCTGCGCTACGACCTGCCGCGGGTGATCGCCGCGGCCGACGAGGGGATGTTGAACCAGCAGACCGAGAAGGGGTCCCGGATCTACGACGTCGAGGAGCGGATCGACCGCCTCGAGACGAAACTCGAGGAGCTGCCAGAGCCCGCCGAGCAGTTCCGGCAGCGGCGCCGCGAGGAGGGGTTCGATCTCGTCACCCTGGCGGGCTACACCAACGCCGGGAAGTCGACGCTGTTGCACCGCCTCGCCGACGAGATGAGTCTCGAGGATCGCGCCGAGGACGCTCCCGCGGACGGCGACGGAAAGGACGCCACCGCGGCGATCGAGGACCGGCTGTTCGAGACCCTCGAGACGACGACCCGGCGGGCGACCCTCGAGGGCCGGCCCGCGCTCGTCACCGACACGGTCGGGTTCGTCGACGACCTACCCCACGACCTTGTCGAGTCGTTCAGCTCGACGCTGTCGGAGGCGGCCGCGGCCGACGTCGTCGTCCTGGTCGTCGATGCGGGCGATCCCCTCGAGACGTTCCGCGAACGGCTGTCGGTGTCTCTCGAGGTGCTCGACGCACAGGCGGTCGACGAGGATCGGATCGTCCCCGTACTCAACAAGGCCGAGACGCTGTCCGACGAGGAACGCCGTCGGCGCTCCTCGGTAGCTGCGGATCTCGTTCCCGAGCCGGCGGCCGAGCCGATCCTCGCGAGCCTGCTCGAGGGGACGAACCTCGAGACCGTTCGCTCGGCGATTCGGGAGCGGTTCCCCGAGAAGCGGGCGACGCTTCGGCTGCCGAACACCGACGACGCGATGTCGCTGGTCTCGACTGCTTACGACCGCACGACCGTCGAGTCGGTCGACTACGAGGGTGAGACGGTCACGCTCACGTGTCGCGGTCGGCCGTCGGTGCTCGAGCGGCTGCAGGGTCGGGCCGAAAAGTTCGGGTAAGCGGGGCACGGCCGACCGTGGTTGAGAGCCGATCGATACCCGTTTGGCACGTCGCCGGAAGATAATCAGTATGGGCCTGGACCGGATCGATGCCGTCTCGATCGTCGGCGTCGGCGCGCTGATCGCGGCGTCGACCATCCTCGAGGGCGTCCTGGTGGCGGCCGCGCTCGGCGGCTTCGCGCTCTCGCTCTCGAGCTGGCGGCTGTACGGCGGGCGACCCTGGGAGGCACTGGCCTGGCTGGCGTGGGTGGTCACCGCCGTCTCGCTCGTCGTCCCCGTCGGTGGTGCGATGTCGACCGTCGTCTTCTTCGCGTCCCTGCTGGTTGGGCTCGGACTGCTGATCGGCGCTCGAGCCGGCCTGCTGCCGGAGGTCTGGGTCGTCGGCGACGCGACCGAGTGACCGAGCGGAAACCGGCGGCTTTTACGCCCGGCACCGACTCATGGCGAGTATGAGCACCGACGAGTTTCCAACTGATAGTCCCGCGATCGTGACCTGCGGGTTGCCGTACGCCAACGGCGACCTCCACATCGGTCACCTCCGCGGGTATATCGGCGCAGACGCCTTCAACCGCGCCCTCGAGACGCTGGGCCAGGAGACGGCCTACGTCTCCGGCTCGGACATGCACGGTACCCCGGTTGCGGTCAACGCCGAACAGGAGGGCGTCGATCCCGCGGAGTTCGCGCTGGACTGGCACGAGCAGTACGAGGAGACGTTCCCGAAGTTCAACGTCGACTTCGACAACTACGGCCACACCCACGACGAGACCAACACCGAACTCACCCAGGAGATCGTCCGCAGCTTAGACGAGGAGGGCTACGTCTACGAGAGGGAGATCCAGGTCGCCTACGACCCCGACGCCGACCAGTACCTGCCGGATCGCTACGTTCAGGGCACCTGTCCGTACTGCGGGGAGAAGGCCCGCGGCGACGAGTGCGACGAGGGCTGTCAGCGCCACCTCGAGCCCGGCGAGGTCGAGGATCCGAAAAGTACGATCACAGGGAACCCGGCCGAATACCGCCACCGGAGCCACAAGTTCTTCCGCGTCTCGGAGTTTTCGGACTACCTCACCGAGTTCCTGGACGGCCTCGAGGGGACCTCGAACGCCCGTAACCAGCCCCGCCAGTGGATCGAAGAGGGGCTCCAGGACTGGTGTCTCACGCGGGACATGGAGTGGGGGATCGACTATCCCGGATCCGAGGAAGAGGATATCGTCCTCTACGTCTGGGTCGACGCCCCAGTCGAGTACATCGCTTCGACGAAGCAGTACAGCGAGCGCGTCGGCACCGACGAGTACGACTGGGAGCGCGTCTGGAAAGACGACGGGGAGATCGTTCACGTCATCGGCCGGGACATCATCCAGCACCACACGATCTTCTGGCCCGCGATGCTCGAGGGCGCCGGCTACAACGCCCCGCGAGCCGTCGCGGCAACCGGCTTCATCACGATCAACGGGAAGGGGCTCTCGACGAGCCGTAACCGGGCGATCTGGGCCGAGGAGTACTTAGAGGAGGGCTTCCATCCCGACCTGCTGCGGTACTACCTGACGACTACCGGCGGCCTCCAGCAGGACGTCGACTTCTCCTGGGACGCCTTCCAGGAGAAGGTCAACGGCGAGTTAGTGGGAACGGTCGGCAACTTCTGGTACCGCTCGCTGCTGTTCGCCTACCGGAACTTCGAGGGCACTCCGGACGCGGACGTCTCCGAAGAGGTCGAAGAGCGAATCGAGGGCGCGATCGGCGAGGTCCGCGAGGCCGTCAACGACTACTCGCTGCGAGGCATCGGCCAGGCAGCGACTCGCCTGGCGCAGTTCGGCAACGAGTACATCCAGCGCAACGAGCCCTGGAATCTCACCGACGACGATCCCGAGCGCGCTCAGCAGGTCATCCGCGACTGCGTCCAGATCGCCAAGGCCATCGCCGTCCTGCTCGAGCCGATCACGCCCAACAAATCCCAGCTGCTGTGGGACCAGATCGGCGAGGAGGGCGAGATCGCGGACGCCGGTCTCGAGGCCGCCCTCGAGGCGCCACCTCGAAACTTCGCGGAGCCCGGCGAGCTGTTCGAGAAGATCGAGGACGACCGTGTCGACGAACTGAACGAGAAACTCGAGGAGCGCGTTGCTGCCGCGGGAGACGAGGAAACCGAAAGCGACGACACCGACGAGGACGAAACCGCAGACATGGCAGACGGAGACGAGGAGACGAGTGACCTCGAGCCCCTGCTCGAGGACCGCATCGGCTTCGAGGAGTTCCAGGACGTCGACATCCGCGTCGGCCGCATCGAGACGGCCGAGGGGATCGAGGGCGCCGACGACCTCGCCAAACTCGAGGTCGACATCGGCTTCGAGACCCGCCAGGTCGTCGCGGGGATCAAGCAGCTCCACGACCTCGAGGAACTCCCCGGTGAGAAGTGCATCCTGCTGGCGAACATGGAGCCCGCCGAGCTGTTCGGCGTCGAGTCGAACGGAATGGTCCTCGCCGCGGGCGAACAGGCCGACTTGCTGACGACCCACGGCGACGCCGAGGTCGGCGAGAAGGTTCGGTAGTCGTTCTCACGGTATTTGCTCGAGTCGGAGGCGTTCCGGAGGGGCGGTTTGGAGGGAGCCGTTACAAAGAACGTGCGTATGGACCGTCCGGCATTGTATCTGCAGCCTCAACCAACCACTGCCGGGTGGGACTGAAAGGGGCCAGGGGCTTTCGAGGTAGTGACGACGATAGCAGTCCTGCTGGCACGAACACAGGGGATCGCCACGCCCTCCCCAGCCGACTCGCTCACTCCCTTCGGTCGTTCGCTCATCCCTCGCACAGTGTCGTCGACGTCCTCACTGACGTTCGGTCGGTCGACAGCGCGCGCCACTGTCGGAGGGATGGTCCGACCGAGCTGATACGTCGTTCACCTGTGCGGAACGCGTCATCTTCTCGAGTAGCGATACTCGGGAGTCGATCGGATTCGACCCGAAACTGGAAGGAAGGCAAGAACGCACGCTGTAGTGTCAGTGTCAGTGCGAAACCGTAAGGACGCGTCCTCCCGAGTACCGGGAGAACCGCTCCGAGTCAGACCTCGTCGACGAGGTCGGCGAACTCGTCGGTATCCTTCAGCGCCATCGTCTGGGCGTCCAGCCCGTGGCGGTGCAGTGTCAGTGCGGCCTTGTACGCCGAGTCCTGGTCCGGGGCCTCGAAGATGACGAGAAAGTCGTGCTCGCCGAGCATCGCGTAGGAGTCCTCGAGCGTGGTGTCGTGTTCCTCGAACTCCGTTCGGATCTCGCCCCAGATCGATGCGAGCTCTTGCATGTTCTGGACGTCCCGGTCGGCAAGCTCCACGACGGACGCGAACGTTGGCATATACGAAGAGAGGCACGAACGTCGGAAAACCGTTCCCGTGGCACATGATGGGTCTGGAAGGAACTCGTGACCGAGTAAACCACGCAGCTTTTTGACGGTGCTCGCGCTATCAGGGGACATGAGAAACGCGAAGATCGTCTGTACCCTGGGACCCGCCTCGGACGACCGGGGAACGATTTCGGCACTCGCCGACGCCGGGATGTCCGTCGCTCGGCTGAACGCGAGCCACGGCAGCCTCGAGGATCGCGCAACGTTGATCGACCGCGTGCGCGCCGTCGACGAACAGCGGGACGAACCGGTCGCGGTCATGCTCGACATGAAGGGACCGGAGGTCAGGACGGCCCCGCTTCCGGAGGGCGACACCGTCTCGCTCGAGACGGGTTCGGAGATCGAGTTCGTCGAGAGCGAGGAGGCTTCCCCCGAGCGCGTGGGTCTCTCGCTTCCCATTCGGGAGGTCGAGGCGGGCGACCGCATCCTGCTCGACGACGGCCTGATCGAGACGACGGTGCTCGAGCGATCCGGCGACGCGGTCCGGGCCCGCGTCGACACCGGCGGCGAACTCGGCGGTCGAAAGGGCGTCAACGTTCCCGGCGTTGACCTCGACCTCAATATCGTCACCGAGTCCGACCGGAAGGACCTCGAGCTCGGCGCCGAGAAGGAGGTCGACTTCGTCGCGGCGAGTTTCGTCCGCGACGCCGAGGACGTCTACGAGGTCAGCGAGGTCCTCGAGGAACTGGGCGCCGAGGACATTCCGGTCATCTCGAAGATCGAACGGGCGGGCGCCGTCGAGAACTTAGACGAGATCATCGAGGCCTCCTACGGCATCATGGTCGCCCGCGGTGATCTGGGCGTCGAGTGTCCGATGGAGGACGTCCCGATGATCCAGAAGCGGATCATTCGGAACTGTCACAACGCGGGCTCGCCGGTGATCACGGCGACGGAGATGCTCGACTCGATGGTCCACGCCCGGCGACCGACCCGCGCCGAGGCGTCCGACGTCGCCAACGCCGTGCTGGACGGAACCGACGCGGTGATGCTGTCGGCGGAGACGGCGATCGGCGACCACCCTCCCGAAGTCGTCGACGCCATGGACAGCATCGTCCGTCAGGTCGAGGACTCCGAGGAGTACGACGAAACCCTGGAGCAGCGCGTCCCGACCGCGGGGGACGCCCGAACGGACGCGCTGGCCCGGTCGGCGCGCTACATGGCCCGGGACATCGGCGCGGAGGCGATCGTCGCTGCCACCGAGTCCGGCTACACGGCACTGAAGACGGCGAAGTACCGCCCCGGCGTTCCCGTCGTCGCCTCAACCCAGAGCCACGAAGTCCGCCGTCAACTCGCCCTCTCGTGGGGCGTGACGCCGCTGTACGCCCGGGTTTCCGACCAGGGCGCCGACGCCGTCGTCGAGAAGGCGGTCCAGGCGGCGCTCGACGCGGGGGTCGCCGACAGCGGCGACACCGTCGTCGTCCTCTGTGGCATGATGACCGAACTCGAGGGGGCGAACACGACGAACATGATGAAGGTCCACGTCGCCGCGGACGCGCTGACGACGGGACGGGTCGTCGTCGAGGGACGGACGACCGGCCCCGTGGTTCGGCTTCGAGATGGCGACCTCTCGGAAATTCCCGACGGCGCAATCGTCGCACTCGGAGCGGCGTTCGACGACGAGTTCGAGGGCAACCTCGAGCGGATCGGCGGGATCGTCAACGCACAGCGGGGAATGACGGGCTACCCCGCCCTCGTCGCCCGCGAGATCGACGTGCCGATGATCAGCGGCGCCGACGTCGACGAACTCGAGGACGGATCGATGGTGACGCTCGACGCCGAGCGCGGCGTCGTCTACGGCGGCGACATCGGCGACCGAACCGAGCGAAACTGAGTCGAGGACCGCGGGTTTTTGACCGCGGCGCTCTAACCTCGAGGTATGGCAGGCGACGCCTCCGGCGACCGACGCGAGGGCGACGACGGGACGCGGGAGCAGCCGATGACGGGGTCAACCGACGAACGGGAAACGGTGCGGAACGTCCGGGACACCTCCGGTGTCGAGCCCGCCCGCAGCGGTGATCGCGATCGAATCCCGATCGACCTCTCCAGCTACGATACCGACGAGGCAGACGCGAGCGAGGAGACCGAGGAGGACGACCCCTACGCGCCCGAGCCGAGTTCGACGCCGATCGAACGCGGCGATCCCGACCTCGAGAACGCGGTCTTCGTCGTACTGGGTGCGATCGCGATGCTTCTCGTGATCGTCCGGGTCGTCTCGCTGCCGTTCTGAGCCCACTAAACATTTAATCACGGCGAGACCTTAGCATCGGGCATGATCGAAGTTCTCTTCGAGAATATCCCCCTCGTGTTGCTGGCGACGGGTCTCGTGTTGATGGGGCTCGAGGCGCTGTCGCCGGGGGCCCACCTGATCGTCATCGGCATCGCCCTGGTCGGTGCGGGACTCATCGGGATGCTGTTCCCGCCGGCGGCGAACCTGCTGGTGCTAGCGGGGCTGACACTGGCGATCGGGCTCGTGGCGACCTACGTCTACCGCGAGTTCGACTTCTACGGCGGGAAGGGGACCCCCCAGACCTCGGACTCGGAGTCGCTGGCCGGAACCACCGGCTACGTCACCGAGACGGTCACCAACCGCGGCGGCGAGGTCAAACTCGAGCAGGGTGGGTTCGCCCCCTACTACAGCGCCCGGACCTCGAGTGGCACCATCGAGGAAGGTGAGGAGATCATCGTCCTCGATCCCGGCGGCGGAAACGTGCTGACGGTCGAGTCGCTGGGCTCGATCGGCGAGGACGAGATCGACCGGGCGCTCGCCCGCGACTCCTCGGACGCCGAGGAGCCGACGGTCGACGAGACCGGAGCCACGGAATCGAACGCCGACGACTCGATCCGCGAACCCGAGACCGAGAAATCCGACTGACCGACGGGATATGTTGACCAGGGGAACGTTTTTCCCCTCACCGCCGTAAGATCGACGTATGGCGATCGAATTACTCCCCATGCAAACCGGCGGTGCACTGCTGTTTCTAGGTGCGCTGGTTCTCGTCGTCGTCGTCGCCGCGCTACTGAGCGCGATCGAGATCGTCGACGCCTACGAGAAACGCGCTCTGACCGTCTTCGGCGAGTACCGCAAGCTGCTCGAGCCCGGGATCAACTGGGTCCCGCCGTTCGTCTCGAACACCTATCGGTTCGACATGCGAACCCAGACCCTGGACGTCCCGCGCCAGGAGGCGATCACGCGGGACAACTCGCCCGTGACCGCCGACGCCGTCGTCTACATCAAGGTGATGGACGCGAAGAAGGCCTTCCTCGAGGTCGACGACTACAAGAAGGCCGTCTCGAACCTCGCCCAGACGACCCTGCGGGCCGTGCTGGGCGACATGGAGCTCGACGACACGTTGAACAAACGCCAGGAGATCAACGCGAAGATCCGCCAGGAGCTCGACGAACCCACCGACGAGTGGGGTATTCGGGTGGAGAGCGTCGAAGTTCGAGAAGTGAACCCCTCGAAGGACGTCCAGCGCGCCATGGAGCAACAGACCTCCGCCGAACGGAAACGCCGCGCCATGATCCTCGAGGCCCAAGGTGAACGCCGCAGCGCCGTCGAGAAGGCGGAAGGTGACAAGCAGAGTGAGATCATCCGCGCACAGGGTGAGAAGCAGAGCCAGATCCTGGAAGCGCAGGGTGACTCGATCTCGACGGTTCTCCGTGCCCGCTCGGCCGAGTCGATGGGCGAGCGTGCGGTCATCGACAAGGGAATGGACGCCCTCGAGAACATCGGTCAGAGCGAGTCGACCACCTTCGTCATGCCACAGGAGCTGACCTCGATGGTCGGGCGCTACGGCAAACACCTCTCGGGCAGCGACGTCAAGGAAGACGGCGACCAGCTCGAGAGCCTCGAGTTCGACGAGGAGACCCGCGAGCTGATCGGCCTCGACGATATCGCCGAGATCATCGGCGAGATCGACCAGGAGGCCGAGATGGACGTCGAGGCGATGGAACAGGAGGCCCAGGCGATCAAGGAGGGCGAGGACCCCGCCGAGATCACCGACCCCGACGAGGTCATCGAGGAGATGGACCAGGAGTTCCAGCAGACCGACGGTGGAACGACCGAACCCGCGACCGACGATGCCGACCCCGACGACGCCGAACCGCCGGTTGACGACTCGAGCGCGGACAACTAGCGCTCCGTCCGAGACGGCGGTTTTTACGGTTCGGTGTGACGACCCCCTTCGCGTCGGCTCCGTCCCAAATTTATCAGTATATTAGAAACACTTTTGAAGTGTTGAGTTCGTCGTAGAAGCATGTCCTTGTTCACGCCGCTTTTCGTGACGACCGTCGCCGGACTGGCGATCGGACTGTTGGTGTTGGTGCTCGTTCCGATCGTCCTCCGGAGCAGTATCGTCATCGTCGACGCCTACGAGAAGAAAACGCTGACCGTCCTCGGCGAGTACCGCAAGCTGCTCGAGCCCGGGATCAACGTCGTTCCGCCGTTCGTCTCGAACACCTATCGGTTCGACATGCGGACCCAGACGGTCGACGTCCCACGCCAGGAGGCGATCACGCGGGACAACTCGCCCGTGACGGCCGACGCCGTCATCTACATGCGCGTGATGAACGTCAAGCGGGCGTTTCTCGAGGTCGACGACTACAAGAAGGCCGTCTCAAATCTCGCTCAGACGACCCTGCGTGCCGTCATCGGCGATATGGAGCTCGACGACACGCTGAACAAGCGCCAGGAGATCAACGCAAGGATCCGCCAGGAGCTCGACGAGCCCACCGACGAGTGGGGCATCCGGATCGAGTCGGTCGAAGTTCGGGAGGTAAACCCCTCGCAGGACGTCCAGCAGTCGATGGAGAAACAGACCTCCGCGGAACGGAAGCGCCGCGCCATGATCCTCGAGGCCCAGGGTGAACGCCGCAGCGCCGTCGAGAAGGCGGAAGGTGACAAGCAGAGCGAGATCATCCGCGCACAGGGCCAGAAGCAGAGCCAGATCCTCGAGGCCCAGGGTGACGCCATCTCGACGGTCCTCCGGGCGCGCTCGGCCGAGTCGATGGGCGAACGCGCCATCATTGATCAGGGACTGGAGACGCTCGAGAACATCGGTCAGAGCGAGTCGACCACCTTCGTCATGCCACAGGAGCTGACCTCGATGGTCGGGCGCTACGGCAAACACCTCTCGGGCAGCGACGTCAAGGAAGACGGCGACCAGCTCGAGAGCCTCGAGTTCGACGAGGAGACCCGCGAGCTGATCGGCCTCGACGACATCAGCGAGATCCTCGGCGAGATCGACGCGGAGCTCGAGGCGAACTCGGCGATCGAGTTCGAGGAGATCGACGAGGAGCCGTCGCCTGCAGGGGACGACACGACAGATCCCTCCCAGAGTACCGACTGAGGCCGTTTCACCGCTGATCTTGGGATCCGAGACGGAGCGAAACCTGTTTTACCGCGGGTCACATTGCTGACTGTAGAAGTCATGACATCGTCCGAAGGGGTCGACGACGACAAACGCTCGACCCTGCGTCGGTTCGCCGCACTCGGTGCCACCGCACCGGTGGCGGGCCTCTCGGAAACCGCGAGCGCCGACACCGGAGAGAGCGACGCTCGCGACGCGATCTCGGGATATCTCTCAACGACGCCCGGCGCGCACTTCTCGAAGATCCGTGACGATCTGCAGCTCGGTACCGGCGAGACTCAACACCACCTCCGGCAGCTCGAGGAGCAAGGCGCCATCGAGCGCTACCGTGACGGCGACTACAAGCGGTTCGTCCCCGCCGATCGGTTCGACGAGTTCGAGAAACGCACGCTGGGGTATCTCCGCCGGGACACCCCGCGGGGAATGCTGATCGAACTGCTGCTGTCGTCGGACTCGACGGCCGGCGACCTGGCGGACGCCCTCGAGGTCTCGGCGCCGACGGTGAGCAAGTACGCCGGCGAACTCGAGGAGGCCGGACTGCTCTCTCGCGAGGACGGGTACGCGGTCGAACGGCCCGAGACCGTGCTCGTTCTTGTCGTTCGCCACGCCGACTCCTTCGGCGACCGGGCACGTCGACTCGCGCGCAACGCCGACCAGTTCGTCGCCTACGAGGGGTAGGGAGTCGACTCGACGGGGACTGTTTACAGGATAGAACGCATTAGCAGCCGCCTCGTCTCGAAGCGCTACAGGCTGACCTTCCAGGTCGTACTCGAGGAGTAGCCCCACTTCTCGATCTCGACGCCGGAGTCGCTCTCCTGGAGCGCGGTGATGTTCGATCCGACCTCCTTGGCCGTCATCCCCAGCTCCTGGGCGATGAGTCGCGACTTGAAGTACGTCTTCGTCGCCGCGTGCTCCCGGAAGTACTGGAGGATCCGGCGCTGTTTGCTCGTGAGGTCGGTAGCCGTTGCGGTGCTCATACGACATGCCACAGTCGGAACGCTCTTAGGGGGTTTGGTACGACCGGTTAACTCACTCCCGTCTTGCGATTGCTCGAGACGTAGGGGCGGAAACCGGAGAGCGAAACGTCGTGTTGGTACGGTCGGCTAATCGGTACGAATCGACGACTGTCCGTGGGAGAAATCTCAACGCGGCGCGACCGGCCGACTACTCGTACTCCGGCGTCAGAAGTGGGCCGACGCTACAGGCGACCGCCTCGCCGAGCGCTCGCGTTCGGTCGGTGAGTCCGTCGGTGAGCACCCCCGCGGCCCCGTCCGTTTCGGCGACGTCGTCCCGACCGAGGACGTCGTCCATCACCGGGCCGAGCTCCTCGCCGTTCTCGAGTCGGTCCGCGATCCGATCGGGGAGCCGAAGCGTCGGCCCGCTTCCGCGCTCGAGACGGTGGCCGTCGGTCGCCGCGCCCCACATGATCAGCGAGAGCCCCGTCGTCCCCTCGAGTCGGGCGACGCCACCCTCGAGGCCGATCCCGTACTCGCAGCCGGTCGCCTCGAGGGCTCGCCGCGCCCGGTTCTCGGCACCGGAGACCGTCTCGGCGACCGAGCGGGGCTGTTCGGCCACGCCGGAGTCGACCGCGATCGGCGTGACCGTCGGAGCGTACCGCTCGAGCGTGCGTTCGACCGCGTCGACCTTGACCGGGTTCGTGCTCCCGACTGCAACGTCCATACGCGGGGCTCGGCGCGGAGCCGTTTGGAACTCCCGTTTCGTTGCTTCCGTCCCGGACCCGAGCGCTCGCGGCTTCGGGTCCTACACGGATTTTGACGATGAACCGCGTCTCGAGCGGAGCACGGCGGCGATTTCGAAACCATTAACTCCGGTGTCTCGGAACCAGGTAGGTAGCAACTCCGTCCGGATTCTGTACGCGACCTACCGGGCAGTACCCGCCATCCCATGACTAACGCATCACCGAGCACGAGAGTCCGACGTAGCGAACACGAAACGAGCGAGGAGACGACCGAGAGCGAGGAAAGCGACGTCGTCTGTCCCGAGTGTACGGGCAACCTCGTCGTCGACGACGAACACGGCGAGACGGTCTGTGAGGACTGTGGCCTCGTCGTCGAGGAGGATTCCGTCGACCGCGGCCCCGAATGGCGCGCCTTCGACGCCAGCGAGAAAAACGAGAAGTCCCGCGTCGGCGCGCCGACGACGAACACGATGCACGACAAGGGGCTGTCGACGAACATCGACTGGCGCAACAAGGACGCCTACGGCAACTCGCTCGGCTCGCGCCAGCGCGAGAAGATGCAGCGCCTTCGCAAGTGGAACGAGCGCTTCCGTACCCGCGACTCCAAGGAACGCAACCTCAAGCAGGCACTCGGCGAGATCGACCGGATGGCGAGTGCCCTGGGACTGCCGACGAACGTCCGCGAGACCGCCAGCGTGATCTACCGTCGTGCACTCGACGAGGACCTCCTTCCCGGACGCTCGATCGAGGGCGTCTCGACGGCCTGCGTCTACGCCGCCGCGCGCCAGGCCGGCGTTCCGCGCTCGCTGGACGAGATCGCCGACGTCTCCCGCGTCGAGAAAAACGAGATCGCCCGCACCTACCGCTACGTCGTCCGCGAACTCGGCCTCGAGGTCCAGCCCGCCGACCCCGAGAGCTACGTCCCCCGCTTCGCGTCGGGACTCGAGCTCTCCGACGAGGCCGAACACCGCGCCCGCGGCCTGCTCCAGAACGCCAAGGAGAAGGGCGTTCACTCGGGGAAGTCGCCGGTCGGCCTCGCGGCTGCCGCTGTGTACGCCGCCGCCCTGCTGACCAACGAGAAGACGACCCAGGCCGCGGTGAGCGACGTCGCCGACATCTCCGAGGTCACCATCCGGAACCGGTACCACGAGCTGCTCGAGGCCGAGGAAACCCTCGGGATGGCTTGATACGGTTTACTGTAAGTCAGTACCGGCGTAACCGCCGCACGGGTCGCGGTTACGCCGGCACATCGTTACAGCAATCCGTATAACTCGCCGAAACGACACCGTTTTTCGCCGCCCCGTTCTCACAACCGGCTATGGGTATCGACTTCGACTCGTTTACGCTTGCGGCCGCGACCGCCGATCTCGCCGACGCCGACGAGCCGACGGCCCGCGAGCACGCGGATGCCGTCGAGTTCCGGATGGACCTGACTGACGATCCCCTCGAGGCGCTCGAGGGGTACGATGGGGCCCTCCCGCTCATCGCGACCAACCGCGCCGCCTGGGAGGGCGGCGAGTGGGAGGGCGACGACGGCGATCGGCTCGAGACCCTCTCGGCGGCGACCGCGTTCGACGCCGTCGGCGCGATCGACATCGAACTCGAGTCGATTCTCGAGGGAGAGGCCGAAGACGTCCTCGAGACCGCCCGCGAACGGGACGTCTCGGTTATCGCTTCTTCGCACGACTTCGAGGGGACTCCGCCCCGCGGCGAGCTGGTCTCGACGCTGACCGAGGCGGGCAAGTACGCCGACGTCGCGAAGCTGGCTGTGACGGCGGAGTCGAAGGCGGACACGATCGCGTTGCTGTCGGCGACCGAGCAGCTCGCGTATCACGGCGATCGGGTGGCGACGATGGCGATGGGCGAGGTCGGGCGGCACACGCGGGCCGTGGCGCCGGTGTACGGCTCGAGAATCGGCTACGCGCCCGTCGACCCCGCCGAGGCGACCGCGCCCGGACAGTACGATCTCGAGACGCTCTCGAGGTTAGTTGCCGATCTCGACGGGGCGGCGATGGAAAACTAAGCGGGCGACGTTCGCTGCTTACGAGAGGCGGCGCTTCCAGCGCTCGAGCAGGGTCGTCCCGGAGCCGTCGGACGCCGCTCGATCGTCACCGATCAGATCCCGCTCGAGAACGCGCGCGAGGCGGCGACCGTCCGCGGTCAACTCGACGCGTCCGCGTCCTCTGTCGTATCGGATGAACCCCCCGTCGCGAAGCGTCCCCAGGTGGATCTGGATGAGCGACGTGTACGTCCGCTTTCGCTGCTTGTAAGACACCTCCTCGAGGCTCACGCCGTTTTCGCGCGCGGCGAGCCACTCCGAGAGTTCTCTGACCGTCGCCTCCCCTCCGTTCACTCGCAGATACGTCAGCACGTGCCGCCGTCGCTGGTTGCTCAACGCGTGAAAGAGTTCGTCCCTCGCGGACCGCTTCTCGTTCGATACCCCCCGTCGAACCTCGTGTACCTCTCCCTCGTCCATCTCTGACCTGTCCTCGATCGGATATTCCTCGGATCGCTAATAAGACAGTGAGACCGTTTAACACCAATACCAATATCGATCGAGAGACAAGGAGCGCCTTCAGTAGGGCGTAACTGTCGGTGTATCCGAAACAGTCTTCTCCGGAAGTCACACCGAGACGAGGGATACGAGTGGTCGCTTCGGAAGCTAGGTGGGAACGACAGAGCGCTATCCCGGTATGAGCGCTCGAGCAGAGGGGACGAATGAGCTTGAAGTCGCTACACGATCTTCCTGTCGTCTATCAGGGCAGGCTTGAAAACCACGAACAACCTGTTAAGCCGCCGAGGAGCCGCAAGTGATCGGATCGGGGACGGCACGTCGCCAGACCGCCGATTCGGTGATGCGAGCGAGCCCGATGCGGTTCGCCGACCGTTGCGAGCGAGGAGCGATCAAATGCGGTAGAGTGGTCATACATATTTCGTCCAGGATCCGAGCGAACGTATGACGAGACCATGGGCTACTCTGCTCGAGCGAGTAACCCGACCGGAGTACACCGGGAAGAACAGGTGTCTCCCGTGTACGGTACTCAACGTCGCGGTTGCGACGGTCGCGGCGGTCGCCGTCGGTGCCGCCGTTCCGGTCGCGGGAATCGTACTGTTCGTCGTCGCAATTGGAGCGATCTGGCTGCGAGGCTATCTCGTCCCCGGAACGCCGTCGCTGACGAAGCGCTACTTTCCGGCCCGAGTCCTCGACTGGTTCGGGAAGTCGCCGGACGCGACTCCGATCGACGAGTTACGGGTCGACCGCTACCTCAAACAGACGGGCGTCGTAATGGAGGATCCAGTCGCCGACGACCTCGTCCTCGAGCCGACGTTCGAGCGTGCGTGGCGACGGGAGTGTGCAGCCGTCGGCGTGGAACACGCCGATCGAGATGCGCTCGCCGAGCTCGTCGGCCTTTCACCCTCGGACCTCGAGATCCGCTGGCACGGCACCGCGTTCGTCGCGGTGGTCGAGGGAGAGCGGATCGGACAGTGGGAGTCCCGCTCGGCGTTCGTCGCGGACGTGGCCAGCGCCAGGCTGCTCGAGGAGCGGGTCGAGAGCTGGGACCAGCTGTCGCTCGCCCAACGCAGCGAGGTTCTCGGCGCGCTGCGACTGTTTCTCGAGCGCTGCCCGACCTGCGACGGCACCGTAAACTTCGAGCAGGCGGTCGTCGAGTCATGCTGTCGGCAGTACGACGTCGTCGCCGCGACCTGCGAGGAGTGTAACGATAGACTCCTCGAGGCCGGAGTCTGAACCACTACGCCGCGAGACCGTTCGGGGACTCTCCCTCGAAAGCTGCCGTCGGACGGTTGTTTATCCGCGAAAGGTCGTTTATTCTCGAAACCCCGAGAGCACGAGACTTCGGTTCGCCCACAGCTGGTACAGCGAGAGGAGGGCGAACAGCGCTAGGAACAGACTCGTCCAGAGGAGCGGATCGACCCCGCCCAGAAGCGGAGCCTCGAGCAGGGCGCCGAGGACGACCAGCAGACCGGACACCCCGAGCGCGCGGTAGATCTCCGACCACGTCACCCCGTACTGCGTGACGACCTCCATGTAGAGATCGACCTCCCGGGCGTGTTTGCAGAGTCGGACCTGACGGCGGTCGCGATCGTACTCGACGACGCCGACCTCCTCGAGCTGCGGGAGGTGGGTCTGGTGGAGCGAGTTGTAGACGCTCTCCCTGACGTTCGACGGCGGCGGCGTCTCCCCGGTCTCGAGGGCCGCGACCCGCTCCGACAGCTCTCGGAGCGAGACGGTCCCGCCGTTCTCCCCGAGCTGACGAAGCGTCGCACTGCGGCGACTGTTCCCCAGGAGCCTGTGGATCTGATCTTCAGAGAGGGAGGTGTTTCGAACGCGCATGAGTCGTCGATACGGACCCATGTTGGCTATCGGGCAAATGTATGAGCAGCGTGTCGGCGGTACGACGGTCCTGTTGGCTCGTCGGGCGCTCTCGAGAGCGATTTTGCGCTCGATTCCGCTGCGGTCAACCGATCGCTCGAACGGCAGGGGTGTCGTACCGCCCGCGCTGATGATTCGGTGACGGATTCTGGCGTGGCTTGACCGATCACTCGAACGGTTCCATCCGACGTTAGACGCGTTGATTCGCCCGTTCGGTCGGGGGATGGGGAATTGTAACTACAGGGGTATGTCCCGACGACTCGAGTAACCGGTCGCGGTCCGTCGGGCGGGCCGAGCCGGGGAGATGACCACAAATGACGAACAACGGATTCGAAATCTCACGGCGAAAGGCGCTCGCGGGACTGGGTATGGTCGGCGTTGCCTCGGCTGGCGCGGGGCTGGGAACGACGGCGTATTTCAGCGACCAGGAGGAATTCGAGGGCAACAGGATCACCGCGGGCGAGTTCGGGCTGACAGTCGAGGGTGAATCTTCCGACCTCAACGTCGATGAAAGCGATCTGCTGGATAGTGAAGGCAGTGTCTTTGCAGATGGCGTAATCACCATCGACGATGCCAAACCCGGTGACGAGTACGAGTTCTGTTGGGAGATTACTGTCCACGACAACCCTGGATACGTGGCACTCGGCGCCGCCAACGCTGACGATCAGAACGGAAAGGATGCGGGGAACCTGGATGAACTTCCTCATGGAATCAAAGAGAAAGACGAACTCTCGACTCTCGGTGAGGTTGCCGACGTCACGATCTCAGTCAATGGGGAGACGGTCGATGCTAGCGACGTTCTAGGTGGAACCATCGTTCCGACTGGTGACGGGGAAGATTGTCACGATCCCGAGGACCCAGTGGAGCTCTGCGTCGAGATCATCATTCCACCCACCGTCGGTAACGAGATTCAGGGTGCAGAGGCCAGCTGGGATCTGCTCTTCTACGCCGAGCAGTGCCGGCACAACAACACCGAGAATGTTCTGGAGGAGCTTGACGACGGACTGGACGAACTCGGCGACTGAGAAATCTACCCTCACCACTCTTCCACCCATGTTGGTACGCCGTCGCTACACACGCGGCGACGAGGCGGTTCGATTCCGTCGGTGGGTTTCCCCTAAGGGGGAGGACAACCGATGAGTAAAAAGAACCTCGAGATTTCACGGCGCAAGGCGCTCGCTGGCTTCGGCGTGGTCGGCGTCGCCTCCGCGGGCGCAGGACTCGGCACGACGGCGTACTTCAGCGATCAGGAGGAGTTCGACGAGAACACGATCACCGCAGGCGAGTTTGGCCTGACGGTTGATCCCTTTGGGCACGAGGTCCTCCAAGATAAAGAGGACCAGCACATCGATTGGAATACTGATGCTGGCGATACTGATGACGGTGCCTTCATTAGTGGCGAAATCGGTATCGGCGACGCTAAACCCGGTGACGAATACAAGTTCTGCTGGAAGGTAACTGTCCATGATAATCCCGGCTATGTGCTGGTGAGAGCTGACAACATCAAGGACCGTGACGGATCCGAAACCGATGCAGAGCTGGATGCTGATGATCTTCACGATACTGAGGATCTTGCAACCCTCGGCGAGACTGCCGATGCAACGGTCAGGGTCTATCAGCCGGGCGGGCCCGACGCGGGTAGTCTCTCGGTTGTCGACTACAATACTCTCAATGATCTCCTCGACAGCCTCGATGAAGGGTTAGTCATCGCTAGCAATGATGAGGACCCGCTCTCGATTGGTCCTGAACCTGCGTCATTCCCGTACGTAGTCGTTTGTATCTATATTTCAGTCGGAAGGCGGAAAGATGGTAGTACGAGTATCGGTAACGAGATTCAGGGCGCCGAGCTGAGCGCGGACCTCGAATTCTACGCCGAACAGTCCCGGCACAACGACGAGTTCGGAGAGAGCTGAGCGTTTATCTCTCCACTACCACCCGCGTTGGGACTCATCGCTACGACGGCGACATACGGCGGTTCGATTCCGCCAGCGGGTTTCCCGGAAGGGGATGGACGACGATGAATACAGGGAACGATTTCGAACTCTCACGACGAAAGATTCTCGCGGGCCTCGGCGGAATCGGCATCGCCTCCGCCGGGGCGGGACTCGGGACGACCGCGTACCTCGCCGATAGAGAGGATATCGAGGACAACGAACTGGTCGCAGGTCAGCTCGACCTCCGAATCGACTGGCAACAGAAGTATTTCGGACCGGAGGAAAACGGAGACCATTACGCGCCCTACGGTCCGGCGGGCTACCCGTACGTGAACGCGCATCCGGACCACGATAGCTCCGGCGAGCAGTCGCTCGACCTGGGTGATACTGACGTCAGATACAGCGACAACGACAGGAACATTCAGGAGTACCTCACCTGCGAGACGCTCTCGAACTTCGGTCCCGGCGACTTCGATAACGACAAGCGAACACAGGATCACCTCATCGAACTCGAGGACGTCAAGCCGGGTGACTGTGGCGAGATCACGTTTAGTTACCATCTCTGTGACAACCCTGGTTACGTCTGGTTTCTGGGGGATCTCGCCGAGACCGATCCGGCGCTCGCCGACGCGATCGATGTCCAGCTGTGGTACGACCTCGAGTGTACGAACGAGGTCGACGACGAGGATACGGTTATTTTCGACGAGGGAAGCCTGAGAGAGGTCCTCGCGGACCTAAAAGGTGGCATCCCGCTCGATCCGAGCGTGTACGGCGGTGTTGCAGTCGAGGACGCCGAGGACAATGGTAGCGACAGCGGTGACGATAGCAGCGACGGCGAGTGCGTGTTGGTCGGAAAGGTCGACATCGGGGATGGCGGAGGGTTCGGCGATGTCGACGGCGGTAGTGCAGTCAACGGTAACGAGTTCAATTTCAACGAGCAGACCAGCCGACCGCCGCCGTTCGGCGGCGGTGAATACCTCGCGCGCGACGCGACGATCAGCATCGATATCACGGAGTTCAAAGACGATGACGAAAGCGAACCGGTCGCGTTCACGGCCGAGGTGATCGACGGCGACTACGGGATCTGCGGAATCCACGTGAGGGGAGGAAATGATAGGGAGACGTTCGACGACCTGGGATGCACGACCAGTACCGAAATCGTAACCAACCTCGAAACCCGTGGAGGTCAGCGGGCTGCGATCAGCAACATCGAGTTCTTCGTCTGTGACGTGGACGACCCGGATCCGCCGGACCCGGATCCACCGGGAGTACCGAGGGAGTGTTTCCCCGCCAACGAGACGTTCTGTATCGGATTCGAGTGGTGTCTCCCAACGGACACGGAGATCGAGGGGATCGACGACGTCAACGATCTCCAAGGGAAGTCGGTTGTATTCGATCTCGGCTTTTACACCGAGCAGTGCCGGCACAACGACGAACCGTCCGGACCGCCAGGAGGGGCCTAGGCTATACTACACTACAATCACTGCCCAGGCTTTCCCTGCTGTTAGTCCCTGATACAGAACAATCGCGTGGACATCTGTCTCCCGACCGGTATACCCGCCCTGACGGTCCACACAGAACGGTACGAGATTCATACATAACCGAACAGGCAGCCACTGCGATCGTAACTGCGGAGGTCCAGATCGCTCGGTGGGCCGATCGCGGGAGAGATCTATGAAAGCACGTACAACTACGACTCCGGACGCGTGCGAGTGTGCGCGGACCCGCTACGGCTCCCGTTCGACCTTGCCGATCGGGTTTCTCCATCGACTCAGCCCGTCCTTCGGAGCACATTCTCGGCCCCACGGAAGGGTCATCGAAATCAATCAGTGGGTGATTGGATGAGCGACGGGTTCTCCCGACGCCGGATCCTCGCCGGGATCAGCGGCGTCGGTGCTCTCGGAGCGGTCGGCGGTGCTGGCACGCACGCGGTGTTGAACGACTCCGAACAGTTGTCCGAGAGCACCGCCCAGGCTGGCACGCTCGGCCTCGAGATCGACTGCGATAGCTGCACCCAAAACGGAAACGGCGTTGCGTTCGGGTTCGACGGACTCGACCCAGGCGCCTCGGGAACCGAAACGCTCGAGATCACCGTCGAAGGGAACGCGGCCCGGCTCTGGATGCGGACGGACTGTCCACCGGAGGCCGACCTGCTCGGCGCAGTTCTGGAGGTGACGCTTCGGTACGATCCAGCCTGTGGCTCCGGCAGCGGGGAAACGCTCTTCGACGGCACGCTGAACGACCTCCGCCTGGAGTTCGACGACGGCCTGCGGCTCGACGACGACTGTATCGACGGCGACGAGACGGTGTGTCTGACTCTCGAGTGGTCACTACCTGCCGACGATAGCGATGGACTCTTGGGTCTCTCGAGCAACCTCCACCTCGAGTTTTTCGCCCAGCAGTGTCGCCACGTCTCGGAGGCCGACATCGAGAACCCCTTCGCCGACGCCGCGGACTGTCCTGATCCCGAGCCAGCGTGTCCGGACTGCGAGGAACTGGGGAAGGCCGATATCGATCCGGACTCGGTCTCTCCCGGAGATCGGTTCCCGATCGAAGCCGAGGGCGACTACGAGCTCGAGGCGTTGACCGTGACGAACAAGCCCGACGGCGACACGGTCTGTGCGAATTTCAGACTCCTGCTGGACGGTAGCGAGGACGCCGCGCCGCGAATCTGCAAGGTCGTCGTCCGTGGCGGGCCACCGGACAACGGACCCCCAGGCCGCAATCCGCCGGGTGATAATGGGCCCGCCAGCAACCCTAACGAAATCGAGATTCACCCCCCGTCGACGCGAACCGGGGAGGTCTGCACGGAGACGACCGAGGCGGGCAGCAACGGAAACGAGATCTGGCCCGCGATCAGCAACGTGACCGTCTACATCTGTCCCTGACTCCTCGAGCCATGACACCCAACACTCAACAGCCGATCCGACCGTTCCGATTCCGTACCGATCACGAAGACGCCCTCGAGGACGAACGCTGTCCTCTCGAGATCCCCGACGGAGGTCGGGAGCGATGAGCGACGCCCGCCCGGTCGAGTCCGGGTCGGAGCCGATCGACCCGTCCTCGCAGACGTCGTCGAAACCGCTCTGGAAGCGCGGGCTTCACCTCCTCGCCGCGCTGGTCCTGGTCGCGGTCGTCGCGGTGTTCGTGATCTACGCCGTCCCGGCGGTGATCGGCGCGGACTACAGCTTCGTCGTGATGACCGGGAGCATGGCGCCGGAGATCGAGCCCGGCGACGCGGTCGTCGTCGGCGAGCAAGATCCCGCGACGATCGAGACCGGTGACGTCATCACCTTCTACAGGGGCGACGCCGAGGCACCGGTCACCCACCGGGTGATCGGCGTCGAGCAGACGTCGGACGGCTACCTCTACGAGACCCAGGGCGACGCGAACGACGAGCCCGACGCAAATCCGGTCCCCCACGAGAACGTACTGGGGACCGTCGTGTTGACGATTCCTGCTATCGGCCACGTTATCGAGTTCGCCAACACGACCGAAGGGTTCCTGGCGCTCGTCGTGCTTCCGTTCGGCCTTCTCGCGCTGAACGAAGTCTGGTCGTTTACGAGAGGGTCGCGAGACGAGAGCGCGGTGACGGAATCCGGCGACGGTGACGGTGCGCTCGAGGACGGCCGGGATCCCGAACAGTCAGCGGAATCCGAGGACACGCTCGTCGTCACCGACCGAATGCTATTGCGTGCGGTCGGTGTCCTCGCCGTACTGGCGCCGGTGAGCGGGCTTCTGGCCTACCTGTTCCCGATGGTCGTGACCATCTCGGTCGCCATCGCGACGGCGATCTGTCTCGTGCTGGTCGCGGTCCTGTGGCTGTCGTCGCGAGGGGACGACCCGTCCGAGGATCTCGAGGATGCGACGGAGACGACCTCCGAGGAACTCGAGGAGCCAGAGCCCGAGGTGGACCGATGACCGCGCGACGTCGACCCGTCCTCGCGCTGCTGGCGGTGCTGGTCGTCGTCCTCGCGTTCGCGGGTGGCTACGGGACGATCGCGCTGCTCTCGGCGTCCGGAGACGCAACTGGAACGTTCGAAACCGACTCGGAGTTCGGCGACGGGGTTTCGGAGGTCGACACCGACCTGCCGAGCGAGCTTCCCGAGGAGGACGAAGCCGACGGCAACGAGATCGAAGCGAGCGACACTGAGAACGAGACGGTCGCGACGAGTGAGGATGGCGAGGACCTCGAGTCCGACGATAAGGACGAAACGCTCGACGCCGACGAGAACGAACTCGAGGCGAACGAATCGGATGACACACCCGAGGAAGGCGTCGTCGACGGAGTGGCAGAGAATGACACCGATCCCGAGACGGATGACGACGAGACTGACTCGAGCGAGGCGAACGCGACAGACGAAGAATCCGAGTCGGACCAAGTCGATGTTTCTGGCGCGGAGGCAGACGACACCGACGACGAGTCGACCGAAACAGAGGCGAACGACAGCAATGAGAGCGACTCGAGCGAGAACGAGAGCGAACCGGACGAGTCGACACCTGCCAGCGTCCAGACGGTCGAAACGACCACGGCTGACGATTCCGAGCCGGACGAGTCCAACAGTTCCGAGAACTCGAGTCAGCCCTCGACTCAGGACGAGGCCTCTGCCGAGCGCGATGAAGGTAACAGCGAAGACGACGAAGCGCCGACAGAGGACGCGGAGGTGGCAGTGGAGAACGGTTCCAACGACAGTGACGACACACGGAACGAATCTGTGGAGGAGACCGAAGCGGACGACACCGAGACAAACGAGTCGGACAACGACGGCGAAAGCACCTCTACAGAAGCGTAAGACGGCGATGACAGGCTCGAGCATCCAGCCGACGACGAACCGGAGCTAGACGTCGAGGCGAGCGACGAGAGCGTCGCCGTCTCGATCTCCGGGAACCCGGCGGACTCGTCACTCGAGCTGCGAACCGACCGACTGCTGGAGGAACCCGAGGCGGATACCGTCGAGGATCTCTCGGTCGTGACCGCCGACGGGGAGGAGCTCGAGGGACGCGAGGTCGTCGACGACGAGGATGAGGAGTGGCTTTGGCTCGAGAAAGACGGGACACCAACGACCATTGAGATTACGAACACGAACGGATCGTGATCTCGAGCGAAGGTATCTAGTTTATAGGCTAGTGTTATCAGGTCTGATTTCAATCGATTCTCGAGAACGAGGCTGACAATGTCCTTGAGCCCGTCCGAGAGCGATTGATCCCACCGAGGCGACTGCACCGGGGCAGTACTCTCTCGAGACGCTGTCGAAAGTTGTCAACCAACTATAGAGCCGTAGCCGCTAAAAGAAATAGATAAAATAGCGTTCTAGTATCGATTCTATACTGTTAGTCTACTGCTTTAGAGATAGTCGAAATAACCGTTTGGTATCGGTCCGGAGTGACATTATCAGTATGCACTCTCAATCCGGCTCTAAAGCGGTGACCTGGTTCGAGTCGTAGAGAGTTCTTCTCGTTCAGGGTATCCCGATCGGCATCGGCGACACTGAACACCTCCACTCTAGGCTCGTTAGCTTTCGGTTCGTGTTTAAAGTATACCTCGACTGTATTCGTTCCGTTGTTTTTCACCTCAAATAGTCCTTCTCCGCCACTGGCTGCGGCATCATCAGCGAACTCGTAGGTTGAGTTCGTACCAAGTCCAGAAGCATCCGACAACCCGTCCATCTCCTCGAACACGCCTGGAAGCGTGAATCGGATGACGCCTCCATCTTTAACAGCCCGACCACCACCAGACACGCTGTCGATTGACAGATACGCATCCGGATCATCTTCAACGACTGCAGTGAAACTGCGGTCGGTCCTCACGCTGGAGAATGCCCCCGAACCGACAATTGCGCTCGCCCCTATAAAGAGGCCAGCGAGTTTACCCAAATAGTGTCTTCGTCTCATTGGTTGATCGTGCACCTACTGCACGTGACGGCGGTAGGTGAGATGGAACGGTTTCTATTAGGGTTCTTCTGCAACGATTCCGAGGTGATCTGGGAGGTCACTCTCCTCGTACTCGGTTAGTGAGAAAATCACATGAACGGAAAGAGTCTCACCAGATCCAATAACTGGATTATCTGTGATTTCTCCGTCACCGGGCGCTTGTCCTCCCTCACCTTCAGTATAATACCAGACGGCTCCCGGAGAATCGTACCCAGTTTCGCCCTCTTCGTCGTGGAAAGAGATTCGAGCGTCGTTCGTTCCCTGATTTTCGATGCGAAACACGTCGTCGAATCGCGAATCGGCGTTGTCGTTGAGCCCATCGCCGTTCTGGTCATCGAAACCGCCCGCAAAATCGAGGGCGAGTTGGCCACCCTCATCGTCAGCATACGCACTATTCGCGACGAGGCGAAGATACGCGTCACTATCGTCGACAACGTCGACCGTTAAATCACGTTCCGCACGCACGAATCCGAACGCACCCGAACCGACGAGCGCACTTGCTCCGATTGCTGTACTCCCCGCACCGATCAGGAATTTACGTCGTTCCATGGTAACACCAGTTGTTGCGCGCTCGAGCCGCCAGCCGACCGTCGCTCGCCAACGTGGTCGTCGTCTTCGAGCGCATGCATTTCGGCTATCGATAGCACACCCCTTTTGTATACACTGGCAGGAGGTGCAACATCCCGACTCTGCAGTTCAGTAGTGCTTGCGTGACGTCGTTCGGCGAAAGAGTACGGGCTGCCAGTGGGGCCTGCAAGCGGAACATGTCGCGGCGAACGGGAGTACGTGAACCGTGAAACGACGGCTCAAGCCGAGCCTGTCGGCGTCGAATGACAGTTGTTCTCAGTGAAAGTGGCGATCCGGTCCTTGAGTCGGTCACCAACTACCCGATATGAGGACATCGACGACAGTTCGGCTTCCAACACGTTCTGCGGCTCGGCCGAGCGACCGAAGAACAAAACACGCCACCGTTCCACAATTCGTCCGAATCGACTCGAGAAACCCGAAAACCGCTACGAATCGACGTCGTCGCTCTCGTCCTCGAGCCCACTCTCCTCACCCGAGCCGTCACCAATAACAGTGGGCTCCTCGGCTTCCTGCGGGTCGACCTCGAGAACCGGATTTCGATCGTCCTCGAGCCCCTCGGGCACGTACACGTACACTGACCGATCGTCGACGACGTAGTACCGCCCGTCGCGCTCGTCCTCGAGCACGCGGCGATCGCAGTCGACGGCGACGTCCACGAGGTCCTCGAGGGTCGCGATCTCGATCCGAGAGCGCTCGCGGACCTCCGCGGGCAGCCTCCCGCGCGAGATCCAGTCGTCGAACTCCTCGCGCTCGTACTGGTCGTTGATCCGCTCGAGTTCGGCCGCCGAGGGCGCGAGGGTGCCCTTCCGCCGGGCGACCCCGAGGACGCCGAGGGCCGCGACCGACCCGACCCCGAGCAGGGCGAGAACAACAGAACTGAGCCCGCCGGAGCTCCCCGCGACCGCAACCTCCTCGGTTCGTTCCTCGGTCCGTTCCTCGGCCGCAGGCGCCTCGACCGCGTACGTCGCGTCGTCGGGCTCAATGACCAGCTCGTAGCTGTCGACGCGATCGACCGACTCGCCGTCGATCGTCCCCTCGAGAGCCACCTGGACCTCGACGACCGTCTCGAGGTCACCCACGGATTCGTTGAGGTCCTCCTGGATTGCCTCGGCCTCCGCGGTCGTTTCGGGCACGTCGACGCTGAACGACGTCGTCTGCTCCTCGCCGGGTGCGAGGGACTCGGTCTCCTCCTGGGCGAGCGTCTCGTTTGTCGCCCAGTACTCGAGAACCTCCTCTTCCTCGTCGTCGGTCTCGCCGACCGACCGAATCACGCGATCGGCTTCGACGTCGACCGCGACGTCGCCGTCGGGCGCGTCGTACGCGTAGGTGAAGGTCGCCTCGAGCTCGGGTGCGACCTCGGCGAAGTACATCGAGCGATCCGAGAGCTCGGTGCCGACCGGGAACACCTCGTTTTCCTCCTGGACGGTCGCGCTGTGGTCGAAGCCGCCCGTCGTCGACCACGCCTCGACGGTTCGCTGCTCGAACTCCTCGTCGCCGTCGTCGGCGACCGCGCCGTAGGCGCCCCACCCCCCGAGCAGGGCGAGTGCGAGCAGGGCGACGACCACCACGACGAACCACTCGTCGAGCGCGGTGCGAAGCCGCACGCGCCGTCGGTCACTGATCACGGTCGATCCCCCCGTCGTTCGAGTCGTTGTCTGTATCGAAACATGGTTCTCAGTCGTTTACGCCGCCCGGAGAACGCGAGCGAGACCGCGAGCGCGTTCTGATCGTTCCGGTGCCGACCAGCAGGGCCAGCGGTGCGACGATTATCCCCGTCAGCACCGCCGTCACCGACGCCATCGCCGCCCACGGGTGGATCCCGTGGAGGGTCGCGATCACCGGCTCCGGCAACACCGCGAAGTAGGTGCGTTCGCTCACGGAACGGAGGTAGTACCCCGTCTCGGGCGGCGCCGTGTAGGCAACGGTCGCCGTTTCGTTCTCGCCGTAGCCAAGCGTCGTCCGCTCGTCGACGGCGACCCCCTCGCTGGCCGGCTCGACCATCGTTACGGTCGGTAGCAGGCCGCCGTTGTACAGCTCGTACTCGTGGCTCTCGGTCTCACCCATCGGAATCACGTCGGGGCGATCGGAGTCGAACTCCGCGCTGACGATCCCCGTTTCGGTCGTCCCCGACATCGCGACCATCGTCGCCAGCGAGACGACGACCAGCAGTGCGGCCAGCCCGAGGACGAGTGTCCGCGCGTCGTACACGTCCGCGCGCGAGCGCTCCCGACTGCGCTCGCGGGTCGCACCGCTCCGTCGCTCGAGCGCGAGCGAGACGCCGAGGACGACCAGGCCGAACGCGAGCAACAGATACGACAGCCCCTGGGTGCCGAGCACGGCGGTCGTGCCGAACGTCGACGCCAGCTGTTGCTGGCCGGACTCGAGGCCGCTCTCCACGCCCATCACCGTAGACCCGAGGTGGGGAACCGTCACCGGCTCGCCGTTGACCTCGAGGGCCGTTGCGACGACCTGGCCGTCGGTGACGAGTGGTTCGCCGGAGTCCTGGTCGGGGAACGGGTTCGCGTCGCCCTGGGTGACGTAGCCCTGGTCGGTGACCTCGACGACCCGGTGGGTCGTGAGCCCGCCGCCCTCGATCTCCTGGGCGTCGAAGACGATCACGTCGCCCTCCTCGACGGGGCCGGCGACGGCGGTCGGAACCGCGACGAAGCCGTCGCCGGTCTCGATCGTCGGCTCCATGCTGCCGGTTTCGACGTAGCTGAGCGCGATTGGAACCCCGAGCAGGTGTCCCGCGACGATCGCGAGCAGTACGACGGCGGCGGCGCCGATCGCGGCGAGCTTCACGAGTCTCCACGCGTTCCCCTGTTGCTGTGTACTCATCGTCCCCTCGCACGTCCGGATTCTCGCCACCCGCGAGATCGGACGTACCCGAACCCGACGACGAGCGGCCGCCCCCTTACTATAGGCACGTTAGCCAACCTCTGGCAACGCCTGCAAGACGGCAAGCCGACCCTGAACTCCGCTATCGGTCGGTCAATACTGTCTTGAACTGTGACAGTAGTATCAAACGAACCGGCAAGCACTGCCAGAACCATGTCACTGTGTAATTTGCCCGAACAGTGCCGAACGCCCGAAAACACCGCATACAGATCCCGTCAATCGAATCATCCCTTGCTACTGTTTGGAAGCTATCCTCTATGCTCTCAATAGTAAATATCGACGGTAAACATGAGCAAGTGTACCTCACGCTCACCGGGGGGTGGCGCCGGGGTTACGAAGGGAGGGATCCGAATGAGTGTTAGCAAATTGGATGAGGAGGAGCTCGAAACTGGTGAGCTCGATCGAGACGATGTCTTCGAGATGTTGAGCAACCAGCGTCGACGCTGGGTACTGCACTATCTCAAACGGGAAGAGAAGGAGCGCGTGGACCTGCGCACGCTCGTCGATTCGGTGTCCTCGTGGGAGTACGAGACACCCGCGGACGAGCTTCCCTGGAAGAAGCGGAAACGAGTCTACACCTCGTTGCGCCAGTCACACCTGCCCCGCCTCGACGAGACCGGGGTCATCGAGTACGACCGCAACCGAGGGGAGGTCACACTCACCGACGAGGCTCGAAAGCTTCAGCTGTACCTCGAGTACGTCCCCGAGGACGACATTCCGTGGAGCCACTGCTACCTGGGCCTATCGGGGGTCGCTGCCGTGATCACTGCGCTCGCGTGGGTGCCGGTGTACCCGATCGGCGAGCTCTCGGCCGTCGCGCTGGGCGCCCTGTTCACCGCGATGTTCGGCGCCTCGGCGATCGTCCACACCTACTACCTGCGGCGCAACCGCATCGGCCACGAGGGGCCGCCGAAACGATGAGCGCACGCGCTGGAATCGCCCTGATCGCCGTCGCGATTGCCCTGCTGATCACCGCGAGTGCCGGCGCAAGCGTCGTCTCGATGGACCGCTCGATCGCCGTTGAGGTCGTCGACGACGAGGATGCGAACGTCGCCGTCGAGGCCGTCGAGGCCGACGTACCTGACCACGCCGGGTCGGAGAACGCGACCGAAAGCGCGAACGAGAGTGCGACGGACGCGGCGGCGCCGCTTGGCGAGCGGGAGCTGCTGAACGTTACGAACCGGCTGAACGAGGATATCACGGTAACTGAGATCGAGACATCGTCCGGCGTCAAGATCGAGTTCGAGGAGACCGAGGTCGAATCCGGCACCTTCACCGAGTTCGAGGGAACGGTCGACTGCGAGGAACTCGAGGAGGAGCCGGAGGCGACTGTCAAGCTCGACGGGAGCAGCTTCACGAGTTCCCATATCGTCGATCTCGAGGTGACGTGTCCGTCCGACTAATACGGCCGAAGCCCACGAGTGCAGTCGAAGGCGGACGTCAAGAGAAATCGGAATGTTAAGGGCGCCGCTCCACCACCGGGTTGACATACAATGACTTGGATCCGCGCGCTCGCGGCCGCCGGACTCTCCGTGCTCCTTCCCGGTGCGGGCCACGTGTTTATCCGCGACTGGATTCGTGGTCTCGCCTTCGGCGGTATCTTCGTGGCGTCGCTGGCGATCTTGTTTCCCACCGATCAGATCGCGGCCGCCGACTCGCTCTCGGGAGCGGTGAGCGTCATCACCACCGAGACCGACACGATAAGCCAGTTCGTCATCTCGTTTATCATCCTCTTTGCCGCGATCGACGCGACGTTCCGGTCGATGGGATTCCCGCCGGGATCGAACAACGGCGCCGACCATGACGGGCCGAGCTGTCCCCACTGCGGCAAACCCCTCGACGAGGATCTCACGTTCTGTCACTGGTGTACGACGCGCCTCGAGCCGGCCAACCCGGACGAGGACGAACCCACGAACTGACGGCGACTATTTCTCGATGATGCTCTCCTCGACGGCCTCGCCGAAGTGACGAGCCGTGTCCTCGTAGTACAGGAGGAGTTCGTCGCCCGCCTCGAGGTCGGTCACCGCCTTTCGGCCCGCGCTCGTGGGCACCTTGATCGTCTCGGCGTTCTGGAGCAGCGTCTCGACGCGATCGCCGTCGTCGGTCTCGAGGGCGACCCGGAACATCGGCCGTTTTTCGATCTTGACGCGGCCGACGATCGCCTCGCGGGTGTTGCCGTCGGTGTCGACGACCTGGACCTCGTCGCCGCTCTGGAGTTCCGAGAGGTACTTCGTGCCGCCGTCGGGGGTGCGGACGTAGGCGTGAACCGCGCCCGCGTTGACCCGGAACGGACGGGAGGCGACGTACGGCGACTCGGCGGTCTCGGCGTGGACGAACACGAGCCCGCGGGCCATCGAGCCGACGAGCATCCCCTCGTCGTGCTCGAGCAGGGAACCGGTGTCGACGCAGACCCGGTCGGCGCTGCCGATCTGTTCGACGTCGAGGACCTCGGCGTACTCGAGATCGAGCGACTCGCGCTCGGCGGCGTCCCGGACCTCGACGGTGCGGCGGATCTCGTCGGGGTCGTCCGAATCCAACAGGACGGCGTCGGCGCCGATCTCGAGCGTCTCGAAGGCAGTTCTGGCCTCCTCGGCGTTCGTGACGCCCGCAACGAGTTCCGTTTCGTCGCCGATCCGCGCGATCAGGTTCTCGAGCGGGATGATCGTCCAGTCCTCGCCGACGACGATCGTGTGGTCGGCTTCCTCGGCGGCCGACTCGGCGAAGGCCTCGTACTCCGTCCCGAGGATGCGAACGTACGCACCCCGGTCGAGCTCGCCCTCGCGGCGCAGCGTCGAGAGGTCGGCCGAACCCGACAGATCGGTCGGCAGATCGATCGTCCCGTCGCCCTCGCCGTTCTTGCCGACGACGACGGCGTCGGGCTCGGCGGTCGACTCCGGCTCCGACTCCGCCTCGGCGTCGACGACGTCGACGTCGTCGACCAAGGTGACGTCCCCGTCGGTGCGAAACGCCGCGACGTTGATCTCGCCGAGTTCGCTGACGCGTTCGACGTCGTCCTCGTCGACCAGTACCCAGTCGGCGCCCGCCTCGAGCGCGGTCGTGATCCGTGCGCGGCGGGCGTCCCAGTCGCCGACGGCGTCGTCGGCTTTGACCCAGACAGCTCTCGTCATAGCTCGAGTCTCGAAGGGGAACGGCTTGAACGTGGCGGATCCGACAGCAGTCGTGGGGATCGAAAGGTCGGACCGACACCCGCGGCAGTGCGCCGAGTTCGCATCTGTCACGGGTCGAAACGTTCAGAACGCTCGCCACCGTACCGGATACCAGATGGCAGCCTACGACGCGATCTGTTTCGATCTCGATAGCACGCTCTGCGAGCCCACACAGGATCCCGCCGCGGTGCTCGAGCGCGCCTTCGAGGGCGTCGACCGCGACCCGTTCTGTACCCCCGCCGATCTCCGCGCGGCCGTTCCCGAGGTGCCGACCGTTCAGACCGCCGAACAGTTCTACAGGGAGCTGTTCAAAGAAGTCGCCGACCGGGCCGACGCCGACCTCGCGCCCTCGCTGGCCGAGCAGTATCTCGAGGTGCAGAACCCAAGCGCCGTCCGGTTTCGCCCCGGCGCGGAGACCGCCCTCGAGTACGCCCGCGAACGCGGTCGGGTCGGGCTGATCACCAACGGCGGCCGGAAGACCCAGATCCAGAAGCTGCGGGCGCTCGGCATCGAGGACGCCTTCGACGTCCGCGTCTACACGAATCCCAACGCTGGCGTCTTCCCAAAGCCCGACGCCGCGCCGTTCGAGCGGGCGCTGGGCGCGCTCGAGGCGAGCCCGGAGCGAGCGATCCACGTCGGCGACTCCCTGCGGGCCGACGTCGCGGGCGCCAACGCGATGGGGCTCGACTCGGCGTGGATCGACGTCGGCCGCGACGACGTCGGCCGCGAGCACGAGCCGACGTACGAACTCGACTCCCTCGAGGAGTTCGCGTCGATCGTCTGATCGCGACTACGCCTCGGGTAACAGATCGGTGTGGACGACCGCCCGGTACCGGCTGTCGGTCGCCTCGTCCAGCCGTGACAGCAGGGCGGCGACCGCGGGCAGCGACTCCGGGAGTTCGAACTCGCTGCTGCCGTCGTCGCGTTGCTTACAGCGCTTGACGAACGATCGGATCGCCTCGAACTCGCCCTGCTGGACGTAGACGACGCCGAGCCCGTCGTCCCCGTCGGGGACCTGCTCGCGCCAGGTCTCGAGGACGGTTTCGACCGTCGAGCGAGCGGCCTCCTCCCTGGCGGCGATGTCGGTCGCGTCGGGTCCCTGGCCGTCGAACAGCTCGTCGAAGGTATCCTGGAGCTCGTCGGCGTTTTCGGCCAGCGATGGCGCCGACTCGTCGGCCGCCAGCAGCTCCGCGATCGCATCGAGCTCGATCCGGCGGACGGCGACGGGGTAGACGAACTCGTGGCTCTCCTCGGGCAGCTTGTAGGAGTGGCCATCGATTCCCTGTTGGCCCTCGCCCGACCGCCCGAGCATCAGATCGAGTATTCCCATGGCTGGATCTGTACTCGGTTTCCGGATAAGTGTTCCGCGCTCCGCTCACCAGTCCTCGCCGAGCGCGGCCTTCGCGCCTCCGTACCCGCTCGCGGTGTTCCATGTTCGGCCGCTGTCGGCGTGTTCGACCTCGAGGGCGCCCCCGCAGTCGCCACACCGATACCGGCCCGGCGTCCGAACGGGCTCGGACGCCCGGTGGCGCGTCGCCCGCCAGTCGCAGTCGTCCCCCCGACAGCGGAGCACGTACCGCGGGTTGGCGAAGGATCGGCAACGGCGGGGCGCCTCGAGCCGCGCCGCAAGCGTACGAAAGCGCTCGCCGTGGCCCGACTCGCCGGTGCGCTGGAACTCGAGGGCGTGGACGAGCTCGTGGCGGACGACCGCTGCGAACTCGGGCCACTCGTAGCGCTCGTAGGCCCGGCGTGCGAGGACGATCGTCGCCACCTCGCGGTCGGCGTCCCACCGGCACAGCCCCGCGCGACGCCGTGCCCGCGCCGAGACGTCCCACTCGAGCGCGCCGACCTCGAGCTCGAGGTCGTGTTCGGCGGCGACCTCGCGGGCGTGGATCCGCGCACGGGCGAGGATCTCGTCGTCGAGCGTGAGCGCCTCGTCTGTCACGGCTCGACGGACGAAAGCGACCCACGAAACGGTTCCGGCTTCCGGCAAGCCTTTTCGCCCGGGCGCCAACCGTCGACCATGAGCGACCCCCCGTGTCCGGAGCCGCGACACCTCGAGCCGAACGATCCGGTTCGTCCCGCCGCGCTCGTGCTCGTCGCGGTCGCCGAACCGCCCCTGGACGAGCGCCGTCCCTGGCTCGAGCGCGCCGACCTCGTCGACGCGCTGACCGTCCCGGGGGCCGACACGCCGGTCTACCTCACCGACGACGGCGTCGCGATCACGACGACCGGGATCGGCAAGAGCGACGCCGCGACGACGACGACCGCGCTGCTCGCGAGCCCGGGGCTCGACCTCGAGTCGGCGTACGTCCTCTCGGCGGGGATCGCGGGCGGCCCGCCGTCTCGAGCCGCGCTGGGCTCGGTCGCCCTCGCGGACGCGATCGTCGACTGGGATCGCAAACACCGCTGGGACCGCACCGAAACCGATGACGAGCGATCGGACGACCCTGCCGAGTCGATCGACACTCTCGCCTACCGACCGCGGGACTACGTGCACCGACTCGAGGATCGGCTCCTCGAGCCGGCGCTCGACGCAGCAGCGCAGATCGACCTCGGGGCCGATTCCGATGTCCGGATCTACCAGGATCGGTACCCGACCGCACCCGACGATGGGCCGACCGTCGAGGTCGGGACGACCGTCTGCGGCGACGAGTTCTGGCACGGGCCGCGCTACGCCAGGGAGGTCGACTGGCTCTGCGAGCAGTACGGGGTCGCCTCCTACGCGACGACCCAGATGGAAGACGCCGCGACGACGACCGCCCTCGAGCGCTTCGGCCTGCTCGAGCGCTACCTGAGCGTGCGCGCGGTCGCCAACTACGACCGCCCGGCGCCCGGCGAGACGGTCGAAGAGAGCTTCGACGGAACCGAGGCGAGTCTCGCGCTGGCGATCGACAACGCCGAGCGCGTCGGTTCGGCGGTCGTCGAGGCACTGCTCGAGACGGATCCAGTCGGCATCCGGGGGTGAGCGCAGTTCGGCCGAAAAGCGGAGACGGCGTCTCAGGCGCCGCGCGGTTCAGTCGCCGGCGGTGCCACGTCGTCCTCGAGCCGGCGTCCGCCGTAGGCGACGGCGGCCATCGAGAGCCCCGTCGTGAGGAGACTGATCCCGACGAGCAGCCCGATCGCCCAGGCTGCAGTGGCGGGGAAACCGGCCCACAGAAGCCCCGCGAGAACGAGCGAGAGGACGCCGCTGGCGGCGATCCAGGACCGTCCCGGTTCGCCTGCCATCCGAAGACTCACGCCCAGTTCGGCGATACCGTCGACGAGCAGGTACGCGACGACCAGCATCGTTAGACTGAGCAGGCCCAGGATCGGATTGACGAGCAGCAGCAATCCAGCACCGATCGACACCACTGCAAGTGCGAGCTGCCACAGCGATCCCCGCCAGCCGCGCGCGGTGAACGCGTGTCCGGCGTGGACGATTCCGCCGACGACCAGCAGGGCGCCGACGAGGTACGTGATCGCGATGCCGGTCGCGAACGGTAGTAGTATCGCGAGCAGGCCGAGCAGCGCGACGACACCGCCCGCGATCGCGAGCGTCCGCCACCCCTTCTGTAACGAGTAGGTTCCGGGTTCGGTAGTTGGTGTGCTCATTGAACTCTCCGAACGAACGGACGCGTCGCACGGAGATAGCGGTTCTCTGTGCGCTGACAGTAACTCCGAAAAAGGGACCGGTCCGTACGTGAGAGGGTCGAACACGAACGAAACGGACGAGTGCGCTACCGATCAGACCTCGAGTGCCAGCCCGGACCTGGTCAGGGCTTCGTCGACGGAGAGATCGTCGTGGACGATCCCGCCGACGGCCGTCGCGATCGCCTCGGGGTCCTCGTGCTGGAAGATCGAGCGCCCCATCGAGATGCCGGCGCCGCCGGCGTCGGTCGCGCCCCGGACCATCTCGAGGGTCTCGCGGTCGGTGCCCCGCGAGCCGCCGGCGATGACGACGGGCAGCCGGGTCGATTCGATGACGTGCTGGAAGCTGTCGGCGTCGCCGCTGTAGCCCGTTTTCACGAGGTCGGCGCCGACCTCCTCGGCGAGGCGGACGGCGTGGCCGAGCGACTCGGGGTCGGTCGAGTCGACGCCCGGCCCGCGGGCGTAGGCCATCGCCAGAACGGGGATGCCGAACCGGTCGGCCTCCGCGGTGATCTCTGCGAGCTGGCTGGTCTGGTCGGGCTCGTAGTTCGAGCCGACGTTGATGTGGAAGGAGACGGCGTCCGCGCCGACTCGGATCGCCTCCTCGACGGTGCCGGTTAGCCGTTTGTCCTGCTCGTCGGGGCCGATCGTCGTCGACCCGTTGAGGTGGACGATGTACCCCTTACCATTCTTGTTGTCGTGGACGCGGGGGGCGATCCCCTTCTGAGTGAGGACGGCGTCGGCGCCGCCGCGCGTCACGCCGTCGATGGTCGATTCGATGTCTTTCAGTCCCTGGACGGCGCCCATCGTGATGCCGTGGTCCATCGGGACGATTACGTACGATCCGTCTGTACCGATCCGCTCGAGTCGTGCCTCGGTGCCTGTAGTCATTGCGAGTGTCTAGCAATCAGGTGGTTATGGCTGTTCTGGTTCCGGTACATCTACCCCGCCGCCCCGGCGGGCGCCGCGTTTGAGCTCCGCGGCTTTGGCCTCGAGGGCGTCGGCCGCGGGGGCGTCGCCCTCGCCGTGTTCGGCGATCAGGTCGACGAGCGCGCTGCCGACGATGACGCCGTCGGCGCCGGCCTCGATTATCTCTGCGGCGTGGTCACCCTCGCTGACGCCGAAGCCGACCGCCTTCGGAACATCATACTGCTCGAGGCGGGTTAGGCTGTCGTGGGTCGCGTTCGAGACGTCCGCCCGCGCACCCGTCGTGCCCAGGCGGGCCTGGACGTAGGCGAAGCCCGACACCTGTGACATGATCCGATCGAGTCGCTCGCCCTCGGTCGTCGGCGCGACGATGAAGACGAGGTCGAGCCCGTGGTCGTCACAGGCCGTTCGCAGCGGATCGGCCTCCTCCGCGGGCAGGTCGGGGACGATGAGTCCGGAGAGCCCGACCTCGGCGGCGCGCTCGACGAACGGGCGGACGTCCGGCTTGTCTCGCGGTTCCACCGCTCGACTATCCGAGGCGCGTTGCGCCTCGCTTGGCCCGTACTGGAGGAGCATATTGTAGTACGTCATCACCAGCAGCGGCGCCTCCGTCTCGAGGTCGTCGACCAGCTCGAAGAAGCCCTCGGGGGTCGTGCCCGCGTCGAGCGCGCGGTTGATCGCCGCCTGGATCGTCGGCCCCTCGGCGATCGGCTCCGAGAACGGGAGTCCGAGTTCGATCAGGTCCGCGCCGCCCCGGTCCAGGGCTTCGACGTACGCCTTCGTGTCCTCGAGCGAGGGATCGCCGGCGGTGATGTACGTGATCAGGGCGGGATGGTTCTCGCGGATGGCCGCCTCGATCTCACTCATTGGTCGAACACCTCGACGTCCGGCGCGGCCTCGAGATCGCGCTTCTCGGTCTCCTCGAGCACCGTCTCGAGGTCCTTGTCGCCCCGGCCGGAGGCGTTGACGACGACGAGGTCGCCGAGTTCCTCGTAGTTTTCTTCTAAGTACCCCAGTGCGTGGCTCGTCTCCAGTGCGGGGATGATCCCCTCGAGGTTCGACAGGCGATGGAAGCCGTTGAGCGCCGCGTCGTCGCCGACGCTGACGGGCGTCACTCGACCGGTGTCGACCAGATACGACAGCTCGGGACCGACGCCGGCGTAGTCGAGCCCCGCGCTGACGCTGTGTGACTCCATGATCTGCCCGTCGCCGCTTTGGAGGAGCTTGGTCATCGCGCCGTGGAGCACGCCGTCGGTGCCCGTCGACAGCGTCGCCGAGTTCGGTGCCAGCGCGTTTTCCTCGTCGATCTCGAGGCTCGAGCCGCCGGCCTCGACCGCGTACAGCTTCACTCCCTCGTCCGGCACGAACTCGTGGAACGTTCCCATCGTGTTCGAGCCCCCGCCCGCACACGCGAGAACGCTGTCGGGGAGCCGACCCGCCTTCTCCCGGATCTGGTCGCGGGCCTCCCGACCGATCACCGACTGGAAGTCGCGAACGAGCTTCGGGAACGGGTGCGGACCGACGATCGAGCCGATCACGTAGTGGGTCCGCTCGACGGTCGTCGCCCAGTCGCGCATCGTCTCGTTGATCGCCTCCTTCAGGGTTCCGGAGCCGGCGGTGACCGGGTTGACCTCAGCGCCGTTCATCCGCATCCGGTAGACGTTGGGTCGCTGGCGGTTGATGTCGGTCCGGCCCATGTAGATCTCGCAGGGCATATCGAGGTGGGCCGCAGCCATCGCTGTCGCGGTACCGTGCTGGCCCGCCCCGGTCTCGGCGATGATCCGCTCCTTGCCCATGTACTTCGCCAGCAACACCTGCCCCAGCGCGTTGTTGAGCTTGTGGGCCCCGCCGTGGAGCAGGTCCTCGCGTTTGAGGTAGATCTCGCGATCGTACCGATCGCTGAGCCGATCCGCGCGCTGGAGTGGGGTCGGACGCCCGCCGAAGTCCCGCATCCGATCGCGGAACTCGTCCATAAAGCCGTCCTCGTTCTCGAGGACGTAGCGCTCGTAGGCGTCCTCGAGCTCCTGAACGGCGGGCATCAGCGCCTCGGGGACGTACTGGCCGCCGTACTCGCCGAACGTTGCCTCGCTGTCTCGGTCGCGGTTTCGCTCCGGTTTACTCATTAGATGTCTCCTGTGTCGTGTCCGCGAGTCGTCGCGTGTTCTCGGTCACGTCGCCCGCGCCGTCGTGGTCCATGATCGCGCTGCCGACCAGCAGGGCGTCGGCGCCCGCCTCGCGCATCCGCCGAACGTCATCGGGAGTCGAGACGCCGCTCTCGGCGATCAGCGTCACGTCGTCCGGAACGTGGGGACTGAGGGATTCAAACGTTCCGAGATCGACCTCGAGTTTCGCCAGATCCCGGTTGTTCACGCCGACGATCTCGGCGCCCGCCTCGAGGGCGTCCTCGAGCTCTCCGCGGTCGTGGACCTCCACGAGGGGCTGAAAGCCCCGGTCGCGGGCGGCCTCGACCAGCCCCTCGAGGTCCTCTACGAACCGCGCGATGAGCAGGAGCAGGTCGGCCTCGACGACGTCCATCCCGCGCTCCTCGAGCACGAAGTCCTTCCGCAGGACCGGGACGTCGACGGCCGCCCGCACTCGTTCGAGGGCCTCGGCCGACCCCCCGAAGTGGTCGGGTTCTGTCAATACCGAGATCGCCGCCGCGCCGCCCGCAACCATCGCCTCCGCGAGTTCGACGGGATCGTCCGCGCGGGTGCCTTCGGCGGTCGGACTCGTGGGTTTCACTTCGGCGATGATCGGGACCCGGCCGTCGGCCTCCGCTCGAGCCAGCGCGTCGGGCAGCGACCGCGCGTCGACCGAGAGCCGGTCTCGATCGGCGTTCGATCGCTCCCCGGCGGCCTCGAGGATCGACCGTACTTCGGGTGCGAGCTCCGTCGGAGAGTTCATTATTGTACATCGACGTACTGTTATGTACATAAGGCTTGCGTCCGCGGCGCCCGAACGACCGGCGAATATTCAAGTCCGTCGCTCGTATCGCCGCGCATGGAGGATGTCACCGACGCCGGGATCTACGCGCGGGAGTCGTCGTACCTCGACCGATACGTGCAGGTCGGCGTCGCGGGCGGCCGGGTGCTGCGGGTCACGTTCCCCGAGACGCCCGAGGACGACGCCGAGGACGACCACCCCGTCCTCGAGCGGATCTTCGAGTACCTCGACGGGCTCGAGGAAGTCGAGTTCGACGACGTCCAGGTCGCGCTGACGATGCCGACCGACCAGCGGGCGGTGCTGGAGGGCGTTCGGGAGATTCCCTACGGCGATCAGGTCGATGTCCGCACGCTGACGCGGATGACTCCGGAACTCGACCACGAGGAGAGCGAGGATCTCAACCTGGTCCGGACGGCGCTGGACACGAACCCCGCGCCGATCCTGATCCCGGACCACCGGGTCCGCGACGGCCCCAGCGCCGCACCCCCGCCGGTCGAACAGAAGCTGCGCTCGCTCGAGGGATTGTAGTAGCTGGTGCTGCGGCTTCTTCGCTCAGTTGTGAACTCGAGTCGGCTGAATCGCTACTTACGCAAGCGTATGGAACGTCCGGCGTTGTGTCTACAGTGCCGACCAACCACCGCTGGGCGGGACTGAAAGGGGCTGGCCGGCTCGGGGAGCGAGGTGACGCAAGCACCGACCGAGCGGAGCGAGGGAGGCGCGCAGCGAGCCGCAGCCCTCGAGCCGGCCAGGGGCTTTCGCGGTAGTTGCAACGATAGCAGACGCTGCTCGCACGAACACAGGGGATCGCCACGCCCTCCCCAGCCGATTCGTTCGGTCGCGTCGCTCCCTTACTCATCCCTCGCGCAGCATCGTCGACCGACCTCACTGACGTTCGGCCGGTCTGCTCACGGGTCACTCCGTTCCCCGTTCGCTCTTTCGAGGCGCTCCCTTCGGTCGCGCCTCACCGACAGCGCGCGCCACCGCAGATGGAGTGGATGGCCCGACATGATATGTCGTCCGACTGTACGGAACGCAGATTTCACAAACTGTTTCGTAGAACTAATTCGTGCTGCTATCTACTGATACTCCGGTTTCTAGCTGTTCCAGGCCGCGTAGATGTAGAGCCCGATGCCGGCGTAGACCAGCAGCGTACTCGCCAGATCGATGACTACCAGTCCGCTCACCAGGTGGGCGAACTGGAGGACCCCGCCCGCGATCAGACAGACCGCCGCCCCCGTGACGACCGAGGTCGGCTCGTCGGCCTCTCGGTAGAGGATCGCGCCGATCCCGACCGCGATCACCCCGAAGGCGAACTCCGTCACGAGCATCGCCATCGCGTCCTCGGCCAGCGTCGCGTACGCAAACAGGGCGAAGTAAAACAGGATTCCGTAGACGATCAGCCGCCGCATCGACGCCGAGAGTTCGATCGTATCGCTCATACGCGACTCGAGCGTCCCGTCCCCCTTAGCTTTCGAGGGTTCGGGCCCACTCGAGGTCGATCCCCTCGTGGACGACGAACTCGAAGGCATTGATCAGGTAGTGCGCGACGACGACGACCAGAAAGCTCTCGGTCACGATAAAGACCGCCGCCAGCACGAACCCGAGCGCTCCGGTGACGACGACGCCGACGTCGCCCTGCATCCCGTGACCCAGCGCGAACGCGATCGAAGAGACCACCGCGAGCAGCCACGGCGAGACGCCGAAGCCGACCGAGAGCGCGCCGATCAGCGCCGCCCGGAACAGCAGCTCCTCGAAGACGGCGATCAGCGGCAACACGCCCCCGAGCAGCACGGCCCATCCTCGAGCCGAGTCGGGCGCCAGCAGCTCCCGGAGCTGTTCGTCGTGGTCAAAACCCAGCCGAGTCGCGAGGGCGGCGCCGAGTTCGTTAGCGACGTAGAGGACGACCCCGACCGCGGTGCCGACGACCAGCCCGGTCTCGAGGTACCCCCTGGAAAATTCGATCCCTAGCGCGTCGGCCGGGACGCCCGTGTAGACGATCGCCCCCAGCAGAATCAGCGCGAACAGCCCCTGCGAGACCGCGACGTTCGCGAGCATCATCCCCGTCGTCAGCGAGTCGGGATCGACGCCCTCCTGGCGATCTCGAGTGGACGGCTCGGCCGCCTTCGACTCGATATCACGGACCGTCTCAGTCGCGGACACGTCGTCGGCAGCTGCCGACGTCGGACTCGAGCGGGAAGCGTCTACCTCGGCCTCGGCCCCGACCGGCGTTTCGTGGAACTCCTCCTGGTCGTTTTCGAGCGGCGACGCTTCGGCGTCGAGGGCGTGATCGGGCTCGTCCGCAGCGTCGTCGGAACCCTCCTCGAGATCGATCTCGTCGAACGCCGACTGCGTGAGGTGTGAAAGAACCAGCAACACGAGGAGGACGACGCCGGTGATCGCCGCGAACGCCGTCCACTGAGTCATCTACTGCAGACTCGGGTTCGAACCGCTGGCCGAACCGACGGCCTGCTGGTCGAACGCCGATCCGGTGATCGACTTGAGCCGATCGACCAGCGAGTCCTTCTTCGGTTCACCCATCAGGGCGACGTCGAGCACTTCGCTGATGTTCGAGCAGGGGATGATCTCGATCATCTCGTCGTACTCGTCCTCGATCATCACGTCCTGTTCGTTGGCCTTCGGGATGATGACCCTCGTACAGCCGGCCTTGGCGGCCGCCTCGATCTTGTGGGTCACCCCGCCGACCGGGAGGACGTCGCCGCGAACCGACAGCGAGCCGGTCATGGCGACCGACTGGTCGATCGGGATATCCTCGAGGGCGCTGATGACGGCCGTCGCGACCGTGATCGACGCCGAATCGCCGTCGACACCCTGCTGGCCGGCCTGGACGAACTGGATGTGAACGTCCTTCTCCGAGAGGTTGACGTCGGAGAACTTCTTGATGATCGCCGAGACGTTCTGGACCGACTCCTCGGCCATCTCCTTGAGCTGCCCCGTGGCGATGACCTGACCCTGGCCCTGCGCGGGCGCGATCTCGGCCATGACGGGCAGCATGATACCCGAGTCCTCGCCCATGACGGCGAGGCCGTTGACCCGGCCCTCCATCCCGTCGTGGGTAACCTGCAGCTCGTAGTCCTTGCGCCGTTCGATGTAGTCGTCGGCGAGCTGTTGCTCGATCGAGCGCGAGCGGCCCTTTGCCTCGAGGACGTCCTCGCGGGTCGTGAACTCGGCGTCCTCGGCCCGGGCGATGTCGCCGGCGACCCGGACCAGCCCGCCGAGGCTCCGGAACTCGAGGGTGAGATGCTCCTTGCGGCCCGCACGGCGCTTGGCCTCGAGGATGACCTCCTCGACGGCCTCCCGAGTGAAGTGGGGGAGACGCCCGTCGCGGTCGATCTCCTGGGCGATGAAGCGGGCGTACTTGCGGCGCATCTCGGCGGTGTCCTCGATGGTGTCGTCCATGTACACCTCGTACCCGTAGCCCTTGATCCGCGAGCGCAGGGCGGGGTGCATGTTCTCCATCGCGTCGAGGTTCCCCGCGGCGATCATGATGAAGTCACAGGGGACAGGCTCGGTCTGGACCATCGCACCCGAGGAGCGCTCGGACTGGCCCGTGATGGCGAACTCGCCCTCCTGGATCGCGGTCATCAGCTTCTGCTGAGTGCGGACGTCGAGCGTGTTGATCTCGTCGACGAACAGCACGCCCTTGTTGGCCTTGTGGATACCGCCGGGTTCGACCCGGTCGTGGCTCGGCGTCTCCATCCCGCCGGACTGGAACGGGTCGTGGCGGACGTCGCCCAGCAGGGCACCGGCGTGGGCGCCGGTGGCGTCCTCGAAGGGCGCCTGGCGCTGGTCGCCGTTGTCGACGATCATGTTCGGCACCATCGCGTCCGTGCCCCGCGAGGTGTAGCGGAAGATAAACCAGATGATACCCGCCGCGAGGATGCCGAGCAGGATCTGTCCGGAGAGGATCGCGTACCCGACGACGATCGCGATGATGATCCACATCAGGATCGAACGCATCTGGTTGCGCTTGCGGGCTTCCTCCTTGTGGGCATCGATGATCTGTTCGCCCTTTCCGGCCGGAACCGTCCTGACCTTCGGCTCGTTGCCGTCGTCTGGGTTGTGGTATACGAGGACGTCTTGGAGGTCCTCCTGGGGAAGTAGCTGGCTCATCGCCTTGGCTAGCATCGACTTCCCGGTTCCGGGCGAACCGATCATCATCACGTGTCGGCGCTGCTTGGCCGCCTTGATGATGATGTCTCGAGCCTCGTCCTGTCCGATCACCTGATCGACGAGTCGATCGGGAACCTCGATGTCGTCCGTCGAATCGATCTTGAGTCCGCCGAGCAGGTCGTCCTCGGCGTTTTCCTCGTCGACTTCGACCCCGGGATCGACCTCTACGGTGCTCCCGAGGTCCTCGACGGTCTCGATACCCTCGTCGGCTTCGGGCTCCTCGTCGGCTTCGGGCTCCTCCTCGAGCCCGTCGGACGGACGTTGCTCGGACTCGTCGGGCTCCGACTCGCGGCCGGTTTCCTCGACCGGCCTCCCGTCGGACTCGTCGGGCCGGTCGCCGGAGTCTGCCCCCGGCGACCGGTCCCCCTGGCGATCCGGCGATCGCTCCCGTCGGTCCTCGCCGGGAGCGTCGTCAGGTGCGCCTTCGGGGGAGTCATCAACGTTCGTATCGTTACTCATAGAACTCTGTTCAGTACCTGATCCGAAGGGATTGCGACTGATATACTTTCTCCATGCGGAACGCAGCGTCCGTGGCCGTAATCGCGGATTACAGCTCCCGATGCCAGTGATCTCCCCGTCCCTGTTTGAGTGCGATCGCCGACCGGTCGTAAATACCGACTCGATCCGTCGCCCTCGCGAGGGAACCCGCCACGCTTAAGCGCAGCCCTGAAACAGTACTCGGCATGAGGGGGTTCTACATCGGCCGTTTCCAGCCGTTTCACAACGGCCACCGTAACATGGTCGAGCAGATCGCCGACGACGTCGACGAACTCGTGTTGGGGATCGGAAGCGCCGACAACTCACACTCGGTTCGGAATCCGTTCACCGCCGGCGAACGGATCATGATGATCACCAAGTCGCTCGTCGACACCGACGTCGTCACCTACGCCGTCCCCATCGAGGACCTGGAGCGAAACTCGGTGTGGGTAAGCCACGTCCAGAGTATGAGCCCGGACTTCGACGTCGCCTACTCGAACAACCCGCTGGTCGTCCAGCTGTTTCGCGAGGCCAACTTCGAAGTGCGCCAGTCGCCGATGTTCAACCGCGAGGTCCTCGAGGGAACCGAGGTTCGCGAGCGGATGATCAACGGCGGCGACTGGGAGTCGCTGGTCCCCGAGGCCGTCGCCGAGGTCGTCGACGAGATCGGCGGGATCGAACGGATCCAGATGGTCAGCGGCTCCGATACGAACGGCGACTAATCTTTCGGGCCCACCCGGAGGGTGACCGCGACCTCGAGCCGCGTTCGTTTTTTATCGACCGCGCCGTATCCGCGGCCATGATCACGCTCACGTCGGACTTCGGGACGCCGTACCCCGCGGCGATGAAGGGGGTCCTGCTCGGACGCACCGATGCGAGGCTGGTCGACGTCGGACACGACTTCCCGCGTCAGGACGTCCGTACCGCGGCGTTCTGGCTCCGGGAGACGCTGCCGTACTTCCCGCCGGCTACGCACCTCGTCGTCGTCGATCCTGGCGTCGGCACCGACCGCGACGCGATCGCCATCCGTGCAGGGGAGCACACGCTCGTGGGACCCGACAACGGCGTCTTGCTTCCCGCCGCTCGGCGGCTCGCCGGCGACGCCACTCTCGAAACCTTCGTCGTCGACGAGGAAGCCCTCGAGCCGGTCGTCCCCGCGGGCGAGTCAGCTTCAGACCGCGGCGAGGGTCCGAGAAGCAACACCTTCCACGGCCGGGACGTCTTCGCCCCGACCGCCGCGGCGGTTCACGAGAGCGACGGCCTCGACGCCGTGGCGTTTCTGACGCCGGCGGACGAGCCGGTCGACCTCGAGCTCCCCGCGGCGACCCTCAAGGACGGTCGTGCCGTCGGCGAGGTGCTCGTCGTCGATGACTTTGGGAACGTGATCACGAACGTTCCCGGGGAGTTCCTCGAGGGCCGCGAGCGAGTCGTCGCGAGCGGCGAACAGGTTCCGGTCGGCGACACGTTCGAGGCCGTCCCTGCGGGCGAGCGACTCGCGACCGTCGGGAGCCACGGCTACGTCGAACTCGACGTCAATCGGGGGCGAGGCGAGACGGCGTTCGAACTCGCCGTCGGTGATCAGGTCGTCCTCGAGTCCGTCGATTGAGGGCGAATCGGGGTCAGTCGACCGAGCAGGAATCAGCGGTCGGCCGGCGGATCGATGACGAGTTCGCCCGAGGCGTGGCAAACGATCGCGCAGCCGGCGAACCGAAACGAGGTCGTTCCGTCCTCGATGCGGTGTCGACCCCAGTGGGCGAACAACGTATCGAGAGCGTCGGGATCGACCCGCGTCGACAGCGCCTCGAGTTCCTCGGAATCGGTCTCGAGCACCGACGCGACGGCCATCACTAAGACCGTGGTCACGGCCTCGGGATCGCTGTCGGTCCACCACACGTGGTAGGTCTCGCGGTCCTCGTCGCGGTAGACGGTTCGACCTGCGACGTCATTGACGGGAGTCAGCCTGTCGGACGGCGGAGAGAGGGACATTCTACAGGACGATTTGTGTATTATTACTTAACTATATTGTCAAAAATACAATTAGTTCGATGAAGAAGACGACCGGACGACTACTCGGCGGCGATGACGTCGTCGATGCGGACGATCATCGTCGCGGCCTCGGTCGCGCTCTGAATGGCCTCGCGCTTGACGTCCGCGGGGTCGACGACGCCGTACTCGAATGGGTCGTCGATGGTGACGGTCTCGCCGTCGGTGATGAGGCCGGCGCGCTCGCCGCCCTCGTGGGCCGCCCGCAGATCGACGAGGGTGTCGATCGGATCCTGGCCGGTGTTGGTCGCCAGCGTCCGCGGAACGACGTCGAGCGCGTCCGCGAAGGAGGTGACCGCGAGCTGCTTGCGGCCCTCGATGCCGGCGGCCGCCGAGCGGATCTTGTCCGCGATCGCGATCTCGGTCGCGCCGGCGCCGGGGACGACCTCGCCCGACTCGAGCGCGGTCGAGACGACGTCGAGGGCGTCGCCGATGGCGCGCTCGAGCTCGTCGACGACGTGTTCGGTGCCGCCGCGGACGAAGACGGTGACGGCCTCGGCGGCCGCGCCGCCCTCGACGAACGCGAGGTCGTCGTCGCCGTAGTTCTGGCTGCGGACCCGGTCGGCCGCGCCGAAGTCACTCTCCTCGAGATCCTCGAGGGCGCCGACGCGGTTCGCGCCGGTCGCGGAGACGATCTGGCGGGCGTCGGAGCTGCCGACGTTGTCGAAGACGAGCACGTCCTCCTTGGCGAGGAACGAGCTGATGCGATCGTCGACGTCGTCGGTCGTGAAGACGACGTCGGCGCCGCTCTCGGCGAGGGTCTCGGCGTAGCCGCGAACCTCGCTCTCCTCGGCGTCGATCGCCTGGTTGAGCTGGTCGATCGAGTCGATAGCGTACTCGGCGTCGATGTCGCCGGTTCGGACGCCGAGTTCGACGTCGAGAACGGCGATCGAGGCGTCCTCGACCTCGTCGGGCATCGCGTCGTGGGCTGCCTCCTCGTCGATGACGATACCGGGAACGAGCTCGGTCGCGTTCGAGGACGCGCCAACCTGGGTGTGGACGGTGACGTTGTCCCGGTGGACGCCCTTGTCGTCCTCGACGTGGCGGATGGCCTCGACGACCGTCTCGGCCAGCGACTCGGCGGTCAGGCCGCCGGTGCCCTTGCCCGTCATGCTGGATTCGGCGACCTGTTTGAGCACGTCGTCGTCGACGGCGTCCTGGCTGACCTGCTCGGCGATCGCCTCGAGGGCGATCTCGGCGGCCTCGTGGTAGCCCTCGACGATCGTCGTCGCGTGGACGTCCTGCTCGATGAGGTCCTCGGCCTCGGCGAGCAGGTTACCGGCGATCACGGCCGCGGTCGTCGTCCCGTCGCCGACCTCTTCCTCCTGGGAGTCGGCGACCTCGACGAGCATCTGGGCCGCGGGGTGTTCGATGTCCATCTCGTTGAGGATGGTCGCGCCGTCGTTCGTGATGACGACCTCGCCGCCCGAGTCGACGAGCATCTTGTCCATCCCGCGGGGCCCGAGTGTCGTCCGTACCGACTCGGCGACGGCCTTGCCGGCCATGATGTTCGACGACTGGGCGTCCCGGCCCTGGGTTCGCTGACTGTCCTCGCTCAGAATGAACATAGGCTGTCCGCCCATGCGTCGCTGTTGTGCCATTGTTGATCCTCAGTAACCATGTCGTCAGCACTTCTATATAATTGTTTCGCTAGCCGTCGGCGCTCCGTCTGGCGATTTCCCTGTCACACCTCGACACACCCTCGAGACGACGGGCGTGCGACATCGCAGTCGCCGACGAGTTCAGATCCGACAGGAAACGCCGCTCGAGGATCGCTCGAGCCGCCGAACTCGGCCTGTGTCGGGTTCGCATCCGTCGGGTCGAGTGAGTCGATTTATGTCGGAGCCGAAACGTTCGCTACGTATGGTCGCGAAACGGGCGGTCGGCTCTCCGCCGTCGACGACGATCGGACGGTGACCCCCAGGTATGTTACACGCTCTCGAACAGCGGCTCGGACCGCGATTCTCGGTGCTGCGGGTCTACTGCTACGGTCTCTGTATGGGAACCGCCGACGCCCTCCCCGGCGTCTCCGGCGGCACCGTTGCGCTCTTGCTCGGGTTCTACGGCCGGCTGATCGCCGCCGTCACCTCGCTTACGCCCGGGCGAGCGATCGACGTGCTCCGAGGATACGACGCCGAGCGGCGGGGACGCGCCAAGGAAGCACTGCTCGAGATGGATCTGCAGTTCCTGCTCCCATTGGGCGTGGGGATGATAACGGCCGTCGCGCTCATCGCCGAGGCGGTCACAGCCCTCTCGGAATCGCATCCGCTTCCGCTCTTTGGCTTCTTTATCGGACTGATCGCCGCGTCGGCGGTCGTCCTCTTCCGGAGCCTGACGTTCGACTCGAGTCAACACGTCCTTGCGGCTGTCGCCGGCACCGGGTTCGCGCTGCTCGTTTCCGCCAACATCCTCCAGCTACCGGGTAGCGGCCTCGTCGTTATCTTCATTTCCGGGGCACTGGCGATCAGCGCGATGATTCTGCCGGGCATATCGGGATCGCTGATCCTGATCTTGCTCGGCCAGTACGTCGTTCTCACGGGCGAACTGAGTGCGTTCCGCCAGTCGCTGCAGGATTTCGTACTTGGAAACGGAACGCTCGCCGCCGTCGGAGAGCCGGGGTCGACCGTCGTCGTCTTCATCGTCGGCGGCTTCGTCGGACTCGTTACGATCGCACGGGTCGTCAGGTTCGCGCTGGATCGCCACCGCGGGCTCACGCTCGTGTTCCTCGTTGGTCTCATCGCCGGGTCCGTGCCCGCACCGCTTCACAACATCGCCGAAGTACACCCGATGACGACGGAGACGATCCTGTTGACGACAGCGTGGGCCGCTCTCGGTGCAGTCGCGCTGTTCGCGCTCGACTGGCTCGCCGGCGGCTTCGATCCCGAGTAACGAGCCCCCTTGCGTCACAGCGGGTTCGTCGGATAGTCGCCGACCCCGTCCGTTATACTCCTGGCGTCTGATCGGTTCGCCATGGAATCCGTTGGCACTGGACTCGCGCGTATCGATCGGAACGACCGACGGGCCGATGTCTACCTCGCCCGACCCGAGAAACGAAACGCGATGTCGGTCGATCTCATGCGGGATCTGACCGCGGCGTTCGAGCGCGTCGACGCCGACGAGGACGTCTGGGCGATCACCCTGCTCGGAGAGGGATCCGTCCTCAGCGCCGGGATGGACCTCGAGATGATGCGCGACCGGGTCGAGCCCGGCTCCGACATCGATCGGGACGTCTTTCCCTCGTTGCTCGAGACCATCGAGGGGACCCGCCAGCCGGTCGTTGCCGGGATCAAGCGGGCCGCGCCGGCCGGCGCGTTCGAACTGACCCTGCTCTGTGACTTCCGGGTTCTGGGCCGCGACGCCAAGTACGGGCTGCTCGAGGTCACACTGGGAACGTTCCCCCACGGCGGCGGCACGCAGCGGCTCCCCCGACTGGTCGGGCTCTCGAAGGCCAAGGAGATCGTCCTCACCGGCGAGTTCGTCGAGCCAGAGGAGGCAACGCGGATGGGACTCGTCCACGAACTCTGTGCGGACGACGCGGTCGACGAGCGGACGAAGGCGTTCGCGGACCGACTCTGCGAGAACGCACCGCTGGGCCTCGAGAACGGGAAACGCGCCCTCAACGCCGCGCTCGAGACACCTCTCGAGCGGGGGCTCGAGTTCGAGCGGGCACTGGGACACGAACTCGACGACACCGAGGACTATCGGGAAGGGTTCGATGCGCGGCCCGCCGATCGGGAACCCCAGTTCAGCCGGGAGTGATCATCGGCGGTCGTAGATCCGAACGGCTCGATCGTGGCGCACCGACAGTCCGTTCGGATTGCGGCGGGTCGATCGATCCGCGTAGCGAGCCTGCACGCCGTCTTTGAACCCCCCCGCGGCGTTCGTGACGACGTCGACCCCGTCGGAGAACCAGCCGGTCGGCGTCGCGTCCCCGGTGATAATTTCCCGAACCCCCGAGAGGCCGTCCCGGATCGCGCTGCCGACTGTCCGTCCGAGTACGGTCGGTCGCGGGCCGTAGTTCTTCCCGAGACCGTAGGCCAGTGCCCGGTACGTCGTTCCCCACTCCGGGTCGGGCCGGCCGCCGTCGGCGCCGACGTCGCTGCGGACGGCCATCGACGGCGACCAGGCGACCTCGAAGCCCAGGCCGCTCACGCGGTGGGCACAGTCGCGTGCGCCGTCGCTCTCGAGGTACTCGTCGAACCCGTCCAGGGCCTCGAGCGAGGTCCGGTCGAACGCGACGTTGCCGCCGTCGAAGACCGTCACGCTGTGGCCGACGATCCGTTGGGTACGCTCGCTCTCCGGGACCGTTCCGTCGGCCTCCCGAGTTGGCCCCGCGACGACGTCGGACCCGTCGGCGGTGGCATCCTCGAGGGCCTCGTACCAGCCGGGTTCGATCGCGTACTCGGCGTCGAGGAAGGCGACGATCTCCCCCGTCGCCACCTCGAAGCCGGCGTTCCGGGAGACGTTGGGGTTTCGTTCCGAGATCTCGACGAGGACATCGACGTCATCGCGTTCGCGAACGACACCCGTCGTTCCATCCGAGGAGGGGCCGTTGACGACGACGATCTCCGTTCCGTGTGGGGTTTCGGCCTCGAGCGCGTCGAGACAGGACAGCAGTCGCTCCCGGTCGTTGAGCGTCGAGACGACTACCGAGAGCTCCATACCGTATAGTAGAACTACCCGAGGATAAAAATAGGGCGGAATTCGATCCCGCGATCAGCGAACGCGTGTGTTCCAGTACGACACCGACGCGAAGTGATCGGTCAGCGAACGGCCACCGACCGTCTCGTCGAGCGTGCGGATCGCGGTTGCCAGCCGGTTCGGGATCGACCGATAGAGCCCGTACGGCGCCAGGAAGTCGTCCTCGACGTCGACCAGTGTCAGATTCGATTTCGCGAGCAGTACGCTGACCTCGCTCTTCGAGTAGAGCCGCGACCCCATCGGAAGCGCCCAGTTGTAGACGCTGCGCGCGCTGAAGCGGTTGAACGTGTCGAAGACGATCTGGTCGCGCGAGACCCGACGCATCTCCCGCAGGAACGCCTCGGGATCGTCCGCCAGGTGGAAAAACCGCATCGCGATGACGGTGTCGAAGTGATCGTCGGGAAACGGCAGTCGTCCGGCGTCGCCCCGCAGGAACTCGAGGGTTCCCTCCAGGTTCGCCGTCTGCGCTTTCTTGCGTCCCTGTTGCAACATCGCTGCCGAAATGTCCAGTCCCACGACGTCTGCGCCACGCTCGGCGAGCATGACGGTAAACCGCCCGGTACCACAGGCGATCTCGAGGACGTTGCGGTCCTCGACGGGCATGATAGCCTCGAGTACGGCTTCCTTCTCCCGGCGGTCGATCAGCTGGCCGCCCTGGGAGAAGCGCTTGTCGTCGTACTCGGCGGCGACGTCGTCGGCCTGGTACCACTCCTGTCCTTTCACACTGGGTTCAACTACAGCAGCGACAGGATAAAACGATACTGGAGTCCGTCGGCGACTGTCCCGAAAGTGACACGCCGATCCACGGTACGAACGCCGTCGATAGCCGGCGACTACCGCCTCGAGGTAGCTACGAGAGCGCTCGGTCATGCCGGAACCGGACGGTTCAGATAGATGTGATAATATGACGTCTATACACCTATTACAAACTGGATTGTTCGTATCCACATATAGGGAAGCTTTACCACCTCTGCTTCCGCTGTGGTAGGTATGAGCATGAGTACCGCAGAGGACCACGCTGCTGCCGCCGAGGACTCACTTTCCGAAGACGAGTACCGCGACCGCCTTCGCGACCTGCCGCCGAGTGCGAAACTCGTCGCCAAGGTTCTCGAGGCCGACTCGCCGCTGTCGCAGGGACAGCTCGCCGAGGAGTCGCTGCTGCCCGACCGGACCGTTCGCTACGCGCTCAACCGTCTCGAGGACGTCGAGCTGATCGGCTCCCGGTACAGCTTCCGTGACGCGCGCAAGCAAGTGTACTTCCTCAAACACTGATTACCGTCGGGACCGAACGCTGACGGTCTCCGATACGCCTTTTTTTGCCGACCGTGATGACCGCCCATGAACGTCGCGTCCGTCGCCGTCCCCGTCCGTACCCGCGCACCTGGAGGGACGACCAACGCCTACCTGCTCGGCGAGGAGCCGTCGGTGCTCGTCGATCCCGCGGCCCGCACCGACGAACTCGATCGACTCGTCGCCGAGCGGTCGGTCGAACACGTTGTCGTCACCCACACCCATCCCGACCACGTCGGCGCAGTCGACGCCTACGCGGCCGAAACCGGCGCGACCGTCTGGGGCCGGTATGGACGGAGCGAGCGGTTCCGCGAGGCGACGGGACGGGACCCCGACCGGGAGCTGCTTCCAGGGGCGACGATCGACCTCGGTGACGAGCGCGTGCGCGTTCTGGAGACACCGGGACACGCGCCCGACCACCTCGCGTTCGGGACCGGCTCGGACGGATCGATCGTCTGCGGGGACTGTGCCGTCGCCGAGGGTAGCGTCGTCGTCGGCGCCCCCGAGGGCGATATGCGCGCGTACCTGACGACGCTGCGCCGGCTCCGGGCGATCGATCCCCCGGCGCTACACCCCGGCCACGGCCCCACGGTCGAGACGCCGCGGGCGGTCCTCGAGCGACTCATCACCCACCGACTCCAGCGCGAGCGACGGGTGCTCGAGGCCGTCGACGACGGCGCCGGCTCGCTCGCGGCAGTCCTCGAGGGCGCCTACGAGAAGGACCTCGAGGGGGTTCGCGACCTCGCGCGGGCGACCGTCCGGGCCCACCTCGAGAAGCTCGCCGTCGAGGGCCGACTCGAGTGGGACGGCGAGCGCGCTACGAGTTCGAGGTGAACTGGAACTCGAAGGTGAGCTGATCCTCCATCCGTACCCGGACGCCGCCGAACTCCTCGGAGATCTGCTTGCGGGCCTCGGAGCTGGGTTCGACGGTGAGCGTGACGCTGTTGCTGTTCGCGTTGTACTCGATCCGGCTGACGGTGACGTCGAACGCGAAGAGGTCGGGAACCTCTCTCCGGAGGTGCTCGCGGACGTGATCGATCTCCGTCTGGACGTCGCCCATCTCCTCGTTGAGTGATGACATATGCTAGCGTAGGTCTCAAGCGATGGTAACGGTTCGTCCTCGCACAGAAGACAGTCCGCCCCATCGTAGGAGGCAGCGCCAAGCGACCGGCTTTTGCCCCTCGAGACGTAGTGACGAACGTGCGATCGCTGGAAGCCGAACTCGAGTCCGCCCGCGAGCTGGCCGTCGACGACCTGGCCGACGCCATCGAGTCGATCGGCTTCGAGTGTACCCGCTGTGGCGCCTGCTGTACGGGCCACGGCGAGGACGAACACACGGCAACGGTGTTCCCCGACGAGGTCCGCCGGCTCGAGGACGTGCCTACCGACGACAACCTCGAGGGCGAGACGGTTCCCGACGCCGAGGACCGCGAGTGGCGCGACGTCGCTCGGCCGATGCCGTACGGCCTCGAGGAGGGCGACGACGGGCTCGAGGGCGAGACCTTCGAGTGGGCGCTCGAAACCGACGGCTGTGGGGACTGCGCGTTCTACGTGGAGGACGAGGCCGGCGTTGGCGCCTGTACCGTCCACGAGGACCGACCGCTGATCTGTCGCACCTACCCCTTCAGCGTCGGGCTCGCGGGAACGAGTCAGCCGATGGGCGAGGCCGTCGATAGCGTTTCGCTCCCGGCGCAGGCAGGTGCAGACAGCGAGGACAAGGCGGGCGTCCTCCGCGCACACGAGTGCGAGGGGCTGGGCCGAGAGATCTCCCGCGAGGACGCGGAGGAACTCGCCCGCGCGCTGAAAGAGCGCGCGGTTCGAGAGCTCGAGGAGGCGATCGGCGTCCGCGACGAGTACGAACCCGCGGATCAGGAGCCGGGCGAGGTCGTCGTCCACGACTCCGAGGGCGCAAAGCGGGTCGACGGAACCCCGCTCGACGAGTAGCCGACTCGGTCCCGCGACGCCAATCGGTCCGAACCGACAGGGATTTTACGCGACCGCTGAATCCGTCCGCATGAACGTCGACTGGGATGGGATCACCCACGTCACGAAAGTCGATCCGGCGAAGTCCCTGCCGTCGGATCTCGGCGTCCTCGAGGGGACCGATCTGGTGCTCGTCGGCGGCTCCGACGGCGTCACCGAGTCGAACAGCCTCGAGGCGATCGAACGAGTCACGGACGTCCTCTCGGAGATTCCGATCTTTCAGGAGCCGTACAGCTCGAGCCACGTCTCGCGGGAGACCATCGAGGCGGCCGACGCCGTCTCGATCCCCGCCGTCTACAACGGCGACCGGGACCACTTCGTCGGCAAGCACGTCGAGCTGTTCACCGAGGTCGGACAGAAACCAGACGAACTGCTTGGCTCGAGCGTTCCCCTCGTCGGCGACCTGATCGCCTCGAAGGGCGTCGAGGTGGTCGCGGAGCTCGCGGACAAGCTCGTCGGCGAGGGGTACGTCGTCCAACACCTCGAGTCGACGGCTGCAGCCGTCTCGGGCGTCGACACCGCCTACAGTCCCGACGAGGTCGCCGGTGCGGCCCTCGCGACGGAGGTGTTCTACGACTTCCCGATCTTCTACGTCGAGTACTCGGGCACCTACGGCGGTCCCGACGACGTCGAGGCCGCCGCTCGGTATCTCGAGGAGACGGCGCTGTTCTACGGCGGCGGGATCGACAGCTCCGAAAAGGCGAGCGAGATCCTCGAGGCCGGTGCGGACGCCATCGTCGTCGGTGACTGCTTCCACGACGAGCCGGAGACGTTCCGGGAGACGATCCCGGAGTAGAGCGGCTCGAGAGCCGGCGGGCTACTGTAACAGTTTTTGTGCGGTCTTCGGTAGGTGCGCTCTATACAGCGAACTTTTTTACCGAGGGCATCGGCTGACGCCGATGGCGTCAGCCTCAACCCCCGGCAAAAAACTTCGATAAAAAAGGCCGCCGTCGCGGGGTTTCACCCCGCTCCGGCGGTGAACCGTTCGCTTCGCTCACGGATGCTCGGCATTTCCCGCAGTGTTCCACACGCAAAAAGATGTAACGCGGTGAGCCGTGATCTATTCCAGAGTTGTCCATCTCAGTCCTGGGTAGACACTACGACGTCAGGGTCAGCATCTTCGGTCGCCGGTTCGGTGCTCACGGAGCGTGCCCACAGGTACAGCAGGCTCGGCAGGAAGACCACACTCGCGACGAACGCGGCGACCATCGCCAGGACTACCAGCGTTGCGAAGTTCCCGAACGACGGATCGGGGTGAATCAACATGCCAGCGAAGGCAGCGACTGACGTCGACATGCTCCCGAGGAGGGCGCCGCCGGTACCGGTGACAGCGGTCTCGAGGGCGTCGAGATCGGTCCGGCCGCGAGCGCGCTCGTGTGCGAACCGATCGCTGAGGTGGATCGAGTAGTCGACGCCAATCCCGATCACCAGGCTCACCAGCAGCGCTGTCAGGAAGTTCAGCGGGACGTCCAGCAAGTACATCCCGCCGACGACGTACCCGAGCACGAGCGCGACGGGGACAGCCGTCAGCAGGCCGAGGGTGGCGCTCCCGTGTATCCGCCGGTAGACGGCGGTGAGCGTCAGGAATACCGCGGCCACGGCGACGATCATCACCCGGACGATGCCGTCGGTAATCCGCTCGATCGCCGCCTGCTCGGCGGTGGCGTCGCTGACGACGGTCGCCTCCAGGTCGCCGCCATCGGCCTCGACCGCGTCGCCGACCGCGAACAGGTTCCCCGACCGATCGCCATCGATCGCCGGCCCGTCGGCGGCCTGGGGCGGCCCGATCGCTCGCAGCGACTGGTACTCCCCGTCCTCACGCTCGATCACCGCGCTCGCCGCCTCGGCGTCGACCTCGTAGAGGTGCTCGTACACCGCCTCGAGGTCGCTGTCGGGGATCCCGTCGCCGGTCGTGTCAGCAGCCTCGACCGTGCTCGCGAACTCGTCGTCCTCGGCGGCGACCTCGCTAACTACGGCCGTCGGCGTCTCGATAGTGTCCACGCGTCCCTCGGCGAACGTGCCACGTTCGACCCCCTCGTCGATGCCTGCCTCGAGCGCGTACAGCGCGTCGTCGTCGGTCACCGATCCCTCGACGAGGAGCTGGACGCGGTCGTCCTCGTCGGCCGCGGCGCTACGGAACTGTTCGCCGACGTACTCCTGGTTCGCCATCGCCTCGTTTTCCTCCCAGCCGATGGGCCCGGGCAGCTCCTGTTTCCACTCGGCGACATCGGGGTTCTCGGCGCCCATCGTCTCCTCGTCGAGGGCCGTCCACGCGACCGCACCGCCGGCCGCGACGAGGAGCGCAACGACGATTACGACGGGGGCCGCCCGGCGGGCCAGCGCCACCGTACTCGAGAGGAGCGGGCCGACGTAGGCACCGGCACCCAGCGGCCGCTTGCGACGATCCAGGCCGAGCCGCTCGAGGGCGTCGTCGATCGTGACCTTCAGCGCGGGCACCAGGGTGACGAAGACCACGAACGCCGACACCACGCCGAGCGTGATCGCGATCCCGAGGTCCTGCAGGGTACCAACGGGGTTGACGACGTTCGCGAGGAAACCGATGCCGGCGGTGATCGTCACGAGCCCGAACGCGACCGCGACCGCACGAAGCCCGCGAGCCATCGAGGCTCGGACTGGATCGTCGGGGCCTCGTTGCTCACGGGTCGCTTCGCTCCCCGTTCGCGTATCCGAGGCGCTACGCGCCTCGCGCTCCTCGCGGTAGCGCGTAAAGACGTGGAATCCGTAGTCGATCGACAGCCCCGCGATCAGGACCGGACCGATCACGACCGCGGGCCCGACCTCGACGCCGAGCCAGCCCAGGATGCCGAACATCCAGAGGATCGAGACGAGCACGCCCGCGAGCCCGACGATCACGTCGACGACGTCGCGATAGGCGAAGGCGGCGACGGCGAGTATCAGTCCGAGCACGACCGGCAGCACCAGGAAGACCGTGTTCTCCACGCTCGTCTCGGACATCTCGTCCATCGCCGGCTCGCCGAGTGTGAAGAACTCGGGGGTTTCGCGGTCGGCGGCCCCGTCGGCCAGCGCGTACTGGGCGTCGGTGGGCGCCTCGCCGTCCTCGGTGGGCTCGAACGTGAAGACGACCTGTGTGCTCTCGGCCTCGGCGGTACCGGGCGCGTAGCTGTTGGGCACCAGCAACTGGGCACGCGGATCTTCGGCGAGCGTCGCCTCGACGAGTGCGGCGACCTCGTCCTCGTCGGCCGCCTCCAGGGCGGCAATCTGTTCGTCGAGGCTGGCGTCGGGATCGCCGGCGGCCTGCGTTCCGACCAGCGAGGCGATGCTCAGGACCTCGTCGTCAGTCCGCGCGTCGGCGACGGCGTCGTCCTCGGCGACCGACTGCTGGTACTCCAGCGTGGCGATCAACACGTCCGTCGAGAGGGCGTTGCCGCCGTCGTCCCGCACGTAGACTGGGAAGTGCGCTGCCGGATCGTCGCCGCTGTCGGTTTCGTAGTTCGCCTGGACGTATCCTTCCGCCTCGTCGACGTCGGTCTCGACGGCACCGGCGAAGCCGCCGTCCCCGCCCATCTCGGCGTTCATGATGCCGATGACCAGGCCCGCCGTGAGCACGAGCGCGAGGATGACGACGAGGTAGTTGTGTGTCGTTACGACGTCGGCCGTTCGATGGGGTAGCGTTCGTAGCATGGTGTTAGCGTTCGCCGTCGGTGGTTCGGCTATCGGTCGATCGCTGTCGATTCGAGTCGTCGGGTGCCGCGACGGCGAGGTCGTGGATCGCGGCGCCAGCGTGGGCGACCTCCAGGACGACCGTCGCCTTGGCGTCGGCGTCGGAGACGCACGCGACCAGTTGGCCGGACTGCTCGATCATCGACTCGACACCGGGGATCGCCTCGTCGTCGATCGTTCGGCCCGTCGCTGTCCGGAGGTGTTCCCACCCGGATCGCGTGCCGTCGAGGTCGACAGTCTCCCGGAGGTACCCCACGCGTTCGTGAAGCCGATCCCGGTCGTGCCAGTGACTTAGCCCCAGAACCGTCGCGCTCCCTCTGGAGGGCCGGACGCTCCCAGCCAGCAGATCGAGCAGCGTCGATTTGCCGGCACCAGTGGGCCCGACGAGGCCGAACACCTCCCCGCGCTCGACTGCTAGGTCCAGTGCGTCGACGACCGGCCGGCCGCCGTAGCGTTTCGTCAGCTCGTTCGTCTCGAGTGCGCTCATCGCGTATTCGGACGTCACCCGGACTCATGCTTAACTATTATCGAAAAAATGACATATGTCGCATCTGGTTCAAAAAATGGGTTGAGTAAATCCGGCGGTTCGTTGTAGGTTCGACGCGGCGGATCGGCTCACAGGGCGAAATTCCTCAACTGCTATTGAGTAACGAATCCGAGAGGATCATCGATCGCCGACCGAATCGCGTCGCACGCGCTCGGCCCGCTCGACGGACAGGTCGTCGCCGACGAGCAACCGGAGGGCGTCCTCGTCGACGCGGTAGGTCACCTCGTACGTGTCCGAGGCGAGGCGGTCGGTGGACCACCGCTCGTCCATGACGCGTGGCACCATCTCGAACGTGCTCAGGGACATGGTGTCGATACCGTGTTCCCAGTGGAAGGCGATCGAGGCGGGATGGGTGGCGAGCCACACCGATAGCGGACCGTTGAACCTGGTCCAGCAGCTCCGGCAGCGTGCGATCGCGACGAACCGGAGCGACCCGGGCGCCACGTCCTCGACGTTCCTGACATCGAGGTCGTTGCTCCCCCCACAGATCGCACAGACCCCCTCGCGGAACTGCTGGAAGTAACTCGCAGTCCGCGTCTTCACGCTCTCGATCACGGCGTCGTCGTCCCGAGCAGTTACCTGCGCGGGGGTCACGGGAATGTTCCCGAAGCACTCACCACACTCCTCACAGCGGTGCATCAACATCCTGTCCTCGACGTCGGTCACGAGCTCTTCGGCGTCACAGTGCAGACAACTCCCCTCGATTTCGAAGGGCTCGAGTTCGACGTCGCCGGCGTACGCGCCCGCGAGGTACTGTCTGACGATCGCCTCGCCGGCGTAGGTGAACTTCCAGCCTTCGTCGGTGTGCCGAAGGTAGGCCCCGTCGAGCTTCTCGAGGTGATAGGACAGTCGTGACGTCGAGTCGATCTCGACCCGCTCGTACAGCTCTGAAAAGGACAGCTCCGGCATCGATCCCCCTGGAGTGAGTCCCTGCTCGTCCAGCGCCTCCGCGAACGCCCGCAAAATCGCGATCCGCGTGGGATCGGACAGCGTTCCGAAGGCCTCGGCCGCTGCCTCCTCGTCCGGCATGTTTCTCCTTTCGAGAACCTGCGCTATTATGGTTCGGGAGGAACTGCCCCGATTCGCGACCGAATGATTGCTCAGAATCTGACTGTCGGATAGAGGCGGGCAAACGGAGTCTTGCGGGCCCTGTTCCTATAGTAGCCACTGAAAGTCAGTGCGCACCCGATCGCACGACGGCTGTGCGATCGATGTGCAAACAGTTTCAGTTGTTACTATAGAACGACAGCGGCTTCGAGAACCGCCAAGCTCGTATACGGCGCACGAAGTACGCCATTTCCCCGAGCGCGCCTTACTCGCGGCTTCGCCGCTCGTCTTTGTCACGGTTCTCGCCTGCATTGCTCGCTCCAAACCGGCCCACAGCGCGCTCGGCCTTTCTCGCGAGTTCCGATGGGACGAGCGAGAGCTTGAGAGAGCACGTTCTTCCGGCGGTTGTTGATCGAAGTCCGCAAGCGTGAGCGCTTGCGACTCCATCAGAAATTTTCGATTGCCGAGGACGGTTTTTGTGGGGGAAGCGGATTGCGGGCCGTCAGCCCGCAACCGGATGACGTGACGACGGAACCGCCACGCGACCGGCCGTAGGCCGGTCACGATACCCCATGAAAGGAGTGCGTTCCTTAGAACGTGTCCTCGATGATCTCGCCGACCGCGAAGTTCGACTTGACCTCGGTGATCTCGACCTTGACGCGCTCGCCGACGTCGGCGCCCGGAACGATGATCACGTAGCCTCGCTCGACGCGAGCGATCCCGTCGCCCTGCTTGCCGATGTCCTCGATCTCGACGTATCGAGTCTCGTTGACGTCGACCGGCGGCTGCGGTTCCGACGGCGCAGTCTTGGGCTGGGGCGTCGATGCGGACGACTCCTCGGTTGCTTCATCACGAGAGATGAGCGCGACACGATAGACGTCACCGGCGTCGATATCGCCGGTTTCGACCTCCTGTCGTGGCACCTCGATGACGTACCGATCCTCTTCCTCCGAGACTTCCGTACTGAACAAACACAGCAGTTTTTCAGATATTTCCACAGGTAGACCCTCGACTTTGACTCTGCGTGCCAACCGTAATAGAACTACCGAACGACTACCGTGGTGTCCCGTGGCACTCGCGGGACGTCACCGCGGTCGTCAGTCGGCGCGCTCGAGCGGGCGAATCGTCGCGAACCCCTCGAGATCGACCTCGCTGCCGAACTCGGCGTCGGCGACGGAGTCGTAGGGCCGGTTGACGACGATGTTTCCTGCAGTCGAACTCCCGATACCGGGGATGGTCGTGAGTTCGTCCATCGAGGCGTCGTTGAGATCCAGCGGATACGGCACGCCGGTCACCGATCGGTAGCCGTGGTCGACGACGGCGACGTCGATCGTCTCCCCGAGGGGGCGCTCCCCCGGGATGCCGACCAGCAGCGGGTAGGTTCCCAACTGACGGCCGAACGTCTTCCCGTCCTGGTGGTACTCGAGATGGACGTTCGGCAACACCGTTCCGAGCGGGGCGACGCGGGCGAGCATCGGGTTGTCGATTTCCTCCCGTACTTGCGTCTTGTAGCGCTTGAAGAGCTTCTTGTGCTCGTTTGCGATCTCGGCGCCCGTCTCCGACATGTCGGTCCCGTCGAACGACATCACCTGCCGGATGTTCACCCGTCGGAGCATGTACCCCTCGTCGTACACCCGGTGGAGAAACTCGAGGTTGCGCTCGTAGGTCTCCTCGCGCTCGCCCTTCAGCCCGTGGAGGAGGTTGATCCCGGGCAGGAGCTTGGGGAGACGGGTCGGTACACCCTCCTCCGGGCCGTTCGGATCGTCCGGCCCTCCCGGTCGCCACCCCGCCTCCTCGTTGACGATCTTGACCGCCTCGAAGCACTCCTCTGCGGTGACGTTGAGGTTGTTCTCCTCCTGGACCAGCGGATCGGCCGACTCGAGGCCGAAGGCCGCGGTGTCGCCTGGGGTGTTGTGCTCGGCGATGATCCGGATCCCCTCCCGACTCTTCTCGGGCCACTCGACGATCGTGATGGGGTTCATGTTGTCGAGGTGGAGCGTCTCGAGGTCGGGCGCGACCTCGCGGATCCCGCCGTACAGCGAGCGCAGGGCGTCGGGATTGGGCGCCTCGCCGTCGCCGCCGTAGGCGAGGATGTCTGCCTGGCGGCCGATTCGGAAGTGCCGAACGCCGAGATCGGAGAGGGCGTCGACCTCGCCGACGACCGACGGCGGCGGCCGGAACGTCGGGTTCCCGTAGAGAGGCTCGGTACAGAACGAACATCGGTAGGCGCAGCCTCGAGAGGTCTCGAGTTCGGCGATGAGGTGGTCGGGATGATTCGGATGCTGCTCGACGATGAAGGCTCCTTCCTGGGCCCACCGCGAGACCTCGTCGACGTCGCGCATCCGGTTGCTAAAGCCCTCGAGCCCGCTCTCGACGAGATCGTAGACGGCGGCCTCGACGTCGCCTTTCGCGACGAAATCGAAGTCGAGATCCTGGCGCTCGGTCTCCGTGGCACCGGCGTTCTCGTCGCCGACGCCGAACTTGACGGGGCCGCCCATCAGGCTCGTGCCGCTTGCGGTCCAGGCGAGCTTGCGAACCTCGTCGGGTTCGGCGGGTGTGCCACCGACGTACTTCCCTGGGACGGTCATCCCGCCCAGATAGCACAGCAGGTCGGCCTCGTCGACGTCACGCCACCGATCGGGCTCGTCGCGCAGGCCGTCGATCGTGTGGTAGGTGATCCCCTCGCGGGGAACGCCCGCGTCGACGAGGGCTCCCGCGGTGTAGCGGGGGTACGTCGAGATGTACGGCGGCACCCCGAAGTGAGCGGGTTCGTCGACGTAGCCGTCGACGATCGTCACCGACAGCGTCTCGGGGTCAGTCATACCGGCGGATAGCGCCTCGAGCGGTAAAACGGTGACTACCCGAAAGCCCCGACGTGCCGAGCCATGCTCGGTGCGTCGCCCCTTTCAGTCCCGCCCGACGATTGGCCAACGGGAGGGTGAAACCGTGGACTGGTCGGTCGGCCGAAATCGGTGGCCCGCTCGAGGAGTGACGCCATCGTGATCGCTCGGGCGGTGCGTGCCTTGACATTCTCCCCAGCCTAAATGGCGGGGCTTTCTCCTTGACTTTCCGTAACCCCGACGTTGATGATCGTCGTGACGCTACTGGCGTGTATGCCACCGACGGAGGAGATCGTCTGTACCGCCGAGGACTGCTTTCTCGACCTCTTCGAGAACCACTACACCTACGACGTCCCCGACGACTTCGACGTCTCGTCGCTGTCATGTCCGGTCTGTGGCGGCACCAACTGTCTGAAATCGGTCGAGCTGTAGTCCCTTCCAGAAACGTCACACAGGCCCGTAGTTTCCGCGCCACAATCACTAAGAACGAGCCGAGCGTACCGTTCGAATCTGACCATGATCAGGATCCCTCGGCCGTCGTGCTCGGGTCGGCTGCGTTCGCCCCGCGGGGTTGATCGCCGATGAGCCTCGCGAATCTCGCGGACGCCGTCAGCGCCGCCCTCTACCGCCAGATCGGCCGCGCCAACGGTCGCGTACAGCGCCACCGTCCGCTGGCGGTCGACCTTCTCGAGAACGAGACCGGCTACCTGGTCGTCTTCGACGCCCCCGGCGCCGGCCCCGACGACATCCAGGTGCGGTATCTCGAGGGGACGGTCACGGTCAAGATCGATCGATTCCGGCAGTTCCACGACGGCTACGAGATGCGCTTCCCCGGCCGCGGGATGGAACTCGAGGGCGAGGCCGAGCTTCCCGGCGACGCGCTCGTCGAGCCCGATGCGGGGACGGCCACGCTCTCGGAGTCGGGCGCTTTGCGGATCGAAATTCCGAAGCGCTCGGCGGTCGACGGCAAGCCGTCCCTCGAGAGTCGGTCGGCGCCCGGCGACGCAAGCGGGACCGGTCCCGAAACAGACGAGATCGCGATCGACGACTAGTTTTCCCGAATCGTCATCCCCTCGACGACGTCGAACGCCTCGTCGCCGTCGAAACGGGTCGGATCGAAGGGAGCTATCTCCTCCCCGCCGAGCACCTGGTCGGCGATCCGCTCGCCGATCGCTGGCGCGCGCATGAACCCGTGACCCTGGAACCCAGTAGCGACGTACAGCCCGTCCTCGAGTTCGCCTACCAGCGGATCTCGATCCGGCGTCGACGTACACAGTCCTGCCCAGGCTCGCACGAGGTCGTCGGATTCGAGGTGGATCCCCGAGACGCGGTGGTCGACCTGCTCGAGCAAGTCAGTTGCAAAGCCCGGCGAGGCGTCCCGGTCGTAGTCGTCGGGGTCGGCCTCGACGTACTCGGTGCCGTCGCCCGCCAGCACGCCGTCGGCGTGAGGCCGCAGGTAGAACTTCCCGGTCGCGTCGTAACACATCGGCTCGGCGAGCTCGCAGTCGGCGACCAGCGCCTGCACGCGGTAGGGCTTCATCGCGATCGCGATCCCCGTATCGGCGAGCACCTCCTTCGTGTGGGCGCCCGCGGCGACGAGCACGGCATCGACCTCGTGGGCGCCCCCGTCCGCATCGCGCACGACGCGGGCGGGATCGGTCCGAACCCGAACCGGCGTCTCCGGACGCAGCGTCGCGCCGGCCCCGTCGGCGGCCGCTGCGAGACAGGCCGTGTACCTCGAGGGATCGGTATAGCCCGCGGCGCCGGCGATCCCCGCGACCGCGACGTCGTCGGTTCGCAGCGCGCGAAACCGTTCGGCGAGTTCGTCCCCATCGACCTCGAGGGCGATCGTCCCGTTTTCCTGCATGCGCGTGATCTGGTCGCGAAGCGCCTCGGCGTTGCGCTCGTCGCCCTCCCGGGCGAGCCAGACGTAGGGGCACTCGGCGAACGGGAACGTGTCCTCGCCCGACAGCTCCCTGAAGCGCTCGATCGCGTCGCCGCCGATCTCGGCGTCCAGCGTGTCGGCGAAGGCGTCGTAACAGACCCCTGCCGCCCGCCCGCTCGAGCCGCTCGCGATCGTCCCGCGGTCGTACAGCGTCACGTCGGCGCCCTCCCGAGCCAGGTCGTAGGCCGCGGTCGCGCCGATCGCCCCGGCGCCGACGACAGCCACCTCGAGGTCCTGGCCGCGCTCGGTGAACGCATCCGCGCCGACGGCGAGTTCGGGCTCTCCGCTCATCGGCCATCACGAGGCCAGCAGGCCTCGAGCGGCCGCTCGACGAGCCAATCGAGCAGGGCGTGGAGCCGATCCCGTCCGGTCTCGAACAGCCGTGCTCCCTTCTCGGGGTCGGCCTGGGTCGGTCGCCCGACCGCGCCGCTCTCGGAGAAGTCGATCGTGTCGAACCCGAGGACGGCGCCGTGGACCGACTCGCCCCAGCCCTCGCTCGCGCCGGCCTCGGCGGCCTCGAGCTCGTCGGGCCGGACGAGGTCCTCGTGGAGGTGCCAGAGCAGGCTCGACTCCGCCGCGTCGGCGTGGCCGCCGTCCTCGTCGAACAGTTCGTCGGCGAGTCCGTCGACGGCGTCCCACCAGTTCCACGGCGGGGCGAACGCCGTCCGCTCCTCGCGCAGCCGGCGGGCGGCCCGCCGGAGCGCCCCCGAGTTGCCGCCGTGACCGTTGACCACGACGGCCTTCCGGACGCCGTGATCGGCGAGACTCGAGATCGTTTCCCGAACATAGTCCTCGAAGGTCGCCGGGCCGACGTACAGCGTCCCGTCGAACTGGCGGTGGTGTTCGCTGACGCCCACCGGGAGCGTTGGAAGGACGACCGCGTCCTCGCGGTCGGACACTGTGTGAGCGAAGCCCTCGGCGGCCATATGATCCATCCCCAGCGGGAGCGCGGGGCCGTGCTGTTCGGTGCTTCCGACAGGGAGGACGGCGACGGAAGCCGCCTCGAGGTCCTCGGCGGCCGCCGTCGTCGTCCGTTCGGCGAGCAACGTCATACCCGTCGGTGGGAACCGGAGTGACTTATTTACACGGGGCGGGATCGAAAAAGAGGACTCGAGGAGCCCCTCGAGGGTGGTTGAACGCGTCTACGTGGGAGTAGGTGAGTAGTATTCACGCCGGTACCGAATCGAGACACACCACCGTTTCAGCAATTATGGACGACGAACTCTTCGCCATCCACCACCGTTTCATGAACTATATGAAACCAACGGTAGGTATTCCGCAGGAAGACGTTCTCACTGCTGGTCTCTGGATTCGGAGTAATATCATAAAGCCAGTCGTAGACCTCAAAGCAACGTTGAGGATGTCATGGAACTTTTGTCATACCTCTCTTCGACTTCCTGACAAACGGTACGTACAGGTCAAGCAGGTAGCGGAGAGACAATCAATCCCTCCGATAGCTGTCAAAAACCGCCTGCTGAATATAGAGCATGGATGCAGCACAGAAGTTGCCTGTCAGAATCAAGGAAAAGTTGTTTTGCTTCACGGAGAATGCATCTGGTGCGTTCGTGAGTACGTCAATTCCCCAGACGGCCACCAATTTCTATGCCAAGTGTTGACGGAATGGCAATGTTGAAGAACCCAAGTAGCATTCCCAATATTCCCAGAAGAACAATCGCTACGCCAGTCGGTTCTGCTCCATCACTATACAGTCGGGAACCAAAATACCCCGCTACAGGCCCGAACACAATCGGTAAATAGTAGACAGCAATCACCGCACTAATCAGACCAGAAGCGATATAGGCTCGCTCTCTGGGAGAAGACGTGCTGTGATGAGACTCAGACACATGTATAACTATACTATCACAAAAGCATATATCTTCTGTTTAATTGGCTCCGTACTGGACAATCTCTAAACTCGCAAATCGCGTCGAATCTCGTGGGACATTCGCGCTCTGTATGCAGCACGGCTCTCTCAACATCACTATTACCTGATGGAAGTAAGCGCGTTAGGTTCGCACCCTCTACGTAGCGGTTGGTTCACTGAAGTAGGGATGAGAGCAACTCCATGAGAATTGATCTATGACACACTCACGTTTGTAAAGAAATCTAAACTATATCCCTGTTTTGTCAACGGACACCCACCACCGATTCAGCGATTCCTTAGAAGCCGAAATCCGGAGACGGAACGGCGCTACTCGAGCAGGGGATCCAACCCGCGAGCGGGGTAGCCGACGACGGTCGTTGCGCCGGCCTCCCGGAGGGTCTCGGTCTGCTCGCTGACCTCCCGTTCGGTGCCGACGAGCGCGTAGTCCCCCGCGGCCTTTAGCAGGACTTCACGCGCGCGTCCGGTGGCAGTTGAGTCCGTCGCACAATCCTCGGGCAGCGCGCGGGCGACGGGACGGCGGCGCGCGACGTAGTCGCCGACGGCGTCGAGGACGGCGTCGTCCTCGTCGGCGAAGACGGCGGGCGCGTAGACGGCGAGGTCGCCCTCGAAGCCGGCCGCCCGGAGGGCCCGAAGCTCGCGGGGAGTCGAGCGCGAGAGCAGGTCGTACTGGGTCGCGCCCGTCGCCATCGCGATCCGTTCGACGCTCTCGGAGCCGACCCAGGCGTCGGGGTCGGTCTCGAGGGCCGCACCCAGTCGGGGCGCGACGGCCCGCTCGCGCTCCTCGTCGGTGAGGTAGGCGGGGTGGCCGGCGACCAGCACGCGCCCGACTCCGGACGGGAGTTCGGCCAGTAGGGAGTCGTCGCCCAGCGGGTCGAAGCCGTCGGCCCGAACCGGGGTCGTCACGAACACGTCGGCGTCTACCGACAGCGACTCGAGGACGTGGGGTGCCGGGATATGATCCCGGCCCTCGTAGTCGACGGCGATCGTCTCTGCGGGGATCGACGCGGCCAGGGAGACGTCACACTCCGCGGGTTTCAGCGCGATCCCGTCCAGTCCGGCTCGGGCGACGGTGCTCGTGGTTAACATTGGGACTCACCTCGCGCGACGAAAAGGCGGCTACGATCGGTGCGGAACGCGATCACTCGTCTGCGCGATCATGGACGTTCTGGGTGGGCCGCGAGCAAAAAGCTGACGTTCCGCGCAGGACTCGTACGGGAGCGCGTCTCACAGCGTCGAGCGATCGATCCGTTCGGGCGCCTCGAATCCGGTGGTCAGCTCGAGCAGCTGGACCAGAATCCGACCCGTCGCCCCCCAGACGGTGTAGCCGTCGACGTGGAAGTAGTGAATGACGATATCGCCGTAGTAGGGGTGGTCGCGGCGCTCGCACTCGTAGTTCTCGGGGTCGAGAAACCCCGAGAGCGGGAGGACGACGATCTCGGCGACCTCGATCCCATCGCGCTCGTACTCCCGGTCGGGTACCCGGGCGACGAAGGGGGTAACGGCGTACTCCGAGATCGTCCGGATGTCGTCGAGCTGGCCGACGACCTCGGCTTCGTCGGGCTCGAGCCCGATCTCCTCGTTGGCCTCCCGCAACGCGGTCGCGAGGATCGACTCGTCCTCCGGTTCGGCGCCGCCGCCGGGAAAGCTCATCTGGCCGGGATGGTTGCCCAGATCGTCGGATCGGCGGGTAAACAGCAGGTAGTCCTCCTCGTCGCGCTCGATGACAGGGGCGACGACGGCCGCGTCGTGTTCCTGGTCGTCGATGCCGATCGGGGGGTGGTCCGCGATCGGCTCGAGAGTCAGTCTCGGTCCCATCTGATCACTCGAGGGCGGCCTCCAGTCGCGCGCGTTCGTCCACGAGATCGACGGGGGCCCATGTTTCGACGTCGTAGCTCACGTCCAGCAGCGTCTCGACCCTGTCGTCGTCGCCGTCGTCGAGAGCCGCATCGGCCGCCGCGACGAACTCCTCGCGGACCGTCTCGCCGAGGGCCTCGCGGTCGGGTCGTCTGGGCTCGACGTCGAGGATGTGGGGAACGTCCTCGGCGCCCTCGGGAACGGTCGGAAACGCGGTCGGCCCGGCGACCAGCAGCGGTTCGTCGGACTCGGTTCCGTCGGGGGTCGGTTGCTCGAGAGGGTCGTAGGCGACGAGGGCAAACGACTCCCGGGCCCGGTTGATCCCCGCTTCGAGGGCGTCTGGGTCGACATCGCCGCCGTCGGCGCGAAACGCCGCCTCGGAGAGGGCCCGCTCGAGTTCGGCGCGGGTGAGCCCGCCGAAGAGGTCGACGACGCCGGCGAGTTCGTCGGCGGTCGCGTTCATACGCCGTCCACGGTCGGTGCGCTGTTGAATGTTACCCCGCACGCGGTAGCGCGGCGGAATTCGTCCTCTCGTCGAGCGCCGGCTTCATCCCGGCCACGGGAGGTCAGGGCGGTCGCCTCGCAATCCAGTACGACGGTCGAGCGATCAGTCGCTTCCCGCGGAGCCGACTCGGGGTCCGCGCCACGGGCGGGCACACTCGCGGACGGTTCCGGAATCGATCGGGGCGTCGAGCCAGCGGGGCAGCCGGCGGTCCGGTCCGGGGGGTTCGATCGCAGCGGCGTAGCGCTCGAGCTGGTCGTGCTCGCGCTCTGGATCGTACGCGAGCCCGTTGAACGCCGCGTCGGCCCGGTACTGGGCGATCAGCTCCCGTCCGGTCTCCCGGTAGCGCCCCGGTAGCGTCTCGTAGTCGGGGTCGACGCCGCCGGCCTCGAGCACCCGAAGCAGTTCGGCGCCGACCGTCCGGCTCATACCCTCGAGCCCGGTCTCGCCGGCGACCGCACGGTGGTCGTGCTCGTGGACGCCCAGATCGACCTGTGCGGTGCCCGCGAACCCGGCGTAGTCGAAGGCGTCGCCGAGGGTGCCGACCTCGAGTCCCCAGGTCCGGGGTGGGCGGAGCCGTTCTGCGAGGTCGGCGGTCATCGCGAACTCGCCGGCCAGCGCGTACCGGAAGGCACTACAGTACTCGAGGATCGGCTCGTCGTGTCGGGCCGACAGGGTCCGGAGCAGCGGCTCGTAGAACAGCCGGAAGAGGCGCCCGTAGAGCCGTCCGCGTTCGACGCGCGCGTAGTAGCCCTTCGAGAAGGCGAAGTCCATGGTCAGGGGCGCGAGCAGCCGACGGACGTGGTCGGCCTCGTAGCTGCGGGCGTCGGCGTCGTGGACGACGACGTACTCGCCGGCCTCGGCGGCGGGACCGAGCGCGAGCCAGATGTCCCGCCCCTTTCCGGTCTCGCCGGCGAGCCCGGCGTCCGCGAGTCGCTCCTCGAGGGCCGGCGCGTTACACCACAGCACCTCGATCGGCAGGGCGAAGGTTTCGAGCCACTCGCGGAACGGGCCGATCCGAGCGGGCGACGCCCGGACCGGGACGATGACCGTGGCGGGCTCGAGGGACTCGAGTTCGGCGAGCACGCGGGTTGCGGCCGGGCTCTCGTGTTCCCGGTCGGTCATCGGAACGACGACGGCCGTCTCGGCGATGGGATCGCCCTCGAGACCAGTAGCGAGCGGTTCCCCGCCGAGGTCGTGGAGCGTCGCGATCCGATCCTGGACGTACTCCATCGGTCCACTGTTGGAGCGAGCCGGTAAAACGGCCACGACTCCGGCGAACCGCGGCTGGCACCACGCTCCGTTCGGCGGGCCGAACCGGTTCGGTCGTCGCTACCGTCGGCTGCCCGACATCGCCTCGAAGAGGCGATCGTCGAACACCGCCCGCCCGCAGCCGTCCTCCGTTTCGATCGCCTCGAGGTAGTCGACCGGGATCTGTCCGCCACCCATTCGAGCGTGGCCGCCGGCGTTGGCCATCGGGACGTCGCTGACGGCGTGGCGAAGCGTCTCTCCCATGTGAACCCGGTCGTCCCGGGACCGACCCGAGACGTGGATTGTCCCGTCGTACTCGCCGTAGACGACGACCGCGGTGACGCCCTCGAGCTGGAGCAGCTCGTCGGCGGCCTGGGAGATTGCGTCGACGTTGGTGACCGACTCGACGTCACAGACGGCGAACGAGCCCTCGATCCGTCGATCGGTGATTGCCCGCGCCTTCGTCTTGAGGACGTCGTCGCTCACCTGCGGGTTGGCGATCCGGTCGAGCAGGTCCTCGTCGATCCCCGGGTAGAGATAGCCACAGGCCTCGAACTCGGCCCACGAACAGCCTCGAGTCAGGTGGTTCGTATCCGACTGGATGCCGTAGAGCAGCCCCGTCGCCAGCGCCGTCGAGAGCGCGGGCTCGTCCGCCGTTTCGTCGCCATCGGGCGAGACGTCCAGCTCCTCGAAGTACGCGGCGACGATCGTCGAGGCCGACCCGTACTCGCTGCGAACGTCGGTAAACTCGGTTCCGGTCCCGTTTCCAGGATGGTGGTCGACGACGGCGACGGGTTCGACGATCTGTGCGCCGGTGAACCCTCGCGGCGTGTTGTGATCGACGAGCACGACCGCCTCCGCAGCGAGCTCCGAAGCCGCCTCGATGCGCTCGAGTTCGAGCCCCAGGACCGTGCGAAAGGCCCGATTTTCCTGGTGGCGGATCTCGCCGGGAAACTGCAGCGTCGCGTCGGTGTCGACCGACGAGGCGATCTCGGCGACCCCCATCGCACACGCCATCGCGTCGGGATCCGGGTTCGGGTGTAACAGGACGGCGACCTCGTCGCGGCTCTCGAGGAGGTTGCAAAGGCGAACGCCCGGCGGGCGCCGGAGCCAGCGGACGAGCCACCAGACGCCGACCGCAACCCCGCCGACGGCGACGACGAGCAAGGAGAGCACGAGCGGGTCGAGCGATTGGAGCGTCTCCGCGGCGGGCTCGAGAGCCAACGTGTCACCTCCGATGCCGCCGCTGTCGACGCCCCGGTGTCGCATACCGCACCATTACATCGGATCCCCAAGAAGTTTCCCATCAACTGGAGAGATAGTTGCCCGACCCCTACCGACGGGCGTCGATCGCCTCGCGGTACCCCTCCCGGAACGTCGGGTACGCGAGCTCGTACCCCAGCTCGCGAAGCTTTCCGTTCGAGCAGCGCTTACTCGTCAGGATCCGACGACGGGCGGCCTCCGAGAGGTCGTCCGCCTCGAGCCGTTCGGACTTCGTCCGCTTCGGCGGCCGTTCGACGCCAGCCTCGTTGGCGAGCCAGTCGGCGAAGGCCCACTTCTCGACGGGTTCGTCGTCGACGACCTGGACGACCTCGTCGCGAGCGAGGTCCTCGCGGAGCAGGTAGCGGACGGCGCCGGCGGCGTCGTCGCGATGAATCATGTTCAGGTAGCCTTCCGTGACCGGCCCCTCGAGGTAGCGCTCGAGCCGGTAGCGATCCGGACCGTACAGACCCGCGTAGCGCGCGACGGCGCCGTCGAACCCGTACTCCCCCGGAAGCTCGAGGGCGACCCGCTCGGCCTCGGCCAGCATCTCGGTCTTTTCGGTCGTCGGCTCGATCGGCGTCTCCTCGTCGACCCAATCGCCGTCGTGGTCGCCGTAGACGCCCGTCGAAGAGGTGTAGATCAGCCGCTCGGGCGGGTTCTCGCGCTCGCCGAACGCCTCGATCGCCGTCTCGAGCCCCTCGATGTACACCTCGCGGGCGGCGTCGGCGCCCCGACCGCCGCTGCTGGCCGCGAAGACGATCGCGTCGACGTCGGGAACGGCCTCGAGCGTCGCCGGGTCGGTGACGTCGGCCTGGACGGCCTCCAGCCCCGCCGATTCGAGCGCCTCGAGTCCGTCGTCGGATCGACGGACGCCGATCGCGTCGTGATCCCGTTCGACGAGCTGGCGGCCGAGTTCGCAGCCGACGTAGCCACAGCCGAGAATCGCAACACGCATACGCCGACTCGGGCTCCGGGCCACATAATCGCACCGACAGACCGACCGATCGTTGATGCGACCGAGATAGACCACCCCACTTGAAAGGTTGGCGATCCAACCAGCGTCCTTTCACCGCTCCCGGCGATACGGGGAACCATGACCTCCACGACAGCTACTCGGGAGACGGATCAGACGCCAGTGAGCTACCAGGCCGATCCCGAGCAATCGCTCAGCGAGGCGGTTCTCGAGGCGGTCGCTACGGCGACCGACGTCGATCAGATCGCGCTGGCCAACGAGTTCGGCCCGCTGTACCACACTATCGATCCGTCGGCGCTTGACTCGCTGTTTCACGACCGATGCGAAACCGACCGAGCGGTCGGCTCGGTCAGCTTCGAGTACGCCGGCTTCCTTGTCTCGGTCGACCGCACCGGACAGGTAACGCTGACTTCGTAGCGTCCGCCCGGTGTCCCGGCGGTATCCGCTACTGGGATCGGCCGACGATGACGTGTTGTAAGTGGACGTACTCCGCGAACGACATCGGTGCGCGCCGTTCGATCTTCTGTTGCACCTCCTTCGCGTCGAGATCGATCTCGAGGTGGCTCTCGACCGCGTCGACGTCGAGCACCGCCGTCGTCATGCCGAGCAGCAGGTGCTCGCAGGCCATCGTCTCGATCGTCTCGGCGTCGGGTTCGTCGCTCTCGAGCGCCTGGATCTCGGCAGCCTCCTCGAGCGAGAGGTCGGGTGACTCACCTTCGAGCAGCGCCTCGAGTTCCTCGCGGTCGACGTCCGTGCGATCGAGGGCCGTCTCGAGGCCGTGTCGATCGACGACCGAGGCGAGCTGATCGTCGTACTCGGCGCGGAGGTCGGCCGGCGTCTCCGGGACGGACATCCGCTGTTCGTAGAACATACTCGACACCACAGCGGTCGGCCACAAGTGGGTTGTCCTTCCGGCGGCATCGACGATATTTATACGCCATCCGAGGTCGCTGAATCGGTCCAGACAGCCCCACGCGGGCCCTGCTAACGGTTTTCACGGGTGAGCTGACCGGTACATTTAAATTACCGGCGACAGTAGATGTGGTCACCAGAACGCCACCGGGGCGCGTATCGCTCGACGATCGATGACAGGAAATCTTATTCACCGAGGTTTCGCAGGTCGTGAGCGAACGCTGTACGCGGCGACGCGACGAGTCGGCGATCCGCCGAACGTGCGGATCACCACCGACGATGACCGCGTCCGTCTGCTCCCGGTGCGGGTATGGCACAGAGGTTTGACTAACACATGGTAGACGAATCGAAAAACATCGAACTGACAGACGACGACCTCGAAAACGACTCCAAGGGACAGCTCATCAAGAAGGCGGGCCAGCTCCGAGATCGACGAAACGATCTCAACCAGATGGCCTCCGAGCGCGCATCCGAGCGCGACGACCTCAACGCGAAGACTCGCGAGAAGGTCGACGAGGCCCAGGAGCACCGCGAGAAGCGCGACGAGCTCAACGAGCAGGTCCAGGAGCACAAGGACAAGCGAAACGAGCTCAACGCCGAGGCCAACGAGCTGTTCGACCGCGTCGAGCAGCTCAAGTCCGACATGGAGCTCAACGAGGGCAAGGACTTAGAGGAACTCGAAGAGGAGATCGAACAGCTCGAGTTCAAACAGCAGACCGAAGTGCTCTCGAGCGAGGAAGAACAGGAGCTCATCGAGAAGATCGAGTCCAAGCGCGAGGAGTACGAGGAGCGCAAGGGCAAGCTCGAGCAGAACGACGACCTCGAGGACCTCGTCGAGGAAGCCGAGGAAGTGCGTTCGGAGGCCTCCCAGCACCACCAGAAGGTTACCGAACTCGCTGACAAGGCCCAGGAACATCACAACCAGATGATCGAGGCCTACCGCGAGGCCGACGACATCCGCGACGAGGCCGACGAGATGCACGAGTCGTTCGTCGAGGCCCAGGAGGCCGCCGACCGTCACCACGAGGACTTCGTCCGCGTCCAGAAGCGCCTGCGCGAACTGGACAAACAGGAAGAGGAACAGCGCAAGTCCCAGCGTGACAAGAAGAAAGAGGAAGCCAAAGAGGAGGCCGAGGAGATCTATCAGAAGTTCAAGGAGGGCGAGACCCTCGACACCGAGGACCTGATGAAGCTCCAGAAGACCGGACTGCTGTAGGCCGATTCGTCAACCTGTGTCTGCTGCCGTTCGCTTTTTGCAGTAGCGGTCGCGTTCTCTCTCGGTTTTCGGTTCCCGTTTTCGGGCGAAACGGACGCGTACAGCCATTTTGGTTCCTGCGTTGGTCACCCGTTCGTGAGCCGATGGTTTCGACTCTCGAGCCGTCGAGAGTCGGTAACCGACACATACAGTGCCGGGAGGGCACCTCTCACGGCCACCAAACAAGTCGTTCGGCGGTAGTTCGGCCATAACAATGCCCTCGTCGCTGGGGAACTTTCGCATGCACGAGTCCAGGGACGACGTCGCCGTCTTCGTGCCGGGGATCGACGCCCCGAGTACGGTCGCCTGTCTCCGTTCGCTTCGACCCCGCGGCATCCGGACGATCGTCGGCTCCGAGTCGGCCGCCACTCCCAGTGCGGTCTCACGGTACTGCGACGAGTTCGTCCGCTTACCCGATCCGACCACGGAGCTGGCCGCCTACGGCGACGCGCTCCTCTCGATCGCCCGCCGGCCCAACGTCGAGACGATCATTCCGGTCCGCGAGGAGGACGTCTACTCGCTGGCGCGAAACCGGGAGGCGTTCGCGGCGGAAGTCGCGACGCCGTGGCCGACGTTCGAGACGCTGCGGCAGGTCCAGGACCGTCTCGAGCTGTTCGCGGCGGCCGATCGCGCTGGCGTCGCCGCCCCCGACACCGCGCTCGTAGACGAGTGGGACGACTGGAACCGCGAGACGATCGTCAAACCTCGCTACTCGGTCGCCGCGCCGGAGTACCTCGGTTCGGGGTTCGACCGCGTCGAGGTCGGCTCGACCGCCTATCAGACGCCGGGAGAGCCCCCGAACGTGGCCGCCTGTACCGAGGCCCGAGGCCACGTTCCGCTGGTCCAGGAGCGGATTCCCGACTCGAGGGAGTTCGGGTTCTTCGCGCTGTACGACCGGGGCGAGGCCGTCGCGACCTTCCAGCACTGCCAGCGCCGGGGCTGGGAGTACTGCGGCGGACCCAGCGCGTACCGCGAGTCGATCTACCTCCCCGAGCTCGAGGCCGACGGCAGGGCGCTGCTGGACGAACTCGAGTGGCACGGGCTGGCGATGGTCGAGTTTCTGCGCGACCCCCGCGACGGGCGGTTCAAGCTGATGGAGATCAACCCCCGGTTCTGGTCGTCGCTGCCGTTTACCGTCCAGGCGGGGGCGGACTTCCCGTTTTACTACTGGCAGCTGGCGATGGGCGAGCCGATTCCGGGCCGTCCGACCTACGAGACCGGGCTCGGCGGCCATCTCCTGCGGGGCGAGGTGAGCTACCTTCACAGCGTGCTGACCGAGGAGTATCCCGGTCTCGAGCGGCCGTCACCGTGGGCCGCACTGGTGGCGGTCGGGCTGTCGCTCGTCCGCCAGCCGCGGTTCGACTACGCGGTTGCCGACGATCCCATGCCGTTCGCCAGGGACGGCTGGAACGTCCTCCGGGAGTGGTTCGGCGACTGGACGGCCGACCCCGACGAGGCGCTGCCCAACGCCGGCGAGGTCGAGCGAGAGGCGCGAGACGACGGGGATACCGCCGACGCGCCCGGCGGCCTCCCGGCGGAGTAACGGCTCCGAATCGCCAACGCTTAACGGGGTTGCGGCGTCACTCACGGGTATGACTCGAGGTGGCAGGAGTGGTCAGTAACGAAGGTATCGGTCGACTCGCCGTCCTCGCGGTCGGGGCCGCGGCGTTCGCCGCGATCGGCGTCGCGCTGTTCGTGATCTACCCCGACACGCTGGCCGATCTCGCCGGCGTGCTCGTCGCCCTCGCCGTGATCGTCCTCGGAGTTCGGATCGCCGGCTCGGTCGCCGACTCCCTTTTTCCGGGGTACGACGTCGCCGAAGTCGCCGTCGAGGGACCGATCACCCGCGACGGCGGCGGCGGGCGATTCCCGTCGGGGCCGCGTTCGACCCCGGCCGACGACATCGTCGAGCAGATCGACCGGGCCGACGAGGACGACAGCGTCGACGCCCTGTTGCTCAAGCTGAACACGCCCGGGGGCGAGGTCGTCCCCAGCGACGACATCAAACTCGCCGCCGAACGGTTCGACGGACCGACGGTCGCCTACGCGACCGACGTCTGTGCCAGCGGCGGCTACTGGATCGCCAGCGGCTGTGACGAACTCTGGGCGCGAGACGGCTCCATCGTGGGCTCGATCGGCGTCATCGGCTCGCGGGTCAACGCGAGCGACCTCGCCGACAAGGTCGGGCTCTCTTACGAGCGCTTTGCCGCCGGGAAGTTCAAGGACGCCGGCACGCCGCTGAAGGAGATGGACGACAGCGAGCGGGCCTACCTCCAGGGATTGATCGACGACTACTACGAGAACTTCGTCGAGCGAGTCAGCGAGGGCCGGGATCTGGAACCAGAGTTCGTCCGCGAGACAGAGGCCCGGATCTACCTCGGCGAGCAGGCCCACGAGATGGGACTGGTCGACGAACTCGGCACGCGTCGGGAGCTCGAGGACGAACTCGCCGACCGGCTCGAGCGGGAGGCGGTCGTGATCGAGGAGTTCGAGCCCGAGCGACCGCTGATGGCTCGCGTCGGCGGCGGCGCCCGAAGTATCGCCTACGCCTTCGGCGCCGGCGTCGCAAGCGTCGTCGGCGACCGGGAGTTCCGGCTGCGATTCTAGCCGTGGTTTTATCGTTTCAGGGGATCGAACGCCTACCGTGACAACGCTGGTCGTCTGTCTCGACCGGACCGACGACGTCGGGCGAAAGACCGGACTCCGGTCGCCTATCGTCGGCTGGGAGGCAGTTCGCGCGCTGGTGACCGACGTCGGCCTCGCGGATCCGGAGGACTCGGGAGTCAACTCCTTACTCGAGACCCTCCGGGTCGCACAGAGCCTCCGCGACGAGAACGAGGACGTCGTCGTCGCGGTCGTCTCGGGCGACCGGGAGTCGATGGTCTCGGCCGACCGGTCGGTCGCACGGCAGGTAGACGACCTGATGGCCGCCCACGACCCCGACTCGGCGGTCGTCGTCATCGACAGTGCCGAGGACGAACGGCTGGTGCCGATCGTCGAGAGTCGCGTCCAGGTCGACTCCGTCGATCGGGTGGTCGTTCGCCAAGCCCGGGACATCGAGTCGACGTACTACCTGCTCAAACAGTTCCTGGCCGACGAGGAGCTCCGCCAGACCGTCCTGGTCCCGATCGGCCTGACGCTTCTGGTGTTTCCGATGCTCGCGTGGTTCGTCGGCCCCGCCGAGGGCGCCGCCGCGATCACGACCGTCATCGGCCTCTTCTTGCTGTACAAGGGGTTCAGCGTCGACGAGGTCGTCACCGGGCTCGCCCTCCAGATCCGCGAGTCGCTGTACTCCGGGCAGGTCTCGGTTGTCACCTACGCCGTCGCAGCCGGACTGACCCTCGTCGGCGTCTTCGTCGGCGTTCTCGGCGTCTCGAACCTCGAGGAACCGTCCGGCGTCGTGCTCCCGGCCGTCCAGTTCGCCTTCGACAGCGCCCCCTGGCTCGCCGCGGCCGCCCTGACCGCCAGCGCCGGCCGACTGCTCGACGAGGCGATCGGCGAGGAGCCGATCGGCAGCTCCTACCTCAACCTTCCCTTCATCGTCGTCGCCGTCGGGCTGGTGGTCCGGGGGTTCTCGGCGTACTTCCTCGAGCAACAGGCTCTCATCGAGTCGGTTCAGGTCCCCGCGATCGAGCTGGGCGTGCTCTCGATCGACACGTTCGGGATCACGGCCGGCGAGCGGCTGGCGCTGTACGTCGTCAGCGCGATCATCGTGAGCCTCGTCGGCGCCAAGGTCGCCGCGACGTTCAGCGGCGACACCGATCGAACGGTTCTCGAGGACGTCACGCCCGAGTCGGGGCTCACCGACGGCGGACCGCGCTCGCAGCCGGCCGACGGTCAGGACGCCGGTCGCGACGAGAGCGACACCGACTCGGGGCGCGGGAGCGAGGAGGACTCGGGTCCCGACTACCCCCGGTAGTCGAACGATGTGACTCGCCACCCCTTTAGCCTCGTCGCTCGAGTAATCCCCATGAGCGATGCAGACGGCACCTGGATCAGCCTCTTTTCGGGCGGGAAGGACTCCGCCTGGGCGCTGTACCGGGCCCTCGAGCGCGGACTGAACGTCGAGCGACTCGTCACGGTTCACCCGACCGGTGACTCCTACATGTACCACGTCCCGGCGACCGAGCTCGCGGGACTGGCCGCCGAGAGCATCGGCATCGAGCTGCTGGAGGTCGAACCCGACGACTTCGGAGCCGACGACGTAACGGATGCGGGCGCGCAAGGTGACAACGAACTCGAACCCCTCGAGGCCGCCCTGCGGGAGCTCGACGCCGAGCTGCCGGGTGGGATCGCTGGCGTCACCGCGGGGGCCGTCGAGAGCGAGTACCAGACGAGCCGGATCGAGGCGATGTGTGACCGCCTCGGCTGTGACCTGTTCGCGCCGCTGTGGCGCGAGGACCCCCGCGAACTCGCCGACGCGATGCTCGCCGCGGGCTTCGAGATTAAGATCATTCGGGTCGCGGCCTACGGGCTCGACGAGTCCTGGCTCGGCCGCACGCTCGACGCGGATGCCCTCGCGGAGCTCGAGTCGCTCAACGAGGAGTACGGCGTTCACATCCTGGGAGAGGGCGGCGAGTTCGAGACGCTGGTGGTCGACGGCCCGCACATGGATCGACGGATCGATCTCGAGTACGAGACCGAGTGGGACGGGACTCGTGGGACGCTGCGGGTGACCGACGCGGGGCTGGAGTGAGAGGCGGGTCTCGAGGGACTCAGGAATCGTCGCGCTCGGAGCGCGGTTCGGGGTCGCTTTCGGAGACGATCGAGAGATACGGCTCGAGACCGGCGAGTCGGTCGGTCGGTTCGACGAGTCCCCGATTTCGGTCGTACTCGACGAGTTCGAGGTCCGCGAGCTTCGGAACGTGAACGTGGCGGAGCGAGACGAAGATCTCGCGAACGGTCTCGCCGGGGACGTCGGTGATGAGCGGGCCGGCCTCCTCGACGGCGAGCTTCCTGGACAGATCGGTTATCGTCAGCCGGCGGTCGTCGGACCTGAGTACAGTGACAGTCCTGCGCCGCCGTCGGTTCGCCAGGAGGTCGAAGACGGCATCGGTGTCCGTGAGACCGTGTTCCATGGTCGGACGTTCACAACCCGTCCCATTGGTCGGGTGGGTTGTATGTTCAACCCTTCAAGTATCCGGCCGCTCGAGACGACTCTCGGTCGGTGCAGCCTCCTGGCCCGGTGGGGTCACGGGCAAGGTGTTACCGATTAGCGCCTCGTAGCCGCGGTGGAGCCGCTCGGAGAGCGACTGCTGACTGATGTCAAGTGTGTCGGCGACGTCAGCGAGCGAAACCGACGACGAGGAGAAGTACCCCATCTCCCAGGCAGTGAGCAGCGCCTCGTGTTGTTTCTCCGTTAGCTCGTACTGGCCGACGCCGCGGGGGTGTGCGCGGGCGAACAGCTGCGTGAGCCGATAGGGGACGTCGAAGTCGCGGCAGTACGTCTGGAAATCGTCGAGGCTGTTTCGATCCGCGAATCGCATCCGAAGCTCCCACTCGTCGTACTGCGCCGACGCCTCGAGGATCGTCGCGCCCAGTTCCGTGTACGCGTAGACCAGCGAGTCGACGTTCCCCGTCCACTCCCCGCGGTACAGCATCGATCGCTCGTAGTCGTCGATATGTTCGACGTCTCGAATCGTCGGATCGTCGGCCGTTGCTCGCTCGAACGTTCGGTGATCGACCCCGGATACCCACAGATACGGCGTGAGCACGTCGTCCGCCGCGACGACGCGCTCGATCTCGATAACGAGATCCCGCTCCGATCGGAGGGTCTCGTGGAGCGCGAACGCCTCGGCGGGAATGTGAAACTCCCCGAAGAGACTCATAGCACCTACTTTTTCCGAGCAATTATAAACGGCTCGGCTACTGCAAGGCGGGCGATCACCTGGTGATGGTCGTGTGGGCTCCGATGAGCGCGCCCGCGAGATCAAGGTCCTCGAGTCGGGTTCCCTCGTCGATGATCGATCGCCTGACGCCGCCGTTCTCGATGGTCGCCTCCGGGAAGACGACCGCGTGGTCGAGCTCGGTGTCGATCAGCGTGACGTCGTCCATCACGTGGACGTTCTCGCCGATCGTCGCGTTCTCGAGGGTCGCCGAGTCAGCGATCAGCGACTCGCCGTCGAGGTGCCAGGCGACGGCGTCGAGGTAGCTCTCGGGGGTGCCGATGTCGAACCACGCTCCCTCGAAGGTGTAGGCGTAGGTCGGCTCCCGATCCTGAAGCCACTGGACGAACCAACCCGGCTCGTCGGGGTTGTTATCCCCCTCGAGGTAGATGTCGAACAGCGACACTGCATCGCGGGGAAACGCGTAACAGGCGATCGACACCAGGGTGCTCTTGGGGTCGTCGGGTTTCTCCTGGAAGTCGACGACGCGGTCGCCCTCGAGCTCGACCAGGCCGTAGGATTTTGCCTTCTCGCGGGAGCCGACGTCATATGCGGCAAGCGTCGGAGCCTCCCGGTCGAAAAACTCGTCGACGAACTCGGAGAGATCGAAGCTCAGCAGGTTGTCGCCGGCGACGACCAGCAGGTCGTCGTCGACGTTCTCGCGATCGATCAGCTGGGCGAGCGCGCCGACGACGCCGAACTTGTCGTCTTCCGCCCTCGTCTCCTCGACCGACAGCGTCGGCTTCTCGAACTCGCTGTCGGCGAGATGAGCCTCGAACTCGTCGGCGAAGCGCTCGTTCGTGCTCACGAACACTTCGTCGATCCGGTCGTCGGCCTCGAGCTCCGCGAAGATCCGATCGATAACCGTGGCGTCGCCGATCGGGAGGAACATCTTGGGTCGATGTTTCGTGATCGGCCACATCCGGGTCGCGTACCCGCCTGCCAGAACGACGGCTTTCATGTCCCGTGTTTCACCGAGCCGATGTAAGTCGTTTACCCCTGCACGGTGTACAGTCTCGCGAACGAACCGAACACCTATCCGGATCCGGGCGATGATCCCACGTATGCGGGAAGCAGACGAGACGACCCGGCAACGACTCGCCGACGCGCTTCGGGCCGAGCCGGCGACGCCGAGCGAACTCGCCGTCCAGTTCGAGCTGACCCCGGAGACGATCCTTCGACACCTCGAGCACGTCTCGCGGTCGGTTGACGGCGGCGACGAGCAGTTCCTCGCCGCGCCCCCGGCCTGTCGGGACTGCGGGTTCGACGGCTTCGACGAGCTGTTGAACCGTCCGTCGCGATGTCCCGACTGCAAGAGCGAGGCGATCGACGAGCCGACCTACACGATCGAGTAGCCACAGCCGCGAACTGCGAGCACGGTTTCGACACGCCTATCTGTCGGCGCGGCAACGATCCGATATCGACGCCCCGAGCGGTCGATCGCCGGTTCTGGCCGGCCGCCACCGGGCACCCGACGCAACATACGCATGACCACCTCCGACTCCGACTTCGACTCCCCCGGGTTCGTTCTCGCGATGCTCGACTGGCTCGAGCGCCGCGAGGAGTCCCCGGCTGCGGTCGACGAAAGCCTCGAGCTGTTGGCCGATCGGCGCCGCCGGCTGTTGCTCGAGGTCATGCGCACCTACGGCGAGGAGCTGACGCTACCCGACGCCGCCGAGGAGGTCGCGGTTCGCGAAACCGGCCGAAAGGTAACCGAGCTGTCGGCCGAACGGGTCGCGAACGTCTACATTTCGCTGTACCACGACCACATGCCCCGGCTCGTCGAGGCCGACCTCATCGAGTACGACCAGGAGCGGGATCTGGTGATCCCCCTCGAGATGCGCTAGAACTCGACGTTCGACGTCGAGGTCAGGTCGCCGTCGTCCTCAATCGGGCCCGCCGCGACGAACTCGTACTCCTCGTCGGTGAGGTAGACGTCGCCGTCCGAGACCGTCACCTCGAGTTCGGTCAGGTACGCCCCCTCGCAGGGACCGAACGTACACTCCCCCGAGTCGGTCTCGAAGTACGCGCCGTGGTTCGCACAGATCACTTCGCCGTCGCGCATCGGCGCGCCGTCGCCCTTGTCGAGTTTGATGTGTGTGAAGTGCTGACAGTAGTTCAGCCAGCACGAGACGTCCGTGTCGGTCGACCCCGTGCCGTTCGCCACGAGAATCGCCTCCTGACGGTCGCCCAGTTCGTCGGCGACGCGAAAGAGGAAGGTCGACTCCGTGGGGACGTTCTCCAGGCTCGTGATCCGCTGTGTAGCCGCCATCGGTGTCCAGTTACGAGTCAGTGTTCGTGAACGTTTCGAGACTGTCTGACGGAGTTTTAACACGCCGAACCCCTAACGGCTGGCATGGACTCCCTCCTCATCTACGGCTCGTACGGCTACACCGGCCGGCTGATCGCTCGCGAGGCCGTGGCTCGCGGCGGCTCGCCGACGCTCGCGGGGCGCGACGGAGACCGGGTCGCCCGACAGGCCGAGGAGCTCGGCCTCGAGGGACGGGCGATCGATCTCACGGACGGCCCGCTCGAGGACGATCTCGAGGCGTTCGACGCCGTGTTGAACTGCGCCGGTCCGTTCGAGCGAACCGCCGAACCGCTCGTGCTGGCCTGTCTCGAGGCGGGGACGGACTACCTCGACATTACGGGCGAGTTCCCGGTATTTGAACGCCTCCGCCAATACGGGGAGGCGGCCAGCGCAGCGGGGATCACGCTGCTTCCCGGGGTCGGGTTCGACGTCGTGCCGACCGACTGTCTGGCCGCGATGCTCCACGAGCGTCTGCCGACCGCCGATCGGCTTCAGCTGGGCGTCAAGAGCGAGTACGGCTTCTCCCCGGGAACCGCCCGAACGTTCGTCGAACTGGCCGGAGAAGGGGGGGTCATCCGTCGGGATGGACGGCTACTCAACGTCCCCGCGGCCTTCCGAAGCCGGACGATCGACTTCGGGGAGGGTCCCGAACACGCCGTAACGATCCCGCTAGGCGACGTCGTCACCGCGGCCCACACGACAGGAATCGAGACGGTCGAGGTCTACGGCGCCGTTCCCGAGTGGAGCAAGCCACTGCTGTCGGCGACCGACTCGCTGGGGTGGCTCCTCGAGCGGCCGTCGGTCGAACGCGCGGCGACCCGCGCGATCGACGCCCTCCTCGACGGTCCCGACGGAACGGCCCTGGCGACCGAATCCGCAACCGTCTGGGGCGAGGTCGTCGACGACGACAGCGGCGAGCGCCACAGCGGCCGCCTCCGGACGCCCAACCCATACGCGCTGACGGCCGACGCCGCTGTCAGCGCCGTCGAACGCGTCCTCGAGGTCGGTGTCGAGAACGGGTTCCAGACCCCGGCCAGTGCGTTCGGCTCGGCGTTCGTCACGGAACTCGCGGGCGTCGAACGGGAGTTCCTCGAGACCGACACCGAGGGATCGGCGATGCCCGAGCCGGCGGACTGACCGACCTCGAACCCCTCGACTCCGAGCGCCCAAAGCGTTATCGCGAACCGAACCGCCTCTCGAGGCGAACGGCCCGTCCGTCGTCCGTCGTCCGTTCTGTCTTTCTCTGGGCGATCCTCGCGTTCGTGGCTCTCTCGAGTTTCGAGCTGCTGCTGTTCGGTCGGTTCGAGCCGACGCGCTCCCTTTCTGTCGTGATCGGCGTGGGGGTCGGCTTCACCGTCGCGGATCGGACGTTCCGATCGGCAGACCGTGAACGAGAGTCCGGCCGCGTATGGCGGTTCCCGACGGCTCGAGGCGGAGACCCGTCCCGGTCAGTCGTCGCTCGCGTCTCGAGCCCCGCGGATCTCGTTGCGCAGACTGGCCGCGCTGACGCCGACGATCAGGCCGACACCGAACCCGGGCAGGAAGTCCGCGGGCTCGCCGAGGACGGCGAGAAACGCACCCAAACCGAGTGGTGGAGCCAGGAGGAGAACCGTCATCTCCAGAGCGAAGACGTCCATACTCTTTTTGGGTTTGTCCATACGAGTAGTGTTTCGTACAACACACTGACATTTTCGGTCCGCGCACCGAGCGATCAGTAACAGGCGCTTTCGACGCGCTCGTCGTACAGCCTCGAGAGGCGATCCGTTACCGGCCCGCCGCCGAGGTCGACCGCATCGAGCGAGGCTACCGGGCGTAGCTCCCAGGTTCGGTTCGTGAGGAAGGCCTCATCGGCCTCGAGGACCTCGGCCAGCCCGTAGCTCCCCTCCTCGACCGGGAGATCGGCCGCTCGAGCCAGCTCGAGGACCGTCTTTCGGGTGATCCCGGGCAGGACGTCGTCGTCCGTCGTGGGGGTACAGACCGTTCCGTCGCGGACGAAAAACAGGTTGCTCGTCGCGCCTTCGGCGACGTGCCCCTCGAGATCCGAGAGCAGCGCCTCGTCGGCCTCGCCCTCGAGTTCCGCCCGGGCGAGGATCCCGTTGAGGTAGTTGTGGGTCTTCGCGCTCGAGGGGAGCGCCGCGTCGGGGATCCGTCGGGTCTCGACGCTGCGAACCGTCGCGGGCCCGTCCCAGACGGGCTCGCCCTCGAGCCCGCCGCGGGGGAGCGGTTTGGCGTAGACGACGACCGTGGGATCGACCTCGAGCTGGGGGGTGAGCTTGCCCGGCTGGACCCCGCGGGTGACCGAGAGCCGGACGTAGGCGTCCGCGAGGTCGTTCGCCGCGAGCGTCTCGTCGATTCGGTTCCGCAGTTCGCTCCCCGAGAGCCCGTACTCGAGAGAGAGGGCGTCGCAGGTCCCCTCGAGGCGCTCGCGGTGGGCCGCCCAGTCGAGGACGGTCCCGCCGTAGGCCCGCAGCGTCTCGAAGGCGGCGTCGCCGTAGCGAAAGCCGCGGTCGTCGACGCTGACGGTCGCCTCCTCGGCGGGAACGAGCTCGCCGTCGACGTGGTACAGTCGGTTGCTCATCGTTCGCCCCGCGAGTCGGGTCGCTCGTGGTCGGCGGCGAACCGACAGAAGTTCTCGACCATCCGCTTGCCGACCGAAAGCGAGATCTCGCCGTTGGCGTCCTCCTCGGGGTCGCGAGTGAGGATGCTCTCGGGATGAAACTGTACGCCTAGCTGCGGTTTCTCCCGATGACGGACCGCCATCAGGACGCCCCGCTCGTCGGCGGTCCGGGCCGTCTCCGCGAGGCTGTCGGGGAGGTCCTCACGCTCGACGGCAAGCGAGTGGTAGCGGCCGACCTGGAACCGTTCGGGGAGGCCGTCGAACAGCCCCGAACCGTCGTGGGAGATCCGCGAGGGCTTGCCGTGGACGACGTGGGGTGCGTGGACGACCGGGGCGCCCTCGGCCGCACACAGCGCCTGGTGGCCCAGGCAGACCCCGAGGATGGGGTACTCCGTTTCGGCGAACAGCGGGATCGAGATCCCGGCTTCCTGCGGAGTGCCGGGACCAGGCGAGACGACGATCCCCGTCGGATCGAGTTCGCGGACGTCCTCGAGGTCGATCTCGTCGTTCCGTCTGACGACGACCTCGTCGGCGACCTCGCCGACGTACTGGACGAGGTTGTACGCGAAGGAGTCGTAGTTGTCCACGACGACGATCCGCGTCGGTTCAGTCATCCTCGCCACCTCCCTCCGTCGACTCGAGGCCCATTCCGGCTCGCTCCCCGAGCGCGTCGTCGATGGCGTTGATCAGCGCCCGCCCCTTGTCGAGGGTCTCGTCGTACTCGCTGTCGGGATCCGAGTCGTGGACGATCCCCGCGCCCACACGAAGATGGTACTCCTCGTCGTGGCGGACGAGCGTTCGGATGACGATGTTCAGCGTCGCTCGCCCGTCGAAGCCGAAGATGCCGACGCTACCGGTGTACGGACCTCGCCGGGTCGCCTCGAGCTCGTCGATGATCTCCATCGTCCGGGGTTTGGGCGCGCCCGTGATCGTCCCGCCGGGGAACATCGCCGCGACGGCGTCGGCGAGCGTCGCGTCCGAACGGAGCCGGCCCGTGACGTCCGAGACGAGGTGCATTACCTCCGAGTAGCGGTCGATCCGTCGGTACTCCTCGACATCGACGCTGCCGTACGCGCTGACCTTCCCGAGGTCGTTACGCTCGAGGTCGACGAGCATCGCGTGCTCGGCGCGTTCTTTCTCGTCGGCGAGCAGATCCGCCTCGAGCTCGGCGTCCTCCTCCGTGGTCTCGCCCCGGGGCCGGGTGCCCGCGATCGGCTCCGTCCGAACGAACTCGCCGTCTCGCTCGAGCAAGAGCTCCGGACTCGCGCTCACCAGATCGGCGCTGCGGAACTCGAGCAGTCCGGAGTACGGCGCCGGATTCACCCGCCGGAGCGCGTCGTAGGCCGCGACGGGGTGGACCGCAGCGGGCGCGGTCAGCCGCTGTGAGATGTTCGCTTGGAAGGTGTCGCCGTCCCGGACGTACTCCTTGACTCGCTGAACGCGGTCCGCGAAGGCCTCGCGGCCGCAGTCGCTCTCGAAGGTCGCCTCGTCGGTCGCAACGGGTGGGTCGCCGACTTCGGGGTCGCCCTCGAGACACGCCCGGGAAAGCTCGAGCGCTCGCTCCCGACCCCGATCGTAGGCGTCCTCGAGGTCGTCGCCGGGCTCGACGCGCGGACAGGCCGTGATCCGGAGTTCGGTCGCCTCGTCGTCGGCCGTCGGCTCCTCCCAGGCCGCCAACCGGTCGTAGACGCCGACCTCGAGGCGGGGGAGCCCGCGGTCGTCGATCGCCGACGCTGGCAGCTCCTCGAGTTCGCGGACGATGTCGTAAGAGAGCCAGCCGACCGCCCCGCAGGGATAGGGAACCTCGCAGTCCCCGCGAACCAGCTCCTCGTCGTCGAGCAGCCCGTCGAGTGCCGCAAGCGTCGGGGAGTCGCCGGTTCTGCCCCGCACGGTCGAATCCGGGCCAACGGTGAGCCCGTCGATGGGATCGGTACCGAAGTACCCCCAGCCGGGCTGACCGCCGGTGGTCTCGAGGTAGACGCCGCTGTCGCCGTCGCGGGCGCTGCGGTACGCGAGAAAGGGATCGGAGACGGAGAGACGGACGGTGACCGGAACGCGGGCGGCCGCTACCCCGTCGCCGTCGAGTCCGTCGCGGGCGGCGGCGCGAAACGAGTTGGCCGTCGTGACGACGCGCGGATCGCTCATACCCTCGCGGAGGGTCGTGACCCTAATCAGTGTACGGTTCCTCGACGCGGTCAGCGGACCTTCGCCCGGTCGATCCAGCCCTGGATGCGCTTCTCGGCGATGTCGGTCTCGGCCTCGAGGTGGGCTGCGTCGGCGTCGGCGAGCTCGGAGACGGTTTCGACGCCGGCGTCGGCCAACCGATCCGCGTACGCGGGGCCGATCCCCTTGACGACGTCGACGGGTTCGTCCGGAACCTCTGGCGTCTCGTCGTCGGCTGGCTCGTCGGATTCGGCCTCGGCCTCGGCTTCCGAATCCGGCTCGTCCGGCGCCTCGCTCTCGGACCCCGATTCGTCCAGCGTCTCGGACTCGGCCTCCAGTTCGGATTCGGCAGCCGCGTCGGAGTCGTCCGGAGACGTCTCAGTCTCGGTCGACTCCTCGAGATCGCCAGATTCGGCCGACTCGATCTGGTCGGCCGGTTCTGCAGACTCGGTCTCGGATTCGGCCTCGAGCGCCGGCTCGTCGTCGACGAGTTCCTCGTCGCGAACACCCTGCTCACCGGGTTCCTTCGATTCGGTCGGCGTCGCGTCAGACTGTGTCGGACCCGTCGCCTCGGCCGGCTCCGCCGCGGCGTGTGGCGTGTCGTTCGCCTCGGTCATCGACCCCGTCGAGGCCGAAGCCGTCGTTTCGGCGGCCGCCGACTCCTCGTCGGGGTCGGCCCCGCGCTCTCGTTCGACCGTTACCCCGACGTCCCGAGCGTCCCCACGCTCCGAGCCAGAGTCGTCGAACCCCAGCAGCGACTTCAGCTTTTGGAGGATTGCCATTAGCTGGATATAGTTAACTCGCACCACTTAAATTCGCCTGATGACCGCGGTGAACGACCGCTCCTCCGGTCGCGTCTACAATCTCGAGCGTAACGCCCGGTTCATCGCGTCAACCGGTGCCTCGCGGTCGGTCCACAGCTCGAGCGCCTCGACGCCCTGGTAGAGCAACATCCAGGCGCCGTCGACCGTCGGCGCGCCGACCGACGCAGCCTCCCGAAGCAGTCGCGTCTCGAGCGGGCGATACACCGCGTCGAGCACCGCCAGCTCGCCGTGGAGTGCCTCGGCCGGCACCGGCGTCGCGTCCTCCTCCATCCCGACGCTGGTCGCGTTGACGAGCACGTCGGCATCGGCCAGGAGTGCCTCGAGGTCCTCGAGTCCCCGACCGATCGCGCCGGGCACCTCGTCGGCGAGTTCGTGTGCCGTCGATTCGGTCCGGTTCGCGATCGTCACGGCGGCGCCCGCGTCGGCGAGCCCGAACGCGATTGCCCGGCCGGCACCGCCCGCACCCACCACGATGGCATCGGCTCCCTCGAGCACGACGTCGTGATCCCGAAGCGCGCGCAACGCGCCGGCGGCATCGGTGTTGTGACCCGTGGGCTCCTCGCCGGAGAAGTCGATCGTGTTCACCGCGCCGATCCGACTCGCCAGCTCGTCGGCCGCGACGACCTCGAGGGCGTCCTGCTTGAAGGGAATCGTCACGTTCAGTCCCCGAACGCCGAGCGCCTCGGCGCCCCGAATCGCCGCCTCGAGCTCGTCGGCGGCGGGTTCGAAGGTGACGTACCGGGCGTCGAGTGCGAGTTCGTCGTAGGCGGCCTCGTGCATTGGCGGCGACAGCGAGTGGCCGACCGGGTTGCCGATCAGTCCGTAGACGTCCATAGCCATACGTCGACTCGAGCGAGCGGGCGTATAACGGGTGTGACTCCGGCAGCGCTTCGGTCGGGTTCCGGGTCGCTTATCCCACGGTCTCGAGTAGCGACCGGTATGCTGTCGGAGACCGGGGTTTCTGTGCTCCTGTTGGGAGCCGGGATCGTCGCGCTGTACGCCGGTGCGGAGCTGCTGGTCGCCGGGGCCGGCCGCCTCGCGCTCGGGATCGGCCTCCGGGCGGCGACCGTCGGCGTCACGGTGATCGCGTTCGCGACGACCGCCCCCGAGCTGTTCGTCGCGACGATCGGCGCCCTCGACGTCTCGACGGATATCGGACTCGGCGCGGTCGTCGGCTCGAACATCGCGAACGTGGGACTGGTGCTGGGCGTCGCCGCGCTCATCAGGCCCCTGTCGGTCAGCGAGACCGTGATGAAACGCCACGTTCCCTTCATGGTGTTCGCGGCGCTACTGCTGGTCGCCTTCGGCGGGAACGGTCGGATCGGCCGCCTCGAGGGAGCGATCTTCCTGCTGGTGCTGGCCGGATTCACCGCCTACCTGCTGTACTACGTCAACGCCGACCCGATGCCGGCCGAGGAGAAACCCGAGGCCAGCGACGGAGTCTCGTTCCGGGATCTCGCGCTCGTCGGGGGCGGGCTGCTCGCGCTCGTGGTCGGCTCGCGGTGGCTCGTCGCCGGCGGCACCGACCTGCTGCTCGAACTGGGCTTTTCCGAGCTGTTCGTCGGGCTCACCGTGTTAGCGCTCGGGACGTCGCTCCCCGAACTCGCCGCCTCGGCCGTCGGAGCCGTCCGCGGCGAGACCGGGTTCGCGATCGGAAACGTCGTCGGCTCGAACATCTACAACGTGCTCGCGGTGCTCGGTATCGTCGCGCTGATCACCCCCATCGAGATCGCCCCGAGCACGCTCCGGTTCGAGCTCCCGATACTGGTCGGCTTCACCGTCGTCCTGGTCGCGATGATGGGGTACGGACGGCGGCTCTCACGGCTCGACGGCGCCGTTCTCCTCGCCGGCTACGCCGGTTTCCTCTACCTGCTCGTCCCGTAGTGCCCAAAGGATTTGGGAGTGGACTTTACGGGATACCCGTTGTACGAAACGTATGAGCGAATCGAAAGAAACCACGTACGTCGGGAAGGCCTGTGCGTACATCACCCGGGAGACGGGCGAGTTACTCGTCTTCGAAGGTCCGGGACATGAGGGCCTGCAGATTCCGAAGGGAACCCTCGAGGGCGACGAGTCCCCTCGAGAAGGGGTGTTCCGCGAGGTACGCGAGGAGAGCGGTCTCGCGACGCTGCAGGGAACCGAACACCTCACGACCGATATCTGGGTTCGGCGCCAGTCCCCGCCGAAGTGTTACGTCCGCCACTTCTTCCACGCGACCGTCCACGAACCCCGAGACCGCTGGACCCACACGGTCCGGGACGGCGGCGAGGAACACGGCTCGGAGTTCGAGTTCCGGTGGATCGAGCCGACGACCGATCGAGCGTTCGCGCTCGACCTCGACGACTACGTCGGCCTGCTGCCGTCCGGAACGACTGGCCGGAACCCGCAGGTCGCCTCCGACTGAGTTCCTTCGCTGCCGATCGAAAGCGGAGCGTATTCGAGGCCCCGCCCCCGAGGAGTCGACGTGATCGCAATCGTCGAGAGCCGCGCCGATCGTGCCTCCGTCCACGTCTGCGAGCAGCTTCGCTCGCTGGCCGACTGGATCGAACGCGGGGACCCCGACCGTCCCGCGGCCGACGGCGGCGGCACGTACTACCGCCTCGAGGGCGCCGAACTGCGCTCGTTCGACGACCTCCACCTCGACCTCGAGCGCCCCGCCGAAGCCTTCGACTGCGACCCCGAGCTACTGGTGTTCGCCTCCCGCCACTCCGGCGACACCGGCGCCCTGCTGACGGGCCACTTCACAGGCAACTTCGGCTCGGCGGAGTTCGGCGGCGAGGACGACGCCCTCGCCGAGGCCTGTCCGAACGCCCTCGCCCGGCTGCTCGAGGCGTTCGAGGTCCACGCACCCGAGGGGTACGATGTCGGCATGGAATGTACCCACCACGGCCCGAGCGACGTCGGCTGTCCGTCGCTGTTCGCGGAGCTCGGAAGCGACGACGAGCAGTGGGACGACCCCGACGGCGCCGCGGCCGTTGCGCGGGCGATCCTCGAGCTCCGCGGGGTCGACGCCCACCGCGACAGGCAGGTCGTCGGCTTCGGGGGGAACCACTACGCGCCCCGTTTCCAGCGGGTCGTCGAGGAAACCGAGTGGGCGGTCGGCCATATTGCCGCCGACTGGGCGCTCGAGTCGATGGGCCACCCCGAGACCCACCGCGAGGTCATCGAGCGAGCCTTCGAGGCGAGCCGCGCCGAGCTGGCGGTGCTCGACGGCGAGTGGCCCGTCCTCGAGGACCTTCTCGACGACCTCGATCGCCGGATCGTCGGCGAGACCTGGCTGCGCGCGGTTGGCGACTGCCCGCTCGAGCTCGTCGACGCCGTCGAAGCCGAGCTCGGTCGCGTCGAGAAGGGCGTTCGGTTCGGCGACCGCCGCGAGGAGTCGTTCGTCGTCCGCGAACTGCCGGAGGAGCTGCTCGAGACCGCCCAGGGCGTCGATCCCGATCGGGTCCGGGAGTCGTTCGAACGCCACGCCGTCGCCTTCGAGACCGAGAACGCCGGCAGCCGCGTCGGAAGCCGCGTCGCCCTCCCCGATCCCGAGGCGAAACGGGAGGTTATCGAGGCCGTCGCCGACGTTCTCGAGGCGAAGTTCGAGCGCGTCGCGGTCGAGGACGACGCCGTCGTCGCCGAGGAGCTAGCGTTCGACCCCGAGCTTGCCCGGACGCTCGGCGTTTCCGAGGGGCCGGCGTTCGGCGCGCTCGCGGACGGCGAAGCGGTAACGGTCAACGGCGAGGAGATCGACCCCGAGGCCGTCCACCGCGAGCGCACCCACCGGTTCGAGTTCTGACCGGTCGGGTCCGGGAGGGAAGTCCTCGGTTGTTCGACCGCGTCCGACGGTCCACTCGTTCTCGAGTCGCGACACGTAACTCCGCCTTATCCCGCCTCCGGGCGCCTGACGTGTAGGGGAAAGGTAATTATGCTCCATCTACTACAGGCTCCCAGGAATGGACTCTCTTATCGAAGACGCGATCGACGAGGCCGAGAACGCGGAGGGGAACGTCCCCGACGCGTCGGGGTCGGACCGGTCGGCCGCGAACGGCGTCGACAACAGCGGCACGATGACCGACGACGAACTCGAGGACGTTCTGCAGGATCTCCAGACCGACATCACGGTCGTCGGCTGCGGCGGCGCCGGCGGCAACACCGTCAACCGCATGCACGAGGAGGGGATCCACGGAGCGAAGCTCGTCGCCGCGAACACCGACGTCCAGCACTTGGTCGAGATCGAGGCCGACACCAAGATCCTGATGGGCGAGGACAAGACCGGCGGCCGGGGCGCCGGCTCGCTCCCGCAGGTCGGCGAGGAGGCCGCCCTCGAGAGCCAGGAAGACATCACCGGCGCGCTGGATGGCTCCGATATGGTCTTCGTCACCGCCGGACTGGGTGGCGGCACCGGCACCGGCTCGGCGCCCGTCGTCGCGAAGGCGGCCCGGGAATCCGGAGCGCTCACGATCTCGATCGTCACCACGCCGTTTACCGCGGAGGGCGAGGTCCGCCGGACCAACGCCGAGGCCGGCCTCGAGCGTCTCCGGGACGTTTCCGATACGGTGATCGTCGTCCCCAACGACCGCCTGCTCGACTCCGTGGGCAAGCTGCCCGTCCGGCAGGCGTTCAAGGTCAGCGACGAGGTGCTGATGCGCTCGGTGAAGGGGATCACCGAGCTGATTACGAAGCCCGGTCTCGTCAACCTCGACTTCGCCGACGTTCGGACCGTCATGGAACGCGGCGGGGTCGCCATGATCGGCCTCGGCGAGTCCGATTCCGAGGCGAAGGCCGAAGACTCGGTCAAGACCGCGCTGCGCTCGCCGCTTCTGGACGTCGACATCTCCGGGGCGACCTCCGCGCTGGTCAACGTCACCGGCGGCAACGACATGTCCATCGAGGAAGCGGAGGGCGTCGTCGAGGAGATCTACGACCGGATCGACCCCGACGCCCGCATCATCTGGGGGACCTCGATCGACGAGAGCCTCGAGGGCAGCATGCGGACGATGATCGTCGTCACGGGCGTCGAGTCGCCACAGATCTACGGCAACGGCGACGAGGAGCCGACACAGCCCGAGCGGGGCACGCAGGCTCGAGGCCGGGGCGGCGCTCGCGGCGAGGACGACATCGACTTCGTCAACTGACCCGTCGGCCGTTTTCTGTATCCACCAGTCCGCCCACGTAGACCAGACTCCCCAGCAACAGCACGACTCCGAGCGGCAACAGCCACGGGAGGACCGTCAGGAGGGTGCCGCTCACCTGCACACCAAGCGCAATGACGATCACCGGCGCACAGCAGACGGTTCCCGAGAGCAGCGCCGGGACCGACGCCGCTGCACCAGCACCGGCGCCGAGTCCACAGGATCGGGGCTGGACGAGCGCGAGGTACGCGAGTGCGAGGTTGAGCCCCACGAGTCCCGCGATCGTGGCGCCGACGAGAACGTCGATCGGCGAGACGAGCAGGCGGACGACCCACAGATCGACCAGCGCGACGGGCTCGAACTGGAGCTGGCCGGTTCGCTCGAACGCCCGCGCCAGCGGCTCGTCGACGACGGTCACGGAGCCGCCGAGCCCGGCCCGAACGGAGAGTCGGTCGGTCGACCAGAGGTATCCCGCGAGGTAGGCCGCCGCGACGAGCCCGGCGACCGCGAGCGCGTCGAGCCGGCTGACGGCGAGCCGGCTCGCCTGCCCTGTGTCGCGGACTCGAACTCGGATCCGCTCCGGGAGGGTCTTTGTCACTGCGATCACCCGAAGTGTGCGCTGTCGGGGTAGAACCCCGTCCACGCGAACCACATCGCGTCGTAGACGTACACCCGCTTGAGAGGGGCCTCGCCCGGTTCGTAGGAGTCACCGTCCGCGTCAACGAGTCGGTCGTCCTCGAGTTCGAACGTCTCCCCGTCGGGGTTGCGATAGAGGTGGCCGACGTCGATCGATCGGTCGTGAACCGCGAGCAGGGTCGCGTCCCCGTGGTCGATCTCGAGCAGTCGCTCGTCCGCGAGCGTCTCGTGGTCGATCGAGAGCGGCCCCTCGGGCGGTCTGGCGCCGAGCACCATCCGCTTTGGCGGCTCGTCGTCGTCGGTTCGCAGCGGCTCGAAGATCGGATCGCTGTCCTCGCGGTAGTAGCCGCTACTCGGATTGTACATCCCGTAGGGGTCGTCGTCGTAATCCCTGACGTACCCGGTGTCCTCGGTGAGCACCGTCGACTCCGGATACGCCGCTTGCCAGTCGCTCCAGGTGCTCCAGTGGACCGGAAACTCACGGAGCGAGGCCGCCTCGAGGGGGCCCTCGATCGCCGTACCGAGCATCTGGGGCCACATGCTCTCGTCCTCCCGATCGTACATGACGAGGTTGCTGTTCACCAGGTTCCCGGAGACGCCGAACTCGACGCCGGAACGCTCGAACCCCATTGCGGTCCCCGTCAGCGGACAGTAGGTGACGGCGACCGACTCGCCCCCGATCTCGTCGTTGACGATCTCGTGGTGGACGAGGATCGACTGCGGGTAGACCCGCGCCTCCCCCTCCCGGACGACGCCGAAGACGGGATCGTCCGCGCGGAAGCGGTCGCCGACGTCCGCGACGGGCTCGAACACCGGGTCGTCGATCGAGGGGATGCCGTCCTGGGGGACGCCGCCGTCGATGACTTCACCCCGGAGCGTCTCGAGCGAGTAGCTGACGGGGAGCTGATCGTCCGCGATCGGGATCGCCGTCTCGGCGACGGCGTCCTCGTCGGGCGATGCGGTCATCTCTTCGGGAGTCGCCCCTCCGGACTCCCCGTCGGGTTCGTACGGGCCGATCGCGTCCGTGTCGCCGACACAACCCGCGAGCGACGCCGTCGTAACCGCCGCGGCCGTCGCGAGCAACCCGCGCCTCGTGGGGTCCATACCGTCCGTAGTACGATGGCGCGGGAATCCCTACCGCGGGTGTGCGAGAGCGACGCACGACCGTCTCCCGTCGTGTCAGTCGTCGGCCGTCGCCGGCTCGTCGCCCGCGAGGTCGCCCTCGATGCTCGGCGGGTACTTCCCCCGCTCGAGTTTGAGATCCGACTGGGGACGGGCCATACAGGTCAGCGCGTAGTTCTCGGCCTCCTCCTCGGTGAACCCGCGCGCCGCGGGCTGGGTAACCTCCCCCTCGAGGATCTCGGCGGTACAGGCCAGACACATCCCAACCCGACAGGAGAACTCCTGGGCGATCCCCTCCTCGAGACAGCGGCTGAGGATCGTCTCCTTGTCCGTGCAGGTGATCGTCTCCCCCGTGCCGACGAACTCGACGGTGTACTCGGTCATACGGAGCGATACGAACGACCCGGTCAAAACTCTTTATTAGCTCCGCTATGGCGACTCCGTCGTTGGCTCGCCAAACTGCACATAAAACGTTTTCTTACCCCGGAATCCACACTGTTCCATATGAGTACGCAGGAACGGTCGGTCGCCGGAACGTCCGGAACCCGATCGACGGACGTCGTCGTCGTCGGCGCCGGCACCGCGGGCAGCTACGCGGCAGCGACCGCCGCGAGCGAGGGGTACGACGTCGTGCTCCTCGAGCGAAAGTCAGAGCAGGAGGCGGGTCACATCGCCTGCGGGGACGCCCTGAAGGGCGCGGCGGACTTTCCCGACGCGATCCCCAGATCTCAGATCGAGCCCGCCTTCACGAACACCGACGTCGACCACGGCCGCTTCGAGATTCCTCAGGAGGACACCGTCCTCGAGATCCCGATCCCCGGAGAGCTGGCGGTCGTCGATCGCTGGGAGTACGGCAAGCTCGTCATCGAGGGTGCCGCGAACGCTGGTGCGGAGATCCACTACGACACCGTCGTTCAGAACGTCACCCAGGCTGAAGATGGCCGCGTCACGGGCGTTCGGGCGATGCGGAAGGGCGAGCTCGTCGAGTACGAGGCCGAGGTCGTCATCGACGCGGCGGGCTCGTTGTCGGTGCTGCAGGACCACGTCGACTTCTCGGAGTCGACGTTCGACACGAACGTGGACTACACCCACTTCTGTTCGGGCTACCGCGAGGTCGTCCATGTCGACGACCCCGTCGAGTGGTCCGACGCCCTGGTGTTCAAGCCGACCGAGCGGGCGGCGGGCTACCTCTGGTACTTCCCTCGCACCGAGACCGAGATCAACGTCGGCTTGGGCTTCCAGATGACCGAGGAGCCGATGAAGCTCGTCGAGAGCCTGAAACGCGACCTCCGAAGCCGATCGGAGTTCGAGAGCGCGACGGTCGACGACAAGCTCGGCGCAGCCCTCCCGACTCGTCGACCCTACGACTCGGCGGTCCACCCGGGCTACATGGCCGTCGGCGACGCGGCAGGCCACGTCAACCCCACGACGGGTGGCGGGATCGCGGGCGCGGCCTACGCCGGCAAGTACGCCGCGGAGGCCGCCGTCAACGGAATCGAGGCCGGCGACGTCGGCGAGCGGGCCCTCTGGGAGTACAACCAGCAGGTGATGGACCACTTCGGTGCCCGCTACGCCGCGCTGGACGTCTACAACGTCCTCTCGACAGCGGTCGACGTCGACGACCTGATGGGGCTGCTCGCGGCGATGCCCGGCGACAAGCTCGCCGAGGCGCTGTACTCGGGCAGCACGGACATCGGCACGAAGCTCAAGTTCGAGGCGCTGCTCAAGAGCCGTGACCACTGGAGGACGATCTGGACGCTCTACCGGACGAAGCAGTGTGCGGACGACCTGCTCGAGCACTACGGTCACTACCCCTCACATCCCGGCGCGCTCGACAGCTGGCAGGATCGCCGCGACGACCTGATGGAGGCGGTGTACGAGACGACTGGTGCCGACCCCAAGTACTAGAGTCGAGCCCTCTGGTTCGGCGAGCGGCGCAGCTGTGACACAGTGTTGTCGCTCCGAGGCGATCTACTCGCCGACTCCCCTCTCAGGTAATCGTCGCATGCCCGAAACGTACCATGCCCGAAACGTACCATGCCCGAAACGTACGGGAAACTCGTTGCCCGCCAGACCACACGCTAAACCGGTCTCACGACTTCTCGTCTTCCTACCTCGTTAGGGGTGATCGATAATATTGCGAACGCCCAACATGTGTCTATGTCGCAAGGACATACCCGCAGACGCACGCTAACGCTGATCGGAGCCACCGGAGCCGGGCTGGTTGCGGCCAGTTTCAGCGGGACGAGCGACGAGCACGGGGGGGACGACGACGAGTACGACGACCACGACGATGAGTACGACGACCACGACGACGAAGGGGAGGTCGCGCAGGTACGAGCAGCCCATCTCTCGCCGGACGCGCCGAACGTCGACGTGAGCGTCGATGGCGACACCGTCCTCGAGGACGTGCCGTTTCGGGCCGTCAGCGAGTATCTCGAGCTGCCGGTCGGAGCCGCCAACGTCGCCATCTCGGCGGCGGAGGATCCGGACACCGTCGTCTTCGACGAGGAGCTCGAACTCGCCGAGGGCGCGTTCACGATCGCCGCGCTGGGCGAGCTGAGCGAGGAGAACCAGCCGTTCGCACCGGCCGTCCTCGAGGACGACGTGAGCGATCCGGGCGAAGATGCCCGCGTCCGCCTCGTCCACGCCTCACCGGACGCGCCAGCGGTCGACGTCACCGTCGATGACGGCGAGATGGTGCTGTTCGAGGACGTCGCCTTCGGCGAGGCAGGGGCGCTCGAAGTACCACCGGGTGACTACTGCCTCGAAGTGCGACCCGCGACGGAGTGCAACGACGGCGACGTCGTCGCGACCTTCGAAGTCAGCCCCGAAGCCGGGAACGTCTACTCCGCGTTCGCTGTCGGCTATCTCGACCCCGACGCCGCGCCCGCCGACGAGCCCTTCGACCTCGAGGTCGTCCTCGACGCCGCGCCCGACGACGACGAGGACGGAGCGGACGAGGAGGAAGACGAGATTCCCGACGGCGAAACGGTCACCGTCGGCCCCGACGGCGACCTCGTCTTCGATCCGGACGACCTCGAGGTCGAGGCCGGAACGACCGTCGAGTTCGTCTGGGACTCCGACGGCCACAACGTCGTTCCGACCTCGGTTCCCGACGGCACCGATTGGGATGGCGAACCCGAGAACCTCGACGCGGGCGCGACGTACGAGCACACCTTCGAGCAGGAGGGGACCTACGAGTACGTCTGTGAACCCCACGAGGCCCAGGATATGGTCGGCGAGATTCACGTCGTCGAGGGCGACGAGGCGATGGACGACGATTACGACGACCACGACGAAGACGACGACTACGGCGACGATTACGACGAAGACGACGACCACGACCACGACGAAGACGACGATTACGACGACGACTACTGATCTGTCGACACCGACGCCGTCTCCGACCGTCTGAGACGGCCGATCGACCGCTACCGGTTCGCTCGAGGACGCTCCAGTCTCGTTCTCGCACGGACCGTAGCGTCTCGCTACGGTTCGAACCGTCCCGTTCGCTTTTGTTCTCGCGTCGCTGGCCTTCGGTATGGGTACGAACGTTCGCCGTCGGGAGTTGCTGGTAACGAGCGCCGGAGCCGGCGCCGCGGGTCTCGCCGGCTGTGCCGGCTTCTCGAGCGACGGATCCGAAGAACAATCGGGGGGAGACCAGTGGGCCGTCGTCTCCCAGCACCATCTCGCGACCGAGGCCGGACTCGAGACTCTCGAGGCGGGCGGGACGGCCGCCGACGCCGCCGTTTCCGTTGCCTGCGCTCTGAGCGTGGTCGAACCCTGGTTCTCCTCGGCGCTTGGCGGGGGGACCTGGGCGCTGTACTACGACGCCGAGGCCGACGAGGTGACCAGTCTGGACGGGGTCGGTCCGGCCGGACTCGAGGCGACGCCCGAGGACTACGAGGAGCGCGCGGACGAGGCGGGGATCCACCAGGCCGTCGTCCCCGGCGCCTGGGACGGCTGGATGCTGTGGCTCGCCGAGTACGGCGACCTGGATCTCGGGGACATCCTCGAGCCCGCGATCGCACTCGCCCGGGAGGGGTACCCGGTTAGCCCGGCGATGGAGGGCTGGCTCGCGGACGAAGCCGATCTGATCGCGGACCGACCCGCTGCGGCCGACATCTACCGCGAGGACGGGGAGCTCCTCGAGGAGGGCGACACCGTCACCCAGGACGCGATGGCGGACACGTTCGAGGACCTGGCCGACGCCTACGCCGACGGGAACGACCGAGCGGCCGGGATCCGGGCCGCACGGGACTACTTCTACCGTGGCCCGATCGCCGAGGCGATCGTCGACCACGCCGACGAGCACGGCGGCTACCTGACCCTCGAGGAGTTCCACGAGTTCGAGGCCGAGATCGTCGAGCCGCTCTCGATCGCGTACGACGGGGACGTCGATGTCTACCAGAACCCGCCCAACAGCCAGGGGATTACCCAGCTGCTGGCGCTGAACGTCCTGAAGGAGTTCGACTTCGACGACCTCGAGCCGGACGACGCCGACGCGGTCCACCTCCAGGTCGAGGCGATCAAGCTCGCGTTCGCGGATCGGTACCACCACGTCGGCGATCCCGACCAGGTCGACGTCCCCGTCGCAGGCCTGCTCGAGGACGACTACGCTGCCGACCAGCGCGACCGGATCGACCCGGACGAGGCCATGGAGTGGCCGATCGACACCGGACTCGAGGAGACCGACGTCGACCACACCACCACGTTCCACGTCGTCGACGGCGAGGGCAATGCGGCCGCGGTGACGACCAGCCTGGGCGCGCAGTTCCTCGTGATCGGCGACACCGGGATTCACGTCAACAACCGGATGCGGATGCTCGCCCTCGAGGAGGACGACCCGAACCGGCTGACGCCCGGCTACGAGGTTCGACACACCTCGAACCCGTACATGGCGCTCCGGGACGGGCGTCCCTACGTGCTGGGCGGGGTCACCGGCGTCGACACCCAGCCCCAAGGCCAGACCCAGCAGTTTCTCAACGTCGTCGAGTTCGGGCTGGACGCCCAGGCGGCGGTCGACCGCCCGCGGTTCGTCAGCACCGCCTTCCCCTCGACGGATTACCCTTACGAGGCCGACGGCACCCTGCAGATCGAGACCGAGTTCCCACCGGAGGTGCTCGAGAACCTCGAGGACAGAGGCCACGACCTCGAGGAGGGTGCCGGGATGTTCGGTACCGGGAACGCGATTGTCGTCGAAGACGACGACCTCCAGGTCGGTGCCGAGCCGCGACACTCCACCGCGGAGGGAACGATCTCGCGGGCGAGCGACGACGGCTCGAGCTAAGCGCTGACGGGCCAGCGGGCTGGTCCTTAGGTGTGAGCCCGGAGCCGATCGATCCGTCGCTCGGTCGCGGGATGGGTCCCGAACAGTCCGCGAGCCACGAGGCGTCGCGTCCGATCGAAGAACCGGTGTTGCTCCCACGGTGGCGGAACGATCGAGAAGGCCGCCGTTACATCCCGCTCCCGCAGATCCGACTCCGGGCGGCGCTCGAGGTCGGTGTCGAGCATCTCGAGTGCGCTCGCCAGCCCCGCCGGATCGCCGGTAATCGCGACGGCCGCGTCGTCGGCCGCGTACTCCCGGCCACGGGCGACGAACGCGACGGCGGCGCGGCTGACCGCGTTCGTAAGCATTGCCAGGGGCTCGAGCACCGGATTGAACCCGTACCGACCGGTCGCCGTCCGCGCAACGCTGCCGGGTGCCGACAGCGCGGTCAACACCGCCGCATCGCGGTTCGCGACGTGGGCGAGCTCGTGAGCCAGCACGGCCTCGAGTTCGCGGCCCTCGAGCGAGTCGACGATCCCTTGTGAGAGCACGATCGTCGACGTCGCGGGTCGGTAGCCGACGGCCAGCGCGGTCGGCGTCTGCCGATCGACGAGCCGAACGTCGGGGGCCGGAACGTCCGCCTGCCCGGCGAGGCGCGCGACGGTGGTCCGGATGTCGGCCAGTTCGCGGTCGTCTACGGTCGTTTCGGCGACCGGCTCTCGGTCGAGATCGTCCTCGAGCTCGAGGTTCCGGAGGACGGCGGCATTGCCGCCGAACTCGCCGCGAACTGCGTCGACGAAGTGACCGCCGACGAACGCCGACGCGGCGACCGCGCCGACGGCGACGGCCAGCGCTTCGAACGACCAGATCGTCGTCGCCGCGTAGCTCCCTGCGAGGATGACGACACCGCCGAGCGCGACGAGAAGCGTCGGCCGCGGGCCAGGCGCGCGCTCGAGACGGGCGGCGATCTGTCGCGCCTTCTCTGCGATCCCGTGGTACGCCTTCTCCGGATCCGCCTCCTCGTCCCCGTCCTCCACGTACGCCACGAGCCGATCCCGAGCGACGTCGAGCGCGCCGGGGGCGAGTATCGCGCCCAGACCGATCGCGACGAGGGCGACCACGAGCACGACGGCGAACAGCTCCGAGTACACGACACTCATGTAGCCGACGGCGAGGACGGCGACGAGAAGCTGGTCGCCTGCGGCGCTTCGTTCGAGTCGGTCCTCGCCGTCGTTTCGCGATCGGACCCAGGCTCGAGCGGCCCAGACGTACGAGATCGTAAGCAGGTAGAAGGCGCCGAACACGACGAGCGCGGCGAAGACGGATGCGGGGAGGACGCTGGCCGCGAACGGCAGAGTCGCGAGGGCGACGAGCAGCGAGGAGAGCAAGAGGACGTACGCGCCGAGTTCGACGACGCCCTCCGCGAGCGGACCCGGACGCACCGACGCCGGCTTCGTCCGGGCCGTTCGCAGGGCTCGAAGACCCAGCTCGACGGCGAACAGCGAGAGAGCGACGGTCGCGACCGCGAGTGTCGCCGCGACCGAAACCGGGAGGACGAGCGCGAGGACATCGACCGCGTACCAGATGAAGCCGGCGACTGGGACGGCGACGAGCACCAGCCCGGCACCGACGACGGCGCCGATCAGCAGGAGACAGAGCGCCGAGGCGAGGGCCATGCGTGCCCAGAGACCGACCCGGATACGGGTCGAACTCACGGCTCGATCACGCTCCGGGAACGCACTCGAGAGTCAGGGAACGAACAGCGGGGCTGCGGGCGAGGTCGCATCACTACTCGACTGTTTCGATCGAGTGGCAATAAAGTTCATCCGGCAGATAGGTTCGTTTCGATCCGGCGTCGTAGTCAGCCGGTTGCGGGGGTGCGTCGTCAGGGACCGTCCCGTCCGAGCCGCTCGATCGCGCCGGCGACCGTCTCGATTCCGTGGCCGAGGCTCGCCTCGTCGACGTCGAACGTTGAGGTGTGGTGGCCGCCGGGGTGATCGGTGCCGACGCCGACGTAACACGCCAGCCCGCCGTTTTGCTGGACTTCCTGCATCAGGAAGGTGGCGTCCTCGCTGCCGCCGAGCTCGTCGCGCTCGAGGACGGTCTCGACGCCGTCGACGCTACCGGCGACGTCGGCGACGACGTCGACGAGCGCCTGGTCGCTCGTCGCGCTGGGCGCGGCCGCGCCGATCTCGAGGTCGACTTCGCAGTCGTGCATCTCGGCCGCGGATCGCATCACGCGCTCGGCTTTCTCGTACATGTACTCCATCAGCTCGGTCGTCTCGCCTCGCACCTCGGCGACGATGCGAGCCTCCTCGGGGATGACATTCGCCGCGCTGCCGCCCTCGACGACGCCCGCGTTGATCCGTGTGGGGCCGTCGCTGTGGCGCGGAATGCCGTAGCAGTTCTGGACGGCCGTCGCCATCGCCTGGACGGCGTTGCGGCCCTGTTCGGGATGGCCGCCCGCGTGGGCCGGCTCGCCGGTGAACGTCGCCTCGAGGTGCCGCACTGCGAGGAAGCCGTCAATGCCAGCGACGATCTCGCCGGTGGGATGGTCGAGGCCGACGTGGAGTCCGAGCAGGTAGTCGACGTCCGCGAGGTGCTCGCTTTTGGCCATCGACTTCCCGCCGCCGACGACCTCCTCGGCGGGCTGGAAGAAGATCTTCAGCGTCCCGGAAAAGTCGCTCTCGGCGACCGCCTCGAGGACGCCGATCCCGATCGTCGCGTGGGCGTCGTGGCCGCAGGCGTGCATCGCGTCGTCGTGTTCGGAGCGAAAGCCCTCCGCGACGGGGAGGTGGTCCGGGTCCTCGGATTCGGGCTGGGGAAGGCCGTCGATGTCGACCCGCAGGCCAACCGTCGGCCCCTCACCCTTCCGGAGAACGGCGACGGCGCCAGTATAGCCGCCTTCGAGAGACTCGAGGACCGCCTCGTCGGCGCCGTGTTCGCGAGCCTGCTCGTGCCACGCCTCGAGCTCGGCTTCGTCGGGGACGCCCATGCGGTGTTCGGCCGCGATGGCGTCGGGGCCGACGTGGAGTTCGTCGAGGTCGACGCGGGACTCGAGTTCCTCGACGATCCGCGCGGTGGTGTAGAACTCCCGCCAGGCGGGTTCGGGTTTACGGTGGAGGTCTCGACGCAGCGAAACGAGGTCCGGGTCGGTGGACATAGCGCCGTCTTAGGAGGGAGGTCCCAAAGCAGTGGCGGGTTCGGCTCGTCGGTCCGCGAGACGGCGGCATCAGTCGCGGTCGGTCCCCGGCTCCGTGTTCGCCGCTCGGGCAACGGGGGCGTCCAGCTCGCGAAGCGCCCGCGTGACGACGTGGGCCTGGACGAGGTCGCGATCCGACGGCGGGTACTCGGTGTCGCCGGCGAGAACCCGTCGACTCTCCCGCCAGAACCGCTCCTCGACCGGCTGCTGATCCGGCTCCTCGCGCGTGCGGCCGGTGAACGCCTCGAAGTCCACCCGGAGATCGAACGAGGCGCGGGCAACGTTACAGCGGGGCAGCGGCGACATCCCCGTCTCGAGGACGAGCTTCCGGACCGTCTCCCAGTCGGACGCACAGAAGTGGATCGACACCTCGCCGACGACGTCCCGCCAGGCGACGGCCTCGCTGTACCGCAGCCGCTGGATGAGCCGCGGCGGCAGGTCGATCCGGCGGTGGATCTCGGGGTCGTCACAGAGACAGCAGGGTTTCTCGACCTTGCCCGTGTACATCGCTCGAGCGTTCGACCGAGCGGAGAAAAGCCCCTCGATCGCGGCGACGCCGTCCGGATCGGTCGTTCCGTTTTGAGACCCGGTTGGACTCAGTTTCCGCGGCCCGCGCCGTGGATCTGTTCGACCTCGGCTTCGATGTGGACCGAATCAGGAAAGTCGTGTTCGGCGATGTTTCGCGCGAGGTCGTCGTGGCCGTGGATCTCGAGTTCGCGCGTGAAGACGGTGTAGTTCCAGGAGTCGAACCGTCGGTCGTCGTCGCCGTGCAGGCGAGCGTGCTGGGGGACGGTCAGCTTCTCGGGCGGGTGGGAGTGGGGTCCCTTCAGCGCGGCGCCCTTGCGCTCGGCGGTGGATTTGATGTCGTCGACGATGCCGTCGAGTGCGGCTCGATCGCCGCTCTGAAGCGTGAGCCGGGTGACGAAGGTCATGCTGGTACTGTACAACTGTGAACGGTCGGCGCGTAAAAACCTGCTGAGATGCGGTGCCGGCGGATACACAGTCCGATATTCTCTTAACGTCCCGCACGTTACTCGAGGTAATGGCAGTCGAAGCTACGAGCGCAGGCGCGATCCTCTTCCGCGATACGCGGGGCCGGCGCGAGTATCTTCTACTCAAGAGCCGCCCGGGTGACTGGGAGTTTCCGAAGGGCGGTGTCGAGGGAGATGAAGAACTTCAGCAGACGGCGATCCGCGAAATAAAGGAAGAGGCAGGTATCGATCAGTTCCGACTACTCGACGGCTTCCGCGAGGACTACGACTACGTCTTCGAGGCCAACGGCAAGACGATTCACAAGACCGTTCACCTCTTCGTCGCGAAGTCCTTCGAGGCGAGCGCGGAGCTCTCGAACGAACACCGCGACCTCCAGTGGCGCGACTACGAGCAGGCGGTCAACACCGTCACGCAGGACGGGCCGCGAGAAATCCTGGAGGAGGCCCACGTCTATCTCGACGAGATCTTAGAAGAGGACGACGAGGAGTAAGGCGAGCGACGAGCGGACGCGCAGAACGGATCTGGCGTCGACAGCTCCAGCTGTGGCCTCAACTCGGAGTCCAATTCCAGAACCGGCGGCGGACCACAGCGCACTTGTCGCCGATCACCCTACGGACGGCCAGTGACGCGAACGCGAGCGACCGACAGCGAGTTCGCCTTCGAGCTGCGGAGCTGCCGCTGGGCCGAGCGGGAGTGGCCGCCGGCCGAGCCCCTCGCGGACGACCGTGCGGTCCTCGTCGCCCGCCAGCTCGGCACGAAGCGCCGACGCTGGGACACGATCGTCCTCGAGTGCGACCGCAAGGCTCTCGAGACCCGCGCGAACTTCGGCCCGAAGCGACTCGACGGCGACCTCCTGCACGTCGTCCGGAACGCGCCCACCGACTGGGCCTACTACCGCGACGCGCTCCCGGATCCGGGCTACCCCTGGCGGTACGTCCGCGAGGCGATCCACGAGGCCGACGACCGGGGGATCCTCGACGTGGGAAAACGGAGTAACCGCATCGAGATCCGCCGGAAGTGGGCCTATCCAGCGTGGATCGACCGGATTGTCGCCATCGAGAACAAACCCGACCTCGACGCGAGCGCCGCCCGAACCCTCGCGACCCAGCTCGAGTACGACGTCGCGCTGGGGCTCGCCGACGAGGTCTGGGTCGCCACCCGGAAGACGGGCGAGCGCGTCGAGCCCGTGCTGTTCGAGGGCCTCCCCGTCGAGGCGGGCGTGCTCGCGCTCGAGCCCGAGTCGCTGTCGGCCGAGATCGCGTGGTACCCCCGGTCGCTGTCGGTCGACCAGCCGGGAACCCGGATCCTCGAGCGACCCGACGGCGGCGAGCGGGACGGCTCGGCGGCCCGGTTCGAGTACGTCGCTCCGGAGCGGAAGGCCGAAAAGCGCCTCGCGATCGCGGAGCGGGCCTACGAGCGCGGCTGGCGCTCGTTCGTCGAGACGATGCGTCCCGACTGTCGGCACTTCGCGCTGCGCGGAACGGACGGAACGCAGCTCCGTCCTCACTGCGAGGCCAAGGGGCGCTGCCAGACGGCCGCGGAGTGTTCGGGCTCCTGTCCCGAGTTCGAACCGGAGCCCCCGGTCTGGCGAATCCGAGGGTGGCCGATCGAGGGCGGACCGGGAACGCGGCTCTCGACGCTGCTCGAGGAGCGGCGGCGCCGTCGGCGACCCGGACTGTAGCTCGCAACGACGGCTGAAACGTGGCAATCGAGGCGTTCGGCGAGCGCGAGGCGAGGGAGCTTCAGTCGGTCGTCGTGACCTCGAGTTCGTCGCGCTCGACGGCCAGCCGGAACGTCGGGACGGTGCGGTACTCGATCTCGACGACGCCCTTCCGGCGCAGGCTCTGGAGACCCGAGCGGACGTCCTCGGAGTCGGGATCGACGTCGTAGGCGTCCCGGAGCTTGTGTAACACCGAGACGACGCTCTCCGACTCCTCGTCGGGACCGGCGAGCACCTCGACGATTCGCGCCTGGAGTTCGGGCACCCGGATCTTGGAGGGGGTGCCGTCGTCGGGGTCGCTCTCGACGCCCGGTTCGACGTCGACGAGGTCTGCGGCCTCGCTCGTCGCCCGAATCAGGCTGTTGTCGTCGCGAAAGTAGTAGTCGCCGAGCTCGTTCTCGAGGTACTGGTGGACTTCGCTGCCGCTTTCCAGTCCCCACCGATCCTGCAGCTCCGAGTTCTTCGTCGGCTGTAGTTCCACCACGTCGGCCAACCGTTCCGTGGCCTCGTCCGAGAGCGTCATCGTCGGGAGATATGCGGATCCGGTACTTTTGCGTTGTGTCCCGACGCGGACGGGTCAATCCCCGAGTATCGGGACCGGAGCGGTCGTCTCGAGGGTTTCCTCGACCTGCGTGTAGACGAGGATCGCCCCCAGCGCTGCCAGCACGGTGCCGAAGGCGAAGGGGACCCAGAACCCGTAGCCGATCAGCGCGCCCGAGGAGAACGGGCCGATCGCGATCCCGAAGCCGAAGGCCATCGTCAGCACCGAGAGCTTCGACCCCGACTCGCCGTCGCCGGCGAGGTCGCCGGCCAGCGCCAGCGCGGGTGCGAACACCATCGCACCGGCGATCCCCTGGACGAGACGGGCAAGGAACATGGCCTCGGAGCTCGCGACCAGCCCCTGAGCCATCGTCGCGGGGACGAGGACGATCATCCCGGCGAGGATGAACGGCCGCCGACCGTACTGGTCACAGGCCCGGCCGATCGGTGTCTGCAGGAGGATCTGGGCAAGGATGAACGCCGCGAACTGGAGGCCGAACCAGGTCGACCCCTGGTCGAGGTGGTCGTTGACCTGTGGCTGGATCGTCGCGAACAGGGCGATCGCCGCCGCCATGAACAGCGAGACGACGCCCAGGGTGAAGATCGGATCGAGCAGGTTCTTTCCCGACGAATCGAAGACGTCGATCGAGAGATCCGCGCCCGCGGTCGCGCCCGTCGACTCGGGGTCCGTAATCAGGACCGTCACCAGCAGGTAGCTCAGCGTCGCCGTGATCGCGGCAACGTAGAAAGCGGCGTCGAAGCCGCTGATCGCCAGCCCGCCCGGAAGCGGGTAGGGGCCGGCGCTGACCACCGCACCGGCGGCGACGGGGCCCGCGCCGAAGCCGACCAGCCGGAACGTGTTGTAGACGCCCATGTTCCCGCCCCGATCGCCCGTCGTCGCGAGTTCGTTGACCAGTGCGACCGATGCGGGGATGATGAAGGCGACGCTGATCCCCTGGAGGCCGCGGATCACGAGCAGGGAGACGTAGGTCTCGGCGAAGACGTACGCCAGATTCGTCAGCGCGAGTCCGCCGAGACCGACCAGGATGAACGTCTTTCGCCGCCTCGTTCGGTCCGAGAGGCGCCCGGTGATCGGCTGGAAGGAGCTGTTGAGAAAGCCAAAGAGCGAGAGGATGACGCCGATGATCATCGCCTCGCTGAGGCCGAACGTCGGTCCGCCGACGACGTCGTCGGCGACGTACAGCGGGATCACGATGATCAGAAAGGAGTTACCGACCCCGTCCGCCATTCGGGCGAACGCCAGCGCGAGCACGCGCCTGTCGACGGCGAACTGCGCGAGAATCCAGTGAACGAGACGCCGCATCGCCTCGAACTGCGTAACCCACCCCGATTATCGTTTCGAATCGAAATGGCTGTCGGGCTGACAGTCAGATTTGGTTGCATCGCTCTACAAGACCCTGGCGCGCGTCTCCCTCGCATGGAGGAAGTCAAACTCAGTCGAATCGACGACGCGTTCGAGCGCCTCGAGTACCCGGTCGAGGCCGAGACGGCGGCGACCGAACTCGAGGGCGTCACCCTGCTGCTGGCCGACGGCGAACGCAACCTGGGCGAACTCGTCGGCCGGACCAACAGCGATCGGTTCGAGTCGGCCGACGATCTCGAGGCTGAACTGCACAACGTCCTGCCGCGGGAGGCCGTCGGCGAGCCGTACCAGTCGGAGGGAGAGGGCTAACACCCAAACGGGTCGTTTAAGTCGCTCCACCGACGTATGCCGGACAACGATGGAATTCTGCGACGAATGCGGTTCGATGATGAAAGCCGACGACGGCATCTGGGAGTGCGGGAGCTGCGGCTTCACGAAGCCGCAGGGCGACGCCGCCGAGTACACGCTGACCGACGACCAGGAGGCGTCCGAGGTCATCGAGTCCTCCGAGGAGACGTCGCTGCCCGAAACGGACGCGCACTGTCCCGAGTGTGGTCACGACCGCGCGTACTGGTACATGCAACAGATCCGCTCGGCCGACGAGTCCGAGACGCGGTTTTTCATCTGTAGCGAGTGCGAGTACAAGTGGCGCGAGGACGACAACTAACGAAATTTTACGCTGCAGTCTGTCGCGGCCGCGGTATCGCCGCGGCCGCGACGTCCCTCGGTAAAATTTCGATCAAAAGCACTCCTCCCTCCGTTCCGAACGCGTGGCGTTCTCAGCTCACGGCTTCGCCGTTCGCTTGATCGCGGCGCGTAGCGCCGCGCTCTCCACGTCAGTCGTCGGCCCGCTCGCTCACCCTCCGGGTTCGCTCGCGGTAAATGGCGGTAAACGGCCTGCCCTCCCCCGGGTCGCGGACTCCTCGCAGTGCTCGGCGTCCGCTCCCGGCCAGTTTCCCTCGAGAGTGGTAGACCAAAACTACTCGTTCCGGGCGAGCACCAGGTATCCCGTGTGACCGACCGGAGCCGTCGAGGGTCGGGACCCTCGATCGTCGAACTGCATCTCCCGCTGGATCGTCTCTCGGGTGCGCACGTTCGACAGCTCGGCCGCTCGAGCGGCCTCGACGACCTCACGGGTCGACTCGACGAACGGGCTGTACACCGCGAGAAACCCACCCTCGACGAGCAGTTCGGGGACGTCCTCGACGACGGCGGGCGCGTCGCCCGTATCGAGGGTGACGACGTCGAACGACGACGGGTCGAGGGCGTCGAGCTCCTCGGTCAGATCGCCGGTTCGGACGTCGACGGACTCAGCCACGCCGCCCAGTCGCATGTTCTTCCGGGCGACGTCGGCGAACTCGGGGTCGCGCTCGTAGGTGACGACCGACGCGCCCGCACGGGCCAGCAGCGCCGCGAGCACGCCCGTGCCGGTGCCGGCGTCGAGCACGCGATCGCCCCGTGCGACGCCGGTCTCGCCGATCACCAGCCCGATATCCCGTGGCACCATCGGCGCGCCAGTTCGGTCGAAGTGGTGGAAGAGATCCGGCCCCCGGAGCCGGCGTACCCTGAACTCGTCGCCGAGATGCGTCTCGAGGGTCTCGCCGGGCTCGACGTCCTCGGGAACCTCGAGCACACCGAGGTCGGTCCCCTTCTCCTCGCCGGGTTCGACGAGGTATTCGCGGTCGCCCCGAACCAGTAATACCGGGACAGTCACGCGTTACTCGAGGGCCTCGACCGCCGCGGCGAGGTCGCCGTCGTGCTCCTCGAGGGCCTCTCGGGCCTCGTCCTCGCTGACACCTGTGCGGGTGGCAACGATCTCGACGTCGGCGTCGGGGATCGCGCTCCCGGCGTCCTCGCTGGCTCCGGCGTCGGCGCCTTCTACGGCGCCGGCCGCCCCGGACTCGACCTCCTCGGGCGAGCCGATGACCTGGTAGGTCTCCTGGCCGCGGGCGTCCATCTTCGTGACCTCGGCGTCGTCGAAGACGAGGTCGTACTCCGAGGTCCGGATGATGACCTCCTCGGCGTCGACGTCCTCGACGTCGATTCCCATCTGTTCCATCATCTGTTCCATCTTGCGCGGGTTCATGCCGCCGCCTCCTCCAAACATACCCGAAACGTCGCCGTCAGCCGTCTTTTACTCTGCGGTCTCTTCCGACCGATACCGTTCCCGAAATCCGAACGGAGCGTACACAGCGCCCTCCGCGTCGATCGGTAGTCCGCTCGAGCAACCTCGAAGGAGTCTACGCGGCGGTGAGACGTAGGCGTCGGAGAACAGGGACGACGGTTGCCGTCAGTTCTCCGCGGGCACGCCCTCGCGAACGGAGACGGCCATCCCCGTCTCGAAGTCACCCATCGCCGCGCCGTCGAGTTCGGCCGTGCCGACCGCAAGCACCTCGTCACGCTCGTGAACGACGACCACCTCGTCGCCCGGACGGATCTCGGAACCGGCCTCGAGAACGAACTTCGCGAAGACGTTCTTCTCCTCGCGGACGAACGGCTCGCTCTCGTCGTCGACGACGACCCGGTAGGCCGGCCGCTCGAGAGCGGTGTCGAGCCGTCGCCCGCCCTCGATCCCCAGCGTGAATCTGCCGTCGATTCCGAACGAGACGAGGCGACCGTCCTCGCAGTAGATCTGCTGGGGTCGTCCCGAGGAGGTGCGTTTGACCGTCAGCGACTCCGTCCGCGGGAAGAGGCTCGCACCCGCGTCGGCGCCGAACTGGTAGTCGGCGATCGTCCGCAGCGCCGGCAGTCCCGCGTTTCCGTCGGCTGGATCGCTCATAGCCCGCGTTCGGTGCGGGCGGTCGAAAGCCCTTCGACCCGTCGGCGACGGCGTTCGTGATCCGCTGACAACCACCGTCACGCGACTGTCATCAGGACCATTATATAGGTCGGTCCCGATTCGACGAGCGAATGGATTTTACGCAGGTCGTTCTGGGACTGGTGGTGCTCGCGGTGAGCAGCCTCACGTTCGCCGGCCCGTCCGCGCTCGAGTCGCACGTCCTCGTCTACGCGCTTACGGGGTCGGCGCTGGTGATCGGCGCGGGTGCACTGTGCGTCGATCGTGCCCGCGACGTCCGCGTCTAGAGCAGGAACGTCTCGCGGCGCGAGTCGAGGTCCAGAAACGAGTCGGCCTCCGCGATGAGTTCCTCGGCGGTCGAGGACTCGAAGGCCATCACCTCGACGCGGACGCCCTCGTGGCGCAGGTGTGAGCAGAGCCGCGAGAAGTCGCCGTCGCCCGTACAGAGCACGAGCGTGTCGATGTGGTTCGCGAGCGTCACCGCGTCCAGGCTCATCCCGACGTCCCAGTCGGCCTTCTTCGAACCGTCGGCGAACGTCTTGATATCCTTGATCTTCGTCTCGAAGCCGATGTCGATCAGCGCCTCGAAGAAGCTCTCCTCCTCGGGCGAGTCCGCGCGGATGACGTAGGCGATGGCACGGGTGAGCTGGCGGTCCTGTACCGCCTTCTCGAGCAGCGAGGAGTAGTCGATATTTCGGCTGTGGAGGCTCTGTGCGGTGTGATAGAGGTTCTGCGCGTCGACGAGAACCGCGACGCGCTGCCCCGAATGGATCTCGGTCATGTCCTACCCGTGACGGCCGATCGTGAAAACCCTTCTCACAACGGGCGGCCCTCCGGCAATCCGTGGCTACCTGTCGCGGAAAAAACGTGCTGACGCCCGATCAGCTGCGCAGCTTCTCGATGCGCTTCTCGGTCGGCGGGTGGGTCGCGAACACGGTCGCGAGCAGTCCACGCTCGGAGTTGAAGATACAGAGCGCAGCCTGTCCCTCGTCGACGGTCGACTCGCGGTTCTCGGCGCCCTTCGAGATCTTCTCGAGGGCCCGAGCGAGCGGGTCGCCGCTACCGATGTACTGGCGAGCGTCGTCGTCGGCGACGTACTCGCGGTACCGCGAGATGGCCATCACGAGGATCGTGACGAGCATCTGGGCGAAGATCGAGAGGATCCAGCCGACGATGAAGCCGCCGGGGTTCTCCTCGCCGCCGAAGACGTAGACGAAGTAGACGGCGTAGCCGACCATCATCCCGATGGAGCTGCCGACGGTCATCATCAGCACGTCGCGGTTCTTGATGTGGGCCAGCTCGTGGGCGATGACGCCCTCGAGTTCGTCGCGGTCGAGCAGCCGGATGAGTTCCTCGCTGACGACGACGACGCCGTCGCCCTTTCGACCGGTCGCGAACGCGTTCGGGACGCCCATCTGCTGGACCATCAGCGTCGGCTTTTTGATCCCCATGTCACGGGAGAGCGACTCGGTCATGCGGTGGATATCGGCGTACTGTCCCTCCTCGGGCATCTCCTCGGCTTTCCTGGTCGCCATCCACTTGCCGAGCTTGTACTGGAGGAACGGGAACGTCACCAGCAACACTAGGACGATCGGCCAGCCACCTGTCCCCAGGAACGCGAGGCCGACGGCCCCGACGAACAGGTACAGCGCCGCCAGCATCGAGCCGACGACGAACATTCGTACTTTCAGTCCGAAGTCTGTCATACCCCGAGGTAAGGGGTCGCGATGTATAAATTTCGCGGGTTGATTCGACAGACGGCGTGGCGGAGTGCGTCTCATCTCGGCCCGTCCGCCTCGAGCTCCCGCAAGAATCGCAGGACAACGAAATCCATAAGTTCGTCCCGGTTGGCCTTCCGGGTATGCCACGCACCGCTCGCGCGATTGTCGGACCCAAGGTGAGCGGAGCGAGCGCGGCCCTCTTCTCGAAAAAACGCGTCTGAGAGTGCTCGTGGCGAGCGTGGCGACCTCGTCTCGGGCGCGCTCCGGTGTGCGGTTTCCCAGAATCGTTCGACGAACGCACGACCACCACACGACACAGACATGACATCCAACATCGACTTCAGCGGCGTCTTCCCGGCCATGTGTACGCCGTTCGACGAGGACGAGCAGATCGACTTCGAAACACTACAGACCGACGCCCAGCGGCTCGAGGAAGCGGGCGTCGACGGGCTCGTTCCCGTCGGCTCTACGGGGGAGTCGGCGACGCTGACCCACGACGAACATATCGAGGTCGTCGAGGCCGTTATCGACGCCGTCGACGACGTGCCCGTCATCGCGGGCTCGGGCTCGAACAACACCCGCGAGGCCCTCGAGCTCTCCGAGCGCTCGGCCGACGCCGGCGCCGACGGCCTCCTGCTGATCTCGCCGTACTACAACAAGCCCGAACAACAGGGCTTCGTCGACCACTACGAGACGATCGCCGACGCCGTCGACCTGCCCCAGATCGTCTACAACGTCCCCTCGCGGACGGGCCAGAACATCGAGCCCGACGCAGCCGTCGAGCTGGCGAGTCACGAGAACATCGCGGGCTACAAGGCCGCAAGCGGCGACCTGGGCCAGATCGGCGAGGTCGTCGAACGCACGCGCGACGATGACTTCGCAGTCCTCTCGGGCGACGACGCGCTCACCCTGCCCGTCCTGTCGGTCGGCGGCACCGGCACGATCAGCGTCTCGGCGAACATCGAGCCCGAGCGAACGTGTGCGATGGTCGGAGCCGCCCTCGAGGGCGACTACGAGCGCGCCCGCAAGCTCCACCACGAACTCGGCCCGCTGTTCCGGACGCTGTTTATCGAGACGAACCCGATCCCGGTCAAGGAGGCCATGGAGATCCGCGGCTACGGCCCCGCCCGCATGCGCTCGCCGATGACCCGCCTCACCGACGAGAACCGAGAACTGCTCGAGGACGTCCTCGCCGAACTCGAGGACGAGCCGACGGCGGTCGCCGACGCAGAGGCCAGTCCATGACGGTCGGGATCGGCGTCACCGGAGCGACGGGGCGGATGGGCCGCGAGGTCGTCGCCGCCGTCACCGATCACGAGGACTGCGAGGTCGCCTTCGCCGTCAACCGCGATCCCGACGGCGAGCGCGTCGACGGCGTCGACCTCGAGGCCGCGGCGCGGTTCGACGCGCTGCTCGCGGAACGCGAGCCCGACGTCGTCGTCGATTTCACCGGACCCGAGTCGGCAGCGGACTACGCCCGGGCCTGCGCCGAGACCGGCGTCGCCTTCGTCACGGGCACGACCGGGTTCGACGACGACCGGCTCGCGGCGCTCGAGGACGCCGGCGACGAGGTGCCCGTGCTCCACGCGCCGAACTTCGCCCGCGGGGTTCAGGCGCTAGTCAACGTCGTCGGCCAGGCAGTGCGGAACCTCCCGGGGTACGACGTCGAACTCGTCGAGACCCACCACAACGGGAAGCGCGACGCCCCCAGCGGCACCGCGAACAGACTACTCGACGAGATTGAGGCGAACGGCGAGTTCTCGGGGCGCACGCACGGCCGCGAGGGGGAAGCACCCCGCCAAGAGGGTGAAATCGGAGTTCACGCGCTCCGTGCTGGCAACGTCACGGGCGAACACGAGGTCGTCCTCGCGGGCAACGACGAGGAAGTTCGCCTGACTCACCGCGCCGAGGACCGCGGCGTGTTCGCCGCGGGCGCGGTCGACGCCGCGGTCTGGATCGCAGGACGGAAGGCGGGGAACTACGACTTTGCGGACGTGATCGACGAATGAGCACGCTCGAGAGCGAGATCGGCGAGCTGTGGGATCGCAAGCAAAACGACGAGGTCGACGCGGCGTCGGCCGGCGAGGACGAGTTCGCGACCCTGGAGGCCTTTCTCGAGGCGCTCGAGGACGGGGAGGTCCGCGCCGCCGAGAAAAACGGTGGCGAGTGGGAGGCAAACGAGTGGGTCAAACAGGGGATCCTGCTGAACTTCGGCCTGCGCGAGAACGAGGCCTACGACTACGGCGGCGTCGACCACTACGACGTCCTCCCGCTGCGCGAGACCGACGACCTCGGCGAGCGCGGGACCCGGAACACGCCCGACGGGACGACGATCCGACGGGGCGCCTACCTCGGTTCGGACTGCATCATGATGAGCCCGAGCTTCGTCAACGTCGGCGCCTACGTCGACGACGGCACCCTCGTCGACTCCTGTGACACGGTCGGCTCCTGTGCCCAGATCGGCGCGGACGTCAAGCTCGGCGCGAACACGCTGATCGGGGGCGTCTTAGAGCCCGTCGAGTCGGCGCCAGTCATCGTCGAGGACAACGTCTCGCTCGGTGCCGGCTGCCGAGTGACATCCGGGTTCGTCGTCGGCGAGAACAGCGTCGTCGGCGAGAACACGCTCCTGACGCCGCGCATTCCCGTCTACGACCTCGTCGAGGAGGAAGTCGTCTACGGCGAACTGCCCGCGAACCGCCGAGCATTCACGCGATTCGTCGAGTCCTCGGTCAGCGACCACGACCTCTTCGATGGCGGTGCCTACAAGCCCGCCGTCGTCGCCACCGACCTCGAGACCGAGACGCTCGAGGCAACCGAGCGCGAGGACGCGCTCCGAGAGTAACGCGGCAACCGCGTCTCTTCCGGACCGTTCTGTGACGGGTTTTCAAAGACAAACACCCGTTTCGGTCGCTCTCTCCAAACGTGCCAGATCTATATACATATAAATATCTAGCTGGTGGCTTGCGGGCGCCGATCAGGCAGCTCTGCAGTACAGCTTCAGCTACTGCAATACAGCCCTCTCAGACGTGACTCTGGCAGAGCTGGAGCTAAGTCGGAATCGATCGATCGTCCGCCTCTCCAACGCTGCTCGTCGAACACGCCTTCTTCCTGGTTGGCCGTATTCTTCGCCTTGAGCGCCTCTACCTGTCCGGTTCGTCAGCGTCGAATCGGTGCTTGAGATAGATATCCGAGCGAAGCCCAGACTGATACGATATCAGACACTATACCGGAGCCATATTTATTATGATATGATTGCGCTCCCTCAGTGCCGTAACGCGCTCTCGAAGGGAGACGGTCAACGAAGCGAACATGCGAATCGTTATACTACTCGACACTGTCGCGGGCGTATGCGCATCGATGACGAGAACGGAGTCCGAACGATCACCTTCGATCGGCCCGAACAGCTGAACGCGTTTACGGCGAGCGAAGCCAGGAAGCTGGCAGCGGCCATCGAGGAGGTCGACGAGGAGGAGTACGACGCGATAGTGCTCACCGGCGAGGGCGAGGCGTTCAGCGCCGGGGGCGACCTCGAGGCGATGGCCGAACGCGAGGAGACGCCCAAGGAGTCGTACGAGCGGACGACCGAGACGCTGGGACGGGTCGTCGAGACCGCGCTCACCTCGCCCGTGCCGATCGTCGCGAAGGTAAACGGCGACGCCGTCGGCGCCGGCCTGGCCGTCACTGCGGTCAGCGACTTCGCCTACGCCGCGGAATCGGCCGCGTTTAGCTGCGCGTTCGTCCGCGTCGGGCTCGTCCCCGACACCGGCGGAACCTTCCTGCTCCCGCAACTGATCGGACTTCGGGACGCCAAGCGACTGGCGCTGACTGCCGAGTTCGTCTCCGCCGAGGAGGCAGCGGAGCTGGGGCTCGTCAACGAGGCCGTCCCGGACGGGGAACTGGACGACGCGGTCGCCGACCTCCTCGAGACCCTGCGGAAGCGACCGACGGCGACCCTCGGGCTCACCAAGCGGGCGATGCACGAGAACATGGGCCGGTACTGGCAGGAGGCGCTGGACCACGAGCTGCTCACCCAATCGCTGGCGTACGGAACGCCCGAGCACGAGGACGGCGTTCGGGCGTTTCTGGAGCGACGCTGAACGGAGACGTGCGACGCCCGCTCGGGACGAGATCCAAGATACCCGGTTGAGGCCTCGCTACGGGATACTCTCGACTCAGCACCAATCTCGGGAGCTTTTCCGACGGGAAACCGTACCGGAATTTCAACAAGTTCTCAACCGCGGTACGCGCACAGCTATTTACACGAGTACGTCTGTATTTGAGTCTGCCGGCAGCTCGTCTTTTCGCCGGCGACCCGGACCAACCCACCTCGGAAACGGCTATTCTGGTTTCTCCATAATTTTGGTGGTGTCGCTGCGCCCGAGATCGCGGTAGGTGTAGGTGAGGTCGTCGTGAAGGTCGACCCACGCGTCGGTGTGGCCGCCGTCCCGGCCGCGCTCCTCGGGGAGCATCTCCTCGGTGATCTCGAAGGTGTCGTCGTCGACCTGCGCGCTGACCGGCAGTTCAAGTTCGAGGGACTCGAGGTAGGGTACCACGATCGAGAGCCACTCCTCGCCCAGTTCCTCGAGGCTCGCGTCCCGCAGTT
>NZ_JARUKW010000049.1 GCF_029688845.1 Natronococcus sp. A-GB1 | reverse complement strand
AGCGCGAGGGCACCGTAGAAAGGGTCCTCCTTCTCTATTATCGTAGAACCAGAAGCTAATCGCCATTGCTAATAGGCTGTTATCACTAAACTAATCTCAGTCAGCTGTTTTTGCTACTATCCCCAACATAATCTATATACTAGTAGAAGTGTTATATTTGAGTAGAGAAATAATCGGGGGACTGGCTCAATCATATGTTCAGAAAAAACAAGGAACACGAACAAGAGAAGCTCTTTTCGCCAGTAAAAGAGCTTCCGTCTAACGTCAAGCGGAAATTAGACGATCATTGGTCGTCTCACTTTTACGATCTTGTCTTCACTCAAATTGATGAAGAGAAGTTCGAGGTACTCTACCACGATGGGTATAGTCGTCCGAACAAGCCAGTTAATGAACTCGTCTCGTTGGAGATCATCAAACACCTGATGAACCTCTCGGACGAAGAACTCGAACACGCCTACATCTTCGATTTCCGTGTCCGGAACGCTCTTGGCAAGGAATCTCTCGACGACAATATCTGCCCGAAGACGTTCACCAACTTCCGGCGGCGGTTGCTCGAATACGAGGAAGACACTGGACGCGATCTGTTGCACGAGGTCTTCACGGACCACCGCGATTATCTCCAGGATGAGTTCGAAATTGACGCCAGCACTCAGCGGATGGATTCGACGTTGGTTGAGGCCAATATCAAGGAGCTTTCCCGGATGGACTTGCTCGGGAGGGTTGTCTACAACTTCCTAACCGACCTGCCTGAAGACCGCCTCGAAGAGCTTCCAGCCGACATGGACACATTCGCCAACAGGGAGAAATCAGAATTGTCCTACGAACTTGACCCTGAGGAAGCGTCGGCTGCCATGGAGACACTCGCCGACTGGGCGGGGTGGCTCGTCGAAGAATTCGAGAGCCACCCCGACTATACCGAACTGGAGAGTTTCGGCCACCTACAGCGTGCCTTCACCGAACAATGTTACCAGCTCGGTGAACTCGAAGAAGACGACGAAGACACGGATGATACCAACCCCGCCGAGGACTCGGCGGGGTGGGAACCTCACCGAACATTGAGTGCTGTCACCGAGGACAACGCGCATGAGGACGAAGCGGAATCAACTGAATCGGAGGAGCAAGAGCAAGAGGAGGACTCGCCCATCGAGCTGCGGAATCCCTCCGGGATTCCCAGCGATTCGCTCCACAGTACGCACGATGACGAGGCGACGTACCGTCGGAAACGCGGTGAAGAATACTTCGGCTACGTGACGAACCTGGCCGAAACAGTCGATCCAGACGAGGAGACTGAAAACTCGTTCCGGCTCATCACTGCCGTCAGAACGGACACTAACAACACCGATGACGGAGAGTTGTTGGATGAAGATGTTGAAGATCTCCGGTACGGAACTGGACTGACTGATCTCCTTGTTGACGGTGGCTACACGCACAAAGAGGTAGAGTCACGCTGCACTGGTCATGGGATCACACAGCATTTTACCGGACTCACGGGTGAGAATCCACCTGAGGAGAACGTCTCACTTGCTGATGCGGAGTGGGACGGGCACCGAATGGTTGCGTGTCCTGCCGGACACGAACCATTCGAGCAGCGGTACATGCCCGAGAGTGGCCGGATTTCGGGACGCATGGCCAAAGAGTTCTGTGAGGGTTGTCCACACAAGGAGAATTGCTTCGTGGAGGAAAAGCAGCAGTTCTACAGTTATGGCTTCTACGAACGGCGGTTAGAAGTGGCTCAGAGACGCAAACGGTTGAACGATCCAGACGAGCAGGAGTTTCTGAACGTACGTGCCGGGGCTGAGTCGATGGTCAACGAGGTATATCACCAAGATAGGGAGAAAACACGGTTCACGGGGACGATCAAGGTGAAGAATGCGTCGATAGCGAAAGCAATCGGGACAAATCTGAAACGCGCCTCACGATTCATGGAATCGGAGGCGCAAACGGAGAAATTAGTGGGGTAGACGGCAAGGAAGGGGCTGTTGTCGACGTCGCAGTACCTCACAAGTTCTTGTAATGAGGGTAGGTAATGAGAGTGAGAGGTTGAGAGGCTTCTGCGAAGAATTGGATCTCGTTCACATGTCGTGATTTACTGCTCAGAATCCCCCCTTTCTCCAGCACCCTCA
>NZ_JARUKW010000048.1 GCF_029688845.1 Natronococcus sp. A-GB1 | reverse complement strand
TAGTACGTCTTTTTGATCGTCTTCGAAATTGACATGCCCCTCTCCTTCAGTACGCGACCAACCGAGGGCGTCGGTGAACAGATGGTTTACAAGACTGAATCGGAAGTCGAACTCGCTACCTTCCTCCCGAATCTCCTCGTGGACTCGAGCGAACCCATCTTGGAGATCAGATGTGACAGCCTCAGACATTACCTAACCCTTTCAAATGGTTACCTCTTAAACATTCATCAGTCAATATGGAAGATATCCCTCAACCAGCTGACGATCCTTACTCAACTGGTGATCGTGTACGCGTCTACATCCATGACGATGATGTTGACGTTGATTATCACAACACTCAGTGTATTGTCGTAGATCGTTTTGAAGATGATTTGAGCGAAGAGACTGGACGACAACTCGACTGCTATTCCTATCGTGTCCGGCCAGTTGAAGAGGACAATCCTATCCCGGTCGGGTTCCGGCACTTCGATCTCATTCCCTGCGAGTAGATCCCTTCATTTGACTCGCCAACAATATTCTTCATAAGAGCGTTCAGCAATTTACGTGCTATGTCGCTTTGATGTAATCGCTCTCTCGGAACTTATATACGGGTTCTGGGAGATCAGATGAACAACCACTACAAGTAGCATCCCAGTCCTGCAAAGAGTTGAGGTCTACGATGATACCCTCGCATGAATCACAATGATTCATTGTCTTCCACTCTTCTCCCGTCACATTCTCACGTTTGAATCTAATAGATGGAATGACGAAGCTATCGTCACTGTTCTTCTTGTGATACTTACGTACACTATGTGCAATATTCCGAATTTCTAAGGGGGATACTTCTGTATCACTGGGCTGTTTGTCGAAGCGAATGTGTGCTTTGCTCAGATTCCCCCATTCTTCTAATGCAAAGCGCACAATCCTCCAAGCACGGTTATTTGCTGTTTCTTTCGACCAGCCTTCTTCAGGAGAGGGGAGCTCTTCGCACATCTTCATAGACGAATCTGAATATGTATCCTCGTACTTCTGTGCATAATCGAGGTTGCTCAGACCAGAATTATCCTTTTGACCAATTATAAGTAGATTCCCAAGTGTATCGGTAATCTCATCTAGTTCACTATTACCTTCTGCATTCTGTGGGTGGATGTGTTCGATACTAATACCCTCAGACTTCCAAGTCTCGAATGAAGGCATCTGAGTCATAGTATCCCGTCCAGGCTTCGTCCGTAGATGATGCTCGTATTTGTATAATAAATACTGAACTACTGTCTTATCACGAACTCCGGTCCAACCATCGTTGCGGTCAGTCCCATTGAAGAGGTCGTCTCTAAGCAGGCAATCCATGAAGTATGTATCTGGACAATTGCTGCCAATCTCGGACTCGATCCGACGACAAGTAGCAGGGATTGCTTCAGATAGGACATCGAACTTTAGTGCTGCTTGCCCACCGTCGAAAATCCTGTTAGCTCTATTCTGTCGACCTGCCCATTCTATCCAATATCCATGTCTTTGGAGAGCAGCACGACCTGCGTCAGTGCGCCGTCCTGCTACGTTATACACCCTAAAGGATAATTTCTCACACAAACTCACGACCCGTCGAAATTCATCTCCAATCCCGAATCGATTGTGCGTAGCCATCATTAATGGAAGGAAATTATTCGATACAGGAAGACGATTCAAACCTTGTAAGTCCCGAACTATTTCGTTCACCCTCTCGTAGTCTGACTCAATTTCTTTTGGGTTCTTGATTACAAGATAAGCTTTCGAGCACGCTAAGATGCTTTCCAAGTAGTCGTCAATCCAATCACGAACGGACCGCTCTTCCTGATTCAATGACGCATGTTTCTCCAAGTGCTTGATTCGTCTGTGAACCGTTGTATACTCAGAATTAGTCTGGCGAGCTAGAACTAGCTCACCCGAGAAGAGCCTCCAATGATAACGTACGAATGTTTCAATATCAGAATCAGTGCCGCCATACTTGGTGATATTCTCGAGAACTTCACCAATTTGTGTATAAACCTCTCGAGACATATCATTATCGTTAAATCGGGCAGAGCAATACACTAAGTAACTTTTTATGCGGTCCAGATTGGTCAGATCTTTCCCACGGTCATTGATCACTTCGAATAGACGACCGCTTTCAGTCTCATCTTCTACGACATACTGAGTAACCTCAAGACCGGTCCGAACTATCTTTTGTACTTCTCTTAAAAATGCATAGTATTCGTCATGACTGTCCTCGGTAATATACACTTCCCGCTTCCCTTCTAACCAGTTTCGTATCACACGCTTCGCGTTCACTAGCCGTCTCTGGGAAACAGTTTCTGCAGGAATGTCGTCTAAGGATTGATCTTGAACGACAAGCTTCCTGAAAATATCGTCATTATTACTATCTAATTCAATGCGTTCAGTTTCAAGCTCT
>NZ_JARUKW010000047.1 GCF_029688845.1 Natronococcus sp. A-GB1 | reverse complement strand
GCGGCGAGCCGGCCGGCGCCGACGCCCTCCTCGCCGATCGTGCCGGCGACCTCGCCGTTCGCCTCTCGGACGGCGTCCTCGTCGACGACGGTCGCGGGCTGGTCGACGCCCGTCGTGTAGCCGAGCTGCGATCCCTTCCACAGCTCCTGCTGGCGGGGGCGGATCCCCGCGAGGAGGTCGTGGTCGAAGTCGCGGTCCTCGAGGTTGGCGAACTGAACCTCGATGTCGTGGACGTCGTCGGCGTCGACGTCGGCGGCGTCACCCACGTCGAGGACCCCGAGCAGGTTGACGCCGCTGTCGGTCAGCACGAGGTCGCCCCCGGCCTCGACGAACGCCTCGATGGCCGAGATGTACTGGGGATCGTCGATCCCGTCGTCGTGGGAGACAACCAGTTTGTCGTACTGTCGCTTGCCGGACTGACCGCGGAGCAGTCGCCCCACCCTGACGTGGTGGACGCTGATCGCGTCCACGTCGCCGTCCTCGACGAACGGCTCCAGGTCGTCGAAGAACTGCATCGGGTTGACCTCGTACTCGGTCTGTTCGTACCCCAGGGTCTCTCTGGGGTCGGGGATCCCCTCGGACTCGAGGAGGGCCATCTGGACGTCGACGTCGGCGTCGGAATCGACCTCGACGCTCCAGTCGCCCGCTTCGGGACGTTGGACGAACCAGTCATCGAAGTCGGTGGTGCGGACGTCCCGCTCCGCGAGGTCGACCTCGCGAACGACGTTCCCGCCGGGGTTGACGAGTCGGATCGTCCCCTGGGTGGCGCTTTCGAGCCCCTGGAAGTGGACGAACAACGAGTGTCCCGACTCGCCGGCGTGCACGTCGACGTGCCCCCGGCCGGGCTGGACGGTCTCGTGGCGCCGACTGACTTGCGTTCCGCCCGCCGAGGAACCGCTCGCGTGCGCCGGTGGGCCGCCCGCGTGCCCCTTGCGGGGACCGCCGTCCGGGTCCGGCGTGTGCGGGAGGTCCGCAGACGAGCGCGTCAGCGCCTCGGTGGCGACGTAGGCGGTATCCTGGCTCTCGGTCGCCACGGTCGCCTCGGTCTCCGCGGCGGTCATTCGGGCGTATTCGCGCATCGACAGGCGGTAGGCGGTCTCGTAGTGACGCGTCCAGTAGGGCTTCCACTGTTTGATGGCCGACCCGAAGTGGTTCGAGATGATGACTTCGGGGGCGACGGTGACCGCGCCGAGGCCGCCGAACTCTTCGGGCTGGCCGGCCCAGCCCAGAAACGCGCCCGTGACCTGATAGGCCAGCGAGTCGTAGATCGTCCCCCAGTCGAACAGGCCCTCGTAGCTGTCGCCACCCGGGACGAACGAGGATCCGTATTCCGTCTCCGCGGCCGCCATGATGTCTGACGCGAGCGGTTCGGCGTCGACCGAGCCCCACTCGTCGGCCATCGCCTCGCCGATCCGGATGCTCACCTCGTCTAAGTCGTGGGTCTTGTCGTGGGTGAACGGGGCGTTCGTCTCGAGGTTGAACACCATGTGGTCCGCGGTGTACATCCCGTGGTAGTCACAGAGGAACTCCACGTTGTCGTAGTCGCGGAAGTGCTCGACGATCGCCAGCGAGTCAGGGACCATCTCGTGGTACCCTCGACCGTCGGGATCGTCGGGACGCACGTCGGGCGTGTCCTCGGGTTCGGCGGGCCAGAACGACGGATCCGTCCAACCCATGGTCGGGTACTGTCGATTCGTGTCGAGGCCCGATGCGCTCCCACGCTGGAAGTTCCAGTTGTGGCCCTCCACCCACGGGATCTCGGTCTCCGGTTTCCGCGAGACCCAGCCGTCCGGGTTCGTGAACAGAAAGAGGAGGACGACGTCGTCGAGGAGTTCCTCGAAGTCGGGGGCCTCGCCGTAGGCGATGTCCTCGATGATCCGACAGCCGGCCTCGGTGCCGGCTCGCTCGTCGCCGTGGATGTTGAGCGAGTACACCACCTTCTCCTTCTCGGCGAAAGACGCCTCGTCGTCGACGTTGTTCGTGACCTCCGCGACGTAGACGTCGTTCGGGTCGGGGTCCTCGCTGGTGAACTGGTTGTTCCAGCCGGGAGACTCTCCGATCGAGTAGAAGTCGATCCGGTCGGGAGCGACCTCCTCTTCTAGGTACCTGATCCCCTGGACGGATTCCTCGAACGAGAGCCAGTCACGAGACTCCTCGACCGGCGGGAAGACGCCATCGGCGTAGGGGTCCTCCAGATGCCACCACGGATTGGCGCCCATGGAGTAAGCGACCGATTCGACGTAGTCATCGAACGCATCGAGTACCGATCCGAGTTCGTCGGCGTCGAGGCGGGCGTGGGCCGCCGGCGTCGGCTCGCTTCGCGTCACCGCGGTCGGCGGGGCGGTCTGGTCGTCGACGTCCCAGTCCGGGTCGGTGTACTCCGTTTCGAAGTCCGCCGGGACGCCGGCTGCCGTATCGAACTCGATGACGACTGGCACCTCGTAGTCGTCCGGCGTAGCATTGACGACGAACGCGGCTCGGTCGGTCAGCGCGGGGTGGTCGACCTCCGCAGCAACCGCGTTCGGTAGCGCGAGCGCCGCGCCCGTCGCGGCGGCGACCGAGAGAAACGTCCGCCGATCTACAGCGCCGCCCTCGAATGCCCTCTCGTCGAGGTCGGCGGCCTCCTCGTAGGTGTACCGCTCCCGATCCCTTTCCGATTCTGCATTTCCAGAGTGATGATGATCACTGCTCATTGGTGAGTACTGTGGAAACGACCCCACATATTCACCCTCTGAGGAATATAATAAAGTCATGAGTGGGTATTTCAAAAACTGTTATTTAGGGAAATATTTATTATCGTGGAGATAGCGTACTTAAGACTCAACTTACTCAAAACTACACCGCTACTACGCGGAAGAATGTGCTTCTCGGAAACCGCCGACATTCTTGACGAATAGACGAAACGACCCTGACCATCGGAGGTGGCCTTCTCGACAGCACCGTCCGTGGTCACGACGGTTGTCTCGGTGGCCTCGCACACGTCGAAGAATCGCTGGAGCGTCGCACCCGTTCGTAAGAGTCGACAAAACGAGATGTGCCCGTTGCAGGAAACGATACCCGAAGAGCCGGCCGGGCGATCGAGTGCATCGCAGCTCCCTGGTTCGGTGGCGCGGTGACCACGGTGGGCTCCTGGCGGGGCGGACAGCGAAAGCAACGATCGCTGGTGTGCACGCACCGCCCGTGAAAAAGAGGTCTTGTCACCACGGTTATGAGCACGGAGCCGGTATTGGTTCTCGTATGCCAACCTACCAGATATTTAATCAGTACTCGTCCGGGATCTCGTCCGGGTGTTCGGTGTCG
>NZ_JARUKW010000046.1 GCF_029688845.1 Natronococcus sp. A-GB1 | reverse complement strand
AGTACTAACAGGATCTATTACCCAACTAAGCCTGCGACACTGAGTCGCAAACGGATGGGCTACCACCACCTGCACCATAGGCCCATCCCCTAATCCTCACGTCAGTCAACCACTGAACTCGTCAAAAACATCTCGCTCGAAGAGTGATTTAGAGCGGCGACACTGGTGTCCTCAACGGGGTAGTTTTACATTCTGTATCCGGTGTGACCCACACTCGGTTTTCATTCGGTATCCGGTGTGTCCACCCTATTCGCCGTCACTCAAGAACCCTCAAATTGATGCTCCCACGTCCGGTGATGTGCCTCGTTCCCGTGGATTAATACAATTGCATCCCCATCTCCTTCCATCTCGTAGTACATATCTTCCCCGTCGATTCCTACGTATGCCATACCTTAACACATCCATTCAAACAAAATAACTATTTTTCTACACATTAACATTTTGATTACTTTTGATATTTGTGACATGGTCACGATGCGACTTATATAACGCCTGCCGAGAAGCGGGCATCGGTAAATCATTTCAACAGGCTCGATTCGACTTATGTGAATAATGCGCAGTGACTGCTGTAAAAGGTTAAGTCTTTAACGGATGTCGGTGAGAGTTAGTGGGAGTTGTATTGATTTTGTACCACCACTAAAGCGACTGTGGGATCTCTCCTGTATCGTGTGTAATCGAATCCTTTCGGTAATACACCCAGGCTGCCAAGATAGCCAAGCCAATAACCCACGAGACCGCCAGTGTTCCACCCACTGCATCAAACGGGGCTGGAGGATTGTGCTCAATCATTATCACGTGTGGTATACCAGGAAGGCCATCACCCGGATGGAACAACCAGCCTCCCATATTGGCACCAGCGTTCACTCCAATGGCGAACGCAGCGTTCCCCGTCCAAAAATAGCTCAGAACCATCACTGATCCTACAGCAAACCAAATAAAGACTGGGCCGCTGAGAGGTAGTTCTCCAAATGCTCCTGGATCACCATAAACGAAGAAGTGCAAGATCGAAAAGAGAAGACCACCGCCGATCACGGCCGTTGCTACAGCAACTTGGGCAGAACCACCGTGCGCTCGTGCGCCTTCCGCTAGATTCTGACCTACGATACCTGTATATGCGATTCCTTCCGCGATCGCTCCTCCAAGGATGTAAACAAGAAAGAAGAGAACACCCCATCCTGCGAGTACTACGAAACTCTCGTCAGTGATTGATTCGACCGAGATCCAGCCGAAGAACAGACTCAATCCGACATAGACTGTGAATACGACCAAAGGGGTGATGAATCCAGCTAATCCATCCAGCCACCATGATCTGGAAAGATTCAAACCGTACTCTCTGACTGGTCGGCGGTCAATGAACCGTGCGAATCCGACGAGAAAAATCAGTGCCATCGCAGTCATAAAAAACATAAATATACTCATCAGGAGATGCTGGCCCATTGGATCACCAACAGTAGCGAAAGCAATGAGCGGGACGAGTAATTGTGGTAAAAAGAGTACCAGGATTAGTCCGAGAAGAATACGCCACGTTGCTCGAATACGAGTCTCTTCCTCACCGTAGATAATGTGTCTTATGTTATCATATATCATTCTGGGCGCACATATGTAGACGAGATATTAAAATTTAATGCCGTGAACACTCCGTAACGGCGTCAATAGATATCGCTTCGACGCGTTCACCGATTCAGCCTCTTTGAAGGCGTAGGAGTCTCGCGATAGCGCTATTGCGATGAGCAGGTTATCCTGTACATGTTCAGTTGGCAGCTGCGCCACAGGTTGGTCTCTCCTCCGCACTTAAATTTGAGTTCGTCATCAAGTAATCTACAGCGGCGACACTGGTGACCCACCACGGGTGGTTTTTCATCCTGTACCCGGTGTCCACCCTACTCGGTCTCACCCGATACTGGAACCCACTCAATCGTCAGTGATAACCACTCCATCACCATCAACGCGAACCCGATACCCATCAACGACAAACGAAACAACGACGCGACTATCGCCGGACACGACCTCATCAAGTGCATCAGGATTGATATAGTCGTTCAGCGGTGACGAGAGATCGCACGGTTCAACGTTCTCAAGAACCGCAATAGCGTTCACCACGACGGTGCTTGGATTTCTGGTTGACCAATCGTACTGGCCCTGAATCGACTCCACCCCCCTCGTCAGAGTCGCTCATAGTAACGTAATGACGCTGCAATAGCATATATATTTGTTAGTATGCGAGTGATATCACAACAATTCTTTTAGATGGAATCCTCATAACTCGAGGAGTTGGTTGAGGAACCCTTCTTCTCTCAACAAAGAATTTTGAACCCACACTTCTCTCTCGAGGGAACTCGAGAACCTGCTTTACCGCCTTGACCAGGGGTCTATAGTTGACGCTACGCTATTGCCTTGAGAATCACAACAGAAATTCGCAACCAAAATAGCAAGCAGAACACCCTGACCAATTCGCTATACAAACCTATCAAGGAGCAGATATGAATGTAACTATGGCCGAACTGCCAGAACGAGACCTCGAAGTACTGTCTCTCGTCGCAGAGTACGAACCAGCACGAGCATCGACAATCGCAGAAGCCGTCCACTGGGCTGACAGCAACGGTGACATCAACTACCGCCTCAAGAAACTCGAGCAGCAAAGGTTGATCCGGCGTGAAGAAGTCAAAGACGACCGCTACCCCCTAAACCCGAAAGAAACTTGGATCACACAGGAAGGACATAACGAGTTAGCAGACCTAACCCGGAGCCGCCCTCAGACATTAGAGGAGCGTGTAGAATGGGTCGAGAAGCAAACCGGGAGGATGCAGAAGACGTACGGTGAAGTCAAACACCGCATCGTCAATTCTGAAGACGACATCGACAGTCTAAGAGAGGATATCGAAAAGTTGGATGGTGAGGTTGACGAAATCTCGTTGAAACTCGACCGGCTTCTTGACGCTCTTGAAGGATTGGAGCATCACAAGTGATCCAACGGTAACTGATTTTTACGGTCTGTTGAAGTTCTTCAAACCAGACAAAAATAGCGTGGTGAACACATAGCGCAAATGGATCAGAATCAACAGCGCACTGTCAGCGGGTGAGCGCGGCACCTCCTCACTCGAGGGGCGACAATAAACGACCACGGCTGACATCGGTACCACTAACTACGCCGTCTCGCGGTGCCAACAGATATCTCTGCAACGGCGCCAGTCGACGAAAGTAGCAGCCGCGATTCTTTTCAGCCTTAAAAGTCATCCTCGTTACCGCTGTAACACCAACTCCACGATAAGAGCGGGTGAACCGATGAGTCTACCAGGGAAGATCGCTGACCCCGGCACAGATAGCGACGAATAACATTTGACAGGCTTATTAAATAAATGCCGACACACAATGCTGCCACTCACACGTATCTTCGATGGAAATCAAGACGCAAAGAGAGATAGAATCCGTCGCCGCATAAAGAACATTAAATACTCGAATGTTCCATACGTTCCCATTTAAATAGTCTATATCTTTATTTCAAAATAATTTTTTCACATATAGGTGTATCTACTACTACACTCACTTCAAACCACGAGGACAAATTAGGGCCGAAAACGGAAGATAACGGAGAATCAGCGGGTGCAAACCGCGGAAACAACCGCTGTCCATCGGTGATCGTAGATCACCTTGGACTGTATCAGTACCCTCGGTGTAGTGTAAGAGTGTTGGATTAATAAACATTTCCCTCTAGCAGTATTCTTGAAAAGACTATGCTACTTCGACGCCGGGAACAAGAAACTTAATCAAATCTATGATTTCGAAGACTTTTCATTTCCTCTAACGGCATCTATCGACACTCACGTTAACTCTATGAGCAGCGTTGTGCAGACGAAATTCCTCTCACTATCCGTCTGAGTCCTGACGGAGTGTGAAAAAATAATTTTTGAATAATTCTACTAGACACTTAAGGGAAGAAAGTCGTAAATATCTCCAAAGCTATAGATTATTATGTAAGGATGGAAGTTCCACAAATCATCAAAGACAGATTCAAATCTGAGGCCGAGAACCGAGGTGAAGACCCCAAGAAGGCCCTTGAACGACTAATGACCGACTACATTGCTCAGCGAGATCAAGATGCTCGACTTAACGATATCCACGAAATAGTCACCAGTAACGACATAGAGACTAACCAAT
>NZ_JARUKW010000045.1 GCF_029688845.1 Natronococcus sp. A-GB1 | reverse complement strand
CTTAGTAGCTCTATTGCTGTCGACACCCGAACGGTCTTTGCGACAGATCTGATTCCTGCTTTGTTTTCTGAAGCTGCTGACGTAGGGGCTGATGCAATTGTCTTTCGAGCCCGGGAAGGAAGCCGAATTAAGCGAATTCTAGCTGGTAATATCACAACGAACCTTGTCACAAACCCAACTGTACCCGTTGTATCCCTACCGGATCCCGATAGTTAGCTTCTATAAATCCACCTCACTCCACATGAAACAACAGTCAATTAAAGAGCAGATGGGCAAAGTTCTCTCTATTTCCATTGCTCTTTGTGTTCTTAACATTCTGCTTGCTATTGCGCATTACCTCTTCATAGTCCTCATATCGATTGTTTCAGGAGTACAGCTAACGACTGCTGTATTCTCTCCCAGAAACGAGTGGATTGTCGGCTTCTTTATATTGGTGGCCGGAGCCTCTTTGATCTCTGGAAGTATCTCATACATGGTCCGTCAGTATCTCTCACAGGGAGATCGTGATTTGTCTCTAGAATACGCTTATGCGATTATTGCGTTTTCCTGCGGTGCTGCCGTAATACGCGTCTCTTTGCAGCTACTCTAACACTGTTTCTAGAGATAGTTGAGAGACGAATTCTTTGAAACGCTCAATCGACTTTTTACTACCGCCAGCAATGAGAATGTCCTCTTCCTGAATGACAAAATCCGCAGTGAGATCCGTTATTAGTTCATCGTCGCGCTCGATAGCGATTACTGTACAGCCGGTCTGGACTCGGAGATCGACTTGCTTGAGAACTGATTCGGCGTCGCCAGTCTTCCATACTTTCAGTATCCCACAATAGCTAATGGAACTTTTACCGTTAGTATCCCCTTCTAAGAACGGGCTGCGAGAAGTGATATTGTGTCTACTAATTAGGAGCCAGACGGATTTCTTGGTAGAAATCACCTCTATGACCGCTTCCTAATCTTCAAAGAATTTCTTCTTGATCAACCCAAAGAGACAAACAAAGGACAGTGGTGTGGCAAGGTAGCAATGTACGTCCTCGTCGTCGGTGCTGGTCAGGTAGGGCAGATGATTGCTTCAAACCTTGCAGATTCACATGAGGTTGCAATAATTGAACGTGATCCAGTGCTTGCTGAGGGCCTCATCTATTCGTTTGACGCTCTCGTGGTAACGGGTGACGGTACCGAACTCAAAACCCTCCGAACGGCTGGACTCGAGAAGGCAGATCTGGTAATCGCCTGCACAGACGATGATGAAACTAACATCGTCGTCTGCGGCGCTGCTAGGACTGCAACTGATGCGTTTACTATCGCACGTGTTCGTCGGCACACGTTACTGGACGTGTGGGCAGAGGCGGAGAATGCCTTCAATGTGAGCTTCATGATCTGTACCGACTTGTTAGTTGCACAGACGATTTTTCGTCTCTCCAACCTTCCACGAGCTCAAGATATCGAGTCGTTCGCTGGGGGGCTTATAACGATGGCCGAACTCGAAATCGGTCCAGAAAGTCCGCTTGCCGAGCGGCAGGTCTGTGACTTGGATGAGCCTGACGGAGTAACATTCGCTAGCGTTTTTCGGAATGGAGAGATGAGCATTGCCCAAGGGAATACTTGTTTTGAAATCGGTGACCGGATTGTTATTATCGGAGCTTCAGATTTGGTCAAGAGTTTTGCGATCGCAAATGTCCCTGACGAAACCTCGAAAGCGAATGATGTAGTTATCGTGGGCGGTAGCGAGATTGGCTATCAAACCGCACGTGAATTCGAGTCTCATGGATTTACACCACGACTGATTGAACGAGATCATGAACGTGCCCGTGAACTCGCCGAAGCGCTTCCCGGCACCCTCGTCATAGAGAGCGATGCGACGGACACGGAATTTCTCACTCGAGAGCATATCGACGACGCAGATCTCGTTATCTCTGCGCTCGACAGTGACGAGAAGAACCTACTTGTTTCTCTTCTTGTCCGCCGATTCGGGGTAAATCGAACGATTGCAGTCATCGACAATACCGAGTATACCAACCTTTTTGAGACAGTCGGGATCGACGTCGCGATCAATCCTCGAGAGGAAACTGCTGAAGAGATTATCCGCTTTACCCGAACAGATCAAACTGAAAAGATCGCTATGCTGGAACACGACCGTGCTGAGGTTATTGAGATCGAACTCGGCCACGAAAGCGCCCTCACGGGCCGCCAGATTGCAGATTCGATGACCGATCTTCCGAGTGAAGTCGTGATCGGTGCGATCTCCCGCAGTGGTACTCTCATTAGCCCTCGAGGGGACACGGTACCACAACCAGGCGATCACGTCGTGCTATTTGTTGATGCGACAGTATTAGACGAGATATCAGCGAAAGTCTGATTTGGTAATAAAATCTGAAGCAAGGATCTGTAGTTGAGCACTGTCGGAGTCGGAGATCAAAGAAAGGGGAGGAATCTTTTGCTCTGCCGATATACCTGTTGTTATGAGCATTCGCCTTGATGACGTCAACAAGCGCATCATCCACGCACTGATGCAAGACGCCCGGAATACCTCTGCACCGATGATCGCCGAAGAAGTTGGCGTCTCTCCCGCCACAATCCGGAACCGAATCGATCAATTAGAGAATGCAGGCGTCATTCGAGGCTACCATGCAAATATCGATTTCAAGGACGCGGACGAGATGCTCACAACACTGTATACGGTAACAGCACCCGTCGAAGAACGCCCGCGGTTCGCTCAGCAGGCACGGACGATTCCTGGTGTCATCAACGTCCGCGAATTCATGGCTGGTGAAGAAAATATCCACGTCCTTGCGGTTGGTCCGGATCTTGAAGCAACAAACGACGTTGCTCGTGAATTGACGAAACTCGGCGTCGAGGTCAACGATGAAAAACTTGTCCGGACTGAGCAGTTCCAGGCCTACCATTCCTTTGGTCCCGGAGAAACCCACCAGCAGTTCTCGGATTACATCAGTCTCGCTGGTGGAAATGAAGTTATCGAAATCCCTGTCGATAAGGATGCACCGATCGCTGGCCGGTCTTTAGAACAAGCGGCTAACGACGACATGCTCGAAGAAGACATGCTTGTCGTCTCGATTGAACGCGATGATGACGTGCTTACGCCCACAGGCAAAAGCGTAATTCACGCTGGTGATATTCTGACTGTTCTCTCTCGCAGCGACTTCGATGAATCAGTGTTACAGATATTTGAATCGAATAGTAGCTGACCAATCTTCGGAAAGAGAAATATACTTATCTACTTGGGGTGGATCAGGAGAGTACATATGAACCAGATTCTTGTATCGAAAATATACTGGGATAGATCTACCTCCTCGCTTGTAAGACTGGGTACACAGGAGGATCCCTGAAAATGTCCAGTTCTGATCAGGAGCTTGCTCGCGATCTCGGCTTCCTTGAAGCCTACACGCTCGGTCTCGGAACGATGATTGGTGCAGGGATTTTCGTTCTCCCAGGGATTGTCGCCGAAAGTGCGGGGCCGGCGAGCATGATCTCGTTCATGATCGGCGGCATGGTCGCACTACTAGCAGCGCTATCACTGTCAGAGCTGGCGACCGGGATGCCGAAGGCCGGTGGGAGCTACTACTATGTCAACCACGCCCTCGGAAGCTTCTTTGGCACGATTGTCGGGTGGGGGATGTGGGCCGGGTTGATGTTCGCGACGGCGTTCTACATGCTTGGTTTCGGCCAGTATCTACTGAATCGACCCTCCGGTGCGCTTACTGTTATTCTCGCTGGTCTTGCGATGGCGTCACTCCTTGTTGCAGTCAACTATCGTGGTGTCAAGGAAACTGGATCGCTGCAGAACGTTATCGTCATAATTCTCATCGCGCTCATTCTCGTCTTCATTGCCATTGGGTTGTTAAATATCGATCTCACTCTGCTTGATCCCTTTGTCCGGGAGGGAGAGGGTTGGCCAGTCGTCGCTGCCACTGCAGGAACCGTCTTCGTGACCTTCATCGGATTTGAGGTGATCGCAACGAGCGCAGAAGAGATCAAGAACCCAGGTCGAAACCTTCCACTTTCGATGATCGCTGCGGTCGTCACACCGACGATCCTCTATGTTCTCGTCATGCTCGTTAGTACAGGAACTCTTCCGGTCCCAGAACTGGCTGCCTCGGACGTTCCTGTCGCTGACGTCGCGGCTGAAGCCGCTGGTCAATTCGGCGTCTTGGTTGTCGGCGACTACGCACTCGAATTTGCAACCGTCGGTTCGCTGGTGATGATCGCTGGTGCGATTCTGGCGACGGTCTCATCGGCAAACGCCTCTATTCTCTCAGCTGCACGAGTTAACTTCGCGATGGGACGCGACCAAATTCTCACCAACTGGCTCAACAAGATCCACGATCGGTACCGGACGCCCTATCGGGCGATTCTCGCGACCGGGGCTGTTATTCTCATACTCATTGCCAGCCCACTGCCGATCGCAACACTCGCTGACGTAGCGAGTTTCATGTTCCTCATTACGTACGCACTAGTCCATGTTGCAGTTGTCGTTCTCCGGCGTGCGGACCCTGACGAGTATGACCCGGACTTTCGCATTCCATCCGTACTGTAT
>NZ_JARUKW010000044.1 GCF_029688845.1 Natronococcus sp. A-GB1 | reverse complement strand
CTTGTGTTGGACACACTTCGCGCACCCTGCTGCTTCGTACGTGACGCTTTCTATGACACGCTCCCATATGGAACTGAAAGCACCCGATTTCGCTTATCGCGACCGATCACGAACACACACCGTTGGTTCGTGATAATTGCAAGTCCAGGCTTGCCAGCGGACGGTACATAACGCCGTGTGCTACCTGCCTCTTCCGTTCCTTGTTGTACTTCCAACCCGCCGTCCCCTATTTCGAAAGCGAATCGACACTGCTCCTCCTCCTCTGGAAGATCGCTGAGGTCAAATTGAGCTATGAAAGACCAGTCGTCTGGCTCAGAGGAAATACGGTTATTCCGGCCTGCTATCCCTTTTTTGACTTGCTCACCAGATCCAACATTCGGAATCTCGGCCGTTATCTCCAAATATGACTTGATATCATCTAGAGAATCGTTATTGAGGAAGGAGGTCTCGAAAGGGATTCTGTACACAGTATCATTTACTCGGAACCAGAATTCCCCCTTTATCCAACTCTTCTTTTGCAGCGAGAAGGCTTCGATGAACTCATACTCATACCCTGAGATGTTATCTCCACTTTCTTGTGGAACAGAGACAAGCAGTCGGCGATCAGTAATGAGGCAGACTACTCGATAGGAGTCAAGCGGCCGAAATATTTGAGCTGGTTCTGCATTCGAGTTGCCTGTCACTCGATATTGTTTTATTGGATCATCTTCCGGCCCAAAAAGCATGTACTCTGGTTGTTCCTGGTCTTCGTCAAGAATATCCCCCTGAAGATAGTTGAGAAGTGGCTCTCTTTGTAACCACGAATGTAGTGTTGTATCGGTGACCGCAAGTCGCTTGGCAGTAATGCTCTTTCCACGCGCCTTTTCCGCTAATCGCCTCGCCTGCTCTGGATAATCATCTGAATTTCCGAAGAGCCCCATTATGCTCTCATATGGAAAAAGACGTGTTAATTGTTTGCTTGGTGTCTTACGATTGATTGTCAGAACGAAGGTCCCCTCATCTTATGCCAGCTGTCACAGTACGGGAGATGAGGCTATCGTAACCACCTACCGAACGTCCAATAACGGATAATTTTCAAATGACGACACACCTATTGTCGTATAGGGAACAGACACAGTCATGCTCGATAAACTTAATAATCTCCTCAGCGGGTCATCTCGTGGGAAAGGGGATTCTACCTTTACACAAAGTAGTCCTCTAGCAACAGACGATTGGGTTTGGGAACGGGCCCATGAATACCCGTATGATCATTATACTGAAGCAGTAGACGACATCAAGCAATTAAAACGAGAAAGAGCGCATACTGAAGCCGAGAACTTACTTCTGTGGTGTATTGACTTCGTCGAGGCAGAAGCTAAGCAGAAACAAGATCAGCGCTACGGCTCTCCAGCAATAGCTCCGGCGTACTATCGACACCTCGGAATCATCTACCGAAAGGACGACCGACATCGAGACGAAGTCGAAATCCTCAATCGGTACGTCACTGCCTGCAGGAATATCGGCACTGCTCCGCAAGACGATATGGTAGATCGACTTGACCGAGCACAGGAATTGGCTCAATCGAGGTCACAAACCGAATCCAAGACTACCTCACACAACTCGGATTCCGAGCAAAGTGAGATCCAGAGTTTGGAGGATGCAGATATCAAGCAGATACTGCAGGGGATGGATGATTACGACTTTGAGTACTTTATCGCCGATCTCTGGGAAGAACAGGGCTGGGACTGCGAGGTATCTCAAGCATCAATGGATGCTGGAATCGACGTCACTGCGACAAAATCTAGTCCCTATTCGCAAAAGAAGCTGATACAGGCGAAGCGCTACGGCCCAAATACGTCCGTTGGTGGACCGGATATCCAACAGTACGCGAGTCTCAAGCATCAGCAGCCGGACGCTGACTCCGTCGTTGTCGTGACATCGAATCAGTTCACTAACTCGGCAAAGGAGCGCGCTAAGGACCTCAATGTGAAGCTTGTTGACGGGGACAGTCTCGAGCGGCTGGTACACAAACTAGATGCGTACGATATCGTTCGAGAGTATACACCGCACATCACGGAAGAATCAGAAACCAAAACCGAACCCGAACCCGTGGCAGCATCGGCTCCAACACAACCCGTTGGAACTGATGCGGAGATCTCGACGACAACAAATCAAAGTACCAGCACAAAATCACACACATCCAATCAGAGTTCGGGTCGGCTTCACTCTCTTGAGCAAAGCCGACCATGGAATCGTCTTTTCCTGAAGGGTATCGGTGTTTGGTTTGCAGGTTTTCTACTGTTCGGTATACTCGATTCGACAGGTATCGGAATTCTCGCTGGATTAGCGGGCTTGATTGCACTGATCCTGTTCCCGCTGATGATCGCTCTCCCGTTAGTGTGGTATCTCGATATGCGGTACGTCCGTTCGGAGACTGACTGGCATCCAAGTGCCCTGGCCTATTTAGCAGGAGGTCTATTTCTTCCGTATATCGCTATCCCACTGTACTACTACCGGCGATACAAGACAATCGGAATATAGGATCCACTATTTCCGGTTATGATCTTATGATAATCTCTTCAGATCCGTTTTGAGCAACTCAGCCGACTGGAGTTGCTCAAAACCACCCCCTAGCACTCCCACTTTGTCGCAACTCGAGGTTCAGTCAGCGTCTCATCATACGAGAGACGCCGTCGGAGTCAAACAAATGATGCCTTGCAGAGGGGCCAAACTGTCTCTCATCAACCAGAGAACAGATTCTAATATATGAGTGTAGGAACATTCACTTACCTCCTCTTTGACTGGCTGATCAATGAATATTGGGCCACCTCCATGCTGCATTTAATAACTAATATGTTGTATAACCTGAACAGGACATAATAGGAGAAAATCTATTAACAAGTGATCGAACTCTCAAGCGCTATGGCAGACAAACATGCTGAAAAAGCATCGATGGGAGATGAAACTGGAAGTTTCATGCCAAACAGGAGATTATTCATCCAACTTGCGGGGGCCGCAGGTGGGACAGCCCTCGCTAGCGGGGCGGCAACGGCACAGTCCGCCGAAGAGATGCTGGAAGACGTAGAGCTACCTGACGAAGACGAGCGGCCATTGGTACGGCTTGTACAAACCGGTGGAACCATCGCGAGTACAGAAGAGGCTGCTGATGAGGGCTATAGCCTCTCCGAAGAAGCAGACGCAATCGTCGAATCCGTTCCAGAATTAGAGCACTTCGTTGACATCGAAATCGTGGAGGCGGCGCAAAAAGGAAGCCCCAGTCTTTTGGTCGAGGATTATGTGAGTGTTGCAAAAGCAGCGAAACAAGCCGAGGAAGACGGTGCTGCTGGTGTTATCGTCACTCACGGGACGAACACAATTGAAGAAGACGCGTACTTTAACGATCTGGTGTTAGATCTGGATATTCCCGTTGTATTTGTCGGCGCAATGCGTCCCGCAGATGCAATCGTTGCTGATGGTCCATCGAATCTGCTTTTAGCAGCACGCCTTGTTACTCGCAATGAGTTCCATCTCTCCGATGAACCAAGTGGGGTTTACGCTCTTTTGAACGAAACAGTACATGCCGCCCGCGACATCATGAAATCCGATACATGGTCACTAGAGACGTTCTCTTCTGGATCGCCCGGTCCGATCGCTCGTTTCACTGATGACGAGATACTAATCTACCGCGAACCGGGAAGCTATTCCTCAAATCTCTCTGACTGTGACCTCGAGGCAACGCCTGAAAGGACGGTCCCGATCGTCGCGACGGGAGCCGGGGCTGAAGCACCGCTGATGGAACAAGCGGTTAATGGGAAATACGATGCTGATGGGTTCGCAGTACAACATTCGGGTCGCGGCGGAACGTCACCTGCGATAAGCGACGCAGTTGAAGCTACTCTCGATGCTGGTATTCCCGTTGTCAGCAGTACACGCAACTTTGATGGCCCAGCGTCACCGTCCGATGAGGAGGGTACTGACGTTTCAATGGAGGACCTCCCAGTCTGGAAAGCTCGCATACATCTTATTGTTGCACTTACTATGACGAGTGATCTCGAAGAGATCCGTGAGACAGTCGAAGCAGGCAAGTACGGAACCGCCATCGTTCCCACCTCAACGCTCTAGCCACAATAGGAGAAAATGAGCTACTCGTCATAATACCGTTCACAGTACCGCCGAGCCTTGCTAAATAACGGCGATGATGCGTACAACTCGCTGGCAGTGCGGGCTGCTCGAGCAATCACTCACTCTTCATCCGTGTCCGTACTCCCGTTGCGGTCACGCTGAGCTTGCCGTCCGGCCTCGGTATCCAGCCAGTCGTCGCGTTGGTACTCGCCGGCGTGCTCGGTGTTGATGTGTTCAGTGAACTCAGCGCTTGCTCCGAACCTTCTCGAGCAATCGGGAGACGGACACTCGAGGGTCGTCACAGCATTGTCGCTCATATCCCGATCCACTGACTGGACCAGCAAAATCCATGATAGTTCTGCAGCTTAACCAACAGAGGATGATACTCCCTTCGAGCGTTGGTTAACAGGAAGCAGTGTTGCTCTCATCTTCACTATCCCAGAGACGAGTCCCTATCGCTCGAGATGCGTAGTGTGCTCAGAACGGAAGTCTTCTCGAGATATTTTTTTTTGCTCAAATTTTCGCCTGGGCCGGCTGGGCTATCTATTGAGTCTTCGGACTGTACGTCGACCAAGCGACGTGAAAGGATGATTTAAGAACGCCAGTATGCGGCGGTCAACAGCACAAGGACGGGAAAGATTTCGAGACGCCCGATCCACATGTACAGTACCATTAGTAGCTTTGAGCTCGTGGGGAAGTCACCGTAGCCACCCATTGGTCCGACGACACCGAATCCCGGTCCAATATTCCCAAGCGTCGCAATTACAGCGGTCACTAAATCGAAAGTGTCAATTTCGAAATTGGCGACTGAGGTGTCGATCGCAAGAAGAAGAATACCGACGAAGAACAGCACGAAATACAGCAGCGTGAACGCATAGATACCGCGGATCGCCTCTTCATCAAGAACCTCTCCACTCATTCGAACGGGACGAACTGCTTCAGGATGAATTGTCGTATATACCTCTCGTCGAAGTGATTTAATAATCACTAGCCACCGGAGAACCTTGATTCCACCTCCCGTGGATCCTGCACTGCCACCAATGAACATCGCGAAGAACAGAAGCGCCTTCGCGGGTGTCCCCCAGGTGTCGAAGTCCATATTTGCATAGCCCGTCGAATTCGTCAGTGATGCGATCTGGAAGATCGCGTAACGAGCGGAGCGTTCAATATTACCCCCGATCTGGCCGGTTTCCGTCGTTTGCAACCCGGCATCGAAAAAGAGCATGAACGTTCCGATGAGCGAAAGCGTCGTCACCACGCCGAGATATAACCTGAACTCCTGATCACGAAGGAGTTTCCACGGATCGCCCGTGACGAAATGCCACCAAAGAACGAAGTTCACACCGGCGATAAACATAAACGGGATAATGAGCCACTGAACGGCAGGAGAGAACGCTTCGACGCTTCTGGCTTCTGGGGAAAAGCCACCGGTCGGAAGCGTTGTAAAACCATGAGCAAACGCATTGTATAGGTCCATATTGGGCGCGTAGCCTATCAGATGCAATCCGTACAGTAGAGCCACCAGAAGGGCAGTGAACCCAACATACGCAAGCCAGAGGACACGTGCAGTTTCGGCAATGTGGGGTGTGAGCTTCGAGATTCCTGGACCGGGTGTTTCCGCTTGCATCAGCTGAGCACCACCAACAGCCATCTGAGAGAGGATGGCGACCGCAAGAACAATGATTCCCATTCCACCGAGCCACTGAGTAAGCTGGCGCCACATCAATATCGAGCGAGAGTGGGTATCGAGTGAGATGTCGCCCATTACTGTCGCACCGGTTGTCGTGAACCCGCTCATACTTTCGAAGAGTGCATTTACCGGTGAGGCGATGGTTCCGTTTCCAGCGAGGATATACGGAATCGCGCCGAATATGGCTACGAGTAACCACGACATTGAGACAACAAAGAACGCTTCTCGGGCACCTGGCTCGGGTTCAGGATCTAACTGGCGAAGGGAGATTCCAAATCCGGCAGAGAGAATCATCGAGATGATGAAGACCCAGAGATCTTCTCCACCATAACTGAGTGCGACGATAATTGGAACCATAAATGCAAGCGAAAAGAACGCAATGATGGTCCCCACCAGACTCAGCCCAGCTCGCCAATCAACGTGCAGTGTCCGCCTCATTTGTGCTCTCTCAATGCCTTCTCTCCTCCGGAGGTGTGATTGCAGATATCCGTGTGATCCTCACCCACCGAACCTTTGAGCTTGATTACGCCGAACAGAGATACCCGCAACATACGTTATTGTTCAAGACGCTGAATCAGCGCTTGTCGGAACGTTCGGGGGACCCGTTGTTCACCGCGAGCCATCATAACTGTTCCATCGCTCTGTTCGACGATCCGTTGCGGAATCGATCCATACAGAGCTTGAGCGACAGTGCTAGTACCTGTCGCACCGAGGATAACGGTATCATATTCGTTCGCTGCCGTAACCAGTGCGTCACCGACGTCGTCAGCAACGATTACGCGAGATTCGTATTCGTCCTCCTCGAGTTGTGCGTCATAGGCGGTGGCAGCAATCGTTTCTTGTCCAACTTCCTCAGGACTCACCGGGGTCTCGGCCGTCACTTCTTCTTTCGTCTCTTCAGATGTGGGCTGTACGTTCAACAGCGTGAGTGTGCTATCCGAAAACGCACGGTGAAATTCGCCCGCCCGTTTTGCGGATGTCGAAGCGTGCGGACCAGTACCTGCCAGCGTGACGATGTTCCCCGGAGAGTCAGTCGGATCCTTAATCAGAGTTACGTCACATGGTGCGCGCTCAAGCAGCGGATCGATCGTCGAGCCGAATAGGACGTCGCGTCGGCGACGCTCACCGGCCCAGCCCAGTAGCACGTGGTCCGCCTTCTCATCCTCGAGGACAGAGAGGAGCGTATTGCCCGCATTTCGCCCAACGATTGCTCGCGTCCTGATTGCAATATCCAGGTCGGCAGCAATATCGCGAGCGTTTTCGAGCAGTTCTCGCTGTCGCTCAACGCGTTCCTCTTCGAACTCGATCTGTGCTGGCGAAGTTTGTGGTGGGACCTCGATTACGTTGACGGCAACGAGCTCACCCTCTTGATCTTGGCTCGCCGCGCTCGCGGCCGCGTACTTGAGGAGTGGTCGTTCCGTATTTGGATTTGAGACGGGAACGACGACGCGGTAGGCCTCTTCCTCGAGCTCTTCTTCGCGTGGTGCGACAGCTTCGCCGATCAATGTCGTCGAAATTGCCTTCTCTTTCGCGTAGAACTGATACCAAGCGATTCCGACGAGAACTATCCCAACACCGATCCCCTGGACCTGCCACTCCATTTGAATCATGACACCGAGACAGGCTACCCCACCGACAATCGGAACGATTGGATACAGT
>NZ_JARUKW010000043.1 GCF_029688845.1 Natronococcus sp. A-GB1 | reverse complement strand
TGTCGAGGGAACGGTAGCCGACTGTCCGAACTGTACGACCTATCGGCAGTTCGAGGAGGGTAGCAACTCGAGAACTGTTTTCTTTTAAATAGCGAGAGGAGTTCGCCCGTTAGGAATGAGTGTAGCAGCCGTTCAGGAAGATTGTGGTCACAGCCAAGCAGTGATGGAATCGAATAAGAATATTGAGCATAAATTTAGATATCTGCATTTCTCTACTCTGGGGTGATTTATCTATTCATTTCCTTCCGATACTATTATCAATAACGATAATAAATAATCCGCGTATGGATCGGCGACGGGTGCTCTCGAGCACCGGGGTTGCGTTTTTTACGGCTGTCGCTGGCTGTGCCGACCTTGACGACGAACCAGCCACTGACGATGACGGCGACGGCGAGGATGATGATCTCGAGGAAGACGGGGACGAGCAAGAGGACGACGTTAGTCAAGACGAAAGTGACGATTCCGAGCAGGATGACGACGGAGAGCCGTACGAAGGCGACCAAGAATCAGGAGAGGAAGAGGATGCTGAAAACGACGAAGACGAAGATAGCGAGGAGGAGAACGAGGACACCGACGACAGCGAAGACGAAGACGAGGGCGGAAAGGACGAGAGTATCGACGGCGAGTTCGACCTCCGCGAGGATGCGAAGGAGCAGCTGATAGTCCGGGATCACTGGTTCGAATGGAACGCCGATGGAGCGGGGTGCAAGGTCAAGGTCGAACTCGAGAAGAACACTCGAGAGAAATATCTGGTCAGCTTCGAGACCCGAGCTCGTCTCTATTCCGAGGATGGTGATAACTTGGACGGAATGATAGGAGATGGTGAAGACAAATCTTCGCTCGAGAACGGTGAGACTCGAATATACACCGTCGAGCTGGGAGACTGTGAAGATGTATCCGAGTACGAGGCCGAGGTCGCCTTATTCCGGACGCACGTCTCAAAAGACGAGATGGAGGGCGACTTCGATCTTGACTCGGAACTCGAAGGAAAGCTCGAGGTCGTCGATTCTGCGATCAGTACTGAAGTGAGCGATGGTTACGTCCCAGTCTACGATTCCGAGTACAGTAACAGGGGCGCAACGGTAAAGAACGTCACCGATGACTATCGCCTCTCTGTGAGAGGACCATCCGGAGAACACGACGAGAAAACGGTCGATCTCGAGCCAGGTGAAACAGCTGACTTCGTGCTCACTGGCTGGAAGTATTCGGCCGAAATGGGAGATCTCACGTACGGCTTCAGTATCGAGTCGGAGGGAGTCACTGAACTCGACGGCAAGACCGAAGATGGCAACGAGACCAACAGTGAAGACTAAGAGACTCTACTCCTCCGGTTAATAACTGATAGCCAGAAAACCGGAATCACTCCGATTCGATCGAGAACCACGTAGCTAGAAGAGAGAAATGAGACGGTGCATGGATCAAAGGGGTTTCGATCAGTGTTGGAAGCTCTGTGTGCCACTATGTTTAGCTTTCATTTCTGACTGCTAAATTAATGTATGGAAGAACGAACTCGATGAGTTGCTGCTCTACCTTTCGCAAATGGTTCGATGCAGTCGTTTTTGTGATATCCATCTCCGCTGCAATCTCCTCGAGTGTCACTTCTCTGGGAATCTCAAAATAGCCTCGTTCAACGGCTGTGTTCAGAATTTCGCGCTGTCGAGGGGGAATTGACGAGAGGAGTTCCTGCCACTCGGAGCGACTCGGGATGATTTCACGTCTAAAATCCTGTGTAATCCGTTCAACGCTCACACTGCCAAAATCCGAGAGGAGGTCGATAGCGGCTGATAGCTCATCACGATCATCGAGCAACAGATCGAAGCACTCGCGTCCATTGACCAACTGCGTTGGACCGAGAGGCAGATACCCCTCGTACATCAGTGTCTGCAGCGGCGTTACCTCGTTCAGCCGTCCTCGGAGCAGCATTGTCGCAGCACATCGCCCGTCGCTAGTCTCATACTGCTCCACGAGATCGATGGTCTCTACTGTCTCGTGTGAACTGATAATGGTGCGAACAGCGTCACAATCTTGAGATTCGATCGCGAGCATACCGACGTAGCGATTGTTCCGGAATGTGGAGGCGATAAACTCGCCAAACACATCGTGCTTTGCGACTTCTGCTGTCCAGTCTCCGTCGTACTGGACGCTGACTCGTGCAGTGAGCATAGCTAGCAAATTACGGTGAACGGTAGTATAATTCCCCTGCAATCGCAACAGCCGTGTTTATTCCCAGGGTGCGAGCAGTGTCTTGATTGACTGGCCTTCATTCTCGAGCATAACAGAGAGACGTTCGACTGCAGTCGCTGAGATTGCGGGCGAAACGAGTCGACGTGCCTTTTCCAACCGTTCTTCGACAGACAGCGGGACGCTCCGCGAACCGCGACTGGCTGTTACGGGAGATCGGTACGTCCCTTCAGTCGTTCGTACAGCTACACGAGCTAGACACTCCTCTGGAAACCGCCTATCTAATTCCGTGTCGACAGCGAATTCGACACGGTCCGCAATCGCTAATATGTCGGAGTCCTCTCGTGTTGATTCGGACAGTTCGGACTGTGTAAAGCGACCCCGAAGGAGTGCAGCGGCCACTGGATACGCATATGAGTACTGTGCTTCCGCCGGTGTCTGTGGCTTCCGCGTCTGCAGCTGTACCGCTTCCTCAAAGGTCGAAACGTGTACTGATCGAACACTCGCCGGATCGATGTCGTGTTGGGCCATCAACCGTAGGACTGCCTCGACACCGGGTTGTGCCCAGCGACAGCACGGGTATGGCTTGAAGTACCCCTCTGTCACGTGGAAGACATCGTGCAAGGTGTCATCCATCGACGCCTCATCGAAGACGGTACCAGATCCTGTGAATCCCATTTCAGCAAGCTGTGCAGACACAGCACCGGTGTACGCCCCCCACCCAATCCCGTCTTTAGTCATGCCCGGGTTCTCCACCCCACGCATGATCGGCGTCCGAGGGGCATGATATTCAGCGACACCAAGTGCATGTGTCGTCTCCGCTGTCGAGAACTCACACAGTCGGGCGACTGCAGCGGCGGCTCCGAGTGTGCCCCACGATCCGGTTCCCGTGTATGTTTCATCGACCGTATGGATTGCTAACCCCGCCCGAACGGCGAGTTCGTAACCCACAAAAACAGCATTAAGAAAGTGGCGTATCGAGGCATCGACCGCTTCTGCGGCCGCTAACGCAGGAGGAACAACCACTGCAGCAGGATGTCCCTTCACCTCACGGTGTCCATCATCAATATCGAGTGCGTTTGCAGCAACGCCGTTAGCTAGTGCCCCACCGCTGACAGATACTGTGTCTCGAGATGTATCGAGAAGTGTTATTTGTCCCTCACCAAGATGCTCTATCGCGTACTGGCGGGCAGTATCGACACCTTCCTGCCGATATCCGGCAGTTATGGCTGCCAACGTGTCGAGCACGCGTGCCTTTAGTTGTGTCTCGACATTGTTCGGTGCGTCTGCCATCTTCGCTGACCGCGCGAATTCCACTGCTCGAGCGGTATCCATTAGAGGTAGACAACGACCTGCTGGTCTTCGACATCCACTTCGTACGTGTCGACTGGCGGCTGATCACCCTCAATGGCCCCACAGTCACAGCCCCCATCGGTAGCGTTTTCTGCCGAGGTGTCGTCGCTTGTCGACTCGACAGCAGTATCGAACGACCGTGCACGAACCTTGTGGGGATTGAATACGGACTCGCCCGTTGCAATATCGAATTCCCATCCGTGCCACGGACAGCGGAGGATCTGGCCGTCGTCTTGCCATTCGACCTTCTCAGGGTCCGTAGCCGATGTCGTCCCTGTCACTTTCCCCAGACAGAGGGGTGCCCGTTGGTGTGGACAATCGTTTTTGAGTGCGTAGTACTCACCATTGACGTTGAATACGCCGATCGAATGGCCGTTTAATTCAACGATCGTTCGTTCACCGGGTGGCAGTTCGTCAGTCGAACAGATTTCGAAGCGTTTCTCCATCAAATCACTCTCAGTTGGTCGGGAGGCTCGTCGGATCGTTCGGGAGCCCGTACAGTTCCTGTGCGTTACCGGCCATCACGGCTTGTTCCATCTCATCAGACATCGGTGGCAGTGCGTACACCGGTGAATCCGTATCCCAGTGTGGGTAGTCACTGGCGAACATCACGGTCTCCTCGGCATGCATCATCTCGAGAATTTGTAAGAGATGCTCGGGGTCATCCGGCTCCTCGATAGGTTGCGTGGTAAATCGAACCTGGTCGCGAACGTATTCACTCGGTGGTTTCTGCAGATAGGGTACCTGTGCACGGAGGGCTTTCCAGTCTTTGTCCATCCGCCAGAGGAAATGTGGGACCCAGCTCAGTCCGCCCTCGATAACAACGAAGTTGAGATCGGGGAACTTCGCAAGGACACCTTCAGCGACGAGGCTGACGAGTTGTCCCATCGCATACGTACCCAGAAGGGTATGCCACTCGAAATAGGTGTTCGGATGTCCTGCGCCCGTTGGCGGACGCGTTACACCGTGGCCTTCCGTGTAGGGATGCATAGCGATGGGCAGTCCCATCTCCTCGGCGGCTTCGTACATCGGCCAGTAGTACTCGTGACCGTAGGGGTGCTGTGAAGCCATCGGCATCACTACCTGGACAACGCGCGGGTGGTCCCCCAGTTCTCGAATCATTTCAGCCATCCGCTCGGGTTTCTGTGGCGCAGCAAGTAACGATCCGACAAATGGCCCTCCCTCCGAAAGCCAGTTGTCAATAACCCATTTGTTGTTCGCGACTGCAAGTTCGGCAGCGTAGTCACGGTTGGGAAGAGCAGTGAGATTGAGATACGAGTTGCCTGTCAGAACCGCATAATCTACGCCGAATTCCTCAAAATGATGTTCCTTCATTTTCTCGATACTGGACCCCGCGGGACTGCCATCGTCTGGGATCGCATCGCGCCGAGAGAACTCTGCGACGTTGTCGTAGAGAATACTGGGCGATTGCACACCGCGATCCTTGTACTGGTCGGGAAGGTAGGCGATAACCTCCTCGGGGTCTTTCCATTTTTGATGGATATCACAATCGATGAGCGTCGGAGCGGCGTCCTCTGACCCAGTCGAGTGTTCGACTTGTCGTCCTGACATCGTCTGGCATAACCAAGCAGGGACACCCCCCTAAACCACAGGGCGAACTTGTAGCAGATATTTATACTAGCTGTCGCAGAGTATGTCGATCAGACCTCTCAACCGACCAATTATCGTTCTCCCCTCACCGAGAGGGGGACAACACCAAAGCCTCGAATCTCTGGTACCGAGTAAGCGGGGGGATCTATTTAAGCGCTAAAGATGTTCGTCTCAAGGATTACCGTATGTAAGAATTGAGTTACCTACATGTGTTCTCGAAGGAGGCGTTTCACTCGATGACAAACGCATGTATCGCTTCGTGCCAGTTCGAACCGGTTGTTGGCGATGTGGACGCAAATCTCAGCCATATCACGCAGCTTGCTGAGCAACTCCCCCCGTCGACCGTGTTCGCTGTCTTCCCAGAACTCTGTGTCACCGGCTATGATCTCGGTGACGTGCCAACGGTGAAAACATCGGTACCTGGACCGATAACTGAACGGCTCCAGAGAATCGCACAAAGTACCGGTACTGATCTACTAGTTGGACTGCCCGAAGCGGCCGATAACGAGGTTTACAATTCGCTTGTGTACATCTCTTCCCACGGGGTCGAGGCAACGTATCGGAAGCAACAGCTATGGGGAGACGAAGCCACACAGTTTGCAGCCGGAACAGGACCAGTGGTCGTTGACACGCCAGTTGGACGAGTCGGGTTGTTGCTGTGCTATGACCTGAACTTCCCCGAACTCGCACTCGAGTACGACGACGCTGGGTGTGACCATATCGCCGTCAGCTCAGCCTGGCGGCAGTCGTTCGACGATGACTGGCGACTCCTCTGTTGTGCCCGCGCATTCGATCAAACGTGCTATGTTATCGGTTCGAACCACTCCGGTACTCAATCAGGACGGCATCATGCGGGCGAAAGTCTGGTCGTGGGACCACGTGGAGAGATCCTCGCGAAGGCCACGGACGATACGTCGGCTATCTCGGTCGAAGTCAAGGCTGACTCGATTGAAACGGCCCGTCTCGAGAATCCGGTTCGAAACTCCCGGTATGAGACTGCCGGCACTTCTCGGCAGTAACAACCTCTCTGGAGACATCCATCGACGACAGTCGTGGGCGTTCCACGCCCACCAACGGGCGGTTCGTGGAGGAGGTACGGTTTCCAGTCCGACGAATCGGTGGGGGTATCATATATCCATACTCCGACCCTGCTCGGAATTCGGCGTTTGCGTTCTATCGGTTTGCGTTCTACGGGCTCACTTTTCGCTGAGGCAAACCGAGTCAACTGCCAGTTTGTGGGGTGTCGGGACGCGATGGGGGCCCCGGTGCGTCGGTAGCCAAATATGGTCTGTGGGTCACCGAAGCCGTCGGATCTGAGCGGTTTCGGTATGGCCGGCGCTGTAGCTCGCGACTGAAGTCGTGAGCTGTACAGTATAATAGTGTGGGTTTGTCCTCTTTCCTGGGAGTTGGACACTGTATTTATAACCCCTTCATATACTCATTTATAAACATTACTGCTATCCCATGTACTTTGCTTATAAATGGTTGAGTAGTGTGGGTCAATACTTAGGGTCTTTATGGCAAAATAGTTTGGCGTGCCAACTCAAAACACACGGCGTCGTCTCCTTAGAAGAGGAGGTGGGCTCGCCGCCACAGCGATCAGCGGGGTGACAGCTGGGTGTCTCACCCTCGCAACACAGTTTCGAAGTGAGTCGATTCCGGTCGGGTCGAAGCGGTTCACCGAACAAGAGATCCTCGGCTACCTCGCGTTCGAGTCGCTCGTGGCGAATACTGACCTTCAGGTTGACGACCAGACTGGTCTCGGCGGCACCACGACGAACTTCCAGGCGGTGAATTCTGGCGAGATTCAACTATACTGGGAGTATACTGGTACAGCTTGGCAAACACTACCACCGGAGCAAGACGAAGTCATCCCTGATCCTGAGGAACTCTACAATGAAGTGAAAGAGGAGTTCGAGGCGGAGCACGGACTGACTTTCCTGGAACGAGCACCGCTCGACAACACCTACGTCCTCATGGCGAATCCCGAGTGGTCAGAACAGACCGGTATAGAGTCGCTCTCCGAACTTGCGTCCTATCTCACCGAGACGGATACGGAGACTACAGTAGCGTTGAACGCTGAGTTCCAAGATAGAGCGGATGGCTGGCCCGGACTCATCGACCACTACGAATTTCCCGAAGAGGGGCAAATAGACGTCCGAAATATCGAGTCCGGACTGCTGTACCAGGTCGTCGGTGAGGGTGAAGCCGATATCGGTGTCGGCTTCAACACAGACCCACGCATCCTACAGTTTGATCTCCAGGTGCTCGAGGATGACGAGCACTTTTTCCCGGGCTACAATGCGGCCCCCATGGTCCCTCTGTCGACGGTCGAGTCTCACCCATCGATTCGCGAATTACTGAACGAAATGAGTGCGGATCTCACTACTGAACAAATACGCGAACTCAACAACCGAGTTGCGATCGACAATGCAAGTCCACAGACCGTAGCCAGAGAGTATCTACGCGAAAGGGGGGTCCTCTGATGTCTACGTTCGTCGATCCGCTATCACTGTTCGCAAACCAGTACGTCGAGTATTTCCTTACTAACAGGGAGCTTCTCTGGGAGTTACTCGTTAATCATATTATCGTCGTCATCGACTCTGTATGGTTTGCACTCCTCATTGGAGTCCCGCTTGGAGTGCTTGCTACCTACAACGACCGTCTTGGAAAGGGCATTCTCTGGAGTGCGAGTATGATGATGACGGTGCCGAGCATTGCTCTCTTCGGACTGCTAATTCCACTCGTCGGGATTGGGGAACTTCCGGTTGTGATTGCACTTATC
>NZ_JARUKW010000042.1 GCF_029688845.1 Natronococcus sp. A-GB1 | reverse complement strand
AAGAGACAAACAAAAACAGTGGTATAGGAAGATAGCAATGTATGCCCTCATCATGGGTGCTGGTTGGGTGGGACAGATGATCGCTTCGAACCTTACAGATTCACATGAGGTTGCAATAGTTGAGCGTGATCCAGTGCTCGCTGTCAAGATCGGCGACAACCATCCAACTCCCCCAATCGGCTCCCAGAACACTACCGAGTACCAATACTGCGGGAGTACCTTACAGGAAGGCGACCGCGCGACCGTCTTCGCTGCCCGCCCAGCCGACTCAGACCAGTGGGCAATCGATCGTCCCTACTGTACGGTCTGGAGTCCCAAACTATCCGCTACCAATAGTCAGGATGTACGGAAACATCTACCGCATTCGGGAGCTGCCCGAGACGCAACTCTTGTCGTCAGCAGATCTCCTCAAAGATGCCCCGGAGATCGCTGTCTCGATCACCGCTACTGAGGCCGATCGACCAGAGACTGCGACGACGATGGGAATCCTCCAGTCCAAGAACTTGCAGCTGACTCGAGGGACTATTTCGGTGCTTCACGCACTGGCCAGCTCACCGTACGCCGCTGCTCGGACACTCCAGCAACTCGCTACCGAAGGAGAGCATCCTAACTCTGACGTCATTCTGGCTGGAATGCCGTATTCGGCCGACTGACCGGGACGTTCCGTACGATCGAATATTAACTGGTTATCGTCTTTTGGCCTTGGCGAATCATGCCGTGGATTTTTCAGCTCATCAAAGCAATCAGAGATAGTGGTAAGACAAGAGATGGTCGATGTCGGGCTCGCGGGTGATGTTGCTATCATTCTCGTCGCTGCTGCACTCGTCGGGGTTCTTGCGGTTCGATTGGGGCAGCCGACGATCATCGGATATATTCTTACCGGCGTAGTGATCGGCCCAGTCGGACTCGGACTCGTGGAACCGAGTATCATCACGGACACAATGGCCGAACTCGGTCTCGCATTTTTGCTGTTTTTACTTGGCATCAAAATGCGAATCGATGAAATTCGCCATCTCATCGCACCGATCGTAAAAATATCGATTCCACAGATGGTTGCAGTCGGGTCGGTCGGATTTGGTCTTGCAGTCGTTCTCCCGTTTTCCTTTGAGGAGGCTGTGATCATCGGACTAGCGGTAGTGTACAGTTCGACAGCCGTAGTGATCAAAATGCTCAACGACAAGGGCGAGGCGACTTCGCTGCACGGCAAGATCGACGTCGGCGTACTCCTCGCCCAGGACATCGTTGTCGTCATTATTCTCGCGGTGCTGGCCGCAGGCCGGCCCGAAGGCGTCGCCGACGTCGCGATGACGCTTGGGATTGTGATGGTACTCGTCACGATCACTACCGTCGCGGCGATCACTGCGTCCAGATACGTGCTCCCATCGCTCTTTGGGCGAATCGCCGGCGATACGAGACTGCTTTTTCTCGTCGCTATCTCGTGGCTCTTTTTGTTCGTCCTCGTATCCGACCAGATCAACCTCCTCCTGTCACCGATTGGGGTTGACGCGTATCTCTCCATTGAGATGGGTGCGTTCCTCGCCGGGCTGGCGATCGCCCAGCTGCCCTACAGCAAGGATCTCCAGGGTCGAGTCAACCCGTTGACTGACCTGTTCGTGATGGTGTTTTTCGTTTCTGTGGCTCTCGATTTCGAAGCCAGCGATCTCCTCGCATACTGGCAGGAGGCGGTCGTCGTCGCCGTAGGACTGATGATCGTCAAATTTGTCGTATTCTTCCTCCTTCTCAATTGGCAGCAGTTCGATCTTGAAACAACGTTCCTCGGCAGCATCGGGATGATCCAGGTCAGCGAGTTCGGGATCGTCGTCGCCGTCGCTGCGGTTGAGAGCGAGCCTCCATTTATCGGCCAAGCGGAGCTCGGTTTCATCACTCTCGTCGCGTTGATGACGATGAGCGTATCGGTGTACTTCATCCAGTACAACCGACAGCTGTTCGAGCGCGTGGAACCGTACCTTTCGCGATGGGAACAATCTGACCCTGTCCAGCCAGCGGACACAGAGTATCGAAACCACGTCGTTGTAATCGGCTACGACGAGATTGCACGCAGGGCGTTACGGATCCTCGAGGACCAGTACGACCAGATCGTAGTCCTCGACCGAAACGTCGAGCACGTCGAAGCCGTCGAAAACGCAGGGTACGATTCCCTGTTTGGTGACGTCCAGTACGAAAAGATTCGCAAGGATGCCGCTGTGAAGTACGCCGACTTCGTGCTCTCGTCGTCGGATCAAATGGAGATTAACGAGATCTTGCTCAAAGAGACAACGGAGGAGACGACGGTGTTCGTTGAGGCTGCAACTGCCGAGGAGGCAGAGCAATTGTACGATTCCGGCGCCGAGTACGTCATTCTGGCCCCACAACTCGGCGTCGCACAGTTCGTCGAATACCTTGAGTCGTACTTCGAGAACAGATCGACCTTCGACCGAGAGATTGCCACCGATATGGAGCTGTTGCGAAGCGGGCAGTTGTTCCCCGACAGCACGGATCAACTAGGTGGTGACGATGACTGACGTCGCATTGCTCACCGCGATGGCGATCCTTTTCGTCGTCGCCGGGCCGCTGTTGCTGATCGCGAAGGGGTTGCGGCTGTCGATCATACCTTCACTCATCTTGGCCGGGCTGTTCGTTGGGCAGTTGAATCTCATTGATGAGGCACTCATGCTCGAGCTCGCCCGGCTCGGAGTCGCGTTCCTCGTCTTTATGTTCAGTGTGCAGATCCAGACTGAACAGGTTCGTACGGTCGTCTCGAATACCGAAGTCGTCGCGATCGTTCAGGCGCTCGTCCTCGGCGTGCTCGGACTTCTCTTCGGACTCATGGTCGGCATCGCGTTGGAGTACGGGGTCCTCACCGACGTAGGACTTGGAGATCCACTGACGGTCGAACAGGCGCTCTTCGTCGGGATCGCGGCTGCGCTCTCGTCAACGATTGTCGGAACCGCATTGTTTGCCCAATCACAGTCCGACATCGTTCACGACTATCTCTCGAGCGAGATAGATTCGGTCAATGACTTCTTGGCGGTGTTTCTTTTACTCATCGTCAGCGCCGGCACCTTCGCACTAGAGCCGGTCGCGGCACAGCTCGGGTATGGTGTCATGCTCCTCGGCGCAGCGATCGCTATCAACCGGTACCTGTTTGGTATCATAGAACGACTCGCCAGCGGTTCTGACGAAGCGATGCTCATTAGCATCGTAGCATTGTTGATCGTCTTCCTTGCTGCAGCAGAGTTCCTCGAAACCTCGATCGTCATCGGCGCGTTCGCCGCTGGGCTGGCAGTCAGGGATAACCCCGTCGAGTACTCGGAGGTGTTCAACGGGCTGAACTCGATCCAGGAGTTCTTCGTCGCGCTCTTCTTCGCCACTGTCGGGGCGCTGGTTACACTACCCTCGCCGACCGCGGTAGTGGCCGATCCATCGGCTGCTCTCTCTCCCTTCGTGCCTATCGCCACGATCGCTCTCGGGCTCGTGGTCCTGACAGTCGTGATCAAGCCGATCGTCATTGGCATCCTGCTCGTACACAACGGGTACGACAGACGATCGGCGATGATTACGGGTCTTAATTTGGATCACGTTGGTGAGTTCGCCGTCATCGTGGCCATCGAGGCGCTTGTCCTCGGACTCTTGATCGAGCCGGTGTTCGAGGCAATCATCCTCGCGGCCGCAGTGTCGATGATCCTCTCGAATCTAACCCACAATTATGACGAAGAGATCTACCGTACTATGGCTAGTCGCGGCTGGCTCGGACAGCCGTATCACGATGTCGATGACTGGAACTCTGTCCCAGAGGATATCTCCGACCACGTCGTCATCGTTGGGTACGGCCGTCACGGCCAACGGCTCGTCGAGTTCTGTGAGGAGATTGACCAGCCTTACGTCGTGATCGAGAACAACCCGCAGGCACTGCCCGATCTCCGGGACAAGTGCAATGCCTACGTGTTCGCCGACGCGATCGAGTCGGAAACGGCGGACGTGTCCAACCTTGAAGCGGCGCAACTAATCATTTCCACCGCTGAATCGAAGTCAGTCTCGGAACACTTCCTGTCGTTTGCCGATACCACCGACGTCGTCGTCCGGACCAGGGAGTTACCGATGGCCGCTGAACTCATCGAGCAAGGGGCTATGTACGTCATTGTTCCGGACCTCCTCGCAGCCGACCAGCTCGCCGACAGATTCGAGGCACTGTTGAACGGAGAGTACGATCCCGATGAACTACGGGCAGAGAGCATGCGTGAACTCGACGTGGAACGTGCGCCATCTCATCATTCCACTGTGGAATCGGCGTCGCACACCGGAGAACTCGACAGTTGATATTCTCTACAGCCTGAAGGTACGGTATTGCCTTTTATCAACGTATGAGACGGGAACAACGACAGTTGCGCTTTCACTCTCACAATCTCAATGGAGTCATTCGAACGTAAGTGAGACAGATTAGCTAACTGAGGGCGCTAACATCTGAAGGAAGTGCTGTCAATCGTCACCCGACTGAGACGCCTGTTTTGTATTCCTCTTTAGTACTGGCACAGCGATGTCCTCGATCTGATCTGCGTACTGCATGAATGTCGTCCCGAGAATACTCATAAGCAACACATAGCCGACAGCGAAGGCATAGATCGTTTCGGCCGTTCCTTCGGCGAGTCCAGTTCCCGCACCCGCAATTGCGATGCTCGCAATAATAAGCGAGAACTCGCCACGGGTGGTCATGCCGAGTCCGACTCGCAGGGAGCGGCGCTCGTCAAGATCGTAGATCCGACCACCGAGATAGCCACTGACGAGCTTCGACGGTGTCGTCAGAATGGCCGCGAGTGCAATGAGTCCCAAGACGCTGAGAAACAGCGTCGGATCGGTGATCAACCCGATCCAGAAGAAAAATACCGCCGCAAAGGTGTCACGGAGTGGCTCAAGTAAGTTCTCGAGTTCGTGGACGTGGTTGGTCGAGGAGAAAGCCATTCCGACAAAGAAGGCTGCGACCGCCTCACTGACGCCGAGTGCGAGCGCAGCACCCGAGATGAGGATGGTAATACCGAGCACTCGAAGCACCGTGAACTCATGGGAGTCAATCTCCAGACTACGCTGAAACCAGGCTGTACCAACATAAACGAGCAGAAGCAAACCAAGGATGAACGCCATTGCAATTCCGATTTGGCCGGCGGCCTCGCCAACGTCGCCGCCACCGAGTACGAGTGCGGAGGCGACAGCCAAGTAGATGGCAATGAAAAGATCCTCATAGACAAGTGTACCGAGCATCGGATCTGCTTCGTCGTTTGCGATCCAGCCAAGGTCGATCAGCGACTTCGTAATGATCGCGCTCGAGGAGATGTAGACGATCCCTGCAGTGAGAAATGCCGGGAGGAACGACTGGAAGATCACATATCCGAGTGCGAACCCGATTCCGAAGTTGATCACGAGATCGACTGTCCCCGCCTTACCGATCCGCTCTTTGGCAGCGATGAGCCGATCTAGGTTGAACTCAAGTCCGAGAAAAAACAACAGCAGGACAATCCCAAGTTCGGCCCCGAGATGAATAAAGTCAGTCTCGAGAAGTGCAAGTTCTGATCCGTGCGGCACAAGATCCGTCCCAAGTATCGCTGGGAAGTCAATCCGGCCAAGTACGTATTCTCCAAGCACCATGCCGGAGATGATGTAGAATGGGATGACTGACTGACCGATCCGATTTGCGATGAGTCCGGCTAACGCAACGGCTGCGAACAAAATCCCGACGTCAATTAATGCGGTCGATTCAACTGCCACCAACTTTCACCTCCAGCTGTCTTACCATCAGTTAGTCAAGCTCCAGTGACGTCGCCAATCAGTTTCTCGAACTTGAGGCACTCTTCTTGCTCGCCAGCTACTATGACTTTGTCACCGGCTTCTATGACGGTATCTGGCGTTACCGGTGTAATGAGTTCTTCGTCACGCTGAATCGCGAGAATTGAAACACCGATCTGCTCATCGATTCTCGCGTCGGAAATCGATATCCCCGCAATCTCAGCAGTCTTATCGACGTCGTACCATTCAAGGAAGGTCTCCTCAGAGAGTTTGGTCTCTGCACCACTAGTCTGGACCGGCTGAAAGTAGGCACCCTCAAGGATCGTTCCGACCGTCCGGGCAAGTTGATCCGAGAGGTCGAATAGTTTCTCACTGTCGGCATCCTCGTTTGCTTTCTTGTAGACCTCTCGCTTCCCCGTGTTGTGCGTCACGATGACGAGACGTTCGCTGCCCTGGAGTTCGATCTCGAATTTTTTTCCTACGCCAGGAAGATCACTCTCGTAGATGGCCATACTGGAAAGACAGAAGGCCCGAGTAATAAATTGGGTGACACCGTGGCTTTATTAGTAAGTACCTTGAGCAACCAACTCAACCCTGAAAGATAGTCTATTAACCAACAAAGCCCTTGTCTTTGTATTGAGCTTTCCACCGAGCAAAGAGCTATCTCCTGACGGAACGTAGTTTGAACATTGTGACACGTCCTGTTGGAACGAAAGAGGAATTAGAAGCACGGCGACGGCGTGCCGTCGCCATGCTGGAGCTTGGTCACAGTCCGTACGAGATTGCCGAACTTGAGGGAGTCACACCATGGTCAGTGTATCGATGGAAAGAGATGTACCTGACCGAGGGAAGCGACGGCCTCAGCTCGAAACCTCATCCAGGATCGTCTCCAAAGCTTCCGAAAGAGGATCTAGCAGCGCTTGCGGACCTTGCTGGAGCAGGTCCGCAAGCGCATGGCTTCGAGACTGATCGGTGGACACTGGATCGGATCCGTGCGGTCATCAAGACAGAATTCGGTGTGTCTGTGAGCAGAACTACCGCCTGGCGCTATATGCAGCGTATTGACTGGAGTTGCCAGAAGCCGCAACGTCGCGCTCGTGAGCGCGACGAAGCGGCTGTCGAGGAGTGGCTAACCGAAACAGTCCCGGCAATCGAAAAAAAGCACGACTGAACGGCGAACTTCTGGTTTTCGTCGACGAGAGTTCTTTCGGAATGCAATCAACGGTTGTGCGGACCTGGGGGCCGCGTGGGCAGACACCAATCCACGTCAGCTCGGGGAAGTGGGAGCGCTGGAAGGTACTCGGAGTGCTGGCAGTCGCGCCGGCCAGCGGCGCGACTGCCTTCTCCTACTGGATGACTCCGCAAGGACTCCCCGGGAAGATAATTGCCGAATTCATGCGTGACTTCCTGGAGTTTCACAACAAACCTGCGATCGTCTGTTGGGACAACGATTCCTCGCACAAGTATGCCCAACGGCTGTTGACATCACCGGAGTTCGACACAGCGACCCGCGTCGCTGTGTCTTTTCCCAAGATGCCGTCCTACGCACCTGAGCTAATGCCAGTCGAACAGGTCTGGAAGTCCGGAAAAATCGACCTGCTCGGGAACTTCGTTCCGTTCGATTTCACGGATCTTGAGTGGGAAGTTGACAGGTCGATCGCCTCGATCGGCGATCGACCGGAGTTACTTCGAGCGTTCGTCAGGTGGGCAGGCTTCGAACTGGACGAGTCTCATTGGCAGTGAAAAGACCGATATCTCCGTTGGTTAACCTAAGATTGTCCGAAGAGATAGAGAGCGCTTGTTAGCTCGAAAAGTCACTGTGTCGTGAGATCAGAAGCGTTCGTCAGGACGCACAAACCCGTACCGCTCGAGTTTGTCAACCTTGGCAATATGCTCGCTCCTGCAATTGAATTTCGCCAAACGAGGGTGCTATTATTGTGGAGGTGTCGATCAGGAAAAAATGACGCAGTCCTCGTTGATAACAGCATATTGGGTGTCCCGAAGGGCAAGTGGTCCCCCGTTCCGGTCATAGGTGAGTGTCTGTGATCCATCTGCCTGCCGACCACCCTCTTCGCGCATTTTGAGGAACGCCGGAGAACGTTCGGTCACGTACCGGGCTTCTGGTGACGGAATCAAATCGATATTCTCTCCGGGTACTGCAGATCGTATTGATGCAGACCCTGATTCCTTAGTGACGTCGAATCGGCCGATGTATTCATAGGTACCAAGATGCTCACTAAGCCCTAGCGACAACGTATATACCGATTTTCCGCTCGAGAGTAGTGTTTCCATTCGATCCATTACTGTCTCGTCCTCAAGACTAACGTACACCCGGTAAATCGGATCGCAAACAACCTCAAAGACGGTTTGCTGGCGCGAGTCTGTAATATGTATACCAGGACGACCACTTTTGAGAGATCGACTTGAACCCTCCGTTGTGAGAATATTGATACCAAGTGAAAGCCGCCGAAGCGACGTTTCGAGTGAGACCGCAATGCTACTGTTCTCACGGTTGAACAGCTCGTAATAAGAGTGGCGTTCCATCCCCATTATTCCAGCAAGCATTCCTGCGATCGTCGTCCGTGGTGGAATCCCAAACGTCTGTGCAGGCGACGTCGTCGACGGCTTTCGAAAGTGCCCGAATTCGCCACGGATCTCAAGCACAATACAGTCTTCGGGAATCGTGTCCATTGTCAATTTTACTTCAACTGAAGGGTGATTGTTGAAAGGACGGTCATTAGAGCGGTAGCACGTATTGCAGGGTCATTCGATGACAAACGATACGTGTTCGGATCCAAGCACGTCGGTGAGAGTTTGTTTGAGATCGGTGATTTCATCCTCAGCACCACCATCAGAAAGGCGTATCCGGAGGCGGCGACTGGCCCGAATAGAGATACTGCCAATATCGTCTGCATGGGAATCAATCAATGTGACAAACTCTGTTGCGTTCACGATTCCATCAGTAATGTCACGCATCGCTCGCTCTTCGACTCCGTCGGGTTCGTACGTAAACGAGCGGTGTAGATCTCCGATGTGGTAGTCATCGGTTTCATACTCTACACGGACCAACAACCGTGGCTCATGGCCCTTTTTTGAGGCGGTGTGGGTTTCGCTTCGAGTTCCGTACCATAACCCATCTTCCAGTAACTCGACGTCGGTTTGGGTCAAGTGAGTTTCAGCAGCGTTGTGTTCGTTGATAACCCCATGAAACCGCATCAGGGCGTAGTCAACCCGATACTCAGTGAAC
>NZ_JARUKW010000041.1 GCF_029688845.1 Natronococcus sp. A-GB1 | reverse complement strand
GCTGATCACAATCCACGGACTGAGGCTGAATTCGAAACCGAAGAATTCGCGGCTGATAGAGAAAACCCTGATTCATTCGAAACTGAACTCCACCACGTTCATCTGCCAAAGCTTACAGACGCAGGCTTCATTAATTGGGACCCGCAGACGGAGACGATTACCAGAGGCCCTTATTTCGATGAAATTGAGCCGCTTCTCACGTTAATCGATACGCATCAAGATGAGCTCCCTTTTGACTGGCCGTAACCCACTAATGTTCAATTTACGAGCCTACTGATGTCTTATTCAGTACAAACCGTCTGAAAAACCGATCCGGGTTGCTGTCTGCATCCTCTATATTCAGCAGGTCTTTTTTGGCAGCTATCGGAGGTATCGATTGCTGCTCCATTACCTGCTCGACCTTTACATAGCAGATTGGCCCCGATCACAAGATCGGCTGGTTAACCAACAACGGATGCAGTAGAGGAACTTCCGTTGGTTAAATATACGCGGTAGTAGATCTCGATAGAACGACGATCAAGATACTACGGAGTTGTGTGAGAAAGCGGCTGCTGCTCGAGCGATTCTGTTGCCGTGAGTGTAGCTGCTAGTCGAATCCATGGGCTGACCATCGGATGCTCGAGTAATCGCGATGAGTTCGGTGGCCAGAACAACGCACTCCCAAGCAGGTCGTTGGGATCACCGTAGCGATTAGGTGGAAGAATCGTTCCGAGGAGTTCGCTCGGCAACACGAGATTTCCTTTGTGATCTCCCGAACGCGTCTACGAGGAATGTGGTAGTGCTCCTGACCGTAGTACACTAGGACGGACATCGATCAACAGCGCGCTCGAGTAAAGGGTCAACTGCCAGCTGATGCGAGGGAGATATTATCAGGAATCTTTAATCAACGAGCGAGCCCGCTGTACGTAGCTGTTCGCGTCCCAGCTGCGGGCGTCACTGATTTTGTCGAGGAGTTGCCGGGCCTCGGCACCTGACAGCTGCTCGGTTTGGACAAGGACCGAGAGCATGGTCGGCGTCGTCACAAGCCGGGTATCGGCGAGCGATGCGTGGATCAAGCCGAGTTGGTTAAATTCATCACAGAGAAATAGTGTGGCGTCAAGCTCGTTCGAGAGGGTGACAGCAGCGTTCTCACCGTCATCGAGCGGAAACTCGGCGTCGAGGTCGACTGACCGTCTCTCGAGCATCTCATCTCGCTCAAGCACAGCGGTTGCGCCACGACCATGGGCGTCATCGTATGAGGCGACCTCTTGGAGTTCCCCGATGACCGCTGTTGGAACCACAACCTCGTACTGGGTCAGACAAATTGAGAGTGAATCGGGATCGTCGTCAGCAACGATTCCGAGACTAATGAGGCCAGAAGAGTCTGCGACAAGCCGCGACATCTATGCGTCGGCAACCTCGTCGATGAAGTCCTCGTCCAGCTGCTGTTTTAACACCCGGAGATTCGCCGCCTCTTCGGCGCCGACGAGTGCTTTGAGCTGCTCGAAAGAAATCTCGTCGTCGTAGTAGGCGGCTGCGATCTCTTGGGTGAGCGCGTCGTCGTGAGCGGCCTCCTGGAGGTACTCCCGGAGCGCAGTCACGAGGATGTCCGTCCGGTCTTCTCCGAGGACGTCCGCGAGTGCATCAGTTCGATCGATAAGTCGGTGTGGCGCCCGAAATTGAACGCGCTTCTTATCGCTACTCATGATGTGTACGTTGTGAGCCAACACATTTAGCCCTTTTCGTGTGTACAATGTGAGTCTGGCTGGTATTGTGTTGTGATTTCGTGCCCGACGGCCACCAGATACACGATGCGATTCGGGGTCGCGAGTTCACCCAGGGATGGAGTCGTGAAATGGTAACCTTTCAATAATATGGTATAGACTCGAGTTGCTTGAATCGGTACGTGCAGATGCCCACGTACCTTTTCCGCGTCGGGATTCCGCGCTTCGCGCGGAACCACTCGCGCAAAAATCTACGTGTTCGAACGCGAGTAACGTGATCTACGTCTGATTTGAAGTACGCTGTGAGGACTGCTCCGCCGATCTCGGAGCGGATGGCTCCGAGACCGTCACACTCATTAACCAGTTCTTCAACTTCGCCAACGAGTTCCGCTGAAAGAGCCACGCCAAACTTTTCTCTGGCCATTTTGAACCCCTCTCAGAACGCTGTGCACCGGGTGCACAGTCATTTCAACGGCCTACATCGGATCTGCAACTTCATCCTGTCGAGTGACGGTTTATCCGGATGAGGGTCGCTTTGGGCATCACTGTGAATCGCGAGCGGGCGTGCAATGGCGTTCAACGACTACTGTAATAGATGCTGTCGGACGACAGTGAGTGAACTTTCAATCGCGTCTCACGGACCGCCGCCGTCGGCGACGGGCCTTCGGGCCCGTTCGGTGTGCGAACCGATCTGTCCGACAGTCTGTATCGGCGATCGCCGATAACACGCTGCCGCTCACTTCCGTAGCCGTCACGGCTATTGTCCTGACAATTGGCATGTCTTTATATGCGTGTCGGATATGGTGTGCTACTATGAGCGGCGACTCAGTTGATCCGTACGATCGATACCGAGATCGGACACCGGCGTCGGCCGAGCTATCGGAGCGAGCTAAGCGGGTGCTGCCCGGCGGCGACACCCGATCGGTCACCTACCACGGTCCGTACCCGTCTTTTTTCACCGAAGCGTCGGGAGCGAGGGTGACGACGGCCGACGGTGAGACGCTGCTCGATTTCCTCAACAACTACACGCAGTCGGTGCTGGGTCATGCCCCCGAGGCGCCCGTCGAAGCGGCGTGTGACCGACTCCAGCACGGCAACGACGTCGCGGCGCCGAACGAGGACATCGTCGAACTCGCCGAACGCCTCGTCGACCGGATTTCTTCGGTCGAGCAGGTCCGATTCGGCAACTCCGGCACCGAAGGGACGATGAACGCGATCCGGGGGGCGATGGCCTGGACAGAACGCGATCGGATACTCAAAGTCGAAGGCGGCTACCACGGCACCCACGACACCGTGGAAGTAGCGGTCGGTGATGAGAGCGCACACGAGGGCATCCCCGACTCCGTCGAAAAGCGCGTTGACGCCGTCCCCTTCAACGACACCGAGGCGCTCAAAAACCGCTTCGAGCGCGCCGGCGAGGAGTACGCGTGTTTCATCCTCGAGCCGATTATGGGCGTCGGCGGTATGATCCCCGCCGAGGAGTCGTATCTCGAGACCGCCCGCGACCTCACCGCAGCCGCCGACTCGCTTCTGCTATTCGACGAGGTGATGTCGTTCCGGCTGGCCCCCGGCGGCGCCCAGGAGCGCTACGGTGTCGAACCGGATCTCACGGCACTCGGAAAGCTGATCGGCGGGGGGCTGCCGATCGGTGCCTTCGGCGGCCGCGAGGACGTCATGTCCCAGTTCCACCCGGAGACTGGCGGCCTCAAACACTCGGGAACGTTCAACGGCAACCCGGCGACGATGGCCGCCGGTGCCGCGTTGCTGGATCAGTACGACGCCGATCGGATCGAGGCGCTGAACGAGCGTGGCGACCGCTTCCGTGAGCGTCTGCAGGGGATCGGGGACGAGTCCGACCGCCCGGTCCGGATCACCGGTGACGGCTCGCTGTTTCAGATCCACGTCACGGACGAGCCGGTGACCGACTACGAGAGCTCGACCGCCGGCGAGCCGCCGCTTGAGGATCTCTTCATCCGGATGCGCAACGACGGAATTCTGCTCGCCCCCCGTGGAATGGGGAACCTCTCGACGGCTATCGAAGACGAGCACACCGATACCTTCCTCGACGCGTTCGAGGAGGCGATCGATCACATCCCCGAAGCGGACTCGACAACCGCCGTTTAGCAGCCGACGAGCCCAGTATTCGGCTCGGTTTGAACTCCGGTACGGATGGTCTCGTCGGATCAGAGGACCTCGATCAGCGAGAGACCGTCGTCGGGTGTGATGCGGTCGATGTCCGTCTGGTACCGGATCAGTGTAGCGCGTTACCGGCCAGCGCCATTCCGGTACCGGCGCTCATCGGTACCGATCTCCACTGGACGGTATGAAAGACGATCGCCGAGCCGGCGTCTTAGGTGCCTCTGACGACTCACGTTCCGACTCGGCGCGTACACGTAGGCTAGCGGCCGACGTGACGATGGTACCTGACCCGTCAGTGTCCGGGATCGATTCCAGCTGACGGAGCGACCGGCTGGAGCTCTCTTCGACGGTCGAACGCCACGACAGCTCTCGAGTACCAGCATCGATGCCCGCGTCTTCGAGTGTCGGAGACGGGAGTACGCACTCGGTTGGAGCCAGGGGGCGAGTGCGCGCTGGAGCAAGGTTTTACCTTCGACGGTCTTTCGGGCAATATCCCTCCAGAGGAGAGTGTTAGCCTGGATATTGAGATCGCTCTGCAAGATAACAGCGAACCAGACGGAAAACAAGACATCTCCTTCGAGGCTAACGCTGAATAAACAGGCGAATAGAAAATTCTGTCTCCAGTTATTTATTGAGTGGACAAAAACCTCCAGTGACAGCTGGCGGTTTCGGCAGCGTAGCTATCACCATGTTCAGCCATATTAGATCACACAGTTAGTGCAAAATCATCAATTAGTGTGCTAAAGACTGCCAATTGGTCGGTGTGTCTCTACTCGCTCTAACCCCACTCCCGATCGAGTGCCACACCACCGGCCTCCCTAGTCGTTTAGGGATACGGTGGGTTGGTCTCTACCACCAACCTCGCCGATCAACCGTCGTACGACTCAAGAAGCCAGACTCCCCCCTGGCTTCCTGTACCCACCTGTGTTCGGTCCTCATATCCTCTTGTAGACTTGTTCTTTTCTTTCATGTTGGGGAAGTTATTAGTGGTTTTAACAAAGAATCAGAGAACGTCGGAGGCGTCAACGTGTCGCTGTGACCTCGGCCCGTTCAACCGCTGCCTCCGACACCGTGGATAGTTCATCGGCCAGCCAAAACGGTGGGTCACCTTTCCAGGGACCTACCGACTTCGAGCGCCACAATTGTCACGCTGTAAATAGATAGATATTAATATTGAAAGTATCTACATGAAGCCGGCTGGTGTGCATCGAGGGTTGTTCGACGGCGCCACCATTGACAGTCTCGGTGACCCAGCCTAGATGTCACGGAGGCAGGGTTCAGAGGAGAGGGCCCCCTGTTTCCGGGTACCCCTACCCCATTCGTGTTCAATCGGCGTGTAACTCACTTTGTAGGTCGAGTGAAGCCCGTTTCCACAATTCCTGAGTGGGCAACCGGGCAAGCGTACGCGAATGGATTGAATAGTTTGTTCATTACTACAACCGTCAGAGACGCCATCACTCACTCGATAGAAAGACGTCAGCTGAAGAGGTACTGAACTAGACAGTGTTCATTTACTTTTAGTATATTTAAACCGAGAAGCTAAGAACCCGAGTACGTAATGAAAAAGCATGGCGAATGAGCGACTGAGAGACGAGAGCGTTATCGAGCACTGGTACGACGCCGACGGCGAACCGATCGCAATCGTCGAGGGCGACGACGCGACGGTTTACGACGACGAAGGCACTGCGTATCTCGATTTTCTATCGCAACTGTACTGCTGCAACGCCGGCCACAGCAATGAGCAGATTACGGCGGCCATCACGAAACAGGCAGAGCGCATCCCATACGTCTCTTCGGCCAAACACAATGATACTCGATCTCGGCTTGCAACCGATCTCGCGGAGATCGCTCCTGGATCACTCTCTGACGTATACTTCGCTATCTCTGGTAGCGAAGCCAACGAGACGGCAATCCAGATCGCACGAACGGTGCAGGACGCGCCGACAGTACTCACCCGCTGGCAGTCATACCACGGGGGCACGTACGGCGCGGGCGGACTGACCGGCGATCCAGGAACGCGAAAAACGCTTGAGCGGCGCGCAGCGACGACTGGAGTCGGGAAGTTCCTCCCACCGCTTCCAGACGCCTTCGATGCCGAGACACCCGAAGAGCTCGCGGAACAGGCAGCGAACCACGTGGAATTCGTCCTCCGGAACGAGGATCCCGACTCGGTCGCAGCCATCGTCACCGAGCCGATCGGAGGGACCAGTGGTGCATATCCTGCGCCGCCAGGGTACTTCGAACGTCTTCGCGAAATCTGCGACCAGTATGACGTACTGCTGGTTTCCGATGAGGTGATCACCGGCTTCGGCCGATGCGGCGAATGGTTTGGCATCCAGACCGAAAATGTCCAACCTGACCTGATCACGTTTGCTAAGGGCGTGACCGGCGCGTACGCTCCACTCGCCGGTGTGATCGCAGACGCCTGGATTGGAGAGGAGATCCGTTCGGGATCGTACGATCTCGGACAGACATTCGCCGGACATCCCGTTTCTTGTGCCGCAGCCGAGGCCGCCATTGAAGTCTACCGGGACGGCCTCATCGAACAGGGGTGTCAAGTCGCCCCATATTTGGAATCTCGGTTGCGTGACCTCGAGGAACGGTTTGACGTCATTGATACCGCACGCGGACGCGGGCTCTTATGGAGCGTCGTCTTCGCCGACCCAAAAACGAACGAACCATTCGTCCACCCATGGGTAGATGGCAACGCAAGCAATCCCGTGGCTGACGTTCGCTCAGAAGCTCAAGAACGGGGTACGCTCTTTGGCAGCGGCCGGCCTAACACCCAAGTTATCGTGGCGCCGCCACTGTGTGTCACTCGTTCGGAAATAGACGAGGCTATTAACGCACTTGAAGCATCGATTGTTGAGGTATTTGGAGTTAACGAGTAATACACTCTAGTACTGTCTAGTTTTGAACCTCACTGACCGGCGTTTTTCATCGAGCGATTGATGCGGTCTCTGGCGGTTGTAGATCCGAACCTGCTCTTGATCGAGGCAAACGCAGCGAACGCGACCGCCCAGATCCCGAAGCGTTTGCCGGTAACGAGGAAATCCTCCGTGCTGTTAGTTTTCCGGGTCACCCAGACACCGATTGCGGCAATTCCAGCGAGTATGCTAGAACAATCCCAATAATGGTTGGATTCATTGCCTCCATCGGATCGGTTTGGAGGAAAATTTCCGAGAGCATCGTTAGAACGTCTGCTTGCTGAAGATGTCGCCCCTGCCGTCGCCAACGCGCTCGATCTCCCGCTGGTCACCGACACGGTCGGCCTCGAGACCGACGGCGGGACGCTGACCGCGACCCGCGAGATGTACGGCGGCAAGATCGCGACGGTCAACGAACTGACGGGCAACGCCGTCGTGACGATCCGTGGCGCCGAATGGGCCGACGCTGAGGGCACCGGCGATGCCGAAATCCAGGAGTTCCACGCCGAGATCGACGAGGACGCGATCCGCTCGACGGCCACCGGCTTCGAAGTGGTTGGCGGCGGCGACATTGGCATCAGCGACTCTAAGCCGTAGAGATAGTCCTTTTCCCATAGAGCTGCTGAACCGTTATGAACTCGAGATCAGGAAGGCTTCCGAGCCGCGTATGATCTACGACTCTTCTCTGTAGATTTCTACTTCCCCGGACTGGTTATCGTTATCTTGGACGCTGATACTCCAAGTCGAACCGTCTCCAGAGATCGCTCCAACAGCAGGGCCAACATCGTATGAATTCTTCCAGATGAGGTCACCACTGCCGACAGCGGCTATCTCGCCGTTGCCTCGATCTGCAACGAGCACACGGTCTCCGTTGTCACTGACGCTTACATCCTCAGCACTCCAGAACCCAACTGATGCTGTCCATTGTTCATCGTCGGTTTCAGTGTCAACAGCGTGGAAGGTTCCATCCCCTTCTGACGTGACAATCGTGCTGCCATCCGACGAGAGGTAGACCCAGCCACCATACGAATCAGTTTCTCAGCATCCGATAGTCGGCTTATCGATATGTCTAGCCGCTGTACTCACAGCGATAGAACTTACCGAAAGCAGCCAGGACAGCCAGATGGGGTTATCACTCGAGCAGCAGCCCCCTTCTCACACAACTCCGTAGCAACTGAGCCTCGTTCCCTCTCTGATCTACTACTGGGTGTGCGGTTAACCAACGGGAACCCCTCTACTGTGCCCACTGTTGGTTACGGAAGCACCTTGTGATCGAGACCAATCTGCTCTATACAGGTCGAACAGGTAACGGAACAGCAATCGAGTGTTCCGATAGCTGTCAAGGGAAGCCTGTCCAATATAGAACGTGCAAGCAGCACACGCCCATCTGAACCTCTCTAATTGATCGGTTTAACATTTCCAAAGGCAAGGTTAATAAAGCAAGCGAGATAATACCATATGAAACTAAATGCCCTTTTCATTTGATACCACTTACAAAACTGTAGACTCAGACCTTTATTCAAGGGTGACACCCAAAAGTATCGATAATTCCGAAATTTTATTTCTTAATGACGGACTATGTGCTGATCTTGGATTGGATACAGCGGAGCTCAATGCTGAAATTCTAACAGGCCAGGACCTCCTAGAAGAACCAATCGCCCAGGCATATGCAGGCCACCAGTATGGAAGTTTTACCATCCTGGGCGATGGGAGAGCGATGATACTCGGCGAACATGTCCACGATGGTAATAGATACGATATTCAGCTGAAAGGGTCTGGTCGAACGCCGTACTCCAGGAGAGGCGATGGCAACGCAACTGTCAGCTCGATGCTCAGAGAGTATCTGTACTCATATGCGATGCAGAATCTGAATATCAAAACATCGAGAGCTCTGGCAGTCGTCGAAACTGACGACACAGTCGAACGACGACGAACAGAGCCTGGAGCCCTCCTTGTCCGAGTGATGAACAGCCACATTCGATACGGAACCTTCCAGTATCTTGCAGGCCAAGCATCCGGCGAACTACAGCGATTCACTGACTACGTTATCGACAGGCATTACCCGCAGCTAAATGCAAAGGATCGCACATACCTGGAGTTCTTCGATGCAGTCATGCAGTCGTCAATTGAGATGGTTGTTGACTGGCTGCGTGTCGGATTCATCCATGGCGTCATGAATACCGACAACATGAGTATCGATGGAGAAACATTTGATTACGGACCTTGTGCCTTCATGAATTACTATGATGAGGAGACGGTTTTCAGTTCAATCGATAAGCACGGCCGATATGCATTCGGAA